>NZ_WOCA01000003.1 GCF_009728145.1 Ornithinibacillus caprae | reverse complement strand
CTTACGAAGTAAATGATCTTGGGGTACTAAGTCTTCTATACTTACAAATTCCACTTCATTTTGAGTATTATTTCTAGTATGAAACACAGTTACCACCGCCTTATATTGTTACTTATATTATAACAAATTAACGCGGTGAATTGTTAAAGTATTCTAAATAAAAAACAGGCTGTCGAGGGTTTTTCGACAGCCTGAGACCGCAAAATAGCGGTCTAATTAAGATCTTTTACCATCGTCACATGTGGAATTCCAGCGTCCATGAATTCTCCAGATATGGTTTGGTATCCAAGACGTTTATAGAAGTCCTCTGCATGTGTTTGGGCATTTAATTTTGCTTTGGAATAACCTTTATCGATAATAACCTCTTCCATCGCTTCAATTATTTGTTTTCCAAATGATTTTCCACGATGTTCTTTTAACACGCATATGCGTTCAAGTTTACCGTAGCTATCAACGAATCGAAGTCTGCTGGCAGCAATCGGTACATCGTCTTGATAGCCTATAAAATGAATAGCTTCTGCATCATGTTCATCTAGCTCTTCCTCTGGTGGTACATGTTGTTCATCTACAAATACAATGGTCCTTACTTGAAAAGCATGTTTCTTTTCTTCGTTTGTTTCTACGATTTTTGTGTTCACACGGATTCCTTCCCAAAAACAAATGAATCATGTACAGTCCAAGACCCATTATCTAGTTGATATAAAAGTTGGAAACGATCGATGGTATCTTCGATTCTGAAGTCCTTCATTTTCAAGCTTCCAAATACATCCGAATACTCATCATCCAATAATTTTTGACCAATTGTAATGTGAGGAACAAAAGTGTACCGTTTATTATCAGGGAATTTACCAGCATGCATCTTCTTATATAAAGCTGTTAACGTGTCGTGTGGTTCTACTTTAAGATAAATGGTGTTTGTTACTGGTACAAACGAGCTAACCTTATTAATTTGAATCGTAAATGGTTTTGTTTCGTTCGCAATATGCTTTAACTCGACAACTAACTCATCTAATGTATCTTCATCTACTTCAAATGCTTCTTTTAAGGTAATATGTGGTGGAATTAGCGCGTAATGCGGATCGTATCGTTTTCTATACGAATTGGCTTCATCCTGTACTTTCTTAGAAGGAAAAATTGCAATACCATATTTCATTTTAAAACCTCCTACTCGATTTTTTCACTATTCGCTTAGCACGTATTTTTTCGTGTTCTTTTCATTATAACAAAAACAGCTTTAAATGAAGAGACTATTTTATGATTAAATGGAAAATTCTTTAAGTTTTTAAAACATTGTAGTCAATACTTCTGGCATATCCTTTTGCCAATACTTCCACGTGTGGTCACCATCGGGGATTTCTTTATAGTAATAAGTCGCCCCTTTCTGATCTAATACTTCTTTCAATTTACGGTTTGGCGTAACAAAATCAACTTCTGGATCAACCGTTGTTTTTACATTTGTCTCAGCGGTGCCAATGGTATGATAGATTTCTACACTTTGCAGATCCTTGGCATTATCTACAATTTCGAGTACCTTATCATCGACTAATGGGGACTGCATAATTACTTTCCCAAATGTGTTTGGATATTTGCTAGCGACTACAAGTGCAAGTGTTCCAGCAAGTGAATCTCCCATTAATGCACGTGAGCCTCCCATATGATAGGTTGGTAAAAAGTCATCGAGAAGTGGTACAACCTCATGTACTAAAAATTTAACATAAGCCTCATGCTGCTCGCCGTTTGGATGATATTTTTTTAATCGATCATGACGGTCTTTGTAATGAATTCCAACAAAGATTGTGTTTTCAATTTCATGGTCATCATGTAGCCGGTCACTAAGGGTAGCTATTCGACCTAATTGAAAATAATCATTACCATCCTGCATGATGCAAATATGGTATTTATATAACGGTGAAAACGATTCTGGCTGATATGTTTTTAGTGTCATGTTTTCCTGTAAATAGGTGCTATTGATCTCTTGTTCAATCATTTTTCCTTTACGTCCCAAAACGAAACCCTCACTTTCAAACTGCCTAATAATCCTAGTGTACCATTTTTCTTAACTACCTACCTCTTGTAACTGACCTTTGTATAGATCAAAATAATTTCTTCTAAGTTGCAATAATTCCTCGTGACTGCCTTGCTCCATGATTTCGCCATGCTTTAACAAGATAATCTTATCTGCTTCTTGGATAGTATTCAAGCGGTGAGCAATAATAAAGCTCGTTCTACCGTCCATTAATTTTTTCAGTGCTTCTTGAATTTTTAATTCGGTAATGGTGTCGATATTACTAGTTGCTTCATCTAACACAAGGATAGAAGGTTCCGCAATAAATGCTCGAGCAATGGTTAACAATTGCTTTTGCCCTTGACTGATACCACTACCTTCTTGGTCTAATACCGTATCATATCCATCAGGCAATTGAGTAATAAATTCATGTGCATTAGCTTTTTTGGCTGCTTCTGTTACTTCTTCATCAGTTGCGTCCAATCTTCCATAACGAATATTTTCACGAATAGTATCATGGAATAGGAAGGAGTCTTGAAGTACAAATGCCATATGTTTTCGTAGGCTAGATCGTTTTATTTTCTTCAGTTCTTTTCCGTCTAATGTAATTTTCCCACCATCGTAATTATAAAAACGTGAAATTAGATTAATAATCGTTGTTTTCCCAGCACCAGTATGACCGACAAATGCAATGGATTCACCAGGCTTCGCTTCAAAGCTAATATCCTTTAAAATAGCTTCATCCTCATACCCAAAGGAAACGTGCCTAAATTGGAAATGTCCTTGTGTTTCCGGTAATTCAATCGCAGAATGCTCATCCGTTTCTTCTTTCTCTTCATCGATTACATGAAACACGCGTTCTGCACCTGCAACAGCAGACAAGAGTACGTTAAATTGGTTTGATAGCTCATTTAGTGGTCGAGTAAATTGTCTAGCATACTCCGTGAAAATCACAATTATCCCAACGGTAACTAGTCCAGTTCCGTTAATTGCTAAAATCCCACCAACGAGTGCGATTAAACCAAAGCTCATGAAGTTAAGCATATTCATTACTTTAGGGATAAAACCAGCGATTGTTAATGCCCAAAACCCTGAGCGATTAAGCTTTTTATTCTTCTCTTCAAATTCGGCAATAACACGTTGTTCTTGTGAGTACGTTTTTACAACATGCTGACCAGAAACAATTTCTTCCACATATCCATTTAAATCACCTAAATCGTTTTGTTGTAATTTATATAATGGACCAGTTCTTCTAGTAATCCAGCGAGTCGCAAAGAACATAACTGGAATAATTGTCATCGTAACAACCGTTAGAATCGGACTCAAATAAATCATTACGGCTAATGTTCCAAGAAGGGTAAGCACACTTGAGAAAATTTGAATCACCGATTGGTTCAATGTGTTATTTATATTATCGATATCATTCGTAATTCTACTCATTAACTCTCCATGCTGTCGCTTATCAAAATAAGAGATCGGTAAGCGATGGAATTGATGAAATAGATCAGATCGTAAGTCGTAAACAGTATTTTGGGCAATCCCAACCATCCAGTAATTCTGCATAAAAATGGAAAGGGAATGGAATAGGTACACAACTAATAATCCGACAACGAGTGTCCCTAGACCAGCTACTTCTTTCTCAACAATATAGTCATCGATAGCCATACCAACCATAAAAGGGCCAAGTAAGCTTAAGCCAGAGCTCATGACCACCATTAAGATTACTAGCCATAGCTTTGCTTTTTCTCTAGCTAAATAAGACCAAATTCGTTTGATTGTTCCAGCTGTATTTCTCGCCCGTTTTTGTTTAATCTCATCTGATATGTTTTCAATTGGAATTTTTTTATATTGAAAAGGTTCTTTTAACTGTTTAATCGACATGAGGATACTCCTTTCCAAACTGAGATTCAACAATTTTTCGATATAAATCAGAGCTACGTATGAGTTCATCATGTGTTCCGATTGCAAGTATGTTTCCATAATCCATTAGCAAAATTCGATCAGCCTTCATTGCTGTAGATATTTTTTGCGTGATGATTAGCATGGTATGAACATCTTCTTGGATGGCCTCAAGTAGACGGGACTCCGTAGCTAAGTCAAGTGCACTTGTACTGTCATCCAGCATGAGGATTTTCGGTTTACGGATCAGTGCTCTAGCAATTGAAATACGTTGTTTTTGCCCACCGGAAAGATTAACACCTTTTTGACCAACCTTTGTATGATATTGGTCTGGTAAGTCCATAATGGTTTCGTGGATTTGTGCATCCTGTGCTGCTTTTAAAATCTCATCATGTGTTGCATTGTCCTTCCCCCAAGCGATGTTTTCGATGATTGGACCACTAAATAGCAGTGGACTTTGAGGTGCATAACCAATACTTCTTCGTAACGTGTCCAATGTATAGGAGGTGATTGGTTTGTCATCAATATAAATTTCACCTTTTGTTGTATCGTAAAGGCGTGGGATTAACTGGAATAATGATGTTTTCCCAGCACCAGTTGCTCCAATAATTGCTAGTTTTTCACCAGCATGAACAGTGAATGAAATATGTTTTAAGATAGGTTCCTCTGCCGTTGGATACGTGAATGATACATCTTGAAACTCAATTTTCCCAGCTGTAACAGGTTGAGTTTGCTGGGCATCTTTACGGTCTGATAAATCTACTTCTTCATTTAATACGTCACTGAGACGATCGGCAGATGCTTTTGTACGCGAGAAAGCCATGATAATAAATGAGAACATAGAAATTGCCATTGCCACACGCATTGCATAATTAACGATTGCTACGACATCCCCAACTTCCGTAGTTCCTGCTAGAGATTGCGCATTGCCAAACCAAAGGATCGCGATTAAGCTAACGTTCATGATGAACAGTAAAACTGGCATGGATGCCTCAACAAAACGGAATGTTGTACGGGTATTATTTTTTAAACGTGTATTTGCAGTCATAAAGCGATTTTCTTCGTAATTACGACGGAAGAAAGCCTTAATCAAACGCATTCCAGCCAAATTTTCCTGCATAACACGGTTTACATAATCGACACTACGTTGTACACGATCAAACATTTTTGTAGCTTTTTTGAGGACCCATAATAAAAATCCGATGAGAAGCGGAACGGTTATGAGGAAAATAACGGCTAATCGTGGATTTACGATGAAAGCCATAATAACGCCACCCGCAACTAGTAATGGCGCTTTTACCATAATTCGAAGTGCCATAAAAATCGTGTTTTGTATTTGGCGTACATCGTTAGTGAAGCGCGTCATTAATCCAGACGTTGGATATTTATTTAAATTAGCAAATGAAAATGCCTGAACCTTACGGAATAGTCTTTCACGCATATCATGAGCAAATCCCCAGCTTACGTGTGAAGCAAAGAATGAATTAATAATTCCAGAAATAAAGGAAAAGATCGCAAGCCCGATCATGATACTTCCCCACATGATAATATTATTTAAGTCCTGTGCCATAACCCCATTATTAATCATTTTCCCTAAGAAGAAAGGAAGTAACAGCTCGACTGCTAATTCAATCAGCATGAGACTAAAGGCAACAAAAGCCGGTAGTTTGTAGTTCTTTAAGGATGATAAGACTGTTTTCACGAATAAACCCCCGTTGTCAAAATTCTTTGTTTAAATAAAAAATTATTATTGTTTAATTATAATGGATATACAACTATATTTCCAAATATTTATTTCTGAACTCGAAATAAATTGGTGGGTTGTTTGGAAGGTTGTGTTTTTCTTGCCTGATTAGTTGTTTGAGGAATGATCTTTATTATTAAAAATGAAGTTTATTTTGAAAGAATTGTACGACAAATTATTCAATGAGATGCTTTTTATTTCTTATTGACAGATATTACTAGACTACATATAATTAAATCAGTTATATATTATTATACGATTCCGTAGCTCAGCTGGGAGAGCGCCACCTTGACAGGGTGGAGGTCGTTGGTTCGAGCCCAATCGGAATCATACTCAGAACCATTGATAAAAAGCCATTCCTTGTTAGTTAGGAATTGGCGCTAGTATCTTTTTACATTGTTTTTGCCGACGAAATGGTAATTTTAAGTCTTTCTTTTTTACGCTGCACTTCCAATTTTTTTATTGGTTCGATTAAAGTTTGCGAAATAACAACATTTCGATGATTTGCTGATATATTCCCATTTCTAATTTCTGAACCTGGTATCCATCATCTTTTGAATATGTCAGAGCCTGTTCAACATGTACAATACTTTTTTTGTAATCGAAATGTTTAAATTCCAAACCATACAACTTAGAACGGCGCATACCAGTAGTAATAGCAAGCTTAATGATTATTTGCCAGTGTGGAACTCTGACTTCTGATTCTAAATATTCCAATAAGTGTGAAGCTTCTTCAGCTATCGGGGTTAATGGTAGCGGGATATCAAGGGAAATTAAGTAGTAAGATTGGGTTCAACTGAATTGGAAAAAAGGTAATGATATCAGCACTTGTAGCTGTACGCACGCAATAGACACAGTATTAGGAGATGGCCACATGGTAAGAGATGCGGTCATCTTCTTTTATTTAGCTAACGAGTTACTGTAAATCAGATTACTATAAAGAGTTGGAATTTGTAGAACGGAGAATGAAGTATACAGATTGCTTACACGTTGATTCGACTTACACAACGATTGCACACCTATGGTTGATTAAACGCCTTGTACAAGCCTCAGAATGGCGTTTTGTGGCCGATGAGGACCATTCCCTTATTACTTCTGTCAATCGAGTCTTTTCGAAGGAAATTAGGCAATCTGATGCTCATCATTTTCTATGTCAAACCGATAAGAGTAAAACAAGGAAACAGCCTCGTGAAGAATTTGTACAAGCAAGAGTTGATTTGATTAATTGGAGAACGATGCGAGGACTTGGAACAAGGTCTCTAAGAAAATTGGCATTCTTACAACTACAAGAATTGTTCGAGAACCATTCATTTCACAAAGAGGTAACAACTGCTTTAGGAACGCATTTAGAATATGCTGATAATCCAATACATCACCCTCTTGCGACAATTGATAGAGGCTTTCGTTCAGTAGATTGTACAACAAACCTATCATCTCTAGAACCAAAAGATGTTGCTTCCTTAATATTGAATGTAAATGATAATGCTACAAACACCTTTATTCAACAGATTCGAAGAAGGCTATCCATATTAGAAAGACCTCTAATAACTGCTCGTGGGGATGGGAAAAGTTATATTTATTCAAACTTCAAACCGAGGTATGCTCAGATGGCTATTACTATACTAAGTACCTATTATAATTTTTGTTTTGCCTATAAAACAAACGGAACAATTAAAACTCCTGTACAACGATTAGGTTTAACCGAGAAAGTATTTGATTTGAAAGATATAATTTATTTAAGATAGTTCACTTTATCAAGTGAACTTATTTTTTTAAAAGGTAAATAAGAAATTAATGTTAAAATAAATATATAGATTGTGAAATGATATTCTTAAACTAAAGAGGCAGGAAAGTGTAAGAAGAGTTAATTCTAAATAAGTAATTTTAGGAAGAGGAGATACAAAAAATGAAAAAGCGAAAGGTCGGAATTTTACTGTTTGACTATGTAGATGTTTTAGATTTTACTGGTCCCGCTGAGGTTTTATCATTAACTGCAAATAATAAAGCCGAACAAGCATTAACCCTTTACAAAAAGAATTTATTACCAAAGAGACCATTTGAGGTATTTACTCTTTCAGAAACAGGAATGGAAATAAAAACTCATTCAGGGATAAAAGTACAACCTGATTTTAGCATTAATGATAGTCCTGATTTAGATATTCTAATTGTTCCAGGTGGTCCCTTAAGAGCGGTGCAATCTATGGCTAAAAACCAAAAGATAATAGATTGGATTATTAAACATAAAATTATTGAATATATATGTTCTGTTTGTACTGGAGCGTACATATTAGGAGAAACTGGCTTGTTAGATGGAAAGAATGCAACTACTCACCATTTAGCATTGAAATTGCTACAAGAAAAGTATCCTGAGATTCAAGTTTTATCCGATAGAAAAGTTGTACAGGATGACAACATCATATCTTCTGGTGGAGTTTCTTCAGGAATAAACATGGCACTATATATTGTTGAGCAAATTTTGGGAAAATCTACTGCTGAAAGAACTGCTAAAACTATTGAATTTACAATATAAATTTTTCACTAAAAGGTGCGTTAGTTCAATTATGTTAGTAAAATATATCATCAAAAAACGCTCAGAAATAATCTGAGCGTTTTTACTTGCCATTTATATTACCAATTTACTGTTGAAATATATACTACTTAGCCTGTTATTTATAGGGTAATTAGTATTTTTCTCCCCATCAACCGAACCCATTAAGGTTTTTCTCCAGCCTTTTATTTATAAGCTTCTTATTGCTAACGCCCCACTTTACTTCAACAAGAAAAGGCAAAAGCCTTATTCAGAATTCACACCCAATTGTAAGGAATAACCAACCAAAACGGTTTAATAAGCTATACTTAATGTACATTGCCGACCCATTAGGTCGGCTTAACTTCATATTACAGGATGTTTATTTTAGCAACTAAAGCAAGTAAAACTTGTAATAGCACTTGCGCATTTACTGCTACATCTGTATCTGTTGTAGAGACTTTAACCCCACGAGAATTTTCAATATACGTTTGTTGTCTGTTTACTTGATTGGATGTTAATCTAGATAGTAAATCTTGTGTTACTCTCTCAGCCTTATCACTATCAGCGATTGATAAGCTTATTACTAATGAAATTGCTGCTTGAAGGGCAACTTGCAGGTTGATAGCCGCTTGGGTATCAGTGCTTGTTACTTCAACATCAGCTGAATCCTTAATTATAATAGATTCAAATGACTGTTGGATAGATTTTATTATTTGACCAGCATCTTGTGTTTCGTTTTCTAAAGGATGAACACTTGTTGGGTCAAGTGCATTCCAATTACTTACCTGTCTACCACTTACCATAGGTTTTTCTCCTTCCCATACTCTACTTTCCATCATTTATTCTCCTCCCTAAAATAATAAATTTACATTACACTGTATGTGAATAGTCTAGGAAAAGGAAAGGCTTAAGACTAGTGCGTAGAAAATGTGCTTTTATCTATTTAAAAGAAAAAAAGAATGGAACATGCTGTTACTTAGCGCCCATTCTTTTTCTTTAAGGAACAATCATTTTTTCGTTGTTCTTGTTAAGGAGTTTACACCCTTTTGTAAGTCTCTGACTAATTTTTTTAATTCCTGCTTTTCCTTTAGATTGAGCCTTTGGGGTTTATCTAGGCTTATTCCATGTCGCTTAAATGTTGAGTTAATAAGCATATCTATACTCTTTTTAGAAATGTTATCAAATTCTCTATTATTACCCATTTGTCCAACCCTCCATATTTAGATTCGATTTTCTTTAATAGGTTATGCAGTTATAGAAGCTAGAGTGTTATGGATAATTGCCCTTTTAATTTGGTTATCAAATGTATCGCTTCGGCTTTTATGCCAATCAACCGATTTTTTTAAGTAAAGAGGCGTGCCCTGGCAAAGAGTATACGTAAAGAATCAAAATCATGAAATAACTGATGAATTGATACATCAATATCATCATATTGTTCAATAAAAAGCCTCATCTGGCCATATATCATAAACTGACTTATTTAACCTCGGGCAACTTTATATGCTGTACTAAGTTTTGGTTCGGTACCGTTTATTAAATCGGTTATTGTGTTTGGTATAACACCAGCTTTTTCTGCAATCCAACCCTTTAAACAGCCTTGCTCTTTTCGAATCTTTTCTAAATTATTTTTCATAATTAACACCTCACAATTTAAATTCTTAATAGTGAGCCGTTAATCCTTCAATGAAAATGCGCTACTTTTGACATAAAACAACCCTTTTAGTCGAAGGGTAGAGATAGGCTATAAAAGCTGTATCGCTCGCCTGCGCTATGCTACAGCATATGAGTTGATTTTCCTCTCACTCAATATTAGAGATAAACTCCCTTCATAAATGAGTGAAGTTCTATCTCTTTTTATTTTACTTCATTTAATGTTAAATATAATAAATAAGGGAAACGTAAAAATGTATTTAATAAATGAAAGGTAATGATGTAATGACAAATAAAAAGAATATAGGGTGGAACTTTGACAATACGTATTCGCAACTACCAGAAGCCTATTTCACCAAACAAAATCCAACACCAGTTCGTTCGCCACAATTAAGAATATTTAATGAACCGCTGGCAAAATCGCTAGGATTAGAAGCCCAGACTCTTCAAAGTCAAGAGGGAATAGAAGTATTTTCGGGGAACAATATTCCTGATGGTGGTTTTCCACTAGCACAAGCATATGCAGGACATCAATTTGGTCACTTTACGATGTTAGGTGATGGTAGAGCGGTTCTAATCGGGGAGCAAAATACGCCAACAGGTGAACGCTTTGATATTCAACTCAAGGGAGCAGGTGCAACTCCGTATTCCCGTGGGGGAGATGGTCGTGCAACACTCGGACCGATGTTACGAGAATATATCATTAGTGAAGCAATGCATGCACTAGGAATACCTACAACGCGTAGTTTAGCGGTAGTGACAACTGGGGAAGAAGTCATGCGTGAAACAGCACTGCCTGGTGCGATTTTAACTCGAGTTGCAGCAAGTCATTTACGCGTTGGTACATTCGAATACTCGATTCGATGGGGAACCGATGAAGAACATCAGCAGCTAGCTGATTATGCAATAAAACGTCATTATCCAGCTGTTGAAGCGGATGAAAATAAATATCTTTCCTTGCTTCGTGAGGTTAGTAAGCGACAGGCAGCATTAATTGCAAAGTGGCAATTGGTCGGCTTTATTCATGGTGTGATGAACACGGACAATATGACAATAAGTGGGGAGACCATTGATTATGGTCCATGTGCCTTCATGGATGAGTATGATCCAGAAACGGTATTCAGTTCGATTGATCGCCAAGGTAGGTACGCGTATGGAAATCAACCAGGTATTGGTAGATGGAACCTAACGCGATTTGCTGAAACATTGGTACCGTTCATGCATGAAGATCAAGATCAGGCAGTCGAACTTGCAAAGAACGTGCTTTCTGAGTATGCGGATTTATATCAGCAGTATTGGCTAGACGGGATGAGAGCTAAACTAGGGTTAGTTAATGAAGAAAGACAGGATGAATCCTTAATAAAAGTTCTTCTCCAAGTAATGAAAAAATATAATGCAGACTACACTAATACTTTTCGTGCATTAACGATCGATCAGCTGGAAGGAATGACCCTGTTCGCCTCACAAGAATTTAAACAGTGGCATGAACAGTGGAAGGATCGATTAAGCAGACAGCAGGAGTCGAAAGAACAGGTTCAAGAATTAATGCGAAAAAATAACCCATCAGTAATACCTCGAAATCACCGAGTAGAAGAGGCATTGGAAGCGGCAGTTGAACATGGTGATTATAGTGTTTTGAAGAAACTACTTGATGTTCTTTCGAAACCATATGCTTATTCTCCTGACCAAAAAGAGTATTGTAAACTTCCCGCGCCATCAGATAGACCTTATCAAACGTTTTGTGGTACGTGATATAAGAGTATTTAAAAAAAATGCTACCTGTCTTGCAACAAGGTAGCATTTTTAGTCCATTTATTTCGTCAAAAACATCTCCGTATAGTATGGCTGTGAATCCTGATTAAAAGCAACTCCTACACCTAATGCTCTAAAATCAGTGTGTAAAATATTTTCCCGGTGACCTAAGGAATTCATCAGACCTTCGTGAGCGAAAATACTACTTGATTGACCTGCTGCAAGATTTTCTCCTGCCATTTGAAAGGCGATATCGTCTTCTTCCATACGGTCAAACGGGGATTGTCCAGCAGGATTAGTATGGCTAAAATAGTTATTGTCTGCCATATCCTTACTATGATTTCGAGCAGTTTTCCTAACCGAGTCATCCCAGGATAAAACAGGAAGCCCTCGTTCAACCCTTGCAGCATTCGTTAAATCGAATAATTGATATTCAAATCCTTCCTTCAATTCATCACTTGGCTCTCCGAAGAATTCTTCCTTTTGCTGTTCGAGCTTTTCACTAATAATTTGTATAGCTGTTACTGTATTTTCTTCATGCTTATCATAAAAGATCGTTACATAATTTTGATCAATAAGAAATGTATCATATTCTCCGTTGCTTTGAACTTGATAATTTACAAACCCTTTTCGAATGCTTTTAAGTGGTTTACCTAGCTCTTCTAGAACAGAATCTCTTGAGCTATTAAATGTTACATCATGTGTAGAATTCATCAGACCTTGATTTGTATACAACCCAACCACTTTATCCTGGTTATCATAGGCAACCATGAAAAAGTTTTGGAAGTTTTCATGATACGTAACCCAGTTAACCCCATATTCATTTAATGTTGAGCGCTCCGGCTCACCTGCCTCTTCTTCAACCGTTGAACGATCATCACCGAGCTCCACATTATGAACTGAAAAAGATTGTTCTACAGGAGTATCTAGATCAGGCTTTTTTACATTAGGATGAATAGGTTGTTGTTCTTGGTCTTGATCGTTTTCTATAAATTTCCCAAACAGTACCTGAATCTCTTGATTGATTGTTTCCAGTGTACTGATAACTTTAGGGTTTTCTTTTATTTCATTAACATCGGAGCGAATATCTTCTATAACTCCATGAACACCAGAGCGATTAAATGAATCTCCGTAAAAATGCCAAAAAACACCAGCAATTATTAGTAACAATATAATATTCCGTACTTTTGGCATAATCTCACTCCTGTCTTGTTTCTATTATTTACATGTAAGATTCATAGATAACTGAACCAATTTTTAATTACTCGTAGAGAATTTTATACATTAATAATTTTATAGTATTCACGTTTACATGGCGAGTATATACCAATGAAATTCAACTAACAATTTTTGGGCTTTATAATTACTTCGTGATTTTGAAAATGTCAATGCCAAGTGAAGTTGATTAATGGAGTGGTGTAATAAAAGATAAAAAGGATGAAATCAATGATCCACGATTTCATCCTTTACATTAAACTCTATTCAACTTCTCACAATTACTTATCTCCATCATTCAATTTTCTAGCTTCTTCAGGACTAGACATTTTGGTTGAACCTTTATAACGAAGACCTACATCACGGTCTGACTCTACGCGTCTGCTTTGTTTAAGCTTCTTTTCTTGACGATCTCTTCCCAATTTTAGCACCTCCTGTCTTTAACATGAGATATTTTGGGAATAATATTCACATGTAATTAGGTCAAAATAAAAGTCTATGCTAAAAATTTAAATATAAGATGTTATGAAAGAAGAGTCTTCATAATGAATTGAATTTAGGAGGACTTTAGATGTGGTATGCGATTATGTGGGGAACGATTGCAGCATCAGCAACCTTGCTAGGTGCTCTCCTTGTTTTAAAGTTCTCCATTCCTAAACGATTAATAGCTTATATTATGGCACTTGGTACAGGTGCATTAATTGGAGCAACAACATTTGAGTTATTAGAAGATGCGGTGAAGTGGAGTGGGTTTAAAGAAACTGCCATTGGATTTCTTGGTGGAGCATTACTTTTTACCTTTTTTAATATCCTTGTTTCCCGTCGTGGGGGTCATAAACGGAAAAAATATGATCGTCAGGAGCAGTCGGAGGATGACGCCAAGCCGGAATCAGGGTTAGCGATTTTTATTGGAACCGTAATGGATACACTACCAGAGTCTGCAATGATTGGGATGAGCCTTATCGGTGGAGGTAGTGTTAGTTTAGCATTGGTTATTTCTATATTTATCAGTAATTTACCTGAAGGAATTTCAAGTACCGTTGGAATGCAAAAGAGCGGATACTCAAAGAAGAAAATAGTAGTCCTTTGGGTCTTGGTTGTATTCTTCTCAGCATTAAGTTCCTGGGGTGGGGCATTGCTTGAATCTGCATCAGATAGTATTAAGGCAATTATGAGTGCGTTTGCTGGTGGTGCGATAATTTCTATGATTGCTTCTACCATGATGCCAGAAGCATTTAAACAGGGAGGGCCAACGGTAGGATTTGTTACTGCAATTGGCTTATTTATTTCTCTGTGGTTACATCATTTATAAGTATTGGCCCTTCTTCTAACTTAAAAGTTAATTGCCATTCATTTTTCTCTGTATTACAATTAATAATTGTGATTCAAAGATGAGAGGATTTTTACATGGATAGAAAAATTGGCTTTATAGGTAGTGGGAAGATGGCAGAAGCAATTATTGGAGGGATCATCGATTCGGAATTTGTTGATCCAGAAAATGTTTTTGCTTCCAATCGAACGATGCCAAAACTATTAAATCTAAAGGCAACTTACGGAATACAGATTGCTGAAAATAATGTCGATGTAGCTAAGAAATGTGACATCGTGTTTCTAGCGATCACTCCTGATAAATATGCTTCGGTTATATACGAAATAAAAGATGTCATTCAGGAGGATGCGATTGTTGTCCTTATTGCAGTTGGGCAATCTATTGCGCAAAATGAAGAACGTTTTTCGAAAAACACGAAGGTCGTAAAGGCAATGCCAAATACGCCTGTGCTTGTTGGCGAAGGATTAACGAGTATTAGATTTAATTCATTTGTTACGGATGAAGAAAAGGAAGAAATCAAAGCGTTATTTGAGAGCTTCGGAAAAGCGGAAGTAATGGATGAAAGCTTAATGGATGCAGCAAGCGCAGTTGGAGGTTCATCACCAGCTTTTGTATATATGTATATGGAAGCACTAGCTGATGCAGCAGTATTACATGGGATGCCTAGAGAACAAGCGTATCGAATAGCGGCACAATCTGTGTTAGGATCAGCAAAAATGATGCTAGAAACTGGACTTCACCCAGGTAAGTTGAAGGATGATGTTTGCTCTCCTGGTGGTTCAACTATCCAGTCTGTAGCAAGTCTTGAGGAAAGTGGATTTCGCTCAGCAGTGATCAAAGCAGTGCAGGCGAATGTAAGTAAGTTGGAGAAAAAATAATCTTTTCCAAGCGTGAATTCCTTATATGGAATTCACGCTTTTCTTATGCTGAAGTAAAGAAAATACGATTATCATATGAAATGTATCTGAGAGTCATTATTTCAACTACTAGCCATTCGGCAAAAGCTGTTTACAGAGTAATTTTAGGGAAATTGAATAGCGTCTTGATTTATGACCGATACTTTTAATTACGGATAGTTATTGTACTTGAAGGAGTGGCTTGCTTGTGGTGACTCGGATCAAAGTCTGGATGATAAGAATTAGAGATAGTTTTTGGTTTGTTCCAGCAATCTATAGTTTTATTTCTTTGATTTTAGCTGTTGTATTTCATCACGTTGATGAATGGATGGTAGGAGAGGGAAATTATAAATTGCCTCGTATGTTGGTCATTAGTGATGAGATTGCTAGGGGATTATACACCTCATTAGTTACTGCAATATTAACAATGACAACAATTAGCTTTTCGGTAATTATGGTAGTACTCACGACGTACTCCTCACAATTTTCACCACGTACCCTACAGGATTTTATGCAAAGTAAGGTAACCCACCATGTATTAGGGGTGTTTTGCTTTGGGTTTATGTTTGCTTTAATTAATCTCGTTTTAATTGGAACCCACGATACCATTATAGGACCAATCCTTATGGTTATCATTTCCATTTTTTGTTTAGCTTTTTTTATTTACTTTATCCATCATGCTGCAAGGTGGTTGCAGGTTAGTAGCTTGATTGAATATATCCATTATGATAGCTCTCGTGTTATTAAGGATTTTTTTAATAAAAAAGAGTTTGGTGAATTCGAGATGTGGGATGAGTCTGAGCTGAGAAGACTTAAAAGGTTACCACATCATGTTTTACAGGCAAAAAATGCTGGATACATTCAAAAGATAGAATGGCAGTCCTTAGTGAATTGGGCTAGATTAAATGATTGTGTGATTGATCTACGCCAACAGATTGGTGATTATGTTACCAAGGATTTACCAATAGTAACCGTATATTCCGCTTATGATTCACTAGAATTAGAGCCCATTCGAGAATATATTATTATTGGAAGTGAACGTACAGACTTGGAGGATATTGAATTTAACATTCAAAAGCTAGTGGAAATAGCAGTGAAAGCAGTTTCTCCTTCCATCAATGATCCAGATACAGCCACTGATTGTATTAATAGGATTGGTTCGGTACTAACTGATTTAGGAAATGGATTTAAGGAAATTCCGTATCTAACAGACAAAAAGAACGATTTAAGAGTTATAAGGAAGACAAAACCTTATGAGAATTATTTATACAAGAGCTTTTACCAAATTCTTTATTATGGGAAAGAGGATGTTTCGATCTGTTACAGTTTGTTGGAAGTTTTATATAAGATGTCCATTTCGAGTAAGGATTATGCAATTAGAAGAAAGATATGGGCGTTTCATTATTATATAGTAAATTCGATTGATTGGGACTCATTACAGGATTTAGATCGTCAGCATGTAGAGTCAATTTATCGAAAGTTAAAAGAGGTTTCTAGAAAAATATAAATTTGAAGGGGTTCTATGAATGATTTGGAGCGTCTTTTAAAAAGTGATTATATTGGTCTTCTGATGTTTACGAAAATATATTAAAGGATGCTCTCTTCCTGGAAAAGTCATAGAAGGCTATAACGTCATATAGGCATGATGACATGCTTTAGAACAGGAACATCCTTTTATTAGCAGACAGGAAAGCCTAGACTTTCCTAACCTGCTTAAGTACAACTAAGGCATTCACTATAAGGGTTTGGTGAATGCCTTGTATTCTTATGATTGCTTATTACTTTCCAATATATAGCTTAAGGAACCGATGGCGGTGCCAAGCGCTGCACCACCAACAACTTCAATAGGCATATGGCCAAGCATTTCTTTTAGTTCTCTTTCACGCTTTTTATACGAATAACCTGGATGATGATCTGCCAATTTTTCTAATTGCTCGTACATATCATTTACAGCAATAGCAGTTTGGCCAGCCTGCCAGCGTATCCCCATTGCGTCATACATGACAATTAAGCTAAAGATACTGCTGACTCCAAAATCAATAGAGGGAACACCTTTTTTTAATGCTACATACGTCGTTAATGATGTAACGGCAGAGGAGTGAGAACTTGGCATATCGCCAGAACCAACAATTTTTTTCCAATCCCACTCTCCGGTTTCAAGATAATGTATAGGTACCTTAAGTAACTGTGCTGCTCCAATCCCTACTAAAGCAGTAGTTATCGCTCGATTTAACATAACGTCACCTCAAACTTAAGATGAAACACAACCCACTCTTTTATACATCTAATCAACCGAGTAACGACAAATTCCGACAAGTGACAGGCACTTGACAGAAAATTTTCTATCCACTAGTACTTTTGACTCGCAATATATGAACACCTCTATTATAATTGGTTCTTGGATTAGACATATTGTTCGACAAAATACCCTAGAATCTGACAAGTGACAGGCACTTGTTACTTAAATATTAAAAAAGTATGTAAATTTTGTGGCTTTTGTTGAACTTTGTTGATTAATATTTTAATATTAAGTGTGGAAACTTAATAACTATTGGAAATAATCAAATAAGAAGGATATTTTTAGGAGGAAGTAACATTGAATTTATTATCTAAAGCAAGAAGAATTAATGCTACGTTACAGAATTCAACTGGTGATTCAGTTGATTATAAAGAGCTTGCACAAACCCTACGTGAGGTTATCGATGCAAACATTTTTATCGTAACTAAAGAAGGTGACTTACCTGGATTTTCTATCGTTGAGGAAATTGAAAATGACCGTATGAAGAAAATGCTTGAAGAACGTCATTTTCCGGAGTCGTATACTGATGGTTTAATAAGAATTTATGATACGACTGCTAATCTGGATATCGATAGTGAACTCACTGCTTTCCCAGTAGAGAATAAAGAACTATTTAAGAGTGGCTTAACTACTATCGTACCAATTATTGGTGGTGGAGAAAGATTAGGGACGTTAATTCTTTCTCGACTTGATCAGGAGTTCTCAAGTGATGATTTATTGTTAGCTGAATATGGTGCAACTGTTGTTGGAATGGAGATTCTACGTGATAAAGCAGAGGAAAAAGAACTTGAAGTGCGTAACAGTACGGTTGTACAAATGGCAATGAGTTCTCTTTCATTTAGTGAGTTAGAAGCGGTTGACCATATCTTTGAAGAATTAGATGGTAAAGAAGGATTACTTGTTGCATCTAAAGTTGCAGATCGTGTGGGTATTACACGCTCAGTAATCGTTAACGCATTAAGAAAACTAGAGAGTGCAGGTGTAATCGACTCTCGTTCATTAGGTATGAAAGGAACTTACATTAAAGTCCTTAATGATAAATTCCTTGTAGAACTAGATAAAATCAGAAATAACTAGTAAGTACGAAATCCCCAAGTGAGAATTCTCATTTGGGGATTTTTACATGCATACATCATTTACGTTAATTTAGTCACACTAATACCAAAGGATAAAGGAGGATTTTCATTGAGTAATAAAGGGAAAAAAGAAAAGAAAAAGAACTTAAATAAAGAAGAAATAAACGAAATAAAGGGCGGTAAAGAAAGACATCGTCGCAACCGTTCTTAGTGGTTTTTTCGAGGAGTGCCTGTCACCTGTCGATTTTCGACAGGTGACAGGCACTTGTCATTTTTTGTCGAAATAAGAATGTTTTCTATGGATATAATATAGGTGATTGTAACTTTTTTAATATGGGAGGTTCATATCGTGTCTGAGGAAAATAAGAACAAAAACAAAGACAAGGGTAGACAACGAAACGTGCTTAAATATAATACAGAGCCAGAGCGTGGGAAAGACGATGTAGAGCTTGCTGAGGATCGTGAGTTTTTAAATATTGATGGTAAGCGTAATAAAAGAAAGAGATAAGAAAAAGGAGGCATACTCACAAAGAGCATGCCTCTCTTTCTTCAATGAAGTACTCTCCTTATACATTGCTTTCTAAATGCAACAAAAAATGTGGTAAAATGAAGCATAGCTTTTAAAATAAGGGAGTACGTATGTATGGAAAATTACCTTAGCTTCGCTGAAATACAAAATAGATGTGAAAAGTTAAAAGATAATTATCAAATAGATGAAGATAAGTTTTACGAAATCGTGGAAAACTGGGCAGAAGAAACAGAAATATCAACGGAACAAAAACTAATAGCTAGCTTTTTCGAGCTTTTACAGCAAGTAAGTAATGAGATTACTAGTATGGAAGAAGAAGTAGAACTACAAGCAACCTGCAGAATGGGTTGTGCCTTTTGTTGTTACTTCCCAATTATTGTAAATGGTATGGAAGCAAAGTTCATGAAAAAAGCAATAGACAAATTCCCTGTATCTAGAAGAAATGAGATTCAACAACATTTAACTAGATATTATCAAAAATATGGGGAAAAGCTGGAAGAATTAACAGTGGTTGATTTTGAAGAGGACGAGGACTTTAAGTTGAATTATCGAAAAAGTCTTGTTCCATGTCCGTTGCTAGACACGGAAACCAACAAGTGCTTGGCCTATGAGATTAGACCAATTCCATGCCGGACATACATGAACTATACAGATCCAAACGTCTGTGAGCAACATTTAATGCCAAAAGAAACTATTAGCTTTGAGTTCTTATACGGAGAATACATGGGTGCACTGAATGAATTTCTTCAGTTTTTATATGAAGAAGGAGATACCGCGTTTATCGAATATCCAAATGATGTGTACACGCATGATTACTTAGTAAACTGGCTAAAAGAAGAACAGTAAAGCTTTAGGTGAACTGGATGGGGATTCAGTTCATTTTTTTAAGCAGAAAGAAAAGTACACTTATCCTGCATAAGTGTAACGAAGGCTTTCACTATAAAGGCTTGGCAAATGACAAGTTTTCTAATAAAAGGGGAGATAGTGATGCAACCATTATTACACGGAATTGTTCTTGCCTTTGGATTAATACTACCTTTAGGTGTTCAAAATGTATTTATATTTAATCAAGGAGCAATACATAAAAAATTTCGTTATGCTCTACCAGCTATACTGACGGCAGGTGTAAGTGATACGTTATTAATAACTTTAGCTGTTGCAGGTGTTTCCCTAATTGTACTAAATTTTACTTGGTTACAAAGTGTTATGTTACTTTTTGGGTTTTGTTTTCTTATCTATATGGGTGTGGTGATGTGGAGAAGTTCATCTGAAAAACAAGTAGAGCAAGCAGAAAGCTATTCTCCTAAGCGACAAATTATCTTTGCTGCATCTGTCTCTTTACTGAATCCACATGCGATCATGGATACAATTGGTGTGATTGGGACGAGTTCGATTGTATATGAGGGATTGGATAAGTGGATTTTTGCACTTGCTTGTATTGTTGTATCATGGATGTGGTTCTTTGCCCTAGCAGTGGTAGGAAAGAAGATTGGTCAGCTAGATATATCTGGACGATTTTTAACTCGACTGAACCAAGTTTCTGCAATCATCGTATGGGTTATGGCGATATTCATGGGCTATCAATTTATGAATCTTACATTCTTCTAAAAATTCTTGAAACCTTTCTTAAAAATGTAACGTATATATAACTGTACATTTTAATCAATAAGGGGTTGAATTTTTTTTATGAAGAAATGGATGATTTCCATAGCTATGGTAATGTTAGCAACAGGTCTTGTAGCATGTGGAAGTGAAAGTGCAGAAGAGGTTTACACGAATGCAATGGAAGCAGCAGAGAACATGCAGAGTGCAGAAGTGATCATTTCCATGAACCAGGAAATGAATCTACCTAGTGAGAATGCTACGGTTCTAATGGAAAGTGATATGGAAGGATCCATTATTACGGATCCGGTTTCAATGCATCAAAAGGGTACGATGGCTATGAGTATGGAAGGGGATGGAATGGAAAATGAAATCCCTATGGATGTGGAAACAGAATTTTATTTAGTAGATAATGAAATTTACATGTTTGAATCTTTCTCAGGTCAGTGGATGAAAGCAGATGAATCAATGGTTCCAATCGATACATTAACGAGTAATCAACCAGATGTTTCCGAGCAGTTAGAAATGATGGAAGAATATGTAGAGGAACTTGATTTTGAAGAGAGTGATGATGAATTTGTTTTTAAATTAACAGCAAATGGGGAAGACTTTACAGAATTAACGAAACAAATGCTGGATGAGTATATGCCAGAAGATATTACAGCAGAATTAGGTGACATTACGGAAGTTCTAGAAGATATGGAGATTCATAATCTTGATATAGAAATGTATATTGATAAAGAAAGCTATGATTTAACGAAGTATAATATTGATATGGAAATGTCAATGACGATCGAAGGAGAGGAAATGAATATCATCCAAAAGGTTGATACTGTATATAAAAATATCAATTCAATTGATTCGATTGAAGTTCCTCAAGAAGTTCTTGATGCCGTTTAACCAAATGAAATCCGTGCCTTTAAGGTGCGGATTTTTTTACCTTGGCAATAGCCACGTTTTCTAAAAAGAATTCGGTGAATTCTAAACATATTGTCGATCTTGCCGATAGTTAGTAGGAATGAAAATATAGATAGAAAGAGAAGGTACGTATGATTAAATTAACTCGGTCTTTTATTGTTATTATTTTTATTTTTTTAATTGGGTGTAGCCCAGGTGAACTACTATCATTGGCATCCTCTTTTTCAACCGATACGTTACAAGAGTATTATGATGCAAAAGAGTACGAACAAGCATTGGAATATGTAGAAGAACAATTGGAGCAACATCCAGATGACTATGTATTACTTGCAGAACAGGGATATCTATTAATGGAAACAGGTCATCCCAATGAAGCGCTTGATGCAATAAATGCATCACTTGAGATTGAAGATGAAAATGAAGGAGCTTATAATAACAAAGCATGGGCATTAATTGAACTAGAAAGATATGAAGAAGCAGTGGATGCTGCCAAAATAGCCATTGAAATGAAGCCTGATGAAGAAGAAGAATTCATAAACATGGGAAATGCACTTTCGGGGATGTATCGAGATCAAGAGGCATTAGTTTATTATGAAGAAGCTCTAGAGATTAATCCTGAAAGTACATATGCGTTAATTGGAAAAGGAATTGCACATTACTATTTAGGTGAGCCGGAAAAAGCGCTTGAATCATTGAATGTATACTTGGAGCTAATACCAGAAGACGTGGATGCACTTTGGTATGTTGTGTATGCACATGATGATTTAGGTAACTTAGATGAAGTATTAAAGTATAGTGAACAAATGATTCGTGATTACAATGATCAGGATGCATATTATTACAAAGCTTCTGTTTTAGAGGAGCTAGAGCAGTGGGATGAAGCTTTAGTTGCCTATGATCAACTTATTGATCAATATCCTCAAGACGCAACAGCGTATTACTGGAAAAGTCGTGTGTTGATTCAACAAGATCAAGTAGAAGATGCATTTTCAGTTCTGGAAAAATCCATTGAAATGGACCCATCTTTACGAGAATGGGCTCTTGAAGATGAAGTATTCCAAGCATTTCAGGATGACAAAGCATTTCAAAACATAATCATTGGGGAATAAGGGAATCATAACGAACAACTAAATCGTAAAGTTGTTCGTTTTTTTTTTCAGATAGGAAAGTATTACTTTTTTATCCTGCATAAGTGCAACGAAGGCATTCACCATAAAGGCTTGGCGAATGACAAGTTTTCTAATATTTTCGATGAAAAACAATATGATTATGGAAAAAGTAAGGGGAATCCACTACATGAAGGTTAGATTAGAAATAGTTTATCGAACGAAAAAGGGTACGGAAACATCATTTGTTTCAGATTACATGCAATCCAGCAAAGCATTATTAATCGTAGAAGACCTGGAAAAAACAGGACGTTTGAAGGAAATAACGTTGATTGATAGTCATGATACGTCATGGACAACAAAGGAATTGAAGAAACAGCTTGAAGGAATTCAAACGGAACCACATGATGTAACGATATATTTTGATGGTGGATTTGATTTGAAAACCAAAAAGTCTGGATTAGGGTGTGCCGTTTATTATCAACAAAATGGAAAGTCATTTCGACTACGAAAAAATGCACATGTAGATGAATTAGATACGAATAATGAAGCAGAATATGCGGCATTTCATCTTGGGTTACAGGAAATCGAACAATTAGGTGTTCACCATTTACCTGTAACATTTGTAGGGGATTCACAGGTTGTTATTAACCAATTAAATGGAGAATGGCCAGTCTATGAAGAGGAATTATCAAAATGGGCGGACCGAATTGAAGCAAAATTACAGGACTTAGGGATTCAGCCAGAGTATGAGCTGGTTTCTCGTAAGCAAAATCGAGAGGCAGATCATCTTGCATCGCAAGCATTAAAGGGAGTTGAAATTTCTAGTGTGATCGAGATGGAAGAGTAAATTACTACATACGGTTAGTTAGGTACTGCACCAAATGATTTTTTCAATTAATTGCAACTTTTTAAAATTTAATTCGTAGGAATTAGTAATAATCTTACGAGGGGGAGTTTCATGTATAAAGGTTATGAAGCAAAGCATATGTTTATGGCTGCTGCTATCGGAATATTATTTTTGTCGCCAATCCTTCTGTTATTAATTCCTTCCTTTGTTGCTAATAGCATCCATCATACGGATAGCTGGTTTGTTATCGTTCCTGGAAAAAGTTATGCGGTATATGCTTTAGGTTTTCTCTTTCTATTTTTAGCCGCATTAATTCCTTTTTTGTTAGATGTTCGGAAAAAGTCGATTCTTATTAGTGTGATCTTTTTTCTGTTAAGTTCGACCTCCTTTGTAATTGCTTCTCAAGCTTATACTTCCTTATCTGATCAGTCTATTTCTTATAATTACCTACTATCTAATGAGCCCTATACCTACTCCTGGGATGAAATTGATCAAATTGTTTATTACGAAATACCTCGTGAAGAAGGTTTTTCTATCTATGAATTTCATTTCTATGATGGAAATCGGATTGAAATAACGGAGAATGGAATTATCTGGGGATTACGAGGCCAAATCCGAAACAGACTAGAAATAGCAAATAAATTCGTAGAATATGTAGTAAGGTAGGTGCCTGTCACTTGTCGAATTTCGACAAGTGACAGCCACTAGTAGTGTAGTTGACCGCCTTGTATATGGGTGGTTGTTTTAATTGTTTCTTTTGGGAAGATAAATGTCCAGGGTAAGCTGGTCTTTGGTTTTAGTGTAAAGTGTTGGATCGTAAATGAATGGGTTGCTATTCGGTTATCTCCTACAGAATACGTAAGCGGTTGTTGATGAAACATATAGTCCGTATCCCCAGTATTATGTATGAGAACGGTTACTAGTAATTCCTCTCTATGGTTGGTGGCCACTTGTAATGGTGTAAACGATATCTCTTGCTCTTTGGCTATCGTTGTCAGTTTAAAGACTTCCTCAATGTGTCTTCGATCTTCAGGCGCTATAGTTTTTTCCCACTTAGGCTCAAAAATTAATGTTTGCATATCATACACTCATTTCTATTATTGTTTCATACATAAAATTATAAGCTGAATTCATTGTTTAAGCAAAGTAATTCATGTGTTGAAACTATTTTAGCAGATAGTATAGACTTCCCTATCCTGCTTAAATGCAACTAAGGCTTTTGCCATAAAGGCTTGGCAAAAGCCAAGTTTTCAAATCATTTAAAATCTCTCAGCATACTACCTATCCGTAAACTTTTATGCATAAAAGTTGTAGTTTATGGAAAAGAGAAAGAGAGAAACTATTTTAATTGATTGAGGGTATGAGATGACCAGATCTTCTCTTATTAGGCGGTTAAAATTAAAAAAACAACAACAAATGAAACAATCTTCGAAGACCAGTAGCAAGCAAATCGAGATTACGAAAAACCTAGATGAAAATATAAAAAACTTAAAAGAAGTTTTGGGTGACCCAGGTGATTTGATTGTTCGTGAGCTTATTATTGGTGGAATCGAATCGAGAGCTGCAATTATATACATAAGTGGATTAACGGATGAAAATCTGATAAACAATAATATCTTAAAAGCAATTCAATTGAATTTAAAGGAATTTGAAGGGGAGATACTAGAAAAAATTCATAAAGAGGTAATTGCAGTTACCGATGTAACAAAAGCTGAAGCAATGGATGAAATTTCTTTTGCAATATTAAATGGAAATACAGCTCTATATGTAGATGGATCGGAAACGGTTTTATTATTGGGGACGATTGGTGGAGAAAGTCGCCCCATTGAAGCCCCTGCATCGGAAACATTAATTCGCGGTCCCAGAGATGGATTTGTTGAAAGTATTGAAACGAATATGGCACTCGTTCGTCGAGATATTAAAGACCCGAATTTACGATTCAAAGCCCATGCAGTCGGAAAGCGCTCCAAGCAAAAATTAGTTGTGTGCTATCTGGAAGGAATAACAAATCCTGAAATTGTTAAGGAAGTCAATCGTAGACTTGAAACAATAGATATCGATTATCTTTCCGACTCGTCCTATGTTGAACAGTGGATAGAAGATAGTTTTTTATCTCCTTTTCCACAATTACTCAACACGGAACGCCCTGATAAAGTGTCTTCCGATTTAATGCAAGGGAAGGTTGCTATTTTAGTTGATGGAACTCCTTTTGCATTACTAGCACCTATTACGATAGGTGATTCATTACATTCCATGGAAGATTATACACAAAGATGGTTAACCGCTAGTTTACTTAGATTATTGCGGTACCTCTCCGCATTTTTCGCTTTGTTTCTACCAGCTCTATATATTGCACTAGTATCTTATCACCCTGGAATGCTCCCTAGTACATTAGCCTATTCGATAGCTGCAACAAGAGAAGGCGTTCCTTTTCCAGGAGCTGTTGAAGCGATTTTAATGGCGATTACATTTGAGATTTTACATGAAGCGGGAATTAGGTTACCTAAGGCTATTGGTCAAACAATTGGAATTGTTGGTGGTTTAGTTATTGGAGAAGCTGCAGTAAGTGCGGGGATCGTTAGCCCTATCATGGTTATAGTCACTGCTTTAACAGCAATAGCATCCTTTAGTGTACCTTCTTATAGTGTTGCTATAACATTTCGAACATTACGCTTTGCGTTTATGGTAGCAGCTGCTCTCTTAGGTTTATATGGGATTATCCTTGTTTACATTATGGTTAATATTCATATTGTAAATTTAAAAAGTATAGGAGTACCTTATTCCACTCCTTTTTCACCAACGTTTACAAAGGATTGGAAGGATTTAATTCTTCGTTCTCCAATTACATCTTTAACGGAGCGTACTACATACTTAAAGCCAAAGGATCATCGTTCAAAGGATATTAAACCAGAATAAAAGGAAGGAATAGTAAATGAGTACGTTTAAATATGGTGATGAAAAAATAACAAGCCGTGAAATTATGATCGCTATTCCTTCTATGATAATTGCAGTAGGAATTCTCACGTTTCCAAGGCATCTAGCTGAATTAACAGTTGCATCTGATGGATGGATTTCCATTATTATTGGAGGTCTGATCGCTATTTTACTTACTTGGTTGGTAGCAAAAATAGCCTCTAATTTTCCAAATCAATCGTTTCTTTCCTATGCTTCAACATTAGCTACTCGTCCAGTAGCGATCGTATTGACGTGTTTTTATGTTATTCAAGGAATTTTGATCACTGCATTTGAAGTTCGAGCAATTACAGATATTTCTCATCAATTCTTGTTTAATGAAACCCCTGTTGAAATTGTTGGATTAACATTTTTACTAGTTGTTGTATATGCAGTTTCAGGCACGAGAGCGGGTCTATTTCGTCTTAATGCTATGTTTTTACCAATTATTTTTTTTACTACTTTATTATTAATCATATTTTCTATCGCATTTATGAAAGGGAGCAATTTGCTTCCTGTATTAAAAACCGATCTTCAAGGACATTTGCAGGGAACGATGAAGAGTACACTATCTTATACAGGAATTGGTATCCTGTTTTTTTACATATCACTTGTCAAAAACCCTAAGAAGGCACCTAGTCGAGCTGCATTTGGAATGGGGTTGGTTGTGGTGGTTTATAGTGCCATTTATCTAACTACTATTGCAGTATTCGGAGAAACTGCGACAGCAAACATTCGCTTCCCATTAATCGAGTTATCAAAAACAATTGAGATTCCAGGTGGTTTTTTTGAGCGGTTAGAATCGATATTTTTTGTAATTTGGATCATGGCTATCTTTACGACAACAGCAATGGCACTTGATATTGCTGTGATGGCATTAAACTCTATTTTTCCAAATGCTAATAAGCTTAAAATTATATTTTTGTTGTCCCCAATAGTCTTCTTTATTTCAGTCCTCCCGCAGGACTTTATGGACTTAGGGACATTTGGGGACTATGTAAGCTATACTGGATGGGGATTAACTGGAACAACGGCAATATTATTAGGTATATTGTATAAAGTAAAAGGAGCGAAAAAACGTGGTAAATAAAGGGTATCATCAGCTTTTTATATTTCTTGTGCTCACACTTTTGCTTTCTGGATGCTGGGATGAAATAGAGCTAGAGGATAGGGCATTTGTTTCAGGAATTGGTATTGATTTAGTGGAATCACAGGGGCAAAATAATATATTTGAATTAACGGACCAACTTGTTGTTCCAGCTGGACTTGGTTCTCCAACAGAACTTAGTGGGGAAAAAGCCTACCGTAATTTAACTCAACGTGGGGATAGCTTATTTGAAATTAATGCAAAAATATCAAAACAGGCAAATCGAGTATTAAATCCAGATCATTTAGAGGTAATTATTTTTTCAAAGGAGGTTGTGGAAAAAGAAAATTTAGTTGCTGATCTTCTCGATGCTTTCCTCCGTCATCAAAATATGCGAAGAGGTGTTTTGTTAGCGATCGCTGAAGGGAAGGCTAAGGATTTACTATACGTAGAAACCGAGCATGCGAAGCTACCAGCACAATATCTTAGTGAACTTCTTGTGAATAGAGAAATACCAGAAACGATTGAACCAATACGAATTGGAGATGTCCATGAAAAAATACTTAACAATCGCAGCTTTATCCTTCCTGAGTTAGCCGTTTATGCTGATAATAGTGTTAACTATCAAGGAATAGCAATTTTTCAAGGAGTATCGAAAAAGTTGGTTGATACCATAACTGGTGATGAAGCTAAAGGATTGAATTTCATTCGTGGAGAAAATCAAGAAGGGAGCATAACAGCAGATGTAGAAGGAAAGAAAACAACTTTCTCCGTTTTGGAGGGGGGGAGTAAAATCAAACTTACCAATAAGGATAAGAATAACCTTTCTTTTCAAGTGGATATTGAGGCTACTGTGCAAATTGCCGAGTATTTTGGAGAGATAGATTTTTATAAGAAAGAAAACAAGGCTAAGTTCGATAAGGCCTTAAAAGACAAGCTTACCAAGGCAGCTGAAGATGCAGTAAAAAAGGTAAAGGATGAGTTACAAGTTGATGTGTTTAAATTTGATGAATATCTTCGGATGCATCATTACAAATTATGGGAAGTGATTAAAGAAGATTGGGACCATGGTGAAAATTACTTTGCCAACAGTGATCTAAACATAAATGTGAAAGCAACTGTCCGGGAGCCAGGTAATACCATTCGAATTAAACAAGATGGAGGAGGAAAATAGCGAATGTGGCAGATGATTGTGGAGCGAATGCCGTCTTTACTAGGATGGTTTTGTACATTACTAGCATTTCTCGTACCATATGTAACCTACAAAATTAATCAACATTTACATCGTACAGCTGATCCGCCGTGGAAAAGGGAGGAGAACAGTTCAGGGGGATCTTCTTGACGTTTATTTTCTTTATATTAGTAGTAAAGGGCGGTATCCCAAACTATCTTATCTATACAACAAGAGGATTCTGCAGATATTCATATCGGACACGAATGATTTAGTTGATAAATAGTCGAATGATTGCAGCGATTGCGGTGATAGTGCTTAGCCCTGTAGCGCACAGCCATTTTATGATTTTTACTTGGCTCGCATGAAGTGCAACTTCCATTTTCTTGTGAAAGTTTTCTAGTTCAACTTTGGTAACCAACTCTTTCTCTCTTATTAATTCATCAATTTTAACAATTACATCATTCGCATCCATTTTTGTCTGTATAGATTGCTCCAGCATATCTATTTTGGTTTCCAACTCCTTTATTCTTAATTCATAGACCTCCTGTTTAGATTTTGAATCTCGTATAGTTATCACTCCCCTATACTATCTGCAAAATCCTCATACTATAAGCTATTCTCAGTCAAGAACATTTGGAAAGGCTATCCTATTATTTTTAAATAAAATTCTCTCTTTCGACGAAAGTAAACATAGATTTTACTTTTGTGGGAGAATATAGGAAGGAGGATACCAGAAAACAAGGTGAAACATAGATTTTCATTTTGTACCAATGCTCTGTATATTACTTGAGTATCTCCCAACTTACCCCCAAACTTCCTTCAAGACATTGCGAAATAATTGATTCAAATCTTCCGTACGGTTGACAGACTTCTTTTCTACTGATGTTACTTCCTTATGAAGTTGTTGCCATTCCAGATTTATGTAAGTAAGTATACGATCCATATCTATATGATCTATTACTTTATTTTTGGTAATTTTATTATGTGCTAACAGATGAATGGCATCTCTCAAAGAACTATTAGGTATAAGGGTATGGACCAGTGTATGGAACTTAACCGGAGGGAATTGTTCATAATTGTTAATCCACCTTGCGGCAAGAACAGGTCGTACCATATTGAGATAGAGTTTGATGTTTTTTTGCTGATCTATTTTTTTCATATTTGTTTTCGTCATATTTAGGTAATGTAGAATACAGGCTTTCGCATTGAAATAAATGGGCTGTAATTCGTTTACATAGTCAATAGCGGAAAAAGCTTGATAGTAGATAATATCAGAATGTAACCATTCCAGTAATGATGGGTTAGATTTTCTGAAAAGCCTTAATGCTTTCGTGAGTTCCCAACCTGTAATATCCAATTGTTTATTTACCGTTTTTTCTATGACATCACGCTTATTGATAACAGGATCAATACTTAAATAGTAGCTAGTAGGATGGACATAGATAAAACGAACATCATAATCACTATCACTAGAAGCAAGTCCCCATGCTCTGCTACCAGCTTCACATGCAAATAGTATTTTTATCTCATAGTCTTTTTCTAATTGTTTCAGCGTTCTTAAAATGGTGTCTTTCATAAGGTTTCCCCCTATTCTTGTTATTCGTATATACCATCATTATAGAGCTTGGCGAATACCAAGTTTTCTAATAGTTTGAAACAACTGGTAGACACTTATACTAATTGTCTATTTTTGGGACTAGGCTGAAGGTATATAAATACTTCAAAATAGGGTTTCGGATTCTCCGTCAGTACCAATGAGATGGATCCTATGATTGTCATTTTTTAATGAAGCTTAATTGCTTGTCATAATTAAGGCTTAACGAGAAAATATATATATAAGGTTATCAATATTACATATGGAGTTGATAAAGATGGATTTAAGGATAAAATGGAACGATAAAATGGCATTTTCAAGTACCACCCCATCTGGTCATGAAATTAAAATGGATGCAGCAGAAGAGGTTGGTGGTCAAAACACTGGGGCAAGGCCAACAGAATTACTGCTAAATGCAGTTGCAGGATGTACTGGAATTGATATCATTTCTATTTTGAAAAAGATGCGTTTGGAGCCGACTAATTTTCAAATGGACGTTCAGGGTGAACGTGCAGATGATCATCCGAAAAAATTTACAACGATTCATATTCACTATGCTTTAGATGGAGAGCTTCCAGAAGATAAGGTGGTACGCGCAATCCAACTATCTAAAGATAAATATTGCTCTGTATCGCATTCTTTAAGTGCAGAAATCAACGTTAGCTATTCGATAAACGGAGTAGAAGGGGAACAAACGATATAATTATTTTCTAGGAACCCAGTTGAAAGAGTTCCTTCATTTTAAGAGGAAATGCCCTATCTTGCATTAGTTAAGGTATATCCAAATATACGGATGTACGTTTTTAAAATTTGCTTACCTGAAACTTTTCATTCATAAATTCGTATATCATGTATAATATACTTTGGGTTTAAAATTTTACATAGGAAAGAGGTGAAAAGAATGACAAATAGTGATGATCGATTATTTGCGATGTTAATTTATCTAGTTAGTTTTTTCTTTCCAATTTTGGGACCGCTAATTATTTGGTTGCTAAAACGGGATGAATCAGAGTTTGTGGATTATCATGGAAAAGAGTACTTGAATTTCTTTCTTTCCTTTACGATCTATTCCATTATCAGTGGGATCTTAGTTCTCATTTTAATTGGATTTGTATTATTATTCGTTATAGGAATTTTGGCATTTATCTTTACGATTATTGCACTTATTAAAGCTTATCAAGGTGAGAGATACCGAATTCCTCTAGTTATTCGAATGATTAAATAGTATGGAAGGGCTGTCCGAATTTATTGGGCAGTCTTTTCTTTTGGCAAAAAGAAAAGTATAAACTTTCCTATCCTGTCTAAGTACAACTAGGGCATTCACCATGAAGGCTTGGCGGTTGCCAAATTTTCTAAACTTGAACAAGGTGAAATGTTTGAGAATGTATCAAATGGGAGAAAATAAAGGTTGAAAGTCATAGGCAATGAGAAAGGAGCCATGCTATTGATGAAGGAATTTTTACAGGAAATTGGTCAGGATAAACATGCTCTTATGAGCATGTTTGATTCTATTGATGATTTAGTATTTCTTTTAAAAGTAGATGGTAACTCCTTTCGTTATGTATATATAAACAAAAAAGGGAAACGTATTCTGGATTACCCAGGAGAGATCATAGGTCGAAAAATAGAAGACATAGTCTCGCGAAGAATGGCTCATTCATTATTGGAAAAGTATCAGCAAGCATTTAACACCCAGAAAGCTGTTTACTTTGAAGAGACGATTACTGGTAAAAATGGTGTTCCGATGATAGGAGAAACATCAATAAATCCGATTATTACAGAACGCGATAAGTGTGAATATCTTTTATCTATTGTACGTGATGTTACGGATAGAAGGACTCATGAATTTCAACTAAAGACAACACAAAGAAGGTTAGTAAGAAATCAAAAGCGGATCGAATCACTGTTCAAACATAATCATGAAGCAGTGTTTGAACTAGATTTACAGGGGAACTTTATAAGTATTAATGATGCAGGCGAGAGATTGATTGGTTATAACGAAGATGAAATTATTGGAAGATCTTCGTTTAGTTTTGTTAAAGAAGAGGATAGAAATCGTGTAGAAACTAATTTTGCAAATGTACTAAATGGACAGACTAGGGATTATGAAATCCGTACGTATCATAAAAGTGGTCGACAGCTTCTTCTTCATATTAGAAATATCCCGATTATTGTTGATGAAAGTTTGGAAGGGATCTTTGGAATAGCATCTGATATTACAGTAAAAAGAGAAATGGAGAAGGAACTAGAACGTATTAAAAATGAATTACAATTGGTTTGGGATAATACGTCGGATGGAATTTTTTTATTAAGTCAGAAGGGAAGAATTCTCACCGCAAATCCAAGTTTTTTAAACATGTTTAGATATAGTGCGGAAGAATTAAGAAATATAGCTTCGCCTTTTATTTTTCCACCTCATGATATGACGAATCAACAGGTTTTTTTAGAAAGACTTCGATCTGAAAAAGAGATATTAGAAATAGAGGTTCAAAGGTTTACTAAGACTGGAAAGGTACTTGATATTCTTGCTTCCTATCGGCCAATTAATGAAGGAGATATTCTTGCAGTTGGTATGTACAAAGATATTACAGAGAGAAAGAAAATGGAAAGACAGCTTGAAGAAAGTGAAAAGCGTTACCGGAAAATTGTAGACCTTTCACCGGAGGCGATTATGATCCTCAAAAGGAGAAAAATTTTATATGTAAATCAAACCGGTGAGGAATTACTTCAACAATCTCATAAAGATTATATCGTTAACCATTTCATTACTGATTTTATCCATAAGGAGGATCAGGGAAAAGCGGAACAATTTTTATCTGATATTGAAGAGCAAATGGTTGAAGACAGTGAATCTGATACGATTACGATAAGATTTATACGGCATGATGGCAAAGCTATTCATACGGAATTGACCGCAGCTTTGGTTGAAAATGGTGGAGATAAGGTGATACAAACCATTATTAGAGATATTTCAGAGCGAATAGAACATGAAAAACACCTTTCCTATCTGGCATATCACGACCCATTAACCGGACTACTGAATAGAAGGGCATTTAATGATCAGTTTAAAGACTCCATCATGGAAGCTAATCGAAATAATCAGATATTAGCAGTGTTTTATTTAGACATGGACAATTTTAAAGAAATAAATGATAAGTTAGGTCATGATGTAGGGGATCAGTTATTAAAGGAATTTGCAAATAGGCTCGAACGTACTGTTCGAGGTAAAGATCTTCTTTGTCGAGTTGGAGGAGATGAATTTTTAATTCTACTGAAAAATATTACGGACAAAAAAGATGTTATTGATATTGCAAGTCGTCTACACGAAATTGTTCAAAAACCATACGAAATTAGTGGTAAGAAAATTCAAGTTACATCTAGTTTTGGAATCTCACTCTATCCAGATGACGGAACAACACCAAGACGACTAATCCATCACGCAGACGTCGCCTTATACCGAGCAAAAAAAGAACGAAATAACTATAGCTTTTATTAAAAAAGAGGTGCCTGTCACTTGTCGAATTTCGACAAGTGACAGGCACCTGTTAAAAAATGTTATTTTGCGAATACGTGGTTTCCAATTGTGATTGTATGGTCTCTTGATTCAATCCAGTTACTTTGTGCTGTTTTTGGGTTATAGAAGAATAATGATCCATTTCCTTGGCCACGGAATGCAATTGCTTCATTAACTGCTTTCATGTCCCCATCAGTATATCCACCATTGATTGCACCATCTTGAACTGGTGAAAATGCATAGTATCCATTTGACCGTTCATAAATGACACTCTTAATTGTATTTGGAAAATCTTCATGATCTACACGGTTTAATATAACCGTTCCGACTGCTACTTTACCTGCATATGGCTCCCCTTTTGCTTCAGCATGAATTAGCTTAGCCATTAATTCTTTATCTTCTTGAGAAACAGAAGCGTCAGGAATATTAATAGTTTCACCTGCATATAAAAGACTTCCAGTCCGATTGTTTGTGTTTAATAGATTCAATACGGATACACCATTTTCGTTAGCAATAGACCAGAATGAATCACCTTTTTGTACGGTATATGGAGCAGCACCAGCTGCTACTGGTAATGTAATTACACTAATAGTTAATGTTATAGTTAGTAAAAGTTTTTTTAGTTTATTCATGAAAAAACCTCCTAGTTGTTTTCTTGCTTAACTAAGAGATTACTAGATGTAACATAGTTTTCCAGTATCCAAAATATTCCTATTACATTATGAATCTACCAACCCTAGAAACGACAAGACCTACAAAAATAGGTGGAAATATTATCCTTCTCAAAAAAATTAACAAATTTTAGATCCAGTGGAAGCTAAAGGAAGAAGTATGACATAGATTGCAAAAATATTACTCGACAAAAAATGAGGAGTGCCTGTCACTTGTCGAAATTTGACAAGTGACAGGCGCGTTTAAAAAATATTTAAATTATTGAATAATTTGCCGAATAATTATATGTGAGCATTTTAACAAAAATTGGAGGTTGGAGAATGAATAGATTATTTCGTTCAATTTTGCTTGTGGGGATAGTATTAGCTTTTATAACGTCTAATTATAATTATCTTCAAGCAGAAGAAAAGAACACGTATGACAAATTAGTTTTAGTAGATGAAAAGATTGAAAATGGGAACTTAGTACAAATATTTCTAGATGAAAATGAGAAAGAGGTAATCAATAGTGTAGAGCTTTTGCCGGAAGTGTTAGAAGCGTTAGTAGATAGTAATGATCATTTGTTAATGGCAAAACAATTCATGCTTGCTCACAGTATGAAGTTTGGACTAGACAACAAAAAAAGTGAACTCTTATTGAAATCCGTACATAAATCAGCTATGGAAGTTAATTCAATTGAAATTTCATCTGAATATGAAAAAGAATTCAATAGTACACAAATTCCAGCAATCGAATATGCAGAAAAAGAACTAGTAAAATTTGAGCAATTAAGTTTTGAAGATCAAGAGGCTTTGAGAGGTTATACGGAGTTTTATTCGGATTATGGAGATTTCTGGAATGGAGAAAACATCGAATTTTTAAATCGTTTAAATATAGATCTCAAATCAGAGCCTGATTCACTTACAATAGATTGGTCCGTCTATAATAAAGATATACCAGAAGGAATTGCATATATGTACGTTGGTGTTGATTCCAAAGTAGAAAGCTGTTCTCTAGAAGATAAAGATACACCATGCCTTACAGAATTAGATGAAGGAAGGGTAGTAATAGAAGATTTGGAGCCTTCCACTACATACAAATTGATATTTGCTGTTTATGATAGTTCAGGTAATTTTAAATCAAGTCTGGAACGGAATGTGAATACGCCATCGAAAAGTAAGGAAGATAATTCGTTTACTAAATTTAAACGATTGATAGTTGATCCAGAGACAATAGATAATGAATTTAATATAGATGCAATAAACCACTATTTAATTGAAAAAGGGACTTTAACTTATAACTTGGAGCAATGGAAAGATAAAGATAATATAACTGCACATTTTAAGCATGAAATGATTGAGGCTTTAGGTAACATCGATGGTATGATTCATATTGATAGGAAAGATGTTGAGTTATTTATCCCAACAAGTATATTACCCAGTCTAACGGCTACTGATGTCATGTTTAATAGGGTAAGAGGAGTAGAAGGTGCGGTAGGAACAGTCTACGACTTCACAATCTCCCAGGATAGTGACCCAATAACTCAATTCGACGCACCGGTAAGGATGGTATTTTTAGTAGATAATGATTTAGTTACGGACCCAAATAAGCTTGCAGTCTACTATTTAAATGAAAAAAACAATACATGGGAGCTTGTTGGGGGGACATATAATGATGGTGAAATTTCAGTAGAAGTAAACCACTTTAGTACGTATGCAGTTTTTGAAGAATACTCTAGTCGGGAAAACACAGAAGACGTTGTTGCAAATGTAGAAGATAAGTCTGATCAAGAAAACGGTATCGTTGTAGATAATAATAATAATGTTGATGATGAACCAGTGGGTAAGCCACTTCCAAATACAGCAACAAGCGTTCATGATTTACTCATGATCGGTGCAATAATTATCCTAATTGGAATAACATTGTTATTTCATCAAAAGAGAAACATAGTTTAGCTGAGGAGTGCCTGTCACTTGTCGAAATTTGACAAGTGACAGGTATTTTTATGTATAAATTTGGTAGTTGTGCATCATAATGGTTAATGTTTATTTTTTGGCAGATAAGAATAAGAAAAATAAGCATTTTATGATGCATAAGGAAACGAAGGTTTTAGCCATAAATGCCATAACAAAGCTAATTTTTCCATAAAGTATTTATCTTTGAAGGAGGTGTATCTAAATGGTTTCTGGTCCTGGTTTAAAGCAAGTTGATAGTCATGCTGCCATACATGAGGCCGCTTTAAGTGAGGCAAGAGAGTTAAATGATATTCTAACTCAACTACTAAAGGATGAGCAAAAGGAAAAAGCATTGGAAATAGCTTACATAACGGTTGAACACTGGGAGACCCGTACATTAAGACATGCTGAAGCGGAAGAGAATGGACTCTATAAAGACTTAGTTGAGGAATCCCCAGAGCTAGAGAATGACGTAATAGCCTTAACTCGTGATCATAACACGATGCGGTATTTCGTTAAGAAGATAAAAGAAACACTTGAGAATGAAGGTATCAATGATGAAGTACTTCAACAATTTCATGCCTTAGTTCATGTTGATATGTTTCATAATTTAGAAGAAGAAAGAATTCTACCACATCATTAACTATCTTCCATGGAGGTGAAGAAGGTGAGCGTCTCAAAATCGGAAAATCGCGTTCAGTCTTTGGTAATAGTTTCGCCAAAGTTATATCGATATATCACGACCGAATTGGAACATCTCTACCATATACATTCTTATGACGTTCAAATAGGGGCGATAAAGAAAAAGGATGGAATTCAAGTTATTGTTCGTTTTGGAAAGCATTTTTCCAAAAAAGAAGAACAATTTTTTTTACATGAACAGGTAAAAGAATTAAGTAAGGAAGTAAAGGAATTTGTAGAATCGACGGGAGAAGCATGTAAAAAAGCTTTAATCGACGACTACTTTAAAATGATGGCACCATAGTTTGTACATAAGGAGGAAAATGATTTGTTTCAATATGAACATGAAGCTGACTACGTTCAGGACCGTGAAGATTTATTGCATGTGTTACGAATGCGATTTGGCGATATTGCACCAGGAATTGTGGAGAAAATATATGAAATCAATGATTTGGAGAATCTCGAACGTCTAATATTAGTTGCAGCAAACGCTCCCACATTACGAATTTTTCTAGAGGAGCTAGAGTCTGGTAATGCTAGCTTTAAATTGGTTGGAGAAAGATTTAATCCAATTGATCCCATACTTGAAGGGAGAACTCCGTATGGCCAAGAGAAGTAATAAATTACTGGAATCGTTTAAATACTTAAAGCGAGGAAAAGAGATTAATGATGGATGGACTGAGGAAAGCCCTAGACCAAGAGACTCTGAAGAAATCTATCGTCAAAGATGGCAGCATGATAAAATTGTTCGTTCCACTCATGGTGTAAACTGTACTGGTTCTTGTAGCTGGAAAATCTATGTGAAGGATGGAATTATTACATCGGAAACACAACAAACGGACTATCCATCAACCGGAGATGATTTTCCAGAATATGAACCTCGTGGTTGCCCACGGGGAGCAAGCTTTTCGTGGTATACATATAGTCCAGCTAGAGTGAAGTATCCATATGTACGTAGCGACTTATTTGAACTTTGGAAGGCAGAAAAAAAACAAGGATATAATCCAATCCAAGCTTGGGAAAATATTCAACAAGATCCCGAAAAAAGAAATAAAATCGTAAAAGCACGTGGTAGGGGTGGCTTTGTCCGTGCAGACTGGAGAGAAATTTGTGAGATTATAGCTAGCTCACTAATTTATACGATCAAAAAGTATGGACCAGATCGAATTGTTGGCTTTAGTCCAATCCCAGCTATGTCAATGATCAGCTATGCTGGTGGTGCACGTTTTCTTTCCTTGCTAGGAGGAACTTTATTAAGCTTTTACGATTGGTATGCTGATCTTCCACCAGCATCACCACAAGTGTGGGGAGATCAGACGGATGTTCCTGAAAGTGCAGATTGGTATAATACCAAGTATTTCATTATTTGGGGCACCAATTTACCACAGACGAGAACCCCCGATGCCCATTTTATGGTAGAGGCAAGATACAACGGAACGAAAGTAGTTGGAGTTAGTCCTGACTATGCCGAATATGAAAAATTTGCTGATGTTTGGTTGCCTGCCCGTGCAGGAACAGACGGAGCATTAGCGATGGCAATGACACACGTTATCTTAACGGAGTTCTATGTCAAACAACAAACATCATATTTTATTGACTATGTAAAGCGTTTTACCGACCTACCATTTCTAGTGATTTTAAGAGAACACGGGGATGAATATCGAACCGACCGATTCCTTCGAGCTTCAGATATTTATGACTCTCACAAGCTCGGAGAATGGAAAACTGCTGTCTGGGATGAAAACGCTAACCAAATCGAAATTCCAAATGGTAGCCAGGGATTCCGCTGGGATAACGGAAATAAGTGGAATCTAGAAATGAAAAAAGATGATGGATCTCCAATTGATCCGAAGCTAAGCTTTATTGATGCATCTGATGAAATTACTCAAGTTACTTTTCCGTATTTTGCTGATGAAGAAGGTGGAGCAGTGACTAGAGGAGTACCAGTAAAGCATTTGAAAGATCATATTGGCAACGAATTAAAAGTTACAACAGTTTACGATTTAATGATGGCACATGTTGGGGTAGATCGTCAGTTACCTGGTGATTATCCGAAAGATTACAACGATGAAAAGCCATATACACCAGCATGGCAGGAAAGCATAACTGGTGTAAATCGAAATCATGTAATTAAAATTGCAAAAGAATTTGCCGATAATGCTGCCCGTACCAAAGGAAAATCCATGATTGCTATGGGTGGTGGAACCAATCACTGGTATCATAGTGATCAAATTTATCGCTCGATACTTAATCTTATTCTCCTTACAGGTTCACAAGGAGTGAACGGAGGAGGTTGGGCTCATTATGTAGGTCAAGAAAAAGTGCGTCCGGTAGAGGGCTGGAATTTAGTTTCTTTTGTAAGTGATTGGGGGAACATCCCAAGACTACAAAATGGTACCTCATTTTTTTATTTTGCAACGGAACAGTTTCGCTATGAAACAGAAAGTAATCAAAAGAAATCTGCATGGAACGGGAAATACAATCACATGCATCCGGCAGATGTAAATGCACTTTCTGCAAGATTAGGATGGCTTCCATCATTTCCACAGTTCTCACAAAACTCCATTGATATAGTGAAGGAAAGCAGGGAACAAGGTGCAAAAGATGAGAAGGAAATCATTGAGGATGTTGTGAAAAAAATTAAAGCTGGTGAGATTGAGTGGTCGATTGAGAATCCCGACGATCCAAGAAATTTCCCAAGAGTGTTCTTTAACTGGCGTTCAAACTTGTTAGGGGATAGTGGAAAAGGTCATGAATATTTTGCGAAACACTTAATTGGTGGAGATAATCAGGTCATGACGGATACCGAGCATTCCTGGCAACCAGAGGCCGTAAATGTATCCGATGTACCACCAGAAGGGAAAACAGATTTATTTGTTAGTATCGATTTTCGTATGACTAGCTCAGGCCTGTTTTCGGATATCGTTCTTCCTACTGCAACCTGGTATGAAAAATTTGATATTAGCAGTACGGACATGCATCCATTTATCCACCCATTTAATGCTGCGATTTCTCCACCTTGGGAAGCAAAAAGTGATTGGGATTCATTTAGAGAAATTGCCAAGGTGTTTTCAGAACTGGCGGAAGACCATCTACCTGCCAAGGAAGAATTGTTAATGCGACCACTTGGACATGATTCGCCAGATGAAATTGCACAAGTTCATGGCAAGATCAAGGATTGGCGAACAGGAGAAGTAGAGGCAATACCAGGAAAAACGATGCCCAATCTAAAAATTGTTACTCGTGACTATCCAAACGTTTATCAAAAAATGACGACAATTGGACCGAATATGAAGAAGGGGTATGGAGGAAAAGGAGTAAAACTTCCTGGAGATAAGGTTTTTGAAGAGTTAAAAGATCGTCTAGGTACATCTAAACGAGATGGAATCGGGAAAGGAAATCCAGATTTACTTACTGATAAAAAGGCAATCGACGCAATTTTGCTGATGTCAGGTGCAACCAATGGAAAGCGGGCAGTTGAAGGTTGGAAATCGATGGAGGCAAAAACAGGGCAAAAACTAACCGAAATTGCTGAAAATCGAGAGGAAGAGGATTTTACTCTACGGTCTTTAACGATTCAACCACGAACTTCTATATCTACACCAATGTGGAGTGGTATGGAGAAGGATGGTAGAAGATATTCCCCATTTACTGTAAACACTGAATACAACATTCCATGGCGAACATTAACGGGTAGACAAAGTTTTTACCTGGATCATGAGATGATGTTGGACTTCGGTGAAGCATTGCCATTGTATTTGCCACCACTTACAAAAGGGCCATTTATGAAAAATGAAAAAGGTATAGAAGATGATGGTCAATCGTTAATAGTACGGTATTTAACCCCTCACCAAAAATGGGGAATTCATACGATGTTCACCGAAGCAACGCCGATGGTCCAATTATTTAGAGGTTGGCAGGTCGTATGGATGAATGAAGAGGATGGTAAGTCCATTGGAATTAAGGATAATGACTTTATTGAAGTATATAACCGTAATGGGGTTATTGCTGCTAGAGCTGTGTTAACCTACCGAATTCCTAAAGGGATGGTTTACATGTACCATGCACAAGACCGAACGATGGGAGTACCAGGGACAACCATTAATAAAAAACGTGGTGGTACGCATAACAGTGTTACACGTATTACGTTGAAACCAACGCATATGATTGGTGGTTATTCACAATTAAGTTATGGATTTAACTACTATGGCCCAACCGGTCATCAGCGAGACACGATGGCTGTTATCAGAAAGCTGAAGGAGGTTGATTGGCTTGAGAATTAAGGCACAGGTTGCCATGGTCATGCATTTAGATAAATGTATTGGCTGTCATACCTGCTCGGTAACATGCAAAAACACTTGGACTAACCGTCCTGGTACGGAATATATGTGGTTCAATAATGTTGAAACCAGACCAGGACCAGGATATCCAAAACGCTGGGAAGACACAGACCGCTATAAAGGTGGTTGGGAACTGAATAATGGAAAGTTAAAACTTAGAGCAGGTGGGCCAATATCGAAGCTGGCAAATATATTTTATAATCCGAACATGGCAGAAATGGAAGACTTTTATGAACCATGGACTTATGACTACGATCATCTGATTCATAGTCCAAAAAGCGACCATCTTCCAGTAGCAAGACCGAAATCACAAGTTACTGGTAAATACATGGATAAACCAGAATGGGGTTCCAACTGGGATGATGATTTGGCGGGTGGGAGTGAAATTGTTCCACTCGACCCAAACGTAGAAAAGATGCAAGAACATATTAAGATGGAATATGAAAAAACCTTCATGATGTATTTACCAAGGATTTGTGAACACTGTTTAAATCCATCCTGTGTAGCTTCTTGTCCATCGGGTGCCTTGTACAAGCGTGATGAAGATGGAATCGTCCTAGTAGATCATGATGCCTGTCGTGGTTGGCGTTTTTGCCAAAATGGCTGCCCATACCACAAGGTTTATTACAATTGGAATACTCACAAGGCAGAAAAATGTAATTTCTGTTATCCACGAACAGAAGCTGGGTTACCAACGATTTGTTCGGAGACCTGTGTCGGTCGAATTCGTTATATTGGGGTTGTACTGTATGATGCGGATAAAGTGAAAGAAGCGGCTTCTGTAGAAGACCCGCAAGATTTATATGAAGCACAGCTATCTTGCTTTTTAGATCCATTTGACCCTAAGGTACAATCTGAGGCAAGAGAAGCTGGAATTAATGACGCTTGGTTAGAGGCGGCAAAGGAATCACCTGTGTATAAGATGGCGATGAAATGGAAAATTGCACTACCATTGCATCCAGAGTATCGCACCATGCCAATGGTTTGGTATGTACCGCCACTAAGTCCAATTATGAATCATATTACAAATGAGGATGAATTAAACACAGATGGTTATATTCCTGCTGTTGATCAAATGCGGATCCCAGTAGAATACTTAGCTTCTATTTTAGCTGCAGACGATAAGGAGGTCGTACGTAAGGTGCTCTTGAAATTGTCTGCAATGCGGGTATACATGCGAGGAAAAACTGTTGGTGGCGTTGATGAATTTAAGCAAAGTGAATTGGTAAAACAAGCGAATACTAGCCCCGAGGAAATTGAAGAGATGGCTCGCTTATTAGGAATTGCCAAATATGATGAACGTTATGTGATTCCAACTGGTAGAAGAGAAATGGACGATGACTTACATTACAAGCAAGGCACGTGTAGTCTAGAAGATTTAGCTCCACAAGAAGGTCTGCACCCAACATTTGGTTATATGAAAGCGAGAGAAAAAAATTATGAATCGGGATAAACGAATTTTATTAATAAGTGTTTCTCGTTTATTAGGTTATCCTTCAGACCATTTTAAAAGTGATCTAAAAGAATTAAATGCACTTGTTTACGAATCATTAGAATCTGAAAAGGTGAGGGCGGAATGGAAGAAAACCTTTCTCTCTTTTAAGCTGCTCTCACAAAAGGAAATTCAAGAACTATATGTAAACACATTTGATTTGAAAACAAAGACAGGATTATATTTAACTGCACATGAACTAGGTGACAGTTCAAGAAGAGGGGCTGCTTTGATTCGATTGCAAAATATTATTAAACAGGCTGGTTTTGAAATAGAAAACAAGGAGCTAGGGGATTATATCCCGATGCTCCTAGAGTTTTTATCTGTTGCCCCTCCTTCCAAAGATAAAGAAAGACTAATAAGTCGTATGGGGGTTGGTATCAAACGGATTATAAAAAATCTTGACTTGGCAAATCCATACGCTGGTCTTTTTAGTTTACTTATGGATCATGTGTTTCCAAACCCGACGAAAGAAGAAATAGAAGAATTGGAGAACAACCGGGAAGATGCAGACTTAGAAGAATTACCTTGTCCGATTATGTATCAGTAAGGTATCCAATTATATTTCAAGAGGAGGGGTGTTTATGACCGGGATTTTCTGGTGGGTCATATTCCCGTATATAACAGTAACGATCATGATTTTAGGCCTTCTTTATCGTTATGCCTTTAGGCAACTAACGTGGGCAGCACCTTCTACAGAGTTTTTGGAGAAAAAATGGCTTCGGTTTGGTTCCCCGTTATTTCATTGGGGGATTATATTCGCATTTATTGGACATGTAATGGGGATGGTTATTCCAATCGAATTTTATCATGCTCTTGGGATTTCTGATCATGCGTATCATTTTGGAGCAATATATGGCGGAGGACTTGTCGGTTTAATGGTTGTAGCAGGGGTGGTTATATTGTTAATTCGAAAAATAACGATTGATCCTGTTCGTATAAAAGCAACTTTTTCAGACTTTTTCGCTGTGCTAGCTGTGCTTTTTGTGGCAGCGACTGGAACCTATATGACCATTATTTATAATACAACAGTTGTAGAATATGAATATCGTTTAACTATTGGTCCGTGGTTTCGTAGTTTGTTTATGTTTCAACCTAGATATGATTTAATGGAAAATGTTCCTATGATTTTTAAAATTCACGTGATAGCTGCATTTGCTTTGTTTGCGTCCATTCCCTTTACCAAATTAGTACACATATTTAGTATCCCTATTAAATATCCAACAAGACCACCTCAGCAATATCGATCCAGGTCTAATTATAAAAGACAGGGATTATAATGGAGAATAAATTGACCTGACAACTTGGTACGTCAGGTCTTTTCATGTCTTTACTATGGTCTATTTACTGAAGAAGTATCATTAAAAATACCAACATAATACTTCGTAACACCAACATTATTTTTTACTGGGCTAATTGTAAGTAGCTCAGAGTATATTTCTCCATTTTTTCGTTTATTGTGTATTTCTCCTTCCCAAAATCCTTGCTCTTCCACTGTCATCCACATATTCTTATAAAAACCAGCATCATGCTTACCTGATTGAAGTAGACTAGGCGTATTTCCAACGGCTTCTTCCTTCGAATAACCGGTGATACGTGTGAAGGCAGCGTTAACATTCTTAATAACTCCATTTTTGTCTGTAATCATAATTCCTTCTGCTGTTCCTTCAATGATTTGTCTTTCAATATTCATTTGGTCTTGATAGTACATGAATATGACAATTACAAAGCTTACTAACGCAAATTCAGATAGTAGCATAAAGGCGATAGCATGTTGACCAGTTATATTACTAACAGCCGTTAGGAGTAGAGGAGGGAAGAATCCTCCTAATCCTCCCATTGCTGAGACGATTCCGTTTACAATCCCTGCTTGTTTAGAAAAGTATAGTGGTACTAGCTTAAAGACGGTACCATTACCAATCCCAACCGTTATAGCAACAGCAAGAGATCCAACAGTGTACCAGATAATGTCTGGGGAAAAAGACAATAGTATTCCAGATAGCGCGACACCAATAAAAACAAACATTAAAATAATAAATGCATTAAATTTATCTGCTAAGAGTCCACCAACAGGACGAAGTAACGTCGCAATGATTATAAAGATAGCTGTACGGATTCCTGCATCTACTGGGGTTAATTCAAAGTTTTCAACGAGAAAACTTGGTAAAAACATCGTAAAAGCAACAAATGCCCCAAAGGTTATAAAATAGAATAAACAGAGAAACCATAATGTTGCATTTTGATAAACCCCTTTAACCTGCTCAACTAAAGAATTTTTTGTTGTCGATTCTCTTCTGTCTCCGAATATGAACACAAGTGCAGCAATAATTATTAACAATATGATGAATGAACGTACAGCGTTTTGCCATCCGAATACTTCTGCAATCATTGGTGCACCGAATGTAGTGATAGCGGTTCCGATATTTCCTACTCCGTAAACGCCATTAATAAAGCCATGTTTTTCTTTTGGATAATATTTAGGTAAGGAAGTAACACCAATTGAAAAAGTGGCTCCACCAACACCAAGTATTAATCCACCGATTACTAAATCAACAAACGAAGTTGCGATACTAATATAAAAGACAGGAAATAGAAGAATGAGAAAGCTGATTAGGAACATGTTTCTAGCACCTAATCTATCCGTATAGAAACCTATCGGGATACGGGCTAACGAACCCAGGATAACTGGAATCGCAGTTACTAAGGAGGCTTGCCCTGATGTTAACGCAATATCGGTTTGTATATAGGACATTAATGATGAAATTAACACCCATATCATAAAACCAATAAAGAGGCCAGAAGTTTGTAATCCGAGCTGTAGTCCTGGTTTTTTCATATCTATCACCCTTTCAAGCTTTGTTTATTAGTGGTTGATAAAATTTATTAAGGACCATGTAGAAATAGTTTTCCCCTCTATATCAAGCCTTTTGGTTCCAGTGCTTTTTCTATTTCAGGTGTAAGTAAGCCTTTTTGTTCTAGTGTTTGTTTGATTGTTATGTTTTTTTCATCTGCTTCTTTCCCAATTTGTGATGCACGATCATAGCCCATAATGGGACTAAGTGCAGTAACAAGGGCTAAGCTTGATTCCATAAACTGTTTACAAATATTCTCGTTACCCTGAATTCCGCTTATACACTTGGAAATAAGTGTTGATACAGCATGATACATAATATCAATTGATTCTAGTAGGGTATAGGCAATTAGTGGCATCATGACATTTATTTCTAATTGACTAGCTGTTCCCGCTGTTGCAACTGCTGTTTCATACCCAATCACCTGACAGCAAACCATATGTGTCATTTCTAGAATTGCTGGATTTACTTTTCCAGGCATAATTGTAGATCCAGGTTGAACAGATGGTAAGGTTATTTCAGCCAAACCAGTTCGTGGCCCAGAAGCTAATAATCTTAAATCACTAGTGATTTTGATAAGGTGGACTGAGATCTCCTTTAGTGTGGTCATGACACGAATCGGAGCACCAGTATTTTGCATGAATTCAAAAATTACTTTCGGTTGACGGAAAGGTAGATTGGTTCTTCTGTTAATTTCCTCTATTATTTTGGCATGATAATCTGGGTGCACATTTCCTTTTGTTCCAATTGCATTTCCACCTAAACCAACTTCATATAATTTATCTGCAGAATGCTGCAGCTGTTTAATGAGAGAATGAATGGTTTCTGCATAGCCAGAAAATTCTTGTCCTAATCGCATTGGAACTGCATCATGTAGATGGGTACGACCGGATTTAACTATTGGCATAAATTCAGTTGCCTTTCTATCCAATTCCTTATATAGATCCTGCAAAATCGGAAGGAGTTTTTCATTGATCATTTCAATAGCGGCAATTTGCATTGCTGCATGAAACGTGTCATTTGTGGATTGATTCTTATTTACGTGATCATTTGGATGGATTCGCTCCACACCTGAACGTGGGTCCATTAGCTCCGTAGCCCGATTAGCAATTACTTCATTTACATTCATATTCTGTGAAGTTCCAGCTCCAGCTTGGTAGACATCTAATACAAATTGATCATCCCATTTTCCGTTGACAACCTCCTCAGCAGCCTGGATTATTGCCTTCCCAATCGTTGGAGGCAATATTTCCAAATCCATATTTGTTGCAGCAGCGGAAGCTTTTATTAATCCCTGTGCACGAATAATAGAACGAGGAAATCGTTTATTACTAATTTGAAAGTTTTCAATCGCTCGTTGTGTTTGAGCACCATAATAAGCATCTTTAGGAACTTTTATTGTTCCTAACGTATCTTTTTCCGTGCGAAAATTTTCGGAAAGTGACATGTTCTCTCTCCTTATATGTCATAATGAATATGTGGTTATTGTTACCAAAGTTTAGTGGAATAAACATGAAACAATGAGGTGACACAAAATGAAATTATTTAATATTATAAAAGGTAAAAAAGAGTATTGGTTAGTAGATCAGATAGAAAAAAATGATAGTAATCAAGAAGACTATCTGAGGCAGATTCAATAATTAAGTCAATACTGGAAGATAGAGAATGTATGTTTCCTTTCTGTATTAATGGGGGAGGAGTATGAGGATTGGATGTACGAAAGAGCTTTTCACAAGATATAAACTATTGTTGAATATCCATCGTTGCTTGATCATTTACCTGAAATAAAAATGGATATACGTAGTTATTTATTGGATGAAGGTAGAATAAGTGACCAACAATTTGCTGATTTATCCCGCATATAACGGGCTGTAAAACCGCCACTTCAAACTTACGAAGTGAAACCAAGGAGGTTAAGCGGGGGATCAACTGCCCGTAAATGTCCGATTCACTTTATATAAGCTTTGTAGGAATGGCACTGCCAATAAAAACGAGCAGCAGTCCATGGATCAAGTAATGAATTCATTAGAAGTAGAGCTTGGTGAAAAAATGGTGCACGCATTGTTATTATTTTATAAAGGACAATGGTTGGTATAAGTATTCCTCATATTGAAATGGGAACAGAGGATGAAGGTAGGTTGTTTTATTTGGGAATAACTCTTCCTATGAGAGGCAAAGGTTTAGGTACTGATACCCATAAGATCTCCTTGAAGATTTAAAAAATCACTTTCATGCTCATTATTATGTTGGAAGTACGGATATTCATAATAAAGGAATGATCCATAATTTTGAGCAAAATGGTTGTGTACTACGTATGCAGAAAGGGATTTTTAACCAGAAAAGATAAATTTGGTTATGCCCCAACCCTTTTTCTTACTGAGCCCGCAGATAGAATGTGACTTTTGCGAAATGTACGAACTTTTTTTCGGTAATAGCAAAAGGCTACAATAGATTCATCTTTAATTTCGACAACGCGAATAATTCGCTGGGTCACATTATTATTGCGGTCCATATAAAAAATCATGATTTTTTTCTTTTGTTCCTTTGATTGGATTAACCATCTATTCATACTACTCACCACTTATTAAGAACAAACGTTCTAGAATATATGTTCTTATTTTATCATAACCTTATTTCTGATGCAATATTATTTATCCTCATCTTCTTTTGCTTCTTTTTCGTCCTCGTCCTCTGTGTTATCATTGGTTTCAACATCTTCTAAATCTAACCAGGAAAGCATTTCACGTACAAGAGCGTTTATTTTCTCATCAATTGTATCATCGCCATATTTCTTTTTGGCTAGCTCAATATTTTCGATTACTTCCTCGTTAAAATTAATGATTGGAACGTCATCTTCAAGATTGTTAAAAAGATCGAGAATATCATCTAATGCTTTATCAAATTTTTTTCTTTCCAAATCATTTGCTTTCATAAAAATCACCCTATTTAATAGAATGTCCAAATTAGAATAAAATAAAGCTTTGAAATAACTTGTTGGAGGAAAAAAGATGATGGAGGAAATTATCAGAAGTACTGCTCATCGAGAGTATTCATTACCGAAAGTGCCTTGGTTGGTTATGCAGAAATGGGAAAAGCTATTGTTTTTGCATTGGCCGCTATCAACAGAAAAAGTTAAACGACATCTTCCTACTGATCTTGAACTTGATACATATAATGGGGAGGCGTGGATGAGCATGGTGGCTTTTAAGGTGAATGATATGCGATTTCGGAGAATTCCCTTGCCTCCTTATTTTAAGTCTAGTTTGCAATTAAATGTGCGTACATATGTGAAAAGAAATGGTGTTCGTGGTGTCTATTTCTTTCAGATTGATACGAATCATTTGCCCACTGTAATTGGGGCGAGGCTAGCTACATTACCATATTCTTACGCTAAAATGTCGATGGTGGAGAAAGAAGGTGAAGTGACGTTTTCTAGTTCACGAAAAGAAGAGGAAAGTGGATGGAACATACAATATTCAGTAGCGGAAGAAAAGGAAACGCTTGAGAAAGGAAGTATATCTCATTGGTTATTAGAAAGGTATTTTTTGTGGACCTTTACGAACGGAAAATTATATGCAGGGGCTATTCATCATAAACAGTGGAAAGTGCAAGATGCCAATGTTCACATTGACAACCATTCCATGTCAGATTTTCTTGATACTAATGTAGTGAATAAGCCCGCAATCGTTCATTACGCAGATTCAAAAAAAACCCTGATCTATCCGATGAAAAGGGTGTAGGTGTAGGTGCCTGTCACTTGTCGAAATTCGACAAGTGACAGGCACCACTCGAATAATTCTAACCATCACAATGTGTACTAGGGGAAGGTTGGTGTTGTAGGAATGGAAGGAGAAAAGAGGCCGATTTATAAAAACGTATTTTTTTGGTTTCTTGTCGTGCTTATTGGAGTAGTAGTAATTGGTATCTTCATGAATTTGTGATCAAGCCTAGGAATCAAAAAAGAATCGTTTTCCCATGAATGTGGATAACGATTCTTTTTGTGTTTGGTTCGATACATCATATCTTTTTTATTTTTTGTCTTTCTTGTTCGTAAATCCAACTCAACGTATGGACTACGATTGATTTCTGGATTTAACCTTCCTTCTCGAATTAGTTTTTGACGTTTCTTTTGTGCTTTTGATTTAGCCAATGTCTTCACTCTCCTTATATTGTCGGTGATAGACACTTGTCGATTTTCGACAAGTGTCTGGCACCGTATGAATTCTTAACCTAGTTTTAAATAGGTTTCTTTATCACAAATAATGTATAGCTCAGCGTTGTCTGGAATCTTTTCATCTAATCTTCTATTAATGTCAAGACGATCTCGATCAGCAATGAGAGTTGCACCTTGAGTTAATAAATCATTAAAGGCATCTCGATAGGTTTCCCACTTATTATTATTCGAAACTTTATATAGGTCGTCACCATACTGCCTGCTAATTAACTGTGAATAAACCTTACTCACTCCCTGGTACATTGCAGAACGTACAGCTAAGCTAGAAATGGTTTCTTGAGATAGGATAAATTCATCCACCTGGACATGGGAAAAGTTTGAAATATGCTCTTCATTTAATATTTCAACGGTAGTATGAACAGAAGGTGCTAATCGTTCCACGATGATTGCAGTTGTTAATGTTTTTGCGTCTCGTAATGAAGGATCTTTAATATTATCATCTGAAAAAATAATAACTGCTTTAGATTTTGAGATATTTGCCTTTTCAAACGTTTCCTCTTCTGTGGTAGTACCTTGAATATAGTGTATACGGTTATTTGAAACATCTATAGGTGAAGTTGATAATGAGTCGATCAGAACAATTTCAATTGTTTGATTCGAATTTAGTAGCTCTTTAATGGCAGATTCAGTTTTCTTTCCCCAGCCTATAATAATAATATGGTTCTCTTTTGTATAATTCATCTTACCTTCCTCTCTCTTCTTTCTAAAGATTGAAAAAGCATCGATAATTTTCCCTATCACAATACCTAATAGCCCGATTCCAATTAAATACATAACAATTGAAAATAGCTTGCCTGCTGAAGTAATGGGAGAATAATCTCCATATCCAACTGTCGTAAATGTGGTCATCACAAAATAAAATGAATTTAATAGACTTTCGAAGTTATCAGGCTCAAGAAAATATACTGTAAACGTACACAGGATAACGAAAATAGTCGTTGCTAGAAACAATGTTAAATTCTTCATCTTAATTAGATTTAATCCGAGCCGAAGAAAAAAATGCAATACAAACTCCCCCCTAACAAATAAAAGAAACTCTAGTAAAAGTATATATTATTTTACAGGTGCCTGTCACTTGTCGAATTTCGACAAGTGACAGGCACCTGTCGGTAATGATATCATATAATTATTGTGAAAAGTAGAAAAATTTTTGTTAGTTTTGAGGGGATGCTATGAGAGATTATATTCAGCTTCCAGGTATAGTGGATGATTTTGGTGAAATTCACAGTGAGTTTATTAAGAAACTAGTAGAAAGCAGTATAACGGAAGAAAGAAGAGTTTCACTAGATTATGTATGGAATTTATTCAGACAAGATCGAAAACGATTCCGTCTACTAATCGATGAGCTATCACTACGTGGATTTAAGTTTTATACAGAAAAGCCAAATAATCTATTACCTAATGATGTACCAGTAACAAAACAATACATCACCGTAACAAACAACATGAATCGGTATAAGCAAATTGACTTTAGTCGTCTAGGTTTAGATAAATTAATACAACAATTTCACGTTACATCCGACCTATTTTTTCATAAAATCCCGTTAAAAGGGTTCAAATTATTACATGCGACCATAGACATAGAAATGCTCGAAGCGGAATTTCAACAAGCAGGATTTACTATTGTTTGTTCTAATCCGTCTCCGTATGTACACACTGAAATAGCTTCCACCATTGAAGCTACAAGCACACCAATACAACATAAGGGACACCCTGAGATTGCAAAAAGCGGTACTTATTTAGAAAAAGTACAAAGATTTCACGTTCTAACGCCGATTGATATCGTATTTGCTGAAAATAGATTTGCATCGTTTTTGAATTTTTGTAGGAAACATGACATTAAGAATGTAATTGATTTATCCATGAACCATATTTCCCAATTTGGCAATATGTCTGGAAATGGAAAAACGACAATAGATGATGTGATGGAGCGGACGTTGGAAATACTAACAACTAACGTTGAAGAACTAGTGAAAACATATCCATCGCCAAGACAACAGGAAACAAATGAACTACCAATCAAAGAAATTAGTCTATTAATGGTAGAGGATGTATTTCGTAAAAACAAATACAATCGTTTTCTTGATTATTGTAATAATAACTCCATAGCAACCATCGGAGAAATTAAACAAAACGATATTTTATCATTTTCTAAAACACATGGAGTAGGAATAAAAAAAGTTTCTGATGTTGTGGAAACATTTCATCAATTAGTAAGAGCCACATTCACTACATCGAAGCATGGAAATACAAACTTTAAGGAATTAGAAGAAAACTCGTTAGCTATAGAAACAGTTTTTCACTTAAATAAATTTAATTCGTTTAGACGTTTTTGCCTCAAACATGGAATAAAAAATATAAACGAGATAACCGAAAAAGAGATGAAAGATTTTTCTAAATTTCCTCAGGTTGGTACGAGAAGAGTTCAAGATGTATTGGAACGATTAAGAGAAATTAATTATTCCATTACCCTAAATGCATTTATGAAGGATGAAGTCCGATTCGAATCGGACATGTATATTACGGAGTTATTCTCTGATAGTAAATATATAAAATTTCGTAGCTTTTGCGAAAGTATTCGGCTAACGAAGGTAAAAGACATTCAGCCTAAGCACATAAGGGAGTTTGCAACCATTCGTGGTGTTGGAGAACAAAAGGTTACAGACATTATAGCTGTTTTAAATAATTTCTCTGGATCCGCTATGAAGTCACAGGAATTGGAACTAAAAGGTACGAATGTATATGAATACATAAAGCATATCCCTGTCAGAGAATTATTGACGATCTTTCATATAAGCGGGAACACAGATAGTTCGGTTACGATCGAGGATTTAGAAGGAAGAAAGATCAGTGACATAGACCATACACTGGATCAGCAGCATGTATTGAAGCTTTATCATAAACTGAAAAAAGTTAAACGGCCAGACCAAATAATAAATGAGATATTTACCTTATTAAAGGATAATGAACGATTAATTCTAAAATACAGATTTGAAGATCGACTAACACTACAAGAAACCGGGGAACATTTTGGAATTACGAGAGAACGAGTGCGACAAATTGCGAAAAAGGCAGAACTTAAACTAAAGTCTGAGCTGAAAAAGTTTAGCTTTTATGAAGTAGTTCAGCTATTCTCTACTTCAAAATCCTATATAACGTATGAAGACCTAATACAACTAATTGGGGTCGATAACCGATATATAGTTGAAATTTTAAAGGAACAAAAAAAGGGATTTGCATATTACGAAAAGCTAGACATTTTCTTCTTTAACTTAGACCAAAATATCCATATCGATGTATTAGACAGCGGTATAGAGGATTTGCCGAATATATTTCTTTTAAAAAAATTCGAATCTACTATTCGTGACTTGCTAGAAAGTTTTGGGGTAATGAGTCCGACACTCGGAACCATTCAAAAATTATTAGAAGAATATGGTTTTTCACGTTATGGTAAGTTTTATTCGAGGAAAAAGCTAAATGTGATCCGTGCACTAGAGATTTTATTTGAACATTTTATCCCAGACCAACTTAAGCTCGATGAAGAGGGCTATGAATACCTCAAAGAGTTAGCTAAAAAGCATCTAGATTATGAATTAAACTCGAGCTTACGAGCTGTGGATGCCAGATTAAGAGATTCTAGCAAATTAATTTTAGTGAATCGATCTACTTTTCAGCGATTTAACTATGAAGAATTTGATCAATCCATCATAGCAAAGGTTAAAGAATACTTGTTAAATCGCTTTACAGAAACTAATGTAGTCAATGTGGAGGAGATCTATCATACATTTGAACGTGAACTGAAAAATTTAAATATCTTCCATAAACTTCATCTATACTCACTTATTCACTATTACTTGGATGAAGAATTTATAATCGGTAAAGGAAATACCTTAAATATATTTAAAAATGACCAAGCTAAGCAAACCATTGAAGAAAGCTTAATGGACGTTGTCAATAAATTTGGTGGTTATTGTGATAAAAAACAAATAGAGGAAACATTAAATTGGCCACCTTTTAAAGTTGATTTAGGGATTTCCAGTTCCAAGCAATTGTTATCGTGGGGGAAAAACAAAGTAATTACATTAGATTACCTAGGTCTTTCTGATATAACAAAGACCAATCTAATTTCTCTTGTTGAGAAAACGATGGACAATGGTTTTACAACAGCTGCTCTTGTCTATCGTGAAGTCATGTTAGATCAAACGCTATCTTTATTAATGGAGGAAAAAGGAATTGATGATTACTGGAAAATGTCATCATTATTAAAAGCCATTTTTCCAACATTGAAGGGGCATATGAATTTTTTATATGTAGAAAACTGCCCATTTAGTAATTTTGAAGAAGTTATTACCTATCATTTTGACCGAGAAACTACTCGAAAAGAGATAAAAGATTTTGCCTTAAATTATGGCTATAAAAGTGTTATGGCAAGTCAAATTGTATATAAGCTTTTAGAGCAAGGTACTTATGTAGAAATAGATATGGATACATTATATCCGCGTGAAAAGTTTGCTATTCCATCTGAGGTGGTACAGCAGGTATATCAATTAGTAGACGAATTACAAGGTGATGCTGCATATATTGCACTTCATAAAATTGATGAAACAATGAATAGCAGGATACCTGATATCGGCTTTAGATGGAACCCATATTTGATAAAAACAATCCTGATCGATCATGGTTACCGTCAAATCACTAAGATCGTCAGTGATTATCGTTATGATCAGATATTATTGGTGAAAGAAAATAGCCCAATTCAAACTTTTGATGAGTTAGTTTATCATATCCTAAAGCACGAGTATGATGGCACAATGCAGGAAACATATGTATATGAATTTTTAACAGAAAAAGGAATCTTTAAAGAGCCAGAACGCGCTTACTATAAAGTACTTCCAAATGAATTGAAAAGTAACAGCAACCGAATTAAAGTCGACCACTCAGGCAATGTCACATTGAACTAAAATCCAGTGGTGCCTGTCACTTGTCGAAATTCGACAAGTGACAGGCACCGACATATTTTATTCTAGCTTTTTCATTTCTGGGTCTTCTTTTAGGTCGACGTTGTATGGGTTTTTGGGGTCTTTTTTGGTATCTGCTCGCACACCCATTCGCTTTCCTTCTGAATCATTGATAATTCCTTCTCTAATCCCGTCAAAGTGAGGATCCTGGATTCTATGATCACGATTTTCACGATTATCTGACATGTAGTCACCTCCTATTATTAGGTTGCTAATCATCAAGGAAAACATGCATGTTGTACTATGTAGTATGTTAAGATGAGTACATATTTTTTAATAGTTTGAAAAAAGAATATTTTAGAAATGAAAGTAAGGGAGCAAAATAGAATGAGTATGGAGCAAGCAATTACATTACGTAATGAAGGGAAGCTTAAAAAATCGAATAAAATGTTGTTGGAGTTACTAGAGGTTACTCCTAGCGACGCATATTTAAATTATCAGTGTGCATGGAGTTTTGATGTTTTAGGGGAAGAAGCAAATGCAGTTCCTTATTATGAAAAAGCAATTAAATTAGGGTTGTCTGAAAAGGATTTGGAAGGTGCGTTATTGGGATTAGGTAGTACTTACCGAACGTTAGGACTTTATGAAAATTCTAAACAGACTCTACTCCATGGAATGGAACGTTTCCCGAATAACCGAGCAATTCAGGTGTTTTTTGCGATGACCTTATACAACTTAAATGAACATAGTGCATCGATGGATTTATTACTTAAATGTCTTACGGAAACAACAGAAGATCAAGGGATATTAATGTATAAAAAAGCAATAGACTTTTATTCAGATAAATTGGATCAAGTTTGGAAGTAAGGGTGATGGAGATCCCATTTACAGGGATTAAGAGTGATTTAATAGTGTTAGGGAATTGAGGTGGAAAAATGAATAATAATAAACAGAAAATAATTAATCATTATGAAGAATCATTAAGGTGGGTTAAAAGCCTAGGAAACGTAACAGAAGAACAATGGAGGAGACAGATTGGTAAAGGGAAATGGACGGTTGCTGAAGTAATCGGACATCTCATTCCTTGGGATGAATTTGTGTTGAATAAGCGTATTCGATTCTTTTTCAAACAAACTGATTTGCCAAAAGGCCCACAGGTTCATGAGGTAAACAATCGAGCAGCTATAGAAAGCCAAAAACGGAGTAAAGAAGAAACGATTGAGTATTTTGTTAGGATGAGGAAACAGTTAATAGAAGAGATCCAACAAGTCGCTGATGAATTATGGTTAGAAGAATTAATTATTGGAACCACTACCTTAACCCTATTTGATTATTTTTCTGGATTAGTACAACACGATGAACACCATTTTCAACAGATAAAAGCTGTAGTGTGAATGGTGGTTTGTCGGTGCCTGTCACTTGTCGAATTTCGACAAGTGACAGGCACCGACAATTAAAGAGGGGAGAGACGATATGGATAATTTTGAGGAGTATGATGATCCGGTGTTGTATGATCTGGAAAATGATATGTATACAGAGGATATTAATTTTTTATCGAAATGGCTTGAACATACAAAAGGTCCAATCATTGATATAGCTTGTGGCACAGGGAGAGTAACCATTCCTTTGGCTAAAAAAGGTCATCGAATGGTTGGAATAGATGCTCATTCTGGCATGTTGGATGAAGCAAAGAGGAAGTCTAAGAATCTAAACTTATCTATAGAATGGCAGAAACAAGATTGTACGGATCTTAATTTGGATCTTAAAAGTAATTTAATTTTTACAGTTGGTAATTCGTTTCAACATTTTCTTACAAATGAAGCCCAGGATAGTTTGTTGAAATCAATACATAGGCATTTAGACGAGAAAGGAGTATTTATTTTAAATACGAGATTCCCTAGTAAAGATGAGTTATTACAAACTGAAGATGAAGAATTTTGGAGAAGCTATGAGGACCCAAAAACGAAACAAATAATTGATGTATATACACTTAGTAACTACGATTCTCTCAATCAAATCCAAAAATACACCACGATTAGAAGATCCAGAGGAGGAGATGAGGAAACAACAAACGAAAAAGTAACAAACATTCAGTTGCGATATGTATATCCCAAGGAAATGGAACGCTTGTTGAATCAGCATGGTTTTAACATAGTAGAAATTTATGAGGATTGGCATGGTACCCCTATCTCAAACCAAAGTAAACAAATGATCTACGTTTGTAAGAAAGGATAATGGTACTCTTGAGGAAAGAGATTAATGGGGGGAATGGATCTTGAAGATGAATGAAAAAGCTGTAGTTAGTAAAGGAAAAGAATTACGTTATACACATCTTGTAAACGACAGTGATACTGTATGTTTCATGTTTTCTGGATTTGGTTATAAGTTTGATAAACCATTATTCTACTATTCTACAATGGAAATGCTTGATAAGGGATATGACATTGTACATGTCCATTCCTCCTATACAAAAGATATTTTAAAGCTTTCCGTAAAAGACATATCTAATGTTATGCTTGAAGATGCATACCCAATCATAACGGAAGTTTTAAAAAGTAGGAAATATAGTCATACCATAATTTTCGGAAAATCACTTGGGACGCTTCCTATTATTAATTGCCTTATTAAAAATCAGTTATATAGCGATTCTAAGTTAGTATTATTAACACCATTACTCAAGTTTGATATAGTTTTTGAATCCTTAATGGAATCAAGTAATCCATCCCTAATTATCGTCGGAGAAAAGGATCCCCATTTTATTCCTAACAAAGTACAAGCCTTAGAATCGAAAACGAATTTTGTAATAGAAACAATACCTAATGCAAATCATTTCTTAGATGTTGAACCGAATGATACAATTGCATCCTTACGTGCTATGGAAAATATGGTTAGAAGTCTTCATGAGTTTATTAGTGGAGGGAAAAAGTATGATTAACGTAACATTAGTTCCTCATAATGTTAAATATGCAGAGTGCATGTCCGCCTTATCATCGGAAACTTCAGTTAAAGAAGCTTTAGGCTTAACAAATGAACAGACTTCAATTGAAGGAACGAAGGATTTTATTACCTTTATACTGGAAGAGGAAAAACAAGAAAAGCAGTTTTCACGAGTGATTTTAAATGAAGAAAATAAACTCATAGGTGTCATTACCTTAAAGGATATCGATCACAACTATAAAACCTGTCATATTGGGACTTGGATCGGTCAATCTTACTGGGGAAAAGGATATAATGAATTAGCAAAACGCTACATATTGCACACTGCATTTATGAAATTACAAATGGAATATGTATTTGCTGGAGCGAAAATAAAAAATATCCGATCGCAAAAATCTCAAGAAAGACTACCGTATGTCACAATCGGGGTAGAAGAGGAATTCCCAAACGAACTTGAAAAGTTAGAAGAACAAGTCGGAGAACCTTGTATATTGAATGTAATTAAAAAAAGTAGTTTTATGGAGTGGTATTCCACAACCAGTAGTTAAACTGAAGTCGGTGCCTGTCACTTGTCGAATTTCGACAAGTGACAGGCACTGACATTAAGTGTAGGTTTATTTGTACTTAGTCTTACTAGCTTCGAGTAAGAATTATTCGATTAATGTATTTACATTAAATATAAGTGATGGTAAGATATTTAAAATTGTAAGTGCGTTGAAGAGAAGAGTAGACTTAGGATGTCATTACAGAGAGCTCCAGTTGCTGTAAAGGAGTATGACTATTTGGTTGAAGCAAGGCTCTGAACATTACATCGGAACTTAGATGGGGATGGTGTAACGGGTGCTCCCGTTATAGAGCTAGGGTATAAATATGTACCTGATGAGGTTAATATGGTGACATATTAACAAACTGGGGTGGTACCACGATATAGGAATCTCGTCCCCAAGGCAAATTGTCTTGGAGGGCGGGATTTTTTGATGATTAAATTAGTACGTTGGAAGTATCCGATGATTTTATTAACTGGAGTTGGGATCTCTACAATTGGTGAATGGGTTTATTTTGTTGCGCTTAATCTAATTGTCTATGAAATGACGGGATCTCCACTGGCGGTTTCTGGACTTTATATTTTAAAGCCACTAGCTACGATTTGTACTAATTTTTGGGCGGGAAGTATGATTGATCGTTTAAATCAACGGAATGTCATGATTTTTCTAGACATCTTTCGAGCTTTGTTTATTGCAATCTTACCTTTCATGTCATCTATTGTGTTTATTTATATGATCGTATTTATAATAAATATGGCCAGTTCAATGTTTGCGCCAGCATCATTGACATACATAACAAAATTAATCCCACAAGAAAATCGGAAAACATTCAATGCACTCCATAGTTTAATAACATCTGGAGCATTTTTAGTCGGACCTGCAGTAGCTGGAGTATTGTTTTTGATTGGAACACCAACAGCAGCAATTTTTATAAATGCCTTAGCATTATTACTATCAGGACTTGTAACCTTTTTCATACCAAGTTTTAAAAACGCAAATGAAAATTCGAATACAAGATTATCAGTAGTGATGTTAAAACAAGACTTACAAGCTGTAATTGCGTTTAGTAAATCTTATCAATTCATTATAGTCATATATTTCCTATTTAGCTGCGTACTGGTCGTTATGGCTACAGCGGTAGATTCGCTAGAGGCAGCTTTTGCCAAGGATGTATTAATACTAACAAATAGTGAGTATGGATTCTTGGTATCAATAGCTGGTGCTGGCGTAATAATTGGTGCGCTCTTTAACACGTTAATCGTAAACATAGTTAAAACCTCTTTTTTAATTGGTGTGGGACCTGTACTTGTCTCCATCGGATACTTTATATATGCTTTCTCGAATACGTTCTTGGCTGCGAGTATTGGCTTCTTTACGCTAGCATTTTTTATTGCATTTGCTAATACAGGATTTCTCACATTTTTTCAAAATAATATTCCGGTTCATTTAATGGGGAGAATTAGGAGTGTATATCAATTAATAGAAGCAATGTTAATTATTATATTCACTTCAGTTATGGGTCTTTCGGCACAGTTTTATTCCATTCAACTTGTAGTTGTTCTTGGCGTTCTAGTAATGATGCTTTTTTCATTAGTATTATGTGGACTTTGCTTAATACCTTCTAAACGCTTATATTTTAATGGATAATTCAATGATTAAAACCAGTTAATGGAATTTAAAGTATGGTAAAATGTAAATACATTGAACTTCCATTTATATAGTAGGATCATAAGTATATATTAATTTGAAAATTTCCTGGGAAATATTCATCAGGATATTTTTACTAAATAGAGAGTATCGAAGTTGCAACTATTTGGCAGAAGAAATGCTTTTGCACCAACTAACGGTGCAAGAAACAAGAAAAAATGAAAAAGGAGGAATGGAATGAACTATTCTGCAAGAGGTCCACGAGAACTAATGCTGTTTTTGTTGTTAGGACTATTAATAGGGGGTTACCAAACAGACGGATTTCCTTACTATGTAATACTTTCCATACTAATTCTACTACTAGCATTTATTCGCTATACGTTAACTATAAACGATGATCAAATAGTTTATAAGATATTCTGTTTTTCGATCCCTGTTCACTATAAAATTGTAATTCCAAACGAGATTGAACGGATGATTTTCAAACGGTATGGATGGGCTACAAAAGGAGTTAGTATAAAATTACATAAAGGATTAAGTATTCGTGTTGCTAAGTTTACACCTAAGGGGATTTTTGATCAGTTGGAAAAGTTTTCAAGAGAAAAAGGTGTAGCAATAGAAAAAACTAAAGACTATTTGATTTTGGAAAAGATGGAGAGAAAATAAAAGTTGAATGTTGGATAACGTCTATTATGTTAATGGTTTCTCAAACGAGTATTTTTCGTAATAATCTAATATTGTAAGGGGGATATGATGTTAATTTCTACAATGATCATGGGCTGGATAGGAGTTTTAATATATATCATCATCGTTTTTACATTTCAAAAGATGGCTAAACATAATGAGTACGCTTTTATGCACATATTAATGGCTATTATGTATGCAATGTGGTTGCCTTTACCATTAGTTTTATACCGATTAGTAGATTCAGAAATTCTGCAAGTAGGAACTATATTTGGATTAGTTTATTTAATAATGATCGTGATAACAATGGCACTGCAAACAGGTCACATTACCTACACCGTAAAGCATAATGAAGATGGTTCAATCTCAGAAAAACATGGAAATTATATGATGGCAACATTATCTAATCCGTTTGAAGGATTTACGAATGTGTTTAAATCAATTTGGACGATTTTTTTAGCAATAGCTTTCTGGAATAATGGTGAAATGATAATGGCAAGCCTCATGACTTTGTACTCTCTATTACTCTTTTATTATTTATCTATGTTGCTTGATACAAGTTTGGTAAAAAGGGTCAATTTGTTTTCAAAGTTTAAACCTAACCCTTTTATCATAAATCTAGAGACATTATTCTTTTTCATAATTTTGATGAGTTATATATCTTTTTAACCAAAAAAGATGAATGTATCAGAAATTTAGGATCTTCCGTAAGATCCTTTTTTTTACTGGCAAATAGGAAACTTTCTTATCCTGCATAAGTGCAACTAAAAAGGCATTTATCTTAAAGACTTGGCAATGACAAGTTTTCTAAATTAAATGATCGATTATATGTTATAAGGATAAGCCTCTGAAAATAAGATAGTTAGAGACTATGTTGTTTTGGAGGTGGGGGAATGTCCCCAAAAAAAATGAAAGAAGCATATATACGGGCTCGTCCTCTAGATGGTAGGGCACAAATTTGTTACACACAAAAAGAATGGGAAGAAAGGAATCAAAAACGAATAACAGCTGCTTCGAGAGCTAAAGTTAAGGCGAATTTTGTTAGAATTCTCCAGGAGGCGGTCGATACCATTTTTCCTGGTGCAAAACAAGCTGGAGTTACTAAATACATTTTATTCTCTGTACGTACAGTCCATGAACAAGATATGGAAACATATAAAGATGGAATCGATCAATTAGATAGGTTAGCGAGATCAGAATATGGAAAGTCTTTTCTCCTTCTATCTTCAGAAAATAGAGGGAATATTCTTCAACGTGTTGAGGGTACCGAATTCTTTGAATTATTAAGGGAACATACGATGCAAGGAATGTTTGCAGATCCAAAGTATGGTGGGAATCAAAACATGATTGGATGGAAGTTGATTGACTATCCAGGTACTAGGTTTCACCCACTCGAACACACGACTCGCGGTTGGGTTACAGAGGACATTGTAAGTCTAAGAGGGAAGGTCAGGGGAAACAATGACAAAATATGATGCGGATGTTGTTATTGTGGGGTGTGGTTGTGCAGGTGGTATCCTGGCAAGAGAACTTACAGATGCTGGGATTCATGTGATTTCATTAGAACGGGGACCAGATATCAGTTCTGACGAATACGCCATGGATGAATTAAAGTTTCCAATTCGAAATAAAGTGTTGTGGGGGCCACAAGATGAACCGCGCTTTACATGGAGGCCAGATGATCGTTCATCTACAGAAAGAGTGATTACTGGCTGGAATGGCTGGGGACCTGGAGGAGATCATCTTCACTGGGGAGCACAATCCTGGAGGTTCCAACCAGCTACGTTTAAAGCCCAAACAGTTTTTGGGCAAGTAGAAAATGGAGCAATCATTGACTGGCCCATTTCTTATGATGATTTAGAACCTTTTTATCAAAAATTTGAAGAAAGAGTAGGAATCAGTGGCGACCATACGAAAGATCCATTCCATCCACCACGTCAAAAACCTTATCCAATGCCCCCAACTACACCAACCTATGCTACTCGTCATTTTGTTGAAGCTGTAAAAGAAATGGGTTACGACCCGTTTCCTGTACCAGGAGCGATTAACTCGGTTAATTATGATGGTCGCAAAGCTTGCGGTTATTGTGGTTTTTGTCAAAGTTATGGTTGTACAATTGAAGCCAAGGGTGATGTAGGTCTTACGGAAATTCGTAAGGCAAGGCAGAACCCAAATCTTGAAATTCGTTTTCATAGCCGTGCAATTGAAGTGACGGTTGATCAGTATGGTCGTGCTGAAGGAGTAAAATACGTTGATAAAAATAAGCGGATCCATCATGTGACAGGTAGGATTGTTATTATTGCTGCTAATTACCTTGAATCAACTCATTTAATGCTTTTGTCGAAATCGGATCAATTCCCTAATGGAATTGCAAACAACCGAGGTCAAGTAGGACGGTATTTTCATATGCGGGACATTACACAATTGATTGGGTTGTTTGACGAACCAATGAACTCTTTTATTGGTCCAACCCCAAGATGGGCGGTTAATCGATTTGCTGATGATAATTTTTCTCCAGAAGAATATGGGGAGGATTTTGTCATGGGCGGAAATATTACTGGAGCAGATCAACAAGGCTTGGCAGGTCAACCAATTGAGTTTACAGATGCTCCTACTCCTGAGGGAATACCGAACTGGGGGCAGGAATATAAGGACTTTATAGCCAGAGCGTACACACATCATTACAATTCTCGAATTTACTTAACAGAACCTCCACAGGATGAAAAACATATTGACTTGGATCCAAAGGTAAAGGATAGCTATGGGCTACCGGTACCTAGAGTCACTTTTGACTGGCATCCACAAACATCCAGACAGCTTGCTTTTCTACGGCAACGGGCATATGAGATCTATGAAAAAGCTGGTGCACTGAAAATTTGGGGTGGAGAATTGGGAGATCCATGGGTACTAAATAGTCACGCTGGAGGAACGACTAGGATGGGGGAAGATCCTAGTAATTCAGTCGTTAATCGATACTGTCAAACCCATGAGGTGGATAATCTCTTTGTTGTCGGAAGTTCATCATTTCCAACTATAGGTGCTTATAATCCTGGTGAAACCGTTGGGGCGTTAGCTTACTGGGTAGCAGATTTTATTAAACAAGAAGCGAAAAAAGGGGAAGTATTTAGTTGATAGGATTTAGTGTATTACTAGTGTAATGGTTGAGTTGAGGAAGTGTTTAGAAAGTACTCTAAATGAATGGAATTAGCGGAATGAGGATCCGCTCACATTAGTTCGTGAATCCTCATTCCGTTAAATGTAATGTTAGGATATTTCAACAGATTTTCGTATTTTTACCATATAGGACATTGCTTTAGCTAATGGAACCTGTTGATGATATTGCCATTTTTCATAATCCATTGCTCCACCTGGTTCGCAGTGTTCAATCTCTAAATCTATATTCTGTAACAATAGATGTAGAGATATTTTTCAGCAAGCTTCTTTGTATGTTCAACGCAAGAAGGAACGAGCTCAATAACTGTAATATCATATCCTCGTCTTGCAGCAGAAACTGCAAACTGACTATGGAAGAAAATTCAAGGTGCCTGTCACTTGTCGAAAATCGACAAGTGACAGGCACCGACATTTTTTTGTTATAATGATTTAATGAGAGGGGTGGTTTATTTGGCGGATACGCATATTTTTTCTAAGGGTGAGGAGATAGCGAATGCGATTACGCATGGGATTGGTGCGGTGCTTAGCTTGGCTGGATTGGTCATTTTAATTGTTTTTTCCTCTATCCATGGTACTGCTTGGCATGTGGTTAGTTTTACCATTTTCGGTGCAACGATGTTTATTCTTTACATGTCCTCGACACTGGTTCATGCCATGCCACCTGGAAAAGTGAAAGATTTATTTGAGATATTTGATCATTCATCCATTTACTTTTTTATTGCAGGAACGTATACACCGTTTACGTTTATTGTAATTCAAGGTGCGCTTGGTTGGACAATGTTTGGGATTGTATGGGGACTTGCGATCGCTGGCACCGTATTTAAATCGTACTTTGTAAAAAAATACTTGTTTACGTCAACCATTCTATATGTCGTTATGGGATGGATGGTTGTTATTGGCTGGAAGCAAATTATCGATAATTTAAACTTTAATGGAGTTGTTCTTTTTGTAATAGGTGGTTTATGCTACACAATTGGTGCAGTTTTTTACGTTTGGAGAGGCTTTAAATATCATCATATGGTGTGGCATTTATTTGTTATCGCTGGAACTACTGCTCACTTTTTCTGTGTGTTGTTTTATTTGTTACCATAATTTGAAATGTGTACAATTATAATTAAGAGAAATAATCATTGGAAAAGGAGTAGATCGCATTGTATCGTACAAAAGAAGATTTTTTAGCTGATTGGGAAATTGCTGCACAAGGAACGAAAAGAGTGTTAGAAGCTCTTACAGATGATAAATTAGATCAATCTATTGTAGAGGGACATAGTACTCTAGGTTGGCTAGGCTGGCATCTTGCTACAAGTCCAGCATTTTTTGGTGGTCAGGTTGGCCTAAATGTTACTCCAGCTGGTGGCAAAGATGATGTGCCAACGAAAGCAAATCAGATCGTTGAAGCATACAATCAAATTGCAGAGGATGTAAAAAAACAAGTAGCACAATCATTGTCGGATGAGCATATGGTTGAGACGGTGGATAGTTTTGGGCGACAAACACCTCGCGGGGCGTTACTTCGTATGATGATCGACCATCAGACCCACCACCGTGGGCAAATGACCGTTCTACTTCGCCAAGCTGGACTAACAGTTCCTGGAGTAATGGGTCCTACGAAAGAAGAACAGATGTAAGGCTGAAAAAAGTCTAAAATACATAAGATTAATAAAAAATGTTATAGCAATAACCCTAAACGAAAATGGGGTACAAATCGAACAATGATTTGTACCCCATTTTTATCTCTATTTATTTCAGCATGAAATTTAAATTTATTTTTGTGCATGTGCTTTTGTTCGCTGATTAAGAAAGCTTCCAGTCCAACTAAGGCTTGACTTAAGCCAAGTTTTCTAATACTAATATCTAAAAATTTAAATATTTTCATTTATGGTAGTATAAATATGTTAGAATTTACCCTAAGCGATTTAATAACAGAAATATAATTTAAAATCCGAGGAGTATACAATGGATAATTGGCTATATGAGATTATGGATCAATTTGGCTATATGGGAATTATGTTGTTAATTGCATTTGAAAATGTCTTTCCACCAATCCCCTCTGAAGTAATTTTAACGTTTGGTGGATTTTTAACAACAACAACTAGCGCAACCATCGCTTTAGTTGTTGCTTCTGCGACAGCTGGATCAGTTGTTGGGGCAATCATCCTATATATGGTTGGATTACTGCTGGATGCGGAAAGGATGGAAAAGATCGTTGGTAAGTGGGGACATATTTTACGAATTACAACAGAGGATATACATAAAGCGGATGCCTGGTTTGATAAATATGGACCTTGGACGATTTTCTTTTGCCGTTTTGTTCCATTATTACGAAGTTTAATTTCAATACCAGCGGGGATGTCCAAAATGAATATTGGTCTATTTCTTCTATTTACGACATTGGGAACATTAATTTGGAACGTTGTATTAGTTTATCTTGGGGCATCTTTAGGAGCGAATTGGGAACAGATTATAGACTATATGGAAGTATACTCTAAAGTCATCTATGTTCTATTGGCATTCTTCCTCATTTTACTTCTAATAGTTTTTGTAAAAAGAAGAAAGAAAGTTTAGAAGAGTTGCTAGAAGAGTGATAGAATGTAAAGAAATAAAAGTAACTAAATAAGGGGGCTACACGATGTTAAAAGTAGGAATTATTGGTGGGGGCTTTGGTCTAAACGTACAAGCACCTATTATCCATACACATCCAAATATGACTGTCACTGCAGTAAGTACGGTGAATCGTCATCAGTTACCAAAGGAAATAGAGGAATGGGACCATCCTCCTGTACACTATAAAAACTGGAATGAGATGATCGATAACGAAGAACTTGATCTTTTATTGGTTAGTTCTATGCCGATTTATCATTATGAAATGGTGAAATATGCGCTACAAAGTGGGATGAAAAATATTATTTGTGAAAAGCCTTTTACATGTAATCGTACAGAATCAGAGGAACTGGTAAAGCTATCAAAAGAAAAGAGTGCAAAACTATTACTAGATTTTGAATGGAGATACGTACCTGCTCGTCAAAAGGTAAAAGAATTAATTCAAAACAACCATATAGGAGAGATCCTGCATTTCGAATATCACGTGTCCAATCCACAATTCCAACGGCTACAAGAGAGTAAGAGAGGCTGGTTAGGTCAGAAGGGAAAGTCTGGTGGAATGCTTGGAGCGTTAGGTTCCCACATGATTGATACGATGAGATGGTTAATAGACGATAAGATTGAAGCGGTAAATGGGTTTGTACATACGCATGTGCCAGAAGGTGGAGGAGAGGTAAGAGATGCTGATGATGCATTTTTTATCAATGGAAAAATGAAACATAACTCCACATTTTCATTGCAACTCGTAACGGGAGTAAATCATGGGTTTGGCTCAAGTGTAAAGGTCTATGGAACGGAAGGGACTATAACATTAGATAATGATAAACAAGTTAACTTAGGAAAAGTGAATGAACAACTGAACGAAGTTACTGTCCCTAAACGGGCGGTAGCACCAGATTACGTCTCAGAAAGAGCTCAAGGTTATTTTCATGCGTTTTATCCATATTTGGAAAGTGTGTACGAGTATGTCGTACATGACAGCCTAGACCCTAGTTTAGCTACGGCTGAAGATGGACATGAGAGTCAAATCGTAATAGATCAAATTATTGGGAATTAGCTGGGGGAGAATAATATGGTTCCTCAACGAGTAAGTTTGATTACAATTGGGTGCTATGATTTAATGTTACTTCGTAAATTTTATACAGATCTTGGTTGGGAAGAAACAGACCACGGATATACAAACTATGCCGTATTTAATACAGCAGGAGTCATGCTATCCTTATATTCTGTTGAAAAATTAGCCCAAGATACAGGGCTAGAGATAATAAAGCCAAGTGAAAACCTTTTTAAGGGCGTAACATTTGCGATCAATGTTGATAAACCTGAGCAAGTAGATACGACGATTAAACAAGTAAAAAAAGCTAAAGGAAAAGTATTATGTGAACCAGAAACTGCTTTTGAAATTGGACGAGTAGCATCATTTGCCGATCCAGAAAATAATATTTGGGAAGTAGCCTACAATCCAGATTCTACCTTTGATGAAAGAGGAGCTATGCTGACACTTTAAGGTGATGAAAAAGATGAGTCTAAAAGGAGAGATTACATGGGATTGATAGATCCGTCTTCGCTTTCAGGCTGGTTGGTTCCTCATTCATTAGAATGGTACCAACAGTTAAGCAGAATACAAGATACATATACGTACCCCTGGGATTCAACAGTAACAATCCCAAATGGTGAAACCGTGTTTGATGACGAGGTTACTAAGACAATCCAACATAAAAAAGTGTTAGACGTAGGCTGCGGACATGGAGAATTTACGATTCAATGCAGTGATCATGCAAAAGAGATTGTTGGTTTAGATGTAACAGACAATTTTATAAAAAATGGCAATGAGAATTCCAAATCCAATGTCTCTTTCGTTGTTTGGAATACGAAACAAGGATTGCCGTTTCAAGAAAATGAATTCGACTGTGCCTATGTTCGAAAGGGACCTACATCTTCCTATTTAACGCTTAAAAAAGTAGTAAGAAGCGGTGGAGAAATCCTTGGGCTTCATCCAGGTGATAAATCTGGGAAGGAATTACCTTTTCTATTTCCGAACCTTTTTTCACCATCCCAAAGTACCCAAATATTAGATGCACTAAAGCAAAGGCTCGACGGAAGTGATTTTTTAACTTTTGATATAGAAGAAATAAATAGTATAGAGTACCTGCATGAGCCAATCGATGTACTACGTTTATGTTGTTTTGGGCAGTCTCCCGATATATTGGAGACGGTAAAACAGGAAAATTTTGCTGAGATAGAGAAAATTTTTGGTCGGCATACAACTAACGAAGGATTACCTATCACCTATGCACGGTATTTGGTTCGTGCAACAGTTTAGTTTTATTAGATTTTCGTCAAGGGGGAAGGACGATGGAAATAAAGCAATTAAAGGTTAGTGATTCGGAAAGTCTTGTCAAAATAAGATTGGAATCACTACGGAATAATCCAGAAGCATATTCTTCTAGCTATGAAGAGGTAAAAGTTCAACCATTAGAATTACATGAAAGTCGCTTGCAATCACAGGAGTCGTTTACCTTTGGTGCATTTGATGAAGAACAACTAATAGGCACAGTGGCACTAGTTAAGGAAAATAGACAAAAGCTGAGGCATAGAGCAAACATCGTGTCCATGTATGTTATCCCTACAAAACGTAGGCTTGGAGTAGGAATGAAATTGTTACAGGCAGCCATTGAAAAAGCAAGAATTCTAGATAATATTGAACAACTTCATTTAACGGTTGCTTCTGAAAATAAATCAGCTGTGCAATTATATGCTCAAGCAGGATTTGAGGAATATGGAACGGAGAAAAAAGCATTAAAAATTGATAATAATTATGTAGATGTGAAATATATGGTTTTGTATTTATAGGGGAGGAAAGGTTCCCTCCATCGGGATTTTCTGCTATTTGATTTTACGAAATGAGGTTGACAAATGAAAGATATATTGCGTGATATTAAATTAGAAGGCAGTTTTAATTTTCGAGATTTAGGCGGTTACCCGACTCAGGAAGGTCGCACGGTGAAATGGGGGATGCTTTATCGCTCTGGAAATTTAAGTAGATTAACAGATATAGACCAAGAAACAGTGAGTAGACTTGGGATTAGTAGAATTTGTGATTTGCGTAGTAAAGATGAAGTTGAAAAGTTTCCAGATCCTATTTTAAATGGAGCTACATGGCATCATACTCCAATTCTATCGGATGATAGGATATTGGGACAGGTGGAAGGACAATCAACCTTCGCAGATGTACTACGGAAAACGAAGCCAGGAGAGCTGTTATTAAATTTGAACAAAGACATGGTTTCGTATAAGCGTGCATTTCAGAATGTGTTTGAGATTTTGTTAAACGAACCACACACTCCAATGCTTTTCCACTGTATGGCTGGAAAGGATAGAACAGGTGCTGTTGCTGCACTTATTCTCAACATGCTTGGAGTTCCTCGGAAAATAATCTTGGATGATTATTTGTATACGAATCAATCGTTAGACCAAGCTACAGAAAACTTTGAAGCGATTGGCTATAATGATCTGCCAAATGTTGAACAAGCAGTTCTAGACGCCTTGTTTGAGGCACGGGCAGAGTATATTCATACCTTTTTAGATGAACTTGATGCTAGATATGGAGGTATCGATTTATATATGAAGGAAGTGCTTGGGTTATCTACTAATGATATAAAGACACTAAAGGAGCATTTGTTAGAATAAATCAGAACCATACTAATTGCGGTATGGCTTAGTCATCGAACTAAGCTATTTTTTGCGGGTGTTTAAAAAACGTGAATCTTATGACAAGATTTAGCCGTAATATAACTTAAAGATTTTCTACTTTATATGCGAACAGGAGAGTGGCTATATGTCTGGTGGAATGTTAATTATAAGTTTAGTGATCATATTTGCCGTCTATTGGGTAGTAAAAGGACCAAGGGGAACTATTCGATTAGATTTAGATGATCGATACACTAATCAAAAAGAACATGGACTGGCTGTTCAGGAAGAATTAACAAAGAGAGGGAAAGAAGCAACTTATCTAGGAAAAAGTGAGATTGAAATAGATGGAGAAACATATTTTTTACAGGAACAAACATGGCCAAGTTATGGCCCACCAGTTCAGCATACGTTGCTAAAAAAAGTTAAAAAGAATAAACAATAGTCCGTTACTTATTATGGAGTTTATCCTTGAGACGATGAGTCATATTGCTAGTTTCAGTATGATATTATTAACTTAAGTATACGAAAAAGTTAGACACCTTGGCTTCTTCCTAGCCTTTTTTGCAAAGCTTAGGTTAAACGAATGTAACATAAGAAGGTTTTGTTAAATGTAAATCAAAGTCCCCGATCCCACCCTCACGAAATGAAAATCAGTACATGGTTGTAAATTGTATGATTGAAGTGTACCCATGTAACAGTTATGGGTATAACTTGTTAAATGAGGACTCGAACCTCAAGGATTACCCCGAAATCCCTACCATATTCCAACTTTGCCCGTTGGCGGGTTTTGTACTCGCCTAATCATTTCGTTACCAACTTATTGATTTATCTCGCAAATAACGGGTAGTAAGCCTCCCACTCAAACCTACGAGGCGAAACCAAGGAGGTTAAGTGGGGGATCAACTATCCGTAAATGTCCAATTCATTCAAAGACCTTTAGGTCATACCATTAAGGTGCTAACAATCAGTGGGGGATGAAGAAACCTTAACTGATTAAAGATTCACTTTATTCAATTAAATTAGTTAACCAATTTAATTCTTGAATTCTTGTGTCTAGTACTCGATATTTTTGAGACAACTTATCAACATATTGCTGTGTTTCTCTAATATTGATGGGGGTTATAAATTTTATCTCCGACCTAGAATAACGGTCGTGGCGTGCAGAAGCTTGTTCCAGTAATTCACTGTATACGTTTCTTTCTTGTCCCAACAAATCACGTTCTGTTAACGCGTCTGCAAGTGATTGATTTTCATCAAATTTGGTTTCTAAATTCGTACGGTTTATACATTTTATAAGATGTTTTAACTGCCCCCATAAACTAGTAAGCTCTTTTTCTACTTCTTTCGGATCCTCATTTGGAGAGTCTCCTTCTTGTATTTTAGCATTTTGCAGTAGCCGCTGCTTCAATTGCTCGATTCGCTTTTGGTAATCGGCACGTAGTATTAATGCTTCTGCTAATTTCATGCTATACCCCCTTTTTAAAGATTAACATACAGATTATCTATTAAATTTTAACATAAATTCAAAATTATTCAATAAATTCAAATAAAAATAGCCACTTGATTATCCAAGTGGCTATCTAGACAGATAGGGAACCATAAGTATTCTTATTCTAGGGATATCACTAAGCTTAGCGCTAAAAACCAAGTTACCAATAAGGCCCGTATTATAGAAAGTTGCATTACTCTTCTTCTTTATATCTTAAAAATTCATAATTCGAGGTTGGTACACGTTCCACAACAACTCCATTTTCGTCCTCGTAAATTTCATATTCTCCATAAACTTCCACAATCTCTCCGTCTTCTTCACGACTTTCTTCAAGCACATATTGTGTAGAACTAGGGAGGTTAGGTTCCCCAGAAGCATTTACACTCTCTGTTTCATCCGTAAAGTTATAATGATTTGTTTTTTTCTCATTATCCATAATCGTTTGAGCTTCCAAAAAGCCAACTAAAATAAAAATAGCAACTAGTCCAAGTAAATAGACTGATGTTTTCATCATCAACCCCCTCTCATCCTTACCACATACTAATATATATGCATGTACAACAAAAAAATGAAAAACAAAGGAGCCTGTCACTTGTCGAATTTCGACAAGTGACAGGCACCTTTTAATATGCTTTCGTTGTCCAGTTTTCGCAGTTCCATTTGTCTGTGACGATGTCTTCGTAGAAGTCTGGCTCGTGCGAGATGAGGAGGACGCTTCCTTTATATTCTTTTAGTGCTCGTTTAAGTTCTTCTTTCGCATCTTGATCTAAGTGGTTTGTTGGCTCATCGAGTACAAGTAGATTTGTCTCTTGATTGATTAATTTACATAAGCGAACCTTTGCTTTTTCTCCACCACTTAATACTTGAACTTTACTTTCAATATGCTTTGTTGTTAGGCCACATTTAGCTAAGGATGCCCGGACCTCATATTGAGTCAGATGAGGGAAATCATCCCAAACTTCCTCGATACAAGTATTTTGGTTGGATACTTTTATTTCTTGTTCAAAGTATCCAATGTGAAGATGTTCTCCAAGATCAACTGTTCCAGATATAGCAGGAATCTCTCCTAAAATACTGCGAAGCAAGGTTGTTTTACCAATCCCGTTAGCACCATATAGAGCTATCTTCTGCCCACGTTCCATAGATAAGTTAAGTGGCTTCGATAGGGGTTCATTATAACCAATAACAAGGTCCGTCGTCTCAAACAAGTATTTACCTGGTGTTCGAGCTTGCTTAAAGCGGAACTCTGGTTTTGGTTTTTCAGCGTCAAGCTCAATGATATCCATTTTATCAAGCTTTTTCTGTCGGGACATCGCCATTTTACTTGTTGCAGCATTCGCTTTATTACGCGCAACGAAATCTTTTAAATTAGCGATTTCTTTTTGCTGCTTTTTATAGGCTGCAGCTATTTGCTGTTTTTTCATTTCATAAACCCGTTGAAACTCGTTGTAATCTCCAGGATATCTTGTAAGCTGTTGATTTTCCATATGGTAGATTAAGTTTACTACACTATTAAGAAACGGAATATCGTGCGAAACAAGAATAAATGCATGCTCATACTCGATGAGGTAATTTCTCAGCCATTCAATATGCTCAACGTCCAAATAGTTTGTTGGCTCATCGAGTAATAAAATATCTGGCTTCTCCAGTAATAATTTGGCAAGAAGCACTTTTGTTCGTTGCCCACCACTAAGGTCATGTACATCACGTTCTAGCCCAAAATCATCTAATCCTAGTCCATTTGCAACTTCTTCTACTTTTGCATCGATCGTATAAAAATCGTTATTTGTCAGTGAATCCTGCATGCGGCCAGTTTCTTCGAGTAATTTTTCTAACTCGTCTGGACCAACTTCACCCATTTTTGCAAAAAGAAGATTCATTTCTTCTTCCATATCGTATAAATATTGAAAGGCTGTCCGCAGTACATCACGAATGGACATTCCTTGTTTCAAGATCGCATGCTGATCAAGGTAACCAACCCTTACATGTTTTGACCAACTAATGTTTCCTGCATCAGGCTCCAATTTACCTGTAATAATGTTCATAAATGTAGACTTACCTTCGCCATTAGCACCAATAAGTCCAATATGCTCACCTTGTAATAATCGAAAAGACACATCATCAAAAATCGCTCGATCCCCAAATCCGTGACTTAAATTCTCAACTGTTAATAGACTCATGCTTTATACACCTTTTCCTTGAAAAATACATTCTTATATATTATAAAGGTCATTTTGTAAAAACGATAGGGGGTAATGAAAAGAAGTATCGGCTACATTATCTGAAGAAGGATTAACACTCTATTTGTCGAATATATATAAACAGAGTAGGAGACATATGGACCATATCAAATAAGGGGGATTAGTATGTTTTATCGAAGGAAGTATTATATTGTAAAAAGTGAGTTTATAGACATTTTTAATGATCATTTTAACGACACGAATTTACCTAATCAATTAAAGCATTGCTCTCGCTTAGTCGGTAGATGGATGAAGGAAAATAATGACGATACGGTTGAAGTTTTTGCTATATGGGAGTATGACAGTTATGAACAGTACATTGAAATCGAGAACAACATTCGAAGTGACAAAGCACATGTCAAGCGTGTTCAGGACTGGTACGAGAAAAACGGTGGTAGAGAACAGGTATATACGTATTTATTAGAAGTAAGGAACGAAGCTATAGAATCAACTGTGCGTGGAGAATAAATTGGAAGAAGGAAAAGAAATGAAAAATAAAAAATTGCTCTTGTCCATCATCACGCTTGGTTTTCTTGCTATACTTGCAATTTTTGGTACGCTTAAACAATCATCCATATATGATTTTCCTGTTCCAATAATTGCTAAAGTAGATGAGGAATACTCGGATGATAGTCTTTCATATCGTTTTAACGGAATAAATAGGGTGTATGTTCAGCACGTAAAGTTGTTTGGCTGGAAAGAAGTAGAACGATTAGGATCTCAAGGGATTTTTGAAAAGGACGGTAAAAGAATTGCCTTAACTACATATAAAGATGGATTTGATATCTCAGCAGTAAACGAGTAGTGTGGTTAAAGTAACGTGAGGTGATCTTATTTGATAGAGATGATATGAAATAATGAAGATATCTACATTATCATTTATTGTTTTATTATTTTATGGATAAATATCAGTTACTTAATAGAATATAAGAAAATTAAAAAAGGGCTTAGTGGAATTTCTTCTGAGCAAGAGTTACAGGTAGATCCAAGTGCAAGCTCTTGGTTATTTATCGCATTGATTTTTAATTTTTTTCGCAGATGGTTAATTTATTTACTTGCAGTGTTTATTACTGGCAATACAATTGTAATGATCATTTCACTTATGTTATTTGGAGTAGGCTTGTATGATACCGTGTTTAATTATAGCCTAGAAAAGGTGAAAAAATCGAATCTGGGATTGTACTTGGTAGTGATTGATACACTATATATATCAATCTTCGTTATTTACCTTTTTATTTAATAACATTTACTTATAGCACTGGGGAGTAGGTATTAAAAAAGAGAAGCCAATTCAGTGAATTTACTTCTCTACTTAGTCCAGCATTTGTACGATTCGTTTATCTAACAATCAGTGGTAGATGAAGAATCCCCCACTGATTGTTAGATTCACTTTATTTTATCGGGGTTATTAACCGCGTCTTCCGCCTCTTCCGCCCCGTTTTCCTTCTGTATTACGTTTAATGGTTGATAAGTTCTCTTCGCTATTTTTTAGAAATTTTGAGAGCTTATCTTCAAAGCTTTCCTTCGATTGGAATTTTCCTTTGGAACGAAATTCTTTTGAACGTTTATCGCCTTTATAAGATGGACGCTTCGAGTAAGAAGAAGTTTGACCTTCAGGTTTCTCAATTGCCTTTTTGATAGATAAAGCAATTTTTCCTTCCTGCGCACTGATAATCTTTACTTCTGTTTGGTCTCCAACTTTAAGGTGCTCGTTGACATCCTTAACATAGCTATCCGCTACCTCACTGATATGAACAAGTCCTGTTTCGCCTCCAGGCAATTCCACGAAAGCTCCAAAGTTAGTGATTCCTGTTACCTTACCTTTAACCTTACTACCTACTTCAATTGCCAAAAAAAGTTCCCCCTCAATAATTTTAAGAACACCTTATTATACCAAATCTAGAGACAAATTCAATTAGAGAATATTTCCTAGGGACAATTCAGTTCGACAAGTGCCTGTCACTTGTCGTAATTTGTCGAACGATTTGGTGTGCTTTGTTATGTAAATATTGTTAGTTTTTATCCCGCATATAATAGACAGTTAGCCACCAACCTAAAAAAATTAGGTAGAGGATCAATTTTCCGTAAATACCCAATTCGTTTAATGGTCTTTAGGTCATACCATTAAGATGCTAACAATCAGTGAGTGAAGAAGAAAACCCCAACTGATTGAAGTTTCACTTCACTATGTAGAAAACACTGGCCACCGATTTTGATCAGCGATTTTTTTCATATCCTGGTTTGGATTAACAACGACGGGGTTGTCCACATATTCTAAGAGTGGAATATCACTTTCGCTATCCGCATATGCCCAAACTGTGATCCCATCTCGATCAGGTAGTGTATTTTCATTTTCCAACCATGCTTGAACTTTTTTGACTTTTTCATTGCCATTAATTATTGGTCCAACTTCTCCAGTACATATCCCATATTGATCGAACATTAACTCAGTACTTAGAACATGTGCATCTAGCTGTAGCTCATGTGCGAAAGTAACTAGAAAAGGATGAAGAGCTCCAGATAGGAGAATAATAGTATCTCCATTTTCTTGGTGGGTTTTGATTTGCTTAACCAGGTCTTGATGAACCTCTTTCTTCCCAATATCAACCAGCTCTTGGAAAAACTCATCCATTTCAGACGTTGTTTTTCCTTTAAATGTTTTGGCGAAGGCTTTAAAAAATTGATGTCGAAAAGCATTTTTCCCTTTGAAGATTCCCGTTAATATGGCCTTCTGTAGTCCGAAAGAAACGATATACCATTGTTTAAAAGAAAAACGCTTTTTCCCTACTTGAAACATTACTTTAAAAGAATTTCCTTGATATAAGGTTCCATCAAAATCTACGGTTATAATTGCCATTGCATTCACCTCTTTGTTTATTAGTATAAATTAATTTGTAAAAATTGTATATTGATCGAATTATCACATTTTTAGAACCTAATATTAATACTTGGTATAATGTTTGTTTCCCTGTATAATTATAGTTAGTAAAAAGAACTGAATGAAAAGAGGGATCATATGGCAAAGAAGATAGCTTTTGTGACGGATAGTACAGCTTTTTTATCAGAAGAGTTGCGAAACCATCCTGATGTTTATGTAGTACCAATTGTGGTGATATCTGAAGGGAAAGAGTATGAGGACGGAGTGGATTTGTCTTCCGAACAATTATATGACATTATCCGAAATGAAAAAGAAGTACCTAAAACCTCGCAACCTAATGTTACTAAATTCAAAGAGTTATACGAACAGCTGAAAAAAGATTATAATTCTGCAATTGCCATTCATGTTTCAAATAAATTAAGTGGTACCATCGAAAGTTCAAGTGCTGCTAAAGATGAAGCTGATTTTGATGTAGAAGTGGTCGATTCTTGTTCATTATCCTTTGCAATTACAACTTTAATTCAAAAAGGGCTGAAGCTCGTAAACCAGGATGTTCAGGTAGAAGAGGTGGCCAATATACTTCGTGATACTGCTAAGCGATCCAAAAATTTAATTTTATTAGGTAGCTTAGAGCAGTTATATAAAGGTGGAAGAATGTCTGGAGCACAGTTTTTGTTAGGGAACTTTCTAAAAATTAAACCTATTTTATCGATTAAATCAGACGGAGAGCTCGGATTACTTGAGCGTATCCGTTCAGAGAAAAAAGCTACAACTAAAATCATTAATCTGTTTAAACAAGCTTGTGAAGAATATAAAGTAAAACAAGTAGGTATTATGCATGGTAATGTGTTAGAAAAGGCAAACGAATTAAAAGAGAGAATTAAAAATGAAATTCCCAACTTAGAAATTATAATGGGTGAAATAAGCTCATCCCTAGCCGTCCACGGTGGAGAAGGAACACTAGCCATATTTTGGAATGAAGAATAGTCTTAGAGGTGCCTGTCACTTGTCGAATTTCGACAAGTGACAGGCACCGTGTTTGAACTAAGCAAAAAATGCATTCTTTAACAGTCATGATGAATGGATTTTTTTTGAATTAATATCTTAATTTTTGAAAAAATGGTAATATAATTACAGGTCATCGTATAAATTTGGTCATAACTTCTAACTGTTCATAAGGAGGAGATCTATATCTTTTGGCTTTTATACGTTGTAATTCCGTTAGTTAGCATTGTATTGCTTAATCTACTCATAGGTAAACTCGTTCCCAAAGTACGATACATATTTTCTTTACTTCCTTTTTTAGTGACACTGTATTTCCTCATAGAGTTTGCAGATAGTCCGCACAGTATGGAAGGCATCTACGAGTTTTTTATGGGAGCTTTAGCTACGCTAGTTGGACTGCTTAGTATACTAGTGACTAAACTAGTACGTGGACGGATGTGAAAAAATTTTTTATAGGAGGAACATATGAAAATAGCAGTGGATACATTTCATCGGACAGGTTTATGGATTAAACGAAATGCTAGACCTTTAGAGGCAGCAAGATGGGGATACTACTTTGAAAACACATCTTCGGAACAAGTTATTCATTATTTATCGGCCTTTCAAAATGATGATGGTGGTTTCGGGCATGGTATTGAACCCGATTTTTGGTTGCCGCTTTCATCACCAATGGCAACATGGGCAGCTGGACAAGTTTTAATGGAAATTGGAGCTGACCCAGAGGAAGAAGTCGTACAATCAATGCTTACTTACTTAGCTAATTCAGTAGATGAAAAAACTGGTATGTGGAGTGCTGTACTTCCAGAAAATAATGATTATCCACATGCACCATGGTGGCATTGGCAAGAGGGAGTTCAACAGAATTGGTTATTTAATCCTGGAGCAGAATTAGCTGGATTTCTTGTGCACTGGTCACCAGAAGGAAGTGAGTATGCTTCCATTGGTTGGAGAGCTGCAGAAAAAGCAGTTGAACATGTAATGGAGAGTACCGAAATGGACTTTCATCAAGTTAGTAATTTTCAACAGCTACTCAAGATCATGCTTAATCATCAAGTGAAATTTGATACCACTATGCCAAATTCCTTTAATGAAGTGATGAATAAGGTTATGAATCTTACGGATGATTGTATTGAAAAAGATGAATCTGAGTGGGCTACGGGATATAAACCCTTACCGTTAGACCTCATTGATGACCAGGAACATCCTCTTTTTGAAAAATACCGTGATTTAATTGAGGAAAATATAGAGTTTTATGTAGAGCAAATGACAGAAGATGGTATTTGGAATATTCCTTGGGAATGGGGAACATATCCAGAGAAATTCCCTGTTGCAGAGAGATATTGGCAGGGGATACTCGCTGTAAATCGATATAAGGTTCTTAGAGCTTTTGGAAGTGTTTAAATGGTAGTGTTAATAGATTTAAATGAGAAACGTTCGTAGAGAGAGCGTTTTTCTTTGTTCATTATTCCGTATGTAACTTGTATTATGCCTCACGTAAACTATTTAAAAAAATCATTAAGAGGAATGCAGTACAGACTGATTACTTTATATACTTCTGTAAGGCAATAAAAGGAAGTTCGGATGCAGATGGATGCACAAAGACAAAAGTAGACAGCTTGATGAATTGTAACTTTTAATTTAATCATCAATGCAATAATTGCAATAATATCCTTTGCTTGATGTCCTATACATAAAACGCCAATAATTACTCCATGTTTGTCCCATAAAAGTTTTAGAAAACCTTCTCTTTTGTTGGTCATGAATGCTTTCATATTACGTGTCTGGTAGGGGATTTTCTTATAAAATACATCATATCCATCAGTTTTAACGTGACCCACAGTTGTTATTTGAGGATTTTCGTTAAATGATAGTGGTAACGTACTGATATCATCGCTGTCTACCTTCTGTCCTAGTGCGTGTAGGGTGACAATACGAGACCGCGCAATTGCTTGTACGGCAGTATAAGATAACGGGATTTGAGCGTCGCCTGTTAGATAAATAGATTCATTAGAAGTTTGGCCATAATTATTACAGTCTAGCGACCCATATTGATTTAATTCTAACTTCGCATTTTCAACCTTTAATAAATCTACATTGGGACAAAATCAATTATTAGATGACGAAATTATTGAATACGTCCATTCATATTAAAAAAGTAATCGATCAAAAGCTATTCGAGCTCGGTATCAAGCCTATGTAGAAAAGGATAAAGTTGTGAACTACGCGGAATATATCACTAGACCAGAATTTGAAATAAAGCATCAAACCAAAATATAAAATCAACAATATATGATAAAAATCGACAAGTGACAGGCACCGACATTTAAAAGGGGGAGTTAGATGTTATTTGTGATTGGGGGCGTCATTCTATTTTTCACGCTTCTTTCTATGGAGGCGATGCTACGGAAGATGACGAAGCAAAATGAGGAGATTATTCAGTTACTACGCGATATAAAAGAGAGGGAATAAGTTCACGTATGGAGGGGATTAGTGCAGAATTTAGTTAAGAGAGTAACGAATTAATCCACCAAAGGAGTTGTAAAAATGAGTAATTGGTTATATATTCTATATGCAATCGTTCTAGGGGTAGTTTCCATATTCACTGGGGAGATTATTACCTTCGTTATGCTAGGATTCATTTTACTTGCCCTAGTAAATATCAACTCAACACTAAAGAAAATTTACATAACTAACAAAGAAAATAATAGTTAATCATCTTAAATACGATTCCCATCCTGGGGAATCGTATTTTTACAAGAAGTACATAATTGAACATATTTCACCTAGATAAGAGACATACTAAACAAAAAAAGGAATCTTTCTAATTATGATCGGACTTTTAGTTGCCATTACAGTTTTTAATATTGTTGCATTCAAAACAAATAAAAAATTATCACACAAGCAAATAGCTCATATATGGGCATTTACGATTGCATTTCAAATGGGATTTGATCAATATCTCGACAATAAATATCAAGGTTATTGGTACTTTACTAAGGATATAGATTGGGAATCCTTACCTGCATTAATATTATTAATACCACCCGTAAATATGTTGTTTTTAAATTGGTTTCCGTTCTCCGAGTCGCTTCGTGTGCAGCTGCGATATATTTTACTGTGGGAAATCCCCTTGTTGATGTATGAATTAATTGCCCTACTTCCAGAACCATGGGGATATTTTAATTATGGCTGGTGGAATATTTGGTATTCTGCACTATTAAATCCTGTATTATTATCGTTCTTAGCAATGTATTATCGGAAATTCATCGCTTAAAGTAGAAAAAGGTCAGTTTGTGAGGTGTATAAAATGGCTGTACCTATCACTGTTGTATTAATGATTATCGTTTTATTTTTTGTTTTTTTTATGAAAAAACGGCTGAATTTTTTGCAAAATACGATTTTATATATGGTAATGGCAATTATTACGAAGAACTATTTTTCCATCATGGTAATGGAGTTAAAGCTATACAAAAATGCTGATGACTCATCACTATTCATCAGTTTGTTAATCGATCGAGAAATTATTATTCCTATTCTAATTGTAATATTTGTTAACTATTTTATTGAATTTAGAGCATGGTATAAAAAAATAGTTGTTTCTATTATTATAATAGGATGTTTACAATTATTGGATTTTTTTTCCGTTTTATTTGGGGTAATTGAATTTGTCAGGTGGAATATGTTTTACGAGTTACTCATTAATATGAGTTATTTATTGATTGGCTTAGGCATTTGTAAAACACTATTGGCGATTAGGTCACATTGGGAAGGACAACAATATGACAGTAATTTATGATACAACGTTTAATTGGAACGAGTGGTTTATAATTCTTACTCTACTAACGATGTCAGTTATGATATGGGTAATGCCCAAAATTTTTTCGGTAACAGAGGGAATTGCATTTTTCGTATTTGGGGTATTTGCTGGAATGCTCTTTGATCATACGATCAGTGTGGAACCTTGGGATTTATATGATGTAAATGACGATTCTTCTTATCAAGTTATGGACTTCCTTAGTTATGTCATGTATGGACCCTTTAGTTATTTTTTTGCTTATATATACAAACGGTTACATATACAAGGATTTTTCCATATTGGTTTTATTCTCGTGTGGAGTTTATTCGCCTTTTTACTGGAATGGATTGCGGTTAAAATTGGGCTGTTCCATTTCGATAAAGGCTATCCTATGTATTGGTCGATTCCTATCTATATGACCACACAAAGTTTGCTAGTAATTTATTACCACGTAATTCGAATTCAACGACTTAGCAATAGGCAAAGTGGGTGGAATTCTTGAAACCATTAATCATCCTGTTATTCATCATATTATTAGTGAGTTGCTCGCCAACTACGGAGGAAAGATTCTATGTAGTCGTGGTTGAGGGGAAAGAAAAGATATTCGATCAATTTGAAGATCTTGCTAGTGTTCGTAATCCTATAATAGAAATTGATTATTTTAGGAAAGTAGAGGATGCCAAGGAACGATTACCTGAATATGAAATGGAACAAACACCAGTTGTATTTATATTTATAATGAATGAAGGGAAGGAATTACAGTTAAAAACAACTGATATCGATGAATCGATTCGTTTTCTAAACCAACTAAAGACATCTTAATTGGAAATCGCCAACAGGCGGTTTTTTTCTAACTCTGAACCTGGACTAGAAATCTATGATATTACATTGACGGATGGGTCTATGTATAGCAATGACACAGAACCACCAACATTTGAACATACTCTACCAGAGATAGCTTATGAAGCAATGGCATTACATCTAAATGTAGATGTTCAAGATATCTGCTAATTGGTGATGCAGTCCTAAGTTATAAAGATGTAAATAATGAATGGCAAGAAATAGAAGCAACACGTGATTCAGGTGGCAAGGGGAATAAGTAAGCCGATAACTTTGAATTGCAAAAGGGTGTAGAGTTAGATCGGAAAAGTATTTATCTGTGATACTGATTTAGGAGTTTGGAAATCCAAGCTCCTTTTTTTATTAGTTTAAGTAACGGTTGTCATGGACGATATGTACTTGTGGGAGTCTGAAAATGTCCATGAGAAAGATAGTCACAGCTAAAATACTCACTAGGAAGTCAATAAACTTCCATGAAAAAGGTTTGTCACGAACAAAACACCAAACGTAATGTTTTTGTAATTATTCAACTCTTTAGAAACCTATGGTAACATAAGATAAGTGATATACAATTAAGCGAATCCGCTACCTTAACCAACTATAAGTAACAAGAGGAGGGAAAAGTGATGAAAGAATGGTACGGATCTGCGGCTATTTGTGTGAGTGAAGACAAAAAACTGTTAATGGTAAGAGGGGCTGGATCTGATGTATGGGCTGTTCCCTCAGGTGGAATAGAAAAAGGAGAAACCCCTGAAGAATGCTGTGTTCGAGAAGTAAAAGAAGAAACAGGTTATGATGTTGAAGTTATCAAAAGCTTATTTGTAAAAGAAACGGAAATAAAAGGGATTAACGTAAAGACATATTACTTTGAAGTAAAAAAGATAGGAACCAGTGCTGGGATTAAAGATCCTGACAATATTATTGTAGAAGTAGATTGGAAGTCTCATTCAGAACTTCAGAGAGTAAAGCATGTATATACAGAAGATAAATCGTTATTACTGAGAGTTTTAGGCTAGTAAAAGGAGCTACATATGACACATGTAACATTAGAGTACGTAGAACAGGGAAATAGAAAAAATTATATAGATTACTTGCTGTTAGCAGATGAAAGTGAGGAAGTTATTAACAAGTACATACAAATTGGTGATATGTTTTCAGTTTATTATAAAGATGAACTAGCAGGTGTCGTGTTGTTCACATTCGATTCGAATGAAGTAGTTGAATTAAAGAACATTGCATTAGCTCCTCCATTTCGCAGGTTAGGAATAGGCAAAAGAATTGTCGCTTGGTCACTAGAGCATTATAAAAGGGAAGGACAACAAAAAATGATTGTAGGTACAGCTAATTCTAGTATAGGAAATATAGCGTTTTACCAAAAAGTAGGATTCAGAATGGTTGGGATTAAAAAGGACTTTTTTAATGACTACCCTAATCCAATTTACGAAGATGGAATTCAAGCGTTAGATATGGTAATGTTTGAAAAACAGTTGAGAAACATACGACCTAAAAAATAATCATTGCATAGTATGTAAAATATTGTAAGATACTATTCCTAAACTACGAATAAAGGAATTTATATATGAGGAATATAGCTGCGTTCTTTTCTTTACTAATGCCTGGGTTTGGCCAAATTTATAATGGTCAACTTTTCAAAGGGATAATCTTTGTGTTTTTGGAGCATTTCGATAATATATTTGGAAAAATAAATCAGGCTATTCATCTCGATTTCAATGGATTTCATCAACAAGCGTTGGATATAACTGTTTATGACTTCATGCTGTTCTATCCTGGTTTTTATACTTATGCGGTTTGGGATGCTTGGTATTATGCTAAGGAAGGTGCAAACAAAGCAACAACAGCCATACCATTTATAATTGGAGGATTTTTAGGTGAAATGGGAGCTATCTTTGCACCTAAATTAGCTTTTCCGACGGTCACTGTTGGATTGTTGATGATCATTCCAATGTTGATTGGAATTTTCTTGTTTCGGAAACAATAATAACAATTCTTATACGTTTGGAGTTTGTTTTTATGGAACAACAGGATTATTTTGATCGAAACCTCGATTTATTTGAAAAACTATTCGATTTGCAAAAGCAACAATTGGACCTTTGGTTAGAAAACGTTCTATGGACACCCCTGTGGTGGGTAGGGGTTTGTTTATCAATAGTTCCGTGGATTTTATGGCTATTATTTGCTAACAAAGCAAGCAGAAATAGGATGCTCTATACTGGCTTTATTGTCATGTTAATAGCGAGCTTTTTAGACTTTTTAGGTTCTTCGCTAGGGCTTTGGCTATATAATTACCAGGTTTTTCCTTGGGTTCCTGCTTATGTTCCCTGGGATGTTACTCTCATACCAGTTGTAATTATGAGCTTGATCGAAATTAAACCGAAAGCTTCTCCCGTAGTAAAAGGATTCATTTTTGCAGTACTAACTTCTTCAGTTGGGGAAATAGTCTTTGAGTTCCTTGGTTTATATAAAAAAGTTCATTGGGAATCATATTATTCTTTCCCAATTTATTTTCTACTATTTTTAGTAGGATACTGGGCAAGTTTACGGAAGAATTATGCGGATTATCGAAAAAAAGATAGTTGAATGATAGGGGAAGTGTAATGGATGGTATCATTTGATGATTTAACCGACTATACAGAAAAAATAAAACAGGAACAATATGCATCTGGAACGGCATTAGTTATCATGCAGAACAACAAAATAGTTCATGAATATTATTCGGGTACACATCACTTTGAGCAAGGCGCAAGAAAAATAAATGCTAGTTCTCAATTTAATGTGTATTCGGTTCGAGTAACGTATATTGGGTTAGCTGTAGCGATAGCAATGGAAGAAGGTTATTTGGATATTGATGATAAGCTAACGGATCATCTGCCAGAGTTGGATAAAGAAGTACTAGGGGAAACGAAAATTCGCCATTTGGTAACGCGTTGTACAGGTCTTAAAATAAAGGAACAACATGTAACACGTGCATTTGCTTTGGGAACAGACATTGAAGGAAAAAGACCAGATTTACTTGCCAGCATACTGTATCAAGCTACTGGTAAAACAGTAGCTGAAATACTAAGAGAGAAAGTATTTTCCCCTTTAGATTGGACAAAAACGGAATGGATGACGAGTGGTAAAGAAACATTAGTCTGCGATATCCATTCTCCAAAAAGTTATCCCGCATTAAGAGTAGGTTCCAATGCTGGTGATGATAGAAATCTGTATGTAAGTGCTAGAGAACTAGCCTACTGGGGAAATCTACACCTAAATAAGGGATCATTTAACGGTAAACGAATTTTACCAGAAAAAATATTTACGAAAACAACAACCTCACAGAGCCCGATAACAGTCCCAAACTATCTGCCTAAATTTGGATTTCTTTGGTGGATCAAAGATAGTGAGGTTTCGTATCAATGGGACGAGTTAGGTTCGAATTTACCAGAGGGGTCCTATCAGATTCTAGGGGCATCTAGTTGTTCATGTACAGTCATTCCAAAATTAAATGCTGTTGCTGTACGAATGAACAATCGAATAGAATCTAGTAAAGAATTTGATTATCTAGCGGATATCCGTAGATTTGGAGATTTGGTTGTTACCTGTTTAAAATAGTATTGGAGGGGATTAGATGAATAAAACAATACGTCAGTTTAACCAAACAATGGATGACATAGTAAAGGTGAAAGACATTCAAGAATCACACATACTAGAACCTATTGCTGAGGGAAAGTGGTCGATACGAGAGATCATTGGTCATATGTATTATTGGGATAAGTTTAATTTAGAAAACATGGTGCCACAAATGTCAGAAGGGGCTAAATTACCCTCTTATCCAGATCATGATCAATTTAATGCTGAAGCAATTTCTGCACTTGAAGGGGAGTCCGTGGAATCTATCATCGATTATTTTGTAGCTACTAGAAAAGAGTTGATTCATGAACTAGAAACCATTAATGAGAATATTAGATTTACCATTGGAAAAGGAAAGCGACAGTTATCAGTGGAGAGTTTTACAAATATTTTTTTAAGGCATGATCAACATCATTTGGACCAAATTAAAATGAAATTAAACTACTAATTTGTTAGCATGTTAAATCAAATTTTTAAAAATAGCAATGCGTGTTGATTTTACCAATTTCAAAAAGACCAGTTAGATTTTTTCTAACTGGTCTAGTATTGTCAGACAGGAAAGTACGTCATAAAGGGCTTGGCGAATGCCAAGTTTTCTAATAAATGAAGATTTAACCGAATAACACTTCTGTTTTATCACTAATTATTTTTTTCTTTTACTGGCATCCAAATCTCGCTATATACATTTTCTGAAGAATCATTGTACTTTGTGAAAGAAATCCCAGGTATATCTTTAACTTCATAACTAGAAGAAGGCAACCATTCAGAATAAATTTTAGCGTGAGTTTCTTGAAGCGTAGCTGGAAATGGTCCTTGATTAGGGAAAATTGCCCATAAACTTTCTTCAATAGAAAGTTGTTCTAAATCATCGAATGGATTTTCTTTTGTAGTTGCAAAACCAATCATATGGGTTAAATAGCCTTTTTCTTCCAAGAAACCATCATCAAAATCATAAGATACATTCAAGACTTGATGAGGATATAAATCAGCTAATTGATGCATTTCATATCTTTGTTGTTCGGTAATTGTCTGGGCTAGCTCAATGATAGCGTTATTTTCACCTTCGAATTGAATTGGCACTCTTTTCGATACACCTACTATATTAAATTTCTCTTTCCTTTCAATTTTGAATTCCATTGATATTCCTCCTCTTATATCCATATAGAATGTAAATTTAGGAAATGATTTTTGAATTTTGTTTTTCGAAACTTCGGATGGTAAGAAACCACTCCACTCACGAAAGGCTCTTGAAAATCCTTCGATAGATTGAAACCCATATTTATAGGCAATATCTGTAACTTTTGCTCCGTTAATTAATTCAACATTGGCAACGGATAATCTCCTATTTTTAATATACTCTTTCAATGACATCCCTGCCATATACGAAAACATTCTTTTAAAGTGATAATCAGATATTCCTACAATTTTGGATATATCTTTTCCAGAGATTTCTTCCGTCAAATGTGTTTCAATGTAGTCCATTAAAAGATTGAATTCTTGTAGCATTCATTTCCCTCCTTTACAAATACATCTTAACGATAAATTTCATATTTTACTCGATATTTTAGATACGGAGTTTATCGGAATCTGTCTATCATGACTATTATATCGCTACTTAACAATCATTTCATACCATTCTATCCTAGTCATGTATGATGGTAGATAACGGTTATTGGTATTATAGAGTGTAAGTTCACATTTTTAAATATCAACATAGATCACTAACAGAGACAAAAATTAAAAAAAATATGTAACAATTTCAATACACATTACGTTACACAATCAGAGGGGGAGGGCTTCAATGGATGAACTAATTAGAGCTTGTAGGGATGGAGATACGAACGCATTTGAAGAACTGATCGAACATTACGGCACTACTATTGAACGGTTTGCCTACCAAATTGGTGTTCCATATGATGACATTCCCGACGTTTCTCAGGAAGTTTTTATAAGATTATATCGTTTCATAGATGAATTTGATGGAAGGTCTTTTACCTCTTGGTTATATAAAATCACATTAAATATTGCTCGTGATCACAGTAGAAAGCACATAAGTTGGATGAACAAGTTTTCAAGGTTAAGACAGGAGAATAAAAATACACTTCCAATTAATGTAGAAGAACAAGTATTGGAAAATGAAGATTCTCAAATTTTGCATGGTTATATTCAGCAACTAGATGAAAAGTATCGTATTCCGATTGTACTTTATTATTTTCATGATTTTACATATGAAGCGATTTCACAAATTACAAATGAAAAGCTGTCTACTGTAAAAGTAAGGTTAATGCGAGGGAAGAAACTGTTAGCAACAAAAATAGAAGGTGAAATCGCTAAGGGAGGGAATATTCATGGATGAGAAATATTTAGATTCTAAAATGAAGCAATTACGTGATTCGTATGATAATATCCCTCCACGAACTGATCGAGCAGCAATTATGAAAAAAATAAATAAATCATCGATTAAAAAAGGTCATGGTAAACTTTGGGCATATGTTGGAAGTTTCGCAGGACTGATTATTTTTTCTCTGTTAATTTTATCTTCTATTGAACCACTTGATCATAATGAAGAGAAGACGGGTATTCATAAGGAACAAACACTCGAGGACTATTTTTATAAAAAGATGGAGGAAATGCACGCGGATGAAGATTGGATTTCCTACTCTCTTATGCATACCGAACGTAATGTAGTAAAAGAGAATGACGGCATTACTATATTTACAGAGGGTAGTAATGAGGGCGAAAAAATTTTTATTGCTTATTTTGAAAAATTGAATGGAAAGTGGGAATGGAAGCAAACAAGAGGTGCAAGTTGGGATTCTCCGCTAAAATGGTCGGCTATGAATCAAGAACCGTATATCTATTCTGGGACAATTAATGACAATGGTGAAAATGATATTGCTTCTGTGTTTGCAGGGGAAGCTGCTGCAAAAATAATCGATATTAAGGTGAATAAACGGTTTTGGTATGCGATCAGTGAAGAAGAGAATGTGGAAGTAAAATTTGTAATGGAGGACGGTACAGAAGAAATTATGGATACAGATGATCGAACGGGAGATCCTAAAAAAAATGTTAAGCACCAGGGGTCCCTAGAATATGTTTCGATGCAAGATTGGATAGAAGATACAATAAAAATGTTGACTAATGTGAATGAGTCCTTGAACTTTTATTCTAGTCAAAGTTATGAAGAACATATGGCTTATATTATTAGTGACAACTCCATCTATTTCAAAGGGCAAGCCAAAGATAAATTTGTGAAGGATACATTAGATGAAATACATGACATATCTCTTAAAATCATTGAAAGTTCGGATGAGCAACAAAACGGCCAATTAACTACAGATTTAATAGAACGGCTTGATCAATTACTACTTCCGTCACCATACAATGAGATTAAGCGAATTATTGATGGGTATGAATTACCCAAAGATCATATTGTGGAGGAGACAAATTCAAGGATATTGTATGAAAATGGGTATGAGTTTTCAAAACAACAAAAGGGGGTTATTAGTAGGGCTTATTCCCCCGAAAGAGGACCAGAAGAGCCGACAGAAGAACAATATATAGGTGTTATTCTTGGATTTGTTAATGATGTGAATACCTACAATTATATAGATATAGAAAAAATGGCTACTTCTGAAGCTGTTGGATCTATCAATGGTATCTTACAAAGATTATATGATATCAAGAAATATGCTGAGGAATACCAACCTATCAAGGAATGGGCAGAGGAAACCATTTCCTATTTAGAAGAAGCTAAAGAAGAACTAGAGGGTGGATGGAATAGTGCAGCACCTTTTGGTAAAGCTGTAATAAATATTAGTAATTTTGCTGATTTGATCGAGACTGGTCATATTTCCGAGTGATTATATGCTTCATTGTAGTATGTATGTAAACATACGTAGCAGGAAAATCTAAGGAAGAATAATTAGAGATTTTCATGGAAAAAGAATGGAGGTTATTACTATGGAAAATGGGAATTTACATGATCAATTACAACATGCGAGCCGGCAAGTGAAAGATGCTCAAGCAGCTGTACTACAAGCAAAGGGTTCTAATCCTGAATTACTGGAACAAGCTGAACAACAATTGCAACAAGCAGAGCAAATTCTCGAGAAAGCTCAACAGGCTGGGACCGAAGCAACAGAGAATCCGCAGTTCCAACAAGCGTACGAAGAGCTTCACGACATTCGACAACAAGTGAAGGAAGCACAGCAAAATAATAATGATGTATTATAAGTGGAATTTTTAAGGGATATTTTATAAAGACTAGGTTGATATTCGCATATAAACTCGCACAGCATTTACATGCACAGTGTGAGTTTATTTTTTATAAGGATATAAGTGACGGCCTTGGCCTTTTAAAGATGCATGTCTTCTTTTCACCTTTTTGTTATTCATTACTTGACACGGAACTTATTTCAATGAATGATAATGTTAATAATTATGAGGAGAATAAAATGAGTGAATCAGTAAATATTTTAATAGTTGAAGATGATGAAGATATTAATCGATTACTTTGTAATATTATTAGCAAAAATGGCTATACACCGAAGCCTGCTTATTCGGGGACAGAAGCAATCATCTATCTAGAAAGTCACAAATGGGATATGGTCTTAATTGACTTAATGCTTCCAGGTTTGTCTGGTGAGAAGATTTTAAAGAAGGTAACAAAAGAGAGTGATGTACCTGTCATTGTTATTTCTGCTAAACTTGAAACTCAAACGAAAATTAGTGCCTTAAGGGCTGGTGCAGATGACTATATTACAAAACCTTTCGATATTGAAGAGGTCTCTGCTAGAATTGACTCTTGTCTAAGAAGGTATCGTCCTATTTCCTATGTTCCTTTAAATAATGAGATTTATCATAAAGATATTGTCATGGATACAGAAGCAAAAATAGTGAAGGTGAATGGAAATGAGCTCAAATTAACGGCGCGGGAATATGAGATATTATTCTTGATGATGTCATCCCCAAATAAGGTATTCACAAAGGCTAATTTATTTGAGAGTGTCTGGAATGAGAAGTTTTATGGAGATGACAATACAATTAATGTACATCTGAGTAATATCAGGAGTAAGCTCTCGAAGGAAAATCCAAATGAAGAGTATATTGAAACGATTTGGGGATTGGGATATAGACTTAAAACTTAAGGTTTTCTTAAGGTTTATCTTAAGACTTTCTTATGTTTCTCTTCTTATAGTAAAAAGAGTGTTAAAAAGGTTAATCCTTTTGTACATGCAGTAGATGATGATTTAGGGAGGGAAACCTTGATGAATGAGTATATTTTAAAAACCAACCGATTGTCTAAGAAATATCATAATAAAATGGCACTTAATAAAGTAAGTATGGCTATTAAAAAGGGGGCTATCTATGGTTTTATTGGACAAAATGGTGCTGGAAAATCAACGTTAATTCGTTTAATAACAGGTTTAGGGAATCCAACAACAGGTACATTTGAATTATTTGGAGAAAACAATGAACGAATGATTATCGAAGCAAGAAAACGAATCGGAACAATTATTGAAGGTCCTGCTTTATATCCGCAAATGACAGCTGCTGAAAATTTAGAAGCACATCGGCTTTTAAAGGGTATACCAGGGAAGGATTGTGTTGAAAATACGCTTGCACTAGTAGGATTACAGGATACAGGAAAAAAGAAAGCTAAAGATTTTTCTTTAGGAATGAAGCAGCGTTTAGGGCTTGCAATAGCTTTATTAGGAGATCCTGAATTCCTGATTCTTGATGAGCCCATAAATGGACTAGATCCTATGGGAGTAGTCGAAGTACGGGAATTATTAAAGAAGCTTAATAAAGAGTACGGTATTACAATTTTAGTCTCAAGCCATATTTTAAGTGAACTTCATTTACTAGCAACTCATTATGGAATTATTCATAATGGAGAATTATTAGAGCAATTATCAGCAAAAGAACTTAATGAAAAATGTCAGCAATACTTGCATATTAAAGTAGATAACCCAACCAAAGCGACAACTATTATCGAGAGTCACTTATCAACGCAAGAATTCGAAGTAATGCCAGATGGTATAATTAAGTTATTTGCCTATGTAGATGTACCAGGAAAAGTCTCTAAAGTATTAACGAATGAAGGATTAGTAATCGAAGAATTCATGCCAAAGGGTGAAGATTTGGAATCCTTCTTTAGTAATCGTATTGGAGGGGTACAGCATGGGTAATTTAATGAAAACGGAATGGTATAAATTAAGAAAGGATCGGTCATTTCGGTTCCTAACATGGATATTAATAGGTATTGCAGTTTTATTTCCTCTTTTGGAGTTTGATAATGGTAGCTCTGGTCTGCCTACTGTGAAGGCTTATTATTTGGATAATGTTCTAGGCGTTCATGCTAATATCGTAAAACTGCTTCCAAGTATTTTAGCGGGTTTCTTTATTTCAAGTGAATATTCCATGGGCACGATGAAAAGCATCGCTTCTTCTGGTAATAGTAGGTTACGTATATATTTTGCAAAACTTATGATATTTTCGATTGGAACCATTATCATATCATTAATATTACCGATTGTTATGACTGGTGTAAGTTCCATTTATTTTGGTTTTCAAGATATGCCGGAATGGACTTTTTATTTACAAACTACAGGGTTAATTATTTTGTATGGGGCAGCTTTTGCCTCCATCATGGCAGTTTTTTCTATCCTATTCACCGACAGTGGGAAAACGATTGGATTTCTTCTAATGTTTTTTATATTCGTTGATTGGCCACTGCAAGTTTTAGCAGCAAGAGTGCCTTTTTTTGAACCAATTCTTAATCATTCTATATTTAAGTTAGTATACGACATTATTATTGTTAACAGGTTAGAAAGTAGTGACGTACTATCGCTTGTGGTTGTTCCGATTGTAACTTTTATAGCATTTGGAGTAATAGGAAGCTTTATTTTTCAAAGAAAAGAAATTAAGTAACAAAGAAAGTGGGTGAGGTGTATGCTCTATCTATTGATAACTGTCTTAATAGTATTGGTATATGTCCTCACTCGTTTTTACCTACTCAAACAGGAAGTGAAAAGTGCAGCCCGGCAACTCAATCAATTAAACGATAATAAAACAGCAAAGAAAATACATATTAGCTATCTAGATAAAGATTTTGAGGAACTTGCTAAGGAAATAAATAACCAAATTGATTTAACTAAAAAAGTAAAAGCAGAGAAGCGCGCTACTGAAAACGAGTTAAAACAGGCAATATCTCATATTTCACATGATATTCGCACCCCAATGACCTCTATACTAGGATATATTCAATTTTTAGAATCAGATGAAATAAGTCCTGAAATGAGAAAAGAATACATAAAAACCATTAAACATGGAGCGGAAAGATTAAAGATTCTACTCGAGGATTTTTTCGAACTATCGATCATAGATCAAGTTGATTATCCATTGAAAATGGAAAGAGTTACAATTAACGATTTAGTATTAGAGGTGCTATTGGGTTTTTATGAAGAATTTAATAAAAGTAACCTAGAACCAACGATCGATATTCCAAAAAGCGATATAATAATGTTGGTCGACCCATCTGCAGTTAAACGAGTTATTGAAAATTTAGTGTTGAATGCAATTAGATATTCCAGTGGAGATATAACCATTCAACTTAAGAAACGTGATAGATCCATTCAACTGAAGATTAGTAATTCAGTTCATTCATTTAGTGAACAAGATGCAATTCATATGTTTGATCGGTTTTATAAAGCGGACCAGACTAGAATGGGGAAAGGAACTGGATTAGGCTTACCAATTGCTAAAGGATTGATGGAAAAAATGAACGGTAGTATTACTGCCGAGTTAAAAGAACAAGAATTAATGATGAAGTGTGAATGGGATATTAAGAATGAAACAATTAAAGAGTAGCGGTACTCGAGCTAATAAAGCTATACTTAAATTATTGGAAATTTAAGTAAAGAGGGGATCGCATGTTACATCTAACTAATCTCTACGACAAAATAAACCAAAACGTCAATTCGTATTGGATAAGCTTTGAGTTAGTTGCCATTGCGCTATATGATGCAGAAGGGATTTATCTGTATAATCATCCCAAGTTTCTAACTCAAAGTAGTAAGCCTTACTATTATTTAAAGCGGAATGAGCAATTCAATGGAGCTGATACGCTAATTTTATATGAAGATTATCCAACTGCCATAGTCAACTTAGATCATTATAGCGATATGGAAAGTATATATTCAATAGTAATTCATGAGTTATTTCATGGATTTCAACACCTTCAGGGAGAGAAAAGGTTTCCTAATGAAATGCTAGGAATGACCTATCCATTAATAAATGAAAATGTGGAACTTCGTAATCGAGAAAGAAGTTGTCTTTATAATGCTGTTATATCGTCCTCTGAAGAAGATAAAGTTAGTAATCTAAAAAGGTTTATTTGCCTAAGAGAAAATCGAAGGGGTTTCATCGATCAATTTTTGGATTATGAGCTTTCTATTGAAACAGTAGAAGGACCAGCTTATTATGTAGAATTACATGCATATACACATATTAGCACTTATACATACGATGACGTTTTAAGAAAATATAGTAAGAGTTTAATTGACCGTAGAGAATCTTCAAAGCTGCTTAGAAAAAGTTGTTATAGTTCTGGATTGTTTATCTGCTTATTATTAGATGAAGTTTCTCCTAACTGGAAAGAGACCTTTTTTGATTCTGACAAACCTCTATATGACATTTTAAAAGAAGAAGTCGAATGGGACTATGATGAAATCGATGATGTAGAAATTAGCACGGAGACATTATCCATTATTAATAGCATAAAAAAGGATAAATCAGATATTTTTAATCAATTCGAACATAAACAGGGTCATCACCTTTTTATTTTAGGTGATATAATTTCTAAAGGATTCGACCCAATGAATGTTATCGTAGAAAGGAATAAGCAATTACATAAAAAATTCCTTACTGTTCATATGAACAATAAGGAATACCATATTAGACAGCCTGTTATCGCTCATTATCATGAAAAATTTAATGTTATCAATAAATTACATTTGGTGTTAGATAAAAAGCCAATTATGCGAAATGCTTTCATCTATATTGAAGGTATGGGATACATACAAGGTGATTTATTGGAAGACGAGGGTGCTTTTTATATTACCTTGTAACAGGGCTAGTGGCGAGTTGAATGATTAAAGTAGAAGATCTCCACAGACTGTGGAGATCTTTTTACCATCTATAAGCACTTTCACATGTATTAGCCTGTGGTTCATAAAAGCAATGTTGTTTAAATGGTCCCGCAAATGGTTGGCCGTACCAGGTAGGTGGACACTCACCATATGGATTAAAATACCAAAGAGAGTATTTGGAAGGATGTTCTCTCCAAAAGTCTAAGGTTTGTTTGGCTAATCTTTTTTCTACACTTCTTGCTCTGTTATAAAAAACGTTGCCTTTTTGCACTGCTTCAAACGAATAATTTCCACCTTGCACTTGATAAATTACTTCCGGTATTGTCCTTACATCAACAAAATCTAAACAATCAGCTTTTGCTCGATTTACAATTACATTCCCAACCATAAGCATCCCTTGTTTACCTTCACCTTCTGCTTCTGCCCTCATCATCCTAGCCATTAACGCAACGTCACTGTCCGTATATTTTACTCTTGCCACTTTTCATCACCTCTACAAGAATTGTATGAAAAAAGTCTATAAAAATGTAGGCTTTGTGTAATTAACTATGTAAAATGTTTTATTTTTCAAATCATAATCGACTTAAACTATTTTAGTTCCTGTTTAACGGAATACATGCGCACTTTCTTAGGAATTTTTTTAATCATTAGATAACTTTTAGTTAGAATTATGTTACTATTTATAGGAAAATAATTGAAACTTAATGAGGTGGTGTGGTGGAATTTTCTGATCTTTTACCTTTTATTATTTTAGTCCTATTCTCAGTAGTCTTTATAGGATTTATTGGGTTTATCGGTATCGTTATTAAACGTAATCAGTCAAAAGGTGAGAATGTCTCCAATCATGATTTGCAAAAAAGGGTTGAACGATTGGAAGAAGAAGTTAGGGAATTAAAGGATAAGTAGTCATATGAAGATTTTCAAAGTTAGGTTATTCTAATGAGAGATATAGAAATTATTGGAGAGATCTATTGAAAAATATCATGGGAAGTGGAGTTGATAGTCATTGAAGTTAATGATTGAGAAGGAGAAATTGAATTTCAGACAAGCTACGTATGAAGATCTAGATCATGTTTTACAATTGTTACAGCAGGCAGCTAAATGGCTACAGACAAAAAATACGACACAGTGGGATTACTATATTCATGATTTGGATGGAAATAAAGCTGAGGTTATTGAGTCGATCGAAAACGGAACTACATACATTGTAGAAAAAGAAGGAAAGGTAATTGCGTCTGTTACACTTGAGGACAGTCCGAATGAATGGGATTGTGATATTTGGGGAGACAAAGCACATGACTCTGATGTGGTATATTTACATCGAATCGTTGTGCATCGTGATTTAAAAGGTAGAAATATAGGTGAAACATTAATGGAATGGGCAAAAGGATATGTGAAAGAACAGCAGAAGAAATATGTCCGTTTTGACTGTCTAGCGAGTAATAAGGGTTTAAATGATTATTATCAAAGAAATTATGAGCTAGTAGGAATTGCATCTATTTATGGACAGCATAGTAAATATCAGATTTCTGTGTGATTAGTAGAGGAGTATGTTATGAATCAAGCAGTAAAATATAAATTTTGGACCGTTGTCATGATCCAAGATGGAGATGAAGTGTTATTAATGAATAGACAGCATGATCATTTTAAGGGCTACCTTCCTCCAGGTGGGAAGGTGGAGTTTCCTGAAAGCTTTGTTGATGGGGCTATTCGTGAAGTGAAAGAAGAAACTGGGCTTGAAGTTAGAAATCTTATATTTAAGGGGATTTCGGAGTTTGTAAATCCCACTATTCGTGCTCGATACATCATGATGAATTACTGGACGAACCATTTTTCGGGGGAATTGCTGGACGATCCACCTGAAGGGGAGTTGCATTGGGTGAAAATTGAAGAAGCAAAAAATTTGCCGATGCAAGAAGATATTCGCAAGCGGTTTGAATTGTTCTTTGAGCCGGAAAGCTTTGAAGTTCAAACCGTATGGAGTGAACAAACAAATAGTCCACAAGCAACCTACATAAAGAAAACTTAGGTGGTGCCTGTCACTTGTCGAAATTCGACAAGTGACAGGCACCGTCATATTTTCGATAAGATTTGTGTATTCATGTAAGTAGGGTTCTTTTATGAAGAACGGGAGGGATTACATGAAGCATCGCTTTTTAGAACAGTTTTACACAATTGATCCAATAACAGGCGACTATATGATCGACATTTCTGTTCAAGGGTATCATGATGTTTTTACATCCTTAAAACCTTCTGTATATAATATAATTGATTTAAATGCTAATATTAAATCATTTCTAGAGGATTGTATGAATGACATTCCTTCTCATCAAAAAATTGCGTTAGAATTTAATATGGCAGATGAGATAAAAGACGTTAGGATGGAAAAGGAAATAGAAGAAGGAATAAGAAACTATTTTAGTTTTCAACTTTTTTTGCTGGATAATGAATTTATAACAAAACGAAAACGAATGGTTTTATATATATCCGTTTCTTTTTTATTCACTGTTCCATCAATTTTTTTTCAGACATTACAGCATGATGAAATCTTGTGGAAGCTTTTTATTTTAAGCTTAACTGTCGGTGGATGGATCTTTCTGTGGGAGGCTTTTTCACTACTTTTTATCGACCGTAGTAAGGTATTGAAGAAAAGAAAGCAATATAAACGAATTGTACATGCATCAATTTTATTTAATTATAAGAAACAGATAGGAAAGACAGGCAAAGGGGTCGTTATATCCTATCGAAAGAAAGGGGACCGTTTATGAGCTCTAATCCAAAATTACCATTAACTGATGAAGAAAAACTAAAATTACGTAAAGCTAAAATTAAATTGAGAGATGTTGCAGCGCTGAGTATAGAGCAACTGGTTCAAGTGTTGGAGGTTTCAAGGGAGAGAGCAAGGAGCATAAAGGGACTTGCTGAATTTCAATCAGTTCCATCTATTGGAAATAAATTAGCGGAAAAATTAGTGGATCACCTGCATATGTATTCTTTAGAGGATATTAAATATAAAGATGGAGCAGCATTGCTGGACGAGTTAGAGCAGCAATTAGGTGTATGGACAGACAGTTGTGTAGAAGATCAAATCCGTTGTGTTATTCACTATGCTAATGATCCTAGTTGCACAAAGCAATGGTTTGATTTCACAGAAGAAAGAAAGCAATATCGAGAAACCGTAGGATACCCAGCCAACCGCCCTCAGAAAGCGTGGTATGAATGATGATGGATCATCAAAAGAAAAATCGGGGAGTGCCTGTCACTTGTCGAAATTCGACAAGTGACAGGCACCTGGAAATAATTTCCGATTTATCAGAGTACAATCCGGTCCTTTGTGGGACGTTTCCGATTGGGATTGATGTGGATGGATCGGATATGGATATTATTTTAGAAGTTTATGATTTTAATGGATTTGAAGAGAAGGTTAAAGTACTTTATGGGGACCTTGAGGGTTTTCGAATTAAACGTAAAACGATAAGAAATCAACCAATTATTAAAGCAAATTTTACAGATCTAGGAATGGAATATGAATTATTTGGACAGAGGCAGCCGGTAGAAAAACAATATGCATACTTGCATATGGTCATTGAAAAGGTACTACTAGAAGAGGTGCCTGGTTTAAGAAAAAAAGTAATTCAATTAAAGAAGCAAGGTATCAAGACGGAACCAGCTTTTTGTGAGGTTCTTGGAATAGTCGGAGATCCTTATGAAGGGTTAATAGAATTTGGAAAGAAAAAGGGGATCATTTAGTAAGGCTAAAAGGAGGGAGGTAGGGATTATGAATATTAATTTTGCGGATCAACCAAGATGGGATAAAATTGGCTACATATGGTTACTGCTGGCTGTTTTATTTTTATTAAATGTATCACTTGGTGGCTCTTTCTTATCTTTACTTTTAGCAGTAATTAACACGGTATTAGGTGTCACTTACATTCGAATTACGAAGGTGCCATATCTAGTGGTAAGTAATAAAACGATAACTATCTTTAGAAGATTAATTGGTAAGAAGGAAATATCATTAGAGCAAATTGAAAAGCATGAAGTAAAAGAAAGATTTACAGATTTAATTTTAAAAAATGGACAGAAATCAAGAATCAAACACAGCTGGATAACCAAAGAAGAGCTTACCCAGCTTCATAAACGCTTTGAAGAATATGTTTAATTCGATAGGTGCCTGTCACTTGTCGAATTTCGACAAGTGACAGGCACCTTTCAAAACAAAAAAGGGTGTTGACTTTTTTATTTTATCGTTTTATTATAGTAAACAATAAAAATTGTTCGAAAAATGAATATTGGGTGTTGAAGAAGAAGAGTAGCTTTTATGGAAGCTTTAGAGAGCTGGTGGTTGGTGCAAATCAGTGCTAACATGAGAGTGAATGGCCTTCGGAGCCTCTAAACCGAACACAAGCAATTGATAGTAGGCTTTGGCGAATATCTCATCGTTACAAGAGACGTATATTAAAGCTACTATAGTGTAGATATACGTAAAGTGAATTGCAATTTGCAATTAATGAAGGTGGCACCACGGGTTCCTCGTCCTTTGGATGAGGAACCCTTTTTGTATTTTTTACCAACACAACTTCATATCAAAATCGTTAAATAAGAGTAGTACGTATGTCTGATTCATTACAGAGAGCTAGGCGTAGGTGAGAGCTTAGCATGATAGGACGTACCGAATGGACTTATGAGAGGCTTTTTGAACAACTAATAAGTAGGGAAGCTCGGAATTCCACCGTTAAAAGGATAGGGTATCAGAAATTTTCTAAGCAGATCAGGAATTATCCCCTGCCAAAGATAACTACTATTCTCGTCCCGAAGAAGAGAGATTGATTGTTTCAATCTAATGTGAGATGGCACCGCGGCGACTCCGTTCTCCAATTACACGTTTTCTGTGTAGTTGGGGGATTTTTTATTTGTAGGTAACTTTGTATTTTACTTAGGGAATCCAAGGATTCCACCATAAAAAATAAGGAGGGAAAATGACATGGATCCAAGGGCAGTTAAATCCAATCCATTAAAAGTAAAGGAAATGGAAGGTGATACGTTAACACCAATTTCCATTTTTCATCGACTGTCAGGCAAGCGCAAATTTTTATTAGAAAGCTCATTAAAGCATGAGAAATCTGGTCGATATTCCTTTATTGGAAGCGATCCTTACCTAGAGTTAAAAGCAGTTGGAGGCGAATGTGAGATTCATCGTATTCAAGAAGGAGTAAGGTGTACACAAAAACTCACGATCATAGATGCTATTCACCAACATTTGAGTAGTTTTGATAGGTCATTACCCTTTCCATTTTATGGAGGAGGTGTTGGCTATATAGGGTACGATGCCATTCGCCAGTATGAAAATATTGGTGGGACTCCTGCTGATGATATGGAAATGCCGGATGCACATCTGATGTTTTACGAGCAAGTGGTTGTCATGGATCACCAATTACAAAAAATATATCTTGTTTTCCTTGACCTATCTGGAAATGGAACCGAAGAGCAAATGGCAAAGAAGCTTCACCAAATGGAAGAAGACCTCAAGACACCGTCTAAGCAGGAATTTTCCAGGGAAATTGCAAATACAAGCTCTTTCCATTCGACTATTAAAAAAGCAGTATTTGAGGAGAAGGTAAAGAAGGCACAAGAACATATAAAAAGAGGTGATATTTTTCAAGTCGTTCTTTCCCAACGCCTACAAGCAGAATTTAAAGGTAGTCCTTTTTCCTTCTATCGCAAACTAAGAAGGACGAACCCTTCTCCATATATGTTTTATATCGATTTTGATGATTATTTGGTATTAGGAGCTTCTCCTGAAAGTCTGGTATCAGTTAAAGGAGAACACGTGTTAACGAATCCAATTGCGGGAACTCGTAGACGTGGGATGACAGAGGAAGAAGACCAACAGTTAGAAAAAGATTTACTTTCTGATGAAAAAGAACTTGCTGAGCATCGGATGTTAGTAGATTTGGGAAGAAATGATTTAGGGCGAGTTTGTGAGATTGGAAGTGTGGAGCTTACCAAGTTTTTAACGGTGGAGCGGTATAAACATGTTATGCACATCGTTTCCGAAGTAAAAGGAAAGCTACGCAAAAATGTATCTCGGTTAGATGCGTTACTATCTTGTTTACCAGCGGGAACAGTATCTGGTGCTCCGAAAATTCGTGCCATGCAAATCATCAATGAATTAGAAGTATCGAAAAGAGGGGTGTATGCAGGGGCAGTTGGTTACATCAATGTTACAGGTGAATTTGATTTTGCGTTAGCGATTCGAACCATGGTCATTAAAGCAAATACAGCTTATGTTCAAGCTGGAGCGGGGATTGTGCTTGATTCTGTTCCACAGAATGAATACGAGGAAACGATTCATAAAGCGAAGGCACTGTTGGAGGTGAAAGGATGATTTTATTAATCGATAATTATGATTCGTTTACGTATAACCTGTATCAATATTTGGGGGAGTTAGGAGCAGAGATCACTGTAAAGCGAAATGATGATATTACGGTGGAGGAAATCAAACGAATGAGTCCGCATGCAATTGTTTTATCACCAGGTCCTGGTCATCCTTTAGATGCTGGTATTTGTGTCGAGGTTATTCAATCCTTTTATCAGGTGACCCCTATTTTAGGTATTTGTTTAGGACATCAAGCAATTGGGGCTGCGTTTGAAGCGCCAATTCAACAAGCGAAGAAGATTAAGCACGGGAAAGCTTCACAAATAAAACATAACGGGGAAGGACTTTTTGAATATATGCCTGTTCCACTGGTGGTCATGCGCTATCATTCCTTAACGATAGATAAACATCATGTACCTCCTCCGTTTGAGGTTACAGCGATATCGATGGATGATGGGGAAGTTATGGCGATTCAGCATCGAACCTATCCATTGTTTGGGTTACAGTTCCATCCAGAATCAATTGGCACCCCAACTGGAAAAATGATGTTAAAAAACTTTTTACAATGTATACGAGAGGAGACGGTAAGTCATGGAAACATATCTACAGAAATTAGCTAGTGGAGAAGATTTAACAAGTATAGAAATGAAACAAGCAGCCGAATTACTTTTCCATGAATCTACGACAGATAGTGAAATAGCTGCTGTGTTAATGGGGCTGTCATTAAAAGGAGAAACACCAGAGGAAATAGCTAGTCTTGTAGAAGTACTGAGGGATCACGCCTTGTCATTTCAAAAGAAATTTCCAGGAGTAATGGATAATTGTGGAACAGGTGGAGACCGGTCCTACAGTTTTAATATAAGCTCCACTTCTGCCTTTGTTATTGCTGGGGCAGGGGTACCTATAGCGAAGCATGGGAATCGAAGTGTATCGAGTAAAACAGGGAGTGCAGATGTACTAGAAACATTAGGTGTATCACTCGATTTTTCCGCAGACGAAGTAGAGGAGTTATTAGCGGAGAATGGGATTGCATTTTTGTTTGCTCCACATGTTCATCCGAACCTAAAGCAAATCATGAAGGTACGTAAGGAATTGCGGATTCCTACCATTTTCAACTTAATTGGACCATTAACCAATCCAGTTGAATTAGAAACACAAATGCTAGGAATCTATCAACGAAAAGGACTTCACATGATGGCAAAAGCTCTCCATCAACTAGGAAGAAAACGTGCCATTGTTGTTAATGGAGCTGGTTATATGGATGAAGCTTCTCTAGCCGGCGATAATCACATTGTTTTATTGGATCAAGGTAACATTACTGAGTTTACACTTGCTCCAGAAGAAGTGGGGCTTACTAGGTATCCGCTTGAAGCGATTAGAGGTGGAAATGTAAAGGACAATGCCAGGATTTTAATGGATGTATTGCATGGAGAAAAAGGCCCATATTTTGAGACGGTATTATTGAATGCGGGGCTTGCAGTCTTTGCACATGGAAAAGCGAATTCGATTCAGGCTGGCATAGATCTTGCACGTGAAAGTATTTTATCAGGATCTGCTTTGGAAAAACTAAATTATTTAGTTGCGTATAGCAATCAACGGAAAGTGGGGTAAAGAAAGATGACGATATTAGATGATATTTTGAAAGAAAAAAAGAAAGAAGTAGCTCGACTAAATGCAGAGGGAGTGCTGTTCGAGAGAAGGTACCATAAACCGCGATCATTATACGATACATTCGTAAAAAACAAGCATTTACATGTGATTGCAGAGATAAAACGAGCCTCCCCATCGAAGGGAGATATTCAAACTGAAGTTAATCCAGTTGAACAGGCAAAAAAATATGTGGAGGCTGGTGCGGGTGCCATTTCTGTACTAACAGATACTCCGTTTTTCAAAGGTTCAATGAATGATTTACAAGCTGTCCGAGAGGTAGTAGATGTGCCCCTTTTATGTAAGGATTTTATCATTGATCCAATTCAAATCGATCGAGCAAAAGAATGTGGAGCAGATGTTATTTTACTAATTGTAGCTGCACTCCCTAAGCATAAATTAGTAGAATTATATTTTTATGCTAAATATCAGGAGTTAGATGTATTACTAGAAGTTCATAATGAGGAAGAATTGCAGGTTGCCCTAGAAATGGAGGCTGGCATTATCGGGATTAATAATCGGGATTTGAAAACATTTGATGTTAGTTTAGCGGTTACGGAAAGGTTGGCAAAGCGGATAAACACGGAGGAGGTTCTTGTAATCAGTGAGAGTGGAATCGTTACAGGGAATGATGCTTCAAGAGCTCTGCGTGCAGGTGTAAAGGGAATTTTAGTAGGAGAAACGTTGATGCGGGCTGAAAATATTCAAACAAAAATGAACGAATTTATGGTCCCATGGGAAGGTGAAAAAGCATGAGGGTAAAAATTTGTGGTGTAAAGGATAGTGAAACCGTTCAAGGTGCAGTTGCAGCAGGAGTAGATTATCTTGGATTCATGTTTGCAGAGAGTAAGCGGAAAATATCGATGGAAACAGCAAAAGAGCTTGCAGCTTATGTACCAAAATATGTGCAGAAAGTGGGGGTTTTTGTTAATCCGACATTAGATGAGGTGTTATCTGTTATGGAAAATGTGGGATTAGATATGGTTCAGCTACATGGGGATGAGACACCGGAATTTTGTAACATGATCCCGGTTCCCGTGATTAAAGCTTTTCCAATCAGATCTGCGGAGGATATTCATCGACCAAAAACGTATGAGGTTGATTACTATTTATTCGATAGTCCAGGTGGAAAATATCGAGGAGGAAGCGGAATGACGTTTGATTGGGGACTCTTAGCAGGAATTGAGATTCCGAGGGAAAAAGTGATTGTAGCTGGGGGTCTGACCCCAAATAACATTTTAGCTGCAAAGAGGGAAATAAACCCAGCGATTGTTGATGTTTCGAGTGGTGTGGAGACAGATGGGGTAAAGGATAAAGAGAAGATAAGGGCATTTATTAGGGCAGCAAAAAATGAGGAGTTGACGTATGATGTATAATTTTCCAGATCAACTTGGACAATTCGGAATGTATGGTGGTCGCTATGTTCCAGAAACATTGATGCAAGCAGTGATCGAATTAGAAGAGGCCTATGACAGTGCAAGACAGGATCCGGAATTTATGAATAGCTTAAACTATTATTTAAAGCAGTATATTGGACGGGAAAATCCATTATATTATGCGGGAAATTTAACCAATCATTTAGGTGGTCCAAAGATTTATTTGAAAAGAGAGGATTTGAATCATACAGGTGCACATAAAATTAACAACACCATTGGGCAGGCACTACTAGCAGTACGAATGGGGAAAAAGAAAATTGTTGCCGAAACGGGAGCTGGACAGCATGGAGTTGCTACAGCAACAGTGTGTGCATTGTTAAATCTGGAATGTGTTATTTTTATGGGCGAAGAAGATATTCGCCGCCAAAAGCTTAATGTTTTTCGAATGGAATTATTAGGAGCAAAGGTTGTTGGAGTAAGCCAAGGAAGTGCAACATTGAAGGATGCGGTAAATGAAGCACTTCGATATTGGGTTACCAATGTCGAGGATACCCATTACATTATTGGCTCCGTATTAGGACCACATCCATTCCCTAAGATGGTACGTGACTTCCAAAGTGTGATTGGCAAAGAAACTAAGGAACAGTTTTATTTAGCGGAAGGTCGATTACCAGATGCAGTTGTCGCATGTATTGGCGGTGGAAGTAATGCGATGGGTATGTTCTATCCGTTTGTGAAGAATGAGGAAGTAAAGTTGTACGGGGTAGAAGCAGCTGGCAATGGGCTAGATACGGAAGAAAATGCTGCATCCCTTACGAAAGGTACTGTTGGTGTGCTTCACGGGGCGATGATGTATGTGCTACAGGATAATAATGGGCAAATACAAGAAGCACATTCAATCTCAGCAGGGCTAGATTATCCTGGAGTAGGACCAGAACATAGCTACTTAAAGGATATCGGTCGCGTGGAGTATACATCTGTTACAGATGATGAAGCATTACAGGGTTTCCAGCTATTATGCCATACAGAAGGGATTATTCCCGCATTGGAAAGCTCGCATGCCATTGCTCATACCATGAAACTAGCTGAAAAAATGAATCGAGATCGAGCATTGGTTATTTGCTTGTCTGGACGAGGGGATAAGGATGTGGAAACGATAAAAGCTGCATTAGGAGGGGAAAGAGATGAGTAAACAGAGATTAGATGCTGCCTTTGAGCTGGTGAAAACAGCAGGGAGAAAAGCATTTATTCCATACTTGATGGCTGGGGATGGCGGGATGGAATCACTAGAGGAAAAAATATTATTTTTACAGGAGGCAGGTGTAACGGCAATTGAACTCGGTATTCCTTTTTCGGATCCGGTAGCAGACGGTCCAACGATTCAAGAAGCGGGGAAACGTGCGTTGGAAAATGGCACTACATTACGAGTCGTTTTGGATTATTTAGCGGAAATTAAGGATAAAGTCGAGGTGCCCTTGATTTTAATGACCTATTTAAATCCAGTTTATAAATATGGAATTGAGAAATTCACTAGCGATGCTCGAACTGCTGGAGTTAGTGGGATTATTGTACCGGATTTACCACTCGAACAGTCGGGGATATTATTGGGGCAGCTAAAGGAAAACTCGCTAGCGTTTATTCAATTAGTCACCTTAACAAGTCCAAAAGAACGGATTAGGAAGATTGCCGAAGCTTCGGAGGGTTTCTTATATGCGGTAACAGTCAATGGGATCACTGGAGAGCGGACGAATGTTGGGGAGGATTTGGATTCGTATATTAAACGGATCATGATGTATAGCCATACACCAGTGTTAGCAGGTTTCGGGGTCTCAACACCAGAACAAGTAAAAGAAATTGGTGCAATATGTGATGGCGTGATTGTGGGCAGTAAAATTATTTCATTATGGGAAGCAGGGAGATTGGATGAAATTAGAGAATTAGTGCGATCCGCACTGTGATTGATGTTAGGACAGGAGGATAGATACATCGATTTCGTACAAAATAAAGGAAAATGGAATGGAGGTATCCATATGACTGATGGTAATAATCGTACCGTTGCAGGGACGGACATTGAGGAAGTAAAGCGTCTCAATCAAAACTCAGGACTTTCTTATAATGAAGCAAAAGAACTGCTAGCAAAACAAATGGAGGCCACGGCACAAACATCTACAGCGCAACAGACCCAGAAGAAGTGAAGCGGAAACGCGGTGCCTGTCACTTGTCGAAATTCGACAAGTGACAGGCACCTGTCTATTTTTCTACTGCTACGGTTTCCTTAGTTTTCTGCCATTCTTGTTTAGTGATGCCATACAGGATCCATGGGGATGGTAATGTAAATGGATGATTAGCTGGAAGTAATTCGACTTCTTCTTTCGTTAAATCCATCCATATGTATGTTTCCACTTCATTATCATCTGCTGTTTGCTGAACTAGATCCTGGTAATCAGCAGAAATGGTTTCCCATAGTCCTGGTTGTTCGGTTTTGTCATTCCATGGATATACCGCATGTAGATAACGGTATTTTTTCTGATCGGGTTTTGTTATCAGAAATCTAGTTTTGTCTTCATTTTCATAAAAGGACCATTCCAGCAGGTTTTCAACCGAAAATAGCGCTTCTGAAGCAGGGAAAGGATAATAACATTCAAAAGGAAAAACAGCCGCTTGCTGCACATAGACTTTGTCTACCCATTCTTTTTTTCTCTCTAAATTATGAATTGGGGTCCAAAGCTTTCCACCTGTTTGAAGTATACTTGTATCTTCTGTTAGTGCGCCATGAGTCATCGTATATGCTGATAAGCCAATTTTGTCCATCACACGTCTAGCTGGAATATTTTCTTCTTGCGTATTGGCTCCAACCCACTGAATTCCTTCTATTTGAAAGGCTTCATTCATCATAAAAGCCATTAGTTTCGTTGCAAAATCATTTCCTCTATATCTACGGTCACTACGCAATCTCCCTAGCATGGCATAACGATTCATATAGATCGAAATTCCACCTAAACTAACTAATTGATCTTCTATAAATAAACCATAAAGACGATTGGGTTCTGTTGATAGTCTATCAAAAATCCGGATGACATAATCATCTTCTATTCCAGTATTCATTTCCTTTAAATAGGGAAAGTCTTTACTAGTTAATACTCGGATTGTTTTCTCCATATTGCACTCACTCCCCATGTTCTTAAAAAATTCTGCACATTCATTATAAACGTATTAAAAGGTGCCTGTCACTTGTCGAAATTCGACAAGTGACAGGCACCGACAAAGGACATTTACCCAGCTTTATTCCAACGCCGATAAATTGGGATGACTAGGAGGATGAAGCCGACATAGATTAGGATTCCCATGAAGAATGCCCAAAGCGAAGTAAATAGTTGATTCCCTAAATAAGCATACACAATCATTCCGGGGATTTGTCCGAGTGCTGTTGCAGCAATATATTGTCGGAACAGCATCGAGCTAATTCCGGAATATATATTTACGACTGGTGTTGGGATGATTGGGATCATTCGTGTAAATAAAATAGCAATAAAAGCGTTTTGGCTAATAATCCGATCAAATTTTTGAACTTTATCATACTTGGATATATATTTCTGAAACTGTTCCACAAAAAAGTATCGTGCTAGGACGAAAAATATGACAGCAGCTCCAACCGATCCGGTCCAATTAATCGCAGCTCCAATCCATACAAAATATTTTGCCCCCATTAATCCTGCGAAGACTGTAAAAGGAACGATGGGAATGGTACTAAATAAAATGGCCAAAAGAAACATGATTGGAAGCTGTGCAAGACTACTTTGATTCAACCATAGCAGTAATGGCTCTCGATACAAGAAAGCAATAAATAATATGCTGCCATAAACTAAGCCAATAAAAATAATTCGATAGATCATAATACCTACTCACTCAACTCTCTAATCGATCATTAACACAAACAGTTTTTATATAGCATATCCAAACAACCAAAAATGTTGCAGGTGCCTGTCACTTGTCGATATTCGACAAGTGACAGGCACCGACAAATTAGAAAAGAGGGAATTTATAGTTAGTTGTCGAATTAGATATGCATATTGAAGTGATTGTAAACTTAGGGGGGATTTTGATGAGTATTGGATTAGTAGTGGTGCTAAGTATTGTATTAATGGGGGGTATGGCTTTTCTCACCTATCTGTTAGGAAGAAGGGTATCGAGTAGATTAGTTAAATATATACCAGCGTTTGCTTCTTTATTAGGACTTGTATTTTTTATAATCAAACTAAATTTTATACCATATCAAGTCCATGCATTTGAAGGGATTTTTGATATGGTAGCAATTATTATACTTGCTATTACATTTTCCTGTTCATTGATCGTAGCAATTATCGTAGAGTTTATTCAATATAAACGGAGAATATAAAGGTGGTGATGGTTTGAGTAATTTAGAAAATGAATATCTTCATCTAATTAATCAGCAATTTAGACATTTTAAAAAGCGTGCAGAAATGGGTATAGAACAGCTTACAGAGAAGAGATACATGTTAAACCGAGCGAGGAATCTAATTCTGTAGCAATAATTATAAAGCACTTAAGTGGTAATATGTCCTCAAGATGGGTTGATTTTTTAACTACAGATGGAGAAAAATCCTATAGAAATAGAGATAATGAATTTATCGATGAATATGAGACAAAGGAAGAATTGATGAAACGGTGGGACAAGGGGTGGGCATTACTTTTTAATACGATTGAAAGCCTTCAACCGGAGGATTTGCAAAAAGTTGTAACATTAAGGCAACAGCCAATGAATGTTATGCAAGCAATCCAAACAGAAATAGCACATATCAGTTACCATCTAGGACAAATCTTATACATCGGCAAGCAAATTAAAAATGAGGATTGGACGATCTTAAGTATTCCTAAAAATGGTTCAGAAGAATTTAATAGAAAAATAGCAACAAATAAAAAAAGAGATTAGGAAAGAAGTGTAGAATATGGAACCAGCAGTAGAACAACTTTTATCGAAAGAAATTATGGAGGAAGCACTATCACATTTCACATTACGACCCGAGTATCGAAAACTAGGGGATTTTGAGAATTATGTATTTGAGGTTTATCGAAACGATATGCCATATATTTTACGGATTACCCATAGCACTCACCGAAGTGAGGATGAAATAAAAGCTGAGTTAGATTGGATTAATTTTTTACATTTTGAACAGGTTAACGTTCCAAAAGCATATGAATCCAAAAATGGAAGAATGGTGGAAGCAATCAACGCTGCGGATGGGAGTGTTTTTTACTGTAGTCTGTTTTCTAAAGTAATAGGTGAGCCAGTAAAGATCACTAGTAAACTGTTTAATGAGAAGTTATTTTTTGCATGGGGAAAAACTATTGGGAGGATGCATCATGCAACCAAAAAATATACACTAACTGAAAACATAAAAAGAAGAGCTTCCTGGGATGAAGATGATTTACTGGAGATTGAGAATTATGTACCAGCACAGGATACAGTGATTATTCAACATACCAAAGAATTAGTTAATCAACTAACTACTCTTCCGAAAAACAGCGATAATTTTGGGTTGATTCATTCAGATATACATTCAGGAAACTTCTTTTTTGACGGTGAGGAAATTCATGTTTTTGACTTTGATGACAGTTGTTACCTATGGTTTAGCTCAGATATCGCAATTCCTGTATACTATTCGGCTTTGTATCGCTATCCACAAGGAAATAAGAATGAGAGAAATGCGTTTGCCAATATGTTTATGAAATCCTTTATGGAAGGATATAAAACGGAAAGTCAACCGCCTAAGCAATGGAAGGAACAATTACCATTATTTTTACGATTGCGAGATATGACACTGTATTCTGTTCTGTATAAGAAGATTCCTCTTGAAGAACGCAATGAAGAAATCAATAAGCTATTAGAGGAAATTAAAAAACGGATCGAAAGTAACGAAGCAATTGTTGATATTCATTAAAAAGTAGATGAGAAGGCACCTGTCACCAGTCCGTATTCGACAAATGACAGGCACCCCTTTTTTATTCGACAAATTTCGAGGAGTGACAGGCACCGACAAAGGGCAGTCCAATATCTTTGATTAGTTGGAAGTATGTCTGCTGTTTTGTGGGCTTGGGTGAGATAGGCTGCGTTTATTTTTCCATACACGATCATTATTTGAGGTTTCTGGGAATTTTTCACCTGCATGCATGGTTACTTGTTGTGGTTTTTTAACACCACTTCCAGTTTCGCCTACTTCAATGTAAACTCCATTATTTGGTGCCTTTTCCCCACCTTTAAATTGACTAATTTCTCCCATTCTGATTCCTCCTTTTTTAATCATTATTAGTATGAGGAATTCATAAGTGTCTATGAATGGAAAGAATAGGGAAGAATCTGTCAGTTCCTTCCTGTCGGTGCCTGTCACTTGTCGAATTTCGACAAGTGACAGGCACCGTGGCATCGCGGGGCTAACTCTTCAATCAATTTCTAATCACTCTTTGTTTCCTTTTCCTTTGGCTTTTTCCTTTGAGTTGGCTGCTTGGGAAGGGGCGTCCACATTCCCTTTGTTTTTTTCGTTTGCAGGCGTATCTTGATTATTTGTATTTTCCTGTTTAGCTTCTTTCTTCGCATTTGTGTTTGGGACTGGTGGTTTTGTTTCAGGCTGCTTATTTTGCCTTACTTCTTGACTAGTTTGTTTCCCTTGTGTTGCTTTTTCTTGTGCTTTTTGTTGCACCGATTGCGCCATTTCTGTATCTTGTTTGGCCAGAGAAGGCACATAAGTGGATTTCTCTTGAAATTTCTTTCCCACAGCGGTATTATCTTCTGCGTCTTTTTCTTCTATTTCATCCATCCCAGCATCAAATTCAACCTGATCTGATTCTATAACACTTCTTAATTCCTCCACATCATCATCGACGATTACATCACTAGCTAGCTGTTCTTCAATACTACGCATCTTTTCTAATTTATTTTCCATCCTAGCAAAGGCTTTTTCCACATTCTTTGCGAGAGCCGCTTTCGCTGTAGGGTTTTCTACTTTTTCCATTGCAAGTAAAAGAGCAGTAACATTCTTGCTGAATTGGACTTGTAACTCTTCACGTACATCTTCAACAGGTTCTTCAGCTTTATCCACATCTTCTTCTGTTACTTCATCTTCCTCGGGAGTAATACCTTCTAATTCTTCTGGTATCGGATCTTCTTCATCTGATCCAGTCGTACCCTCTGTTTCCGCTTCATCAGCTACATAATCAAGGGCCAATTGCTGACTTTCCAGTGCTCTATTTAGTAGAACAATGGCTCCGTCTGTATCACCTTGGCTAAATAATTCGTTTGCCTCTGCAATTCGTTCATTAGCAAACTTGGACATCAACTCTGCTTTAGCTGTATCTCCAAAGGTAAGTGCTAATTGGACTTTTTCTGCAATAATTTCCACAAAGTAGAAGAAATCACCTGGGATGAGTCCTGGTTCATCGAATGGAACCTCTTCTTCAGCTGTTGTACCTTCATCGATAGGAGGATCCTCTGGAACAGGTTCACCTTCTAGGTCTTCAATATCCGTGTCATCCTCTGTAATGGTAATTCCAAATTCATCTGCAGCAGGTGTTTCAGTTTCAAGAGTTATATCATTATCTTCTTCTGCAAAAGCATGAGTCACTCCGCCAAACATAATTGTTGTAACTAATGCGCCACCCATCATGACTTTTATAGCTTTCACTGGTAATGTCGGAAACGTATTTTTAACATATCCAATTGCAATGCGATTGATATCTTCTTCCGCTTTCATGGATAGACCAAATTCTTCTGCATATTCCTCAAGTGATTGATGAGGCTCTAAGTATAAAATAACCTCATACGCATCACCCTTTGGATTAAGCTCATGTCTATGAAAATACACGCAATCTACCTCCAGTTCTATTCGAGTGGTGCCTGTCACTTGTCGACTTTCGACAAGTGACAGGCACCTCCCTTATTTTTCCATTTTCTATATCCCATTTCTTAGTTCTCATTTCCCCATTGTCAAAGGTACCTATTTTGCTTTATCTTCCTTTAGTTTTTCTTTTAGTAGTGCTTTGTGGAAGGAGAAAATCATGATGATCATGATGAACGAGAATGGTAGTGCTGCTACGATTAATGCGTTTTGTAGCGCAGTTAGTCCACCAGTGAAAAGTAGGACTGCTGCAATTGCCGATTGAAAGAATCCCCAAACAAATTTTACTGATGTCGCTGGTGATAAGGATCCATTAGTTGTTTGCATTCCCAAAACAAAAGTTGCAGAATCGGCAGAGGTTATAAAGAACGTACTAATCAGAATTACAGCAAGCACTGATAACAAAACACTAAATGGGAACGTATCAAATAATCCAAATAAAGCTTGTTCATCAGGTAGACCAGCAATATCTACCCCGTTATTTTGCGCCTCAATTCCAGATATACCAAAGGTTGAAAACCATAGAAAACCTACAACAGAAGGGACAATCAACACACCTAATAAAAATTCACGAATCGTACGTCCTCTAGATATCCGGGCAATAAATATTCCAACAAATGGCGCCCAAGCAATCCACCAAGCCCAAAAAAAGACTGTCCAATCGATCACCCACTGATTTTCTGCTTCGTTATTAGGCGATAGGCGGAGGCTCTCCGTTGGGAGACTTTGAATATAGGCACCTAATGAATCCGTTAACGAGTCTAAAATGTATTGAGTGGGTCCTAACAGCAGCGTAATAACAAATAGCGTCGTAGCTAAAATCATGTTGACATTACTCAAATATTTAATCCCTTTACTAAGTCCTGTGTATGCTGAAATCATAAATAAAACAGTTACTATTAAAATGATTAGGAGCTGGACAAAGAATGTACTTTCGATGCCAAGCAGATAGGTAAATCCTCCATTAATTTGTGCGGCACCAAATCCCAATGTAGTAGCTACGCCAACAATAGTTGCAAAAACTGCAAGTATGTCAACCGTTTTTCCCCAGACTCCATCCATTTTGTCACCAAATAGCGGTTCAAGTGTCACACTTATTAAGCCACGTTTTCCGTGACGAAATGTAAAGTAAGCTAGAATTAAAGCAATGATTGCGTAAATTGCCCATGCATGAATACCATAATGGAAGAAGGTAACACGCAATGAATCCTCCAACGCTTCTCTCGTGCCTGGTTCGGCAATAGGAGGAGTTTTTAAATAGTGGGATACTGGCGAAGCGACTCCATAAAACACAAGTCCAATCCCCATACCAGCACTAAAAAGCATAGCAAACCAAGATGTATAGCTAAAATCAGGCCTATCGTTTGGCTTTCCTAGCCTAATTTTGCCGAAAGGACTGATGATTAAATATAAGCAAAATATGACAAACAGTGTCACAATTAATAAATAATACCAACCAAAGTGAGTAGAAATATACCCCATTAACTCACTAGAGATACGTTCAAAATTTTCTGGAGCAAATACTCCCCAAATGGATATGGATAAAGTAATTGCCAGTGTAATCCAAAATACGGAAGTAACCCTTTTCATGGTATTCCCCTTTCTAAAAAAAATTACTAACAACCCACAGACATTGATGTTAGTATTGCTTAAATGGAACAGTCTATACAGTAGTAAGAAATTGAGAAATGAACTAGAGAAGCGTATACTTAAAAGCAAGAACTAGGGCTTAGGAGGGGACAATGAACATAGATCAAAAAGAAGCGTTATTGGTAAAGGCTTTAAAAACTCAATACTCTATTTTAAAGCTATTGGATCACACACTCTACGACACTTATCACTATCAAAAAGGATTATCTAAGGAAGAACAAAATGAAGAAGTAATAAACTTATCCTATAATGCAAGAAGCATTATTGCGAAGAAACCAAAGTTAAAGGAAATATATAGAATACTGGAAAAGGATTATGGAGTGGATATCACAAATTAAATCCTGTAATCACCCTACAGATGATTACAGGTAAATGAATTAATTTTCTGATGGTTTATTAACCTGTTGTTTTTGGGCTTTAAAAATTAATTTGTCTAATTGCTGGCTAATTAAAAGGGTTTCATCATGTTGTAATCCTTTTTCAAGTCCAATTTCAATCATTTCTTTCTTTTTCTTTTGAACTTGATTTAACAACTCATCCTTATTTTTGTTTACCATTTTGTAACGCTCCTATCATTATGGCACTATTTTGCCAATTCAACTTAAAAAGTCATGCGAATTTAATTTTAATAAAATAATTTAATAAAGTCTTAATATGTGGCAATTAGCCACTAATTTTTTAAAACTTTTTAAACATATAGGGACTAAACTCTCTTGTTTTTTCCCAAATAAAGGAAATAAACCAACATTATTTAAATATAGGATGAGGCTATATGCTTAATTTTTCCCCATTATAATCATATACCAAACTAAATACCTATAAGTTGTGGCAACTAGCCACACTCAATGACATGAATAACTGATAAACTATTAAAATATGAACGAAAAATGATTTATGAATGGTAACAATAGTAAATAATTACCATATCGCGACATCAACTACTTATGTTTAAATCAATATAAAAAGGAATGGTAACGTTTTATTATTTTCACGGTGGATTGGAGGGGGGAGTTATGAAACGAGAATGGTTGATTCAATTTAGAGTAACTAAGAAGTTAACGCAAGCTCAAGTTGCTAATTTTGCTTTTATAGATCGAGGCTATTATTCACAAATCGAAACTGGAAAGCGGAATCCCAGTCACACAGTTGCAACCAATATAGCTAAGGTGCTAGATTTTGATCCAATTCTGTTCTTTCAGAATGACACTAATGAAAGCTCCTTTCAATCTAACCTATCCAATGGTGAAATACCTGAATTCTTTCGAAATAATGAGTTTAGTGAGGTATTATATCTATACAATAATTTTAAATTATACTACCAACACGTTATTTCATTTATCTTAACAGGTGTACAAAAAAGCAGCTTTTGCATCGTTATCGATTACTTTATGAATTTGAATCATATTCGTCAAAGCCTTCAACCTATCTTAAAAGATAAAGAACTAGAGAATTTTATATGTTTTATTGATATGGAAGAGCTTATGAACGATGAACCAGAACATTTAGCCAAGTATTTCCATGAATTATTATGGAAAATGAAGCCGGAAAGATCTATTCGTATCTGGTTAAATGAAAAACAATATTGTGATAATGACTGGTTGTGTAACATACAAAAACATATGAAAGACAGTAAAAATCTACTCGAAATGAAAAAGATTCTATTTGTTCGATCGTATAATGCATCCCTAGTTTCAGCAGTTTCGCATATTAAGATGATGAGAAAATACCCTTATTTAATGACTGATTTTGAAATTGCTGATTCACCATTTTACCAATTCTCTAATAGTTCAAATATACTTCCTTCCTTTGATTTGCAAGAGGAAGTCTAATCATCTGAGTTAAGACAAAAAAAGAAAGAGTGGTTTAATGTCAAAAACGATACCATTAACTAGATATATAGAGGTATCTAGTTCTTCGCATATCGTCTATTTTTTTGAAAATGAAAGGATCTATTTGGAAAACTTAATGGCTTATATTAAAACAGGACTGGAACAGGGCCAACATCTTATTATTATTGAACAAGCGGAAGTGTTAAATAAGGCACTCCAAAAAATGAATGTTTCAGAAGCGGGTAAAAAATACATTCACCATTATGATAATTCCTCGTTTTACAGGAGTTACGGTGATTTCAATATCGAAAGTATTTTGAATCATGCTATGGATCTGATTCAACCATTTTTGGATGAAGATGTTGATTTTCGTACATGGTCACATGTCAAATGGAAGGACCAAAAAGACATTGCGAATAAGCTTGATCAATATGAAGGACTAGCTGATGGTTGTATTGGAGAAGTTGGCTATATGTGTGTCTGTGCTTATGATGCTACTAATGTTTCAGCAGAGATTCAAACTAATTTGATGAGAAGCCATGAATATATCATGACCGACGAAGAATTCGTCCATTCCTCTCTCTACAACAAAAAAAGAATACAATCCAAAAAATAAAGCATATCTCCTTTTGGGGAGGTATGCTTATTTTATCTATAAGACCTGACAAGTGCCAGTCACCAGTCGACTTTCGACAAGTGACTGGCACTTGTCGAATAGGAGGTTAGTTGGTGTACCACCTGTAGATTTTTAAGTGTTGGACTAAAACCCATAGTAGGATTGGGTAGGTTAGTGCAGAATGCCAATATTTCCAGCCGTTGTGATAAAAGTAACCGGATTGAACAGATAAAAACTCAAAGAAAAGACAAAAGATGGACCAATAAAAGGTATATAACAATTTATACGATAGCCCTCGATCATATGGAAAGAAATTCATATACACAATACCAGCTGTTGGAAATAAAGTTAACGAAGGTATAAAGCCAACGAATTGGACCCCAGGTAAAAAATAACCATAAACATGATATTTAAGGTCCAGTACAATGTCCGTTACAAGTCCTAACACAATTGAAAATAAAGCTACTGCATATTGTTCGGAACGGGTTAATCGTTTTGGAACCAAAATTGCTACTATAATGAAAACAACTGCTGATATAAGTAAAAATGCCATGCAACACTTCCTTTATATACATAGTCGATTGGATTTTGTTATTGATATATTCTCCAGGAGACTATAAAATTATTACGGAATTCGAAATTAATTAGAGTAGGTGATCGTATGGAATGGATAGAAGTAAATGCGGAAGAAGATATAGATGGACTATTGAATAAATTTAATTATTTTCATGATAGTTGTCTAAAGGAATTAATAATGCACACCGATAGCTATGTTAATAAGGAATTATCCATGGGAATATCAACGGGGCTTGATACCACGATTCGGATGCTCTTTCAAAGGCAGGGTGAAAAACCATCAGCAATAGAGTTGCTATTTGAAGGTGTAACGCAATTCCAACTTCGTCCAAGTTCTGAAAATCATGACTCGATTATTTTAGATGCTGTTATTTTCTTGCAGGATGGAAGCTATTATTGGACAGACTACCCGGATTGGAAACCGGGAGAGGTTAATCAAGAAGTAACATACATATCAGCTAAACATCTGAAATGGCGCGATGTAAGCCCTTGGATGGGAGCTAAGAAAAGGTTCGGTGTACTCCATGAAGATTAATATACCGATGTCACGGAAACCATTTTACATAAAGCCACCTAACCCCTATTAAAGTGGTCAAAAGTAGAAAAGCAAAGTAAAAAGGGTTCCAATAGGATGCAAGCTCTATTACTCCTATCCCAATAAGTGTATAGTCCATCACGATTTCTATGATGAGAATAAATAAAATCCAGATCCAACTAAATTGTAATACAACTACTGTAACAGGAACTGAATAAATGAACAGCAGTAGTGCGTTCCCAGCAATATGGTCTCTAATTGGATCTTCAAACCAGCCCATTTTATATAAATGAGTAGAGAATAGTAAAAGCATAAAAAAACGTAACGTATTGGTGTAAACAATTAATGTCATATATATTGTAATAAATTTTGTCGTAGCAGACGGATTTGCTAATAATTGGTACCAAACCTTTGCGAACGAAAACGCAATAAGCAAAAGAATACCAGTATACCATGTTTTCCACCAGTGATGTTCATAAATACCTAAGAAACGAAATAATTCTTCTATTCCCATAAATCCAAATGCAGTCAAAAGCATAGTAATAAATCCTAAATTAAATCCTGCTATTATAGTGGCGGCAATTGGTACAGAAATTCCTTGAGAAAAAATTGATCCAAATGTCGTATCTAGCCATGGATGTTCAGCTAGGTTTGGGTGATAATCATATGCATTGAATATCACTAGTATATTGTAATCAACGAAGTAGGCTAGTCCAGTAATAAAAAAATAGGTTTGAAATAATCTTTTCTTGGTAGGATGCTTTATTACAGCAATAACTAAGGCAATAAGACTGATGGTCAGTAAAGCAACATACCAAAAGTAGTTTGGAAACATGATCTCAACCCACCTCTCACTAACTAAAACTAAACTAAAAATAGTTTCACCCATTTTCTTAAAACTAACCCACAAAGCCCTGTCGGTGCCTGTCACTTGTCGAATTTCGACAAGTGACAGGCACCGACAATACCGCTATGATAAACAGAGTATCTTATGGTATTCTACATTTGGATGATGAGAAGAGGTAGGGGAGAAATATTCTTCTTCAAACAGTTAAACCTCAGATTAAAAGGTGCGTGAAACAGATGAATTCAGAAAAATTATATTATCAAGACCAATACATTACATCATTTACAGCAAATGTATTGAAATCAGAAATAGATGATCAAGGGCGCTATTATGTCGTACTAGATCAAACAGCTTTTTATCCAACGGGTGGCGGACAGCCTCATGACTTAGGGATGTTAAACGATATAAATGTATACGGAGTAGAGGAAATTGAGGGGGAAATTAGGCACTTTACCGAAGAACCAATCGAAATTGATACAATGTGTACGGGAGAAATAGAGTGGGAGCGGCGTTTTGACCATATGCAACAACATGCTGGACAGCATATATTGTCTGCAGCATTTGTTGAGGAATTTGATTATAAGACGGCTAGTTTCCATTTAGGAAAAGAAATATGTTCCATTGATCTGGATGTAGCGAACCTTTCAGAAGGAGAAGCAACTCGTGTCGAGAACCTAGCAAATGATATGATATTGGATAATCGTCCAATCGAAACCAAATGGGTTACAGAAGAGGAGCTTTCCAATTATAAACTGAGAAAAGAATTGTCTGTATCGGAAAATATTCGTCTCGTTATTATTCCTGAGTTTGATTATAATGGTTGCGGAGGCACACACCCGAGTACAACTGGACAAGTAAGCGCAATTAAAGTCTTGCATTGGGAAAAACAGAAGAAAAAAACTCGAGTATATTTCGTTTGCGGGAAAAGAGTTATGAAACAACTTTCTGAAAAACACCAAGTAATCCAAGGTTTAACCTCATTATTAAGTGCTCCACAAGAAAACTTGGAGAAAGCAGCAAACCAAGTATTACAGCAATCAAAGCAGTATGAAAAAGAAATTACAGATTTAAAGATGCATTTGATCAAGTACGAGGCAAAAGCATTGCTTGAACAAGCACAGCTTATTAATGGTCAAAAAATGGTTCAAGCGGTCTTTCAAAATCGACCAGTTCCAGAGCTTCAGCACCTAGCAAAGGTGATCGTTGCCAATACGAATGATACTGTCGTGTTATTCGTAAATGAAAATGTTCAAAAGCTACAAATGGTTTGTGCGAAAGGATCAGATCTGTCTTTATCCATGAATCAGTTAGTGAAACAAGTTCTACCTATAATTAACGGTAAAGGCGGAGGAACAGATTCGATTGCACAAGGTGGCGGAGATAAATTAGTATCTGCTGAAGGGTTAATGGAGAAGTTAGTGAAGAGTATCTAGAAATAAACACCAAAAGGTGATAGCAGGTCTAGGTCTATAACACACAAAAAGACTACTAAATACGCAATTAGTAGTCTTTTTACTAAGTAAACACAGGCACTTTTCACCAAAAAGAGATCACCCTTTCCTTGCTTATATTGTCGGAATGTTATGTTATTATTGAAATATGTAATTATTAAACTATTTTTATAAGTTTTTTAGATTTGGAGGGATCTTACTTGTATGATAATAGTATTTATTTTGACTTGATTAATAGAAAAGAAGGATTTATAGAGAGTAAAAACTACAAGACTTACTATGAAATTCATTCACCTAGATCTCCACAATTAGATGATACTCCAATTATTCTTTTGGCAGGGGGACCTGGGCTCTCATTTAAGACATTAACTCCATTATTAAAACTAGCTGAAACAAGACTAGTCATTGCTTATGATCAAATAGGTAGTGGAAACTCGACAAGGTCCAACTATTTCCATTCATTAAACATAAAAGATTTTTTGGAACAATTTAATTCGGTTGTCACGGAATTAGGAATAACTAAATTTCATATTTTGGGTCATTCTTGGGGGACGATTTTGGGAGTCCATATTGCTTTAGAATATCCGGAAAGCATACGAAGTTTAATTTTACACAGCGGGATTGCTGATTGGGAGCACTGTCTTAAGGAAAGAGAAAAGTTTAAAAAAGAATACTTTCCGGATGACTTAAAACAGTTTGACAAGAGAATGAATGAAGGGATAAAAATTTCTCAAGATGAAATGGAAGGATTCATCAATAAATATAACAGCCTTTATTATTGTAGAGTTGAGTATCCAAAGTATTTATCGGAATCACTAAAAGATAAAGACACACGAACAAATCAATTAATATGGGATCCAGAGAGAAATAAAGAAATGTCTAACTATAATATTTGTGAAAGATTGAAGGAAATAAATTGTCCAACACTTATTTTAAGTGGAAAGTATGATGGAATTTCAGTAGGACAAGCGGAATTGTTTATGTCTAATATAAAAAATAGTAAATACATAGAGTTTCCAAATTCTTCTCACTACGCACATATCGAAGAGGAAGAGAATTTTCTGGAACAGGTGAAAGCCTTCCTGTAATAAGTAATAGGAGAATTGAACAAAGCAGCCTCTTTTTTATATACAAGGTGTCCACAGCTGACCGATAAAAAATGATCAAAAATGTACTATCATAAATTATAGATATAATGAAAAGATATTTTACAACTATTGAAACAGTTTAATGGAGGTATAGTTTTGTAGATATTCTTATTTATATTTGGACTAATAATATTTGCACTTTATTTTATTTGTATTGAATTTCTTGGGAGATTTTGATGGAATGGGGTTAGTCTGGACATTGTTTGGATGCTCAATGCTAGTATTGCAATGGCAGTTTCTGAGATCTTACGTATAGTGAAAGGAAAAGAAAGAATAATCACTTTGTGAGATAAAAGTAACAGGTATTCTGCTTCTTCTATTGAAGAAGAAAAATACCTATATCTATTTTTATTCATGCAACATGAGATAATCGCATTCAAATTGAAAACCAAATTTATTATAGAAACGGGTGTGCCTCATAAAAAAATACGGAGTTCTGCTTTTACTGTTGGTGGTGCCGAGTTGAACCTTCTTGTTTACGAATGGAATGATGTTAATAAGGCTTTATCTAAACTGTAAGTAATCAACAACTAGAACTATCGAATTGATAGATACTGATATACAGAGTTACATAAAAAAACTGTAAGTAATTATTCGAAGTTATTAATTATGATAACGCCAATTTTTAGGGGGATTCTATGTTTATAGTAAATGTGGAAGGTGCAATTTATCGAGATGGCAAATGGCTCTTAATACGAAGAAGTAAAAAAGAGGAGCACGCGGGTGGTTCCCTTTCTCTTGTAGGTGGAAAATGTGAAATTGAGGGTGTATCGGCTGATATATTGGAAAGGACGTTACACCGAGAAATAGCTGAAGAAGTAGGAATAGAAGTGACAGGTTTAAAGTATGTTAATAGTTCTTCATTTGTTACGGATTCAGGACTTCATGTCATTGACATAGTGTTTCTATGTCACCCTAAATTAGGTGATCCTTATGCTAAGAGCACGGATGAAGTGGATGCTGTCTTATGGATGACAACTCCTGATATTTTAAACGATACAGATTTACCTGACTATTTAATAGAAAATATAAAACAAGCAAATATGTTGTTAAAAGAAGATACATAATGAATATATTAACCTTGTTAAGCTCACTTGTGAGTTTTTAGAAAATAGGGCAGATACTCCTTTCCTAAAGGAAGAATTGAAAAGCATTTTTTGATGATATTATAGTTATTACTTGGAAGTAATGCTCCTGAAGAGAATACACTTTGACTCAAATAGGGGGGACCGGATTGAAAAACAATAAAAAAACAATTCTCTTCATTACATCCATAATCTCCTTCGTAATTATAGCGAATTATTTTGTAGAACCTGTTGAAAGAGACGAGGTAGGTACAAATCTAGTTGTTTCATCAAAAGAAGAAGGCTATATAAAAAGCCTGTCAATTGGTTCTTTAGATCCAGTTGAAGGAATTAACTGGTATGGAGGGACTGATCCGGATCACTATTCTCTAGGTGGCGTGATTAGAAATATTGATATTAAAACAGTACAAGTATTTGTAAATGAGCAAATGCATGAAACGAATATGATCAAAATCAATGATGATATGTCTGTGTGGTACTGTATATTTGAATATAAAAGGAAATCAATTTTAGAAGAACCAGATAAAATGAAAATTGAAGCGTTTGATGAAAAAGGCACTATATTATGGGAAGAAGCGTTTGATAGTATCTTAGGTGGCTGATTACAAACTATTGAGGTTCAATAAAAGAACTAAAATGTAGTTGTTTTTTCAAAGTGATTTTATTTTTTGTATGGGTAAAAGGCTAAATAAAGCAAGAAAGTGGACCACACGTATAGTTATTAACTGTGTGGTCTTCTTTATTACGAAGAAAGAGTTATAGGTTAATAAAATATAAAATTCACTGTAACTTTTCAAGAACATCATACGAATTATAATTGAATACATAAATGAGGGGGGAGATTTATGCTTGATATAGATAACCTAGAAGAGTGTATACGAAGTATTTATAACGATTATTATTTAGATGTATATAGATTTCTAATTAGTTTTACTGGTGATCGAAACGATGCGGAAGATTTAACACAAGAAGTATTTATTCGCGTTTTAAATAGTTTAGAAAATTATAATACGGATACTAAATTAAAAACCTGGATTTTTTCAATAGCTAAACATGTAGCTATTGATCATTATCGAAAGAAAAATTCACCTCTATTCTTAAGGATGCTTTCTTTAAACAATTGCCATCAAATGATAAGGAACCAAATGAACTTATGGTACAAAATGAACTGAAAGAACTTGTCCATGATGCTATTTCAAAGTTAAAACCTACTTATAGGGTTGTAGTAATACTGAGGGGGATAAACGAATTATCCATTAAAGAAACAGCAGAAATCCTTCAGTATAGTGAATCTAAGGTGAAAGTAAATTATCATAGGGCTTTGAAGGATCTTAGAAGAAGAATAAATATTGATGTTAGGGAGGTTGTGAAAAATGCTAACTGATAAGGAAATCTTTGAACTGATCAAAGAAACGTACCCTTTAGAGCCAAACCAAGAATTCGTTTCTGAAACTGAAAAAAAACTAATGAAAAAGGCAAAAAGAATCAACAAAAAAAAGGTTGTAAAGCGATCATCGTTTGCAGCTAGTGGCATTGTTTTATTTGCGATCACGCTATCATGGTTGTTCTTATTTGGTGGAAAGGAATCGGCAATCCATACGATAAATTCCTTTGGAGAAAACAACATACAAGCCCCGTTTTCAGGTTCAGAGTCTTCAATATATATATACCATACACACAGTAAAGAATCGTTTATTCCTGAGATTAATGCAGATGCCCCTCAAGATGCTAACCACAATACCCTAAATATAACATTAATTGGAGATAGACTAAGCCAGGAATTAGAAAAAAGAAATATCAGCACCATCCATAATTCAAGTGATTTTCAAAATGAATTAGTGGAACGTGGATTACCCTATGAACAATCATATTCCATATCAAGAGAAGTACTAGAACAAACTTTACAAGATAATAATGTAAATATTGCTTTTGATATACACAGGGATTCAAATGAGAGGATGGTAACAACCCAGGAAATTAGTGGAGTAGATTATGCAAAAATTACATTCATGGTTTCAAGTGCAAATGAAAACTTTGAGGAAAACCAGAGGTTTGCAGAAATCCTGCATGAGAAAACAGAAGAGATGTATCCAGGATTATCAAGTGGGATTTCAATATTTTCGTCAGTAAATAAAGATGAGCAAAATAACTATAATCAAGACCTATTAGATCAATCCGTTTTATTATTAATTGGAGGTGTAGAAAATACATTAGAAGAAGGCTATAGAACTGCAGAAGCTTTTGCTGAGGTAATTGAACAAGTAGTAAAAAAATAGATAAGGATATTCTCAAATAAATACCAGGGTAAAACAAGGCGATCACCAGCTCGATCGTCTTTTATTTTGGGGAGATACAAAAGTATAAGCTCCCTCTTCTGCATAAGTGTAACAAAGGCATTCATCGTAAGTATTTGACGTATACCAACTTTTCTGAAAAAATATAATAATATTTTTGGAATATTATGTTAGTATGGAAGTACGTTGATTTAACAGAAATGCAGGGGCTAGTTTTAGTCCTCCATCTATATCAATGGATAAGGAACTGACCATAATATGCGGATTAGTATGAAGAGTGGATTAGGTGAGTTTCTTATAGGATTTGTTTCGTGCTCTTTCTTTCAACTAATATAAAGTAGGTGGAGGTGATAGTGATATGAAGCCATTTCATCATTTAGCAAGAGGAATATTATCTAAAGAAAATAAAATATTAGTCGCTCACGCTATTGGCTATAAAAATACGTTTCTTCCAGGTGGACACATTGAATTTGGAGAGAGTGCGAAGGATGCGCTAATAAGAGAAGTTAGGGAAGAGCTTGGAGTTAGTTGTGTGGTAAGTGATTTCCTTGGATTGGTAGAACATAAATGGATGAAACGAGGGGTATTAAATTGTGAAATAAACCAGATATTTAGTATAAATAGTGAAATTTTACAAGTAAGTACAAGTCCGAAATCAATGGAGCCCCATATAGAGTTTTTTTGGTGTAGTGAGGATGAATTAGGAGAATTACAACCATATCCCTTGAGAAAGATAATCAATAATTTACTGAAAGGTAATAAAGAACCTTGTTGGGAAAGTACGTTAAACAATAAATTAGATGACCCAAATATTAACTAGTATTCTAATTCAATAATGATGAATGATAAAGATATAATAATTTGTATTGCAGTTACAATTTAAATAGATTTATGTATGTTTACAAGGAGGACCTCAATTGAGTGAATGGAAGGAACTAACACAGGATTCGAAAACGAGATGGGAACAAAATGCATACTATTGGGATGAGTATATGGGAGAAGGAAGTAATAGATTTCACCGAGAACTAATAAGGCCATCCACGGAAAAATTATTAAAGGCTAAAGAAGGCGATACAATACTAGATATCGCCTGTGGTAATGGGAATTTTTCAAGGAGACTTGCGGAGTTAGGAGCAGATGTGGTCGCGTTTGATTATAGTTCAAAGATGATAGAGCGAGCAGAAAATAGATCGAAGGATTATTTTAATCAAATTAACTATAAAGTCGTCGATGCAACTAATTATGACGATTTGTTAGAACTCGGAAACGAAAGATTTGATAGCGCTGTAGCTAATATGGCTTTAATGGATATAGCGGATATCACCCCATTAATAAAGGCACTCCATAAGTTATTAAAACCAAACGGAAAGATGGTCTTCTCAATCACACATCCTTGCTTTCAGACACCTGGCGTTAAAAAAATTCATGAAACGGAAGATATCAATGGAAATTTGATTACTAAAGACAGTATTCAATTATCACAATATCTGTCTCCTGAACCCTATAAAGCTATTGGAATAAAAGGGCAACCTCAGCCACATTTTATGTTTCATCGCTCCTTATCGTATTATATGAACCTATTTTTTGAATCATGTTTCGTTCTAGACGGGATAGAAGAACCTAGTTTCAAAAAGGAGCAGGATAATAGTAAATTTGAATGGTCTGAGATCCCTCCAGTTATAATTTTTCGATTTAGAAAGATTTAAAAGTTGTAACGGGTTTAAAGTATAAATAACAAGGTAGAACGTTATTTTGTGGAGATCATATTTGTTTCTTTGGCGAACCATTGGATGGTAATCGTGCTGTAGAAGATGGAACACTGAACGATGAAAAGTTTAAGAAGTTTGTATCTGAATGGTCTCAAAGTGAGGAAATAAAAAGTCACATATTGTATTGTGGTAAAAAATTAACTTCAAAGGAGAATAGACATGATTTTTTCCCAGGAAGATTATAGTGTTACGTGTGACGAGGAGAAGGTGGTGTTACTGCGGAAGGAATATTTATTACTGTTATTTTTATATAAAAACAAGGGGATTGCTTTTTCCAGGGAGGATATCTTAAATGCAGTTTGGCCATTGGAGGATCCGACTGACAGAACCGTGGATGACCATATTTATCGTCTGAGAAAAAAACTTTCCCCGTTTTGTGAAAAAGTTTCTATTAAGACGGTAAAAGGGTTTGGTTACTTATTAGCGGTGGATGAGAAGAGACAACCATCCCCAGTTCCCATGCCAGAAGAACTTTTCGAGCAAGCAAATCATTTATTTAATATGTACTACAAATATGGCCATGGCAAGGCTTTAAAAGAGTTAATCACTAATAAAGAGCTTGGTTTTTCATTAAATGAAAAGTATGAGACGGTCCTATATCTTTTGCAAAGTGACTTTACATCTCTCCTTCAAAAAATGGATTCTTCTAATAATAAATTTATTCCATTATACTTATATGCCAATATAGAAGAAGATACAGAACAAGTAATCTCCATTTATGAAAAAGTTATTAGAAGTAAGGTCCTGGTGGAAGAACAACAAATGGATATCGAATATTTTAGTCTTCCTATGCTGTATATGAAAGTGGATAAACCAAATGAATCAATGAAGATTGTTCATAAGGGTCTTAACGAAATCAAATTTGATGATAAACACGGATTTTTCCCGCTATTAAATATCATGAAAACAATCATCTTATTATTCACGTATGAAATAGCAAAAACAAAAGATGAGATTGCTGCTATAGAGAACCTTTTAGCACTCCACCCCTACCAACGCGAACAGGGGGTTCTTCATGTTATTAAAGGATTGATTCTGATTGCAGAAGGGAAGTCGGCTAAGGGAAAAGACTTGATCGAAGAAGGGCGAACGATCATTATCCAATCAGGACATTCTTATTACTTTTTATTTATTTATCAAGTCCTTGATTTAGTATTAGCTAAATTAGGTGTAGATGTGGACACCATAAATTTTTACGAAAGGGAGAAAAGTAAGTACTATAAGAAAGCGAATTTGTGGAATCTAAAAGAAGTTATTTCTGATCAAGTTCGTAAATTTCTCTGATACTCCTCTGACATTCATCACCTACATTGGTAAAAAGGAAGGTGATGAATATGAACAATAAAGCAAATGATAACCATACCATTTGGAAAAATCATACGTATGTTAAATTGTTTATTTCTTATACAATTTCTACGATGGGAAGCTTTTTCGATATGATAGCGGTTATGTTATTGTTCAGTTATGTTTGGCAATCAGAGCCTTGGATTATTGCTCTTATTCCAGTTGTGTACGCATTCCCACATGCATTATTCAGTCAGTTTGCCGGAATATACGTTGATAAAAACAATAAGGTTAAGATTATGCTCATTGCAGATATCTTAACCGCTGTATTAACTATAATTCTATTTTTAATTTCAAGCCCATGGATGGTGTTGGTGATTCTACTAATTAGATCCACATGTACCATCGTTCATTTTCCATCTCAACAGGCATTAATTCGAAAAGTAGTGGATCCTGATCTGATCACTAAAGCTGTTACGTTAAACGGAGCAGTAAATCAACTTTCTAAGATCATTGGACCTTTTTTGGGGGCATCTATAGCAACAGCTTTTTCACCAAAGATTATTTTTGTCGTATATGTAGTAGCTCTTTTAATTTCCGCATGTATCCTGCTAACGCTTGGTAATGTGGACAGTCAATCTGACTCAAACAAGAATGGGAGCGGGGAAAAAGTAGATTCTATTTGGAAAACATGGAGAGAAGGCTGGTATCTGTTATTTCATACGAAGGTTCTTTTCATAAGCTTTTGTTTCGCTTTGATCGCATTTACTGCCATTCAGTTTGTCGACGCCCAATATGCGGTGTTGTTTCGAGAAGTTTATCCAAATAACCCGTCTGTTTTAGGGTGGGCCATGTCGTCAGCAGGTTTAGGTGCACTACTTATCATACTATTTTTAAACAGGTTACAACAGGTGAGGAAATATGGTTGGTATTTAGGGAGCTCAATTGTTCTAATAGGTTGTGGATTTACCATAAATGGTTTGTTAGAGGTGGGTTTCAATATTCTATGGCCGATTATCGCTTCCTTAATTGTCGGCATTGGTGTCGGAATATTTAGTGTTGTGCATAGCTATATTTTGCAAATGGAAAGTCCCAAAGGAAAAGTAGGGCAAATGTCAGGTATGTATAATTCTTTAACTGGGATCATCTTACTCGCTGCACCAATAACAGGGGGAATTCTTGTCCAGTGGTTTAATGTATTTATTATTTTTCAGGTGATAGGAGTTACGATCGTTTTAATTGGAGTAATTGGGATTACCTTAGAGAAGAAGTTATGGAAATCCGAAACAATACACATTTCTAGCGACCATGAAGAGTTATCCCAGGTTGATGTAGGATAAGGGGGCTAGAGAAGTTGATTATCTGTAAATTCTCGGGTGGAAGAGTTAACAAGATGATTAAAAGGTCTCTTTTGGCAGATAGGAAAGTATAAATTTCCTATCCTGCATAAGTGCAATTATGGCCTTTTTCATAAAGGCTTAGCAAAAGCCAAGTTTTCTATGCAGACAAAAAAGCTTTCTTATGCTGCATAAGTGAAAATGATAAGGAATTAAGAAGTAAAATTTGAAAGGAGGATGTTCATGGTCTATATAGCTCTTCTTCGGGGGATTAATGTGGGTGGAAAAAATAAAATTGACATGAAGTTGCTTAAACAAACATTTGAACGAGTTGGGATGAATGATGTGATGACATACATCAATACAGGTAATATTATTTTTTCATATAATGGTAAATCAAAAATTGAACTATCACGCTTATTAGAAGAAGCGATACAAAATGATTTCGGATTACAAATTAAAGTAGTAGTTCGAAGTATCGATAATGTCAGAGAAGTCGTTAATGAGATTCCAGACACATGGAAAAATGACAAAGACATGAAAAGTGATGTCATGTTTTTATGGGAAGAAATTGATGATGAGTCTGTACTTAGAAACTTGGTAATTAAACCAAATATTGACAAAGTAAAATACGTCCCTGGTGCGATCCTATGGTCGGTTGATAAGAAAAATGTAACAAAAAGCGGTATGTCAAGGGTCGTTGGATCAAAGATTTATAAACAAGTTACGGTAAGAAATGTCAACACCGTTCGTAAGGTATATGAACTAATGCAAGCTCAAATTGGTTAGTTCCCCTAATAATAATTGAATTAGGATGTAAGAGTTAAGAAGGTGTTATTAGTTTAATCGTGTATTATGTAACAATTTGTGCTAATGAGGTAGATTAAGATGAAACCATAAATTCCATGTGGAGGACAAATAATGGACGTAGTAAAACAAAACAGTAATGCTTGGGATAAGAAGGTAGAAGAAGGAGTAGTTTACACCCAAGCTGTATCAAAAGACGTCATTGAAAAAGCCAAAAATGGGGAATGGAGTATTACAGTAACAACATGTAAACCAGTACCAAGAGAGTGGTTTCCTAAGTCACTGAAGGGACTAAAAATATTGTGCTTAGCATCTGGTGGTGGACAACAAGCTCCTGTTCTTGCTTCATTAGGAGCTGATGTAACTGTTATGGATATATCGAGAAAACAGTTAGAAAAAGACGAATTGGTTGCGAGAAGAGATGCACTAACTCTTATAACCGTGCAGGGTGATATGTCTGACTTGTCTAATTTTGAGGATGAAAAGTTTGATATGATCATAAATCCAGTGTCAAATTTATTTGTTGAAGACGTTAGACCCGTATGGAAGGAAGCAGCAAGAGTGTTAAAAACCAATGGAATCCTAATTTCAGGTTATACGAATCCACTTTTATTTATTTTTGATGATGAAGAAGACAAGAAAGGTAATTTAGTTGTAAAAAACTCTATTCCGACAAGCTCAATAGACAATTTATCCGAAGAAGAAGTAAACAAATATATGGAAGGTCAAGATACCATTGAATTCGGGCATACATTAGAGGATCAAATTCAAGGACAAATTGATGCAGGATTTGTAATTGCTGGATTATACGAAGATGACTTTGGGGGAAGTAGACCGTTAGACAAATTTATAAAATGTTTTATTGCAACTAAGGCGATTAAAATATAATCAGTGTAATGATTCTTTTTAGCTAGCGGGACATGATTGAATAAGGAATCGAATTCTTTTATTAAAATAAATAGCAAGTTGTTGGAATAGTAGCTTATATCTCATAAGAAAGAGAGGAGATACCTAGTTGAAAAAGACTGTTCTATTTATTCATAGTGCTGGTCCCCAAAGACGGGATCAAGGAAGTAACAACCTGTCATCGTATTTAGAAAAAGAACTTGGAAATAAATATCAATTTGTTTTTCCTATGATGCCTAACCCAGAAAATCCAGAGTATATACTATGGAAGAATCAGCTTGATAAAGAACTTAATTTGCTAAACGGAGAAGTGGTTTTAGTTGGTCATTCGTTAGGTGGTTCTGTTCTTTTAAAGTACCTTTCTGAAGAATCATGTGACCTAACTTTCAGTGGCTTATTTATTATAGCATCACCATATTGGGGGATAGATGAAGATTGGCAGTCGAAAGATTTTCAGCTTCAAAGTAATTTTGAAAAAAAACTACCCTCAATACCCAATTTGTTCCTTTATCACAGTCATGACGAAGAAATCGTGCCTTTTACACATCATAAAACCTATGCAGAAAAACTTCCACAAGCATCCTTACGGGAACTTGAAGGCAGGCGACACTTGTTTCACAATGGATTACCTATACTGGTGGACGATATCGCAAAATTAGGTTCAGATGAGATTATACAATAACAATGAGAGGACAAAAAGATGGAAAAAACGGATTGCATAACATTAAAACATTTTTCAAATGAATATGTAGATGTATTACATACTTTTGAACTTCCAGAAGAACAAGGACAGTTTACTTCATTACCCATAAACTTTAAGGACGTAAAAAAAGGGCAGCATCGGATTGTTCTTCTACATGAAACTGAACCTGTGGGTTTCTTTTTATTGCATGAAACGGAACGGGTGAAAGATTATACGGATAATCCTAATGCTATGTTGCTCACATCGTTATCAATTAATCACTCACATCAGGGAAAGGGTTATGCCAAACAAGCTATGAAAATACTAGAGGAGTTTGTTTCAGTAGAATTTCCTCAATGTAATGAAATCGTTTTAGCTGTTAATCACAAAAATATTGCTGCTCAGCAATTGTATAAAAAAGTAGGTTTTCAAGATACAGGTAAGAAAAAAAATGGACCGATTGGTGAGCAGTATATATTGAATTTGCAATTGATTTAGGTGAATAACAGGAATAAAACTAGGCGATCATCAACATTGATCGTCTTTTACTTTGATATAAAATTAAATATTAATTTTGGAATATTATGTTAGTATTGAATTAGATGACGTAACAGTTGGTGTTTCTTTAACCATTAAGTGATTAGTTAATGAGAGGGTTCAATTCTGATGGTGTAGCAACTTAATGAATTAAAAAAAATAAGTTGGGGGGATTGTTTTGAATTCCAATAAAAAATCATACATGCAATTGTATTTTGAACAACTTGAATGTCAGAGAAATGAATTTTATTATCAAATAGTTAAGAGGGTGGAAAATCCATGGAAACGACCTTTACCGGATAAGTGGTCAGTTGGTGAAACAATCTTTCATCTTTATCTGATGATAAGGCTAGTAAAACGATTTTCTGTAATTTATCTTCCTATTGTACTGCCATACGCTCATTTAAGAAAGGAGCGTCCCTACAAAACGGAAATACATAATATTTATGAGGAATACAGTAAAACAAAGAAACGCCCAATGAAAGCACCTTTCGTATTAACTCCGCGAGATAAATTATCCACGAAATATGATTTCAAAAATGTACAGCATCTACTCAATATGGAAACTAACAAATTGAAAGAAAAACTCGCTAATATGGAAGACCATGTTGCAGGACAAATTCGATATCCTGATCCTGTTGCCAACTATCCAAACATTATCCAAAGTATTCAACTATTAGCTATTCATGAACAACACCATTTTGATTTGACAAAGAGGTATTATCGTTAATCAAATAATGAAAAAGGGATACAAGTTACAGAAAAAAATGTTGCCATCTTTAGTTTAAAGCTTGAAATAAAATGGAGGTATTTCAATGTTGATGTTGTGGTGTATGGTTATTGTTTTAATATTGTTCAATTTATATATCATCTATAGTCTTTCAACAATTAAGTATGAATTACAATTGATTTGTAAACATCTACATATTTTGGATGATGAAGATAAAGAAAAAATAAGCAATGAAGAAATTGAAAATGAGCTAGAAGATAAACTTAATATTTGACCAAGGAATGAACTTTAACTACAAGAAGGAGAGCGAAAGTGGGATAAGAACTCTTAAAGGATTAAATTAAGGTTAAGGAAACGAATGGAGCAGGAGGTTTACCATCATGCAAAAGGTAATTGAAAAATTAAAGGAAATAAAAATAGGTGAAGTTGGAGTTATAATCTATTCTGATTTAAAAAGGGAGAAAGTGTGTTCAGTAAATGAAAGATTATCTGTACCATTAGCATCTTCTGCTAAGGTTGTAATTGCTTTTTGTATAGTAAAGTTAGTAGAGGAAGGACATTATAATTGGAGTGATAAGGTAGAAGAAATAAGTTTTGATCCAAATGAAGATAGCATAGAGTTATACCCTCACTTTCAAGGTAGAGAGTCTTTACTTTTACAAGATGCTGTAGAAGTCATGATAGCTTGTCATGATAATGTTATTGCGAATAGTATTATTCAGTTTTGTGGTGGTTGGGAAAAGCTTATTCACATAACAAACTCATATTTTGAAAATGTAGATATTACGAGGAATCCAAGTAGTTTAAAAAACAATGGAGAACTTAGTCAGGTTTTTGAACTTCTGTATTTCATATTTGAGGGATATAAATCAAATCCGGAGTTATGGACTCCTGTAATTAATGGTTTAGTTAGGCAACAAGGTGAGGTGGAAGGCATTCCATCTTATTTTTTAAACCATATGACAGGTGGTCTTACTAATAGTCTAGTTAACATTGGAATACTAGGGGAATTTTCTCGAAATCCACTATTGTATGTTTTAGGAGCAAAGAATTTGCCTAACAGGTATGAAAATACATTCGCAGATGAGAAAATTATAAATGCGATAAAATTACTTTACACTGAATACTTTAATAAGGAATACATATCTGAAAGATAAATAGGATTTTTAAATTTAGCGTTTTGTTACTTATAGGTACATTACTATACTAAACAGTAGTCGCAACTTTAATAGATATTTTTTGTATCCACTAACAAGCCCAGTTGTCCAAGCCATTTAACCTTAAAATTACAATATAGAGATGATAGGAGAATTAATTGTGTTAGAAACTTTATCCGTTATAGGTAAAAGCATGAATGAGAAGAATATTACGTGGGGGGTTGGTGGATCACTTCTACTTAGTTTTTATCAATTGATTGATAAACCTAATGATATTGATGTTTTGGTGGATGAAAATGATGTAAATCAATTGAATCAATTGATAGCATCCATTGGTAATGCGAAAGAAGCAAAACGTTTATCCCCTTTTCGAACAAAGTATTTCAATAAATATAGTGTTAATGATATTGATATAGATATAATGGGTGGATTTGCAATTCAACATAATGAAGGGGCTTATCAATTATCGTTTACAGAGAAATCAATTGTCGATTATAAGAAAATAAATGGGGTGGACATTCCTTTATGTTCACTAGAAGATTGGTACATCTTGTATTGGTTGATACCTGGGAAAAGAGAAAAAGCAACTATGATTGAAACGTATTTAAAAGCTTTAGGGGTAAAGTACCCAAAATTGTTAGAGGAAGCGCTGAATCAATCATTACCAACAGAATTGATAGAAAGAATACTAAGACTATTAAACTAACACATAATTTATTTCCGGATTGAAATGAATAGCTGCTAATCCTACAGTAGGATTGATTATAAATAAGTGAAAAATATTTACAAATTAAATGTGTTTGTGGAACAAATAAGTATAATTAGAGTTTGATAGAGGGGAAACTATGGAGAATTTTAATAGGATAGAACCAATTGCAGCTTCTAGGCAGTTTATAATGAAATACTTTCCGAAGTGTGATGGGGCTTTATTGGCTGGAAGTGTTGTTCGGGGAGAAGCGACAGAAACATCTGACCTGGATATTGTAATTTTTGATAAGGCAATTGACTCAGCTTACAGGGAATCACTCATAGATTTTGATTGGCGGATAGAAGTCTTCGTTCATAATTTAAGTTCGTACCAATCCTTTTTTGAAAGTGATTGTAAACGAGCTAGACCTTCCTTGCCCCGAATGATATCAGAAGGATTCATTCTTAAAGATAATGGGTTCATTGAGTCTATTAAAGATGAGGCGAATGAATTATTATCAAAAGGGCCAGAAAAATGGTCAATAGAAACGATCCATACGAAGCGATACTTTATCACGGATACCCTAGATGATTTCATTAGTTGTAATGATAGGGCTGAGGGTATATTTATTGCAAATTCTCTAGCTGAACTTGTTTGTGAATTTGTATTAAGGACTAATAATAGGTGGATTGGTGCCTCTAAATGGGTCATTCGCTCACTTAGAAACTATGACGTTATGTTTGCAGAGCAATATGTGGAAGCCTTTGAACTGTATTATAAAAGTGGTGAAAAACATAAAGTTATCAAATTAGTTGATGAAATATTACAACCATATGGCGGACGATTATTTGAAGGTTTTTCATTAGGGAAAAAGTAATTTTGAAATCTATAAAAACGTAAACAAGATAATATTTATGAAAGGAAGAAAATAAATGCCTATCGAACAGGAAGTATCAAGTGAAGTCTATAAGATGATGGACTTACATCAGAAATTTTCAGAGGGTCTTTTTGAGGAAGTGAATAGTTTTATTTCTGATGATTTTCAAGGAATGCTTTACATGCCATGGAATGGGGAAGTAAAACAATTTAATTCAGAAAGTATAAGAGAAGGTAATAGATTAGCATCTCAATATTATAAAGGGAAAGATATTCAATTTGTTTTTACTGGACTTAATATTATTCCACAATCAACTAATCAAGCCACGGTATCCTATGAAGTGGTCCACCAAAATAAAGAAGATTTTGTTATGGTTAGATCATTAGTGCTAGAGGTTTGGCGTAAAGAATCAGACGGTAAATGGAAAGTTATTCGTTGGTACGAAGAGAAAGGTATGCATACGTAATATGCCTCATTTAAATATGAATACTTTTCAACTAGGAAACTTATTTTCTGAGCTTAATAGAAGTAAAGCGTTAAATATTTATGCTATCAAATTAGAAAATTTTTTAGGTGGGGACAAATTGGAGAAACCGATAGTTAGACTATGTAGTTACGATCCCAATTGGGAAAAACAATATGAATATGAGAGAAGAAGAATTCTTGATGTAATAGGTAACTATGCTGTTAGGATCGAACATATTGGAAGTACTGCTATAAAAGGGTTAGAAGCGAAACCAATAATTGATATTATGGTAGGTATACATGATTTAGAAATAGTACCTAACCTTGTACGTCCGTTAAGTGTAATTGAATTTGAATATGTTCATAAACCAGAATTTAAAGACAGAAGGTTCTTCAGAAAGGGATTATGGGGACAAGGGACATGTCATCTGCATATCTGTAAAATTAACAGCAAAGAGTGGAAGGAAAAGATATTGTTTCGCGATTATCTTAGATTACATCCCCAGATAGCAGAAGAGTATGCTACATTAAAAAAATCACTTGCTACGACATATAAGTTAGATAGGCAAGCTTATACAAAGAAAAAAGAACCATTTATTAAGGCAATTATCGAAAAGGCTAAGTTGGAAAACATGATAAATAAACACTACTGAAAAGAGGAATTCAATGAACGATAAAGTAATCATTAATATGGCAATTGCTAATCACGAAGTACCAGAATTAAGAGAGCTTGTTGGATGGGGAAGACGGGATCAGGATTATCCTGCATTATTTGAACGTTGTAATTTTTGGGCTGGGGTTAGAAATGAGAATGATAGACTGATCGCTTTTGGTTATGTGTGTGGAATGGGATTAGAGCATGGATATATGGAAGATATAATGGTACACCCACAGTACCAAGGGCAAGGAATTGGAGTTAAGCTGGTTAAGGAACTATTACGAGAGTCTAAGCGTTTTGGGTTAGGTATTGTAACAGTAACTTATGATGAAGAAAATACTAACTTTTACAAGACAAGTGGCTTTACACCTGGTTTTGGAGGGGTATGGCAATCAGATTGCTAATAAATTAATATCCCAAAGGCTTCAACAATAATCCTTAAAACTTCGGGGCAGTTTAGTTTAGATAAGAGAGAGAGGAAAGGTATGGCGAGAAAGGTAGAAGTGTGTGCATATAATCCAGATTGGGATTTAATGTTTAAGGAAGAAGTAGATAAACTGAAACGTATTTTTGGAAATGAGATTGTAGACATACATCACATTGGTAGTACATCTGTTTCAGGATTACATGCCAAACCAATAATAGACATAATGCCTGTTGTTCAGAACATTAACCATATCGACAAGTACAATGAAGAGATGAAGAACATTGGATATGAACCTAGAGGGGAGAATGGTTTACCTGGACGGAGATACTATCGAAAAGGTGGAGATCATCGCTCTCATCATGTACATATTTATCAGGATGGCAGCTTTGAAATCACACGACATATAGCTTTTCGGGAGTATCTACGTAGTCATCTAGATGCTAAAAAGGAATACGGCGAATTAAAAAAGAGATTAGCACAACAATTCCCATATGATATTGATTCTTACATAACTGGTAAGGAACAGCTTGTTAGAGAAATAGAAGTAAAAGCAATGAAATGGTATCAATTGTAATACGATAAATTTCTTTGACCCTAATTGACTATACAAGGTTCGACAATTTATATGAATGATTGATTCTTGTGTTGTGGGCTAATTTTATATTGCAAGAAATCGCTTAACAACATATGGATAATAAGAAAACGAGGTGATCATGGATCGCTTCTTTTTTTTTAGTAAAACAAGTAATATATTTGGAATATTATGTTATTATTGAAGGTAGAGATAATAAGTAAAAGTAGGGAGGTATTATATGGTAAACCCTAAAAAAGTAACGTTAGTCTTTGTTACAATGATTATTTTTATATATGCATTTCTTGCAATTATTGAAACAATACATATAAGTTCAAGCACTGTAGATGAGGCATTTGAAAAATTCATTAACAGTGAGTTCAAAACTGAAAGTGCTAGGGATAAAATTGGTGATAAAGCGTCTTATCGATATGATGATTATGCAATAATTCCATTTGAGGTAGGTAATGATGTTTCATTAGTGCAGTTTAAGAAAGGGTTATTTGGCTGGAAAATAGATTTTTATTCTCACAATAGTAATAAAGGATATTCATATTCAAGTATGGTCGATGAGTCAAGTGGTGAAATTCTTTTACACGGAGTTATACCAAGAGATATAGTTACTTCAACCAAGAACATAAAAGTTAATGGAATCGATGCAGACATTTTTATGCTTAATGATAAAGCTGGAATTTGGCTAATGACAAACAATAAAAACAAAGAAAACTTCGATAACATAAAAATAGACTTCATAGATGAAGTTGATAATGTAATTGGTGAGATGTGAGTATAGTTTTTCTAATAAGTAACTACTAATGTGCATATTGAAGAAACGGAAGTATCTTTTCCGTTTACATAGAGAGGGATAATAATGATGAAGTACGTAGAATTTAAAGTATCCTTAGAACCTTATCAGGCTTTTAATAAACTTATGTCTGACATTGAATTAAAGTCTTGTTTAGTTTTTAATGATCGCAAATCTATAAAATTCAGTAATGAAGAAATGTTTATTTTAGTTTATGAGAAATATTATTTGAGAATTAATAGCACTGCTTCGTTAACTGTCACACTAGATAATTTAAACGGAGAAACCATTGTGAAATGTATTTCTACTGGAAACAGTGAGGGATTATTAAATATAAGCTGGGGTGCTGATAAACAATTTATTAAAATTGTGGAGAAAATTCTAGAACCTAATCTGGAGGAAGTTATAAAGGAAACATGATAAAAATTCTCTAAATTAGTTAGACAAATGCATTATTCAACAAAAGAACTGTAAACGAAATAGGAAATAACATTGATCTACAACGAGGTGATTTATACATGAAAAGTAATATTGATATATATGAAAGCATGTATCAAGAATTTAATCCTATTAAACACATTAATTCGCGTATAAAAGAAATGGAAATTAAGTCTGAATATGGGGCTGTAGTAGCCTCGAAGTGGACCGAATTTGTTCATCAATCCCTCATTAATGAAGCTTATCCGGTGGTGCATCCAATTGGGCAAGAGACTTTCTCATTATTCGTAGAGTTTCCAACAGGGGTGTTTGAGTATGCTTTAGATATAGATGGTGCTACTTCACTTATTAACGAAAAAAAGATTGTACCACTAACGTTCTCTCCATTAGAAATCTTTATGTCTGTTGATCAAGGTAATATAAATACCGATCCCAATCGAATAAAACCAAATCACAAAAATCCTGTAATGGTTCTTCAGAGTGAATATTTGACTAATAATAAACCATACTGCATTAATGGAAATCATAGGATATTTGAAGCATATCGAAATAACAATGAACAAATAGAAGTATTTGTATTTAAAGATATGGAGTTTGTTCCTTTCATTTATGACGATCTAAGTAAAGCCATGTACTTCTTTGAGATTGATTATGACAATGTAATGAATAATAAAAGAAATTACATACGCAATGAAAAAGGTTCATTCGCAAACGAATTTTATGAGTTTTGATGGGTTTTATTCCATTAATAGTAAACTAGATGATCAGGACATTGAGAGCCTTTCTGTTGTTATTGGAATTATTCAAAGTATAGAAGTGAACCAACTTGGGAACTTTTTCTACAAGAGTCACGTCTTAATAGAGGGGGTACTCTGAAGAGAGTTATTTTGAAAAATAAAAGGAAGGAATAATAGGGAGATGAGAAGTGAATGGTTCACGCTAGAACGGTTTTATTAGGGCAATTGTTGTCCAATGCAAATGACCGAAGCTGGTATGCCTCGTTCCAGGAATCGGTTGATGGAATATCAAATGAAAATGCCTTTTGGAAGCCTGATGAGGAGAGTCATAGTATCGCAGAAATTGTACAACATCTTATTTACTGGAATGAAGTGTGGCAAGTGAGGTATGAAAAATCAAATTTTAATGCTTTACAGTCGTTAGAGGATAATGCAGAAAGCTTTGTTACTCCAAAAAATTGTAGCTTTCCAGAGCTTAAAGAGAAATTATTGGATATATTGCTACGGTGGCAAGAGTTGCTTACAGAAGAAAAGCTGGAATCAAATGTTTTTGGGTTTCCAGTAGAAGCAGAGTGGTGGGCATTAATAGGAAATGCAACTACACATAATGCTTACCATATCGGTCAAATAAACTATATACGCAAAATGAATAAGAACAAATCCTAAGTTTATTAATTTTTAGTTCAAGAGGGTAACATGGCGATCAGAAATTTTAGTTGTCTTTTTTCATAAAAACAATTTAATTTTTCGGAATATTGCACTAAAATATGGTGTGAGGTTATTAATCTAAGGAGAGGTTAGTTGTAATTCCGAATGGAGCTACAACAGTATAATAAATTAAATAATATGAAATGGAGGAAAGAAAATGAGCTATGAAATTGTAACATTACCAGCCTATCGGGCAGTAGGATTAAAATGGGAGGGGACTTTCTCTGAAATTGTACCGAATTTAAAAAATGTTATTCAACAAATGGAAGACCGTGCTTCTGAGTTAGAGAAAAAGGTGAACCCAAATATTCAGCTAGGTCTATCTTATCATGTTGTTGAAAATGGATTTGCCCATTATGCTGTGTATGAAGTGAGCGAAGAGCAAGAAATTCCTGAAGGGATGCTCGAAATAAAGGTTCCTGAATGGACATATGTGAAGACGACACATAACAAAGGAGAGGATATATCGAAGACATATACGGATTTACATCAATGGTTATTTGATAGTGACTATACCGCTTTGAGAGAACCTGGTGTAGATTACTCTGATCCTTATATGCCGATAAAACATGAGCATTATCCAGTTGATCGTGATCCGAACGATCCACATTTTGATATTTATATACCGGTTGTAAAAAAATAATGCTTCCTTTTTTATCAACTAAATGTAAGTATTTCCTTGAAATTAATGAGTAAAATTATTTTTTATTAGGAGATGAGTTAAATGAGTGAACAAATGGTTGGAAAATTTGTTAAACGTATTGATTCTGTATTTCTTCCTGTAAAAAATCTTCAGGAATCTCTATCATGGTATCAAGAAATATTTGGTTTTGAACTAATATGGAAAAACGAAAGAATGTGCGGTCTTTCGATTGCTCCCAATTGTGGATTTCACCTTGTCCAAATACCAGACTACCAGCCAATTGATACTTATACTCCGTTTAATTATGCAGTTGACAATGTTGAAGAAGTAAGAAATAAGCTAATTGAAAAAGGAGTAACTGTTTCAGAATTAAGAGAGGGTATGCCTAAACGTTTTGATATGACTGATTTAAATGGAAATATGATCAGTGTTATCGAAGAATAAAAGTTATTATTTATATTGAGTGGAGGAGTTTATTATCTTAGTCGGTTCAGCAATTAGTGGATTTAGTGTTGGAGATATGATAATTCAACTTATTTTTTTAGTCTTTTTAATCGCAATTGTGGTAGGAACGATTTTATTTATAGTTAAATTTAATAAAAGGAATAGCCGATTAAATGAAATCGAGGAAAAATTAGATGGATTACTATCGGATAAAGAAAATAAAGACCTTTAGCTTTATTTGATAATAGGGTGTTAGAGTTAGCAAGGTGATCATTAAGTTGGATCACCTTTTTTTTGCAGATAGGAAAGCAAAAACATTTCTTTCCTGCATAAGTGCAACAAAGACATTCACCATAAAGGCTTGGCTTTTGAGTTATTATGGTAGTAAGTATATAAATTGTAAACTAGTAGACAGATCAGAAATGTAATAGATTTTAATAAAACGTTTGAAGGATAGGGGTTCAATATATGAATAGAATAGTAGTTTTCATATTTGTTTTGTTACTTCTAGTTTTAGGTGGTTGTGGACAATCGGAACCTATAATTTCTCAAGAAGAAGCAAAATCAATCGTAATTGAAAGCCGCTCTGGAGAAATAGGAGAAATTACTATAATATCTGTGAATCATAAACGGGGTAAGTATATAATTGAATGGGAAAATGAAGATAACTGTGAAAGTGGTACGGAGCATATTGATGATCAGAACGGTGAGGTCATAAAAGGAGAAGTGACAATTTGTTAATAGATAGAAAACCTATAAAAATTGCCTTTGTTACTATCTTATCACTGGCCACTTTTGTATTGTTAGAAGATTGGAATGAATGAGATAGGTCCTGAATTGGATGGGAAAGTTGTTAGAATAAAAGGTAACCTGTAATAAATGAGAACATGTAAGTGAGAATGGAGTGTGAAAAAAATGGTATATTTAGGTCATAAACCCATAATAGATGGAGAGAAAGTTGTACTCAGACCTTTTAAAGATGAAGACTTTCCCTATATTGAGGAATGCCTTAAGGATTCTGAAGTTATTAAACTTACAGGGAGTAGTGAGGGATTTGATAGGGAATTGGTCATGGCTTGGTATAATACAAGAAATGAACAAACTGATCGGTTGGACCTTGCTATAATTGATAAATCGCAAGATATCTTAGTGGGAGAAGTAGTTGTCAATTTATATGATGAAAAAGCCCATGGTATGAATTTTAGGATACTAATTGGCCCAAGAGGAAGGAATCGTGGATTAGGAACGGAATCAACAGAACTCATCATTGAATATATGTTTAAAAATACTACATTGAACCAATTAACTTTAAGTGTTTTTGAATTTAATCCAAGGGCAAAGAATGTTTATGAAAAGGTTGGCTTTGTTATAGATAGCATTAATGAAAACGAACTAGAACATGATGGAGAATGGATCGATTCTATTAATATGATTCTGACAAGAGAAAATTGGCTTGTAAGGAATAAGTGATTAAAAGATACTATTGAACTATGTTGGCGTTGATCCAAGAAGGGGAGCTCTTTTTTGTTGAACTAATTCATCAGATTTAATCAGTTAAAATAAAAAAGCATTATTGATCATTTTAACATAATCAATAATGCTGTACGTAAAAACTCTATTTTTTAGTGGCTTTGATCAATCCATCAATTACATCCCAAATTAATCCTATGACAAGGAGAACTAGAATCCATGTTGTTGATTGATTCCAAATCATACTTACTGTTCCATATGCCTCGCTGCCTTCCGTGATTAATCCGGCTTGTGTAAGCTCGAGAAGAAAATTTGGATTCCAAAATGCAGGCCCATTGATCAACATAAATACTGCGATAAATGAAATCAAATTGACTAACGCAGTATAAACGACTAGTTTATATGTCCATTTACCATAAGCGAGCTTTAAACATTCTTTTATAATACCGATGCCCATAATAACGATAATGAAAAGTAAAGAAGTACGATATGTTTCTTCATTTAAAAATGGAACTACACCAGAGAATTCATCATGGAAAATCCAAACCCCAAAATATTCATTTGAAAAACCAAACATAATCATTACTATTATATAAAATGCTATACCTATAATCGGTTCATAATATTTGATTTGCCTTTTTTTATCTGGAATTAGAGGTAAATCCGATGGTTTCCATTCATTTCCTATTTCTAAGTCTTTAGCTTTAATTTCCCCATAATAGTCCGCAATTGCAAATCCAAATGTTGTCCAGCCAAAAGCTGTTGGAAGTGCGGTTACAAGTGAAACAATATACTCAATAAAATGATCAAGAATTGTAACAGGATCTATTATTGTTTGAATAATAAAACCAAGAGTAAAGACAGAAAAGGTTGAGATTAAAGCAATTTTTAAAACCAACATGTAAGAATCAAAAAAGTCTGGACCGATTAGATATCTTTTGTTTCCTCTGTATTTCTGAGCTAAATGCCTTGGATTTCCCAGCTCCATTAATACTTCTTCCACGTCGTCATCGGTAATGTTCTCACCTTGAACACGTTCATCAAGCATATCCCCAATTAAACTCCGAAGTTCTTCAGCAATATCCTCCCTTTGTGATTGTGGTAACTTCTGTGTTACTGCATAAATATAACGATCAATCATTTCCATCTTTTTCTCCTCCTTGAACGTTAATAACGTTATTCATACTTTCTACAATCTGTTGCCATTCATTGATCAACAGTTCATACACTTCTTTTCCTGTGTCACTCAATAGATAATATTTCCGTGGTCTAGCTTCATTTGTGTCCCACTTACTATTGAGTAACCCTTGTTTTTCTAGTCTTCTTAAAAGTGGATACAGTGTGCCTGGTTCTACATGAATTCCTTTTTCTCCTAACATAGTAACAAGTGAATAACCATATTGCGGTTCAGCTAGTTGGCTCAACACGCCAATAGTAATGGTCCCGCGTCGCAATTCTTGCATTAATTTATCCATATATTCTTTAGCATCGTTCATGTTATCAACTCCTAAGATCAGTATAGTGTATGACGCACACTATTGTAAAGTGAATATTATTGTTTTAGGTAAAATATTATTTTTTAACGGTGATTTAGTTTTTTTGCATGGGGAAAATAGGATGTGATTAGCAAATTCCATCTGAACATTTTTAAAAATCTAATAATATTATTGGAATATTATGTTAGTATTAAAGTATAAACTTTTCCTGAACTATTTCAGATGGATTTGTAAGCAAGGCATTGGAAAAGATGTGGGATCTAATTTGATGATTGAAAGGGTGAGAAATTAAATGATTATAAAGTTGATAGTATTTATTTCCGTTTTAATTATTTTAATAGGCTGTTTCCCAAATAATAATTCAGAGGATCAATTAGAAAGTGGAAATTCTTCAGCAGATAAATCTCTAAGTACAATCTCTGAGGAGAACGATGATCACAACTTGGAAATAAGTCCAATATTTGAAGTTGCTTCCTATACAATGATAGGAGAAAAAGGCAGAATTGGATTTATTTATGATGATGAAGATACTCGTTTTAAGCCTAATCAAGAACAGAAATATATGTGGCATTTTTGGGGAGAACCAGAGGAACTAGAAGGAGAGTTTAAAGTTATAGGAAAGAACATAGATACTGGCGAAGAAGTAACGGTATTTGAAACAGAAAATTTAGGAGGACCTAACAACGGTGCAGACGCACATATTCCATCATCAATGTCATTACCTTCCAGTGGAGTATGGAAATTGACTGCTTTTGTTGGAGGAGAATTATTTGGAACTGTTGTTATTGAATGTCGAGAATGATAAATTTACCCTCTTATCTATATGGGAAAAGAGATAAGCAGATATCGATTAATTACGTTTATAGGTAGTATAAATTTCAAATTTAGGAGGCGATATAATGATAAATTTTTTAGGAACACCTAAAATAGAAACGGATCGATTAACTCTGCGAAAGTTAGAACTTAGGGATGTACAAAGTGTTTTTAATCATTGGTTGTCAGATGAGCGGGTATCTGACAATAGAATTAATCCAGCACACAAGACAGTTTCGGAAACATTTGACAGGTTGGATAAGATTGTTAGCCAGTATGGATGTAAAGAATTCTGTTATTGGGGTATTGAATTGAAGGAAACGAGTGAACTAATTGGAGAGATTGATTTATATGATTTTGAGCTTGCCACTGGAAACTGCGAAGTTAGTTACTCAGTTGGATCCAATTGGTGGAATCAAGGCTATGGAACTGAATCGTTAAAAGCAGTTGTGGAATTTGGCTTTAGAAAAATGAATATACATAAAATTTCTGCGGCACATAATGTCGATAATCCTGCTTCTGGAAAAATTATGAGAAAAGTTGGAATGAAGCAAGAAGGAGTAATCAGACACATGATACGTAATTCCAAGAATCAATACAAGGACTGTGCTGTATGTGGAATAATTCAAGAAGATTATCTTGAAGAATATGATACTACTGAGTCTTGTATCTTAAGTTATTGTGAATAAAATATAGGAAATCTTAAAAAGGTAAAAAGTAGACAAGGTTTATTAGAAGGATAGAAATTGGTAACTTATTAAATTAAATTTTTGATTAAATGAAGTATTCGATAGAGATTAATATGGTGTAGTGAAGTACCCATCTATAACAGTAGTTTAGTTAAACTGATTAACTGGTCTGATTTGCTAATGGGCTAGATTTATATAATGAGGGTGGGATTTGTTATAAAAGTTCAAAAGGAATTTTATATTCGTAATTTAAGATATTTCATTCGGACTGCCAAAGAGGAAGATGCAAAAATTTTGTCAGAAGTAAGATTGGAAATTGATGGTGAAACAGAAAATATGGATAGAGAAAAAGGTGAGGCATACATAGATGAAATAGGATTCAAAAAGATAATTAAAGATGATACCAAAAGTGAGAATAACTTATTTTTGGTCGCTATGGTAAATGATAATATTGTTGGATTTTCAAGGTGTGAAAGCAATAATCTGAAGAGAACTTCTCACAAAGTGGAATTTGGAGTCTGTGTGTTACAAGAATATTGGGGGTATAGAATTGGAAGAAATCTTTTAAACGAATCTATTCTCTGGGCAGACTCAAAAGATATTAAGAAAATCACTTTAAATGTACTAGAATCTAATAGTAAAGCAATAGAGCTTTATGAAAAATTTGGATTTGAAGTGGAAGGTGTATTAAAAAAAGACAAAATATTATCTGATGGAAATTATTATAATACGATATTAATGGGAAGATTTAGGAATGAATAGAAGTAATTAGCGTTAAGAATTCAATCAAAGGGTGAGCAGTAGTTAACACATATCTATGTTTAGGGGGAGAAATATAGTGGAATTAGTAGAATTGGTGGAATTAGAGGAAAATAACTTAGATGGTAAGGGTTGTTATTGTCTTCGGAGTAAGCCAAATTCAAGCGGGTACATAAACAAAAATGATTGGTTGAAAAATAGATTTAATGAGGGATTAAAATACATAAAAATTATGGAAAATAGTAAACCAGCAGGTTTTATTGAATATACACCTATTGAATATTCTTCTAGAGTTGTTTATGGTGAAAACTATATAGTTATTCATTGTCTTTGGGTTAATATTACTGGAAAAGGGTATGCATCAAAATTAATCAAAAAATGTATTCAAGATGCCAGGGAACAGAATAAAGATGGTGTTATTGTAGTTACAAATCCCAATACCTCTTGGACACCAAGTAAAGATGTTTTTATAAAAAATAATTTCATTGAAGTAGAAAATGGTCCTTATGGCTTTGAATTACTTGTTCATAAATTTGGTAATTCACCCGATCCATATTTCCCTAATGATTGGGACGACAGACTTAAACCTTTCAAGGAACTAACAATCCTACGAACACAGCAGTGCCCATTTGTAGACATAGCAACTGATAATGTTGTTAAGGGGGCAAGCAAATTGGGTATACATGTAGAAATTATTGACATAAATAGTAGAGAAGAATTGCTGAGACTTTCGCCTACTCCTTATGGCATTTATGGAGTCATTTACAAAAGTAAATTAATTTCATTTCATAGGCTTACAGTTCATTCTGCAACGAAACGATTAAAAGAATTGGTAAACAAGTAGCCATTATAAAATCCCCAAAAGAAGTTCAACAATTTTTGGAAAAAGTAATTTAACGTTATTTTTGTTTTCAATTATATAGTTAAACAAGGTGATCAAATTGGTCACCTTTTCTTGTGTGAAAACCAATATTTTTGGAATATTATGTTATTATTTAAGTATAAAGATATTGAAATAAGAGTGCAGGATTATTGAAGAACTTATGATAATTGGAAAGGAAGTAATTAGATGAAACAAATAATTGCTCTAGGGGGTGGCGGATTCTCTATGGAACCAGAAATTCGCTGTTAGACTTATATATACTTAATCAATCAACTAATAAAAATCCCGACATTTGTTTCATTCCAACTGCAAGCGGAGATTCAGATAACTACATATCGAGATTTTATAACTTCTTTGAAAAGCAAAATTGTAAACCATCACACCTTTCATTATTTAAGCCACAAACAACAGACTTTGAAAGCTTTCTATTAGAGAAAAATATAATTTATGTTGGTGGTGGTAACACCAAAAATTTATTAATTTTATGGAAAGAATGAGGGTTAGACGCTATTTTAAAAAGGGCTTGGGAACAAGGGATAATATTAGCTGGCATTAGTGCAGGTTCAATTTGTTGGTTTGAAGAAGGTGTTACTGATTCATATGGACATGATCTCGAACCCTTAAAATGTTTAGGATTCTTAAAAGGTAGTAATTGTCCACATTATGATGGAGAAGCAAACAGGAGACCTTCCTATCAGAGACTTGTATCAAATGGTGAAATCAAATCTGGTATCGCAACTGATGATGGCGTAGCTCTTCATTATATTGATGAAGAAATAAGTGAAATCGTTAGTTCAAGACCCAATGCAAAGGCTTATAAAATATATAAAGAGAAAACAGTAAAAGAGATTGAATTAGAGACAAAATTCTTAGGTGCTTATTGAATTAACGAAATGATTGAAACATATTTATCTCGCATGTAATGAGACTTTAGAAATTCGGTACACAAAAAGTTTAGGTGGGGAATAAACCTTCCGTATATGTCCGATTCTGTTCAGCTAACAATCAGTGGGGGATGAAAACCCTCGACTGATTGTTGCTTCACTTTATTTATAAGGGGGAGGATTACATGAGAAAGAATCTACTTTTGGTCATGTTGTTTATATTGTTAGTCGGTTGTAAACAAGGTTCTGTTGATTCTGAAGATATTAAAGATAGAATAAACGAAGAGTTAGGGATAAGTCCATATATTCCAAAAACGGATTTCCCAATAGGCACAGTCATACTTAGTTACGACGTGAATGGGAATCCATGGAGTGTAGATATAGAATATGTTGCTTCAAAAGAAGAACCATTGGATGATGAAGCGGTAAAACAATGGGAAGAAAATGAATTAAAGAAAATTATCTATGGGGATTTGTATTATGACGAATCAGTGATCCAGGTGTCTATTTATAAAGAAGGCAGCGGTACACTTGCTGATGCAGAGCTTATCGAAATAGATGATCGTGAAGTCCAATATCAGTTAGTCCAAGAAGATTTAGTAGTAATGGCAGTGGATGTTGAAGACTATGGTTACAGTATTAGATATCACTTACCAGGTAGTGAGTCAGAAGAAGATGCAAAATCAATTGTGGAAGATATAATTCGAAATGCTCAATGATTTTGGAGAGAAGTTCGAGTAATCTAAGAGTATTTATGACATTTCATAGTAAGGTGGTTTTGTTGTGCAAAAATGTAAAAACTGTAATGAACAATTTAGTTGGACTAAAATCTATCATTCTCTGTGGTGGAATTATAAACCTATTCATTGCAATCAATGTGGCGCTACACATAAGGTAACAATCCCTAGTAGATTCATTTTTGTCTCGTTGACGATTCTTCCAATGGTGATATTTGCTAATTTTCTTTCGCCTTTTAACAATCCTTTTGGAACAATTGGTATAGCATTATTTATTTTAGTTATTGGTTCAATGTTGACCCCGTTTTGCGTAAGGTATAAAAAGTCTGAGTGAGCGATAGTTAATAAAACATCTGCATCAGTAAAGTATTGAATATAGAAATCATATCTGGGAGAGAATAGGATGGTACATAAACCAAAACTATTAACAGTTCTTCATAATAAGCCATTTGCTCTCCTGTGGTCTGGGCAAAGCATATCTTTTTTCGGAATAGCAATCTATTATACTTGTTTACCTTTCTTAGTTTTTCATGCAAGAGTGGGAGCTATTGAACTTGGAGATTTATTGTCTATGAGCCTAGCAGGTATAAGTATTATAATCGTTTCATTGCTAGGTTTAACAAATAAAAAAATTAGAGAGCTTAACTAGATTTAGTTACTATAAATGACTTGGGGGAATGAAAGATGAGTGAAATTGCAAAAACTCCTCAACCACCGTACTATGCTGTGATATTTGCTTCTCAGCGAACGGAAAGGGATAGAGATTATAGAAAGATGGCAGATAAAATGGTAGAGTTGGCATCTGAACAGAACGGTTTTTTAGGCATAGAAAGTGCTCATGATCATAAGTTAGGAATTACAGTTTCGTATTGGGAATCTTTAGACGCAATAAAAAATTGGAAAGAAAATGCCGCCCATAAAGTTGCACAAGAACGAGGCAAAAAAGAATGGTATAAAACGTTCGCACTGAGAGTTTGCAAAGTAGAGAGGGATACCTTTTTTGAAATCTAATGTTTATATAGTAATCTATAGTTAATTGGTGCTTTTTGAATAATTCTTTAACGTTGTGATTTCGGTCTTTACAGTGATCCCCGTTTATATGCAACTTGTTGAGTCATCATAGGAATAATATTATTGTGGTACAATTTGACCTCTAATCTCTCCGCCTGGATTTTGTTCAGTATGAGCATTAACATAGGTTAATTTTTGTTCCATAAATGCTAATAAATCTTTTACATTTTCTATCCCTACGTCATTTTCTACAATATCGTCATCTTTGATAACTCCTGTAACAATACCTCTTCTTGTCGTTATACCATTTTGTTCCTCAAGGGTTTCTAAGTCAGCACCAAAAAGGAACGCTACTACAGGTCCATTTTCCCCACGTCTACCAAAGTGGATGTGTGCCTGAATAAAGTTTTCAATGTTTTTAACTTCTAGTGTAAATTTTATCTTATTTCTTTTTTTATTAGCTGCAAACTTAGCAGAACCAAACGCATTAGTATTTACAGGAGGGACCTCATTTTCCCCTCTTAATCTTGCCTTGAAAAATCTTCGCATGTGTCCACCTCCTTTTCATAGATTTTGTATATTCTATGTAAAGAGATGTTGAATGTATAGGTTAGGTAACTGTTTTAATACAAATAGAATATAATTGGAGTTTTAACTAGTTTATAATAATTGTTACAGTTTTATGGTTCTCCATTAAGTTAGTAAAAGTAATTAAATAAAGGGTGATATTGACCTGAATAGATAAAGAGTAGTAATTAAACTATTAGAATGACATACCGATATATAAATAGTAATTATAAAAATAATTACTATTTTCGATAGAAAAGAGGATTTAAACTTGACACCAAAAAAACTATTGATTAGATGCTATGTTATTGGAATGTCGATTTCAATAATTATAGGATTTTGGATTGGATTAAAATACAGTTCCAATCCGTTAGTTATCCTAGGATTAAAAAACCCTAGTGAATCTGATTTTTCCAATATCGGTAATCCCTCACAAGTACCGTGGGAAGCAAGCTCAGTGTTTTGGCAAGTAATTGGCGCAGGAATATTGTTCTCAGGAATTGCTTTCGTCATTACACTATTTATGAAGTTAAAATCTATTGAAAGAATAAAAAACTTTTTTAATAACAAGTTGTAAAACTTAAAGGGCTGCAAACATTTCACTATATATACTGAGTTTAAAATAATATCAAATTAGTTATTATTCATTCAGTCGATTCCAAGACTAAATCAAGGTGATCATCTTCTTCAATTTGGAAACTTCATTCTGGTGTTTTTTCAGTGAATTTGGAGGATACAAACTGATATCTAACTTATACCTATGAAGATTTAGAGAGCAAAGTATGTGGGAAGGAATCTAATGATTCCTGGTTTGATCGTCTGTATATTATGTGACACAAAATACAAACAGGGACGATTTTCTAAAAAAAGCGTCCCTGTTTAGTTTATTCACACTAATCCGGCCTGCGGGCAATAAAGACGAATTCTAGCCCAGGACGATCTGGAGCATCTCGAATATCCTCCACAATTAAGTTAGCTTTGTCTAAGGAATTAATGACCTCAGTCTTACTCCGAAATCTTAATGTGGATTCTGAAGTAAGGATTTTACCGTCGTTGTGAAATACAAATGTATGGCGAAATGTAACGAACGGTAATTGTACATCAAGAAGATCATGCCACCTCTCTACTTTCCCGATTTCAGGTGCTTCTATTACACAATGCGTCTTACTACGTACCCAGTTCTTCCATGCTTCTTTTGCAGGGTCACGAACTTCAAAAATCAGTTTGCCACCAGGTTTAATATGACTTCTACATTCCTTAAGTGTTGAATTCCATTCATCGTCGGTTACAAAAACTTGAGCGACATTTCCAGTCATCGTAATTAGATCAGCTTGAAGATCAGGTAGCATTTCTATAGTTCCGTTATACCATTGAACCTTGTCTGCGAAACGTTTACGCTTTGCTATATCAAGCGAGGCTGCGGCAGGGTCAACTCCGATCACTTCCTTCTCACTTGCAGCAAGCTTACACGCAAGGTTACCGGTTCCACAACCAAGATCAATTATTTTTTGTGCATTGAATTCCTCCACCATTGCAATGTATGGGTCAAGGTCTGGACGTTCTGCAGAATCAAATAAATCATAAACATCTGCTAGCCTTTTATTTTCAAATATTTTATCAGCCAAATTTATATTTCCTCCTTAATTTTTGTTTATCCCATCGATCATCGCGTATATAATTATTAGTTTTCATAATAATCACTCCATTCTATAATTATGTTTATAATAACGGAGGGGTCTGATATTATCAATATAATTTCAAACTTCATTTTAACTAGTTGGTGCAATCATAAAGAGTGGTCGTTATAATAGAGTTATATTTTTGGAATATTATGTTAGTATTGATGTATAAAGATTTTAAACTTGGGAAGTTCCAACATGATAGCTGGATTTATATTGACGAAGCTTGATCATGGGAACACCAAACTCTTGAGAACAAGATAATTTTTCGTTCTTTTTACAATGAATTCATAAACTTTTAAGAAAATTGCGCTAACATTAAAACCGTTGAGGGGGATTAACTTTGACTTATGACAATCAAAATAAAACAATTGCTACTAATAGATTATTGCTAAGACTATTTGAAACCTCAGATGCATTGGAGGTTACTAGACTTTGTAATAATTATAATATTTATAGGAACACATTATATCTTCCATACCCGTACTCCAATGAGGATGCGTTATCCTGGATAGAAAATCATTTAAGTAATTTTAATAATAATAAATCCTATGAATTAGCTATTACAGATAAGGCAACAGGAAAATTATATGGTGCAATTGCATTATCGAATAATCAAAACTTTAATAATGGAGAAATGGCGTATTGGATTGGCGAAGAATATTGGGGGAATGGCTATGCTACAGAGGCTAGTAAAGCTATGCTAGATTTTGCCTTTCATGAAAAGGAATATCATAAGGTGTTTGCTCGTCATTTCAACTCAAACCCTGCTTCAGGTAGAGTGCTGCAGAAAATAGGTATGAATCAGGAAGGGATCTTAAAAGATCACATAACCAAGGAAAACCAATATGAAGACCTTGTTTATTATGGGATTATAAAACAATAAAATAAGCGATTAGAATTTTCCTAAGGATCTCGTTCAACTAAACGAATCTAGTAAAATGGAGAATGAATAGGAGATTAAACATGGAGAACGAAAAGTATGTGTATCACATAGTAACGAGGAAAAAAATGAGTCTTGGCCAACTCATAAACTTTGATAAGAACCAAAAAAATACCTTATATAGATTCTTTTTTGAGAGGGAACAACGGAATACTAAAGGAGAAGACTTTACTCAAATTTTAAATAGTAGCTTTACAAGTGAAGGATTGAACATGAATAAAGAAAATGCTGAAGTAGCTTCTAAGTATATGAATCAAACAATTAGAGCTATTAGAGAAGTGGTCGTAGAAATGGTTAGACTACATGACTACCCTGCATATCCTTCCAGATTATCTTGTTTATATGCTGCAAAAAGCTATGAAGACGGACTGAAATGGAAAGAAATATTTGATTCTTATAATCGTAATGTTTTACAGATTGTAAAACTTCGAGTAGATGGGAATTCGTTTGAGGGGGATGGCAACTTATTGCCCAAAGAGGATGGAGCTCCTTTCAGTCAAAAAATAGAACAAGCCAGAGAATATTGGAAGGGTAATGTTAAAAACGAACTTCCAGAACTTTTGATTAATGGAAACATCGAAGTAGTAGAAATAATTGATGACTTCTCAGTTTAAATGGGAAATGGAACACTAATATAGGGTACAGGAGTATCGACATGCTCATGTTACCAATACAACAGGTAAATACAAAAAGAAATTGTAATTACATTTCTGGAGGGATTCGTTGTGAAAAGGGATATTCGCTTTTCCGAGAAGCTACTATTGGCTGGATTTAGTTTTATATTATTATTCATGATTGTACAAGATTGGGTACCATTAGGTTCATTAAATGATGTTCAAGCGATTGCTGAAGACCGATCCTTTAACGAACTTTTCCTAGTAACACTGATCGGTGTAGTCCAAATTTTATTATTAATGACGTTTGTTGTGATTTTTATAGGGAAGAGGTATCCGATTTGGATAAAGCTCTGGCTAGTTATCCATCAGATATGTATCTTTGCAGGTGTGTTAATAGATTGGTGGATCCCTTATTTCTTTGGGTATGGTGCTGAACAAAGAGTTGAGAGGTATAACCAAATGTTTGGAGATACACATTCTTTTCTCCCCGAATTAAATGGTATTGTTCCAAATACGCTACATACCATGTTTCATACCACTCTATTAATCTGTATTATCCTTACTATCTATATTATGGTTACTGATTCTAGAAAAACTAGGTAGGATATTGGACGGGGATTTTAACCGTCCATTTCTTATATGATCAATGGGTAATGGAGCCATTAGATGAAGGAACTAAAAATGTTGTTAAAAATGGATTTAAGATTTTAACTGAAAAAGCAATTATTTTTTACGGGATAACAAAGTATCTAAATCAACATTAATTATGGAGATTTCATATATTAGAAATATTTCTTCTTACTTGGGGAATTGATGTATGAATTTTAAAGAACTGTCGGTACGATATTAATGAACTAAAGAAGGTGGATTATTATTTTACTATTAGTTGGTCTCTTAATTTCATTCATTACGGTTATATTATTTTTGATTTTATGCACTAACATAATAATTTCTTTCATTAAAAAGAAGGCTTTTCCCAAAAAAATGCTGATTGTAACGTTATTAGGAGTTATTCTGGCTTCCTCAATCTATATATATGAAGTGTATTTCTTTACATTTAGTGAGATTGATAGAGAATTTACCCAAAAGGGACCTGGTCCTGTAACATCCCCCACTGAAAAATACACGGCTAATGCTTATTATGAACTATATGGTGGTGCAGCAGGCGGTGTTAATGTAAGGGTTGAAATCACTAACAATAATGAGAATAATAATGTTCAAATGGTATATTATAGTGATGCAAAAAGTAATTTTTCTATGGAATGGTTGGATGAAGATACACTGTACATTCTAAATAATGAACCGGATTATCCGAATTCAAATAGAAGTATCAAGTTAGAAGTTGGTAAAGAGATTTATCACGAAAATGGTTTAGCTTGTAAAAGTTTGATAATGAAAGACGAATATGAGACATGCTACCAAAACTAATATCTCTTTTACTTTTACACGTTTGTTATTTCAAAAGGGAAGATGAATCCGTTATTCAACTGAACTATTAGTTATACTAGGAAATCTTAATTAATTGTCTTTTGGTATCTTATAAATTAAGATGACTTTCGACATATTATCATTATGGAGGGTAGGGTGTAGATTTGATTTATGCTATAATTTTACTTTCTTTATTTATTTCAACGGTTGTATCTGTTCTGTACTTAAAAAAGAAAAGTAATAAAATGGTGAGTATGTTATCAGCTTTTTGTTTAAACACACTAATTTTATTAATAGCAACGTGGGTTCTATACAGTATGAATGATGAAACAAGAACTTTTGGTTTCGGGCATTCAGGTCTGTATTTCTTAATATTTGCTATCCCAATAATAACTTGGTTAAACTTTATCATTCTTCAATTTGTGAAAATAAGTAAATAAAAGCTCCATCCCATAATAATGTTTTTTTTAAGAAAAATTTGTGCTTGACAAGTGATGGTATTCTGCATTACTATATAGTGGTAATCGGTATTACTTAATACCTGTGATACAGAGTACTGAAAAATATAATTAAATACAAATGGGTGATTAATTTGGAAAATATCACAGAAATGCTCAAAGGGGTGCTTGAGGGGTGTGTGCTTGAGATCATCAGTCGTGGCGAAACTTACGGCTATGAAATCACACAGCACCTACGAGAACTTGGTTTCACTGATGTGGTTGAAGGCACAGTTTATACAATTACCATGCGCCTTGAGAAAAACAATTTGGTGGACATCGAGAAAAAGCGATCTACTGTGGGACCACCAAGAAAATTTTACACACTCAACGCAGCAGGTCAAAAGCAACTTGAAATTTTTTGGGAAAAATGGGATTTCATCTCAAGTAAAATGAACGAACTCAAAACTAAAGAAATCAAAAGGAGAAGGTAATATGGGTTTTATTGAAAAAATTATCGGAAGTATGGAGGAAAAGCGGGAATGGAAGGCGATGGAGGCGCGTGCGAAGGCACTTCCAAGTGAGTACCATAACGCTTACAAAGCGATCCAAAAATATATGTGGACTGCTGGTGGCCTTACCGACTGGAAGGACATTAGCCGTATTTTTGGTGGCATTCTCGACCTTTTTGAGGAAGGTGTAGCGTCAGGTAAGAAAGTCACTGAGCTTACGGGTGAGGACGTTGCCTCTTTCTGTGAAGAACTAGTAAAGGATGCGAAGACTTGGAAGGACAAACATCGCACGAAGTTGAACGATACAATTGGTCGTGACTAATGACGAAATTCTAGTATCATGTAGATTTGAATTAGGTTACCATATAGCATATTTAATAGAGCATCTCGACTGAATAGCTGAATACAAATGAAAATAGTCACTTCACTATTCAGTTCAATTTTAATATGGTAGTAAGTAATACAGAATATCAGTCAGACTAAGTAGATAGATTTAGACAATTTACATGCACAAGAAGCTCGACCGGATCATGACCATGCTTTGTTTGCAGGCAAATAACTCGATCACTTATCAGACAAAGCGCCTAAATTCCGGATCTAGCAAGTCTTGATGCGCTTATTATAAGGAGGAAAAAGTATGAGTAATACAGCGATCTCTGTAAAAGGGTTAACAAAATCCTTTAAAGACAAAGAAGTTTTAAAAGGGGTGGATTTTGAGGTGCAGCGTGGCGAAATTTTCGCACTGCTGGGCTCAAACGGAGCAGGCAAGACCACTGCAGTCAATATCTTTTCGACGCTGCTGAAGCCAGATGGTGGGGAGGTAAGTATTTGTGGTTTTGACGTTCAGCGGAACCCGGAACATGTTCGCCAAAGCATCAGCCTAACAGGACAATTTGCAGCTTTAGATGATATGCAAACCGGTCGGGAAAATCTGATGATGATTGCCAAGTTGCGGGGAGTTTCCAATCCCGCTCAAGTCACCGACAATCTACTTGCAAAATTCAATTTAACCGATGCTGCGAACCGCCGTGCTGACAAATATTCTGGCGGAATGAAGCGTAGGCTAGACATCGCGATGAGCCTGATCGGAACTCCTGCAGTCATTTTTCTTGACGAACCCACCACAGGGCTTGACCCTGAAGCACGGATTGAAGTCTGGGATACCGTTAAGGAGCTCTCCGAGGGTGGCACAACCATATTGCTTACAACCCAGTACCTGGAGGAAGCCGAACAACTTGCGGATCGTATTGCCATCCTGCATGGAGGAAAAATCATCACGACTGGAACCCTTACCGAACTAAAGGAGATGTTCCCGCCAACGAAAGTGGAGTACATCGAGAAACAGCCGACATTGGAGGAAATTTTCCTCGCGATCACCGGCAAAAAGGAGGAGAAGTAAATGAAAAGTAAAACTGGTGTATTACTAGGGCGATTAATGCGTAATATTATGCGTAGTCCGGATACGATAATAACGGTGGCGATTACGCCGATTATGATGATGTTGCTGTTTGTCTACGTATTTGGTGGTGCTATAGAAACTGGAACGGACAATTATGTCAATTATTTATTACCAGGAATTCTGTTGATCACTATTGCATCAGGCGTTGCATACACTTCTTTGAGGCTATTTACGGATGTAAAGAGTGGACTGATGGCACGTTTCATTACCATGCCAATAAAACGCTCGTCGATATTGTGGGCTCACGTGTTGACCTCACTTGTTTCTAATGGGCTTACCGTCTTAGTGGTTATTCTCGTTGCTCTCTTAATGGGGTTCCGATCAAACGCTGATATCCTGGCTTGGCTAGCGGTAGTTGGGATTCTAGGGCTGTTTACACTGGCGCTGACATGGCTGGCGGTCATTCCCGGATTGACAGCAGGGTCTATGGAAGGGGCAACAGCATACTCGTATCCGCTGATTTTCCTGCCGTTTATCAGTTCGGCCTTTGTGCCCACGGAAACCATGCCTAAAATTGTTCGTGCGTTCGCTGAGAACCAACCCGTGACTTCAATCGTGAATTCAATTCGTGCCCTCTTATATGAGGGGACTGTCGGTAATGATATCTGGATTGCGCTCGCCTGGTGTGTGGGGATCATGGTTATCGCTTACTTGATCGCAAGTAAAGCATTTAAACGCCAATTAGGGTAAAAATAATAGTTAATGTTGAGAGCAAAATCGTGAGATGAAAAGCAACATCATAAACTCAATGATGCGATTATTTTATAGAACTTTGCTGAACAGCTTAGTATCTTAAAGGAGGAGACGACAATGAACTTTTTAGAAAAAATAACCGGCAGCGATATGACTAAAGAAATGAAAGGTTTTGAAGAGCGAGCAAAAGTCTTGCCAGCTGAATTTCAAACTGCTTGGAAAGAAATAATAAGCAATCTTTGGATTCATGGAGATTTCACGGGTCGTAATCTGATGCCAATTCTTGAAAGTGCTCTTGAACTGCTTGAAGTGACATCAGCAGACGGTCAGAGCATCGAAGAAGTACTAGGAGATGATATCAAAGGTTTCTGCGCAGCACTTGTAGGTGATGAAGGCGCAAAAAAGTATAGAGATAAATGGCGTGAACAACTCAACAAGAACGTAGCAAGAAAATTAGGAGGTTTGAAATGAGTATCAAAAAAATAATCGAAGGTAAAAAAGAATGGAGAGCTCATGTTTCGCGTGTCAAAGCACTTCCACAAGATTACCAAATTGTTTATAAAGAGGTCCAAAAATATCTCTTCAAAGTCGGTCCAGTTGAGCTAAACGAAGGTATCGGACTGCTCTCGGAAATTCTCAGCTTCTTTGAAGAGGGCGCAGCAGCTGGAAAAGATGTGCTTGAAGTCACAGGAACAGACGTTGCTGATTTCTGCGACGCGCTGATTAAAGATTCTAAAACGTACGCTGATCTTTATCAGGAATCAGTCAATAAAAAATAGATAGAGATATCAAAAAATAGAAGGAACGTAGGACTTAGGCAAAATCTATTCAATTTTTGCCTAAGTATTGCTCCAAACTCTCAAACTCGAAAGGATCGTTTAGATCGATCTATTAATTTAAGTGACGGGGTGATAGTTTGAGAAGGCGATCATAGTTGATCGTCTTTTTCTATTGTAAAATCTCGGTATTATTTTGGGAATATTATGTTAGTATTTATATATAGGAATATTGAACTAAACCAGTAGATTGTTTAATAAGAAAATAGAGAGATTATGGCAGATTTTAAAACTAGAGATTCTCGGAAATAATGGTGTACTGAAGATAGTATTTTGTATTAAATAACATTCATTTAACTTATGGTCATTGAAACTATATGCTGGGATCTTCGTATATAAAGTTACAAAAGTATTAGTAAATAGCTCTTCAGCAAACGGGGCAAGAGTTGAACAATAAGGTAATCACTTAAACTAAAAGGAAAATGTTAACCAAATTATTAGGGAAGGAGGAAATTGAGATGTTAGAAATTAAAGTAATTGATAAGAAGATGTAGAAAAAGTATCGAGATTAATCTCACAGTTAAATAGGATTGAAGAATCGCATATTGGTTATTGTGGCAAAGATCAGAAAGAAATTGAAAAATGCATGATAGATGATATTTCGGAAGTTAAATATTTTGATAGTTTTGTTGGAGCATATGAAAATAATGAATTGATAGGTGTTGTGGGATTTGATGCTGACCTTGATGATAGTAGTGTCGAAATATGGGGACCATTTATTGTTCCAGATAACTGGTATATTGTTTTTGATTTGTGGAAGAAAATGATTAATTTACTACCAGATGAGATAGATTCACTGGAGATGTTTCCTAACTTGAAAAATATTCGAGTATGCCAATTGGCAAAGAATCTTTCATTTAAAAAGTATAGTGATGAAACAATATTGATTTTTCAGCGTAAAAATAGCCATGAGTTAAAGAATGTTTCCATTGAAGAATTGACTCCAGAGTATTACTTAATGATGAAGCAACTTCATGATAAAGCATTTCCAGGTACTTATTATAGTGGTCAACAAATTATTAACCGTATAGATGACCATAGAAAAGTATTTATGATAATTAATAAAGGTATTTTTTGTGGGTATATTTATGTCGAGGCAGAACCTGAATTTGGTGAAGCAAATATTGATTTTTTTGCTGTTGAGAAGTCTGAGAGAGGTAATGGAATTGGAGGACAGTTACTGACGGGTGCCTTAAAATGGTTATTTACATTTAAGAACATTGAATCTATTAGACTCTGTGTCAACTCCACCAATAGTAGTGCGATTAACTTATATAAGAAGATTGGCTTTCAACATCTACATGATTTGATTGTATTCACTAAGAAATTATGAAAAAAGTAGTAAGTAATAAAAGTATGAAACTGATAAGTGAAGTATTACTCTTACACACACAAAATAGTTAATCAAAGGGTATAATTATTATGGACAAAAAACTAATTGGTATTTATGATAATTGGCAAGATAAACTTGATGCAGAAGAATGGTATTTTAGTAATGCATTTGAATTAATTTCAAAAGATATGTCCTCAGAGAGTGCTTTTAACTATATTCCAGAAGTTATAGATATGCTTTTAAAATTAGATGAGGATTATTTGATTTGGGAGACACTTTATTTTTTAATAGAAATATATAGTATTGCGGAGACGACTCAAATACACCCAATCCTTGAAAAGAATTGGTCTGTATTAAGAGAGCATATCCAAAAATATGAGGATTCATATTCTACTCCATATCAAGAATTGAAAAGGTTTCTAAGGGTCAAAAACTAAATTCATATCATTCCAACAAACTATAAAATATCGATTATATTTTCGGAATATTATGTTAGTATATAGGTGTGAGTTATTAAATTTACAGAATAGGACCATTGAAAAAGGTGAGGAGATTAAGTGGGAAGGCATACTAAAGTTGTGTATCGAGAAATACAACGACCAAGATCCATATTGTGGTGGGTGTTTAACTTATTGCCTGCTACTTTCATGTGGTACTGGTTTATTCAGCAAACTATTTTTGGTGTGCCAATGGGGAATAAACCTGCTCCAGATATAGTCGCAATCATTTTTTGGGTGATTTTTGGAATTGTTTTCCCAGTATTTATGCTTTGGTTATTAAAGTTGATAATAGAAGTTCGAAAGGATGGAATATATTTACGTTTTGTTCCTTTTCATTTTAAATATAAGCAGTTTCTTTTTGAAGACATAAATGATTTTAAAAGTATCACGTACAGCCCGCTTGAACGTTTTGGTGGTTGGGGAGTTCGTATAAACTCTAAAGATGAAACCGCTTATATCATGAATGGTAAGGAAGGAATAGAATTAAGGTTGAGATACAATACAGTGGTAATTGGGACTCAAAAACCTGCTGAATTAAAAAATGCATTGAATTTGGCACAAAGAATAAATTAGTCTTCATCAAATGTTATAAAGAATCGGATACGCTTTTGTGCTTATTAACAACAAAGCAGGATAATTGAATTAAAAGGGGGTATAAAATAATGGAGTCCTGCAAGAAAGGAGGCAAAATGAATAAATTCATCAAATGGCTAATCCCGTCAATATCATTAGCACTTATAAGTTTAATAGTTGTCCTTAATCTGGAAGATTGGGCGAGGTTATCTGGAGAATTAAATAGAAACGTTATTTTAATTGGAACTGTATTAACATTTGCCTTGGTGGTAAGTTCAATTGTTTGCTTATTCAAAGCAAACGTTGAACGTAAAAAGAATCATATAATTATTTCATTGTTCACTTCATTAGTTCCATTATGTGTATTTCTAATGAATGGCGTACTTTTAACTGTTTGGTTTGTAGGAAAATAATTTCAAAATCAAAATTGACATGCTCTCTACTTCCTGTTATTAATCTCATTCTATATAAAAAACATGAACATAAAAATTGGTTTTCTTTTTTCTATTATAATGCTCGTTGGTGGAAAAGGTTTGAATTTAGGGGAATTGTCAAAAATTCAAGGAATTTACGTACCAGAAGGTAAGGGTGGTGATTGAAATAAAAAATTTAAAAGCAGGTTATGGTTTAGACCCTAATGGGTATATTGTAAGTGATGTTCACAAAGACAAAATTGATGACATCTACGTGCCTTGCATTCAAGAATCTGTCGAGAGTCTTAAAAAATTATTTCATCAGCAATTGCATAGTGTTTATGTGTACGGTAGTGTAGCGAGAGGAGATGCGATTGCAATACAATCAGATTTAGATCTTATCGCTATGTTCGATACTAAACTGAGTTCCGTTAAGTTGGCTGAATTAAAGAAACTTGCTGGAGAATTGACTTTGAAGTATCGTTCTCTAGTTCGTGATGTAGGTATAGCTGTTGCATATTACGACTATACGATTGACCCTTCAAATTATTACGAAAATGCATTTCTTAAGGAACTCTGTGTCTGTGTTTACGGAGAAGATGCAGGAGAACAATTTGGCCCGTATAAACTTACATCAGAGATAGCGATTCGTTTTAATGGTGATATTAATAAGTCACTTAATCGGACGTTAACAAGGTTAGAAACAGCTTCTAATGAAGATTTTAAAACATATACTCAAGGATTCGCTCGTAAACTTATTCGAACATATTATTCAATGGTGATGGAGCGTTCTCAGATTTGGACGACACGACTTCACGAGCAGTCTGAAGTTTTTATCCACTACTTCCCAGAGAAAGAATCAATTATTCGTACTCTGCTAAATTGGATAGATGAACCACCAAAGGACCATGAAGCTGTATATACATTGTTTAAGCGTGAAGGTGAGTGGGCTAGTTCAAACTTTATTCGTGAAGCAAAAATATCTACTTAAAATTACGGCTGAAGCTGAACAAGGAGTTGTCGATGCGGCAACTCCTATGTTTATTGAATAAGGAGGAATTGATTTTATCGAACTTGGGCGAGAAGACTCCTTCCTCAAAACGCGACAGCGTTTAGGTGGGAGATGAATCGCCTATTTTTTTGTAGATAAATTAAAATCTAAAACCAAGACAAACATATGTTCTATTTGGTAAAATATAACTAACAATGAGGGGGTGAATTCAATATGCCAACACTATCAATCAAAATGCCATTGTTTGAACCAACAAATATTAAACAAGAAATGTATGAAACAATGCAACATCGTTTTTCCGAATCTAGTAACTTGGCGATTAACATTAAAAAAGAAACTCCGAAATTAAAAGCTTCTGAAATCGATGCTAAAATAAGCCATACTGGATTGCCTACCACATTAATTCAAGAAGCAAGAAAACTAGCTGTTTCAAGGTATCAAGATTGGAATAAAAACAAGAAAATCAAAGGTTTTCCAAGGTTTCGGAAGAGAATCGCTATTCCATTCAATAATCAAAACTGGAGATTTCGTTTTGACAATGGGTACTTAAAGTTAGGAATCCCAACTCTAGAAGAAGGTAACCTTTGATAAATATGTTCCGTTGAAGGTGAACGATTACAATCTTTTTTGGGTGAACTATCTATTGAATGGATATATGGATAAGGCTTCAAAATACTATCTACCCTCCTATGAGAATATTTCTAAACCTAGAAAAGGAAACGGACAACTGTTTTTCAAGAATGGAAAATGGTGTTTTTCGTTCGCTATTACATTTGAATTAAAGAACGAAGTTTCTTCAGAAGAAAAAGAAGTTGGCGTGGACCGTGGGCTTAAATACATTGCGGTTGCCGGAGATAAAGAAGTCGGTAAATATATACACTTCTCTGGAAAACACATTGGACATATACGTAGAAAATACTCTCGTTTGAGAAGAATTTTTATGAAAAATAAAAATATGAAGGCTTTAAAACGTCTTGAAAACAAAGAACAGCGCATCATTCAATACTGGAATCATGTGATTTCAAAAGAAATTGTACGCTTCGCCAAAAAACAAGGCGCCTCTATTATTAAAATCGAAGATTTGAAGAGTATCCGCTCTATGAAAAAGTTTTGGAAACGTAGCGACCGAAATATTAACTCTTGGGCTTTTTTTGACTTGGAAGAAAAACTTACTTACAAAGCACAACTAGCCGAGCTAGAAGTGGTTAAAGTAAATCCGTTCAAAACTAGCCAAGAATGTTCAAACTGCGGTAACGTAGTTAAAAAGAACCGTCGAGGTTCGCTGTATACATGCTCTTGTGGGTATAAGAAAGACGCTGACGTTAATGCCAGCTTTGTCATTTCCACAAGACCATCTAACGAAGAAAAAGCAATAACTGCGACTTAACAGTCGTTGCAGGAAACCTAATGTTTTCTGTAAGGCGCCTGACTGAGCTGTACACCTAGCTAATGACGCTCTACCCGAAATTCGCATAAATGAAAAACGGGACTGAGCTGAGGTAACGGTAACCACCCAATAGTCTTTTGGTCTATTGGAATCCCCTTCCTCAAAAATCCTTTCGGATTTTAGGTGGGGGAGGATGTCAAATTAAGGCAAATAGTCAATAGATGAGAGTTTTTTTGTTTTGAAAAGAGAATAGTGGAGATGACATGAAACTATAGTTGTATTATGGAAAAATTTGCTATACTTTTTATTAGTAAACTGGAAAAGAGAGGGATAACACATGGAAAAGAAGTTGCTTCCAATTTACAACTATAGTAATAAAAACACTTCAGGTTACACAATTTTTATTGATATTAAAACTATGAGGGTTTATAAAGTATTCAATGAAAATGTTAACTTAATGAGTAATTGGAAATACTGGATATCGATTCCTCTTGTCTCAGCATTATTAAGTAGTTTAAGTACAGACTCGTTAAGTGTAGGTGCTCATATTATTATAGCGATAGCTGGGTCAATTGCTGCTGGCACACTAGGCTATCTTATACAAAGAAGGATTCTACATAACTATAAATTACAAGAAATCTTTTTAACAAAAGAAATGATAGAAGACTATATTGAGAGAGGAAAAGGACGAATTAAGTTAGAAGTTTCATTAATCGTAGCTTTTACATTCATATCTATCTTTTTATTGACTATCTATGTAGCTCTTTTACGAATTGAACTATTGATTGTATTCTTTATATTTCTATTTATATTAGGATTATTAGTACCTAGCGTATCTATTACACGTTTCAAGGTGCTTAAACAAGGGTTAAACTACTTAGAGAAGAAAAATGGGTAAAATATTAGTTGAAACTAATGATGGTACATAATGTAACGGGCGCATTAACTAAGAAAAAGGTTTATAATTAACTGTAAGTATGTTGTAATTAATCTAATCTTTCAAATGGAGTGAATGGAATGTCTTACTGGATTGTTCGAAGTATCTAGGTTTTCGGGCTAGAAAAAACGCGTACTAACCACCAAGGGTGAAGTATGCCCTTTTTAAAAACCTATACCTTAAACAGTGTTGGTAGTCATTTATATACTAAGAAAAACAAGACACTGTATGATGGTGTCTTGTTTTTTACATTTGAAAGGTGGTAAACAATGAGAAACATTGATTATGAAAAATTTTATGATAAGGTCGGTAAAATAAACGGTTGGGATTTTAGTAATATAAAATCCTTCTCTGAAGGTGTTAAGTGGGAGTTTTATGATGAAGTAATCAAAAGATGCGAAAAATCAGACGTTCTTTTAGATATTGGTACTGGTGGCGGTGAAAATATATTAAGAATAGCACCCTCACTATTATTCTTGATTGGAATTGATCTATCCAAAGGTATGTTGGAAACAGCTCAATCTAACTTAAAAACATCTAAAGTATTAAATGTTAAGTTTTTTCAAATGTCATCTGATGATTTGCAATTTCCCAATGCATTTTTTGATGTAGTTTCAAGTTGTCACGCACCATTTTCTTCAATAGAAATAATTAAGGTATTAAAAAGTGGTGGGTGGTTTCTCACACAACAGGTAAGTGAAGCAGATAAATTAAATATAAAAAAAGCATTTGGTCGAGGTCAAGCTTTTGATAAAACGGATGGTGCATTAAAAGAACGATATATTCGTGAACTTAAACAGGCAGGTTTTTCTGAAATTCAATCCTTTGAATATGATGCAATCGAATATTTTGAAAGACCAGAAGATATTATTTTTTTGCTTACACATACCCCAATTATTCCTGATTTTGGTGAAGATAAAAAGGACTTTGAATTATTGAATGGTTTCATTGAAAACAATAGAAAAGAAAAAGGAATCGAAACAAACTCTAAAAGGTTTCTTATAATAGCAAAAAAGTAAGCGTGAAATGGTATATCAAGGAAGCTGCATCGTGCAGCTTTTTACTTATGGTTAAAACTCTAATATATATTTGGAATATTATGTTAGTATTTAGGTAGTAGTTATTCAAAAACGGATGGGCATATTGGTCAGTATATATGAAATAAAGTTAAACTTGGGTTTATCGTAGATTGATAATGTTAAAGAGTGACGGGGGGTAAAAACATGGAGCATGTGTATATTAGAGATATTGATGATACCAATGAATGCATAGTTAGAGATATAAAATTAAAGCCGGGGCAGGTGAGATTTATTGAATCTGTAGATGAATGTCTACAAGAAGCTGATATTTACAAAGAATGGCATCCAGTAGCTATATACCATGATGAGGATATTATTGGATTTGCTATGTACGGTTCTTTTGGGCCAAACAAAGATACATGGTTCGATAGAATAATGATAGATGAAAGATATCAAGGTAAAGGCTTAGGAAGAAAGTCAATGATGAAACTTATTGATGTCGTTTCAAAAGAATATGGGGTAAAGGAAATATATTTAAGTATCATTGAAGAGAATAAAGCAGCTTATAATTTATATAAAAGTATCGGATTTGAGTCCATGAATGAAAGAGACCCAAATGGAGAACTTTTATTTAAGTATACGTTTAAGTAGTATTACACTAATGAGAGCAGACTTTTACCTGCAATTATTTTACGTTTAGAAAATTAAAATCATTCTTTAATCGATTGGAAGTGTGTTGTTACTAAGAACTATCAAAAGAAGTTACAACCTCTTAGATCATTCTTTATCATAATGAGAGGTGTATCTTCAATCAGGGAGATCGCACGGTTATCGAAGCAAAGTCGTAAGTTTGTGGAACAAGGGTGGTTGTTGGCAACCTTTATATATATCAAGGTAATGAAGTAATTTTGAGTTGTAAAAGAAATCATATGTATTGCTAACAATGGTTAATGTTTAGTAGTGGGGGGGTACATTGTATGAAAAAGTTAGTTCTAGGATATCTTGTTCTATCAGTATTTTTAATAGGTTGTAATGCAGAAAATGAATATGAAACTCCGGTATACGAGGGTAGTGATTTGGACATCGGTGTCATAGGTGAAAAGCCTGACGTAAGAGAGGAAAATGTCCATTTTCAAAGTATAACTTTTGATGAATTAGAATCTAATGTCAAAGATATTTCTGTCGAATTAGATGCTGTTTTCATTATGAAGGAATATCTAGAACAAGCAGGAGAAAATAAATATGCAAAAGTGTATAGCGAATCAAATATTCCTTTCTTTTTTATAGAATCAAAGAAAGCATATGTGCCATTTATAAATGACGATATAACCTATGAAGAATTTCCAGATGTTGATGACCAAATGTATGCAACAGGCATTATAAGCAAAGGAGAAGATGAATTTCAGGGGTGGGGATTTGGATTATACAATGATACAGAAAATGAAACCAATATCAGAAGTACTTATTCTAATATATTTGAAAAGATCGAGTCAGGAGGAAGATAATTATTTTTGTATGGTACTACTTTAAACAAGGCGATGTGTGAAGTTATTTAGCTACGTAGCAGTTTAGTGTAAGAAGAATCATTCTATTGATAACAATCTTCTTTATTATAGGGTGATTAGTTTGAGGCTAAAAGTGTGTAAAAATGATTGTTTTGTTTTTTAGTTTTAGTGATGGTTACTTTTTCAGCAGGATGCTCAGTTAAAGAGCTAGAAGGAGATGCACCACCAATACCAATTATTCCAGTTGGTGATGAAGGTATTGAAGTGGTACGCGCTTCCTATTGTTGGAATACTGGTTGTGTTGAATATACTGGACCACCTGAAATACTAGAGGGAAAAGTACCTTTCCAAGTTCAAAAAGGTGAAAATTTAAAATCCAATTTATTTATGAACCAAAGCCGTCTAGTATTTCTGTATCAAGAATGCTCGACATAGACCAAGAATGGGTAAAAGATGAATATTTAGATGGTGTACTCACTGTTCCAAGTGAGGCAGGTATATATTATTATGATTTTTTAGCAAATTGGAACTCAGTAAATGGGAATTACTCATCCGGGGATTCCTATTATGCTTTTGTCATTGAAGTAAAATAACCCTAGCAACTGTTCTTAAGCTAAGGGGGCGATCATTCAATTAGACTCAGATTGTAGTTTTATCGGGAAAGAATACTTAAAAATCATGTTTTACTTTTTCTGGTACCCATATATAATTATATTCAAACAAACATTAGAATGTATTTGTATGTGAGGAGTGAGAACAATGATAAATTATAAAGTTGTTATTATTGGAGGAGGTCAAGCAGGTATAGCAATGGGATATTACCTAAAAAAGGAAAATATTCCATTTGTTATATTGGATAAAAATGATCGCGTAGGCGATTCTTGGAGAAAAAGATATGATTCTTTGGTTTTATTTACTCCACGTAGATATAGTAGTTTACCTGGATTGAAGATGAAAGGTTTATTGAAAGAGTTTCCAACGAAAGATGATGTTGCGGATTATTTGGATAACTATGTTAAGCACTTTGACCTACCAATAATGCTTAAAACTAACGTAGTTAAAATACATAAACAGTTAGATGATACATTCCTCTTGGAAACTAGCAACGGGAAGATCAATGCCCAACAAGTGATAATAGCAACTGGGGCTTTTCAAAAACCTTATATACCTAATGTAATTAAAAGGGAAGCGGGTACTTTTCAGCTTCACTCTTCTGAATATCATTCGCCGAGGGAAGTTCCAGGGAGTGATATATTAGTTGTTGGTGGTGGTAATTCTGGAGCACAAATTGCAGTGGAATTAGCAAAGGATAAAAATGTTACAATAGCGGTTGGTCATAAATTCAAATTTCTACCTTTAACATTCCTTGGAAGAAGTATATTTAGTTGGCTGAAAATATTAGGGTTGCTTTATGCAGGTGAAGATACGCTAAAAGGTAAATGGTTTCAAAAACAGAATGACCCGATTTTCGGAAAAGAATTAAAAAAACTTATTAAAAATAAAATAGTTGATGTTAGACCTAAAGTTATACAGGTCAGTGATACAGAAGTTTGTTTTGAAGATAACACCCGAAAGAAATTCGAAAGTATTATATGGTCCACTGGTTTCATTCCTTCATACGAGTGGATTAATATAGAGGGAGTTATTTCTGATGATGGAAAACCAATACATAAAAGGGGTATAACCAAAGTTAATGGCCTATATTTTATAGGATTACCTTGGCAATATCAACGAGGTTCAGGGTTAATATGTGGAGTAAGTTTGGATGCTAATTATCTAGTACCAACAATTATGTCAAATGTTTCTAAAATATAAATATATCTTACTATGAATAATAGAGGGTGCAAGAGTTTAACTTGAAAATTATCATTTTAGAAAGAATTAAATATTAGTTTTATTAACTTTTTTTGTTGTACTGAAGTGTGCGGTTGTTAAAGAAGGTGATCATCATGATCATCTTTTTTTGTAAAAATACTTTTTGAGCTCTTTGTTAGTATCGAAGTAAAGGTTGTGCTAACAGTTTTACTATATAAGAAAAACTTATCAATAAAGAAAGGAAATTAGTATTTTTATAATTATCAGTTGTTTAGTAAAATTTAGAAAAGGGATAAGAAAAAAATGGAGGAATTCGTATGGAAATAAAGGAATTGTCATTACTAACATCTAAATTACAAGAAATGAAAAGATTTTACGTTGAAAAACTAAGCATCCCATTGTTTATAGAAAATGAGCAGTCATTTACATTAAAGATTGGTAATTCAAAACTTATATTTGTGAGTAGCGAGGAAGATTCTTTTTATCATTTTGCTTTTAATATCCCGAACGAAAAACTGATGGAAGCAAAGAATTGGTTGTCGGAGCGGACTGAAATATTAACAGAGGATGGAGAAGAAATTATTCATTTTCCCAGTCCATGGGACGCAAAGGCATTTTACTTTTTTGATCCATCAGGGAATATTGTGGAACTAATCGAAAAAGAAAGGCTTAATCAATTTAGCGATGAAGAGTTTAGTGGGGCTTCAATTTTAAGTGTAAGTGAAATTGGTTTTCCAGTAGATAGTCCGGAGAATTTCAAAGCGCTATTAAATGACCTTCATATTCCTGTATTTCGTGATTTTGAACAGTTTAAAGCATTGGGTGATGATCATGGATTATTTATCGTTGTCAATAAAAACCGAAAATGGTTTATGGGAAATAAAAACCCCGTTATTTCAAAAATCAATGTAACAATTAATGGAGAGAAAACGATGCTCATTAATGTACCGAATCATCCTTATAAAATAAAAGTAGAAGCATCTTGTAAAGATAAAGTCATTAATAATCGTTAATATAAAGGAGAGGTAGTAGTGATAAATGGATTATATGAAGCACATTTACCTGTAGAAAATTTAGAAATTTCGATTAAATTTTACCAAAGTTTAGGTTTAAAGTTTGCTTGGCGTGATGAAGAGACAGCTTTTTTTTGGTTAGAAGAGGGGAAAAGTTGGCTAGGATTGTGGGAAGGAATGGAGTACCAAACTACTTATCATCCATCATTGAGACATATTGCTTTTCGAGTTTCTTATGAGGATTTAAAGAAATCAATTGAATGGCTAGAATCCTTAGAAATTAAAGCTGTCCCTTTTGGTAGTAGAACTTCGGTTGAGCCGTTTATAAGACCGCATCAGGGAAATGCCTCAGTTTATTTTCGAGACCCAGATGGCAATAGTCTAGAATTGATGAGCTATATTGATGTTCCTGATCAATTAAAACATATTTCTGAAAAGTTATCATTTGAAGAGTGGGAGAAATTATTAATTAATAGTCAAAATAGATAAAAAAGATAGAACTGATAATTTATCAGTTTAACAGATGACCTTGGACCGTTATGAATTCTGTTTTAAACAACCTTTTATTTTTTTGCGAGAAAGGAGTAAGTTAAAATGGATAATATTTTCTTAGGTGGTAAATAGAGTTATTAATAAGAGAGGTGTCACTTATGACTAAAATAATAATCGAAGATAGCTTGGTGAATGACATACCGATTTTAAGTATTTATCAAAGTGAATTAAATAAATACCCGTTAATCTTTTATCTACATGGATATGGAGGAGATCGTGAACAAGCTATAGATTTTGGATATATGCTTGCAAAAAAAGGATTTTATTACGTTAGTATGGATTGTAAAGAACATGGTAAAAGGGAAACGAGGAACGAAAATAACAAGTTTTCTGAAGTATTTCCACCAAATACAGGTCTCGATACTTATGTTCACATGCATGAAATAATTGAACAGTCTGCAATAGATATACAAAGTCTCATTGAATATTATAAAAGTAGAAATGAGATTGACTCGAGTAAAATAGGAATAACAGGTTTTTCCATGGGGGGGTATGCATCGTTTTATATCGCTGCTAATAACCCTAATATTAAGGTTGCAGTTCCAATAGCAGGAAAGCCAGCTTTTACTAAAGCATGGAAAGATAGCATTCTATCAACTGGTACTTATAAACAATGGAGTGAACAGATTCAGAATGCAGAGAAAGAAATTGCCAAAAGAACAGAGTACTTCCAAAGGATAGATCCATATGAAAAGATGAGTAATTTTTCACCCAAACCATTACTAATTATCAATGGTGATCAAGATACTGATTCACTATTCATTTACTCGTTAGAACTCTATAAAAAGTTGCTACCATTGTACGCTGAACACCCTGAGAATCTTCAACTTTGGATGCCTTTTGCTGATCACCAATTTGCTTATAGGATGAAACTAAAAGTCTGCAATTGGTTTGAAAAGCATCTTGGCAGTCATTAATTGGATACTCATTTTCCTAAAAAAATTGAAGACATGAAGTTAAATATTCTGATTAGAGACGTTTCTTCTAGCAGTGTACGTAACCAAAATTATGGAGACCTAATTCAATGAAAAAACAATAATGAATGTAAGACTGAAATTGTTCGTTGAAAGTATTGATCCAGATGGTTATTATTTAAGAATTACATCAAGATATTAACGTTGTCGAACGGTTGTAATAATTAATTAGGACGGTCATCAATCGATCGTCTTATTTTATTATTTAATAATATCTTTAGAATATTATGTTAGTATTGATGTAGAGAAATTGAATCAACCAGGTAGCATTGTATAAAAATCTATTAATTTTGCCTAAAAAAGTAGAAAAGGAAGAGTTAATTTGAACCTTTGGGTATATTTCTTTCGGGAGATTACCTGTCCAATGTCGAATTTCCTTTTATTTTTAGTAGCTACAATGATTATCTTGATACTATGAAAAAAGCGGATTATATATTACATAACCATAATATTAATTTTCATATTCCAGGTCATGGTTCTATTACAGAAGAAGAACAGGAAATGTTAAATAGATTAAACTTTTCGAAGTATTATTTAGAACATCTAATGTCTTATAGTGGAGAATTATCAAAATATTGCCGTAAAAAGTTTAAGTTCTTTGAAGGGATGAAAAGTATTCACCAAGATAATAAAAAAATAGCAAGAGAAGAGAATGCCTAAGAAGTTTGGCTTGCACATATAAATGCGAGTTCATACCTGACTTATCTAGGTAATTCATTTTTTGATAACATCTTTACTTCGTTATTTTTAGTAACCGGTATATTGTTCATAGTTATTGCCTTTAAAGAAAAATCATAGTTTCTTCAACTATCAGGGCAATTGTTTAATAAGGGATATAGTATTAAAGGAATTTACTAAAGAAGATATCGGCTAGGGGGGATATTTTGATAGGTAGTATAGGTGGAATTACTGAAATAATAATCTCTATTTTAGTTTTTGTTTTACTTATAATTGGCTTGTGGTTTTGTAAAATTTATTCGTTTAAAGCAGGCATTTATTTTTTTCTATTGATCTTAATTCATAAAATTTATTCATTTGTAGCTCCTCCTTTAGTAGGACGTTATATAGACTGGCTAGGGGATGAGAATAAAAATTTATGGTTTGATATGACTACTGCAGAGTTAGTGGTTTTGTTTTCAATAATTCCTAATATACTTGAATTAGTTGCTTTCACTTTTTTAATTATTGGTTTTTATCGCTACTTAAACAGACGTGTGTGTTAATTCAAGAAGGATTAATCACTCTTTTTGTAGAAGTTATTAAACTATCTGGTCGGTAGTTCATGAAGATTTTAAATATATAAAGGATTTAAATGGAATTTAAGTGAGGAATGCAAATGAGTTATAGAAATGTTTTAGAAGAATATATCAAGTCTACAAACACGCATCATTTTGAGAATGTGAAACAGTTATTACACCCCAATGCAGTCTATTGGTTTTCCGATAAAACTTGTACATCAGTAGAAGAGATTCATAATTATTTGGAGAACTCTTGGAACATTATCAAGGAAGAAGTCTATTCAGTCTCAGATATACAATGGTTAGTAGTTGATGAAAATAGTGCAACTTGTATTTATACATATCACTATGAGGGGTATTATAATGAAAGCTTTGTATCTGGAAGTGGACGAGCTACAAATGTTTTTATAAAAGATCATGATCAAAAATGGAAATTAATCCACGAACATTTAAGCAGTAATTAATTACTCTTTTTCGGCTAACTCGTTGTTAATATAATTACGAGATAAATTAGTAAATACATAACAAGGAGAAACATTAATGAGACTGTGTTTTATTGGGGGAGGAATTCCTTTAACCGGGGAACTTGATAATGTAATGAATTATTTTTCACATCAGGTAGGAGCAGAAGATAAAGTCTTAATCATTCCTTTTGCAACCGAGGATTCAAAACTCGATAGATGGTTTGCCTTTGCAAAAATCCTTTGATTCAATAAAATATTTAACTATGTGTAAGTATTGGAAATTATAATTCATTCGAAAAAAGGGGGTAACATTTATGAGTAACTATGGCAGTCTCCATGAAAGAGATGGAAGATACGCTTTGGTTTTTGAACGTAAATATCCATTTAGTCCTGAAAAAGTATTTCGTTTTATAACGGATCCTGATTACTTTACTCAGTGGTATCCATTTGCAACTGGAGATATGGATCTTAGTGTTGGAGGAAAGATAATGTTCGATGATGGTGAAGGGTCAGTCTATGAGGCAGTTATTACCGAATTAATTCCTCCATATTTCTTTTGTTTTCAGGAAATTGATGATTTGTTAGAGATAAGAATACATGTAGCGGATCAAGGATGTACCTTGACATTTAGTCATACGTTTGATGATCAAACAATGGCGATATATATAGCGGCAGGATGGCATAGATGCTTGGATGTCCTTGGTCAATTAATCTATGGTCATACAGTAGAATGGGAAGATAATGCACTTGAATTACGTGAATACTACAAAACAAATTTGTATAAAAATTAGTTTACTTAAATATATGTAGCCGAATGCACAATAAGTTAATACGATTAATAATTGGTGGTTGTTTTTTTTTTGAAATTCACCCATGTAAATTGTAGAGCTTATTAAAGCTATAATCCCATTAACGATATTGTTGAGCACGATCAGGTATATCAACAAACAATTTCAACAAAACTAAATTTATGTAGTTGACTATGAAGAATTGAATATATAATATCCATAAATCTAGTTTATTAAACAGAGACTTAGTTGATAAAGGTGATTATTAGGAATGATCACCTATTTCTATTCTTATTAAATTTTGTCGGTACTTGTGAAAAAATAAAATATGTTGCAGTTTGTGCAATTTGGCTTACTTCATCGATGAATTTTTCTACATTAGTGAAAGTTTCAAATTGCATTTTAATCATATAACAAGCATTTCCTGCTATTCGATAACAAAATTCTACGTTTGGAAGCTTCTCTATATAATTTTTAAAAGACTTATAGTCACCATTTTTAACAGTTGCTTCAATAATGCACTGGATTGGTAAACCTAATTTCTCATAATCAACTTCTATAGTATATTTTTTTATAATGCCAAATGATTCCATTCGCCTCACTCGTTCCGTTACGGATGGTGAGGACAGATTCACCCTTCGCCCAAGCTCGCTCATTGATAAACGACTGTTATTATGTAGTTCATCTATAATCTTTTTGTCAATATCATCTATTTTCATTTTTAAAGTTTTCCTATCTTTAATTGTTGATTTTTGAAATTATTTATTTGATTATCGTTGCAAATTTAATGTTAATTACTTGTTATATTTTATATAATTAATTCACATATAAAATATAACAAGGAGGGACTTATATGGCAAGAATTGTTGAATCTAATTATGGGGAAACACCTTTTCAAAGATTATTGGGGCATAATAAGGATGTAATGGAAGGGTGGAGTCAGTTAGGTGATGTGTTAGAGAAAAATGGGATACTAAAATCTAATTTAAAGGAACAAGTAAGAAGAACATTAGCTCAAAGTAACGGATGTGAATATTGTAAAGCCAAAGGAAAACCAGATACAGGTAAGTTTGATGAAAAAACATCTATTGCAGTAGGATTTGCAGAAGTTTTCTTAAAACAAAAGGGAGATATAGCTGATTCAACTTTTGATGTTTTGAGAGAATGTTTCACTGAAGATGAAATAAGCGAATTATGTGCATTTATTTCTTTTACTACTGCTTCACAATATTTTGGTGCAATAATGAAATTATAACAGAATATAACCAATAGAATTATTCAACAAATGATTGCTTGTCTTTAATAAGAAGGCATCTTCGATGTGACTAAACCAAGTGATGAATATACAATAATTGTTCTTCAACTAATGGGTTAAATAGTTTAACAAGGTGATCATCTTTTTAACGAGGAATTTTAGTTGTAAAGGGATTAACAAAAAATTAACTGAGTAATTTGCTTCCTTAGTACTAATAGTATTAAAAACATATTTTTAAATAAAGAAAGGGTATATTTGATGATAAATAGTAGATTGAATCCTAAGGTTGATGAATATTTAAGTAAAGCCAATAAGTGGCAGGATGAATTTGAGAAATTGAGAGAAATCATTCTTGATTGTGAACTGACCGAAGAATTGAAGTGGAACAAGCCGTGTTACACGTTTCAGAAAAGTAATATAGTTATAATACAAGGATTTAAAGAATACGTTGCGCTTATGTTTTTCAAAGGTTCCTTATTAAAAGATCCAAATAGAATTCTAATCAAACCCGGGGAGAATTCGCAGGCACAGCGCCAGATTCGGTTCTCCAATGTACAAGAAATAGTTGAGATGGAAATGATTTTGAAGGATTATATTTATGCGGCAATTGAAGTGGAACAAGTCGGTTTGGAAGTGAAATTTAAAAAGACTACAGATTACGAAATCCCTGAAGAACTTCTAAATAAGTTTGATGATAACGCTAACTTGAAAACTGCATTTGAAGCTTTGACGCCGGGACGACAAAGAGCATATATTCTTTATTTTTCTAAAGCCAAACAGTCTAAAACTCGAGAGTCAAGGATTGAAAAATATATACCGAAAATTCTCAATGGAAAGGGATTAAATGATTAGAATTTTCGATGAGATAGTGAATTAATCTAACTTTAAGAAATTACCGCACTTTTCGTTTTATCAATCTGCTTATTGGTCAGAGGTAACATTGAATCAATTATTCTAGGATATCTTAAATGGCAACATCCAGAAGAATTATTTATTATAACTTCCGGTTTCGGAGAACTTATTGTTTTTTCTAAAGGTTGCTTTTTAATGTTTTTGAACCACAAAGATGTTAAAAGTTAATTTCCCAGGCAATCGTGTGAAAGTCGACTCCGAAGTCCACCAGGATACAATTTATAGCAAAAACGGACAGGCCCCAGTGTACTCAGTATTTGAAAACTCTAGATATAAAACCTGTCCTAGTAACCTACTAAAATACTCCATATTCTTTTAGATAGTTAATGGACTGTTGCTTTTATCTTGTAATCCAAGTTCTGCAACTTTATTTGCGTGTATTTGCGTAGTATCAAATAGTGGAATTTCTGTATCATCTTGTTTGATCAATAACGGAATTTCTGTACACCCTAGAATGATGCCTTCCGCACCATCCTCTACTAATTTTCTTATAATATCTAAATACTTCTCTTTAGACGAGTCCTTCAAATTTCCTTTACACAATTCATTGAAAATGACATCATGTATGACTTGCCTATCTTTTTCACTTGGTATTAGAACATCAATGTCGTGCTTGTTTAGCAATTTCTTGTAGAAAGATTGTTCCATCGTAAATTTTGTGCCGAGTAAACCAACTCTGGAAATAGACTGGTTTTGAATTTCGCTAACAACACAATCTACGATATGAATTAACGGTATATTGCAAGCTTTCTTGATATCATCTGCCATGAGATGCATTGTATTTGTACATATTACTATCAGTTCTGCACCACCTTTTTCTAAGCATTTTGCAGCCTCTACCATTCTACTTGTTGCTACTTCCCAATTACCTGATCTTTGAAGTGATGCAATTTCTTCAAAATCAAACGAATAAATTAAACATTTGGCAGAATGTATACCACCTAATTCCCGTTGAACATATCGATTGATATAAGAATAATAAACACTTGTTGATTCCCAGCTTAATCCACCAATTAATCCAATAGTTTTCACCACAATACGCCTCCTTTACATTAATTCAAAAATAGCATATTATACTGGTATTATATAGATCCAAAAAAAATAGATTTTTATAGTACCAGATTAATGGTGGTGATAATCTCATGTGGTTTCAAGTAAGTCGATCAGATAAAAAGACGTTAACATTGCAGGTTTATGAACAGCTAAGAGATTATATTTTAAATGGAACTGTAAAAGTTAATGACAAAATGCCTTCCACAAGGGAATTATCAAACTCTCTTGGTGTTTCTCGAAACATTATTATTGAAGTCTATGATCAGTTAGTCGCAGAGGGGTATTTAATCGTTCGTCCAAGATCTGGGACGTATGTTGCTCCGGGATCAACATTTAATAAGAGTCAACATCAACAATCCTATAACTCAGAGGAAAAGCATCATGAGAATACCAACAAGGAATTAATTGACTTCAAGGCTGCAACACCTGCTATGGATCATTTTCCCAGAAAAATATGGGGGAGATTGGCTAAAGAAGTGTACTATGATGCCCCAAATTCTATCTTTGGCTATCATTCTTCAGAGGGCATTATAGAACTAAAAGAGGAGTTATCTAGGTATCTTTTAAGGAACAGAGGAGTCGTAAGTCATCCTGATCAAATCATGATTACTTCCGGGGCAACTCAGGCATTATCATTAATTACCAACCTATTAATAAAAAATAACGAATATGTTGCTGTTGAAGATCCAGTGAGTGATGAGATGCGAACCATATTTTCCTATGGTGGTGCTGCCATATCTCCAATTCCTGTTGATGATAAAGGTATTAAACCAGAGGAACTTTCACAGGTGAATCCTCCTGGGTTTGTATTCATACTTCCTTCTCATCAATTTCCGTTAGGAGGAACCTTAACCATTCAAAGGAGAATTCAACTTATCGAATATGCACGTAAATTTAACTGCTATATAGTTGAAGATGATTATGATAGTGAATTTACATATGAGGGAACTCCTATACCTTCCGTTCAGGGGCTTAAACCAGATCGAGTGATTTATGTAGGTACATTTAGTAAAATTTTATCTCCTTCTTTAAGGATTGGGTATGTTGTATTGCCAACAAAATTAATAGATCGTTTCAAAAAAATAAAGTGGTTTACTGATAGACATAATTCATCCCTAGAGCAAATGATACTAGCTCGTTTTATCAAAGAAGGCTATATTGAGCGTCATGTTCGAAAGATGAAGAGAATTTACAAACAAAGAAGAGAGGCACTGGTCAAGAGTTTAAATCAACATTTCTCGGATTGTTCGATTTTGGGACATGCCGCTGGAATGCATTTAGTGGTAGAATTTCCATCCATCAAATTTAGTAAGCGTCTAATTCATTGGATACAAGAGCATTCTGTGAAAATTTACTCGGTTGAACAGTATTCTATTTTAAAAGGCAAACATTCCAATAAGATTGTTATGGGATACGGGAGCTTACCAACTGAAAAAATAGAAGAAGGTGTTAGAAGACTTAAAAAAGCCATAGAGACATATTGAATCAGAAAAAATCCAAAAGGTATTCTTGGATTCAGAGAACGTTCTCATGTCTATGTAATAATCCACGGGAAAGTGGAAGGGAATCATGAGTCTCAGCAGGTTATTTGTAAATAAGATAGTTTATCGGCATACAGTATACGAGTTGCAAGAATTAGATGAACGAGGCTTGGAAACATTATTCCCAAGCCTTGTAAATGCAAGCAACATTAGAAAGAAATGATCACAATTCACCTTTTTCATTTGTTTGTTCATATTAGGGCCTGCCTGGTTATAACCTTTTTTGTCTATCTAAAAAATTCTCAATCAGTATCTACTTAACGGTAGAACTTTTCAACTTTTCATTCCATAAATTTGCTTTTTTTAATGCAGACGAGTCTTTTAAAATTTCATTTGGTTTGTTTGCTTTACCAATAATATAATCGACAAATTCAATTCCTACATAGTTGAAAATATAATCAAACTGTTGTATCAGTGGTAGTGCGGAGATTTTGGGATCTGGATTGTTTCCAACAACAATAACATAAGCTTTTTTCTTTTTCATTTCTTCTTTGAAATCAAAACGATTATCCCTTAAATATTGACTCCATCTATCAATGAAATTCTTTAATTGACCAGACATTCCAAACCAATATAATGGTGTGACGAAAAATAGAGTGTCATGTTTTAGAAACTCTAAGAATAACCTTTCATAATCATCATTTACATCACTAAAATTTTCATTTGCATGTCTCTTATCTACTATAGGTTTTATTTCATTTTCCAATAGATAGATGGTTTTGTGGTCAATATCCTGTAAAGCCTTATTTACTAGATACTCTGTATTACCATTTCTTCTTGAACTCCCTAAAAGTGCCATAATGCTCATTGAATAACAACTCCTTCTGTAAATCGGTCGAAAATTTATTAATTCTTGGCATACTCTAATCCTAATTTATAGGCTTGATTTAGCCAATTTTCCATATAGCCCGGTTTTGCACCTATTGTTTCATATAAGAGCTTAAAATCTGAACTTGGAATTCCACAATAATCTGCTAAACCTATGTTAAAGTAATGGTCCATCATCTTGTCGTAACGTCTTTTAGTAAATCTTTCAATAGGGGCACCGGCTAGGCTAAGCCATAATACATGTTGGTGATTCAATTTATTCGGTCCATAAGCAAATCCGTAGTTCCATACACGATCAATGTATCCCTTTAACATGGCTGGCATACTCCACCACCAAAGCGGAAATACAAATGCCAATGCGTCAACTTTTTTCAATCTTTCCATTTCTACTTCAACTTCGGGTGAGAACTTTTGGGTATTAGTAGCCCATGTCGGTTCATCTTTCTCCCATAAAACCGGATCAAAATTGCTACGATATAAATCTAATATTTCAGCTTCATGCCCTGCGTCTATTAATCCTTGAACAAATCGGTTGGCAACCTTAAATGTTAAGGAATCTTTTCTGGGATGAGTTATAACAGTTAATATTTTCATATACTCTAACCCTTTCTTTTTTTATTTGAAAATGTTATACGTTCAGTTTATAGTAAGAATTAAGTTCAGTAAAATAGATGTTTTCGATATATTGATTCAGTAAAAATGATAATAAAGTAGAAAAGAGGTATGAAATGGAACTTCGCCACCTTATTACCTTTAAAACCATTGTTGAGACTGGTGGGTTTAAGAAAGCTGCTGAAGAATTAGGATATGCCCAGTCATCAGTTACTGGACATATCAAGGAATTAGAGGAAGAGTTAGGGAAACCGTTATTTGATCGTTTAGGTAGAAATATTACTTTAACTCAAGCAGGTAAAGACTTTTTTCCATACGCAATAGACATTATAAAACTTTATTCTAAGTCCAAAGAGGTAATAAATACATCAGATGGGCCTTCTGGTCAACTTACTATCGGAGCAAGTGAATCCTTGATGATCTACTGGTTGCCGGCTATCATTATGGAATTTATGGAAAAGTATCCAAACGTTGAATTAACACTAAAATCCCTTCATTATGAGGATTTGTCATCGCAATTAAAGAATGATGATATAGACGTTGCGATTCTAGTCGAATTACCTAATTGGAGTGTAAAAGATTTAACTACTGAAAAAATAAAGGATGAAACCCTTTCTCTGATAAAATCTGTTAGAAAAGTAAATAATACGACACCAGATACGATGCTTGTTACAGAATATTCATGTAGTTGGCGTCCTGCTGTAGAACAATATATAAAAAATGAAGGATATGAATCTATATCAAAAGTAGAATTACCCAGTGTTGAGGCAATTAAAAAGTGTGTTCTATGCGGACTAGGAAAATCTATGCTTCCCCAATTTATAATTAAAGAAGAATTAGACAATGGATTGATTGAGGAATTACAAGTAAATGGAGAATCCCAATCATTGGGGATTTATACAGCAATCCATAAGGGTAAATGGGTTTCAAAAAATTTAGAGGTATTTTTGGATCTCTTAATCTCGCAACGATAGTGGTTTCAATCGATTTTCAATCCGTATTCAGTGTTTTCTAACTGTGACTACATCCTTAAATTGTTATATTTCCTTTCTCTACTCTTGTTCAATCTTTAGACTTTTTCCCAATTTTGGGAGAAAGTTTTTTTTATAGTAGTAGAATATACTATACATTTTTGAAAAGAAAAGCGGAGGAATAACTACATTTGGGAGCAGAACCTAAAAATAGATGGGGTGGATTATAAGTATTCTGAATATATGGTAAAATAAAAAACGATAGATGTGAATATTTAAATTACATATGTACTTTAAAAAGTGGGTGGAATTAATGAATACAATTTATATTATATCTGGACCAGCAGGAGTTGGTAAATCCACAACTTCAAAGGGTCTTGCTGTACAGTTTGACAATAGTGCTTATATTGAGGGGGATTTTATCAATCATATGGTTATTGGTGGATACCTTCCACCGTGGGAAAGCGAAGAATTACTTTCACTAACTTGGGAAAATATAGCCGACTTAAGTATCAATTTTGTTCAGGCGAATATGAATGTAATCATTGATTATGTTGCTTTTCCAGAAGAAGTAGAAAAATTTTCTCAAAAGATTTATGCTGAGGTAAAAAGCGTAGAAATTATATATGTTGTATTATGGGTCGATAGTGCTGAACTGTTGAGAAGAGATGCTTTAAGGTTTAAAGAACATCAGATGGGAGTAAGATGTTTAGAATTAATGAATGATTTTGAAAGTAAAGGAATAGATAAACGCTTTCTCTATAATACAACCTACTTACAGCCATCAGATTTAGATGAAATCTTTCTGAATATAAGAGAAAATCCTTCATTCAAATATTAATTTTTACAACAAAGGGTGCTATTAGTTGAGAAAGAAAATCGATTAGTTTAAAAAAATAAGGGGGTAATTATGAAAAAGGGTAAATTTCAGTTTTTTTATATTATTAGTTTATTACTATTACTAATGATTTTAAGCAATAGGATGTATAACAATATAGGTGAACCTATTTTTTTAATAATTGTTATTATTGGTTCTCTGATAATAGGTCTGGTTGGGGTATATTTATTTGGAAAAGATATGAGAATTTATAAAAACTTGTATTTCGTAAGTTATATTATTACGATAGGGTTTGCGTTTGTACCAGTTCTAGGAGTTTATATCGAAAATGGTAATTATTATTATGGGTTCCCTGCTCAATGGTTCAGTTATTATTCGAATGGCTATGTTAACTTTGAGATATTAGGTTTTGTATTTAATTTTTTTATTATTTATTTAGTTCTTCGTTTTTTGACTAAAATAACCTCAAGTTTTTTTAAGAATAACCATACATAAATCAGTCATTTATATTAAAGTAACGGAGTCAATATTTAAAAAAGTCGATCATCGGAGTGTTAAGTTAACAAGGCATTATTGATGAATAAGAATAAAAGAATGGTATACACATTTACAGCGAAGATAAGTGGATTGTTGTTAGATATCATACTTAAAATAAGGAATCAATAATGTTATCAAAAGTTAAATGAGGTGTACTTATAGAAAATATGGAACATAATTCATATGAAAATTTAGAAAAAAATCTTAAAAGTTGTCGAATAGAGGGTTTTATCATAAACAAAGATGAAAAAAGGGTTTTTGAGTATTTTAAGAATAAGAAGGTCCAAGAAAAGCATTCGAAAGTTTATTCTATTACCAAAAGTATTACATCTATCTTAATTGGCATTTTAATAGATAGAGGTTTAATTCAAACTATACATTATCCCATATATAACTATTTCCCTGATATAATAAATAATAATGAATCAAGTAAAAGAAATATTACAATCTTTCATTTACTTACAATGACTTCTGGTCTTAAAGTAGCTAATTATCAAGCATCAAAAAACTGGGTTAATTCTATTTTGGAGCAGCCTGCTATTTATAATCCTGGAACAACCTTTCAGTATAATTCAGGGAATTCACATTTGCTTAGTGCCATTATTACTAAGGTTACTGACGTTTCAACAGCTGATTTTGCAAATGAAAGCCTCTTCAAACCATTAGGAATTAACAAGTATAGTTGGAGATCTGACCCTCAAGGTATTTATGAAGGTGGCTTTAGTTTATCTATGAACATTGATGATATGATGAAAATTGGCTTATTATTTTTAAATAATGGAAGATATAATGCGAAGCAGATTATTTCACCGATTTGGGTATCACAGTCTACTTCTGCTTACAAAAATGTCGGATTCTCAGAGTACGGAACTTACGGGTACGGTTTTCAACTATGGACGTTTGAGAGCAATAAAACGAAGGATTCAATTGATTATTACTATGCTAATGGAATTTTTGGACAATATATATTCGTAGTCCCAAAGTTAAATATAGTTGCAGTAGCAAAAAGTCAATTACAAGATAATAGAAAACATTTACCTAAACTCTATTTTGAAGAGTATTTACGGAGTTTGGTATGAATGAAAATACGAAGAGAAAAGTTGTGAGGAGAGAACTGATGCAAGAGGTATCTATGAAACTTGACACATATATAAATAATTATCTTAATTTGTGGGACTTTTACGGGGTTATTCAAGTCATTAAAAAAGATGAAATTCTTTTTGAAAGAGCATATGGTTATTCAAGTATTGAGTTTGGAATTAAAAATGAAATAAAATCTTGCTTCTCCATTGCCTCTATGTCTAAACAGTTTACTGCCTTTGCAATCATGCTCTTATATGACAAAAAAATGTTAGATATCGATAAACCTGCAAATCTTTTCCTCCCTATAGATTTGAAGATCGATGATTCGATTACTGTACATCACTTATTATCACATACTTCAGGGTTATATAATTTCTATAATTTTGAGAATGATTTTTTTGCTGAATATAATAGAATGAATTACTCAAGAATCGATTTTTTTAATTTATATATTAATAAAAAACCTATAAATCCATCAGGAAAAGAGTTTGATTACAATATTTCGAATTATAATCTACTTGCTTGGATTATTGAATATGTTTCAGGAGAAAATTATGAAGATTTTATTCGTAACAACATATTTATACCTTTGAATATGGCGAACAGTTATGTTGATGACGGATGTAAAACGATTAAAAATAGATCTTGTAATTATGTAAAAGATTTTGATGCAAACATAAAATCTCCTTATCATAACGAAAAATTTAGCATTGGTGCAGGTTCTATCATTTCAAACTCCGATGATCTATTCAAATGGTATTCCTGTTTGCGTGATCGGAAAATTCTATCGCAGAAAACTTATACACGATTTTTCAACAAGAACCAAGATAACTACTGTTATGGACTGGAACACCACCATGTTTACGGTACAGACAGATATTCTCACGGAGGAGATCACCTTGGTGTAACCACTTTTATGCAAAATTATTTTGATGAAGATATTTGTATAATCATTCTTTCGAATAATGAAGCTATCGATCAATATAGATTGGGGAATGCAATCTCTGATATTCTGCATCATGTTGATGTAACTCATCCGAACATTCATGAAGAATATTCCCTTAGCGAAGAACAGTTAAAAGAGTATTGTGGAACATACTTACAAAATAAGATTGAAATAGAACTCATCAAAGGAAATTTATACTTTACTAGGCTCAGGGGTAATCTTCATATTGAAATTTATCCGATAGGTAAAGGAAGATTTGTTCGAAGATATTCTGACCAAATTGCGCCATACAGAATAGCTAGGAATGAAAACGGTGATATGACTTTTTTCGGTTATATCAAGAAATAAGCTCCTCTATCAGAAAAAGAAATTAATTATAATGATAAAAAGTAAGATTAGTAAACTTGATTATCAACAACTCACAGAAGTTCTTTTAATAGCCTCTTTAACTACAGTGTATCATTAACTTCCAACGATTAAAGTGAAATGAAATCCTTTGACTGAAAGTACATAAGTAGTTGAATATGTTAATGATTTTCTTTAGAAATTGACGAGATAGTTGAAAAATGGTTTGGTGGAAAAGGTGTTGTAGGATTTTTTTGAAAAGAGAATTAAAATGAATAAAGCAACAAGCTTAAATGCAAAGAGAAATGAGGTTTGAACGAGCAATTAGATAAACTTATTCGAGAAAATTTTCCGCATTTAGAACTTAGAGTGCCCAAATGAAGTCGTAGAAACGTCAAACGGTAACTCAACGCCGCTATGAGTGCCCAAATGGAGTCGGAGAAACGTCAAACGGTAACTCATCGCGAGTATGAGTGCCCAAACGAAGCCGGAGAAACACCAAACGGTAACTCATCGCGAGTATGAGTGCCCAAATGAAGTCGTAGAAACGTCAAACAGTAACTCATCACCGCTATGAGTGCCCAAATGGAGTCGTAGAAACACCAACGGTAACTCAACGCCGCTATGAGTGCAACCTCTATTTTACTTATGGAAATATGGAATCAGATTTGAAATTTCTATGCCTTGGGTGGACCATGAGAACAAAATTAATCTTCAGCAAATAAAAGAAAGAACGGTTACAATATTCAATAAGGTGTTTAATAATATGGATGAAATGTTCCTTATTACGGATATACATTGTGAACAAAACAATACATTCTTGCAAAAGAGACCAACAAAAGTGTACCAGAAATATATAAAGAGTAAAGAGACCGTAAGAAAACTTCAACATAGAGTTTTACCGAATATGTTGGAAGATGAAGAAATGGTTACGCATAGATTTGTTCTGCACTGTAAAAAGAAAGACATTCGATTAAATCACTTTTAAATGCAATTAGTTATGAAGATTTCCCACATCAAGAGAAAATTTTAAAAGGGTTTCCGCGAAGTGGAATTGACATATATTTTGTCAATATTACTAAGAAAATGATTTACCATTTATATGATGATCGAGGTTGTGACGTTATTGCATCTAATAAAGAGGATTTATATTCACTTTATAAAGAATGTAACAAGTGGATATTGGACTATGACCGAGTCGAAATAGATAAAGTCTTCAAAAAAGAATATTGAGCTAACGCAGCAGCTTAATAAATAATAGAATTATCCTATAATGTAAATTCAGAAGTGTGGTGGGGGTGTTTTATATATGGGTTATGGTGTGGAGTCAGATTTTGGAATTAGATTAGTATTATTGTTAGCTATTGTTTTATTATTGTTGGTTTCATTTCATACAATAATGAGAAAATGGTTGAATGTGGAGAGGAAGAAATTCCTTTCCAATAATTACGTTAATGGGAAACATAAAAGTATTGAATGGACAATTAGAATTGTGACTATTGTCAGTCTTTTGTTAGGGTATGGTATAAACATTACAAGAGACCCAGCACATTGGTACTGGTTTTTACAGCCGTGGTTTATACTAATTATTTTTGCTTTTGTTTCTCAGATAGTTAGTGCTGTTATGGAACGAAAGTATGCACAAAATCCTAATGCTTATAAAGTGACAATTAGTGAAACAATATTTTTGCTTATTTTGCTCATTACCTTATTCAATACTGATTTTTTTGGATTAATCTAAGTTATGAAATATTGAATTAAAGAGGGTAGTAGTTGAATAAGATGATTTACTAATGTAATAGGACGATTGAATGATAGAAAGTTAGGTGCGTGAGGGGAAAAACGGTGATTGAATTTATTATCAGCAATATCTTTTGGTTAATCATTTTGGTAGTGATAATAGCAGTGCTAATTATTATAAGGTTTAAGTAAAAATATACCTGATCTAACGGGAGATATATTCCAATAATAAATGTATCACCTTTTAGTTATTCAATTACCGCTGCAGGTTTTGTTCAATAAGGAGAATTTCTATCTATCGAAGAACCTTAATAATTGAATGATATTGGAGGAGCATTATGTAGTTCAATACATATAGGAGCATTCCTGTAATGAAGAAATTTGAGGGTTGAAAAAAGTAAAACAGAGCGATTAAAATGGACCGTCTTTTCTATTGTAAAATCTCTCGATAATTTGTTTGGAATATTTTGTTAGTATTGAAGTGTGGAGTATTAAGCTAACAAGGCAGGTTAATGGAATTTAAGATTGTTGCGAAGTATTTTAGTAAAAATGTTTTTAGATTGGGGGAGGCTCTTTGATAAAAAATTTTTTCTTGTTCAGTTCTTTCTTATTTTTGTTCTTATTATTAAGCTCTGGTTGTACTAATTCAAGTGAAGATATAGCTACCATTTCAGTTAATTCAGATTCTGAATTTGCGAACACCTTTGAAGGGTTAAATTTAGGGATACTATTCGATTTTAATTTCAAATTACCTAATGCAGATAAAAGTTGGGTAAATCTTTGGGTAGAAAGGTACAATGATGGTAAAAAAGATTCTCAACCATTGACGCAATTATCTTACGGTAACAGCCCAAATGAATTTGAGGAAGGGAATTTGGGGTTTGGGATGATAAATCCTAATTCAGAAGATACTATAGTAGTTCTATATGGACCTGGTGTAAGCGCTCAACAATCAATAATCGAAAATGAATCTAAGACCGATATTATAAGTTCTTGGAACTATGCCATGGATAATAAAGAAGTAAATTTAGAATTAGGTGAAACAAAAATATTAGCAGCATATCGTGAAACAAAAAGCAACTCTATAAGTACGGTTGATTTACAAGATGAGGAATCAATAAAGAGAATGATTAAACAAGATGATATGGTACTACTACTGAAGATAAATATAGAAGAAAAAAATATGAATCATAACTAAAGGACTGTATGTACTACATTGTGAAGTAACGCACTTAATCTATAGGGGGCATGAGGTGAAAAAGATGGTCACTAAATTTGATCATCTTTTTCTTTTGGTAAAATTCAAATGTTATTTTGGAATATTATGTTAGTATTGAAATATTGAGTTAATTAGTTAACGGAGTAGTAGAGTTGAATATTGAGAGGGGGGAATATATTGGGGATAAGAAGAAGATAAATCTTACAGTCATATATATTTTTTCAAGACCCAGACGGACATTTGTGGGAAGTTGTTTGGAATCCAGCATGGAAATTTACAAGAATAAGTAAAGTATATCTTCATCTTCAGTTAAAGGATGCAAGAGTGAAATAAAGGATCATCACATTGATGGTCTTTATTTTCGGGGTTAATATTTAGAATATTATGTTAAGATTATACTAACTGGGCAGGTTTACTTAACGAGTTTTAGGAGGGAAGCGATAATGAAATATCTTGTTTTGATTGGTAGTATAATACTTCTCGGTGTGATAATAGGCTGTTCAGAAGAAAAAGAAGCGTTTGATGATGAGAATATAAATATCGAAGTCAAATCAAATACAATTGAAATAAAAAATGAATCTGGTTTTGATTTAGATAACCTTTCTTTGAAAATAAGCTATCCATATGATGCGGAAAAATCAAATAATACCAGTGCTGAAAGAGAAACGGTTAAATTTGTGGAAGATTTCAATATTAGATCTGATAAAACTAGGGAAATTTCAATGCCATTAAAACTCAAAGAGGACGGGATAGAAACTATTAATTTAGAAATTGACCTTAAGGGTAATGTAGTTGAAGGGAATGAAAAAGTACCTTTTAATATAGGGGGTTCGTTAAGTGGATTAGTTATAAACCCTTAACCTAATTGATTTATCTCAGTTAATAGAAATTTAATTCTTATTCAACTAAAGATTGATGTTTAACTTGTGTTCCGCAATCGGGCAATTTTGCGGAATAAATAAAACCTATACTGAAATGGGGTACATAAAGTGAATCGGATACTTTGTAGTGTGGTTATAATTATTTGTTTAATTGTTATAAACGGGTGTAGTGGAGCAAAGGAGAATGAGAAATTTAAAATTTCCGATGGTGACCCAGTTGTTATGACTCACGATATAGAAGATGGTATGGAAGAAAAACTTAAAGGTGTTCTTGAATACGATAATGAAACGAAATGTTTGTATATTAAGAGTACCATCAAAGATGATTTAAATAAAATTAAGGTACCCATTTGGCCAAAAGGTACTACTGCATATACAGAAAATGATCTACATGGTGTTAAAATTCCAGACCATGGAACCGTTCTTGAAGGAGATACTGTAGAAGGTGGTGGTGGTGGAGTTGATGCTTCGACTTTAGAAAGTGACTGTCTGGAAAAGGGTATAACTTTTGGAGTTACAAGCTTCAATAAATAAAAAGCATAGTTCCATTGTTTAACAAGATAATGGACTATTAAGATACTTCATAAAACAAAATCTGTCGTGGAAAGGTTGTTATTCTATGTTGAAACCTAAATTTTTGAAAAGAGGAGATACTGTTGGCATTATTACTCCATCGTCACCAGCACCGGTTCTATATAAGGAAAGATATCAAAGAGGATTAATTCAGTTAGAGAAAATGGGATTTAATATTATAGAGGGTTCTTGTACGAGGGAAATACAATCTTATCGTTCAGGTTCAATTAGAGCAAGAGCCGAAGAAATAAATGAGTTAATTTATAATGACGATGTAAAAGCAATTATAAGTACAGATGGAGGACTAAATTCTAATTCCTTACTACCGTATATTGACTACGAATATTTAAAAAACAAACCTAAAGTTGTAATGGGATACAGTGATGTCACTGCTCTTTTATTAGGAATATATGCTAAAACAGGATTAACTACTTTTTATGGTCCTGCTATTATCCCTTCTTTCGGTGAATTTCCTGAAATGTTACCAAAGGGAAAAGAGTATTTTGAAGATATAATGAAATTAAAGAAGAGAGCTCCGTTCTCGCTAGAAGTACCGTTGGAAAGGTTAGATTGGGACTCACAAGATAGAGAAAAAGAAATGTTCAACAATGAAGGATGGATACCACTTCGTGAAGGTATTGCCACAGGGAGATTGATTGGTGGAAATTTAAATACGATGACTGGATTCTTTGGTTCAGAATACTTTCCCAAATTAAAAGGAGCGATACTCTTTATTGAAGACGGCTATAAAGATATGGCTATTCAAGAACGTTCACTAAGTATGTTAAAAGCAGCTGGAGTTTTTGATGAAATTGCAGGTTTGGTAATTGGGAAGCATGACCATTTCAATGATTTAGGTTCGCCATTTTCACTCGATGAATTACTTATTGAAATAATTGGAGATACGAATATACCTATACTTTCAAATTTTGACATTGGACACACCTTCCCATCGCATGTATTTCCAATTGGGATTGAAGTAATTCTAGATACTACTCAAGGTACAATTACATTCCTTGAAGATGGTGTCTTCGAATAATACAGCTTATTTAAGTAAAGGGCGCAATAATTAGCTCAAAAAGAACAATCGGTTTTTGAACTAAACCAGCAGGGTAATTGAATAAAGAAGATTGAAAAGAAAGTAATTCACAAATAAAGGGAGGTATAAAAGGTGGACTTATTACTCTGGATAACTATTAGTTTCATATTAATCGGATTGGTTGTTCTCACTTCTATGAAAAAAGGTATGGAAAGTAAGCTCGCTTTTATAAAATCAAATACGGAAGACGAGGAAAGTTCAACATAAGCTAAATCCATAATTTGGTGGATAGGGAGTACCACAGCTTGGGGAATAGCGAGTATGATTCTTATTGTTTGGTGGTTTCATAATCACTTTGGATAACTGGTGGTTTCAAATGTACTTAAACGAACGAGTGCGATAGTTGAAGATGATATTTTCTGGTAAACCGAAATTTTGAAGGTTCGAACTAGGGCTTTATATTTAATGTAAGAAAGGATGTGAAGTTATTTGAGAGATTATAAAGCAATGCTATTTGATTTAGATGATACCTTACTTAATAGGGATAGGGCAGTAGATAAAATGTTTTTAATTATTTTTGAAAAGTGTTATGAGGATGTTAAGCAATCAGTGAAAAATGAGATGTGGCAAAAATTCAAACAATATGATAATAAAAACTGTGGCTATAGTGATAAAACAAAAGTTTTGGAATCATTCTTTGATGAATTTCCACCAAAATATAGATTGCCACGCAATTATATTCAAGAATTTTGGAATAATAATTTTCCTCATTGTTTCTCTATTGACCAAAATACTATAAATATCGTAAATACGATAAAGGAGCAAGTAAAAGTTGCAATTATAACAAACGGCTCATCTCAGAGACAAAAAGCAAAAATAATAAACACTAATTTAGATAGTTGTTTTGAAATAATAATTATTTCTGAAGAAGTAGGATTTAGTAAGCCTGACAAACGCATATTTGAATTAGCATTAAATAAGCTTAATGTGCAACCTGAAGCCACATTGTTCGTTGGCGATGATTTAGAAAAGGATATTAGTGGTTGTCAAAATGCAAATATAAAGGGCATATGGTTCAATCCTCATATGATAAAGAATGATACCGAAATAAAGCCATATGCCGAGATTAATTCTTTTGATAGATTATTAAGATATTTAACATAGTAATTCATTGCAGCACAGGAGTTAAACAAGAAAAAAATCCAATAAAGCGGGGAATGAAATTTTATAAGATGCTTTTATTGTTTGTTGCATTATTATTAGGTTTAACTGGCTGTCAGGAAAAAGATTTATCAGAAACTGCTGCGCTTGCAAAAGAATATCTTGAACAACAAGGTTATAAAGTAATTTCGTATGAACAACACCAAGAAAGTTACAAAATTATAGAAAGTAAAATTGAAACAATGCCTTATAGCTTTTATTGGAAGATGCCAGGCAATGACGCTAAACTATATGTTGGAAAAATGGTAGATGTTGAAAAATTCATTGTCAAGAATCACCCATTGGACAATTGGGAATGTTGTGATGGCGTAAAATCAAAAGGTAAAGTTTATGTCTATGTTTACGTTGTGGAAGATAAGGTTGTAGGTGGTACTTCGTTTCCTTATGGGGTAGATGACGCTGGATTAGTTGGTGGTTATTGGTCATTAGATGGAAGAACTGAAGAATAAACAAACCTCTACTTTCAACAAACGGGCTCAATAGTTAAACAAGTCGGTCTTATCCACGATCGCCTTTTCGTTTTCAATTTATTTTTGGAATATTATATTATTATTGAAGTGTTAAGGATTTCAACTACTGGGCAAGTTAGTTGAAGAAGGATATTTTCTTTTTTAAGCGAATTGAAGCAAATTAAACACAAGAATATAGGATATTGCAAAATAATAAAAAGATAGGAGGTATGAGATATGAAGATCAATAGAATAGATCATGTGGGTATAATCGTCAATGACCTTCCAGCCGCGAAAGCATTTTTTCTTGACTTTGGCCTTGAAATGCTAGGGGAAGGAGAAGTGGAAGGTGAGTGGGTGGAGCGGATAATAGGGCTTCAAGAAGTTAAAGAGGAGGTTGTAATGTTGCGAACGCCAGACGGTGAGGCGAATATAGAACTAGTAAAATTTCACACACCAACAGATGAAAATGGCATTCAGCATCCTTTGGCAAATACGCTTGGTATCCGGCATATAGCTTTTGCTGTTGAAGATATTGAAACCCTTGTTGCAAATTTGAAAAAGAAAGGCGCGGAACTTATTGGTGAGATACAAAACTACCAAAACGCTTATAAATTATGCTACGTTCGTGGACCAGAAGGAATTATTTTAGAGTTAGCGGAGCAAATCAAATAAATTTAGGATACTTCATAGGCATCTGGCTGATGTTTAAAGTTATTGAACTAACGAAACAGAAGAATTGAAGAATGTTTTTTAATTTGCACTCAACAATTTGTCAGTTTATGGAAGAACTAAAATTACACTTCTTTAGTGCATGAGAAATAGAAATGTTTTATATTTAACCAATTGGTTGAATAAAGGGATTATATCTGTTATATTTAACTACATGAACTATAATGATAATCATTTAAATAATATTTTTCATGCTTTAGCTGATTCAACAAGAAGAGAAATGGTTCAAATGATGGCGCAAAAGGAAAGGACAGTTTCTGAATTAGCAAAGCCTTTTGATATGTCCCTTGCTGGTATTTCAAAGCATATTAAGGTTCTCGAGAGAGCAAATTTAATGGAAAGGAGTGTAAAAGGAAGAACTCACATATGTCGCTTAAATACTGAATCTTTAGCTCAAGCTACTGAATGGCTTCGTTTTTATGAAAAATTTTGGAGCGATCGTTTTGATCTTCTGGAAAGTGAGTTATTGAAAGCTAAGAAGAAAGAACACTAAATTATCGGAAGGGGGAAATTTATGAACAACATCTCAACTACAACATTAACAATGAAAAGAGAATTTAATGTAAAACCTGAAAGAGTTTTTGACGCATGGTTGAATCCTTTAATGATGAAAAAGTGGTTTTTTACATTAGAAGGAACGAATAAGGTTGCACATAATGACCCCAAAGTAGGAGGAACTTGGGAAATCGTGGACCATAGAGATGGAATGGATTATCGAGCAGTAGGAGAGTACCTTGAAATTGATCCTCCTAAAAAATTGGTATTTACTTTTAAAATGCCTCAATTTAGTGAGTTAAAAGATACAATAACCGTTGAGTTAAAAGAAATTTCCACAGGCTGTGAAATGATTTTTACCCAGCTTATACATGTTGCCAAAGAAGAAAACTGGACAAAAGCAGATATGGAAAAAGCTCTAGGAGAGTATAAAGATGAGTCTGAACATGGTTGGAACTTAATGTTTATGGGGCTCAAAGAACTAGTTGAAACTGGATCTATTAGCTATAAAGGTTGATGACCTACAAGGATTATAAAAAACTATTATAAGGTGGATAAAAATTTCTAAAGTTACACCGTTTTTAATGTTTCAAGACGGAAAAGTAGAAGAAGCGATGAATTATTATACATCGCTAATTAGGGATTCAGAAATTAAAAGTATAGTCCGATATGGAGTCAATGAAGCTGGGGAAGAAGGAACAGTAATGAAAGGAGTTTTTTCATTAAAAGGGCAGGAATTTATGTGTATTGACAGTGACATAAGACATGAATTTTCCTTCACACCATCATTTTCAATCTATGTTACTTGCGATACAGAAGAAGAAATTGACAATCTTTATCAAAAATTGATTGATGGTGGAGGAGCCCTTATGTCTATTGGCGATTATGGTTTCAGTAAGAAATTTGGCTGGCTAGTTGATCGTTTCGGAGTGTCTTGGCAGCTTGATTTACCTAAATAATCTTATTGAAGGAAAAATCATCGTATTCAATTGATGGTTGCAAGGATGGTTATTTTGTTTGAACCAGAATATTTTTCGATAAAATAAAACCATATAAGGTAGGATGTATCATGAACAATCCCAAGATATATACAATGAGTTTTTCAAAAGTCTATCCCCTATATATTACAAAGGCGGAGAAAAAAGGGCGTACCAAAGCGGAAGTCGATGAAATCATCCGTTGGTTGACAGGGTATAGCCAGGAAGAGTTAGAAGCACAATTGGAAAAACAGTCAGACCTTGAGACATTTTTTGCAGAAGCTCCCCAACTGAATTCTTCACGGGCTTTGATCAAAGGTGTGATCTGCGGAGTACGAGTGGAAGACATAGAAGAACCAACTATGAAGGAAATTCGCTATTTGGACAAGTTGATAGATGAGTTAGCAAAAGGAAAAGCGATGGATAAGATTTTGCGGAAATAATAATTAAAAACGAAGAAACACTGATTTTAAAATGTAAAAAGAAGTGTACTTAAATGGGTGCAGTAATTAAACAAGTCGATCATCAATTGATCGACTTGTTTAATTGTTTACTATTATTTTTGGAATATTGTGTTAGTATTGAGGGGTGTAGGTTTATAATACCAGGTGTATGTATTGTTATTAGCTTGGCTATTGCAGAGTTAATTATAAAAAAATTCAACTAAGACAAGTTGTTCCTTTTCAAACAAACTGGGCAGGACATTTAAACAACAATGATTAATTAAAGTCTGTGTACAGGGAGGAAGAAAATGCATTACGGGATTGAAAATGTAATGGATAGAATATCATTCCTTAATGGTTATTCAAGCGTGGAAAAAGTCGAAAAGGGTTATTCACCTGATGATAAATACATAGTTATAAAGGGAAGAAATAAATATCTTTTACGTATTTCAGACATAAAATATTATCAAAAAAGGGAAGCGGAATATAAGTTGCTTCAAGAGTTACAAGAAAGGAATATTCGTTCACAAAAACCTATTTTATTTAGTGATATAAGAAATGATAACATTTGCTTTATGGTAATAGAATATATTGAAGGAACTCCTGCAATTGAAGCATTCAAAAGATGTTCTAATAGTATCCAATATCAAATTGGTTTAGAGGCTGGTAAGGAATTATATAAAATACATAAAATAAATGCCCCTTCTTATGTATCTAAATGGGAAGATAGACAAAGCAAGAAATATAGATATTACCTAAATGAATATAAGATCGGCAATTTTAAACATAAAGATGATAGTAAAATCATTAGTTTTATTGAAAATAATATAAAGTTAATAACCGATAGACCTAATACTTTGCTACATGACGATTTTCATTTGGAACATATAATACTTTCTGATTATAAATATAAAGGGATTATTGATTTTAATGGATACGATTACGGTGATCCATATCATGATTTCTATAATCTATCTTTGTTTAGTAGAAGAATTAGCGTGCCATTTGTTATAGGGCAAATTGAGGGTTATTTCTCAACTCAACCTGAAGACTATTTTTGGAAATTGTATTCCTTATATTCTGCAATGAATATATTTTCAACCATAGTTTGGACTTCAAATAATGACCCTAACTCATTTGATGATGCCTTAGAAAGAATCGAGATAATTTTAGAAGACCATGATTATTTCAACAGTATTAAACCTAAGTGGTATAACCCATAAATTTGTATACTCTTTTTAAAACCTTATAGCTATGTGAGTAAGCACTCTTATACTAGAGTTGAAGATGATTTGAAAACAATAAAAAAATAGATTAATCCCTTTTGAAAAATTTCGATAATTATAGTGGGATATTATGTTATTATGGAATTGTTATGATATGTGAATTTTTAGATTAAAAGAAGATATTTTTTCAAAAGGGGGCAATGTTGTGTCTGAGCAAAATGATGTTTTATTAGAAAAAGATGAACTCGAGAAACCCAAACCTGAAATAAAAAGAGTGGAAGGTGATCCAACTCCTGCATTTAAAGGGGCATCTTGGGCAGCATTATTAATTGGTGTTGTAGCTTATTTGATTGGCTTGTATAATGCAGCAATGCAGTTAAATGAAAAAGGATATTATTTTGCTGTTTTAGTTTTTGGATTATATGCTGCCATATCCTTGCAGAAAACGGTAAGAGATAAAGAAGAAGGTGTGCCTGTTACCAACATATATTATGGTGTTAGTTGGGTTGCATTAATTGTAGCTATAGTGCTAATGGCAGTTGGTTTATATAACGCTGGTAGCATTACTCTAAGTGAGAAGGGTTTTTATGGTATGGCATTTGTTCTTAGTTTATTCGCCGCAATAACCGTTCAGAAAAATATTAGAGATTCACAAAAAGCTAGAAAAAAAGAATAATTAGTCGAGCATATTGGCTAACTGGAATCAGGGATACTGACATGATACATTTTCGGGAGTACTATAATATTTCTTTGTAAGAGTGGTAATGATATTAGGTTATATAATATGAGAAAATTTTACCTATGCGATTCTGATAAGAGTCGCATTTTTTATTTAGGTTTGTTCTACCTAACTATTTTTAGAAGTGTACAATTCGATATTATTTCGAAGCTGATCTAAAAACTTATTTGCTGCCTTAGAAAATACTTGATGTTTTTTCCAGATAATATTTAAGTTAGCTTCTGATCTAGGATGAAATGGTTTAAAGCAAAGGTTACTATTTCCTGATGTGTTGATTAGTTTATCTAAGCATAAGGCGTATCCAATATTTTCTTCAACCATTAATGCAGCATTGTAAATCAGATTATACGTTCCCACAATATTAAAATTCTCGATATTTTGTCCCAACCATCCCGATAATTCATTACTGACAGTAGTTTGACGTGAAATTAAAAGTGGTTTATCCATTAAATCTAATGGCTGAATGAACTGCTTGTTTGCTAGTGGGCTATCTCTACGCATTAAAACTCCCCAAACATCTGTAGCAGGTAATTGTATATAATCGTATTTCTGTTTATCTGTTGGTTCTATAACAACACCGAAGTCTATCAATCCACTATCTAATTTACTTTTAATATCATCAGCATTACCACTGTATAAATGAAATCGAATACCTGGATAATTTTCAATTAATTCTTTTGATGTTCTAGCAATAAAACGCATAGCATCTGTTTCACCACCACCAATGTAAATATCACCACTAATAATTTCTTTTGATTCCTTTAAACTGGCCTCGGTTTTATCTGCTAACTCAACAATTTCTTTTGCTTTTTTTAATAAAAATATCCCTTCGTCTGTTAATGTGACCTTTCGATTTCCTCTTACAAATAAAGTTGTTCCTAATTCTGTCTCAAGGTCTCTTAATTGTCTGGATAATGTAGGTTGGGTTAGATGTAGCTGTTTTGCAGCAGATGAAATATTCTCTTCATACGCTACTGCAATGAAATAGCGTAACACTCGGATTTCCATAACAATCTATCTCTCCTTATTATTAGCATGCCCGAAAGGTATATGAGTATATTTGATATAGGTATTTGATATTTGAATTGTATCATTTTATGATTTAATTGAAAATGATAAATCTTTAAAGGAGGATTTATAATGGCTATTAAGGATAAGGTGATTATTATATCATGGGTGCTTCTAGCGGAATTGGTGAAGCAACCGCAAAAAATTTAGCTGAAAAGGGGGCTAAATTAGTACTAGCAGCACGTAGAGAGGATAACTTAAAGGAGATTAGAGAATCTCTTCCTAATGCACACATTGTCTATAAGAAAGCTGATGTTTCAAATTATGATGAAGTACAACAAGTCGTTGATTTGGCTATTTCTGAATACGGTAAAATAGATGTTCTCTTTAATAATGCCGGATCATGCCAACAGCACCGTTAGTTGAGGCAAAACGGGATGAGTGGAAAAACATGCTGGACATAAATGTAATGGGTGTTCTAAATGGAATTGCTGCTGCACTTCCTAAAATGGTTGAACAAAAGTCAGGGCATATTATCTCGACCGATTCAGTTGCTGGTCATGTTGTCTATCCAGACTCTGCAGTTTATTGTGGTACAAAATTTGCAGTAAGAGCAATTATGGAAGGACTACGACAGGAACAACGGGAAAATAATATCAAATCAACAATTGCATCACCAGGTGCGGTTCAGACTGAACTATATAAGACAATTAGTGATAAAAAGGTTTCAGATGAACTTCATAAAGCCCAAAGAGAGTGGGGACTAGTTGCGGAAGATATTGCTCAAGCAGTTGCTTATGTCATTGATACACCTGAAAGAGTATCAGTTAGTGATATGATAATTCGACCAACAAATCAAGAAGTGTAAAATGGGTGATTTTAAAATGGACATGAAGGAATTTATAGATTTTTGTAAGAAAGGCAATCCCATTTCGGGGGAGGACAAGGAATTACATGGACTGTTAACTCAATGTAGTTTTGAAGCCCAAAAGGTCACAATGGAATTGAATACATCCTATCATTCACAAGTGGAAATAGTAGAGATTTTTAGTGAAATAACTGGTAGCAAAGTTGATCCGTCGTTTACGTGTTTTCCACCATTTTATACAGACTTTGGAAAAAATATCACTATTGGAAAGAACGTGTTTTTGAACACTGGATGTTCATTCCTAGATAGAGGTGGAATAAGTATAGGGAATGGTTCAATGCTGGGCATGAATGTCACGATTGCTACACTTAATCATGGGTTACCTTCAGAAACAAGAAACACAACATATCCCTCTCCAGTTGTAATTGGTGAAAATGTATGGGTTAGGTCAAGCGCAACAATTCTACCTGGTGTGATGATTGGTGACAACTCTGTAGTTGCGGCAGGAGCTGTTGTTACTAAGGATGTCCCAGAAAATACTGTTGTTGCAGGAGTACCAGCAAAAGCTGTTAAAGAAATAAATAATTAATGTAGATTAAGTTTTGGTAACATTTTTCAAAAAGATAGGTTGTGTCACCATAGATTTGCACCATTTGATTGTGACAGACCTTAAACTACAGGTTCTTTTACTGTATAACTACTATACAGATTATAATTTATAAAGGTTGGGTTTCTTGAATTTACCCAGCCTTTTTTGTGTGAACTGGTATTTAACCTGTAATTTCAAAGTTATGTAATCGGAATTAATGCCTTTTTATTATTTGACAAAATTCAATAATATTTTGGAATATTATGTTAGTATGGAAGTAGGGAATATTAACCATAGGAGTTGAATTTAAAAGAGGGGAAAAGGTATATGGTCTATAACATAACACCTGGGAGGCTATCTATTTTTAATGCCATTTTTGTTCTCCTATTATGGCATGTATTATCGGAGAACTTTGGTAGGTCTTTACTTATACCTATATTGGTTTTGCTGATAGCTGTCGGAATAGCATCTATTCGGTTTAAGTTTAAAATCATGGATGAACAGCTAGTATACGAGATATTATATTTCTCCAAATCCATTATCAAAAAGGAAATTTACCCGTCTCAAATCATTCAATTGAAATTTATACGAGTGGGATGGGCAAAAAAAGCTGCCATTATAGAAATAGATAAAGGAATTAATATTAGATTAGCAGTTTTAGAGCCACCAACGGCGTATGAACATTTATTAAAGTTTGCAGAGAAACACGATATTTCCATATTAAAAACAAGGGATTATTTAATTTTGGAAAAGATGAAATGAATGTTTCTAGATAAGTGAACTAATGTAAAGATGATCAAGTAATAACTAACACTAGAAAGAAGGAACTGAATGATTATTGAAGCGAATAGTGAAACAAGAAAAAAATTAGTCTCAATGTTTGAGAATATCGATAGTACGATAATACGATCATATCTCCAAGGACATATGGGGACTGCATGGGTGGATGATCTTGAGAATCCAACGGTTGCTCAGATAACTGTGGGCATTTTTGTGTTTTTTGCTGGGAATCCTTATGCGAAGGAAGCGGAAGAATTACTTTTTAATCTTCCTGATTTTACTTTAGCGATTGTTGACAAAGAGGAATGGAAAGATCGTATAGAAACAGTACATCATGGTTCAACGGAGAAGTTTCAACGATATAGGTTTGAAAAGAAACCAAAGCATCTAGATCGAGCGCAATTAATGAGCTTAACGTCTACACTGCCAGAAGAATACGTTCTTAAAAGAGTTGATAAACATATTGCAATCGCACCTTCTTTCCATGAACTTTCGGAAGACTTTGTAAGCCAATTTGATTCTATTGATGATTTTTTAGATAGAGGAGTGGGCTACGCAATTTTACACGAAGGACAGGTTGTTTCTGCAGCAACGTCCTACAGTATTTATGATGATGGAATTGAGATTGAAGTTGCTAGTCACCCTAATCATAGAAGAAAAGGGTTAGCAACTATAACAGCAGCTGCCTTGATCGTCGATTGTCTGGATAGGGGAAAGTACCCTAGTTGGGATGGAGCGAATACTGAATCGGTTATGTTAGCCGAGAAACTAGGTTACATATTAAAAGAATCGTATGATACGTACTTTATCGAGAAAAAATAGCAAGTTATTTTTAGGGGGAGAGCGCAAATGGACGTTTCGTTATCAATAGCTCCATATGAAGATAAGTCCACCCTTAGCCATTTGATTCAGTTATATCGGTATGATAGCAGTGAATTTGATGGACATGTTTTAAATCAGCACGGACTATACAATTATAAATATCTCGATCATCAATGGACTGAGGATTATCGTCGTCCTTTTATAGTACGAGTCGACGGTGAAATTGCAGGTTTTGCACTGATGATCGTCGATGTACCAAGAGAATTTGTTACATATAGTACAGCAGAAAAGACACATGTAATCAGTGATTTTTTTATCATGAGGAAGTTTAGACATAGAGGTGTGGGTAGAAAAGTGGCGTATTCTCTATTTGATCAGTTTCAAGGGACATGGGAAATTAAACAAACTGAAAATAATAAACCAGCGTATGAATTCTGGAAAAAAATCATATTAGATTATTCAACTAGTAAGTCGTTCAACGAAAAAATAGTTAATAATGAAAAGTGGAATGGTCCAATCTTGGTTTTTGAATCCTAATCATTTGGAGTTTTGAGGGGGATATAGAAATGAAAGCAGTAATCCAACGTGAATTTGGTGATGTGAATGTACTTTCATACGAAGATATTGATATACCAAAAATAGGGGAGAACGAAGTCTTGATAAAAGCAGCCTATACAAGTGTAAATTATGCTGATATTAAAAAGCGTGTAGGAAATAAAGGGAAAGGTAAATTTCCTTTAATACTTGGATTGGATGTGGCAGGGACTGTTGAAAAGGCTCCAACAAATTCGAACCTTTCAAAAGGAGACCGTGTGATAGCTTTTCCAACGAGCGGATCATACGCAGAGTATGTAGTTGCGAATGAACTATTAGTATTTAAAATTCCTGAACATCTTGAATTAGAGCAGGCTGCAACCTTGCCAACCGTATCTATATTATCTTACATTCTTTTACATGATATTGGACAAGTAAAACCAACAGATACGATCGTCATACATAGCGCTGCTGGTGGAGTAGGGTCAACACTAGTTCAATTAGCTAAATTATTGGGGGTTCAGAAAATAATTGGAACTGTCGGGAACCTAGAGAAAGAAAGCTATGTAAAAAAATTAGGTGTTGATGTCGTTTGCACCTATGAAACGTTTACAGAAGAAGTTTTAAAACAGACGAATAATCAAGGTGCTAATGTCATCTTTGATTCAGTTGCCGGAGAGGTAACGAGTAGAAGTCTAGGGTGCTTAGCATTTTACGGTACGCTTGTTCAATTTGGTAATAGTAGTGGTAAAGCTGGTACTTTCAAAACTAGTGACGTACATAGTAGTTGTAGGAATATTAAAGGTTTCAGCTTAGGAACAACTAGAAAGCACAATCCAGAACAATTAGCTCCTGTCGCAGAAAAGGTTTTGGGTTTATTTGCTTCTAACAAAATTTCTATTCCGATTGCACATATATTTAATCTAGAGGATGTTGCACAGGCGCATAAATTAATTGAAAGTAGAAATTATCATGGAAAAGTTTTGATTAAAATATAGATTATTGCTTTAAGATGGGAGGTTTAATCAATGAATAAATTGATTAGCTTCGTTGTTTTTGTTAGCTTTATATTTCTTATTGGTTGTACTAATTCGATAAAGTATAACGATGAAGATGTTGCAGCCATCGTTAGAGGAGAAGAAATAACAATTGGTGAGCTGCGCTTTTTATATCAAGATCAGAAATTGCTGGATGTGATTGACGGGGTTGTTAAAGCTGAGTTAGCCGTCCAAGAAGCTAAAAAAATGAATCTCGATGTATCCAAAGAAATAAAAGAAACCATTGAAGCACGTGGTGGCTATCCACCTGATGATATAGATAACCCCACTGCAAAATCTATTCGTGAATTCGCTGAACCACAAGCAAAAAAACTTGGAATGGACCCAGGAGAATATTACGAAAAGTATATTGAAATAACAACTACTACAGTTGCATATATCAATGCTTATGTGCATGAAATTCTAGGTGAACCGGGCGATAATGTGGAAGAATATGATGAACGAGCAAATCAATTGCTGAATGATTTAGTGGAAGAAAACGAAGATGAGATTGAAATTTTAATAGAATAGTGGAATGAGGATCCTATAGGGTGGTGGAGCGGATCCTGGTTCCGTTAAAAGGAAAAAAAGTTGCATATAGTAGGGTGAAGCGGATCGTGATTCCGCTAATAGCACATAAGCAATAGATTTTGGAGTAGAAAGAGGCAAATAACGGAACGAGGAACCGAAAACATGCTCTAAATTGGTGATTTTTAGGGAATAGCGGAATGAGGAACCAACTAAATTAGCGAAGCGGATCAATGTTGAAAGAAATATCGACTCTTGATAGATTCATAATATAATTGTAGAAACAAATCAAATCCTCAAACGTATGTAATAGCAATAAACGTGCAGGAGGGGTTATATTCAAACGAAAAAACTACACTATCTTATTGCTGTTATATCGTACCCGATAACCATGTTACATTTTTTCTTTGGTAATTACACAAGAGAAAAGTTACTTTCAGGTATAGCTTTCTTTTCCGTTGCTACTGTTATTTACATTGGACTTGTATTTTTATTTTTTAACGTGATGGAGAGTAGTTATAGCTTTCAATCAACAAATAGATTAAAACCCAGGAGCAAATCACATGAATAGAATTCCAAACGTCGTTCTCAATTTACTCAATGATTATATGTATTTATGGAATGAACGATTACCACACACACTTGAAGGATTATACCTGCACGGTTCAATTGTGCTTGATGCATATACAAATAATTCAAGTGATATCGATTTTATTGCAATCACCAAAAATCGACTATCAAATGATGAAATTGTTGTCATGACGGAAATCCATAAAATTATTTCTAACAAATACATATGGCCAGAAATGGATGGTTCTTACATCGTTTGGGAGGACCTAGGTAAGGATGAAACGTTTGATCATCGTTCATACCCTTTTTACAATGGTGGAGAAATTGGATATAGTACACAATTTAATCCAGTTACATGGTGGCTATTAAAAACGAAGGGAATTAATATTTTAGGGCAAAGACCAACTGATTTAAATTTGAAGGCTAACAAAGAGGATTTAGTTTCATATGTACTAGAAAATATGAATTCTTACTGGTTAAATCGTGTTCAAAGACTGGAAAAGTCAGTAGAGGAATTACTGGATATTTCGACTAAAGAGGAAATAGACAAAGAAGTTGAATGGACAATTTTAGGATTGCTACGTCAATACTACACCGTAAGGGAAAGAGACATCATTTCTAAGCTCGGTGCAGGAAGATATGGATTAGTCCATCTGCCAGCTGATTGGCACACGATGATTCAAGAAGCAATAAATATCCGTGAAAATAGAGGAACAAGCTTATTTAAATCGGAAGAAGATAGAATTGACTGTATGTTACGATTCTCCAAGTATTTAATAGGTTTTTGTAATCAATTAATGTCTACATAATAAATTGGGGAGGGAGGATGGGACATGAAGAATGCGATGGCCTCTTATTTTGGAGCTTTGTTCTTTTACTTTTTAAGCTTTATTTCCGCCTTTTCAATTGGATTATATGTATTATTAGGTGCAGTTTTATTTCTAGTGTTAGGGATAGCAAAGTCTTTGAATTTACTAAGGAAGAAAATCAATTATTTGTTTTTTAGTCTGGTTTCAGTTGTAATATGGTATCTCTTGATAAGTTTCGTTGATGATTATTATTTATTTTTCCCTTTTGCAGTTTTCTCATGACGTACAAACAAAACGCACCTCATTTTAAGGTGCATTTTGTTACATGTATATTTTTTCCTGCAATAAGTTACTTTTCCAACCTTCTAAATCCTTCTTGCTGTAAATAGTCAGCTGCGGCCTCATAGGTTGTATGAGTAGCATCGAGCATGTCACCAGCATAAACATTCCATAAGTCAAAATCATGTACGAGTTTAAGTGTTTGATTTTCCTTATTGATCCATGTTTCTTCAAAAGGCTCTTGTTCAGATAGGGAATCAATCGATTGTTTGATCACTTTTCTAAGCTCTTCCTCTGAAAAGTCACGAATGTTCACCATTCCTTTACTATCAACATCATAGTCATCATCAATTAACTCTGCATAAACAAAGCCGTTACCGTTTGGATGGAGACGATAAACTACGATTTTTTTGTCCATCACACTTTCTTCATAATGGAAATTAACTCTGCCAAGTGAAACATCATGACGCTTAAGCTCTGGAAAAGATTCAATAATAGCAAGTTTTTCTTCAAATGTAAGCATGGTACCTCCTGGTAGTAAGTAAAGTATATTTATTAGTATATCCTACTTAGCGCGTAAAAAATAGTAAAGCCAATAGATGAATCATTTTCAAGGCTCAAACGTATGAAAATATACATTGTAAAACATGGGGGAATATTTTTTGATAAAATGGCGGGATAAGGGAAATAGGTTAAAGCATAAAGAAAATTATTCCATACTTGACCTAATCGCAGATATCCTGATATGGATTCCAGAAGTTCTACTGTTCCCGATAAGGCTTTTATTTTGGGGGATGCGTGGGCTTGGGAGAGTAATTGGGAATTGGCTAGATGTGTGGTGAGAAGTCCACCTTCACACTCATATGAAAATTCATCAGATAATGAAGGATTAAATTCAGCATTAAAGGTAACCATAGAATTAGGACTTTACCAGAAGGAGGACTAATTAATGGATGAAATTAAAGTAGGAGAGGTATTTACTATTAGTGATGAAAACACTGAAGACCAAGAGGTAGAAGTGCTTGCTAAGGTGACCTTAGAAGGAACAGATTATATTGCAGTTGCTTTTACAGAAGACCTAAAGGGAGGAAATGAGGAGGAAATTGATATCTTCTTTCTCAAAGTAGAAGCAGACGGAGACCTAAGCGCAATTGAAAGTGATGAGGAATTTGATAAGGTTTCTGCAGCTTATGATGCGCTATTAGCAGATGAAGGCTAATACTTTCAGAAAAGATTGACAGTAATGAACAATAAAATTATACTTATATTCGTCTCAAAAAGAAGTAATCGTTGCTAGGTTACTTCTTTTTAGTTTCTAACCTAATAAGGAGTGAAGCCATGAAAGTAAAAGATGATATCATAAGTTACCTCTTGGAGTACAACCCTCACTTAAAAAATGCTACTTCAGTAAAACAACTTGAAAAAGGGTTTTCCCATGATAAGAAGTATATTATCGATGACTCGTATCTGTTAAGAACGTTTACCAGTGAAGATGAAGCAAGAAGAAAACAGGAATTTGAGGTGATCAAACTTGCATCCAACTATTCCACATACGTCCCAAAGGCTATCGAATTTAATACAGTACATGACTTTCATACGAGCTACATGCTCCTAACTTATCTTCCTGGGGAGGATGGGGAGGAAGCATTGAGTAAGTTAACCGAAGAAGAGCAATACAATGCTGGATATGTTGCTGGAGTAGAATTGAAAAAACTACACCAAGTGAATGCGCCCGCAGATTATCCTTCCTGGTACTCGATTAAGAAAAAGAAGAGTGAAAAGTATTTACAAGAGCTAAAAGATATTTCCATTGAAGAACAGATTAAAGAATTGCTTGAAGCCTATATTCACAAGCACGAACATCTCATGCTCGATCGACCAAATACATTTCAACACGATGACTTCCATCCATCTAATCTACTTATAAAAGATAAGGAATTCGCTGGAATCATAGATTTTCAGCGGATGGATTGGGGTGACCCTGTTCACGATCTACATAAATTAGGTTTCTTTTCCAAGCATGTAAGTATTGAATTTACAAAAGGTATTATTGATGGTTATCACAATCATAACGTTACGGATGAATTCTGGAAATTATACGCGCTATACAGTGCCATGCATGTGGTCTCAGCAATCGTTTGGGGAAATAGGCAAGGACCAGAATCATTTGAAAAACTTTTAATATATTCATTAGAAGTTATTGAGGACCATGATTCTTTTCGAAACATTATTCCAAAGTGGTATGATTCTTCGAGATAATGAGTGGGTGCCCGGATGAAGAACGGTAACTCATGGCCGTTATGAGTGCCCATCCGAAGCGGAGCAATCGCCAAACGGTAACTCATGGCCGTTATGAGTGCCCATCCGAAGCAGGAGAACCGTCAAACGGTAACTCAAAGCCATTATGAGTGCCCATCCGAAGCGGAGCAACAGCCAAACGGTAACTCATCGTCGTTATGAGTGCCCATCCGAAGCGGAGCAACCGCCAAACGGTAACTCAAAGCCATTATGAGTGCCCATCCGAAGCAGGAGAACCGTCAAACGGTAACTCATCATCGTTATGAGTGCCCATCCGAAGCGGAGCAACCGCCAAACGGTAACTCATGGCCGTTATGAGTGCCCATCCGAAGCAGGAGAACCGTCAAACGGTAACTCAAAGCCGTAATGAGTGCCTATCCGAAGCAGGAGAACCGTCAAACGGTAACTCAAAGCCGTAATGAGTGCCTATCCGAAGTGGAGCAACAGCCAAACGGTAACTCATGGCCGTAATGAGTGCCCATCCGAAGCGGAGTAATCGCCAAAAGGTAACTCATAGCCATTATGAGTGCCCATCCGAAGTGTGAACAATCGCCAAAAGGTAACTCAAAGCCATTATGAGTGCCCATCCGAGGCAGAAGAACCGTCAAACGGTAACTTAAAGCCGTAATGAGTGCCCATCCGAAGCAGGAGAACCGTCAAATGGTAACTCATAGGCGTTATGAGTGCCCATCCGAAGCAGAGCAACCGCCAAACGGTAACTTATAAAAAAATTAAACAGGACAAACCTCCAGTTTGTCCTGTTTTCCTAATATATATTAAGCTGTACTTTCAGCAGTGGTATAAACTTTACGAGCAACGTACGTTTGCACCATTAAGAATAATCCTCCGACTGCCCAGTACAGTGGTAATGCTGCTGGTGCTGAAAGAGAAAATACTCCAATCATAATCGGGGAGATCCATCCCATGATAGCCATTTGCTTCTTCATATTTGGATCCATGTTCATTTGTGATACTTTAAATTGCGCAAAATAGACAGCAACCGCGATTAAAGTCAGAATAATATCTGTCTGACCTAAGTCAAACCATAAAAAGGAATGTGTTGCAATTTCCGGTGTTTGGCGGATCGCATAAAAGAAGCCAATCAAGATCGGTAGCTGAAGTAGCATTGGTAGGCATCCGCCAAAGGCTGCCATTGGACTCATGTTATGCTTTTGATACAGTTGCATCATCTCTTGTTGCATTTTTGATTTGGATTCTGGATCTGTTTTTCCACGATACTTTTCCTGCAATGCGTCCATATCAGGCTTCATAACTTGCATTTTTTCTTTCATTTGCATACTGCTTTTCGTTTGTTTTAAAAAGAACGGCATCAATGCTAGGCGTATTGCCAACGTAATAATGATGATTGACAGGCCATAGCTATCATGAAAAATACCAGCAATCCATTTTATTAACTCAGAAAATGGTATTACAAATACTTGATTAAAGAATCCTCCTGAACTTGCCTCCGTGGGATCGACCGGTGTCCCTTGACACCCGGATAAAATAAATAAGAAAAGAACTCCTAAAATAACGCTATATTTTCGAATGAAAGTGAATACGGATGTTTTCTCCATTGTTTTCCTCCTCGTAATTTCATTGCTTGAAATAATGAGAAGGAATCTGCATCTGTATCATCATCTGGAGCTTCTATTCGCTTTGTTTTGATTGCGATCCAGTTGCGAAATTCTATCAACCTAGGAATCATGATTTGGTTAGGCAGTAGCTGAATCTGAATTTCATGCCACTTTCGAATATGGAGATGATTTTCCCATACACTGTGGTGAACCCCATTATAAAATCGATTCAAGTAAAAGATTGACAACACGGCACTTACATATAGGTAGAGTGGGGAAAATTCGTTAGCGAAATCATTAATCATTTCTAAAAACATCTGTATTCACCTCCTTTTTGTTTTTAAGTAATACGTATCTATCATAAAATAGGTTTCAGTTTTTAACAAGTGTCGTCAGCAGGGCATACTTCCATATTTTACTTCAATTCTACTTAGAAAAATGCAGGAAAGAACCAAGCTTATCCCCGCATATAATTAGATACAAATTATATACGGGAGGGATTTTTCTGTGCATGAGAAAATGAGACAATTAGAATTCCCAGTAGTAGGTAAAACGTATATAAGTAAAAGTCGGAACAGTAAATACAATAAGGTAAAAGTACTGGAGCATAAAGAGGATATATATAAATTAACTGGTGGTGAATCGCCAGTAAGCTTGGTGATTTATAAGGTCCTTGAACCGATGGATGCCAAGGACAATATTGATATCGAAATTAGTGATTATTTTTATGCTAACTATAGGAGTGAAAAGTCTCTCGTTTGCTGGAATTGTAAACAGCGGATTAATGAAGGGTAAAAAAGGTTTGCCTTACACAAAAAAAGAATACGCTTTCACCATAAAAAAAGAAAAAGCGTCCATTGGGCGCTTTTCCATGAAACAATTTTAGCTGTGTTAATGACCACCCTCACCAGGATCTGAACTATCATGGTCAGGATGTTCTTCATCTGCAAGTATGATGGTATGGTTTACATTACTTGCAGAAAGTCCTGATAAAATTAGAGCGAATGATACAAAAGAAATAGCAATTAACTTTTTCATTATAAACCTCCACATAATTATTAAATTTTGTTTCTTACATTTAATGCATGATTATAGTAGCTGGCTGATAATTTGTATTTCCTATTATTAAAATAGTAATCAGCCAATATTTTTAGATAGGAGAATTTTTCATAATGTAATTCCCTTTCTTCTAGATAGGGAATGATCTTTTTAAGAATTATTTGATCTAAAGATGTGTTATCTCCATTAATCAATTGTTCATAGAGTTGAAATTCCAGTGTATAGAAGGAATCTAAATTCCCTTGGGATATGATCTCTAGTCCTTCTTGTAGCCACCTCTTGGAATTATAAATATCATGACGTTTATAATGCTCTTTCATTAAACTAGCAATTGGAACGATTTTCTTTTCTATGGGGCTCTTATCCCTTAGTTTATAACTTTCTAGGTAATAATCAATAGCCTCTTGTGATTTATTAATGATGGAGTTCAGATTGCCAATATTTTGTACTGCGATCGCTAAAAGATTGTTATCATGGGTAAGTCGGGCAATATTCTCTGCATTTCGATAGCTTTGAAGAGCGTTTTCCATCTCATGTATTCGCAAAAACGAAATACCAAGTAAAATATGACATTGACCACACTTTTCTTGGTTATAGCTTTTTTGATAGTTATCCAATGCTTCATTAGCATAAGTGATGGATAGATACGTTTTTCTAGAATAGCTTGCTGATAGTGCAATCATATAAAATAAACTATTTTTTTCTTCAGATTGTAAATGGTAGGCATTGGCAAGGAAGTTTTCTGCAAGCTGAAATCGTTTTAATGCTTTAGGGTAAGCTGATTTTGTGAAATGATAATAACCAGAGAATTTATGCCAGTAGTAAAGGTTTGTTTCTGTAAAGTGCTTGGATTGTTTTTCTAACCAAATAAATTGTTCATAGGCAGCCTTTTTATTTTTTATCAGTATAAAATACCTAAGCTTATGTAGCTCAAAAAGATTTAACAAGTCTTGGTTTGATATTAAATCAATGTTTTTTTCTATCTGTAAAAAGTTTTGATCGATATCCTTCATATTGCTATAAAATAGGTCTTTAAACCATGTTTTACATAATAAGACCAAGTGACCTTGTTCTTCAATTAATGGTTGAATGTCTAATTTTTCACATAGTAAATTTATTATTTCCTGTGAAGGTTCTGCATAACCATTTTCAATTTTTGATAGGTAAGGAATAGAAACAATCCCATCTGCTAGTTCCGATTGTGTCATGTTTAATTTTAATCTATGATATTTTATTCGATTACCAACATCCTTATTAATTTTCCCTCACCCTCTTTTTTATTTTTTTAAAGGTGGCCTTATTATAAATGTACCATTAATACAGTATCTTTGGTATTGGGAAATTTGTCTGACTAAATGGTAGTTTTGTCATGCTTTTTATAAGGGATGGAGTTATTTTATTCAAGAAAATTACATGATTCGACAAATTGTATTGTATTTTGAGTTTGGTCGGGGTTTGGGTAGATAAACATCGAACATAGAACGGAAACGTAATTTTCATAACTTGATGTGCATCAAGTTATTTTTTTATGACCTCTTTTACAATGAAGATGTAGAAAATAAGGAGGTAATGGAAATGACCAAAGCAGTATTCCAATTAGAAGCATTAACTTGTCCATCTTGTATTAAAAAGATTGAATCAACTCTTGATAAAATGGATGGAATAGAATCAGCAAAAGTATTATTCAATGCCAGTAAGGTGAAGGTACAATTTGATGAAAAAAGGACCACTTCTAGTCACATCGAACAAATCATTGAGAAGTTAGGCTATCCAGTACTAGCTTCAAAAGTTTCTTAAGGAATAGCCTTCGCGGGCTATTCCTAAGCAGAAAGGGGGTTAGTCACCTGATGAAAATAACTACGAAACATAAAAACTATCTTACTGCACTAGCTGGTATAGCAATCGTCGCTAGTTTTGTTGCTGGTAGGCTTGAACTTTCTCAGTTAAAAGATGTTGGTTTGATTTTTGCAACATGCATTGCAAGTGTTCCGATCGTGATCAAAGCCTATCAAGCAGTACGAATGAAAGCCTTTAGCATTGAATTACTAGTTACAATCGCAGTTGTTGGTGCGTTGTTTATCGGCGAATATGTGGAGTCTGCAGTTGTTACTTTTTTATTTTTATTTGGAGCATATTTAGAAGCACGTACACTAGAAAAAACACGCTCATCCCTAAAGGAATTAGTAGAAATGGCACCACAGGAAGCTATTGTCATTCGAAATGGAGAGCAAACCGTGGTACCGGTGGAACAAGTTGATGAGGGGGAGCGTATTATCATCCGATCTGGTGGAAAAGTTCCGGTGGATGGAAGAATTGTAGCAGGTCAAGCATCCATCGTCGAAGCTAGTGTGACTGGGGAAAGCACCCCGGTTGTGAAAAAATTAGCGGATAACGTATACAGTGGAACAATTGTCGATAGTGGGTATGTGGAAGTGATAGCGGAAAGGGTTGGAGATGAAACAACCTTTGCAAAAATAATTGAACTCGTAGAAGAAGCGCAAGAATCCAAAACGAAAACTGAAAAATTTTTAGATCGGTTCTCTAATGTATACACACCCGCAGTTGTTTTGCTATCAATCATTGTCTATGTCATAACAAAAGATCTTCATCTAGCGATAACCTTTTTAGTGGTAGCCTGTCCAGGAGCTCTAGTCATTGGTGCACCTGTCTCCAATGTAGCTGGAATTGGAAATGGGGCCAAACACGGTGTTCTGGTTAAAGGTGGGGAGATAATGGATACTTTTTCAAAAGTGGACACACTCCTATTTGATAAAACTGGTACCCTTACGAAAGGAAAACCTGAGGTTACGGAAATTATGACATTCGGTAGGTTTGAAAGAGAACAGTTACTTCGAATCGTAGCACAAGCCGAAATGATATCTGAACACCATCTTGGGAAAACCATTGTTAAAGAAGCTCGTTCCAAGGGATATGATATGAAAACCCCTGCAGAAGGTGAAATTATCAAAGGGAATGGAATTCGAGCAAAAGTGGATGGACATCATGTTGTAGTAGGAAATCGTAACCTAATAGATGAAGAAGTAATTGAAATTATAGGCGAAATAGAGCATTATGCTGTAGCTAGGGAAAGATTAGGTAACACAGTGATTTTTGCTGCAGTAGATGGAAGGATAGAAGGGATTTTTTCGATTGCTGATCAAGTCCGTGAAGATGCACCAAAAGCTTTAGCGGAGATGAGAAAAAATGGCATCAAGAAGATCATTATGCTAACAGGGGATAACCAATATACAGCTGAGTTAGTTGCCAATCAGTTAGGGCTAGATGAGTACCATGCTGAAATGCTACCAGAAGATAAGGTAGAATATGTTAAACAATTAAAAGAACAAGGGCATGTCGTTTCGATGGCTGGAGATGGGATTAATGATGCACCTGCAATTGCGACTGCTGATATTGGTCTGGCAATGGGCGAAGGTGGAACAGAGGTATCCATGGAAACAGCGGATGTTGTATTAATGGCAGATAAACTGATGCAGTTTTCTCATGCCTATTCGCTATCGAAAGCAACCATTCGTAACATGAAGCAAAATACGTATTTTGCTGTAGGTACGGTATTTCTTCTATTATTTGGCGTTTTAATAGGATCTGTCCATTTAGCATCAGGCATGTTCATCCATGAAGCAAGTGTCTTACTTGTTATACTAAATGCCATGCGTTTGATTCGTTTTAATCATAAAAATACTACAATAGAAGAAGATTTAGATAATGTGGTAAGCTTAGGATATAACGAGTAGAGGAGTGGGAAAATGGAAGCGAGACATGAATATCGGCAGGAGCATGGCCATAATTGTAACCATGCAGAAGGTTCGTGTGTTTCGTTGGTTCCAATTTTTAATCATTTAGAAGCGGAGCAAATGGTAGAGATCATGTCAGTAGTTAAATCAATTTCCTTTAAAAGAGGAGAGATTATATATCGTGCAGGTGAGGAGTCTGATTCTTTATTTATCGTAAATAAAGGAAAAATAAGAATTTATCGCCTATCAGAATCTGGTAAGGAACAGCTTGTAAGGATATTGAATCCAGGAGACTTTATGGGAGAGTACGCCTTGTTTAGTAAGTCTACCCATGAATCCTATGCTGAAGCGATGGTTCACACAGAAGTATGTATGGTAAACTATTCGGACTTACAGGAGTTACTAGTAAAATATCCGACGATTTCGTTGAAGGTCCTATCTGAATTCTCATCTAGACTAGAACAATCAGAAAAACAAACCACTCGATTCGCAACGGAAAAAGTAGATACAAGAATTGCTCTTTTTCTAGCAGAGTGCTTGGGAAATAAGGACCAATCCGTGATTACCCTCCCAATGAATAAGAAGGACCTAGCATCTTACCTAGGAACCACTCCAGAAACAATCAGCCGAAAACTAGCAGAACTAGCAGAACTAGAAGAAGAAGGACTAATCAAACAAAAATCAAATAAAGAAATCGAAGTATTAGACTTGAACGAGTTGTTGTTGGTGTAGGGTCAGGTCCCTTGTCCCAGTACAAAACTATGAACAATTATACGTATACTAATTTTTTGGGGGGCAGAAGTATCTGCCCCCCTTGATTTATGAATAAAATTCGACAAGTGACAGACACTTGTCGAATTTGGTAAATTCTTGAATGGTTAGGTCGCTAACAAATTAGGACAATCTTATTGCACTTATTTATTTGTGGTGGTAGTATTGTATGGTGTTATTTTGTTAGGGAGGTAAGTAATTTGGGGAGAAATATTGAAGAAAAGGTTGGGTATCAGATCGGAGTAGTTGCCCATCTATTTCATAATCAATACAATGAGCAGCTAGCTAAATACGATGTGACTGTCGCTCAAGCTAGAGTATTATACTTATTAGTTGAGCAAGGACCACAATCCCAAGGAGAGCTGCAGCAACAATTATATATAAAAGGATCTACAATGAACGGAATCATTGAATCACTTTTAAATAAACAGTTGATTGAAAAAAGCGAGAGCTTACATGATAAGCGATCTAAAATGATTAGCTTAACCGAAAAAGGTAGGATCATAGATCAACAGTTATGGGATGACATGGCTGAAACAGAGGATCTCGTATTAAAGGACTTTAGTATAGAAGAAGTAGCAATGATGAGGCATTGGCTAATAAAATTAAAATCAAATATTATTGAAATGAAAGAAGGGAAATAATTGGAAGCAAAAAAACAGACAGAATTGCTTGGTACACAAAAGATTTCAACTTTGCTCCGTAATTTATCCATTCCGGCTATGATCGGAATGTTTGTAATGACGTTATATAACGTGGTCGATACGATCTTTATTTCATATGGAGTTGGAATTGATGCTGTTGCTGGTACGACGGTTGCATTTCCACTTATGATGATTGTGATGGCTGTTTCAGCAGCTCTAGGCGTGGGGGGAGCATCGGTTATCTCGCGCCGTTTGGGTGAACAAAGAGGGGATGAGGCAAACCAGGTATTTGGTAATATCATCTCGATGATCGTGATTGTAAGTGTAGTTGGTCTAATCATTGCCTTTTTTGCATTAGAGCCGATACTTGTTATCTTCGGTGCGACACCTTCTACGTTAGGTTATGCTATGGATTATATGTTCCCGATTATGTTTGGTACATTTTTCTTCTCATTCGGATTTGCAACGAATAACATTGTACGATCAGAGGGTAATGCTAGATTTGCTATGATGACGATGATTGTACCTGCTGTAATCAACATCATCTTGGATCCCATTTTTATTTTTGCTTTAAACATGGGAGTACAAGGAGCAGCGATTGCTACGGTTATTTCACAAGCTAGTGTTACGCTGATGATTTTTCAATATTTCCTAAGTGGAAAAAGTACGTTAAGCTTAGCTGTACAACACTTGAAAATTAAATGGAATATTGTAAAAGAAGTAATGGCGATCGGAATGCCAGCATTTGTGCAACAAGCTGCCGGAAGTCTAATGATGATTGCAATTAACACGATGTTAATCCAGTTTGGTAGTGAGTTTTATGTAGGTATTTACGGCTTAATTCAACGAATTGTTATGTTTACGGTAATTCCGATTATGGGAATCATGCAAGGAATGATGCCAATTGTTGGTTATAACTACGGTGCGAAGAATTATGAGCGAATGAGAGAAACGATTTGGATAACATTAAAAATCGTTACCATTTGTGCAACGGTTATTACGTTGCTACTCGTGTTCATTCCATCTCCGTTCTTGCGTATTTTTACGTCTGATCCTGAAGTAATTAAAGAAGGATCATCGGCGATGAGAGTGTTATTCGTAGCGTTCTTTGTCGTTGGTGTACAAATCGTTGCAGGTGGTTTATATCAAGCATTAGGAAAACCAAAACAAGCACTAATATTATCCCTATCGAGACAGATACTCATTTTAATTCCGTTAGTGCTAATTCTACCGCACTTCGTTGGGGTTATGGGTGTATGGATGGCATTCCCAATTTCAGACGTATTATCGTTCCTTTTAGCTTCGGCTCTCCTTTACCGAGATCGAGATACGATATTAGTTAAGGGGAAAGATGAAGAAGAAAATAAGGAATCGGATGTTGTGTCGGTTTGATGATAAGACCCTAAACACTTTTTATGAAAGTGTTTGGGGTCTTTTTTATGTGAGGTGGGATTGGGGGAGGGGTGAGACAAGGAATGGGACAGTGGACCTGACCCCGGATTGCGGATCACATTGGGACAGTGGACCTGACCCCGGATTGCGGATCACATTGGGACAGTGGACCTGACCCCAAAGACCTGATGAATAATGCGCGCGATAAAAAAATATGTATAGGGTAGACAAGTATTTTCAACTTATGTAAAGGGGACTGTAACATTGACTGTTGGTCTTATCGTTATTTTATTGCTAGTTTTATTCTTACCTTTTTTTGTAAAACCTATTGAACGAAATTTAGAGGCTTTTTTATTTGTGATGGGAATTATAGCGGCGATCATTAGTGGGATATTGGATAGTACACTATGGATGCGAGCAATCAAAAATCCAATAAATATTACTTTGGTTGTGTTAGTTGCTAGTTTGTTCTTTAAATGGCTAAGACAGCCTATTCAACGTGCTATGTTAAAAGCTATTCGATATGTAGATATGAATGTTTTCCTAACCTTAATGATTGTTAGTTTAGGAGTTTTATCCAGTGTAATTACGGCAATAGTTGCTGCGATTGTTTTGGTATTTTTGATAAGCATGTTGCGTATTGACCGAAAGACTCAAATACGTGCAGTCATTTTGTCCTGTTATTCGATTGGCTTTGGTTCCGTACTAACACCTGTCGGAGAGCCTTTAGCAACGATTACGACAAGTAAGTTGGATCAGGATTTTTTCTTTCTTTTTCACCTAATAGGTTTGGAAGTAATTGTTGGGGTTCTTGCGATTGGAATCTGTGCGTTATTTATTCTAAGGCCAAAGCAAACAGAGAGAGTGGAGGGTGGGAACGACTCTGAAAGTTACATTCATATCTTTACTCGCTCCATGAGAATCTATTTATTTGTAATGGGCCTAACGTTACTTGGTTCCAGTTACCAAACGCTTGTAGATCGATATCTGCTCGACCTTAACACAAGTATTATATATTGGATAAATATTGCGTCTGCAGTTCTTGATAATGCAACCTTGGCTGCAGCTGAAATTAGTCCAGCGATGCCAGTAGAGACAATCCGATTCATTTTACTCAGTTTAATCATTAGCGGAGGAATGCTTATCCCGGGTAATATTCCAAACATAATTGCAGCTAATAAACTAGGAATCACAAGTAGAGAATGGGCGAAGTACGGACTTCCGTTGGGAATAGTTATGATGAGTTTGGTATTTGTGTATCTTGTATTTGTGTAGTAATAATTCGACAAGTGCCTGTCACTTGTCGAATAAAGGTAGACTGGGACAAGGGACCTGCCCCCAAATGCCCCGCAACCTTTGCAATCAGGGACCTTACCCCACGTCCCACTCACATTCCAATAGACTGGGACTACAGACCTGCCTCCTTATAGGTAATAATATCTGTTTTTTGGGAATTCTCTTAAAAACTTTGTTTGTTCAATTGATAAACTAAGATTCAGTGCTATAATGAACATGCTAGCAATAGACAAAAAGCTTTTTGTCACCCATTAATGTAACCGCTTTCTAGGAGGATTTTAATCTTTGGAGTAGCTACTTGATTCTCAATAAAAATTAGGAAAGGGAGAATTCGATGCGAAATGTACTGCGTAAACCAATTATAGTTGGAATGGCTCTTGCTTTAATGATTCCATCAGGAGTAGGTATAGCTTTAGCTGATGAAGAAAGGGAATCTATTAGTGCTCTGGAAGCACCTTCACTCGAAGCTAGATATGAAGAGTCGTTTAATATAGGAGCTGCCGTTGAACCATATCAATTGGATGGAATTCAAGGGGAAGTTTTAAAACGGCACTATAGTAGCATTGTAGCAGAGAATGTTATGAAACCAATTAACATTCAACCAGAGGAAGGCACATTCAATTTTGAAGAAGCAGATAAAATTGTTCAATTTGCTAAAGAAAATGATATGGAACTTCGTTTCCATACGTTAATTTGGCATAGCCAAGTGCCAGAGTGGTTTTTCTTAGATAAAAATGGAAACCAAATGGTTGAGGAAACGGATCCAAAACAGCGAGAAAAGAATAAAAAACTTTTACTGAAGCGGTTGGAAAAACATATTAAAACCGTTGTTAAACGCTATAAGGATGACATTAATTCTTGGGATGTTGTGAATGAAGTCATTGATGAATATGCACCAAATGATAGAGGACTTCGCGAATCTCCATGGTATCAAATTGCCGGAGACGATTATATTAAGGTAGCGTTTGAAACAGCTAGAAAATACGCTGGGGAAGACGCAAAACTCTATATTAATGATTATAATACCGAAGTAGAACCAAAAAGGACCTATTTATATAATTTAGTAACCGATTTATTGGAACAAGGTGTACCGATTGATGGGGTTGGACATCAGTCGCACATCCAGATTGGTTGGCCTTCCCTTCAAGAAACGGAAGAATCCATTAACATGTTTGCGGAGCTTGGATTAGATAACCAAATCACGGAACTGGATGTTAGTCTATATGGCTGGCCACCAACACCAGCTTATGATACGTACGAGGACATCCCTGCTTTTGAATTCGAACGACAGGCGGATAGATACGATCAGTTGTTTGAACTGTATGAGCGATTAGATGATAAAATTAGTAATGTGACGTTCTGGGGCATTGCGGATAACCATACATGGTTGGATGACAGGGCAGAGGATTATAATAATGGGGTAGGAAAAGATGCACCATTTGTTTTTGACATAGATTATAACGTGAAACCTGCCTATTGGGAAATCATTGATTAAGAAAAAGGGGAGTTGCTGGTAGTACGGGATCAGTTGCGGAGTAGGTTTGCATCTCTGAATATGATGTGGTAATGGGATCTATTTTTTTAACCACTTTGTTTAACCAATAAACAAATGAATTGTGTAGGATCCAGGTAAAATATCCTGCATTAGCGCTGCCTCGTAACGAGGGTGCCTCGGCAATTTTGGGGAGGCACCCTTATTTAATAGGTCTTTTAAAACCACTGGTTAAATAGTGTTAAAAAATAAGAGAGGATATAAAAAGAAGTAATCGTTCCATTGATTAAAGGCGGTTGCTTCTTTGCAATCAGGGACCCAACCCCATGTCCCACTCTTTCTTGCAATCAGGGACCTGACCCCATGTCCCACCACAACCAAAGACTGGGACAAGGGACCTGACCCCAAGTCACAACTACCTGTTTCCTGCTTCTGGTTGTTTTTCTAGCCATCCGTGTTTAACCATAAGGTTGTAACAGATTACGCCAGCTTCCATTGCATGGTTATTGACAACATAGTAGTTTACTACCAAATCAGATCTTAAGCTTGAACCTATTGCAGCACCATAATAAGAGAGAGCTGTGTTTATTAAGAACGCTGCATGAAACATCATTAACTTGTCCGAAAAAGGGCTTATCGTAGAATTAGTGACCTCGCCATCCCAATTTTCTGGTACTGGTAGATTTTCTTGTTGTAATATCTTATCAAAACTGTCCGCATCTTTGCCTGCTAATTTCACATTTTTTAACATGAAATTACGAACGTCTTCTCGTACTGCCACCTGATTAAATCCTAAACTTAACGATCGAACAAATCCCGTTTTCTTAGAATTAAAGAAAAGATTGCTTATTTCCGAACCATTAAGTAGTCTTTTCTCTCCAAAAAGATTGGCAATTATTCCGGTTGAATCAATAAACTCCGCCTTAGGAGGGGAAGGAATGGAGGGAACGCTAGAAAAAATATGCTGTTTCTTAGCGACTTCATCTATTTTTTGGAACAATTCCTTCGATGTTATTGTACATTCCATAAAATAATCTTGGATGTCTTTTCGCTCTGAGTTTATAATAGCTAAGCTATAAGCTGTCAACCCATGTATGGTCATTATATAGGAATAAAAAAGTAAAAAACGGTCAGAAAATAGTCGTGGGGCATTCAGATTCACATCATTCTCTGTAAATCCTATAGGAACTTGGAAATTTTCCCTTTCGAAAAAGTCCTTAATTTTTTCGACATGGTCCTTAGCTAACCGTAATGCAAATCGTAATATGGATTTTATCTCATCATCTTCAACAATTTTAAGAAAGTATTTATAAACACAAATTGCCATCGTATCGCCCATATACTGAAGCCATAGCCCGGATACTTCAGCTGCAGTTAAGTTATTGACCTTATTTTTGTCCCCTAAATAGTTAGTTAAAAAGGAATTCTTCCACAATAGAAATACCTCCAATTGATTGATACATGTATCAATTATTTTATGAAAGATGTGGTGGAATATACAGATAATAACTAGTAGCACCTACTATAGTCTTTCCTTTCTAAACTTAATATTTAATATTGGTAATGAATGGAGTATGATTAAAATAGATAGGACTGATGGGAGAGGTGTGAAACGATTCATGAATTTTTTCCTTGATTATAATTGGGAATTGTTTATTGCTGCTGAGATTTTGTCTGTAGGAGCACTGATTTTATTTTGTGTTTTTCGTTACTTTTTCAATAAAAAACGATTAAGCATGCTGTTTATTCTTCTTTTCTTACTTCTCATGGCACTTGAGGCACTATTAGGATTATATGTCTATAGACATACAGGTGAAATTTCGACATTTATAATAATTATTGTTATTTTTATCATTTACGCTTGTACATTTGGTGTGTTTGACTTTATTAGACTGGATCGGTGGATGCGTGAGAAAATTGGAAAGTTACGTGGCGTTGAATTATTGACTACAAAAGATTATGAGATAATGGAAAGAAATCGAAACCCTAAATATATCGCAAAAAAATATCGAATTTCTTCCTTTATTCATCTTGTGATTTTTGTGATCGGTCAATCTATTTTCTGGCTAATGGGAACGGATAGTATTTCCGAATTGAAAATGTATCTAACTGATTTTACATGGCTAGAAAATGGGGAATCAGAGGGTACTCCTTATCCCAATGATACTATTTTTGCAGTTGGCGTTATTTGGGGGATTGTATTTATTGCAGATTTTCTCTATTCTTGGTCGTATACATTGTTTCCTAGTAAAAAATAACGGACTTTAAATTGGAGGTAATCTATGGATAACCCCAACGTATTTCAAATCGATAATATTCCATATCGACTAAAAGAAGAACATGATTTTCAATGGTTAAGAGCTCTTGGTAAGGTGTTTTGTGTTTTTGATGAACAAGATTCTGGGAATATATGCTTTGGTGTGGAGAAGGATGGGGTTAAAAAGTTTGTAAAATATGCAGGAGCTAGAACCATAGCGTTTTCGGGTCAATCAATAGATGCGATAGAGACGCTGATAAATTCGATTACGCTATATCAAAACTTACAGCATCCACATTTAGTGACAGTGTTGGATCATTTCGAAACGGATAAAGGATATGCAGTAGTATTCGATTGGTTTGATGGTGAATGTTTACATTCACATTGGGCTTTTCCACCACCACAGAAATACATACACCCTGATTCACCTTATTATCGTTTTAAACATTTACCTGTTGAGTTACGATTACGATCCTTTCGAAGTATATTGGAATTTCATGTACATGTAGAAAAGATGAATTACGTGGCGGTTGATTTTTATGATGGCAGTATTCTATATGATTTTAACTCTCATACCACAAAGATTTGTGACATTGATTTATACCAGAAAAAGCCATATACCAATACAATGGGAAGACTATGGGGCTCTTCAAGATTTATGTCGCCAGAGGAATTTGAACTAGGTGCAGAGATAGACTCAAAAACCAATGTGTTTAACATGGGGGCGATCGCATTTAGCCTATTTGGAGGCGAGCTTGATCGCTCCTATTCTAAATGGGATGCAGGTGAAGCACTATATGAAGTAGCTCAAAAGGCAGTGGAAGAAGATAGAAACTTACGATTTTCCTCCGTTGAAGAGTTAGCTTTAGCTTGGAATATGTGATTTGGGGTTATGTGATTTGGGGTCGGGTCCCAAATCGCATCCCAAATCGCATTTTTAATCCCTCAATGCCTTGGGATCAGTCTACTATCAGTGGGGGAGGAAAGCCCCCACTGAACCTTATTTGATTAGAAAATTTGTTTTTCTTCTTGTTCTTCAATGCCTTTCATATATTTGATTCTGTTTTGTTTGGATGCATTACTTACTTGTTCGTCTGCGTGATAAGAGGATCTAACTAAAGGACCAGCTTCGCAATGCTTGAACCCCTTTTTCAGTGCAACTTTCTTTAATTCATCAAACTCATCCGGGTGATAATAACGTTCTACTTTTAAATGTTTTTTTGTTGGTTGTAAGTATTGGCCGATTGTCATTATTTCTACATCATGAGCAAGTAAATCGTCCATTGCTTCGATGATTTCTTCTTTTGTCTCTCCTAATCCAACCATAATGCTAGATTTTGTTGGGGTGTTTGGGGCAATTTCTTTTACCCGTTTTAATAACTGCAATGAACGGTCATACCTAGCAATAGCGCGAACCTTTTTTGTTAATCTACGTACGGTTTCTATATTATGGTTGAAAATATCTGGTTCACTATCCATTAAGGTGTGCAGACTTTCGTAATCTCCCTTCATATCAGAAGGTAAAACCTCGATGGTACAACCAGGGTTTAACGTGCGAATTGCCCGTACGGTTTCAGCGAAAACTGCCGCACCACCATCATTTAAATCATCACGCGCAACAGCTGTCACGACGACATGTTTTAATCCCATGACCTTTACGGATTCAGCCACTCGTTTTGGTTCTCCCCAATCAAGCTCATTCGGTAGTCCTGTTTTTACCGCACAGAAGCGGCAACCACGTGTACACGTATCACCTAAAATCATAAAAGTAGCTGTTTGGCGTTCACTCCAGCATTCATGAATATTAGGGCATCTAGCTTCTTCACAAACGGTGTTTAAGCTTTTTTCACGCATTAACTTTTTTAGCCCCGTATACGATTTGTTCGTATTTAGTTTAATTTTGAGCCATTCTGGTTTACGAATATATTCATCTTGTTTAGACATTTTGTATAGACTCCTTTAATAAGCGATTGTAATTCCATTCTTCTGATCTATATTTTGTCTCGGCTAAATGATAAACTTCTTGCCACCTGCTGTCTGAAAGCTCAAAAGGATGGAGGTTGATATGTAATCCTTTTTCAAAACCTTGATAAAAAGCATTCTTCATCATGTCAAATGTGTGTACTTTATTTTTTAGTTGATCCACAGTAATTGCCTTATTTTGAAAAGCAGCAAGCTTCCGCTGTTTTATTTTTTCAGAAGGGAAACGAAACAGGTCATAGAGCATCTTGGCATTCATACTCATTGGAATCGATCCATGTTGTAAAAGGCATCCCTTTTTTCTTGTTTGTGCATTTCCAGATAATTTTTTACCATCAACAATCATTTCGTAAAAGGCTGCTTTCTCAAAACAGACAGCTGAACGATCTTTTTTTTCACTGTTCTCCGGGGTTGCATAATCAACCGTGATAGTTAAGTTCTTAAATCCTTCATAAAGTCCTTTTGATAACACATAGTACGCTTCTCGAACGGAAGCAGGGATAGCTGGATGATCTTCGGAAATGACGATACTGTATGTAAGTTCATTATCATGCAACACAGCACTGCCTCCAGTTAAGCGACGTACAAACTGACAACGATAGTTCTTCATGGCATTAAAATTAATGGAGTCATGGACCCTTTGATAATGACCAACTGATAAAGTGGGTGTGGACCATCCGTAAAAGCGTAATGTTGGTGGGATTTCACCTTTGCTGTGCCAATTTAATAAGGACTCATCTAATGCCATATTAATAGCAGCATCCTGGTGTCCACTATCTAAAAAAAACCAATCTTCTCGCAAACAATCACCTCCTTCTTGAAAAAAATTAATTTTGTGCAGCCACAAAAAAACTGCACTCAACATGTGAGTGCAGTCGATGTGTACATAAAAAATCCATACACAAATAACCGAAAAAACTGCACTTACCCACGCTAGTATTACCTATATCGGGTGCAAAGGGTTTAAACAAAAATGTTATTCTCAGCCAATGATGGCTCCCCTAGTGCTTTCATATTCTTCTTCATCATAGCAATAGTATTAATTGTTGTAAAGTATTGCCAACTTATTAATACAGTACGCGCCATAAATAAAAGGTTGCGTATGCTTCCCAGTCTTTCCATGGGGAAGCAAGTTTCAATATCTCTTCTTTTGTAGGTTTTCGGTCCATATTTCGTAATGCTTTTATCGAGTTAATCAGGCCTACATCATCGATTGGAAAAGCTGTTGGAAAACGGAGGCAGCGCATGAGCACGTAATTAGCAGTCCAAGGACCAATGCCTCGTATATTGATCAACTTTTTTTCCGCATCTTTAAAATTCAACGACAATAAATTTTGCTTCGATAATACTCCACTTGCAATTAATCTGGCTATGCCAACGATAAATTCTCTTTTTCTAGCAGTCATTTGGACAGTCTCCAAATCAGATGGGTTTAGTTGTGCAATTTTTTCATGGGAAGGAAACATCCAATACTGTTTCCCATTCCACTCAATGAAATCACCAAATTGCTCTACAAATTGTCTTTTTAAGGAATAAGCAAACGCTAAGTTAATTTGTTGTCCTAAAACCCCCCAACATAAGGCTTCAAATAAATCATGGATCCCAATAATTCGTAATCCAACATAATCTTGAGCAGGTTTTTGGAGTAGTGGATCTGCTTTAGCCATTTCATAAAATGGTGTTAAATCTGTGTCAAGGTCAAACCATTCGCGGATATACATTACGATTGTATCCTGTTGCCATGGCTCTGTGGGTTTAGTTTCATTTAAAATCTGAACAACCATTTCTTTATTGTCGATCACGCTGATCTGTATTAAAAATCGATCTTCCCCGATGGCTATCGCTCTTCTAATGTTTCCGTTATCGATTTCATACAGCAACTCATTTTTTTCTCTTGTTAAGTAGTCTAAATTTATATCTATGTCAAAATCATTGGGTAATGGAATAATAATAATATCCTCTTGACCTTCATACCACGTCAATTTTACTTCCCCCTTTACAGCAAGTTTTTCTAAACCTCATCTTATCACAAAAATTATTTTGAAATCTTGCTTTTACATCCCAAAAGCCTTCCAATCCCCAAACAGAGGAGATACAATTGGAGTGAGAATTGGTTGCAGAGGTGAGGAATATGTTACATGATGTAGAGGATGAAATGTGGCAAGCGATAGTAACGAATGATGCTACCTATAATGATCAGTTTTTCTATGCGGTAAAGACGACACGGATTTTTTGTAAACCTTCATGTAAATCACGAATCCCGAAAAAGGTGAATGTGTGTATTTTTCATACTGCAGAACAAGCTATCCGTGCAAATTTTCGTCCTTGTAAACGTTGTAAACCGACGAATGAAATGTTACCCGATCAGGAATGGGTAGCACTGATCACCGAATATATCGATAACCATTTTACAGAAAAACTAACATTAGCTACATTGGCAGAAATCGCTCATGGGAGTCCCTACCATTTACAACGCACCTTCAAAAGAATCAAAGGAATAACTCCTAGTATGTATGTACAGGAACTACGAATCAAGAAGTCTAAGGAGTATCTAAGGCAAACAAATGTTGCAATAGCAGATATCTGCCAAAGTGTAGGCATTCCGAACATAGCTTATTTCACAACGTTATTTAAACAGAAAATAGGACAAACTCCAACACAATTTCGCCAGTACCATCAAAAAAATTTTGGATAAGAGGGGAGGGGTCATATGAAGACGGATCAAGTGGAAATTTATTGGACGTTATTAGATGGAATGGATGGGCATATGTATATTGCTGCAACTACTACAGGACTATGCTTTGTAGGTTCGCAGAATAAATCATTTGAGGAATTAACAGAGTGGGTAAAAAAGCATTATCCAGGAAGTTCCCTCACAGAGAATAAGGAGAAGCTGAAGTATTATGTGGATGAAATCCTAGAATATCAACAAGGTAAACGTAAAACCTTTACATGTCCAATTGACTTGAATGGTACAGCTTTTCAGCATGTAGTCTGGGAGGCACTGCGTGAGATTCCATACGGACAGACTACATCTTATTCTGACATTGCAAACAAAATTGATAAACCAACTGCCGTTCGTGCTGTAGGGGCAGCAATTGGAGCGAATCCACTATTAATTACCGTACCATGTCATCGAGTCGTAGCAAAAAATGGTTCGTTGACTGGCTATCGAGGCGGCCTAGAAATGAAAAAACAGCTTTTGGAATTGGAAAGGCGGGGGTCAGGTCCCTTGTCCCAAACATAATAAAATTTCCCCATATAGTTAGATGAAGGAATAGGAATATTTTCTGTTAGTTACATTTGGGGAAGTTTTTGATAAATAAAAGTGAACTGGGACGAGGGACCTGACCCTACGTCCCAGTTCACTTTTAGGCGCCTTTTTCATCAAATGGTGATGGTTCGAAATCGATTTCAATGTCATATTCTTCTAAGAACTTTATGTAATCTTCTGTTGAAATAGTATGTAGTTTTGAATATTCCACACGATCTTCACTTAATGGTCTAAAACGGTCCAATGTAAGAACTGTCTCACCATCCCCAGAAATTGCAACAAAACTGGATCTTTGGAAATCTTCCTGATCTGCTTCGTCTAGGTATTCATCTTTATAGGTTGAATCAAAATAAGTAATATCGGCCGTATCAGGTGCTAGCCATGTATCTGTTTCCATATTATAAATAACTTGACCATATTCTCTTACTTCATCAAATACAAATCCATTTGAACGAACAAAATTCATATCAAAACCGTGTCCTAAATGGATTTCTTCCTCAGAATCTCGATTATAAATGTAACTGTCAACATAATTATAATGTTTTCCGCCGGTTACTCCGCGATAACGATACATAATATATTTTCCGTCCGGTGATATTCTACCTTCGACTGTAGTTGCCTCATCATCATCTGGTACAGATTGAAATGGTACGGGCTCTGAATCACTTGTTGTATCGAAAACATACGAATTCCAATATTCATCATTCGCTCCGTAGATAAAGAAAACTTCATTATTTTGGTCCACACTAAAGTTTAAAATAGTTGGCATGTCTTCGATTTCAATAAAAGGCTCTTCTCCATCTTCTGTTAGTTCATAAATTGTTCCATCTTCACTGAACTCAGTTGTATATAAGACTCTACCGTCATTCAGTACATGTACGTTTCTATCTCTATCGGTTGAATGTGTAATGGTATTTTCCGTAATATCATAAACAACAGATACCCTGGTATCTTTCTCATCTTTACACGTACCTGTAAAATAGATAGTATCTGCTGCGTTTACATTGTATTTACAATCTGAAAAACTATCTACAGACGAAGCATCAAACATATCCCCATTATAATAAAAATAGGGTGTATTCGTTTCATCTTCACCTGAATCGTCAACTAAATCAAAATATACAACACTCCCATCATAATTAATGGAAATATTTTCTCGAGTAATATCATCCTCTTCCTCAAGTGTATGAATTTCAGTAACTTTTGATCCACTTACATCCGATTCGGAATCATTTTCAGCGTTCGAATCTGATTCGTCTTTATTATTAACCGGATATGAATCCCCTTGATTAGGTTCTGCAGCATCATCATCTGATCCACAACCTATTAAAAGTAATCCGGAGAATAAAATAATCATAGCTAGTTTGTAATATTTATTCATTACTATCTCCTCCCATCAAGTACTAAAATTAACAATCATTACCAGTGAAGTCAACGCAAAAACAAAATCTTCTAAAAAATGGTGCTAAAGACACGGGCTTAAATTGTTGATGAAACTTTAGTCGTGGGCTATATTTCACTCCAAACTAGTTGAGTAAATTGATAATGATGTATACAGTTAAATTTTAGGAATTATGTGTCAAATAATCAGACTAAATTAAAAAGTTATATTATACTTTATTATAGAAGTCTTATAAAGGAGGAAATCAATGAAAATAGAGAATCCAGGTTTTAATTATGATGAACATGGAAAGAAATACTCCAATTACAGACAAACGGATCCACGAATTGAACGGTATGTATTTGATGCCTTAGGAACAGCAAAAACAGTGCTTAATGTTGGGGCGGGGGCAGATCCTATGAACCATCAGATCGTTATGTTGTTGCAGTTGAACCCTCAAGTTCTATGAGGATGCAGCGAATTAATGCTAATAAGGTTCCTGCTGTTATTGGAACAGCAGATTCATTGCCATTTGATGAGGATGCCTTTGATGCTTCTATGGCTATGCTCACGGTCCATCATTGGCCAGACCTTGAAAAAGGATTGAAGGAGCTCAAGAGAGTTACTCGAGGCCAAATTATAATCATGACATATGATCCATATGCACTTGATGTCTTTTGGAATACCTATTATTTTTCCGAGTTGATTGAGGTGGAAAGGTCCCGTTATCCGGGGATAAAGCGTATCACTGATATACTGGGGGAAATTCCGAAGTAAAACAAATTCCAATTCCACTAGATTGTAAGGATGGTTTTCAAGAGGCTTTCTATGGGCGACCAGAAGCATTCCTGCAAAAAGAAGTGCGTTTATCCCAATCTGCTTGGGGATTCCTATCAGATGAGCTTGAACAAAAACTTGTTAACAGATTAGAAGATGATCTTCAATCAGGAAAATGGGATGAAAAATTCGGAACACATCGAAACATGCCCTACTTTAACGGAGCACTCCGACTAATCATTTCAAACTAATTTGGGGTCAGATCCCTCGTCCCAGTGTGAGTGCAATTTGGGGTCAGGTCCCGCGTCCCAGTCGAAACAATGCGATTTGGGACCTGACCCCGTGTCACACCAAATGCCAATGAGGGACCTGACCCCATGTCCCACCCATGTCCGATTTATCCTATTTCTTGTAGTCTTATGTTTCCAGAGTTGGTTTGTAGGTGTATTTGGTTTTCTCCTTTTCCGATGGAGCCGGACATTCCTCGGTTGGATTTGTGGTCAAACTTGATTGGTATATTGGTGATAATCTGACCTGATCGTGATTGAATATCAAGTGCGGTATTTAGCTGCTTGCTATCGGCATGCACGGTGATATTCCCGCTATGTGCTTTAAAATCTATTGAATTACCATTCGTTAACGTTAGATTTACATTCCCCGATGTTGAGGTGCCTTTCACATTCCCTAAACATTGATCGATCTTTAAATTTCCTGATGAAATATAGGTTTCAAGGTTTTTGATTCTACACCGGACTAGTGCGACATTTCCGGATGAAGCCCTTGCTGAGGCATGGTCGACATAGACTTCCTGTAAACGAATCGATCCTGAGGATGCCTTCACGTCAAGTTTATCTCCATGGATATTTTTTAACGTAATGGATCCCGAATTAGCTCCGCCTTGGACATCGCCATAAACGGTATCTATTGCTACAACCCCTGAGGAAGCAGAAAATCTGAATTTGTCTACCGTGAAATTAGTTGCTTTAATTCTTCCAGATGATGCCTTTACATCTACCTGATTTGCTTTGATATCTTTTACTTGAATAGACCCCGAGTTAGTACCCATATGGATTGTATCAGCTACTAAATTGCTAACAGTAACTTTTGCTGAGGCAGTTCTTAATCTCCATAGATTAGCAATATCATTTGGAACAATTACCTTGAGGTGACACGGAGGTATTGTCCTAAAAAAGCTAATACTAGTCCCACCAATTTTTTGCGCTTTAATCTCAACGGAATCACTTCTTTGATTAATTGAAAGAATTGGCCCGCTTTCATAGGTATCTAATATCATATCTATTCTTGGTTCATCATGAGTAAGAATTTCTATCTTTATGCTTGAAGTTGTAATGGCAAGTTCATTTAATGTACGTACATTAATCGATTCTTTTTGGACAACTTCTTTATAACCAACAGCCCTTCTAACTGATTTCCATATTCTCGAAATAAGAGATTCCTCTGAATTTTTCATTATCGCATTCCCCATTAATTAAATTATTTAAGCTTAGCTTCATTGTAGTTTAAACATACATGTTGCTACAACCTACTGTCGATTGAATTCTTCTCCATCTAGAGGAGGAGAAGGGAAATATGGAAGTTTAAGGAGATCCCTCTTTTTATATATTCCTATATACGAGAAACTAGTAAATTCAGAAAGTCAACCTCTATATAGTAAAGGCAGGAATTAAACGACCATCTATATCTGTGAACTGATACTCTTTGGCCAAATCTCCGACTTTGAACACACGCCCGCTCTTCTCGTGGAGAGATCTGTTAAGAAAATTTGTGACTCATCAGGTTAAAAAGCAATCCAGAAGAAACAGAACAAAGCCGCAAATGATACAGTAAAGATAAAAATCATGGAGGTAATCAAAATGGAAGTGACAAGGACGGAATTCAAAGGTGGAAATAACATTGCCTTAAAGATTCCCAAATTCAAGTATACCGAAACGGTACATTTTTATAAGGAGGTGCTTAAGCTACCGTATGTAGGTTTCATGTCTGGGTCTCATGCCTTTCAGTTTGGTGATGTAACGCTGTGGTTAGATTGTATGGAAAATTACTCCCAACAAGATGTATGGCTGGAGATTCAAACGGAAAATGTAAAAACAGCAGCAGAGTACTTACATGCGAATCATATTCATAGAAGAGATGAAGTGGAAGTACATGAGAACTCAGAAGGTTACTGGATTTCGGACCCAAGTGGGACGATCTTAAGAGTCAATCCAGATAAATAATTTTAAAAGATAAGTCTCCCTTGTATGGAAAAACATCCGTTACACCTTCTTGTCTATACTACTAAGGGAGACTCTGTTCATTTATCTTCACTTGAGGAACTTGTATCAGGAATGCTCCTCAAATAGATCAAGTTTGTTTCCGTAAAGATCCTCAAAACAAACACCTTTACCTCCTGGTACTTCTTTGGGCTCACCATAAAAATTTACACCTTTAGCCTTCAACTTTTGATATGTTTGATGAATATCATCTACCTTAAACATAAGGAAAACTTGCTTAGCAGCTTGTCTACCAACCAGTTGTTTTTCCTCATCGGTTTCCGCCTCTACTAGTTCAATAACGACCTCGCTATTAGTTTGTGGTGCAACGGTTAAATAATTCCAATTGTCACTGAATTCTTCTTCATCTCGAATAATAAAACCTAATTTTTGAGTATAAAATGCTTTTGCTTCTTCTTTGTCATTTACAAAGAGAATAATTTGACAAGTACTACCAATCATAGAAAACATCCTTTCTCATTCATAGATACGTCGATTATATCACTGATAATCAGATGTATTTCTTATATATTGCTGACTTCATGCATGGCCAACATACATAACCATTTCGATATGCGTTTGTGACAGCTTAATAACCTCTTCAATAAACTCATCCTGAGTAGCGGCAAAATCCGTGTTAATCCAATTGGTTAAAAGACCATAAAAGCCATATGCCGTGTAGCGTGTGAAGTAATCCATATTAACTGGTTTATTGTTAATTGTGCTAAATTGAAATTTTTCTTGGTAGATTTTTAAGATGGTTTGCGGAAATCTTGTATGAAACTCTGGAATAGTATCTTGATAGTTTATTAACGCAAAAAAATTACGGTTTTCATAAATATAGCTAATGATCTCAAAGGACTTTGCATTTAGCTTAACGGTACTTATTTTTCTACTAGATTGATAGGCTTTTCCGACAGATTCCTCAATTCCTTTAAGCATACGATGAAGTAAATCTTCAGCTAAATCGAATTTATCCTGGTAATGTATATAAAAGGTACTTCGATTGTACTTGGAGTATTGAACAATATCTTTCACTTTAATAGATTGGAAGCCTTTTTCTTTTATCAAGTCAATGAGTGCTAATTGGAAATGTTCTTTCGTTCGGTTTTTACGTGGAGTTTCAAGACGTTCTTCCATTAGAATACCCCCAATAATAATCAGTTTTCTATCAAATGTATAGCTAATAGACAAAAACTCAGGATGTGTCTACCTAGTAGACATTATGAATTTTTTAATGATTGGATTCGCTCCATAAAGATACTACAATAAAGCTGTAAACCTTTTCAAGGCTAATAGGTTATCATAAACATTATAACAGGGGGAATCGACAATGGGAAAATTACAAGATAAAGTAGCCGTAATCACTGGTGGAGTATCTGGTATCGGTGCTGCAACAGCGCGTTTATTTGCATCTGAAGGGGCAAAATTAGTATTAGTAGATATGAATGAGGAAAAAGGTACTGTTATTGAAGAAGAGTTAAAATCTCAAGGTTCTGAAGCTATTTTTGTAAAAGCTGATGTAACTAGTGAAGAAGAAGTGAATAATATTTTTGAAACGACATTATCTACGTTTGGGAAAGTAGATGTCCTATTTAATAATGCAGGGATTGGTGCTGTAAAACCAACAGAAGAGCTAACGTACGCTGAATGGAGAAAAACGGTGGAAGTTGATTTAGATGGTGTATTCTTAGTTGCACAAGCTGCAATCAAAGAATTTTTGAAGGCCGGCAGTGGTGTAATTGTCAATACAGCGTCCATGTATGGTTGGGTTGGATCACCAGGAAGCGCAGCATATAACGCAGCAAAAGGCGGTGTAGTTAACTTAACTCGTTCTCTTGGCCTTGAATATGCAGAACGTAATATTCGTATAAACGCACTATGCCCAGGATTTATTGAAACACCTATTCTAGGTGATACAGATCGAGAATTCCTAACAAACGCAACACCAATGAAGCGACTAGGTAAACCAGAAGAAATGGCAAAAGCTGTATTATTCATGGCTAGCGATGATTCTTCGTTCATGACTGGTAACTCTTTAGTAGTTGATGGTGGATATACAGCACAATAGATTGGAATAGTAAGAGGGAATCCATTTTGAATTAGTTCAGAATGGATTCTTTTTCCGTTCACAGGTAGGAAATTATAAACTTCCCTAAATTCACCATAAAGGGCTTGGCGAATTTATAAGAAATCTCCTTAGGTGTTTCGATAGATTGGTATACGGATCAAATGTAGTTGTTATGTATCCTTAAAAAAATCCCTTATAAAAATTGTACTACAATCCTGTAGTACAACATAATATTTTGTAAACGCTTTCTTTATGAGGGAGGAATGATTACATTGGATGGTGTAACGACGTTAGGTTTTATATCGGTTTTACCTCCACTAATTGCTATTGTACTTGCTTTTTGGACAAGGGATACGATTTTGTCCTTAGGTATAGCATGTGTGGTAGGGGGGTTATTAGCTGGTGGAGGATTGCTTGGGTTTCCTAATTTAATGAAGGAAGCTTTAGGTAATGAGAGCTTCTCTTGGATCTTTCTTTTAGAAATTTTTATTGGTATCTTAATTGCTTTTTTCCAACGAACAGGTGCGATTCAAAGCTTTGCAGAAACTATCGGTAAACGGAATGCATCGAGAAAAAAGATTGGAGCTACGACATGGTTCATGGGATTGTTTGTATTTTTTAGTGATTATTTTAGCCCGGTATTTGTTGGTTCCACCATGAGAAAAGTGACGGACAAGGTAAAAATGTCGCGCGAAAAACTGGCTTATATCTGTGATTCTACTTCAGCGCCAGTAAGTGTGATTGTACCGATTACAGGCTGGGCGGTATTTATATCGGGTTTGTTAATTGGACTAGGACCGATCCAAACGGAATCCGATGCCATTGCTGTGTTCACAAAATCAATACCTTTTAACTTTTATGCAGTTTTATCCGTATTGCTAGTTGGGCTTATTGCAACAGGTGTTGTAAAAGATTTTGGTCCAATGAAAAAAGCGGAAGAGAGAGCCCAAAAGGAAGGAAAATTAATTCGCGATGGCTCAACACCTTTAGTATCCAAGGAATTAACGAGTATTCAGCCCTATTTTAAAGATCGATTACTTAGTATCGTATGGAATTTCTTTTTACCCGTGTTACTCATCATTACCATTGCAGTTGGAACATATATTGGTCTTGGATCAGCAAAAACCATGGAAGCTTTCCTAGCTGCTGTTATTTTCCTAGGCATCGTCATGCGTATGCAAGGAATTCCAGTAAAAGACATCATGAATACCGCAATGAATGGGATTAAAGGGATTATGCCAGCGATAATGATTTTAGTTTTTGCTTACACCATTAATGCGCTTAGTGAGCAGATGGGAACTGCAAACTACCTCATTCAAGTAACGGAATCGTGGTTAAATCCAGGATTACTCCCTGCGATCACATTCTTACTAGCAGGATTAATTGCTTTTTCCACTGGCACGTCTTGGGGAACATTTGGAATAATGATTCCGATAGCAGTTCCGATTGCTATTGGATTTGCCGGTGGAGATATCAACACTGTTGTTCTAGCAACGATTGCTGCTGTTGCTGGTGGTGGCGTGTTTGGAGATCATTGTTCTCCATTATCGGACACAACCATATTAGCTTCTACAGGTGCAGCTGTGGACCATATCGATCATGTTCGCACGCAAATTCCATATTCTATCCTAGTAGGTTGTATCGGATTATCAATCTACTTGGTGCTTGGATTAGTAGGATCATAGGAGGAGGATTTTTACGATGAAGGTTGTTGTACTAGGTGGATCTGGATTACAGGGAAGGGCAGCGTTACAAGACTTAGGGAATAGTTCACAGGTTACGGAGATAATTTGTGCCGATGTTTCCTTTACTGGTGTAGACAGTTTTCAAGAATACTTGAACATGGATCTGATTACAAAAAGAAAAATAGATGCCACATCACAAGAAAACTTGGTTGCACTTTTTCAAGAAGGTACTGATGTGGTTATCGATTTGTTACCGAAGCAGTTTAACGAAATAGCGGCACTAGCTGCAATTGAAGCAGGGGTTCCACTCGTGAATTGCTCGTATGCGAGTGGGCTTTCCGATGCGGTGTTTGAGAAAGCAAAAGAAAAAGACGTTGCAATTATGCCAGAAGCAGGTCTAGATCCTGGAATTGATTTGGTATTATGTGGCTATGGAGTTAGTCAACTAGACGAAGTTCATGAATTATATTCGTATTGTGGTGGGATTCCAGCAGCAGAAGCAGCCGATAATCCATTAAAATATAAAATCACCTGGAATTTTGATAGCACGTTAATGTCGTATAAGCGACCAGCCTTGTTCATGCGCAATCGAGAACTCATAGATATACCTGCAGATGACCAACATAATGAAACGTGGCGTACCGATATCACCCTTGCAGGTATTAAGGGACTAGAGACGATTCCAAATGGTAATGCCATGAAGTTTGCTAGATTACTAGGGATCGAGGATGAAGTCATTAACACCGAACGAAGAACGATCCGGTGGCAGGGTCATGCGCAATTTTGGAGAAATATGGTTGGGTTAGGTTTTCTGGAGAGAGAACCAGTTCCTGGACTGGAGGGAGAAATCACACCTTATAACTTTATGTTGAAGCATTTAGAGCCTCGCCTGCAATACAAAGAGAATGAGAAAGATCTGGTGCTGATGAAAAATGTTATTCGTGGCAAAAAAGATGGAAAGGATATCGAACTAATCTATGAACTAATGGATGAGCGAGATGTAGAATCGGGATTATTTGCCATGAACCGAACCGTTGGGTATACAGCAAGCATCGTAGCACAAATGATTGGCAATCAAACGATTACGAAAAAAGGGGTACTCTCGCCGACAACCGATATACCCTATCAATTATTTATAGAAGAAATCGGCAAGAAGGGAATTAGAATTCATGAAAAAGAAGCGTCAGCTAAATAAATCACGAGCTTGGTGAAAGCTTTTCACTCTAGTTTTGTATTCATCAATGGTGGTACTAATATGAGTGGCTAACAAGCTGGAAAAGGATGATTGATCTTGATGAATAAGATAGTTTACTAGCATCTGATGCTCATTGGAGCCTCGGGTGTCTTTTTTTTGATGACTGATATTATGATAAAAATGGTCATACAACGCGAGGTAAATATGGGTTTGATTAATCATCTTGATCGTATTATTTTTTAAAAATCTATTATTGCAGCCTTCAATTAGGGTGGAGTGGAATGCTTTGTTCATATCCATATAGGCTAAAAAATCGGATTGTTGGTAGCTTTCTTTTTCGAGCTGGTTCAATTCCTTTAATTTTGCGATGTCATCTGTAGTAATCCATTCCATAATATTGTTTGATGCTAGTAACTCGAGTTGTTTACGATGGGTAAAGGCTTCGGAAATCTCATCCACAGTAGGATTAATGACGTGTGCTCCTTTATTTGGTGAGATCGTTAAGAAACCTTCCTCCTGTAACTTAGAAAATGCTTGGCGAATGGGGGTACGGCTAATGGAAAGGGATTCCGATATCTCATTCTCTACCAGTTTCTGTCCTGGAGCCAGCTTCTGCTTGTATATAGCAGCTTTTACTGTTTGATATACATATTCTTTCATCGATTGTTTTGTCATAAACTACCCCTCGAATAATTAGTCTGATTTTTGTGATTACTATTATTATAGATTAATGATTGGTGAAAAGGAAAGTGGGACAATGGGGTCGGGTCCCTGATTGCATGGGACAGTGGGTCTGACCCCAAGTTGCACTCTGGGACAGTGGACCTGACCCCAAGTTGCAATCAATACTCAATAGGTGCTTGAAAAGGAGAACTGGTCTTTGTCTGGAATCTTGAATACCCTATCAATGTAAGAGCCAGCATTCCTATTGTAAACGCGATAAAGTATGGAGAAATGAAATCGCGAATGACGCCTGTAATAAATGAGCTGGTGATCATCCCAAGTGAGTAAATGGCAGACATGACCCCGAATGCCCGACCATATCCATTATTGGAAACAGAATCTGTAAGTGCAGTAGCAATTGCTGGCATGATGATACCAAAAAAGAATCCAACGAGGAATAGGGACACTGGCAATGATAATAATCCCTGTAAAATAATGAATACGACCATATTCATCCCAAATAAGCCAAACATTATCCGTTTTATTGGATTAAAACGGTTGATGAAAAGTAGGGATAACGATAAGAACGTTCCAATCCCCATAAAGCTGAATAATTGCCCGGTAGTAGCTGTAGAAAGTCCTTTTTCAACGGTTAGATATGGAACCTCATATATAATGACACCGTGTATATACATCAATGCAAAGCCAGTTACAAATACAACCTGTAACTGTGGCATTTGTAATATATTTAGGAAACTTAATCTATTTGATTGATTCCCTTTTACAACGACCGTATGTTGTGTTTCTTTTATAAAGGAAGTAGCGTAGATTGCTGTTAAAATTAGTGATCCTCCAATGATTAAATATGTGTTTGCATAGCCAATGGTAGCCCCTAGTTTTCCCCCAATTAATGGTGCAATAATACTGGCGCTGGTTCCAAGAATTCCATTAATCGCCATATTCTTTCCTTGTTGATGGCTATTCTTCGCATACCCCGATAGTAAAGCTAAACCAGATGGCACTAAAAATGCTAGTGAAAATCCATTTAATGCACGGAGTACGAATAGATTCATGGTACTGGATACGAGTGCATGGAAAATGAATAGTATTCCCGATAAAAATAATGAAATGATGATAAACACTTTCTTACCAAATCGGTCGGATAATGGACCAGCGATCAAGTTCCCCGTTAAATTAGTAAAGGATGCAATACTAAGCATGATTCCAATCAAAACACTGGATGCTCCCAGCTTTGCTGCATATGGAGTGAAGATAGGTGACTGAATACTCATCACTAAACTTATTAAAAACATGACCATAAAAATGTGTAACTTATTCACAGCTGTTTGTCTCAATTTTTTCACCTCAAGAAAATGTATGACAAAGGTGAACGAAATAGACGAGCTTCTGGAGAAATTATGTGGGGACAGGTCCCTCGTCCCATTCTCCGTAAGTTCCTTGTCCCCTAAATTTCTCAAGGGTAAATTATCGACAAAATCCGACAAGTGACAGGCACTTGTCATTAAATTGATTATTTTTCTGAATTTTTATATATTTTATATATGGGGGGATATTGTGTGTTGAATTTCCGGTTGAATTTGCCTATTGCCTTTATTATTATATTTTTGATTAGTCAATGTTTTCTTGGTACATCTGTTTTGGCTGATGACGTGATGGATACGATTAAACTACAGATGGGGGAAGATGAAACATTAGTAAGCAATAACTTATTTATATTAGAGGATAAAGATAAAAAGTGGACAATAGAAGATGTACGGAAAGCCCCATTAAAAGATCAATTCATCCATAGCTCACAAAAAATACCGAATTTTGGATACACCACCTCTGCGTATTGGATTAGCTTTCAATTAATAAACAATACAAATTATACGGATCAATATTTAGAGATAGATTATCCACCTATACATGAAATAGATATATATGTTTTTAATGAGTCAGGCCTCCTTGAGGACAGCCAGCATTTAGGTGCTAAGTACCCATTCTATGATAGAATCCTACACCAACCTACTTTTTTGTATCCGTTTTCTATTGAACCGGGAGAAAAATTAACATTTTATTTTCGGTTTGAAACGGAAGGCTCTATGCAAATGCCAATTTATGTTAGAAGTCAGTCAGGGCTAGTTATGGAAAAACAGCAAAGTTTCTTACTCCAAGGCATTTTTTATGGTGTAACAGGCATTATGGCATTCTATAATCTATTTCTCTATTTCTCATTGCGCCACATGAGCTACTTGTATTACGTCTTTTATATTATCTTAATCATACTAGTGACCTTAGCTTTAAAGGGAATTGCCTTCCAGTATCTATGGCCAAATTCTCCTTGGTGGAATACTAGGTCCATCGTCTTTTTTATGAATATTGCGGCGATAGCTACTCTTTTATTTGCCAATAGCTTTCTTAATTTACCGAAGCGATTACCAAATGGAATAAAGATTTTAAAAGGGCTGATTGTGTTTAATCTTGGTAATGCTGTACTGGTGTTATTTTTCTATCAACTCGCTCTAAACATTATGGTTATCGGTTACATTGGCTCAATTATTTTTGTGTTAAGTTCAGCAATCCTCTGTTTAAAAAATGGAGTACGACAAGCCAGGTTCTTTATTCTTGGTTGGTTTTTGTTCTTCTTTGGAGTCATCCTTTCGTTATTAGCTGATGCTGGGATCATTGCGCTTACTGCATTTACGCAAAACGTGTGGCAGATAGCAGCCTGTCTAGAAATTATCCTGTTGTCTCTAGCTCTTGCAGATCGGATTAATATGCTTCGAGCGGATAAAGAAAAGGCTGTACAAGAATCACAAAAGAATCAGGAACTAGCGTTGGCTAATTTAAGGCACGCTGATAAATTAAAGGACGAGTTTCTCGCAACTACTTCGCACGAATTGCGAACACCTCTGCATGGAATAATTGGAATTGCTGAAACGTTAAGAGACGGGGCAACTGACAAAATATCAAAGGATATGCAGGATCACCTTTCTATGATTATCACTAGTGGAAGAAGATTAAATAATTTGGTGAACGATATTTTAGACTTTACGAAGTTAAAAAATAATGATTTGACCATTCATTTAAATTCCGTCAATATGAGGGATTTAATAAATGTAGCCATAACAATTTGTGAGCCTCTAGTAAAAAACAAACCTGTTAAGCTTATGAATCAAGTTAATTCTAGTATTCCAAATGTGTATGCTGATGGAGATCGCTTGCTACAAATCTTTTACAATTTAATAGGAAATGCAATTAAATTCACAGATAGTGGAGACATTACGATCACAGCTGAAAAGGTCCAGGAACATATAAAATTTACTATTTCCGATCAGGGAATTGGAATACCTCCTAACCAATTAGAGTCCATTTTTGATTATTTTTATCAGGTAGAATTGGGAAAGACAAGAAATAGAAGTGGAACAGGTATAGGCTTAAGTATAACGAAGCAATTGGTAGAGCTTCAGGGAGGGGAAATTAGTGTGACATCCAAGGTTGGTGTTGGTTCGGAATTCAGCTTTACTCTACCAATTTCTTATAGTAATGCTAAATCATCATTAGAAGAAATATCTGCTTCTATCATACCTTTATTACGTACAGAACAAGTAATTGAGCTAGACGTCCCAAGTTCAAGTCCCGATCATACAAATAAAGCGAAAATATTGATAGCAGATGATGAACCTGTTAACTTGCAAGTTTTATCAAACCAATTGAGACTTGATGGTTATGAAGTAATAACTGCTACAGGTGGGGAAGAGGTTATGGAAATTATACAACAGGATCATTTAGTTGATTTATTAATTGTTGATATTATGATGCCAAAAATGTCGGGTTTTGAGGTTTGTAAGGAGCTACGAAAAAAATATTCACTAATAGAACTGCCCATATTAATGTTAACCGCAAAGAATCAGTTGTACGACAAGCTTACTTCATTTCAAGTAGGTGCTAATGATTATTTGGTAAAACCAAGTGAAAAGCAGGAGTTATTAGCGAGAGTTAAGACGTTGATTCAATTAAGTCAAATTAATCGAGAGCTTTTAAATATGAATGCGCTATTAGAAGAAAAAGTTCATGATCGAACTCGTAAATTGCAAACAGCAAACACCGACCTAGAGAAGGCAAATGCTGAGTTGAGTCGAATGGAACAGTCGAGACGTCAGCTATTGGGAAATATTGCACATGATTTAGGGACTCCAGTTGCTGTTATCCAAGGCTATGTTCATGCTATAGAAGAAGAAGTAATTCCAGCTAATGACACCCACTATTTGGGAATGGTTAAGAACAAGATTCAGCTGTTGAATCGTTTGATTAGTGATTTATTTGAGTTATCCAAATTACAGCTTGGTAAAATTAATGTGAATAAAAAGGAAGTTAATCTTGCGTACTGGATTGAAGGGGTTTGTAATAAGTTTGGGCTAGAGATAATGCAAACAGGAAGACAATTCGAATCGATTAAATCTAGCAATCAATTAAATAACTATGTGTGTTATGTAGACTTAGATAGAATGGATCAGGTTTTTTCCAATTTAGTTTCCAATGCTATTAAGTATACTTCTACAAATGGAAAAATTATGTTCGCCGTTCATTTGGATCAAGCTAGCAATCATATTATCGTTGAGATTCATGATAATGGCAAAGGAATGAACGAAGATGTTTTGCAGCATATTTTTAACCGTTTCTATCAAGGAGCTAAACCTTTGAATGAAACAAATTTAGGAAGTATGGGATTAGGATTATCAATTGTAAAGGAAATTATCCTTTCGCACGAGGGGGATGTTTGGGCTGAAAGTGAGTTACATAAAGGGAGCACATTTTTTGTTCAATTACCTATTTATCCCGTGTGAAATGGGTAAAAAGAGCCTCATCTCGAAATTTCAGGTAAGTAAATAAAAAAGTCGTTATAAGTGGATCTTCATAAATGTCTACCACTAAAAACATGGAAAGTATAAATTAAGTGATTAAACTAGTATAGCCCTGTACGTCTAGCTCCAGAATAATATGATTAGAAAGTCTGCCTATACCTTGTAAAGACTTATTAAATAATAAACGAGATCGGGTATAAGGGTGAAATAATTAATTGAAGCACAAATCTCGAAAAATAAAACGCATGAATTAATTTATTTATAGATTACATGTGTTTTATTCATTCTAAGGCGATTTTGCCTATGTCAGGCTCTGTATATTTCTTTGTTTAAGCTATTGATAGTATGATGATTCATTTTACTCTACAGAAAGTGATTTTAAGCGTTAGTTAACAGCGCAGTAGTATTTTAATTTTAAATAACTTCTGTCAAGGGTTTCTCAACAACTTGAGAACAATAATACGAAGGTGTTTCTTTTTTTGTGAAAGAAGTATATTTAAACTGCGTTATGATTGGTGAAATATGGTAAAGTAATGGTATTAAATGTTAAGGAGTACTTAAATGTTTTTGAATCACCAGCCTATCCTTTTTCACGCCAGTATACATTTTATTTAGAGGGTATGCTAACTAATGATTTCAATACGTTGAAAGAAAATCAACAATTTGAGCTTTTAGAACGGACAAACTTTGGCCAATATCAATTTTATGACGGTCATCAGTTTGATGTAGTATCCCTGAATTTAACAAGTGACTCGGATACATATACGATAACCTCAAGTAGTTTGGATAAAAATGGCGAGAGCTTTTGGCACCAACTTAAAAACCCATTTGGTGATTGAGGGGAGTGATTTAGTTTATTTGGAGAACTTGTAAAAAAACCGCCCAGATCCAATAATCTTTAGGGTTATCATTACTTATTTATTTTTGATATTCATTAATATTAGGTAAAGATGAAAGTTTCTCCAGAAGAGTATTTCTTTCATGGATAATATTCTTTAGATACGAATGAGTTAATTGGTTAGAGAGTGAACTAGGAGTTTCAGCAATTCGTACAATTACTTTCTTTTATCTAATATTTTATCTTGGTTGGTTTTATTCATACTCCAACCCTCCAATCATTTTATATATCGAGGGTTGAGATGTTAATCGACAACTGGTTATATATGTCTGAAATTATACATGCTTATGAAAGAAAGTTACCTATAGAAGAAGGTGTATACACTGATTTTTACTTACCAGTTGGAAAAGTATACATAGAATACTGGGGACTGGAAAATGATCCAAAATATCAAAAAAGAAAAGAAGAAAAGTTAAAAATATATGAAAAGTATGGGTTTAATTTGATAGAAATTCAGGACTGGGACATACAAAATCTAGATGATATTTTGCCAAAGAAATTGTTGAAAATTGGAATACAGGCATATTAATGTATAAAATTATATTCTTTAATGATTAGAACCTGGTCTTTGTAATGGAAACCCAAAGATCAGGTCTATTTTTTAATAGTGCTTTTAGGAGGGATTTTACATTATAATGTCGAAATGTATACTAAATAATCTCACAGAATTCGGAGGAAAAGCTGAAAAACAAAGTAGCTTATATAAGCTGTAGGAAAAGTGATCGGAGTTATAGTTGTCTAGCAAGTGAAATAATAAATGCTCTGTCTATGTTCTTGAAAGAAATGAAAATAGGAGTTTATTTTTAGTTGATTGTTTACAATTAATTGGTAATGGCAAGGTTCTAAACATACTTCAAATATTATTTATATATTATATTACATTTTGATAGGATATTTAAGCTATTGGAAAGTATAAAACAGTTGTTATCGGATATAGCGTGGTTTTCCCTTTTGCAAACTAACCAGAACATTCACATTAAGAAGAAGGGTAATTTAACTCTCTATATTTAATTGTATAAACTCCATGGAATAGCCAGTACAGAAACGAAAAATATTATAAGTTGGTGACAAAAATTATGATTAAACAAGTAAGAAGTTGGTCAAAGGACGAAAGACAAGATTTGATCGCAACAAAAAAAGTAGATTGGTCTATTTTCGAGTATGGTTCACAAATACCTAATGAGTTTCATAGAGATTTTATCACTGCTAACGGAAATAATTCTTTAGAAGTTGGTGAGGAAGCCAATGTAAAGTTAATAATTAATGATCAACCTTACCAAGCTAAGATAGTAAATAACAGAAGAAAAGATTATGAGAAAGGTTCTCTGCAACTAAGATACGATCAAAACAAAAATCTAAAGGAGAATCTAAGAGAATCATTTTCAGTTTCTTATAATTATTTACTAGAAAATCGTGAAGAAAAGTCTAAGAAACCTGTTTTCACTCCTGAAGATAAAGCAGAATTTATCGATTTCTATCAAACAAATGAGCCTTATGTATATAAAGTAAAGTTTCGTACCAAAAAGAAGAAATCAAGAAAACCATCTTTTTGGTGGGTGAACCAGGGGAAGACACATAATCAGGAAAAAGATGGGGGCTATCTTTGGGCGCCACAGAAAGCTAAACATGGGAGAGAGGTAGATCATCATAAACGACTATTAGAAGCCAAAGCTGGTGACATTGTGCTTTGCTATTCGGCCAAAGAAGTGAGGGCAATTGGAATAGTTAAAGAACAGGCGTTTGAAGCCCAGAAACCTACTGAAATTACCAGTGATGAATGGCAAGTAAATGGATATAAGTTAGCACTTGGTTATTATGAATTACAACCGACCATTGCTAAAGAAGAGATTCCTATCCAGTGGCGCTTAGATGAACTTGGCCCTTTTAATAGAAAAGGGGATATTAACCAAGGATACTTTTATCCAGTTTCCAACACATTTGCTCAAAATCTATACCAGCAATTTTCGGATCGTTTTCCAGTGGAGGTGCGAACAATAATGACTGAATATAACTTAGATTCCTCAAAAGAGAAAACTAGTGAAAGTTCAAAGGAATACCTGTCGGATAAGGAAATGGTTGATCATATACATAATTATATATCTTCGAAAGGTTTTTATTATAAAGAAGATGAGGTAAAGAATCTTTTCCTCTCGCTAAGAACAAAACCGTTTGTCATCTTGTCTGGGATTTCTGGGACAGGGAAGACAAAAATAGTAGAATTGTTTGCGGAAAGTATAGGAGCAACAGAAGAAAATGGACGATTTAAGTTAGTACCTGTTAGGCCGGACTGGAGTGATGGTTCAGACCTATTAGGATATGTCGATATTAAGGGGGACTTCCAAGCTGGTCCTCTAACAACATTCATACAAGATGCTCAGAATGATGAATCTAGACCATATTTTGTTGTATTAGATGAGATGAATCTTGCACGAGTAGAATACTATTTTAGTGATTTTTTAAGTGTAATAGAAAGTAGAAAGTGGAAAGACGGAGAAATAAAAACTTCTGCTTTAATACCACAGGAGCAGTTAAATGAAGAAATAACTATTCCACCAAACTTGTATGTTATAGGTACGGTTAATATGGATGAAACGACTCATCCATTTAGTAAGAAGGTATTGGATCGCGCAAATACGATTGAATTCAATGAAGTAAAATTAGATGGGTTTAATTTTTCTAGTGCGAGTGATGTTGGTTCGATACAGTTACCAAATGAACGAATTCAATCGCAATACCTTTATTTAAAAGATGCATATGACAAACACCAACAAATTATCCATGATGTCACGGATAGGCTGCTAGAAATAAATAAGATTCTTACTCCAATTCAGGCTCACATCGGATACAGGGTTCGCGATGAAATTTGTTTCTATTTAATTTACAGTAGGTATTTGATGGGATTTGATAATGCATTTGATTATCAATTACATCAAAAGATATTACCAAGAATCACTGCAAGTGAACCTAGAGCTTTTAAAGTATTGGAAAGTATTTATGAATACTGCACGAATCATCAATTTGAAGAGGAAGAACCGGAAAATCAAGCAGAGATTTTAGAAAACGCCAAATATCCAAAATCTGCGAAGAAAGTACATGAGATGCTTAGAAGGGGGCAGATTGATGGCTTCACTTCTTTCTGGATCGGTTAATGAGGATACGGAATTAGTAGAAATAGAAACGAACGATTTCCATTTATATATAAAGGGTAAACCTTTTCACGATAGGTATGAGGGTTTACAAAACTATAAAATGATTGAAATAGAAGAAACGATGGAGTTTTCCGCAACAGGAGAAGGTGTTCAATCGGTATTAATCTATGATTTGAAAGAGGAAAAATTGACAAGTAATTTACATGTAGCTCCTATATTTTTTGAAAATCGAGTCTATCAATTAGTAATTACACCAAAAAGTGATAAGAAGCTATCCTTCTATCATGAGCATCCGGCTTTACGTAAAGCTGTTACAAGTGTTGGCACACACCCACACCAAGTGTTGATGGGAAACCTTCAGTTTCAAAATGAAGTAGGATATTCGACTTTTGAAATTCATGATGAAAATAAGACTGTTTTACTTCAAGTTACGATGGAGATTTATCCCATTAAGTTAAATTATAAAGAGGATTACAAAAAGCTATTAGAAGAAGTGAACGAAGAAGTATACAATCTAGCGTACGATTTTATTAAAAAGACTTATTTAGGTGCGACGACTTCGATAACTTCACAACCTACGTGGTCAGAATTTTATCGTTTATTTGATAATCATTTCACCAGTCTGATGAATTCGATCAACGTGATTGAGAGACAACCTCACCACCAATTAATCAAAACCTATAAAAAGGTGAGGGGAGATCAACTGAAGAAAGTAGATGCTTTAGGGCGTAACTATTTAAGGAAACGACCCCAACTGTTTCGAAAAGTTTTAGACGGACTATCAATAAATGGGCAGAAGATGATGCCTGAACACGGTCTTAATGTGAAAAAGGAATTGTCTTATAATACGTTAGAAAATCAATTTATTAAATATATGATGAAGCGGTTAGTGAATAAATTAGATGGTCTACTAGATACGATCGAATCACCAAATCATCCTTATAAAAAAGAAAATGATGCTGATCTCCTTCAAAAAATAAGTCAGATGAGGACAAAGCTTGAAGGGAAAATTAGGTCCCCCATTTGGAGACAAGTGGATGAACTTGATCGTTCTGTTATGAGCTTAGTTATGCAGATGGCACCAGGTTATAGGGATGTTTATAAAATTTATTTAACAGTATCTCGCGGACTTATTCTTCATGGACAACTTTATAATATGTCTGTTAAAGATGTTGCTACCTTATATGAATATTGGACATTTATAAAGTTGGGACAAATCCTAGCTGCAAAATACCCAATGGTCAGTCAAGATATTATAAAGGTAAAACGTAGCGGGCTAATTGTGCGGTTGGATGAAACTGCTTCTGCTAAAAGAGTATTTAAACATCCAGTTACTAGTGAGAAGGTCACCTTGCATTTTCAAAAGGCAAACCGGAAACTTCCTACTGTATCACAAAAGCCTGATTCCATACTAAGTATCGAGAAAAATGGTAAAAATCACGCCTATCATTATATTTTTGATGCGAAGTACCGAATTGATTTTGCAGCGGAAGGTACCTATTATAAGCGAAATTACCTACAACCCGGACCTTTAGAAGAAGATATCAATACGATGCACCGCTATAGGGATGCATTGGTTCAAAAAGAGAATGGGCCATACGAAAGATACTCATTTGGAGCGTATGTTTTATTTCCTTGGTTTGATGAAGAGGGTTATGAGGAGCATGACTTTTATAAAAGTATAGACCAGGTAAATATTGGTGGATTTCCTTTCTTACCAAATAGCACACGATTAGTAGAGCAATTTATCGAAAGGTTGATTGAGAAAAGTCCAGAGGAATTGCAAGAAGAGGGGATTCTTCCAAAAGGTACATTAGACACGTGGCAGTCTTCTTTAGAAGAGAAGGTTTTAATAGGAAAAGTGGAAAACGATGCCACTTATCAAGACAGTCTGAAGAACAAAAGATTTATTATCCCGTTAGAAAATTTAAGAGCGGGCTGGCAGGAAGCTAAGTATGTTGGACTGTATCTTCCAAAGAAAGAATTCGGGAATCAAGATGGAGTTTCCTTATTTGGTGAAATCGAGGAAATAAAATTTAGTAACGGTAATGATTTTAGCGTTGTTAGTAGCACTGGAAAGTATGTTGTGTTTGAAGTTAAGTTATGGAAGTCACTCGATAAAGCTATTAAGCCAGTTAAGTATGGGATTATGCATTATATGATGACTACCTTATATAACTTAAAAGAAGCTACTGAACTTCCTGAACTTTTTATGAAATCACCCGAAGAAATGAAGATATGGAAAATGTTAAGAAGAATCTCCAAGCGTTCAAGTCTTCAATTAGATAGTGCGAGTGTTGATTTGGCTGAAAAAGTATCTCAATTTGAAGTGCTTGGTTTGATAGTTATGATCGATCAAAAAGAAGAGAAGGTTGTAATAACTAGGGGAGAGACTGATACTGAAATTTCATTAAAGTTATTGAGGGAGCAGCCTTCTAAGGTGTTTCGGGTGGTAAGTGAACTATTGGTTAGATGAAAATAGTAAATTTGGGAGTGGAACATTATGTTTTTGATTGATAGGGATAAGAACAGGATCTCTAAACTAGAACAAAAAAACATTTAATGAGTTAGGATTTAGAGAAAGAGAACATTTACAGGAGTAGCTAGCATACAATCCGGAAGTATTCAAAGTTAATGTTCTTTATAGAAAAGATACTCTAATCAAATCTTTATCTTTGTTCATAATGAGGGGGAGTAAAGTAATGAAGGGAACATTGGTATTTAGAATGCCTACACCAGTTAAAATAACTGGTCGTACATCTAGTATTACGAATGCATTTGTTAATGGAGTTATTCCTTGTATTGAACCTTCTGAAGTGGAAATAATGGAAGTGCTAAATATATTAGGAATGTCTGATTTCATACGATGTGCTTATTGTGGTGGGAGCTATACTGAATGGGACCACTTTAGGCCACTGATTCAAAATAAAAGACCAACCGGATATATCTCTGAGATTAATAATTTAGTGCCTTCTTGCGGGAAGTGTAATCAATCAAAAGGAAATTCATATTGGAAAGACTGGATCATGGGGGATGCACAGTTATCTCCCAAAACACGTAATGTTGATCAGTTACAATTGATAATTACTAGACTTGAAGAGTATGAGAGATGGAGCAAACCTATAAAAGTTAGTTTTGAAGAAATTGTAGGTAAAGAGGCTTGGGAAGAGCATTGGAAGAACTGTGATAACTTACATAACATGATGCGAAAGAGTCAAATTTTATCAGATGAAATTAAGCATACGGTTAGTAGAAGCATAAATCCATCATTTGGACTTAGTTCAGCAAAAACTAATGAATCAGAAAAGGTTAGTGTTAAGTCAGATACTATCAAAAATAAACGTAAAGTTAGTGTCATTGTAAAAGAAGAATTGAAAAGAGTATTAGTCAGTAATCGGGTTCCTATTAATCAAATTGAGTTATTTCAAACATTAGAATACTCTAAGGAAGTATTTAAATTAAACTTTCCATTATTAAAAGAAATAGATGAAACAAAGGATTTTGATGTGCAAAAACAAGACTCTAAAGGCAGAAATAGATACTATAAGGATCCATTAACCATTTTTGGAAAGAAATATTATCTGTGTTCACAATGGTATGAGAATAATCGAGAATTTTTGTTGAAATGGATTGAAGAGAATAGTATATAGATCTAATAATATTTAAGAGTGGGAGTACAAAATAAATGGAAAATAAGATTTTATTAGAAAGACTTGCAGATATACCACAAATCATACTCAACAAACATCTTAAAAGCGAACGTATTAATGGTGAATGTATCACAAGAAATCCAAAGAGTCGTAGAAAGAACGTAATAGGTGATATCAATCCAGAAGGAAGTTACTTTAGATTGTATAAAGATGGGGAATGGATATCCAAAAACAAATTAAGTATTAATACCATTGAAGAAGCAATAGAATGGATTAAGAAGGTTAATGATAATGATTTAAGTTGTAAAAATAGGCAGGGGGATCAGATATGTAATATAAAGTACTAAGTACTGCGATTTATTAGCACAAGGTACAAAACAAGTAGGTGCTAATGTTTCAGTGGATGATCATTCAAAATTGAAATAGTAGATAAAAACAATATAAAAGTTGAGATGGAAGACATTAAACAGGACTCTGATATTTAGTGTTTATTAAAAGAAGATTCAATGAAAAATGCTTTTATTTTCATTTGAGAAGAAGACTAGGAGAAGAATTTCTCATTCGTAACAATGTGCGTATTTATACGGAGTACTATACACAAGGAGAAGGATTGGTTTAGTTGTAGCGACTATAGATCCTGATAAGACAGAAGAGAATTATTTAGGTGTCTGTATGAAATATAATTGTGATAGTTGAAATGAAACTAAAAAGCGCATATGTAAGTGAAAATATATATTATAAGGACATAGAAAGAGTATTGTCTTACATTGAAGCTGGAAGTGCAACAACATGGCATTATTTAGCTTTTATTCAAGAAAATTATTTTGAATAAAATTGGATGTTGTTGTTGGTTAACACAAGATCGGTTGATAGAACTGGATCATGTCATTAGCTTATACACATGATTTTCTTAGATTTCACTATTACTATTATGTTTTTCCTATTTAGAACCGATATTATTATTGAATAGTAATGAGAAAAAATAAGGAGAAAATTCATGCTGTTTAACTTATTTAAGAAAAAGGAAAAAGCGTCTAAGAATAATCAATATATTGATAGTTACAAGAAGAAACATGACAACCCAAAAGTCGCAGCCAGAAAAGGAGAAATTGGAGAATATAAAATAGATATCCAACTCTCTCAACTCCCAAAAGAGTACAGATACCTAAACGACATAATGATCGAAAATCCAAAGTCTATATCTAGTTACTCTCAAATAGACCATCTTGTAATTACTCCATATGGTATTTTTGGAATTGAAACAAAGAATTATCAGGGAACAATTTATGGCGGAAAGGATCGAAAAACGTGGCTTGTTAATGGAAAGTTTAAGATGTTGAGTCCAATCATTCAAAACTATGGTCACATAGAGGCACTAAAAAAGTATATCGATAAAAAATATCACGAAAAGTTTATATCCATTGTCTCGTTTACCAAACGTTGTACGTTAAAAATTGACTTCGAACTCAGAGATATCCATTCAGATGAACTAGTAATCTATGATATTTACCTAATCGAATCTATAAATAGAAAAGTATCTATTTTAAAAATGAAACATAAAGAGCCATTACTGACGGAAAAAGATCAATTGGCAATTTTTAATGCTTTAATGAAAGCAAACATTATCGATCCAAAAGCCAGAGAGGCTCACACTACTAGAATTAAAGAAAAGAAGAAAACTAATAACGGAATAATAAATAATTCGAAATGTGTGGTATGCAATCAAGCAGTGTCGCAAAAGGTTGCTATATATTGTTTATCTAATAAAAAGTTTAACGGCAAGATATATTGTTATGATCATCAGAAATTAAATGATAAGTGTTAGGTTATAAAGTTAGTAACTGAAAGATTTTGACCCCAGTTCATGAATGTACTAAATGTGAAAAGGAATTACAAGGTGGAATGATACCGCTTTCTAAAAGATTATCAACTAAACTATTGGACGTATTTCTAAGGGGGTTACTAGATGTTTGATTTTCTTCTCCTTTTTATTTTGCTAGTTTTTATCGTTACATCTATTATGGCTCGTTACATAAGAAATAAATATACGTACGACACTGGTCATCGGTACCCACCAATAAACAACACCCACAAATGGGTAAATCGAATACTCATACTTTTTATTGCCTTGAGCGTAATCGGAGCATTTGTTTTTTCTTATGCTGCGGAGAACTATATCTTAATATGTATTATTCTGATCATCATTCAAAATGGGTTTAGTGCTTATATGGAGTATAAACATGAACGCGAAGAGAATGATTATATGATTAGTTTGGTCTGGATGACAGCCTCTTTAGTCATTTTGGTGGGTTTTATGATATTCACCTTACCAACAAAAACGGTTGATGATGTCCTACAAGATTATGAAACGTTTAACCCTGAGCTTATCGAACAATTGGAAATAGAAAATGATGCTTGGAAAGAAGAGGAAATGATGTATAGCCGTAAAACATACTTGGAAGATAAGAAACTGATTGATGAAATACTTTCTGAACTGTCTCAGGTTGAAGTTAGAAATAGCTTGTTTGGTTTTGACAAACGGGATAGTCACTATGGTTTATATATTAGGGAAAGCGAGTTTTATTACATCGCAGTATATGAGGATTATTTGAGCATTGATTTTGAAGATTATAAAGTTGTAGGTGACAATGATCTTTATAGAATGCTAGAAGAGATTGAGATAGATTGGGAATAGTTTGTTGAACAATATGTGATTTTGCCCACAGTTTCCCTGAACTCTTATAAAAACACTTCCAGTTCATTAGAGTGAACAAACATGGAAGTGTTTTTCTTCATGAATCCCCACCAAAAGTTGATCCACTCCCCACCAAAGTCGATCCACCACCCACCAAAATTGATCTACAACCCACTAAAGTCGATCCACCATCCCACAAAATCGATCCACTCTTCACAACTATTGTGTAAATTTTTACTATACGTCCATAAAATATACACACCTTATTGAAGAATTTGTGAAATATTTCTCAAACTATTGTTTTTCTCCTGTGAGAATAATAGTATATAAAAATCAAGATAGAAATAATTTAGAAGAACAGTATATATAGGCAACTTTTGGAGAGGAGTAACGACATGAAATTCAAATGGGCATTGTTATCGCTAGTTTTCACTATATCCACAGTGCTAATAGGTTGTGAACCGGTTCTCGTTTTGGATCCAAAAGGTCCACAAGCGGAGACGACAGCAAATGTTATTTGGCTATCCATCGCAACCATGGCAGTTATTGTCATTGTTGTTTTTACACTTTTAGTGATTATTTTATTTAAGTATCGAGCTTCGAAGCAAAGTGAAGATTATGAACCTCCACACATTGAAGGAAATCATATTGTGGAAGGAATTATCGTTGGGATCCCTGTGTTAATCATCATTTTCCTTTCTGTTGTATCGGTGAAATCAACGTATGAAGTTGAATCAGTGCCTAAAGGATATGAGGACCAGGAACCACTAGTGATTTATGCTTCATCTTCAAACTGGAAGTGGCATTTCAGTTATCCGGAAGAAGACATTGAAACAGTAAACTATGTATTTATACCGACGGATCGTCCGGTCGAGTTTAAGCTCTATTCATTTGGACCGATTACTAGTTTTTGGGTACCACAGCTTGCTGGGCAAAAATACGCCATGGCTGATATGGTAACTACCTTACATCTAGCAGCGGAAGTGCCTGGAGAATATATGGGACGTAATGCAAACTTCAGCGGGGAGGGGTTTGCCGAAAACATATTCAATGTTACTGCCATGTCACAAGAGGAATTTGATACATGGATAGATGAGATCCATGCTACTGCAGAACCTCTCACAGAAGATGAGTTTGATAGATTATTAGAACCAGGACATCTTGGGCAAATGACATTTACAGGAACACATTTAGATTTCTTACCACCTCCTGAGGGAGAACATGGTGGACACAATCATGGACCAAGTGAATCCGAATCACCATCCCATATGGAGCACGAATATTCCGACCATGAAGATCATGAACATCATGATCATGGGGAGCATGATAATCATGACAGTCACGAATAAGGTCGAGTTTGAGACAACTAGATTGACTAAATTACGGTACCTCGAAAGGAGTAAGGAACATGGAATTTTTTGATAGATTCGCCGTGCCACATCCCAGTCCATTGATTTATGCATCAATGGTTGCGATTGGTCTTACCGTCATGGCAATTATCTTAGGTATTACGTATTTCAAAAAGTGGGGATATCTATGGCGGGAATGGTTAACAACCGTTGATCACAAGCGAATCGGAATTATGTATATCATTTCTGCTTTGCTGATGCTTTTCCGTGGTGGTGCAGACGCCGTTATGATGCGTTTGCAAACCTCGGTTCCAGATAACGCGTTTTTAGATGCGCAGCATTATAATGAAGTTTTTACAACGCACGGGGTTGTCATGATATTCTTTATGGCAATGGCGTTTGTTATTGGATTAATGAACTTTGTCGTTCCGCTTCAAATTGGAGCACGGGATGTAGCATTTCCACGCTTGAACGCGATTAGCTTCTGGTTATATTTTGCCGGGGCAATGCTTTTTAATATTTCCTTTGTTATTGGTGGATCACCTGATGCAGGATGGACGAATTATTATCCACTGGCAAGTACTGATTTTAGTACCTCTGTAGGCGTCAACTACTATAATTGGGCATTACAGATTTCTGGGATCGGTACGCTAATGACTGGGATTAACTTTATTGTTACCATCCTTAAAATGAGAGCACCAGGCATGAAATTAATGAAAATGCCAATGTTTACATGGTCTGCTCTGATCACAAACATTATTATTGTATTTGCTTTTCCTGTCTTAACGATTGCACTTCTAATGGGGACATTCGACCGTCAGTTTGGAACGAACTTCTTTACATCTGTAAATGGTGGGATGGACATGATGTGGGCCAACCTATTTTGGGTTTGGGGCCATCCGGAAGTGTACATTTTAATTTTACCGGCATTTGGTATATACAGTGAGATTATTTCTACCTTCTCACGACGTAATTTGTATGGATACAATTCGATGGTGAGTTCGATGGCCATCATATCGCTGTTATCCTTCTTAGTGTGGGTACACCATTTCTTTACCATGGGACACGGGGCACTAACAAATAGTATTTTCTCCATTACGACAATGGCTATTGCTGTGCCGACGGGGATAAAAATCTTTAACTGGCTTCTGACGATGTGGAAAGGGAAGATTACGTTTACCGTTCCAATGCTCTACTCCGTAGCGTTTATTCCACTATTTACGATTGGTGGGGTTACTGGGGTTATGCTTGCTATGGCGAGTGCGGACTACCAATACCATAATACAATGTTCTTGGTAGCTCACTTCCACAACGTAATTATTCCAGGAGTTGTCTTTGCTATGTTAGCTGGACTTACCTACTGGTGGCCAAAAATGTTCGGGTTTATGCTTAATGAACGGATCGGAAAATGGGCATTTTGGAATCTTGCCATCGGATTTTGTTTAGCATTCTTCCCAATGTATATCACTGGTTTAGATGGTCAGGCTCGTCGTATGTACACGTATTCGGAAGCAACTGGGTTTGGTCCGTTAAATATGCTGTCGTTCCTAGGTGCTGGAATTATGGCTATCGGTTTTGTCCTAATTGTATATAACGTATATTATAGCTTTCGTCATGCTCCTCGAAATGTTGGAGATGATCCATGGAACGCACGTACGTTGGAATGGGCAACACATAACCCTGTTCCAGAGTATAACTTTGCAATTACACCGCAAGTTGATTCATCACAGGCGTTCTGGGATTCCAAGAAACATGGATATCAGTTATTTAAGGATGATTTAAAAGATATTCATATGCCAAATAATAGTGGATTACCAATTATTATGGCCGGATTATTCTTTATCTTTGGTTTCTCATTTGTCTTCTTTATTTGGGCTGGTGTCATCCTTTCAGGCATAGGTATTTTAGCTTGTATGGCTTACCGTTCGTTTGAGAAAGACGATGGATATCATATCCCAGTGAAGGAAGTAAAAGAGACAGAAGAAAAATTTGGAGGTGCTAAGAAATGAAGATAGATCACTCGCAGCCTCTTGAATATAGCACCGAACAAAATAAGATGAATATCCTTGGGTTCTGGATATTCCTTGGTGCAGAAATTATGCTTTTTGCAACCTTATTTACTTCTTATTTTGTTTATGAGGATCGAATCGGAAGTGGCCCAGCAGGAGCAGAAATTTTTGGGATCACACCTGTTTTATTCGAAACGTTTATCCTGTTGACAAGTAGTTTTACGATTGGGCTTGCCATTCATGCGATGCGTATCCAACGTACCAAAGCGATGCTTGTGTTCTTAGGCATTACGCTACTGCTTGGAGCTGCATTCCTTGGCATTGAAATATATGAATTTACCCATTACTATCACGTGGGTGCAACACTTCAGACAAGTGCGTTTACTGCCATCCTGTTAACCACATTAGGAACACATGGTGCACACGTCACGTTTGGGCTTTTCTGGGGATTATTCATTATCCTGCAAATCAGAAAGCGTGGATTAACTCCAGAAACGGCAAATAAATCATTTATTTTCTCATTGTATTGGCACTTTCTAGACGTGGTTTGGATCTTTATCTTCAGCTTCGTTTATTTGAAAGGAATGATGTAATATGAAAGAATTATTTCCTTTGAAACAAGTAAATGGCTTTATATTCTCCTTGCTGCTTACGGTTATTGCACTTAGCGTGTATTTCATGGATCTGTCATTTGAGTTAGGGATGACCATTCTTCTCATAACAGCATTCGTTCAAGCTACCGTTCAGTTAGTCGTATTTATGCATGCTGGAGAAAGCGAAGATAAAAGTGCTATTTATACTAGTACACTGTACGGGATTATTATTGCATTGTTTACCGTATTTGGTTCTTTATTGGCAATGGTGTGGGGGTATATGTAAAAATTAATACTAATAACGGAACGAAGATTCATGCCGACTGTTTTGGCGGTCCCTTTAATAAGCGCAATTGAGTAAAATAACGGAACGAGGATTCACTTCTAATGTTGTTGTGAATATTCATTTTAGATTAGACAGAAGAAATCCGTACTAATTCAAATTCTACTTTAGAATTTCGAAGGATAGTACGGATTTTTTTGATTTAAACAACCTAGTTTCAGTTTTGTAGTCTTGGAAATTTTCCTTTTAGAGGTAGGGTCTGTCGAGCTGATTTAGTGGCCCCTCATTCCGGTTTCGTTACGAGTTATTTTCGTTCTTATTCCGTTCCAATACCTCTTCAGTTGCTACTAAAAATAATCCCATAATAAAAATAAACACTCCACCCATAATGGTACCGTAGCCAATTCCAACTATGTTGGCGAAATCGTTTACAAATCCATAGAAAAATAAAATAACTCCAACTACTAATATTGGTACACAAACATACTTCGTTACATGTAAGATCCGTGGATTAGATTGCATGATCATCAATCCTCCTTATAGTATATTATTCAATCCGTACACAAATTTGTCAAATTTAATTTAACATTTTTTGAAATTTGTATAAACAACTTGACAAATGAAAGGGGGGATTCGTGAAATGGATTTTCCTTATCTGATAGGAGAATGGGTCTATTCCTCTTCACTTTTCTGAATATTAGTAATCATGTTATGATTACTGTAAAATTGATTCTATTGCAGAGCATGTGGTAAAAATACGGTTAAGAGGGTGACGGTGTGGAACGAATTATGGTATTGGGGGTTTCTGCTGGTGTAGGGAAGTCAACATTTGCACGGAAATTAGGAGCTGCCTTACATTTAAATGTTTATCATTTAGATGCTTTTTATTGGAAGCCGAACTGGATCGAAGCATCATTAGAGGAATTTTCTAACGCGCAGCAAGAAATTGTCAATCAGCGTCAATGGATTATTGAAGGAAATTACAGCAGTACACTTGAGATTCGCGCTAAACATGCGGATACGATTATTTATTTAGAACTACCACTCTACATTTGTATGTTTCGTGTTGTAAAGAGATGGTTAAGGAACATAGGAAAGACACGACCTGATATGGGAAAAGGGTGTAAGGAAAAACTAGATTGGGACTTTATTAAATTTATCTATACGACTTATTATCCTCGAAAGAAAAACATGGACAAACGATTTCAGTCACTTCAATCAGTCGGTTCTAAAAAAGTTATTATTACCTTAAAGAGTAAAAAGGCTATCGCTTCTTTTATAGACCATATAAAAAGGGAAAACGAGATAAATTGGGAGGGGGAAATGAAATGTCTAAAGAACCAGAAAAAAAGTAAATAAATTGAAGATAAGGAAAACATTTCGTGGCTTGATTATCCATATTATCATTTTCGTTGTTGCTCAACTTGCTTTCTTACTATTTGATGGCTATACTGGTTGGCATATTTTTAACCTGAATCCTGGTGGGGAATGGGTGGTGGTTAACCTAAATCTACTAACACAATATGTTCAACTATATGATAGTCAGCAGTTAAATGGTGTTACAGCATTATGGGGGTTGTTTTTATTCATCCATGGTCTAGTTACTGTTGCCAGTCACTTTCTGTCAAGGAGGGAGAAGCCCTATAATGGTGAATTTTTATGATGATGTGAAGATGTTGCTGTTAATTCCATACCAGTTACGTTTAAAAGAAGCCGTTAATAGATTTGGGGCTTCTTTTTTGTTGAAAATTCCAATCAATCACCTGACATGATTATTTACAAATTATTAACATGACAGAGCTTCTTAATTGAGGTATACTGTTGACTTCAGTAGTAATACTACAGGTTAAGTAGGTTGGAGGAATACAGATGGAAGTAAAAATAAATTCTAAGTTGATATTAATAACGTTCATGATTGGTGCGTTTTTTGCCATACTGAATGAAACGTTATTGAATATAGCTTTAACCGAGTTAATGAACGTGTTTGATGTAGGGCGACCAACGGTACAATGGATGGCGACAGGGTTCATGTTAGTGATGGGTGTTTTAATGCCGATCTCTGCCTTATTAATTCAGTGGTTTACAACACGAAGAATGTTTATTAGTGTAATGACGATTTTTTTAATTGGAACAACGATTGCTGCATGTGCGATTAATTTTCCTATGTTATTGGTTGGACGAATGATTCAGGCAGTTGGCACGGGACTATTGATTCCAGTCATTATGAATACCTTATTATTACTGTATCGACCTGAGGTTCGCGGGAAGATTATGGGAACGTTTGGATTAGTGATCATGTTTGCTCCTGCAATTGGACCAACATTGTCTGGAGTTATTGTTGACTTATTAGGCTGGCGTTGGTTATTTATTTTGGTTATCCCGTTTGCATTATTTTCTATTTTATTTGCGTGGAAATACTTAGAGAATGTAGGGGAAGTGACACGTCCGAAAGTAGATGTGATTTCTATAGTATTTTCATCAATTGGGATTGGTGGGATCGTTTACGGGTTTAGTAGTGCAGGACATGAATCGGCAGGACTTTTCTCTACGAATATCATCATGATCATTGCGGTCAGTTTGCTGAGCTTGGTGTTATTTGTTATCCGCCAATTGAAGCTAGAGGAACCATTATTAGATGTCCGTGTGTTCAAATATAAAAATTACACAAGAGGAATTATTATATTTGTTATAGTTATCATGGCCATGTTTGCCTCTGAGATTGTCATGCCTATGTACTTACAAGGACCACTTGGCTATTCGGCTAAACTGACAGGGTTATTGCTGTTACCTGGAGCGATCTTAAATGGAATGATGTCACCGGTGATGGGGACGTTGTTTGATAAATTTGGACCTAGGAAGCTGATTATTCCGGGAACGATTGTGATCATTGGAGTGATGATCTTCTTTAGCAATATTTCCCCTTCTGTACCAATTTGGGCGTTCATCCTTGTTTATATCTTATTGATGGTGTCTATATCTGCAATTATGATGCCGTCTCAAACCAATGCATTAAATGAATTGCCGAAACGTTTATATCCACATGGAACAGCGATCTCGAATACATTGCAGCCTGTCGCAGGTGCATTAGGGGTATCTGTGTTTGTAAGTATTATGACACACGGTGAAAATTCATATTTACAAGAAGTATCTGGTCCAATTACGCAAGAAACTATGAATGAAGCGATGACATTAGGTGTTCATCATGCTTATTGGTTTGCGTTAACACTCGCTTGTATTGCTTTTGTTGTTGCGCTATTTATTCGCAGGGCTGTTTCTCCGGATTATGATGAAAGTGGAAATAATTAAATCGAATAAATGACGCTAGAAGTAATCGCTATAGCAAAAGCGGTTGCTTTTTTTGGGCAGACCGATTTTGCGTAAGTGCAACTCGGCATTCACCATAAAGGCTTGGTGAATGCCGAGTTTTCTAGTGAAAATATGGGGGATTTGGATATTTTTTAGCAGAATATAGCAGACTAATTGAAGGTTATCATTTGACTTCTGTAGGAGAGACAATCATGAAGAATTATTCATCAACAAACCAAGAACGTCGTTTTAAGGCGTATGTAAGCACGCTTGGAACGACGCAATTACATTTACGTAATCCGTATATTATTGCTTGGTGGTCTGCAGCGTTTCCGGGGTTTGGACATCTCCTTTTGTCCAAATACCTCAGGGGATTTGCTTTGTTCCTATGGGAAATGTTTATTAATATAATGTCAAACTTAAATCTCGGTATTTTCTATTCCTTTACAGGAAATATAGAAATGGCGAAGAGTGTATTAGATCCTAGGTGGTTACTGTTATATCTGCCAGTTTATATATACGCGATATGGGATAGTTATCGAACATCTGTCGATTTGAATAAAGTATACTTACTGGCCGAACGGGAAAATGCTGATTATACTTCTTTTAATATTACAGGGATGGAAATTAATTACCTTGACAAACGAAGACCGTTTATGGCAGTCATTTGGTCGCTACTAACGCCTGGGTTAGGGCAACTGTATATTCATCGAATTATAACGGCTATTTTCGTGACATCGTGGTTTATTATATATGTTTATTTTTCAGGGCTTCTTAAAGCTGTTCACCATCTTTTTTTAGGGCAGATTAATCTAGCGACAGAAGCCTTAGATCCTTTTTGGTTACTCTTTTTACCTTCCATATATGGATTTGCTGTATACGACTCTTATGTCAATACGGTAGAAAATAATAAGTTATTTGAAAGCGAACAGAGGAAGTTTTTGAAAAAGAATTACCAACAATACCGTGTGAAAATCCCTGCTCATCATGAGGTGAATTAACATGCAAATTTTTTCCACTTTTGAACATTCCTCCTATTTGGAGCTAGTCCTTTCCGTTTTAAAAGAAATAGGAATTGATCAACATCAAATTATGGCTGTTCCAATGAATAATCGCACAGAGGAACGAAAATTGTTTGATACGCTTCACCGTTCAGACGGTATCAGCTTGTTTGATAAAGGAGCAGCTATCGCAGTGGCATTTTCGGTCATTGGCACGAGCATTGGGTTTGTGTTGGAATGGGGACCGATCTATTGGGGGCTGATTGCAGGTACGATTGGATTCCTTGTCGGTTTTCTTATTGATTTGTTTATTTATAAAGTTCTCCATAAAAGAAAAAGAATATTAAGAGGTAAAAAATCAGAAGTGGTTTTAGTGATTGAGTGTCCTAAAGAACAAGCGGAAAAGGTGGAAAAAATACTATGGGATCACCTTGCATTGGGAGTTGCTAGAATTGAAGTGTAAATAGGGAAGGGGTAGCCTTATGATTTACATGTATGTTATTACTGGAATCATTTTATTGGTTTATTTGGTGATAACCAAACATATGGAACGGCGCACTATCTACAATGTTTGGGTTACGATTATTTGTATCGAACTAGTAGCTGATTTAATTCTGTGGAATATTATGGAGTTATATTATTTTGCAGGAGATAGACAGTTTGATTTTGGGGTAATGTTGATTAAGTTTCTTACAGCTCCTATATTTGGAATTCTATTTCTAAATTATATGCCGGATAGTTTTTCCCGTTTTATCGCGTATTGGGTACTCTGGACAGCATTTACTATTTTCTTTGAGTGGACAGCTGTGTATTTTGACTATATAACATATACTGGTTGGAATTTGTGGTATTCATCTATTTTTTATATACTAATTTTTCCGTTTTTAAGGTGGCATTATTATTATGTTAGGTGAGATATTGTAATGGGAGAAGGTATTTACTTCCTGGGTGGCAGGTAGGAAAGAATAAATTTTCCTATCCATCATAAGTGCAATTTTGCATAAGGCAAGTTTTCTAAATGAAAAGTCCATATAACTTGGGAACAACTTTTAACTTTCAGTAAAGGGAAAAAAAGGCTCGGATTTGACCGAGCCTTTTAGTATTAATATATTTGCTAATACTTTAAATATAAGTGGATTTTTTTGCTGGTTATGAATAATCAACTACAGCTTTAGCAAAGTATATCCTTGCTTTTTTATTAGCTTAAGGAAATACCTCCTGTTTAATAAAATAAATAGGTGTCTGCTAACGGAGAACCTGTAGTTTCAAATCCGCAAACGATAGCAATTCTTGTACCTTCGGAAATGGGTACATCAATACCAGGTAGTGAACCCGATAGGATTGTATTGGCTGGATAGGATGTACCTCCAACATATGGCGTATCGACAAATGTTTGAGTTTCTGGAATCAAAGTGAAAGTATTACTACCTGAAGGTGCTGTTGCTAGAGCTACATAAGGAAAAATCTCTTGTCCTGCTGGTGGAGTAAATGCTAGGTTTGTTACACTCATATAAATGCTTTCGATAATGCTATCAAATGGCATAATAAATGAATATGCATCTCCTGCAGGAAAACTAAAAGTACTTCCGTCTGTTATAGAAATAGCAGGGCTAAAATTACCAAATCCAGAAACCAAAATGGTTGATGATTCCCCAGTAGCGTTTGAGGCAAGTGTCACAGTATTACCTGTAGCGAACGTAATTATTCCTCCACCCGTTCCAGTAGCCCCTGTAGGGCCGGTAACGACCGAGGTCCCGTTGCTCCAGTAGGCCCGGTGGCGCCTGTAGGTCCAGGTGATCCTGTACCACCTGCTTCCAATAAAGCGATATCGTCTATATATACAAACGGAGCAGTCAATGCACTTACAGGCTTACTAATTATAACTTGCGCTTGAGTGGTTCCAGCAGGGGAAATTTCTGTTGTTTGGTATATTTCTAACCATGTATCATCCAAAACTACAGAAATACTACCATATTCAATCTCCGTTTCTAGTCCCACTGCGAGAACATTGTTCATATCATTTAAAAATAGTACTTGGAGATTTATTATTGGACTTTGTTGAAGGTTACTTTTAGCAAGAGAAACTAATAACTCATAGCCTGTATCTGGTTCTGCTGGTACAATTTGTGATACAGAAGCGGTAAATGAACTATTAGCAAGTCGAGCTGAATAATTTCCAGAATGAGCATATTCAGTAATAACATTTGCGTTGATTGTTTCCCAAGCTGTAAAGTCACCAGTTTCAAAACTACCATTTATAATTAGATTATTGATTGGCTCCTTTGCAAATGAAAATTGTTTCTCTACCAGATTTTTCTAGTATTGAAACTCAAGATTATACTATGTCAGATCCGTATGCTTGTTCAGGCTGCTACCCTTTACCAGGACAAATTAAGAGAAATTGTGCAGTATTACATGTCTCAATAGTCTATTTTAAACGATTTATTAGGAAGTTATGTTACTTATCAACTCTTTAGTGCAGTTGTAGATAATGTCTAGTGTGGAATTATCTGATAGAAACTGTAGACAGCGATTTTAGAGAAAATCATAATTACTTGATTAGATTCATGGCTAATTATGGTAAAATTTAAATAGAGAATTTTATCTACATGGTTTTAACATCATTCGATGGTGGTGAGGGGAGAAAATTTATGGTTCTTAAGCGGGAGCTTCTGCATCATGGTTGGCTATTATTTCTATTTGCAGTGGTTGGTTCTAATGTCGTGTTATACCATACAACGTTTGGGGTCCGTATCATTCCTCAGGATTCTAATGGAGTTGTCATTGGGTCTATGATTGATTTAGCGATTATATCTCCTATCCTTTATGTTACCTGGATGAGAAAGTGGAGCTGGAAGTATATTTTAATGACGATGGCTGCAGGTCTAATTCTGATGCGGTTTCTTATACCGATGCAATACCTAGAACCTTTTGCGACGATTACATGGGTAGGGTTCGCCATTGAAGGATTACTTGTGGCAGTAGAGTTATTTATCATTGTTTCTCTAGTAAAATATCTGCCACGTATTATTCAAACCGTGAAGCAAAGTACATTACCGGTTATATTTTCATTTCATCATGCAGTAGCTGCGAATGTGAAGCACTCACCAGTAATCCAGGTTATTTGCTCTGGGATGCTGATGTTGTATTTTGCCTTTGCTTGTTGGAAAAAACAGCCTCGCTTGGATGATTCCACATTTACATTACATCGAAAAACGAGTTTTATAGCTTTTCAAGTAATGCTAATTCATGCAATTATTATTGAGACAATTGGTATTCACTGGTGGCTACATCATTGGTCGCCAATTCTTTCGTACATTTTATTGATATTAAATATCTATTCTGTAATCCTATTAGTAGGAGATATCCAAGCAGTACGATTAAATCCTGTTCTTGTAACTGACAAAAAGCTATATATTTCCTTGGGGTTCATGAAACGTATGGAAATTGAATGGTCTAATGTGGAAAAGTTAATAGATGATCCACAAGTGTTGGGAGAGAAGCCAACAAAGGAAACGATAGAATTCATCGCAAAAGATCTAGAAAAGCTACAGTATACGGTTATTCTTCAACTAAAACAACCTACATACGCAGCGCTGTTTTTGGGCGTGAAGAGGAAATATAGTCGGATTGCTATTCGAGTAGATGAACCGGAGAAGTTTATGAAAGTAATTCTAGAAAAAGTTGCGTGAAAAGATGGTGCCAGTCTCATCAGTTGAGAGTGGCACCTTTTTTTGGATTGAAAATGAAAGTGAGTTATAAGTCACTATGGTTGTTCTTCATTTTCTTCCTAATAATCCAGTAAAGAACCAGCCCAATAACCGCCAGCAATAGAAGCACTGGTAGATTTCCAATCAGGAGGACAACTAGGCTAGAAAAGAACGATAGAAGCATATTGATACTTTTTAAGAATTGTTGCTTCGTGCGATCCCATGTGTCTAAATTATCTTCATCCATGCTTGATAAAGTCACATTATTTTCTTGGATATGAATCGTAACAGTTGCTAGGTCAGATTTGTTTTCTAGGTATTTCATCCGACCCATTATTTCTTCAATGTCTTCTTGAACAGTTGCTAAATCATTCGAGATGGTTAACAGGTCTTCTGTTTTTTCTGCCTGTTCCATGAAGGATAGCAAACGCTCTTCTACTACTCGTTTGGACTTCAAGCGTGATTCCAAATCAACATATTCTTCTGTCACATCTTGGCCAGATGTCGAACTTTCCAATACTTTATTGCTACCTTCTTCTACTAGGCGTACAAATTCATGAAAGAGATCCTGCGGAATTCGTACGGTTATATATCCACTTGTCATTTCATCCCCTTGTCCTCCGTGTGAATTGGATTCCACTATATATCCACCGCGATCGGATACTTGAGTCTGAATCTGATCTAGTGTTTGTTGATAATCCTTTACTTCGATAGTTAGGTTGGCTGTATAGATGATTTTTCGATCAACTTGACCATCCAGCCCATCGGTGGATGTGGCTTCTTCATCTTGCGCTTCCTCTGCTTCGTCCGCTTTGTCACTACTACTATCATTTCCCACTGAATTGGAAAAACTGCTTTTCTCTTCTTCATGAATAACTTCCATATCACTAATTGCTTCACTCTCACCTGAATCATTGCTGCAGGCAACAACAAAAATGCTAATACTAAGTACGATTAAAAATAGGATTTTTCTCATCTTGACACCCCTTTGTCTATTTTCTATTCACACAAATTTAACATTATACCTTTCATGTAAGACGGAATGAAATGGGAAAATGTTGCAAGATGTATATGATTTGGGATGTCATTTGGAGTCAGACCCCGAATTGCATGTACCCCATATGGCACGGACTCAAAAATGTTGTTATTTATGGATAGCATTGTGTACTCTAATAATAGATAGGAGGATTATTGTATGCCATTTTGTGAAGTAAACAAAGCATCTATATATTATGAGGCTATCGGTGAAGGGATTCCAATGGTGATGATTCATGGGTTTGGGATAGACCACCGACTCATGAAGGGATGTATGGAGCCGATTTTTGATGAAAACTCTGGTGTCAGAAGGATATACTTTGATCTACCAGGTATGGGGAAGACGAAGGATTACGGAGAGATTCAGCATGCAGATGATATGTTGGAAACAGTGTTAGATTTTATTCAAAAAATGATACCGAATCACCCCTTTTTGCTTGCTGGAGAATCCTATGGCGGCTATTTAGCTCGTGGAGTAATTGCGAAGCAACCGGAACATATTGGGGGACTGGCCCTTCTTTGTCCGGTCATAAAACCTAAGAAGCAGGAGAGGGCACTTCCAACCAAGACAATTTTACATAGAGATGATGACTTGATGAATCGATTAACTGAGAAGGAAAAACAGGCGTTTCGTTCAGAAAGTGTTGTGTTGGACGAGCAGAATTGGAACCGATTTCGAGATGAAATTTACAAAGGATTGAATATCGCAGATGAAGGATTTCTTGGAAAAATTGTGCAAAACTATAGCTTAAGTTTTGATGTTGATGAAGGGATTTTTGACAAACCAAGTGTCTTTATCTTAGGCAAACAGGACTCCACTGTCGGCTACAAAGATGCCTTTCAACTTCTAGATCATTATCCGAGAGCTTCTTTTGCTGTATTAGATCGAGCGGGTCACTACCTGCAAATCGAACAGGCTGGCTTATTTAACAATCTTATGGGTGAGTGGTTGGATAGAGCAATGAATGAATGGGTATTTTAATGAACGAGGAGGGTCAGTAATGGTAAACCAAGACTTTGACAAATTCATTAAAAATCAGAAAAGGGAAAAGGCGATTTATCCTGGACATGGAGAGCGTGCCCAAAATACAGATCCAAAAACAAATAATCGTAAAGTTTCTAATCAACACCCAGGAGCAGAAGGACGAGATATCTAGAACTAATCGAGTGGGGCATCGTACCTCACTCGATTTCAAGTATGTGTAACTTTGGATGTGGTTTAGGCTGTAACTTGGGGTCAGACCCTGGATTGTATCGTGGCTGGGACAACAGACCTGACCCCAAGTAGCTATGCTCTTAACAGTGGAAGGGTGGAGCATCGAAAGGAGCCGCCTGATTTAACAATTTCTGAAATATCCACTTCAATGACTTCAAATCCTTTATTACACATTTGGTTGTTTACGTCTTTATTCATCGGCAAACTGAAAACTTTTCTATTTCCAATGCTTAGTACATTGGTTGCTAAAGCGTGCTGCTCTTCATAGGATACTTCAATAAGTTCGTATCGTGAAGAAAATAATTGGATGTCTTCTTTTGTTAATGCTTCTGGATATATGATAGCAACTTTAGGTGACAGTATATTGAACACACAGTCTAAATGTAAGTATTTTTGTTTAAATGGGATGGCTTTTACGTCGTATTGTCCTAATAAGCTTTGAATATGGTCAATTGCAGCTTGGTTAGTCCGATTACTAATTCCGATATAAATCGTATCACGGTCAATAATCACATCTCCACCTTCAATTTTATCACCGATTAAGTTATAGTAAGAAATCTCCTCATCCTTCAGCCAAAACTTTAAAATATTTTCTTCGCCTTTTCGTACGTCATGGGCCATCTCTGCTACAAAAAGGGTTTGACCAAGCGTAAAACCAATATCTCGTGTGAAGACTTGTTCTGGAAATTCTTTATGATACGGAAGCATAATTGGTTCAATCCCGTGTCTGTTTAACGCATCAACAAATTTACGATGCTGCTTTAACGCTAAGTTGACATGACCTTTGACATCATTAAACTGCTGGCTTGAATCATGTATTACTTGTCTGGTAGTCATGTATTGGGGCTCACATAATATTACTTTTTTTAGTTCATCGTACTCATTGTTGCAGTAGGTTTTTGGTTGATGCATCATATTTCCTCCTGAAACTAGTTTGTTGAGAGATGAGAGGGACAGGCTGTCCCAACCAACACCTTCACCTGGGACAACGAACCTGACCCTAGATCACTAAAATTCTGGTAAATTATCCAAATTATTCTCCTTGATTCCATCTGGTTCACTTCGTATGATATCCCGTCCATATTTATGAAATACATCAATATGTGCAATATTTCCAGTCTTTGCTTCTTCCAACGCTGTAACATAATCTAGCTCTCGTCCAGAATTGGTTTTAAAAGCGATGATATCTCCATCGTCATTTTTTCTAACTGCAACAATTTCTTCCTTACCATTGGTTTCTTCTTGATGATCATTAGCTTGGACTTCACTCTGGTTTCGGTACTCATTGTAAATTTGTTCGAAATCTTTTTCAGGCATTGTTTTAACCTCCTAATCATGCTAGAACCTCATCCTTATTTTGTTCTAACAGGAGATATTCAATCCTAAAATCAGAAGAATTTCTTTTCTCAACTGAACATGAGATAATAATAACTATCATTTTTGGGACATTGGGGTCAGACCCTCTGTTTTATTATTTGGGACAAGGGACCTGACCCCAAATCGAGGGGGAGCGATACGTGAGGGCTAAGGCTACGTTTATTTTAGTAATGCTTATTTTTGGGAGTATTGGGTTGTTTGTGAGGAATATTGATCTTTCTTCCAGTGAGATCGCTCTTTTTAGAGGAGCTATTGGAAGCATTTTTTTAATTAGTGCTAGTTTTTTTGTGAAGCAGAGATTTAATCTTAAAACTACGAAGCGAAATCTATTGATGCTAGTTTTATCTGGGTCTGCATTGGGATTTAACTGGATATTCTTATTTGAATCGTATCAGTATACGACCATTTCGAATGCTACGCTTAGCTACTACTTTGCACCTGTTTTTGTCATGGTCTTGGCACCTTTGTTACTGAAGGAAAGCTTGTCATGGAAGAAAGGACTCAGCATTATCATAGCCGTTACCGGGTTATTTTTGGTTGTCCAACCCGATACAGGGTTGGGTAGTGGATCCTATAATCATCCAGTTGGTATAGGTTACGGATTATTAGCTGCAGCATTTTATGCGAGTGTTATTTTAATGAATAAATTTATTAAAAATTTATCGGATTTTGAGACAACAGTCATGCAGCTATCAATTGCCTCAATTGTATTGTTTCCTTATGTAGGATTGACCGAGAGCATGTATTACGCTGAATTGGATATGCAGTCACTTATCTTGATCGTTATCCTAGGGATCATTCATACTGGAGTTGCTTATTTATTGTACTTCTCAGCAATGAAAAAATTAAAGGGACAAACTATTGGAGTATTTAGTTACATTGATCCGATCTCCGCTGTAATCATGGCTGCGATCATTTTGCATGAAAGTATGAGTATTATTCAAATTATAGGTGGAATTTGTATATTAGGATCCACCCTAATAAGTGAGGTTACAGTTAAGAAAGCAAAAGGAAAGGGGAGAGTTTCTGTGTGATTTGGGGTCAGACCCTGAGTGACACGCAACTTGGGGTCAGACCCCAAATGTACAAAAATAACACCTCCATCCTGTTTTTGGTGTGGAGGTGTTATTGGTTTTAGGGTTTATGCAGCGCGAGGAATTAGGTTTGCTGCTCGGAAAGTTGTAGAAGTTTTTCCTCATGTTGGGCTACTTTAGATAATAAGAAATTTGTAGTTTTTTGTGTATCTGTTAAATCTATGCGTATTCCATCAACTTTTTGTTCAAGTCGATCGAAACGCTTGTCCATATGGTCAAACTTCTTCTCGAACTTTTGCTCCATTTGAACAAATCTCTTCTCGAATTTATCATCCATCTGTTGAAATTTTCTCTCAAACTTATCATCCAATTGTTCGAATTTCTTTTCAAACCTATCATCCATCTCTTTAAATCTCTTGTTAACCTGATCTGAATGGGATCTTAATACATGTAAAATTTCTTTCAGTATAGTTTCTTGTTCCATGTTATCGTTCACCTCCTTTTGAATAGTATAAATGAATTCGGATAGATTGAAAAGAAGTAATAGATTTTTGTTAAAAGCTGTATTTTGTAAACGTAAAAAATGATCTCCAGGACCTCCGCTAGGTCACTTGAAGATCACTTCTTTATTTTCTCAACTCATCTCGATTCTCCATCTGTGGAGGTTCTTCCATCCACCCATGCTTAATCATGACTCTTGCACCTTCATGGGCATATTCGAAGACATCCTTCATGATCGTCGTGATTTTTGCTGATAAATCATTCCTTAAGCTAAAGGAGGTTCCTACTGAGTTTCCTCCGATCGCAAAGCTACAAAACAGACTTGTGCAATACATCATCATCTTATCGGAAAATGGAGCTATAACTGAACGTGTAGCATTACCACCAGATGGGGCAGGAGTTTGGACTCCATCCTGTAAAAGGACTTCATTTAATTCCTTGATAAAACTTTTTGATAATTCAACTCCTTTGGAGAAATATTTCTTTGTATCCTGCTCACTAGCACATTGAGCAAATCCAGTGATCATCTGCATTCCGACTATGTTTGATTCTATTGCATGAAATATGTTCGCTACTTCCACCGTATTAATCGTTCTGTTATTTCGAAATGGATTTAATCCACCTAAATACGATGCATCCTTTACATACTGTACGGATTGTGGCATGGAAACATAAGGTGGCCGGGCGAGCATGCCTTTTTCAATTAAATATTGCGTACATTGGTTATAGTATTTTTGTGTAATTGCTGTGAGGTCTTTATACAACAAAATAATATCTTCGCGAGATGACATGGTAATATTTAATGTATGCATAGCCATACTAATTTCCTTAATCAAGCGAACGAACATGATATCGAAACCATTGTCATACAGTTTAGGCACTTCTTTATTTACATCTTCGGTCGTAAACCCTACCGGTATTACTGCAACTTCCTCCTGGAAAATAACCATGATTTTTTCTACATACGGATCAATTTCATGGTATAATTCCGTCATAATTGTTTTTGCTTTTTCATCATCAGCCTTTTCGATAAAGTATTCCAAAAATCTTAGAATCATGGTTTTTTGTTGGTAAGTTAGCCATAACGTTCCAAGCTCCGATGAAGTTATTTTGGATTTTTCGGGCATGGTTGTTCCTCCCTAGTAAGTTTCCTAGTTGTTAGTATGCCTAAAATGTAATTAATTATTTATTAAATTATTGGTTTATTTGGATAGGGTACCAATTGGATTCAGGTCCGAAATTGCAACTCAAAACACAAATCAGAAGTAAGGTCCTGAATTGCATCCAAAACGCTAAACAGGGGTCAGACCCCAAATTGCATCACCAAAAATGCAAATCAGGGTCTGACCCCAAATTCCGTTTTATCTTCAAATAGAATAGGAGTGGATTAGGTGTTGTTCGATAAATGCTGCTAAGCCATCGTTTTGGTGATGTCCGGTGATGAAGTCGGCTACCTCTTTGACTGCATCACTTGCATTATCCATGGCGACGCCCATTCCAGCATGTTGAAGCATTTGTATGTCATTTGGTCCATCCCCAATGGTTACAACTTCATCTGTGTTAATTCCAAATGCATGTAGTAATGTCTCAATTGCTGACCATTTGGAGACTCCTCGAGAAACAATTTCAAATCCATCGTGCCAATCAATTACATCGGCCTCATCTTTAAAAAGAACAGAAAATTCTGGGCACGGTATACCCGTTCGAACACTATATTTAAGGACGTCTGGATAATTTGCATTCCGTAAATCACCAATGTAACGAGGAGAAATTTGTCCTTCCGTTATCCAGCTTTCAATCTCTTCATTCATCTCTTTACAATATAGTCCATTACTTGCGTGTATAAGCACATTGCAAGGAATTTCTGCAGTCAAACGGAGGAACCGATCTTCATCCAATTTGACAGGTTTCATTTGCATTACTTTTCCTGTTATTGCATCGTGAATTGATGCACCGTTTAAGCAAATCATCGGTGTTTGAAGGCCAAGTTGTTTATGATAGGGTACCGTAACGTCATAGTGTCTACCAGTTGCTAGAAAAACTTTGACACCCTGATTCATCAGCTTGTTAATTGCTTCTGTATTGCGTCTGGAAATGTTGTTCTTAGCTGTTAACAGCGTTCCATCCATATCAATAAACATCGCACGTACTTTCATTTTTTAGTGCCCCCTTTATTCTTCTACGTTCATCATACCATTTGATTGTAAAGGCAGAATTAATATCTTGTATGGATTGTTTGAAGTTTTGTAGATGAGAGGAAAAGCATAAAAAGTTTTTTATCCTGCAAAAAATTAACGAAAAACATCTGTCATAAAGGTTTGGCGTATGCCAAGTTTTTAATAAATTCCTTGCGTGGTATCGCTAAACCATAACCTTGACCTAGATGTACACCTAAATTTTTTAGATAGGTAAGGTCTTCTAATTTTTCTATCCCTTCTGCTAATACGGTCGTGTTTGATTGGTTTGCAAATTCAACCAGTAAGTGAATTAGTTGTTGCTGTGGCTCATTACAGTGAATATTATCGATTAATGTCCGGTCAAATTTAATAAATTCAGGTTTTAGATGAACGAGTGTTTTTAAGCTGTTATAGCCACTCCCAGCATCGTCAATGGCAATTCTAAATCCTTGAGAGCGGTAATTGGATAAGATCCGTTCAAACATCGTAAAGTCCGTGACCGCGGTTTTTTCTGTTAGTTCAAAAACGATTTGATTAGGTGAAATATTATAGTTTTGTAGCAACTCTAATGTTTCACCACTTTTGTAGTTGGCGTCCACTAATACGTTTGGATGTATATTAATAAATAATAAGCAATCTTTCTGTTCGGGGTGTTCTTTTACCTGATCATGGAATTTCTGAATGGCTAAATTCCTAGTGAGCTTTTCAAGGTGAAACACTTGGTTGGTTTGTCCAATATAACTATAAAAACCCTCGGTTGTTGGGAACTGCTTAGAATTTTGTGGGCGATTTAATGCCTCATAACCTATGATTTGATTTGTACGTAAATGAAAGATTGGTTGATAAAAGGTGGTTAACAATTTGTTTTTTATGATTTTTTTAAGTTCAATAAACTTCAAAAAATCATTCGTTTTAGCTAAATTTTTCCTTTTTGCGTAATTTAAATAGGAAAACAGGTCATTGATGCTAATCTTTGAAAATAACGAAGTATCCATAATAAGCGCCCCATCTATTTTAAGTAATTAGTTTAAGCATACTGGAGAATTATTAACCTAGTATTATTTCTTTGTAAAAATTGATACAGAGCTCCAAAATCGACAAATCGACAAGTGCCTGTCACTTGTCGATTTGTCGATTTAACCCCTTTTCATTGGTTTATGAATAATTCCGTGGTTTCTTAAAAAAATAGTCAGGAGAGAATTTATTTTTGGATGGGAGTTATGATGATGAAGAAGTTTATGTGGGTGGTATTTATCGCGTTTATGGTAATTTTTTCAGGTTGTGGTACGGATACGGAAGACGAGCCTACAGATAATGGTGGTCAGGCAGGGAGGGATGCTGATGGCCCAGCCAATTCATATGAAGAAATAATGGAAAGAGGGGTTCTAACTGTTGGAACAGAAGGGACGTATCCTCCATTTACTTTCCACAATGAACAGGATGAATTAACTGGTTATGATGTGGAAGTGATTAGAGAAGTAGCTGACCGTATGGGCTTAGAAGTCGAATTTCAGGAAACACAGTGGGATGCTATGTTTGCTGGTTTGAACTCCGAACGGTTTGATTTGATTGCAAATCAAGTAGGAATCAGAGAGGATCGACTTGAAAATTATGATTTTTCCATTCCGTATACGATTTCTTCTCCGGTTATCGTTGTACCTGAGGATAATACAGATATTAATTCGTTTGAGGATTTAGAAGGAAAACAATCGGCACAGTCTCTAACCAGTAATTATGGAGATATTGCTGAAGAATATGGTGCTGAGCTGGTTTCTGTTGAGGGACTAGCACAGGCAATCGAACTAATAAGACAAGGTCGTGTTGAGGTTACAGTTAATGATCGCTTAGCAGTACTTGATTTTATGCAAGCACAACCAGAGGCAGGAATGAAAATTGCTGCACGCACGGAAAGTTCATCGGAAAATGCATTTGCGTTTCGGAAAGGAAATGAAGAATTAGTAGAGGCAGTTAATAAACAATTAGAGGCAATGAAGGAAGACGGGACATTAGCTGAAATCTCGGAAAAGTGGTTTGGTGAAGATGTTTCTCAATAATATTGTTTTTGCTATTACAGCGAATATGGAGGGATGGGAGTTATTCCAAAATTCTCTTCTTCCTATGATTCAAGGAGCAATTAAATATACCATTCCGCTCACATTAGTTTCTTTTACAGTTGGAATATGTCTTGCGCTCCTTACAGCTATTATGCGTCTATCGAAATCTAAAATCCTAACCGCTCCAGCTAGAGTCTATGTATCAGCAATTAGAGGTACCCCATTACTAGTTCAGCTATTTATCGTATTTTTTGGATTGGGGAGCATAGGGTTAACGATCGATCCATTTCCTAGTGCAGTAATTGCATTTTCTCTTAATGTTGGTGCTTATGGTTCGGAAATCATTCGTGCTTCGATTTCCTCGATTCCAAAAGGACAGTGGGAAGCGGCACAGACAATCGGAATGAATTATGGTCAGGCACTGAGGAGAATTATTTTACCACAGGCCGCGAGAGTTTCGATTCCGCCTTTATCTAATACATTTATTAGTTTAGTTAAAGATACATCACTAGCATCACTTATTTTGGTAGCGGAATTATTCCGAAAAGCACAAGAAATAGCTGCACGAACGTATGAATTCATGCTTCTTTATGTAGAAGCTGCTATTTTATATTGGATTGTTTGTTTTGCTCTGTCTATCGTTCAAGACCAAATCGAAAACCGACTTGACCGTTATGTAGCTCGTTAGGGAGGAGGAGTCAGATTGTTTTTATCCGTAAAGGGATTATCAAAGTCGTTTGGGGATTTAAATGTATTAAAAAATATAGATATAGCTATTGATGAAGGCAATATTATCACGATTATCGGTCCATCCGGATCTGGGAAAACTACGTTACTCCGGTGTTTGAATGGACTGGAGATCCCTGATCAGGGAAGGCTTGTGTTTCATGATGGTTTTGAAGTGGAATTTGGTCAAACCTTGAAAAAGAAACAACTCATGGAGTTAAGTCGTAAATCAGGAATGGTGTTTCAATCCTATAACTTGTTTCCCCATAAATCAGCATTGCAAAATGTAACGGAAGGACCGTTATTTGTCCAAAAAAGAAACAAGCTGGAAGTTTTACAACTGGCAGAGAGTATTTTGAAAAAAGTTGGATTAGCAGACAAGAAGGATCTATACCCTCACCAGCTATCAGGTGGACAACAACAGCGTGTAGGGATAGCGAGAGCATTAGCAATTGAACCAGAATTAATGCTATTTGATGAACCAACTTCCGCATTAGATCCTGAGTTGGTCGGAGATGTGTTGAAGGTCATGAAGGATTTGGCAAAAGAGGGATGGACAATGGTGATTGTCACTCATGAATTGCGATTTGCCGAGGAGGTTGCTGATACGATAATCTTTATGGATCAAGGTCAAATTGTCGAACAAGGACCACCTAGCCAAGTGTTACGAAATCCAACTCAAGAGCGAACAAGTCAGTTTATTCAACGAGTGATGAATCCTTCATAGTGTTCCTAAGACTTCAGACTGAAAATCTCTACATTTTAAGTTGGGATTTTTTGTGCGGTAATTTCAGTCGTGGTGCCGAGGTTAAAAAGCTGTCAGGAGAGTATGATAGAAATATAAGATAACCGAGGAGGAGATAAAATGTATAACCAATATTATAGAAATGTAGTGGAAGACCACATGGATCAATTAAGAAGATCAGCCGCGGAACATAAACAATATGCAAACGTCAAGCGTGAAAATAAGAAAAAGACGAAAATGAAAAAACACCAACATACATTATTTCGCTTAAGAAAAGCAGTATGACAAAAATCGACAAGTGACAGGCACTTGTCGATTTTTTTAGTTATCTTTTTACTACATAGTCTACTTCTGTTCCGTCTGTGAATACTACTTCTAGGGTTGCTTTTAGGAAATCTTCTGGTAGGTTAAATGCTTCTAGTGAAGTGGATATGGCTTCTTCGTCTGACATGTCTGGGTTTAGTTCTAATTCCAATAAGATAGGGAACATCGCTTCAAATGCCTCTGAGCCTCGAGACTGTACGTCTTCAAAAGGATTGTAGAATTCAGCTTCGATGATTCCATCGTCGTCTTCAATTTCCCCTTCAAATTCTGTTTCTTCATAAATTACATCAAAATCGTAAACGACATAATCTAGCTCAGACATTTTATCCACCAAATCTGTTTGGCTCATAGCTGGTTGGCTTTCAACATCTTGACTGTGATTTTCTGTATGTTCAGATGTATTTTCATCCTCGTTCTCGTTGTCAGCTGCACAAGCTGAAATCATAAAAATAGCTGCTAGAAATATAGCAGACATTACTAGCTTTTTCATAATAAAACCTCCATATTTTAACTGTATAGTAAGCATTATTTCCAAGTATATAAATAATAAACATGTATTTTCATAGAAAAAATACTATTTTCACAGATTAAATTCAAAACTTCATAGTCATCAAAATCTGACGTTTTATTCTGCCACTTTCATATTTATTTGGTTATTTTTTTCATATTAGGGCAAATTACCAATGAATATTTTACAAGATTGAGAAAGGAGCTTTGAGTGAATGAAAAGATTGGAAAATGTGATGTGGATCGTCATTGCTGCCGTCGCAATTATATCGATTGGTGGGTATTTTATTTTTCAAAGTGTCACTCAAGATGATCATGCAGAGTCTCCTGTTGAAGAAGATACAGATCAAGAAGAATCGGTTCCTGAAGAAGGGGAACAACAAGAGGGGGCTGAAGGTGAGGAAGTGGAGGAACGATCCGCTTCAGATCATCAATCTTGGCAGCATATAGACTATACGTGGGATACTGCACCAAAGTTTTCTGCAAAGGATCTAATGGAGCCTCCAACAAGTAACTGGATCACATTTGGTGGGAATATCTACAACGGCAGATATTCACCATTAGACCAGATAGATACTTCCAATGCGAGTGACTTAAAAGCGGATTGGGTTACTAGTCTTGGGTCTGGTTATGAGTTTAAATATTCTGGTGAAGCGACCCCACTAGTCTATGACGGTGTGATGTTCACGATTACTGGTGCCAATAATGTCTCTGCACTAGATGCAACGACGGGAGAGATTATATGGGAGTTTCGCCCAAAACTAGCGGAAGGTTTAGACACGCTATGTTGTGGCTGGGCTAGTCGTGGTGTTGCTTTAGGGGATGGAAAAGTGTATGTTGCTTTATTAGATGCAAGACTAGTAGCGCTCGATCAAAAAACAGGCGATGTCGTTTGGGAAACACAAGTAGATGAATGGGAAAAAGGATATACCATCACTAGCGCACCGCTGTACTATGATGGGAAGGTCTATACTGGAATTGCAGGAGGTGAATATGGAATTCGAGGGTATGTCGCTGCTTATGATGCAAATTTAGGTAGACAAATTTGGCGAACCTATACGATTCCTGCTCCTGGTGAGCCTGGACATGAAACGTGGCCGGATGATAATGATGCATGGATCAAAGGTGGAGCACCAGTATGGCAAACACCAGCTATTGATCCAGAGTTAGGATTAATTTATTTTGCAACCGGTAATACTTCACCTGACCTTGATGGTAGTAACCGGGAAGGGGATAATTTATATGCCGATTCGATGTTAGCACTCGATGCAAACACCGGTGAATATGAATGGCATTTTCAACAAGTTCATCATGATATCTGGGATTTAGACCCAGCAAACCCTGTTGTTTTATATGATGTGGAAATAGATGGGAAGATGCGAAAAGGCATAGCCCAAGCTGGTAAAACAGGCTGGGTATACATGTTGGATCGAACCAATGGGGAACCGCTCCTTGGTATTGAGGAAAAACCGGTTCCACAGAATGAGAATCAAAAAACATCTCCGACACAGCCATTCCCGGTTGGTGATAATTTTGTTCCACAGGATATTACTGAAGAAGATATTGAACGGGATTTACCAGAGGATTTTGAAGGGGAAGTTGGAAGTATTTTTACCCCGTTCTGGGATGAACCAGTTACGGTAAAACCATCTCCACAAGGTGGAGCCAACTGGCCTCCATCTGCGTATAATCCGGATACCGAATTATTCTATGTGTTAGGTAATGACAATTATTTTGCTTATGCACATTATGCAGAGGACGAAGCGAATGTATTTGAAGAAGGTAAGGAATGGATCGGAAGTGTTTGGCAACCCGTATCCAACGCACCATTCCGGGGTACGGTTACTGCCTTAGACATTAAAACGAATAAAATTGTATGGCAACGTAACTGGGACACTATTGCTTATAGCGGAATTTTAACGACTAAAGGCAATCTCGTTTTTGTAGGTCATAATGATGGTCGAATTATCGCATACGATGCAGAAACTGGTGAGGATGTATGGGAGTTTATGACGGATGCCGGCGCGAATGCACCACCGATCACGTATGAAATAGATGGGAAACAGTACATCTCAATCTTCTCAGCTGGAAACTCACTTGCCGGTACTCAGCATGGAGATAAAATTTATACGTTCTCCCTTGAGGGTGAGTTTGAGTCGTTAGACGATATCACAGATGAGGATATCAATACTTCACCCATCCAGTCTGATGAAACAGAAGAGGTGGAAGAAGAACAAAATGCCCAAGACGATGTTGTCCAAAACGGTCTTAACGTATATGAAAACAACTGTTTAGCTTGTCATGGCGCTGAGGGTGTTGGTGGTCATAATGGACCTAACTTAGAAAACAGTCCAATGCTTGCTGATCCTGAAGCATTGATTGAACAAATTAAAAATGGAAGTGGAGCAATGCCAGGATTTGAAGATTCATTATCCGAAGAGGAAATTAACTCATTAGTCGAGTATTTACAGAGTCTTGCTAATGAAGGATGATATTTCAGGGTGTGTTGTGGTGTTTATGTAATGTAGAAGGTATCACTTGATTAAGTAATATAAAACGCGTGGATAATTATGGTCCATGCGTTTTATAGCTGTTTGATTAAGGGGGGGGGTGGGGATGAGTGAGTGCCCAACTGCTCATCGGAGTTATGAGTGCCCAAATGCCAATCAGAAAACAAGAAACGGTAACTCATCGGAGTTATGAGTGCCCAAATGCCAATCGGAAGACAAGAAACGGTAACTCATCGGAGTTATGAGTGCCCAAATGCCAATCGTAAAATCAAAAACGGTAACTCATCAGTGTTATGAGTGCCCAAATGCCAATCAGAAGACAAGAAACGGTAACTCATCGGAGTTATGAGTGCCCAAATGTTAATCAGAAAACAAGAAACGGTAACTCATCGGCCACATGAGTGCCCAAATGCCAATCAGAAAACAAGAAACGGTAACTCATCGGCCACATGAGTGCCCAAATACCAATCGAAAAAAACAAAACGGTAACTCATCATATGATATGAACTCGAAAATACTTCTCCAATAACAAAAGGCAATCGTTCCTATATGGAGTTGAACGATTGCCTTTTACTTTATCCCAAATATAACAGGCATTAAGACCCCCACTTCAAATGACGTAAAACCAAGGAGGTTAAGTGGGGAACAACTGCCAGTAAATGTCCGATTCGTTCATCTAACAACCAGTGTGGGGATAGATAAAAACCCCCACTGATTGAAGATTCACTTTATTCCGTTGTATTTGCTTTTTCCGTTAATGATAAATTAATTAAACGATCGTCTTTATGTTCTGGATTACCACGGCTATCATGGTTATTGGTGATCGTATATAATGCGTCATCTTCAATCATAACATCCCTTAGTCTTCCTACATTATCGAAGAAATCATTAATGGTACCATCTGCAATGTCATAGGTAAATATTTTTTGGCCAGCTAAAGAAGCGATGTAAAGCTGTCCATCGTTGTAAGCCATTCCTGAAGGAGCCCATGTGTCCTCACCTGAATGAAAAATTGGTGACACCATATTTACTTCTTTTTCATCACCTTGGACCAGTGGCCAACCGTAGTTTTTCCCTGCTTCGATAACATTAATTTCATCATGCCCATCGTCTCCATGCTCAGAGCTATATAGTGTTCCTTCACTATCCCAAGCAAATCCTTGTGGGTTGCGATGTCCATAGGAAAAAACATAGGAATCATTAAATGGATTGTCCTCAGGGATTGTACCGTCTAATTCCATGCGTAAAATTTTTCCCGCTAAGCTATCCAAGTCCTGTGAGAAATTTGCCTGTCCCGTATCACCAGTTGTGGCATATAACAAACCGTCTGGACCAACTTGGATTCGACCTCCATTATTAATTTCGCCACCAGGGATTCCATCTACAAGTACATCTTCTTCCTTCCACGTATCGCCTTCTAATATTAGGGAAACGATCCGGTTTAATGGTACACTATCTTTCTCATACGTATGATAAGCAAGCGCGCGATTTGATGTCTCGAAATCTGGTGCTAGAGTAAACCCTAAAAATCCACCTTCTCCTTCATGAAGAATTTCTTCCATTACATCTACATGCTGTACGTCAACTAATCCGAAATCACCATCAATTTGAATAACGGTTCCGTCTCGTTGGCTTAAGAAAAATGTATTTCCACTTTTGTTGATCGTCCAAGGAATAAATAAGTTATTCACTTGTACACTTCCATCATCAGAAGCTACCACTTCAATAGATTCTTCTAATGCTTCTACTGCATCCTGATTAAATAATTCTTCATCCGTATTTGTAGATTCATTGGTTTCTTCTGTTGTATCATCATCACCTGTATTTATTAAAAATACAAGTCCGATTGCAAGTATAAGTCCTAGTAAACTTAAATACAGATACATAGATTTTTTCAAATAAATCACCTCTAATCTATTATTTTTCATATCTATCTTTTCCAAATCACAAAAATATAAACATTATTTTTTTCTGGAGTTTCCCGTAGGCAAAAAAATAGAGCTAATAATTGGAAGTTTCATCCTACTAATTTACTTCATACCTCACAAAAACGTTGCTCTAGACTCATTTGATATGTATTTGATAGGATATAAAAGCAATAATAAGTAATTGTATATACATAAATGACGGTGGTGTTTAGATGGATAATCGTTTTAAACAAGCAGAGATCGCAACATGGATAGGGATGGTTGTTAACGGTTTATTAGCAGTTATGAAAGGTATCATTGGTTGGTTATCGGGAAGTAGGGCATTAATCGCGGATGCAGCTCATTCAGCTTCCGATGTAGCGGGTTCTATTGCAGTTCTTGCTGGACTGCGTACTGCAAGAAAACCACCTGATGAAGATCATCCTTATGGTCATGGTAAGGCAGAGAATGTTGCAACGATCATTGTAGCAATTCTTTTAATTTTTGTTGGTTTTGAGGTTGCTATGTCATCCTTTGAAGTATTTTTAGGTGAAGCTCCAACAGCACCTAAAGGGTTGGCATTGGTTGCGATCATTGTTTCAATACTAGTGAAGGAATTGTTATTTCAATATAAATTTCGTCTTGCAAAAAAAATAAATAGTTCTGCCTTACTCGCAGAAGCTTGGCATCACCGTTCCGATGCACTTTCATCTATGGCAGCATTTGTAGGTGTTCTTGGTGCGATATTAGGTCAATATTTTAACATTCCGATTCTTGTTTATTTAGATCCACTGGCAGGTTTGTTCGTTTCATTAATTGTTATTAAGATCGGCTTCTCTTTGGTGAAGGAATCAAGTTCTATTATGATGGAGCAAGTACTAGAGCCTGAGAAGATCAAACCTTTTATGGATACAGTGATGAATGTTCCAGGGGTTAAACGAATTGATGAACTATTAGCAAGAAACCACGGACACTATATCGTTATCGATATTAGGGTTAGTGTGGATCCGTATATTACGGTAGAAGCAGGGCATACCATCTCTAAGGATGTAAAGGATGCGTTACTCGAGCATCATGATGATGTGAATAAGGTATTTGTACATATTAATCCATATCGACCAGAAGATGATGAATAAGGGATTATGAAGGGCAAAAGCAAAATGAATCGAGAGTGAAATGTCCGTGACAATGGCTGTCACGGATTTGTTTTTTTAGAGCGAGAGCGAAACGTCCATGAGAGAGATTGTCATGGACGAAAAGAATACAGATTGAGGGCAAAGTGTCCATGACAAAGGCTATGAAGAACAAAACAACCCCCATATCCAAAAGAAATGTCCTTCATTCAAAAAATGAAGGACAAATCTCAGACGAAGACCATTCAAATTTCTATTTAATAATATCCGTAATAGTATGGAGGGTAGCCATAATAATATGGATAACCGTAAGGCGGGTACAAAAGTGTACTCCCCAAGAGCCCTCCTAATACGCCGCCAAGAAAAGGTGCCGCATAGAATGGTCGGGGATAATAATAAAATGGACGTGGGAAGCCGTAGAATGGTCTGCCAAAGATTCTCTCATCCATTTGATTTGCTTGTACGTGGTACGCGGGAATTTCTTGAATCTCATTGCTCATAACATAACCTCTTTTCGTTAAATCCATTCTTCATTTTATGACAGGAGTTTAGAAATGTAGCCTGTTTCCTTTTATTCGTAAAACGATTGTAGAAACGTTCAGCCCTCGAATCTGCATCAAACTATTCTAAAAATACTCATAATCAAGTATAATTTTATAGAAAGAAGAGAGGAGCCAGTGAAATGGAAAAAGCGTTAGTTTTCGGTGGAACTAGGTTTTTTGGCGTTAATCTAGTCCAGTCGTTATTAGATAAAGGTGTAGTGGTAACCATTGCTACGAGACAAAATAGCGCCGATCCGTTTGGTGATCAGGTCGAACGGTTGAAGCTAGACCGATTTAATAAAGATTCTCTAACGGAGGCAGTAGAGGGGAAAAATTGGGATGTCGTATTTGATCAACTGTGTTTTTCTTCCGCGGATGCTGAGATTGCTGTCAAAGCATTGGAAGATAAAATCAAGCGGTATGTTTTTACGTCGACGTTATCCGTTTATGATGATAGGAAAGAAAATCCAGAGGAAAAATTCGATCCATATACATATGAATTAAAGATGGTTTCTAAGGAAGAGGTTTCTTATCAAGAAGGTAAAAGACAGGCAGAGGCTTATTTCTTTCAAAAGGCATCTTTTCCAGTAGTAGCTGTTCGAATTCCTATCGTATTAGGAGAAGAAGATTATACGGATAGATTGCTCCATTATGTTAGAAGTACTAAAGCAGGCAAGCCTGTCTACTTTCCAAATCCAGATGCAGAAATGTGTTTTATTCATCAACGTGAAGCAGGGAAATTCCTGTCATGGATATCGGGTAAGGATTTCAATGGACCAATTAATGCTTGTGCAAATGGACATATTGCCATAAAGGATTTAATGGATTTGATTGGAGAGCAACTAGAGAAAGAAGTAACAATTACAACCGACCAACAGCTTGAATCCCCATATGGCATTTCAAATACATGGTCATTAAGTAATGAGAAAGCTACAAAATTAGGATATTCGTTTACTAACCTAAATGATTGGTTACCAGGGTTAATTACGTATTTAGCTAAATAGAGATGAAAAAACATCCATGTGGATGTTTTTTCAGCTTGTAGAGAAAGTAGGTGTTTTTTCTCTACAAGCTTTTTTAATTCTGTCATAACTGTTTTATTAAGTAAGAAATTTTTATTGAAAATAAACTCCCACACAACTAGCCTAGCTTTGCTAGGTGTGTGGCAATCTTCTTCATGTTCTGGCACGCTGCTGTGAGTAGTACTTGCTCACTCGCATTGTGCAATCCCCTTAACCTGCAGTAGCGAAGCCCATGCAGTTCTTTCGAATCTGCGAAGCTCCGCTCAACTTTTTCTTTTCTATATTTATAAAGCATTTTTCCAGATTGTGATAACCTATTCAATCTAACTTTTTCCTTGAATTCTTCCCAAACATGCCGAGTAATTACTTTTTGATGGTTCTTCGATCTTGTACATTGGTCTAATAATGGGCAACTTGCACACAATTTGGGATCTGATTTATATTCCCTGTATCCATCTCTACTGGTAGTAGAATAGGTTAAATTTTGTCCGTTCGGACAAATGTAAATGTCTTTATACTTATCATATTTAAACTTCCACTTTGGAAACAGACCTTTTGTTGGATGGTATCTACGATGGGCAATTACTCCAAA
>NZ_WOCA01000039.1 GCF_009728145.1 Ornithinibacillus caprae | reverse complement strand
ATTAAGCCTTGTGAGGAATAACCCTGATTTTAAGCAGATTCATTATCACAATGTCAAAGTCAAAAAGATGAAGAAAATGAAATCTATTATGAAACTCGTAGGGAAGGTGGCGAGAATATTGGTAGCAATAGCTAAAAGTAATCACACTTACTGTCCTCAAAAAGTGCAGCCTTTAACACCACTAACAGCATAATAGTATAATTTAGGTAATGAATCACCCATAGTATTAAAGAGATCAAGGTTCAATTAATTAAGATAAGAAGATAATGAATGTTGGCTTATTCGTAGGATCACAAAGAAAGCACGGAGAACTGGATATAAGTTACCAAAGGGCACTGACCCGTTTGCGCAGCAAAACCGGCCTCCACCCCTTGGATAGGCATGACGAAGGAATGAAAGGGCATTAGACCCGTTGAGACATGGGAGGGAAAGCCTCCAGGGGCGGCGTGGAGAATGCGTGCAGTATATTTTGGAAATAAATGGAGTTTACCTTGACTCCTCTATTCCCGCATGCCTTCATGTAGCCTTTAATACCCATACTCATTCCATTCATCCGTCATTGTTCTTAGAAGTGGTTTGAAATCCTGCGAATAAGCGAGCATTTGTGAGTAAATAGAATCTAACTGAGGGAGTAACTTATG
>NZ_WOCA01000038.1 GCF_009728145.1 Ornithinibacillus caprae | reverse complement strand
CCTTCCCTACGAGTTTCATAATAGATTTCATTTTCTTCATCTTTTTGACTTTGACATTGTGATAATGAATCTGCTTAAAATCAGGGTTATTCCTCACAAGGCTTAATGTCGTTAAAAATAAATAACGTCTGAGTCGAGATCTCTCACGTTTGGAGAGAACAATTTGTCCTTTCCATTTACCTGAGCTTGCTTCTGCCAGGTGTAATCCCGCATGTCTTAATAGAGAATTACCATGTGCGAATCCACTTAAATCACCAGCTTCTCCTAAAATACCAGCCAATGAAATTTCACTAATCCCTTCAATGGCAATTATTTTCTTAGCGAAAGTAATATCATCAAGGACAGAGGTAACTTCTTGCTCCACCCTTTCAAGCTGCGCTGTAGCTAAATCAAACTCTTCAAGTAATTGTTCTAAGTGAAGCTTATACGCATCATGAGCTTGCTTACTGCCAACGGAATTTTTGGCTAATTCAATGAGAGATTTTGCATTCTTAAGTCCTGCATGACGTTTCATCACTGTTTTCCAGCCTTTAACTATATCCTGTGCTTCCATGAACTGTAGCTCTGAAGGAGTAGGAAACAAACGAAGTGTTGCGATTGCACCTTTTCCTTTGACATCTTTAAACACTTGGCGAAGTTCAGGGAAGACGATATCTACCCAACGATTGATTTGGTTAATAGAGCTAGTAAGGCGTTTAACGATCACATCACGGTTAGACATGAGTACTCGTAACTTTTCAAAAGCTTCCGAAGTAGGTCTAATAAAAGAGTAATAACCATTCTTAATCATATCTGCAATCACAAGCGCGTCCTTCTTATCGCTTTTTGACTGGGTATTATCACGATTTTCTTTATTCTTTTTAACAAGATGAGGGTTAACGGTTACAACATCAAAACTTTGATCGTATAGCCATCTAGATAAATTCAACCAGTAATGTCCGGTAGGTTCCATACCAATTATTTCAGTATCATATCCTTTTGAAGATTTTAAACGATCAACCCATTTGATTAATCTAGCGAAACCTTCTTCATCGTTTTGAAAAGAGAGAGGATCACCAATGACAATACCACGGTAGTTTACAGCTCGTGCGACATGAATATGTTGTGCAATATCCACACCAACAACAAGGTGTTTATCAGAAATTCTTTCAATTAGTTGATTTTGTTTGTTTTGCATTTTAAACTTCATATAAGAGTTCCTCCTTAAGATTTTGAGTTTTAGAGTGGTGTCTATACTCATATCTTACTGGGGAGCTCTCTTTTGATCAAAGTTGAAATTAACGCTCTACAGGAATGCT
>NZ_WOCA01000037.1 GCF_009728145.1 Ornithinibacillus caprae | reverse complement strand
ACCCGTCCGCCGCTCGTTCCACAAGTTCACGCCCCGAAGGGCGATCACTTGCTTCCCGCGCTCGACTTGCATGTATTAGGCACGCCGCCAGCGTTCGTCCTGAGCCAAGATCAAACTCTCCAAAAAAGTTTGTATGTGATTAACACCAATCAATCACATGAAAGTTCTTAGCTACTAGAAACACTAGCTTCTAGATTTAATCTTTAAAGAAAAACGGGATGTTTTTCTTGGCAGGGTTGAAAAGTTCAACTTTCCAACCCTGCATAAGCTCAACTAAAACTTTTTCTCCGTAAAGTCGAAAAGTTAAGTTTCGCTAAACATACTAGTTGTTTTGTTCAGTTTTCAAAGAGCAAATATTAATTGTGTTGCTTTTGAAGCAACTCATCTAATGTATCACCTATTGAACATAATGTCAATAGCGATTTGATTATTGGTGGAGCCTAGCGGGATCGAACCGCTGACCTCCTGCGTGCAAGGCAGGCGCTCTCCCAGCTGAGCTAAGGCCCCGTATAATGGTCGGGAAGACAGGATTTGAACCTGCGACCCCATGGTCCCAAACCATGTGCTCTACCAAGCTGAGCTACTTCCCGTTATATGGCGCGCCCGAGAGGAGTCGAACCCCTAACCTTTTGATCCGTAGTCAAACGCTCTATCCAATTGAGCTACGGGCGCATATGGTGCCGAGGACCGGAGTCGAACCGGTACGGTAGTCACCTACCGCAGGATTTTAAGTCCTGTGCGTCTGCCAATTCCGCCACCCCGGCACTTTATGGAGCGGAAGACGGGATTCGAACCCGCGACCCCCACCTTGGCAAGGTGGTGTTCTACCACTGAACTACTTCCGCATAACTATTAAATTAAATGGTGCGGGTGAAGGGAGTCGAACCCCCACATCCGAAGATACTAGATCCTAAGTCTAGCGCGTCTGCCAATTCCGCCACACCCGCAATAAAATGGTGAGCCATGAAGGATTCGAACCTTCGACCCTCTGATTAAAAGTCAGATGCTCTACCAACTGAGCTAATGGCTCTTGTGATTATGGGTACTTTTTAAGTTAGAATGTTGATCATGGTGACCCCTACATCTACAAGATTATTCAATGTTGTTTGGTGCTTCGGGGTTACTCGTAGCCTATTCGCTGGAAGTATAGCTTGTTGCTCTACCAACTGAGCTAATGGCTCGCAATGCTTTTACGATCATGTAATATTTATATATTCACTTCATATAAATGACAAAAATGGTGCCGGCCAGAGGACTTGAACCCCCAACCTACTGATTACAAGTCAGTTGCTCTACCAATTGAGCTAGGCCGGCGTATATGGTGGAGGATACAGGGCTCGAACCTGTGACCCCTTGCTTGTAAGGCAAGTGCTCTCCCAGCTGAGCTAATCCTCCGCCTGGCGGCGTCCTACTCTCGCAGGGGCAAAGCCCCAACTACCATCGGCGCTGAGAAGCTTAACTTCTGTGTTCGGCATGGGAACAGGTGTGACCTTCTCGCTATCGCTACCAGACCTATATAGCATAGGTCGTTCGTTGTTATTCATAGGAAAAGAACGGTTTTAACCGATCCCCACGAACATTTTTATTGACGACAAAATATATTATATGCATTTATTAAATAAAATGCAAGGGTTTTTTTTAATTATACCCTAAAAACTAAATAAGAAGTAAACAACGAATCAAAAATATGTTAGTTAAGTCCTCGATCGATTAGTATCCGTCAGCTCCACGTGTCACCACGCTTCCACCTCGGACCTATCAACCTCATAGTCTCTGAGGGATCTTACTCACTCGAAGTGATGGGAAGTCTCATCT
>NZ_WOCA01000036.1 GCF_009728145.1 Ornithinibacillus caprae | reverse complement strand
TGACTTATTACAACAACTACAGATATCAATGGAATCTAAAAAAGATGACCCCTGTACAATACAGGAATCACCTTTCCAGTGTAGCATAGTCTTTTTTAAAATAGTCCTTTACAAAGGGTACATTTTAAACGGGACATGATTGCTTTTTTAATACTAGGCACTTTTATTAACAATTGTTGTTTTCTAACCTTCTTAGTTAATGGAGAATGCGCAGTAACTAATGGTATGAAACTAGGATAAAATTTAAGAAGTAATGTACTGGACTCAACATCGCTCCGAAAATCAGAAAAAGCTTATCAATTATTACTACTTGAAGCAGCTGCAGTTGCTCCGGTAACAGCTGCGATCATAACTGCCTGCTGGGCCTGAATGATGGATTCTAGTACGGAATAAATACTTGTTTCCGCTAGCCCGTTATTTTCTAACTTTTCATTTACATAAAAACTAACCGCTAGTAATACATTCATATCCTTTTGCCATTTAAATTGCTTTTCTTGATTGAGCTTCTCATACATATTAACTATGACTTGAATATCCAATTCCTCAGGTGGAAGTAATGTAAGAATGCCTATTGCTGGGTAATACATTGCTTTCGGTTTGATACGAACCGTTTTCAAGCTATCATAAACGCTTACAGCCCGCGACACAAGTTGCTCTACATTTATGTCGTCACTTAAGGATAGTATATGACTAAGAATTTGTAGATCGTTCCCTTTTCTAAATCCATTCTTTGCCAATCGTTCGTAGTACATTTCAATATGGTCAATGATATCCTCTTTATCTTCAAATGCGAGTAATGTTGCGAGAGGATAGTCGCCAGAAGATGTTAAAAATCCATGCTCTTTTTTCATCCCGTCATAAATACTTTTTACTTTATTAATTGTTTGTTCTACAGATTTAACTTGATCTTGGTTTGTTAACAGAATAGTAGCTGCCATATACGTAAAAGTACCACTACTGAACTTAGCCTCTCTAAATCGTTCATAGTAATCAAATAACTGTTCAACCTGATTTTCAGGATCTTCAAAGTTTACATCAAGCATCGCTGCAGTTGTAAATCTTGGATAGGATTTCATAGAAGAGAACAAACCCGCTCGACCTTTTATGGAATCAGATATTTTCAACATTTTTTCTATATTTAACATCTTATTATTCATCGTATAAATGGATGCAATAGTCATGAGGATATTTTTATCGGTTACTTTCCACTTCATGTTTTGATGAAGAATCTCGTACGTATCTATATAATTTTGAATTTTTGTGTCCATGAATGAATGCCCCCTTCAAGTATAGTATTTATACGAATGACAAGGTTGATTGGTTTCACATTGTAAATTTTGTGTAAATAATCTGTATTGTATTTAAAAATATGTTATTTTAATAGAAATAACTTTAGGAGGTTGTCATGGAGAAGAAAGGCTCTTTACTTGAAATACTTGGTACATCGTTAAAGCTTGGGCTTACTTCATTTGGTGGTCCTGTGGCTCATTTGGGTTATTTTAAAAATGAATATATAGATAAAAGGAAATGGCTGGATGACAAGACATATGCAGATATTATTGCTCTATGTCAGTTTTTGCCTGGACCTGCAAGTAGTCAGGTTGGTATTGCAATCGGAATGCTACGTGGAGGTCTATTAGGTGGAATTGTATCCTGGTTTGGTTTTACGATACCATCTGTACTTGTGTTGATCTTATTTGCACTTGCCTTTCAGTCGTTTGCTTTTGGAGATGCGAATTTCATTACAAGTTTAAAAATAGTGGCAGTAGCAGTAGTTGCTCATGCAGTCTTAGGGCTTGGGAAGAAGCTAACACCAGATAGACCCCGTATTGCAATAGCCATTGGTGCACTGGTAATTATGTTGTTATTCCCATCTGCAATTGTACAGATTTCTGTAATTATAGGTGCAGCCATTTTAGGATATTTTATGTTTTCAAAAGATGCAGAGACGAAAGTTAATCTATTTACTGTATCGATATCAAAAAAAGCAGGAATTATTTCTCTTTCTATTTTAGTTATTTTATTATTAGGCTTACCTATTCTTGCGCAAACCGTATCCAATAGTTATGTATCTATTTTTGATACCTTTTTCCGTGTTGGTTCGATTGTATTTGGGGGAGGGCATGTAGTGCTACCACTTTTAGAACAAGAAGTAGTGCCGAATGGCCTTTTAACGAGTAATGAATTTCTTGCTGGATATGGAATGGCACAGGCTGTACCTGGACCCTTGTTTACGTTTGCTAGTTATCTTGGAACAATGATCAATGGGATAGCTGGTGGAATTGTTGCTACTATTGCAATGTTCTTGCCGTCATTCTTACTAATTATCGGTGCTTTACCTTTTTTAAGTGAGCTTCGTAAACGTAAAAGCTTTCAAGGTATTTTAACTGGAGTAAATGCTAGTGTAGTTGGTATTTTATTAGCTGCATTTTATGATCCTGTATTTACAAGCGCTATTGTAAGTGGTGCTCACTTTGCATTAGCGGTTATTCTTTTTGTTCTGATGCAGTTCTGGAAGACACCAGCATGGATGATTGTAATTATTGGTGTTGTCCTAGGTGAAGTATTGGCTTATTTATTTTAATCATATTAAAATGGGGCTAGAGGTGATTACATGGTACAACATCATTTTCATTTAAAAGCTGATTGGCCTGGTGGGCGTAATAGCGAAGGATATATTGAAGCAGGGAATTTAAGAACTAAAATATCTATACCCCCTGAGATGGACGGGCCAGGTGTTGGAACGAATCCGGATGAAATGCTATTAGGTGCAGCAGCAACGTGTTATATAATTACGCTTGCTGCGATGATTGAACGTGCAGAATTACCATTAAAAGACATGTCATTAGAATCTGAGGGAATTGTTGATGTCACAAATGGCGTGTTTACCTATAAAAAAATCATCCATAAACCAACAGTAGCTTTAGAGAGCCATGCAACAGATAAAGAGCGGAGAAAGCTTGAGCAATTAGTGGAAAAAGCGGAGAAAAGCTGCATGATTTCTCGAGCGATTGAAGGAAATGTCGAGCTGGAATTACAAGCTACTATTTCGTGAAAAAGGATCTGTGTAGATGATAATTGGTTCCGTTATGAGGGACGGTTTAACACAGGTGATTCTATAAGTGAAATTTAAAAAAGTCGATTCCTTTAGGTAGTAATGAAGTGACCCCATAAAGTTAGACAGAATATTTCACTAGGCAGCTGGTTGGGCATGAGTTCGATATTTTATCGGGCTCATGCCCTTCAATTTTGCCTTAATTCGCTTGTTATTATAGTAATCTATAT
>NZ_WOCA01000035.1 GCF_009728145.1 Ornithinibacillus caprae | reverse complement strand
ACCCGTCCGCCGCTCGTTCCACAAGTTCACGCCCCGAAGGGCGATCACTTGCTTCCCGCGCTCGACTTGCATGTATTAGGCACGCCGCCAGCGTTCGTCCTGAGCCAAGATCAAACTCTCCAAAAAAGTTTGTATGTGATTAACACCAATCAATCACATGAAAGTTCTTAGCTACCAGAAACACTAGCTTCTAGATTTAATCTTTAAAGAAAAACGGGATGTTTTTCTTGACATACTAGTTGTTTTGTTCAGTTTTCAAAGAGCAAAATATCTTTGTTACTCTATAGCAACTTTTTAATCATATCAGAATAAACATCTAATGTCAACGTTTATTTCACACATTTACGTGTGATGGGCCTGAGTGGACTCGAACCACCGACCTCACGCTTATCAGGCGTGCGCTCTAACCAGCTGAGCTACAGGCCCATTTAATAAATGGAGCGGGTGAAGGGAATTGAACCCTCGACATCAGCTTGGAAGGCTGAGGTTTTACCACTAAACTACACCCGCATATTAAAATAAAATATATAGAAAGTTTCGCTGGTCGGGAAGACAGGATTTGAACCTGCGACCCCATGGTCCCAAACCATGTGCTCTACCAAGCTGAGCTACTTCCCGTTATATGGCGCGCCCGAGAGGAGTCGAACCCCTAACCTTTTGATCCGTAGTCAAACGCTCTATCCAATTGAGCTACGGGCGCTTCAAAAGCGACATCCTTTAATATAACACACCTAAAGTCCGAAGTCAACAAACTCTTGCGTTTCGCCAAGCAAGTGCGGTCGAGAGGACTTGAACCTCCACGGGATTAACTCCCACTAGGCCCTCAACCTAGCGCGTCTGCCATTCCGCCACGACCGCATAGATATAATCATCATATTAAATATTCGCATTGTTTGTTAATATGGTGAGCCATGAAGGATTCGAACCTTCGACCCTCTGATTAAAAGTCAGATGCTCTACCAACTGAGCTAATGGCTCATATTATAATGAGTTCTTTCTATGTTAGCTTTTTGTTCACAATGACCCCTACATCTACAAGTTTATCCAAAGATGCTTAGTGCTTCGGGGTTACTCTGCGCTTATTCGGTAGAAGTCTTGCTCGTTGCTCTACCAACTGAGCTAATGGCTCATATTATAATGAGTTCTTTCTATGATTAGTATTGACCATGGCGATCTTCTGTCATTGTGATGTTTCTCACAAATAAAAAATGGCTGGGCTACCAGGATTCGAACCTGGGAATCACGGGATCAAAACCCGTTGCCTTACCGCTTGGCTATAGCCCAACATTAATGAGTGGCGGTCCGGACGGGACTCGAACCCGCGACCTCCTGCGTGACAGGCAGGCATTCTAACCAACTGAACTACCGGACCTAACTATTTGTTTTTTGAAAGATGACCCGTACGGGATTCGAACCCGTGTTACCGCCGTGAAAGGGCGGTGTCTTAACCGCTTGACCAACGGGCCATTAAATAATGGCGGAGAAGGAGGGATTTGAACCCTCGCGCCGCTTACGCGACCTACACCCTTAGCAGGGGCGCCTCTTCAGCCACTTGAGTACTTCTCCATATGGCTCCACAGGTAGGATTCGAACCTACGACCGATCGGTTAACAGCCGATTGCTCTACCACTGAGCTACTGTGGAATATTCATTCGTCATTTAACTGCGACGAAAAATATCATATAATATTTAATAGTGAATGTCAACAACTTTTTAAAAGTTTTTTTGATGTCTTTCAAGAAGTGATTTGTAAGACTTTATATAATTTAACATGTCCCAACTAATTCGTCAATCACTTTTTGTATCAGAAAATATAAACTTTTATTTTATTCCGAGAAACGCATAGATTAAGCTTTTTTAACTAACTTTAGCTTCCCTCGACACTTACCACAACGATATCTATTAACATCTATTCTACGTATTCTTTCATATATATGATTGCATTTTTCGCAAATATACCTATGTTTAATCTTCCTATTATATGAAGGCAAAGGATTACAATGCCTTGGCGAACCTGTTTCTTTCAACAACCTTTTAAAGTCGGCGTCTCCGTGTTTATATCCTTTTCCTTCTATATGTAAATGGTAATGGCATAATTCGTGCTTAATAATACCAATAAACTCTTCTCGATCCATTTCCATTAAATACTTAGGGTTCAATTCTATTACTCTTTTACCGGGAATATATCTACCACCGGTTGTTCGTAAACGATTATTAACATAAACATCATCTACAAAAGGTTTATTAAAGTAGGTAATTGATAAATCATTAACTAACTTAAAAAGTTCTTCCTTATTTAAAATACTCATTATATTTACTTCCTCATATCATTTATAGTTCTATATTATCAATAATAATACATAAATACCATAGTAATTCTATAAATGTATCTATTGGTATAGTGTGTCCAATACCTTATTTCAAAATGATTTTTTATAAGTTAATTAAAATTATTATAATTAAATATTGATTTTTAATATATTTATATTATAATTAGTTATAGAACATTCATTTTACTAATAAGGGAGAGGTGTTTTAAAAAATGAGTGATAAAAAGAAAAAATTAACGACTGCTGCTGGAGCTCCAGTCACAGACTATCAAAACTCTTTAACTGCTGGTCCAAGAGGCCCAATGCTACTTCAAGATGTTTGGTTCTTAGAGAAACTAGCTCACTTTGACAGAGAAGTTATTCCAGAGCGTCGTATGCACGCAAAAGGTTCTGGTGCTTATGGTACATTTACCGTAACACATGACATTACAAAATATACAAAAGCAAAAATCTTTTCCGAAATCGGAAAGAAAACAGATATGTTTATCCGTTTTTCTACTGTAGCAGGTGAGCGCGGTGCTGCCGATGCAGAGCGTGACATCCGTGGATTTGCTGTTAGATTTTATACCGATGAAGGTAACTGGGATATTGTAGGTAATAACACACCTGTATTCTTCTTTAGAGATCCATTAATTTTCCCAGATTTAAACCATGCCGTTAAGCGTGATCCACGTACAAATATGAGAAGCGCTAATAATAACTGGGATTTCTGGACTTCATTACCTGAGGCACTCCACCAAGTAACTATTGTTATGAGTGAACGCGGAATTCCAAAATCTTATCGTCATATGCATGGGTTTGGAAGCCATACGTTCAGTATGATTAACGAAGATAACGAACGTGTATGGGTTAAATTCCACTTCCGTTCAGAACAAGGAATCGAAAACTTAACCGATCAAGAAGCTGAAGAAGTAGTTGGTAAGGACCGCGAGAGCCATCAAAAAGATCTTTACGAAAATATTGAAAATGGGAACTTCCCGAAATGGAAAATGTACATTCAAGTAATGACAGAAGAAGAAGCGAATAATATGCCGTACAATCCATTTGATTTGACTAAAGTATGGTACAAAAAGGACTTCCCTCTTATTCCTGTTGGTGAGTTCGAATTAAACCGTAATCCTGAAAATTACTTTGCTGAAGTAGAACAAGCAGCATTTACTCCTGCTAACGTTGTACCTGGAATTAGCTTTTCTCCAGATAAAATGTTACAAGGACGCTTATTCTCTTACGGCGATGCTCAACGCTATCGTTTAGGTGTTAACCATCACCAAATTCCGGTTAACCAACCGAAATGCCCAGTACATAGCTTCCACCGTGATGGAGCAATGCGGGTAGATGGTAACCATGGTAGCAAACTGCACTATGGACCAAACTCATATGGTGAATGGCAAGATCAACCAGAATATAAAGAACCTAGCTTAGCAATCCACGGGGACGCTGATCGCTGGGACTTTAGAGAAGATGATGATAATTACTTTGAACAACCTGGACGTTTATTCAACCTAATGAGCGAAGAGCAAAAACAAACATTATTTGAAAACACTGCTCGTAATATGGAAGGTGTAGAAAAACACATTAAACTTCGTCATATCAATCATTGTTACCAAGCCGATCCTGCGTACGGTGAAGGTGTAGCAAAAGCACTTGGAATTGCTATGAGTGAAGTTGAAGCAGCAAGTGAAAAAGAATAATTTTCAAACAAAAAAACAGAACTTGCGTATAAGCAAGTTCTCAGCTTGTAGAGAAAGTAGGTGTTTTTTCTCTACAAGCTTTTTTAATTCTGTCATAACTGTTTTATTAAGTAAGAAATTTTTATTGAAAATAAACTCCCACACAACTAGCCTAGCTTTGCTAGGTG
>NZ_WOCA01000034.1 GCF_009728145.1 Ornithinibacillus caprae | reverse complement strand
GACTAAAAAAGGAGCATTCCCAAACGAGAACGCCCTTCTAAAAGTTTTGTATTTACGAACTAAAGAACTTGAAAATAAGTGGGAAGGCGGCCATATTCAACAATGGGCAATGGTCATGAATCAGCTGAAATTCTATCCGATACTAAAATTAACTCTACTACAAAAGAGTTTCAAGTCGAGTTAATCGATGAATCTGGATACACCATACAAGTCCCAATAACTGTTCAAAAAAATGAGGATAACTGGAAGATTCTAATTTCTAGTGAAAGTCTTCATTCAATTGAAGTTACAGAGGTTAATCCGGGTGTACAAATAAATAATACAGGAGAAGGTGAATTTAGTACACAGGAGGTTACATTAGTAACCTTTAGAGCCGAATTTGCCAACTATATATATAGTTCAACATTCAACGCGCCAAGTACAGCCTTAATCTTATATCTTAGGGAACAAAGGGCAAGTTTGGCTGAATATTCTACTGGAGTTCGATACGAAGTAGTCAAATCATCTTCTAACGGTGATATTTCTTATGGCTACAGAGATGTAAAAGGTGGAAGTCCAACTATTAATAATGTTAGATATTCACTAACATTAGATAAAACTAAAACTAACTATAGTAATTTAAAATTAAAAATGACAGCTTTAAATGGTAGATATATCGTAAATGGTTCAATCTTATATTAATACAGTTAGTATCCGCCGGTAGAACCGGCGGTTTTAATTTTTCCCTATAAGGGAACTTTACTAACACAGTCACTGAAGTGGCCCCTCTAGTGACTGCCAACCGTTTAAATTCATCTCCATTTTTTGAATGGGTTTACATATTCAGCTTGCTCATGTTGTCTCGCAATCTACCCTCTGGTTCCTGTTCCTGGATATATTTTGCTACAGTTTTTTGATTTAAATCTACTGTACACACGTAATACCTTTTAACCCAGATCGTGCGATTTCCATGGTTATACTTAAAATTTGCATGTCTATCGTGTATCATTAACGAACTTTTTCCTTTTAAGTATCCCATAATACAATACTGACATCTTTGGTGGTATCATAATCAACATGTGTACATGATCTGGCATAGCTTGAGCTTCAATTATTTCTACATCCTTCATCTCCACATGTCTTCTAAGTATCGCTCCTATATCTCTTCTAAATTTCCCATATATGGTATTTTGCAATATTTGGGAATGAATGCAATATGGTACTTACAATTCCATCTTGTGTGTGACAAACTATTGTCACTAGATTACTTTTATTTACTCACTTAATTCTTTAGTGGTTGTCTTATTTCTCTATTTGCACATAGCAAATAGCAAGAAAAAGGATAATAAAAATGTTTTACTACTATTCTTCTAAGATGGTAGAAGTCGCAACTATGTTTGCAAAATCTTTTAAGTAGCTAGTTATCAAAATTAAAATAAATCTAATAAAAGACAATTGTTTTCTGTGTATTTATACATAGAAATAATTGTCCTTTTTTATATATAAAAGCTTAGGAAATTATAGCATTGTTTTGTATTTTGATTCTAAATGAATATTTCGTTTTAAAAGAACCACTTTCTCGGGCAAAATGACCACCTATCTCGGAAAAATAGAGCAACTGTAACGGAGTTAGATTCATAGCCACGGAGCTACTTGCCATTGACTGAAACTCCCGATTTTTTGTAGTTGTTGGAAGGGGTCGGGGCGCCGCCAGCAACTGCTTAGAATTGGTTTGTCCGTGTTACTATTTTTGCAGGTGAGCCTATAGGCTTTATTTTTGCTGACCTGCATTAGTACCACTATACGGACAAAAGTGAAGTCAATGGTGGCGGACAAATGTCCGATATCTAATATTTATGCCAGTGGTTCTCCTTCCGTGATGCTGGTTCAATTTCTCCGTGAAAATGGCTCTAAACGAGTGAAATATTCACTAAATTGATCTTAATATAAAGAAGAGGTAATATTAAGTTAAGAAATAAAGAAGAATACATAAAATATTGTGCCATATAAAGGAGAAGGAAAATGAGAAAAAAATACACAATATTAATAATTTGTCTAACGATATTTTTAGTGTTGGTTTACATTCTTAATAATCCTTCCATTAATGATAATAATTTTAACGAAGAGAATAATAATGATCAAGAAACAGCTAAAGTAAAAAATGATGTTAACCTAATAGAAAATTTGAATTTGGAAGCTGAAAATCGAAAATTAAAAGAAGAAATTGATTTACTACAATCTGACCTTTTTGAATATAAGAAAGCACTTATTAGCCCAGAATCTAATGACATAGCTCTTTATTATGAATCGCTGAATCCCTTATATAAAAAAGTTACTGATAATAAAATCATTCTACTGGTTAGAAATGAAACTGATGATGGTTATAGACTAACAATTAGTTCTAAGGAAAAAGTTCTGTTCGATAATCTCCCAGATTTAAAAAATAGCGAGATTATAAATTATACAGGTGCAAATGGTTTTTATTCTGGACTAATCGAAGGTAATGAAGTTAATACTGTAACTGTAAAAGAAAATGAAAAATCTTATGAAGCAAAAATTGTTAATTTCACAGATAACATTAGTTTCTGGTACACAATATATGAACATAAATTAAAATCAACTAAAGACACTCCAGATAAGATGAAGATAGAAGCATACGATAAGAATGGAAATATTATATGGGAAAAATCTTTTGATGGCAATCTAGGTAGATAAATAGATCTATTCAAAGAGGCTGGGACAAAACCCAGTAAATTAAAATAATAAGAGTGGTACCTACCAGATTAAGTTGGTGAAGGTACCACTCTTATTATTTTTTCATTTTAGTAAGAAAAAAAGGATACCTTCTGATAAAATTAAAGTAACGACACAATAATTTTGGAGGTATCCTTATGTTTAAACATTATACCATGAATCAATAATTTTGCCGCTAGATTTAGAAATAAAACTTCAAGAAAATGATATTGCTTACGCTGTGAATGATGTGGTGGAAAATATCCCAGACGAAGCATTCGCTGATTTTTTACGTGAAACAGGTTGTCCAGCTTACCATCCACGGATGATGTTTCACCTCAATTTTCCATTATTAAGTGAAATATTGATTAAGCAAATAGCTGACTAATGAATTATTTTCCCATCCTTTAGGAATATTTTTGAATCAGTCATTTCCTTTATTACATTCTCTTGATGAGAAGAAAATATTAAACTTCCTCCCAACGCCTTGTGTTTATCTAAATGATCTAACGCTGCCAATGTCGACTCTTTATCCATTGCAGTAAAAGGTTCATCTAATATAATTAATTTAGGATGATGAAATAAGGAACCTACAAATGATATTTTTTGTTTCATACCTCTAGAGTAGGTACTTGTTAAGGAATTGAGAGAAAGGAGTGCAAACGCAGCGACCCTTTTTAAATTTCACTAAAGACAAAAATCTACTTACTGCTTGTTTCTCTTCCTTTTAATCGTTTTTTCTTCCTTTAGTTGGTCCGCAAATTCAAGTTTCAATTTAAGTTCCTGTTGCTCTTTTAATGATTTATTCAACTGAGCTTCATATGCAAAAGGTTTTTTGAGTTGAACCTCAGTAGTCTTAATTTGCTGTCTAATATCTTCAATATTAAGCTTAGTTTTCTCTATCTCCACATGGAAGTTTTCCGTAATGCTAGCCAATCGCTGAATATTACCTACATCACTAATTTTAAATGGAACTTCAGATGTTGTTGCGCCTTTCAAACCAATCGATGTTTCATTAAAAACGTTTCTTCTAACAAATATTTCTTGTCCTTTAAATTTCCCTATAATAGTAGGGTTTTCATTAAGTTGATTTTGTGTTTTTATAACTTCTCTTAACGCCTCACCAGCTTCCTTTTCTTCGGTAAAGTCCAAACCATTGATAGTAATTTTAAAGGTTTTTGGATATTTAGAAACGTTTTCTAGGTCATTTTCTATGGCCTTAATTTGTTTTTCCATACTCTCTATCCTATTAGGATAAATAACTTTTACATTCTTTTGCATTGTAGCCTTCTCATTACTCCATCTATTTTTAATAAGCTGTAGGCGATTTACTTCATTATCAAGAGTCATTTTCTCTAAAAGAAGTGGATTGTCTGTTGCAATTGCTTTTACTTCAGCAGCAGTTAAGACAACCTCTAATCATAGGCTGCTCGGGGCTTTTAATATTCAATTTCCTCAAAGTCTTTAGGTTGGGGAACGGGTTGTTGGTTTTTTAGTTCGTTGCTATTAGCTATTTCTTTGTTAATTTCTTGATAAGCCTTAACCTTTTTAGATTGTTTGTTTGAATTTTTTCTATCGTTCATTGTATCCACCCTTTCATTATCGACTACGCTTTTCCTTAGGATTAGTGATTATGAATAAATTATTCATTTTATCAAAGAATACGAAGGTTAGATTAGAAAAGAATTAAAAGAATAAGGTGAAGGCGATTATGATATCTAAAAGACATTTTATATTTAATATAGTAATAATCGTAATTCCTTGGTTATCATTATTATTTATAGGGAAGCGGAGTTTTAAGAAGTATTCTATAGCTGGAATTTTCATTATAATCTTTGAGATCATCAATCATTTGTATGGGCAAAAACGTAACTGGTGGATATTTTATGACAAAAAGAAATCATTTTTAACGAATGAACTCCCTTTTAGTATAGGACCATATATGCCTCTTTCCATGTGGTTACTTAAATTTTCATATGGAAACTTTAAGAAATTTATAGCACTAAACGCTATCTCAGATGGGCTTTTTGCTTTTCTTTTCATTAATGTCCTTAAAAAAATAAAAATAATTGGTTTAAATAAATTAAATAACTTTCAATTTTTCATTTACTTACTCTATAAAGTATTTATATTATACGGTGTGCAATTCTTGGTAGAAAATAAAGATAATCTAACACTTAAGAAGTTAAAAACAAGGTTTGGGAAAACATTTAATGAGATGACCAGAGGATAAAATGAATATAAACATTAACTTAACCCGAATAGTGGACTCTTGGAAAATGAACTGCCCCTGTCAAGTAGACAGGGGGAAAGAAACCTTTTCCAATACTTTATATTTAAAGAGTGACAGTTAATATAATAGCTAAAGCATTATAGAGACTATGAATAATCATTGCTGGATAGATCGAGTTAGTTTTTCATACGTCCATGCAAAAATTAAACCAGACAAAAACGTGTAAGGTAGTGAGTTAAACGTTGGAATATGTACAATCATGAAAATAAATGAACTGATCAGCATTCCTGAAAGTATACCATACCTAGTTCTAATCCATCGGTATAGAAACCCACGATAAAAAATTTCTTCATATATTGGTGATATGACAGCAGCTGAAATAAAAGCGATGAAAATATTAATTCCCGTTAATCTAGATTGTAGGCTCTCCGTTTTACTATTATCTGTACCTATATTGAATAGCAATTCAACTGCAATAGATAGTAAGATCGAACCTATAATTAACACAAAAGTCCATCCCACAACTTTTCTCCAGTATGCTTTTGAATAACGTTGTAAACCAACCTCTTTCCAGGATAGTTTTTTTGGTCTAATCACAAAAAAATAAACTCCAACGGTAAAGATGAACATAAGGAGTCTTTATATCAAAAAATAGAAGCATTGAACACCTCTGTAAACATACGACTACGCTAGAAATGGACAAGTTATTTCCTTACTTGAATATAATAAGCTGATGGAATTAACAGCTGATGAGGACTTACAAGCAAAACAAAGTTACAGATAACAATGGAAAACGTGTTCTATTAATTTTGGATGATAATGGTGAAAAAGAATATAAGACAATCTTTATAAAGGATACCAATTGTCTTAAGATTATCGATTTAGATGATGGAGAAATTTATAACGAAATTATTAAATAGGATAATTAAATACGTGTTAGCCTCAACCACTATTAAGTATGGTGTGAAGGCTAACACTTTTTTTGAATAAGCCGACAAATTTCGACGAGTGACAGGCACCGACACTTCCCGCTAATTTCCGACATGGTGTAACTCGTTATTCTTAAATTTAGGGGTGTGACATATATTCTATTATGTGAAAGCGTTTTATTTTAATTAAAGGAGTGAATACGTTGAGGGTTAATTTCTATCGAAAGCATGTCTTATTACTAATGATTGGTATCGGTATGGTAGTGTTAGCTGCTTGTGGTGGTGAGAGTTCTTCAAGCTCAGAAGGAGAAGAACATGAGCTAGATTTCTCTCACTTCTTCCCACCAACACATTTTATGGAAGAGGAAATTCAGACATTTGCTTCTGATTTAGAAGAAGCGACTGATGGAAGAATTAAAATTACCTCCTATCCCGGAGCAGCCTTGGCTGCACCGGATGAACAATTTAATGCTGCAGCAACAGGTTCTGTTGATTTTGCTTTGAGTGTGCATGGATACACACCTGGAGAGTTCCCATTAACATCGGTTATGGAGTTACCATTTATGGCTGAGACGGCAGTCAAAGGCTCAAAGAATCTGTGGCAACTAATGAATGAGTTTGATGAATTCAACGATGAATATGCAGGTACGGTCCCTTTATGGTTATATACTACTGATCCAGGTCAGTTATTTACGGTAGATAAACAAGTAAAGAGTATAGAAGATTTAAAAGGAATGAAAATACGTTCTCCTTCTCCAGAAACGAGTGAGTGGTTAGAAGCACTTGGAGCAACGCCTGTATCCATGCCGATGAACGAAAACTTTGAAGCACTTGAGCGTGGCGTTGTTGATGGAACGATCGCCCCTTGGGAAGCAGTGAAGACATGGGGCTTAGATGAGGTTATTAATTATGCAACGGTAGGAAACTTTTATTCTACCACGATGTTTGTGGTTATGAATAAGGATGCGTTTAATAGTTTGAGTGAAGAGGATCAAGCAACGATTCAAGAGTTGACGGGAGAAAAGATGGCAAATAAAACAGGAGAGGTATTTGATCAATTCGGGAATGAAGCAGTGGAACAAGCAAAGGAAAAAGGTGTAGAAATTTATGAACTAACAGAGGACGAGTTAGCGGAGTGGAGTGAATATATAAATCCAACTATTGAAAATTGGATTCATAATGTAGAAGAAAAAGGATTGCCAGGGCAAGAAGTGTATGATCGAGCAGTTGAGTTAAGTGGCAAATAGCAGGAGTGAACGTACGATGTCCAAAGTGTTTGAGAGATCAGAAGAAGTACTAGATAAAATTATCACTATTCAACAAGTGATAGCGAATGTTTTTCTCTTTTTTATTATGGCAATTATTACGTTTGATGTTCTAGGGCGTAATCTCTTTAATCAGCCGTTAAAAGGAACCTATGAATTGACCGAGCTAGGAGCGGCATTATTAGTATTTTTCGCCCTTGCAATGACACATCGTAAAGGAGACCATATTACGATTGATTTCTTATTGGATCGATTTTCCGATAAGATGAAGCGAATCATAAATGGTATGGTTGAAATCGTCGTGGCAATCGTTGTTTTCTTCATGGCGAGACATATTTTCGAGAATGGGGTACGTATGATGGAAAGAAATTCTACCACAACGGATTTAGCACTTCCCGTTCATCCCTTTCTCTTTATTATTGCTTTTACACTTGTCATCTTTATGTTTACAGCAATCGTAAAAGCCTTCACATACTTACGATTGGCGGTGAATGAAAAATGAGCCCAGAACTAATTGGTGTAATAGGGATTATTGTATTACTACTATTATTTGTGTTCCGCATTCCGATTGGGATATCACTTATCTTTGTCGGTACCGTAGGGCTGGCATTTATTAGAGACTGGGATTCTGCTTTAGTCCAATTAGGTACAACTCCTTTTTCCACAGCGAGTTCGTACTCGTTAAGTGTAATTCCTCTATTTATTCTAATGGGGATGTTTTTATCGTATAGCGGATTTGGACGTGATTTATATACTGCAGTAGATGCTTGGATTGGTCATATTAAAGGTGGACTTGCGATGACTACCATCGGTACGAGTGCATTGTTTTCGGCAATATCAGGTTCAGTAAATGCTACTACAGCGACAATGGCGCGAATTTCACTGCCAGAGATGAAAAAATATCGTTATGATGATGCCTTATCGACTTCCTGTGTTGCTGCTGGTGGTACATTAGGTATTCTAATTCCGCCGAGTGTTATTCTTGTTTTATATGGTATTTTAACAATGGAACCAATCGGAAAACTATTAATTGCCGGCCTTGTTCCAGGATTACTTCAAATGTTGCTGTTTATGATCTTGATTTATGTCATGGTCCTGAGGAAACCTACATTAGCACCTGTAACAGAAAAGAAATTATTCATGGTTAAAATAAAATCCTTATCGAGTGTTTGGCCATTCGTTTTCTTGTTTGCTTTAAGTATTGGTGGTATATATTATGGATATTTTACTCCTACTGAAGCGGGAGGAGTAGGTGCTTTTGGAGCATTTATCTTAACTATTTTAACAAGAAGGTTAAGCTGGAAGCACTTTAAAACTTCATTAAGTGAAACTACTCGTTTAACAGCATCGATCTTTTTTATCATTATTGGTGCTGATATTTTTAGTAAGTTTTTAGCGCTAAGCACTATTCCAGTAAAAATTACACACTTTGTTTCAAATCTAGCATTGCCTGCAACTGGCATTTTAATGTTAATTTTAGTTGTCTATTTAATTCTGGGGTTATTTTTAGAGGGAATTGCAATTTTTGTTCTAACCTTACCAGTTGTTTATCCGTTAATTACCATGCTGGGGTTCGATGGTATTTGGTTTGGGGTCGTGATGATTCTAGTTATGAACATAGGTTTGATTACACCACCTATGGGGTTAAGTGTCTATGTCATAAGTGGAGTTGCCAAGGACGTACCAGCCCAGCGGATATTTAAAGGTGTCCTCCCAATGTTACTAATGATGATCGTATGCTTACTATTAATTGTAATCTTTCCAGAGGTTGTAACCTTCCTGCCCAACTTGATGAGGTGATTGAGGGTCAGGTCCGTTGTCCCAATTATTATATGAGGTTTGAAATGGATCATCGAATGATGGTCCATTTATTTATTAGTAGATAGGGAAGTATAATTTTTCCTATCTTGCATAAGTGCAACTAAGGCAAATTCACCATAAATGCTTGGCAAATACCAGTTTTCTAATGATTAATTAACTCTTGTAGAATCCTTTCTTTTATAAAGTAGCCTGATATTTGTTGGATGTGAAGAATGTACCCTCTCATTTATCTTTCCTATGAATATCTTATATAAGTTCTAGCTAGATTAATTGAGGTATAAGGTATTTCTAATCTTTTAGCCTGTTTTCTAAAATATTGTGGATTTTAACATTAAAACAAGGTCTTATGGAATTTTATGTTAAAATGTAGATATATGATATTGACCTAACGATGACAAGTTAGTTCAACAAGTGAGATAAATTAGTGAAAAGGTGAAAAAATGTTAGATAGAATTAAAGCTTTACCCGAAATGGTGGCATTTGCAATAGGCTTATCTTTAATAATATTTAGTCCAATAGTATTATTTTTGATATCATTTTTAATCTCATTTGGTAAATGGACTGCGATTATACAAGCAATTGTTTGGGGTGTTGCTACCTTATTTATACTAAGTGCAGCTGATAAAAGACATTCACGTATAGACAAAAAAAAGTGAAGATTTATTCGTTTGTTCTTATTACATTAAATTGCGTTAGTTTAACAAAAGAAAATAAAGACAACCCTAAAAACAGTTTCGTTTTTAACTTTAACGGAACTGTTTTTTATTCAAGAGGTTAAAATATTTTCGCACTAAAAGTTCTAATTAAGCAGCTCTAAGCTCCTCCACAGTTGTATAATTGGATTTTCTGCAACAACCCAACAATAGAGGTGTAATTTGTTCTTCGTGTGGCAATTTCTTGTTTAGTTGTAGAAAACGGAACCAATATAAATAATTATCTAACTATCGTGTTGATACACCTTGAAATCTATTTAACCACTGTTTTAACTTATTATGATACCTATTAACGTGTTGGATATGGTAGATGTGCTTTTTTACATAGATACCCTTACTTGCGTTAATTGTTTCGTGCGGAAGTTTCTTCAACTTGCCAAATTTCTTGTAGTTAGTTGCTGTAACAGTACACAATATACTGGTATGGTCGATATAATCTCCCAGTACGCTTTCAATTTCAAAAGCAGTTGTTCTCCCAAATCCATTTTTACGACTAATGATATTTCCGTTCCTATCCATTGCCATAAGAATACTTCCCTGACTTTTACTAATCCCACATTCAGTAGCAACTCCATCACGTTTACGGGGCTTTCTATGAGTTATATGACTGCTTCCTTTCATACTTTCGATTAAGTATGTTTCATCACTTTCAATGACACCTTGAAGAACACTATCACCGATTGAACGGACAGCGTCTAACACTTTATGTCTTCAATAGAAAGCAGTAGAAATGTGTATATTAAGACGTTTCGCTATTTTAGGAAGAGTGTATCCTTCTACCATCAATTCAATATTATTAAGCCACAAATGAGGTTTATGTGTACCTCCTATAGGTGTATTTGTCATATTGTTAAACGTCTTATAGCAATCCTTACATTTATAGCGTTGCCAACCACGATATTTTCCGTGTCGTACTACTGCTGTTGAACCACAATGAACACATCCAAGCTCTTCGCTAAAACGAGTCTCCGAATGTTGGATATAAGTTTAGCAATATCGGATTTCTTAGCATTTTTATCACGTTCAATGGTTTAATAAATTTTTCCTTTTCTTCGTCAGGTAACTCAAAATAAGTTTCATATACATCTTTCCACAATGGAAAACTCACGAACATACGTTCTCATAATCATTATTATAGGAGATTTGAACAATATCCACAATATTTACGAAAATAGGCATTTATTAAGAGGTATTAAGTATGGTTGTACTAAAAGATCCTGTTAAGAAGTAATAGTTTAGATCTGTTACTTCATTTTATTAGAGTATTATACTTTAAGAGGCAAGTTAGTGTGATTTTTATGGGATTTGAATCAAATTATAAAAGGAAATAATTGGTTCTAAAAAAGTATTGCCCTAGTTGTCCGTTCATGCTATATTATATCTCTGCCACATGAACGAAAAGAATAAAAAAATGATTGACTATGACTTTGTAGTGTGGTATATTAATCGAGTCGCCTTTTTCAAAAGCGACATAAAACAATTTATTTAAAAAAACTTTCAAAAAAAGTTATTGACTTTAGTTTGCTAGTTTGATATAATATAGAAGTTGTCGCTAAAAACGACACATTAATATTTGCTCTTTGAAAACTGAACAAAACAACTAGTATGTTTAGCGAAACTTAACTTTTCGACTTTACGGAGAAAAGTTTTAGTTGAGCTTATGCAGGATTGGAAAGTTGAACTTTTCAATCTGCTAAGAAAAACATCCCGTTTTTCTTTAAAGATTAAATCTAGAAGCTAGTGTTTCTAGTAGCTAAGAACTTTCATGTGATTGATTGGTGTTAATCACATACAAACTTTTTTGGAGAGTTTGATCTTGGCTCAGGACGAACGCTGGCGGCGTGCCTAATACATGCAAGTCGAGCGCGGGAAGCAAGTGATCGCCCTTCGGGGCGTGAACTTGTGGAACGAGCGGCGGACGGGT
>NZ_WOCA01000033.1 GCF_009728145.1 Ornithinibacillus caprae | reverse complement strand
AAGGATGGTTAAGAAATATGATTTAGGCCAATCCATGTCAAGACGAGGAAACTGTTGGGATAACGCCCCACAAGAATCATTTTTTGGGCATTTTAAAGATGAAGCATATATTAAACCTTGTGAAACCTTAGATGAGTTAAAGCGAGAAATTAAGAGTTATATGACTTATTACAACAATTACAGATATCAATGGAATCTAAAAAAGATGACCCCTGTACAATACAGGAATCACCTTTCCAGTGTAGCATAGTCTTTTTTTAAATAGTCCTTTACAAAGGGTACATTTTAGGTTACTGGTGGTATTGTTTTTATTTGATTACTTTTTTGTACTTTCTACTTCGATTTCGATATATTTTACATCTGTTTTTGCAATGTTTGCTTGGTCATTTGTTAGATCAACCATCCATTCCTCGAATGCTTCTTCTTCGCCGTTTTGAACAAATACAATGAATTCCACATTTTCTAGATAATTAATTGTTTCCAGAATATAATCTTCAGAGTTGCGTAAAAGGTTTTCGAGTTTACCTAAAAGGGTATAATCAACTGTAACGGAAAATCCTTGCATTAATTGGCGCTTCACAATTCCAGTAGTTTGAATGGCTTGAGAAGTGGTGCTCCCATATGCACGAATAAGACCACCAGCTCCAAGTTTTATCCCACCAAAATAACGGGTCACAACAACTGCGGTATCCTTTAAGTGTTGTTTCTTAAGTACTTCTAAGATTGGTACACCTGCAGTTCCGCTAGGTTCTCCGTCATCATTTGCTTTTTGAATTTGATCGTTCTCTCCAATGATATACGCAGAACAGTTATGGGTAGCATCATGATGTTTTTTCTTGATTTCTTGGATGAAGCCCTGTGCTTCTCCTTCTGTTTCAACACGTCGTACATAACCGATAAATCGTGACTTTTGTATAACAAGTTCATCAGAACCTTCTTTATTTACTGTAAAATAATTGGATAGCATAGAAATCCCCCTTTTCCTTCATAAATAGTATATAATAGTAGATATAAATGATAAAATAGATACAATGTATTCTGAAATAATAATTTTTTGAAATAAAATGAGAGAATAGACCCTATAAAAAAGAACTATGAATACGTATAATTATAACATAGGTTGGTGGGTAAATTATGACTGTGAAAACCAAGGAGAAGACATTGGAAATAATTGTCGAGGAAATGGTTAACGTCGTTGAAAATAGTAAAGATGAAATTTTTCATATAAGTGAAGAAGCCCGTTCGGAGTATGAACAGCTATCTCGTGAATTAGAAGATACGAAAGTAAAAGTGATTCAATACATAGAGGATGGAGACAAACTAGAACAAAGAGTTGCTTATTCTAGACAACGTTTGTCTGAGGTGAGCAAATACTTCGATCGTTATGGTGAAGATGAAATACGTGAAATCTATGAAGGAACACATGAATTACAAACTAGACTAGCAATGTTACGAAAAGAGGAATCCATTCTTCGACAAAGACGTGATGATTTAGAAAGAAGACTTTTATCCTTAGACCATACGATTAAGCGTGCAGAAGGTTTAGCTAGTAAAATAACAGTTATACTAACGTATTTGACAGATGATTTTAAACAAGTAAATGAAATGATAGAAGAAGCAAAAGAAAAACAAGAGTTTGGTCTAAAAATAATCGAAGCTCAAGAAGAGGAGCGTAAACGAATTTCTAGAGAGATTCATGATGGGCCGGCTCAAATGCTAGCCAATATATTACTACGCTCGGAACTAGTTGATCGGACATTTAGAGAAGGAAGTACTACAGAAGCATTAGATGAAATTAAAAATGTTCGTAAAATGGTTCGCTCTTCGCTTTACGAGGTTCGAAGAATTATATATGATTTACGTCCTATGGCACTAGATGATTTAGGTTTAATACCAACGATTAAGAAATACATCGCTACTACTGCAGAATATAACAATGTAAAAATAGAATTTACACCTATAGGTAGTGATGAAAGATTAAATCAAAAATATGAAATTGCATTTTTTAGGTTAGCACAGGAAGCAATTCAAAATGCAATTAAACATGCAGAAGCATCTAAAATTCAGGTGAAATTAGAGATTAATAAGCGCCATTTAACCATGGTGATTAAGGATGATGGAAAAGGCTTCAACCCAAATGTTAAACGAGATAAATCCTTTGGCATCATAGGCATGCGTGAGCGTGTTGAAATGTTTGATGGAATTATGAAGCTAGATTCTGCACCTGGTAAAGGAACTAAAATTGTTATTCAAGTGCCATATGAGGTATATTAGAAATTTAATACTTTAAGTTTACTGCCGATATAGAAAAAATAGAGTTGTATAATCGAATCTATCATTAGAACTGTAATAGGGAAATTTTGATATAACGTAGGAGGAACAAAAGGATGAATACCGACAAACAGATAAACATTGTACTAATTGACGATCATAAGTTGTTTCGAGAAGGGGTAAAGCGCATTCTTGAATTTGAACCTTCTTTTAATGTAGTTGCTGAAGGTGACGACGGAATCATGGCTACTAAACTAGTAAAAGAATTTAATCCTGATGTTGTTTTAATGGATATCAATATGCCAAACATGAATGGTGTCCAAGCTACGGCGGATTTAGTCAGACTTTTCCCTAAAACAAGTGTGATTATTCTTTCCATACATGATGATGAAAGTTATGTGACACACGCACTTAAAACAGGTGCGCAAGGCTACCTATTGAAAGAAATGGATTCAAATTCATTGATTGAAGCAATTAAAGTAGTCAGTGATGGTGGCTCTTATCTTCATCCTAAAGTGACTCATAATTTGGTACAAGAGTACCGCCGATTATCAAAAGAAAGTGTTACACGAACTGCTGACAATGTAGTTGAGTATCATAGACCACTGCACATTCTTACGAAGCGTGAATGCGAAGTCCTACAGCTACTAGCTGATGGAAAAAGTAACCGTGCAGTAGCGGAATCACTTTACATTAGTGAAAAAACGGTTAAAAACCATGTAAGTAACATTCTACAAAAGATGAACGTAAATGACCGAACCCAAGCAGTTGTTTCTGCAATCCGTAAAGGTTGGGTAGAAGTTTTATAGTTTAATAGATTTTGAAGCTCTGGTATGTTGATGCCAGAGCTTTTTTATATGTGACTGAGTTGTAGGGGAGGTAGAAATATTAGTCTGTAAGCTGATAGTTTGGATTGAAGGGAGATAATTTGTTTTGAAGGTCGATAAATCAGCGTGAGAGCCTATATCCTGTTCTGAACGCCGATTTCTCCTCAAGAGTTAGAACGAAGCTCGATGTTACAAAAGAGATTCTCCATAAAAAATCATAATGTTTAAAACTAACAAAATATTTGTAAGCGTTTTCTTGCGTTCCTAATGCATTTTTTTTGTTCTTCATGTAAAATATAAGAAGTAATTATATTATAAATAGAAATTTAATAGTGGAGAGGAAGGGAATAGATGAAAGTTGCTGTAATGACTGACAGCACTGCATACATCCCAAAGGATATCCGGGAACAATATGATATTCACATGGTCCCGCTTAGTGTTGTTTTTGGTAGTGAAACATACCAGGAAGAAATTGATCTCACAACCGAAGAGTTTTATCAAAAAATAAAAGAATCAAAAGAATTACCAACGACTTCGCAGCCATCCATCGGGTATGTTACGAAGAAGTTAGAGGAGCTTGCCAAAGAGTACGATGCTGTCATCTCTATTCATTTATCTAGTGGGATTAGCGGAACATTTCAAGCTGTTCAGAGTGCTGGTGAAATGGTAGAAGGAATCAAAATGTGTGCTTATGATTCCGAGATTAGTTGTATGGTCCAAGGTTTTTATGCGTTGGAAGCTGCTGAAATGGCTAGAGACAATAAAACACCTGAGGAGATTCTTGCTCGTCTTGACGAAATGAAACAAAGTGTACGAGCTTATTTTATGGTAGATGATTTAACTAATTTACATCGTGGTGGTCGCTTAAATGGTGCCCAAGCACTAGTTGGTAGCCTACTTCAAGTTAAACCAGTTCTACATTTTGAAGACAAGATTATTGTTCCATTCGAAAAGATTCGTACTCGTAAAAAAGCACTAAATCGTATTATCGGTATGTTAAAAGAAGAAGCAAAAGAACATGATCTAAGAGTCGTTTTCATTCATGCGAATGATGAAGAAGCAGCAAATGAACTAAAGAATGATTTTATTGAAAAATATCCATCATCTGAAGCAACGATCAGTTATTTCGGTCCTGTAATTGGGACTCACCTTGGTGAAGGTGCGATCGGAGTAGGATGGTATAGAAAATAGCAATTATTTTACTTATATTTTCATGACTACCAGGCCTTGTACTGGTAGTCTATTTCAATATAATAAGGAAAGTGAGTGATTTGATGAAAAAACCTTCTTCCCCTGCTGAAGGACTTCCTCCTAGTGACCAGGTTATCTCAAAAAACTACTCTGGAAAACTACTACTCCGTAATGAAATCCGCCTTGAAGAACCTCAATTTCGCGCATTACCATTTACCCCAATTCCTTCTATTAAAAGAAAAACCTTTTCTCATGAATGTCAGCGATGCCACAATCAAAAAAAATCCTTATTTGCATCTATACCTTGTTCTAGTTGTCAGAAAACACATCTTTACTGTAGAAAGTGTATTGAGATGGGGAGGATAATGGAATGTGAACCACTTTATGAATGTTCAGGTGAATCATTCCATTGGCCCCGTCATGAAGCACCTTGTAGCTGGGATGGTACGTTAACTGAGGTGCAGCAACAGGCTGCGGATCGAATTGTTCATGCTGTGAAAAACAATGAACGTGAACTGCTTGTTTGGGCTGTTTGTGGAGCTGGGAAAACAGAAATGCTTTTTCAAGGTATTTCTGAGGCTCTGAAAGATGGAAAACGCATTTGTATTGCAACCCCAAGGGCAGATGTGGTCCGTGAGCTTAAACCAAGGATTCAACAAGCTTTTGCAAAAGTCTCTGTTCAAGCTTTGTATGGCGGGAGTAAAGATAAAGATGGCACTGCACAGGTCATTCTTGCCACTACCCATCAACTACTTCGGTTTAAACATGCCTTCGATCTGTTAATTATTGATGAAATTGATGCATTTCCGTTCCACAAGGATACCTCATTGCCATTTGCTGCAAACCGAGCAAAAAAAGACATTCATACAACAATATATTTAACAGCCACACCAAGACAACATCATCGATTACAAATAGCCTTCAATAAACTTCCACATATTTTTGTTCCCATCCGATATCATGGTCACCCCCTACCAGTACCAAGTACAAAAATGTGCTATTCCTTGAAAAAACCGTTAACAAAATATATGCCACCACGTTCTTTTATGAACTGGATAAAACAAAGAAAGAACCAATCTCGTCAAATATTGATATTTGTACCAACTATTAAAATGGCAGAGAAAATGAAGGAGAATCTTCAAAAAATTTTAATAGCAGATAATATGATCAAGGATCCAAAGGAGATTGACTTTGTCCATGCAGAAGATCCTAAGCGTGAAGAAAAAGTACAGCAATTCCGAGCTAAGCTTCTACGGGTTTTGTTAACAACAACTATATTGGAGCGAGGAGTGACTTTTCCATCCGTTGATGTGGGCGTGTTAGATTCTGGAGACAAGGTTTTTGATGAGGCAGCTTTAGTTCAGATTGCTGGTAGGGCAGGGCGTAGTTCAGATGATCCAACTGGTGAAGTAGTATTTTTTCATGATGGAAGAACGGATGCAATGGTTCAAGCCATTCAATCGATTAAGAAAATGAATCGTAGGGGAGGGTTTATTGAATGAACTGCTTGTGGTGTGACGAAGAAATTACTAGCGATGTAACGTGGTCAAATGTAGCACTACCAACAAAAGCGAAGTCATTGTGTGAGGGCTGTGAAAAAGAATTAACAGTTTTAAATGGGAGTAGATGTTTACGTTGTAGTCGTGTATCTGAAGAGAAAATTTGTAAGGACTGTAAATGGTGGGAGCATTACATGGGTGGGGAGGATGTGTTGACTGCTAACTATTCTGTATTTGCTTATAATGAACGTATGCAGGATATGATTGCAAAGTGGAAATATCGCGGAGATTATCAAATAGGATTTGCTTTTCAAGGCAGATTCACCCAGTTATTTAAGAAGCAATTTAATGACATAAAAAATATAGTTGCAGTCCCAATTCCTCTTAGTAAGGAGCGAATGAACGAGAGGAGATTTAACCAAGCAGAAATGCTCGCCCATTTTTTACCGATTGAAGTGGACAGTGTGTTGGATCGAGTACATGGAGAAAAACAATCAAAGAAAAATCGCTATCAACGACTATCTTCAGAAAATCCGTTTAAACTTCAAAAAGCTATTAACAAACCGGTCATTCTTGTCGATGATATATATACAACTGGTACCACTTTACGTCATGCTGCTCGCTTATTACAGCAACATGGCTGCCCGATTACATACGCGTATACACTAATACGAGGTTAATGGTATCATTATATTATTGAGGAGAAGATAAATAATGGCTGAATTAGCAAACTGCTCTCGCTGTGATGCAGTATTTGTAAAAAATATTCGTGATATTTGTCATAATTGTTATAAAAAAGAAGAACAAGATTTTCAAACGGTTTACCAATTTTTACGCAAGCAAGTAAATAGAGAAGCTACGTTGATTGAAGTTGTAGATGCTACTGGAGTTGAGGAGAGTTTAATAATAAAATTTATTAAAGAAAAACGACTTCATACATCTCAATTTCCCAAATTAGCCTATCCGTGTGAAAAATGTGGTACAAATATTGTTTCCGGTAAGCTCTGTTCTTCTTGTTCATCTGAGCTTTTGAACGAATTAGAGCAGCATGAACAGGTTGAACAGCGAGCACAACTGGTAAAAGAAAAGAATAAAACGCAAAATATTTACTATACCATTGATAAACATAGAAAATAGGTCTTTAACTTTTACGAAATGAACCGATAATAAATATAGAAGTTGGAATTCGGAATAGAAATGAAATGAGGTGATTTTGATGAAAATTCACGGTCCAAATCAAACAAACTTTAATCCATATAAGAATCAAATTCAAAAACAAGCGGATTACAAGAAAAACGTGAATCAAAAAGATCAGCTTGAGATATCAACCCAGGCGAAACAATTACAGGAAAGTGAAAATATTCATCCGAAACGGGAAGCATATGTTCAAGAAATAAAAAATGCTGTTGAATCTGGTGAGTATAAAATTAATCATGAGAAAACGGCACAAAAAATGATCGATTTTTGGTCGAACCGATAAAAGGAGGACATCACGATGTCCGTTGAATTAGTAAAGGAATTACTTCAGAATCTTGTACGTATCCATGAAGACCTTTTACAGACTTCAGAACAAAAAACTGAAGTCATAAAAGAAGGTTCTGTTGAAAAGTTACAAGCAGTCCTAATAAAAGAGCGAAAACATATTCAAGTTTTAGATAAAACGGAAGAAAAACGTAAACAAGTTGTGGAGCAATGGTTTGCAACGAAAGGGTTGTCAAATGAAGATACAACTATTACGAAAATGTTGGAGCTTATAAATGATGAACGGGAACAAAAGGAAGTAGAAGAAGTTACAGTAGCATTAACCGAAATTATGCTGAAATTAAAGCAACAGGAGCAATTAAATATGGCATTAATTCAGCAGTCGATGCAATTTGTTCAATTATCTTTAGATTTAATGAGCCCGTCCTTGAAAAATATGAACTACGGGAATGAAAAAGAGAAATCAACTGTTAATCGCTCTATGTTTGATTCTAAAGCATAGAGAACAGTGACAATTAATTTTGAATTTGGAGAAGGAGAAGTTAAATGGGTACTTTTAACGGTATTGAAATGGCGAAGCGAGCGCTATTCACACAACAATCAGCAATTTATACAACTGGTCATAATATTTCCAATGCTAATACAGAAGGTTATTCACGTCAGCGGGTTAATTTCGAGGCGACAACTCCTTTTCCGAGTGGATCTCGAAATAGACCACAAATTCCTGGTCAAATGGGTACAGGTGTTCAAGCCGGTTCCGTTGAGCGAATTCGTGATAAGTTTTTAGATTTACAATTTCGTGCAGAAAATAGTAAATCTGGTTATTGGGAATCGATGTCTGAAGCAATCGGTCGCATGGAAAGTGTCATGAATGAACCATCTGAAAATGGTTTAGCGAATACAATGGATAAATTTTGGCAGTCACTAGAGGATCTATCTGTAAATCCAGAAAACTCCGGCGCTAGGTCTGTTGCCGTTCAACGTGGAATTGCAGTTGCTGAAACTTTTAACCATTTGTCTGATTCATTAACATCCATTCAGACAGATTTGAAAAAAGAAATAGATGTAACAATTGAAGATGCGAACTCTATTTTACGGCAAATAGATGGTATCAATAATCAAATTAGAGAGTTAGAACCACACGGTTATTTAGCAAATGATTTATATGATGAACGTGACCGATTAATTGATGAGCTATCCAATATCGTTAACATTCGTGTGGAATATGATAAGAGTGGGGAAAGTTCACCTGACATAGCGGATGGGTTAGTAAGTATTCAAATGGTAAATGATAAGGGACAACCTTTTGATGAGCCAATCTACTTATTAAATGGAAAACCCGGGGAAGCTGAAGTCCATGAGCTTTCTTTAGACGAAGATTCTGTTCATAATATTAAAGTTGGAAACAAAGATTTTCCAATTTCCTCTGAAACTGGTAAGCTTAGTGGCTTAATTAATGCTCATGGTTACACAGTTGATGGAGAAGTCCATGGTGCAGCGACAAACTTTACGTCCATGCTAAATGATTTAAATCAAATGGCTAAGGTGTTTGCTGATGAATTTAATCGTGTTCATAATGAAGGTCATGGATTGGTTGAACCAGACGGAGATCAAAATAACTTCTTTACGTATGATGAAGATAATGTGATTGGCACGCTACGTGTTGAAGAAGCCATCATAGATAATCCTGATTTAATTGCAGCTAGTCAGTCAGGTTCTGCTGGTAATGGAGAAAATGCATTAAAATTAGCGGAAGTGTTTACTAGAGTTTTAACTACGGATGATGAAAACAATCTTGGAAAGAAAACATCTGTTAAAGGATTCTATGAATCTCTTATTGGTAGTTTAGGGGTTACAGCACAGGAAGCTAACAGAATGGCCAGCAATACAGATATTCTTCGCTCACAAGTTGAAGATCAACGCATGTCTGTAAGTTCTGTTTCACTAGATGAAGAGATGTCTAATATGATTAAATTTCAGCATGCTTATAATGCTGCTGCAAGAAGTATGACAACAATGGATGAAATGCTTGATCGAATTATTAATAATATGGGATTGGTCGGAAGGTAGGTGTAATATATGCGAGTAACTCAAGGAATGCTTTCTAATAACATGTTAAAGAATTTATCGAATAGCTACTCCAACTTAGGAACATATATGGATCAATTGAGTACTGGTAAAAAAATAAATCGACCTTCGGATGATCCTGTTATTGCCATGAAGGGCATGAATTACCGCAGTCAGCTAATTGAAGTAGAGCAACATATCCGAAATACAAATGAAGTACACAACTGGATGGATAGCTCAGATGCTGCTTTGGATAAAGCAACGCAAGCTTTGCAAAAGTTACGTGAATTAGCTGTTCAAGCAAGCAATGATACGTATGGTGCTGAAGAACGTAAAAATATTATGGCGGAAGCGGAACAAATCAAAGAGCATTTGGTAGAAATAGCAAATACCAAAGTAAACGGTAAGTATATTTTTAATGGTGCTGATACGAATGTAAAACCAATTGACGGTGATGCAAACGCTGTTGAATTCAATACCGAAACAGTTTTGATCGAGGTCGCAAATGGAACAAAGCTACAAGCCAATGTAAATGCTGAGAAGGTTTTTGGTAATGCAGATAGTAATGTGTTCCAAGATATTGATTCGTTTATTACTGCCTTAGGTGATAATAACCAAGAAAATATTCAACAAAGTTTAGATCAGTTTGACAATAATATCAATAATGTTGTGAATGCTCGTGCTGATTTAGGTGCACGTATGAATCGTTTAGAGCTAGTAGAAAATCGTTTAGCAGAACAAGAGGTAATCGCAACGCAGATGATGTCAAAGAACGAAGACATTGATTATGAAAAAGTAATTACCAATCTTATTACGCAAGAAAGTGTACACCGTGCAGCCTTATCTGCAGGTTCTAGAATTATTCAACCATCATTATTAGATTTTCTAAGATAAAAACATGTACCCTAACCCAATTAAGGGTTGGGGTATATTAATTTACCAGTCATACCAAAGGAAAGGAGGAACTAGCCATGCAATTGCCACAAATTCGCTTGCAATCACAAATGGCTAAAATTGAAATTACACAACAGCCAGCCAAACAAGAGATTTCTCAGCCAAAAGCAGATTTGTCAATTCAACAGCCAAGTGCGGATATTTCGATGCGTAAAACGCCATCTAAGTTAACCATTGATCAAACGCAAGCCTGGGAAGATATGGATTTAATGCATATTTTCAGAAGGAACGAGAAATTTGCTCAAGATGGTAAACAGGGAAATTTAGATGGGATTGGTCGTAGGGCAGAACAAGGCAAGGAACTAATGGAAATTGAAAAAGGCGGAAATCCGATCGTAAGTCAAGCAATTACCAATGGTCATAATGCGATGAAATCTCTTGGTATCAAATTTGTTCCTTCTACTTTTGCGGTTAAAATAGACTATCAACCGTCAGAATTAGAAATTGATGTTACAGTGAATAAGCCAATTATCGAAGCACAAGCTAATAAACCAGAGCATTATTTTGAACCGGGAACAGTAAACACAAGTATGAAGCAATTTCCAAATTTAGATATAGATTTTGTTAATTTGTTTACAGAATAGAAATCTAGCTAGTCTGCAGGAGTGATTAATGATGAAAATAGAAACAAAATATTTAGGTGAAGTGGAGATTGAAGAAAATATAATAATTGAATTTCCATCAGGGTTACCTGGATTTGTTGATGAAACAAAATTTGTCTTACTAGACCTCCCTGGAAATCCAATCTTTCAAGTATTACAATCTGTAAGATCGGTAAATGTGGCATTTATTGTTACAAATCCATATCATTTTTACCGTGATTATACCTTTGAATTAGATGGTAATTTACTTGAGGCCCTACACATTAGAGTGGAAAAGGAAGTTATGGTTCTATCAATCATTACATTAAAAGAACCATTCCACACAAGCACAATAAATTTAAAAGCACCGGTAATTATTAATCAAACGAAGATGTTTGGTAAACAGTACATATTAAATATGGAAGATTATCCATCTAAAGCTTCGATAACACCAACTAGTCCTTCAACTGTGAAAGGAGAGTAAACATGCTCGTTCTAACTCGTAAAAAAAATGAATCCATTCAAATTGGAGAAGATATTGAAATTAAAATTCTAGCGATTGAAGGAGACCAAATAAAACTTGGGATTGCTGCTCCAAAATCAGTTGATATATATCGAAAAGAGATTTATGTGGATATCCAAAATCAAAACAATGAAGCTGCAAATATTCCTACAGATTTATTTAAGTTATTAAATCAAAAAGATTAAGGTAAACATACAAAATTTCTAAACATCATGTTACTTCTATCCGATATAAAAAGAAAATACTAGAGGGGATGCTTGGGCAATGCGATTAGACAATCTATCTATGATATCACAACCCTTGCAAAACAGTGGGCATAATAAGTTTGAATCATCAGAACAGAGACCTGTAATGCAAGATGTAAATAAAAATGATTTTGTATTAGAGGATGTAATCAATACCAAAAAGGTTGACACAGTAGTTAATCAATTAAATGAATTTATGGAACCTCTTCGAACGAATCTAAAATTTGAGCTTCATGAAGAGCTAAATGAATACTATGTGACTGTAGTTAACCCAATAACAGATGAGATTATTAAAGAAATACCTCCAAAGAAAATGTTAGACATGTATGCAAAAATGGCAGAATTTATGGGATTTTTAATTGACGAGAAGGTATAAAAGGAGTGCATTATAAATGGTTATGCGAGTTGGCGGTCTTTCATCGGGGATGGATATTGAATCGATCGTAAATAATTTAATGTCGGCAGAGCGAATGCCTCTACAAAAGATGGAACAAGATCGTACTCTATTAGAGTGGAAACGGGATGGATTTCGCGAAGTCTATCAAAAGCTATATGAATTTGATGAAATGATACTAGATATGAAGTTGAGTAGTACTTATAATTCGAAATCAGTAAGTTCTTCACAGGAAAGTGCTGTCACTGCTACTGGTTCCACTAGTGCAGGAAATGGCACATATAGTATTAACGTAACGGAGCTAGCAAAATCAGCAATTAATGTAAGTAGTGGTGAGGTAGAAATTGACCCAAATACCCCATTAAAGGATACTAATTATGCTGGGGGATTTGGAGAGTTCACAAATGCATTTGAAACATTTAACAAAGATGGATCGACTACACAGCATACTATTGAGATAAAAGAAACGGATACTTTGAATGATGTTTTGAAACGAATATCAAGCGCAGATAATAATGTACGTGCTTTTTATGATCAAAACACTCAGAAGGTTATTTTAGAAACAACTAGAACTGGAAATTATAATGCAGATCCAAATGTACATGACGGTGCGGAAGTTGTATTTAACCATGGATTCTTTACGGATACTTTGAAGCTAGATACGGCAAATGAAACTGGTGGGGAAAACGCTCAGTTTCAGTATAATGGGATCGAGATGACATCTTATGATAATTCATACAAACTCGGAGGGGTAACTTTTCAATTTAAAGATAAAACAAATGGTACAGCTATTCTTACTGTAGAAAACGATGTAGATGCATCCTTTGAAAAGATCATGAAGTTCGTAGACACGTACAACGAAATCGTTGACATGATCAATGGCTCTCAACATGAAGAAAAATATCGAGATTATAAACCTTTAACACAGGAACAAAAAGACGAAATGTCTGATAAAGAAATAGAGCTATGGGAAGAGCGTGCTAAAAGTGGTATCTTACGAGGAGAATCGAGTTTATCAAGTGGACTTTTTTCAATGAGACAAAGCTGGTATTCAACAGTTGATACTGGTGGGAGTTATACAAGCGTAACACAGGTAGGGATTAAAACATCGTCAAACTATATGGATGGCGGAAAGTTAATTGTTGATGAAGAGGAATTGAAAAATGCATTACGAGAAGATCCAGCATCTATCCAAAATCTTTTCTCCAAAAATGCTGAAGGTAATAGCAGAGGGTTAGTAAATCGTGTAGAAGATGCGCTGGAAACAACAATGAAACAGATTGAGCAACGTGCTGGAAAGCCAACTAGTATTACATTAGATAACTATACACTTGGTAAACGAATGAAGGACTTAAATAGTCGAATCTCTGCATTTGAGGCTAGAATGGTACAAGTTGAGAATCGTTATTGGAGTCAGTTTACAGCAATGGAAAAAGCTATCTCACAAATGAATCAACAATCTTCACAATTAATGTCACAGTTTGGTGGAATGTAATAAAAACCAAATTTTTGGCAAAGGAGTGTTAAAATGGCACTAAATAAAGGATATCAAACATATCAGAACAACTCAGTTAACACCGCCTCTGGTGGAGAACTAACGTTAATGTTATATAATGGTTGTATGAAATTTATTAAACAAGCTATGAAAGATATACAGGAAAAAAATTATGAATCCAAGAATACTAACATCCAAAAAGCACAAAATATTATTCAAGAATTAATGCTCACTCTAGATCAAGAAGTTGAAATATCGAAACAAATACTACCGTTGTACGAGTACATGCATTTTCAATTGAAGGAAGCGAATGTGAAAAATGATGTTGCAATCTTAGAGGAAGTGCTTGGTTTTGTAAAAGAATTTAGGGATACATGGAAACAAGTAATCTTAAAAACTCGTCAACAAAAGTTTGCTCAAGGTGCACATGTATAATGAATAGATTGGAAGAAATTCATGAAATAACTGTGCGGCTTAAGGGGTTATTAGATCAAGATATAAACGCTAAAAATCGCCCAGCAGCTATTGAAGAAATTACTCAATTAGTGGAGGAAAGAGGTAATTATATGAAACAAGTATCTCCTCCATTTACATCTGAAGAAAAACGAATAGGCGAAAAACTAGTTGAATTAAATGAAGAACTTGAGGCTAAGATGCAGCGTGTTTTCAATGATTTAAAGCTTGAGATGAAACAGTCTAAAAAACAAAAAAAATCAAATCACTCATATATTAATCCATATCATAAAGTCCAAACGGTAGACGGCTTGTTTATGGATCGAAAGAAATAATCGCAAAAAGCTCCCAAATCGGCCGGGAGCTTTTTTTATGGCTATTATTCTTTAAGAATATTGTTATTTGAACATGAATCTCCATAAGGTACTATAAAGGAATGAGGAACCGAACCACTAATTTGATGGTTCCTGGTTCCGTTAATTCCTAAAAACACCTCATTTGAAGCATGCTTACGGACCCTCTTTCCGCTATTTACCATTTTACCTCAAAAATTCTGTGGATTTATTGCTATTAACGGAACGAGAATCCGGTTAACCCTCTCAAGAACAATGAGGAACCGCTTCGCACAAGTTATGGATCCTCGTTCCTGTGAACAACCAGTTTTTCTCATAAGCAAAACACTATACCAAAAAACTTGTTCCCAAAATTAAAAACTACTTAAAATTGAACCTTTTGTGAAGCTATTAATCCTAAACCGTGATGTAATAGGCATTTTACCGAAACTACTATTCTTACCATAAAAAAGATTATTAGTTTAGGCAGGAATTTTAATGGGAAACATAGTATAATATAGATATAAAGATATAAAGGAGGACACTTTTATGAAATTCAACATTCGTGGTGAAAATATTGAGGTGACCGGAGCTATACGTGAATACGTGGAGAAGAAAATTAGCAAGCTCGAAAGATATTTTGATACTGCTCCAACCTCTGAAGTACATGTGAATTTAAGTGTCTATAATGATGAACAACGCATCGAAGTTACAATCCCTATGACAGACTTACTGTTAAGAGGGGAAGTTCAACACAAAGATCTTTATGCTGCAATTGATTTAGTAGTAGATAAACTTGAAAGGCAAATTCGCAAATACAAAACAAAAGTAAATCGAAAATTTCGTCAAAATGGTGCACCAAAGCATATATTTGCGGAACTGGAGAAAGAAGCTGCTACAAACAATGAAACGGAATCAGATGAACTCGAAATTGTACGTACTAAACGATTCAATTTAAAGCCAATGGATTCTGAAGAAGCTATTTTACAAATGGATATGCTAGGACATACATTTTATGTATATAAGGATGCTGTTTCTGGAGATACAAATGTTGTTTACCGTCGAAAAGACGGTAGGTACGGATTGATCGAGCCACACAGCTAAAATAGAATAAAGGACGGTCCCAACATGAAGTGACCCCATAAAGTTAGACAGAATATTTCACTAGGCAGCTGGTTGGGCATGAGTTCGATATTTTATCGGGCTCATGCCCTTCAATTTTGCCTTAATTCGCTTGTTATTATAGTAATCTATAT
>NZ_WOCA01000032.1 GCF_009728145.1 Ornithinibacillus caprae | reverse complement strand
ACCCGTCCGCCGCTCGTTCCACAAGTTCACGCCCCGAAGGGCGATCACTTGCTTCCCGCGCTCGACTTGCATGTATTAGGCACGCCGCCAGCGTTCGTCCTGAGCCAAGATCAAACTCTCCAAAAAAAGTTTGTATGTGATTAACACCAATCAATCACATGAAAGTTCTTAGCTACTAGAAACACTAGCTTCTAGATTTAATCTTTAAAGAAAAACGGGATGTTTTTCTTGACATACTAGTTGTTTTGTTCAGTTTTCAAAGATCAATTTAACTATCTGTCGTTTTTAGCGACAAGATATAATTTATCATAACTCCATTTAGTTGTCAACAAGTTTTTGAATTAATTTTTATTAATTTATTTTGCTTGTTTTCTTAACTGACAACAAAAAATAATATATCATAGGTAAAAAAGAAAATCAATACAAAAATAAAAAAATACACAGGAAGATGTATTTTCTTATTTACTATTACATATAATTGTATTTCCTCTATTCCATCACCTCTTATCTATGATATGTTTTATTGGTTCTTACTTTTCCTCGGTATGTACTTCATACACTCCTTCTCATTAGATACTCTACGTAATAATTGAAATAGAATCTTGTACCTTTCCATCATCGCACGTTTCACCATGTGATCTATTCGATGATCATCCATATCCATTAGTAGTTCATCTAATTCCCGTTTCACTAAATACTCCATTTCTTTTTGCTCTATATCATTAATCATTAAACCTAGCATTACCATCACCTCAAATTAATCCATACTTATTTAGATAAGATTACCGATTTTAGAATTTATATGTATGTAATTTTTATTATGGATACCACATACCTACTATACCCAATTCTTTATATGGTTTATCCCATATTTTTTTCTTTATTACTAATTACTTTCCATAGCTCGTTCATATTTTCAAATTGAAGTCATAAATATAAATTAGGACATGCAGTTGAAAAAGGGGGTTACTATAGTAGTGCAGCATTTTTATGTTTTGCGATTTAAAAATTGGAAACGTTGGTTAGTAGTTATTGCCTTTGCATTGTTTACTGCTACTTTTTTATCTTTTGAGGGAAATGGCGCCTTTTCCATCTTTTCTAAAGAGGAATCCGTTGCTTTAACAAAAGGAAATGCAGATGAACCGAATATTGCTCTTACATTTAATATAAGTTGGGGAGAAGAAAAAGTATTTGATATCCTTAAACAATTAGAACAACACCAGGTACAAGCTACCTTTTTTGTGAGTGGGGAATGGGCCGAACGTCATCCTGATATTTTAGAAAAAATCACAGAAGAAAAACATGAAATTGGCATGTTAGGCTATCGTTACAAAAGTTATTTAGACCAAGATATTGAACAGGTTAGAAAGGATCTATTATACGCAAAAGAAATCTTTCGAAAATTAGGCTACGAAGATATGGAATTAGTTCGCGCACCAAGCGGACATCTTAACAAAGAGGTTATTGAGCTAGCTGAAAGTTTAGGTAACAAGGTTATACATTGGAATGTTAATCCAGATGATTGGCAAAATCCAGGAACAGAAGTTATCACAAACCACGTAATGGAGAAAACTGCTAATGGAGACATTATTTTATTACACGCTTCCGATTCAGCAAAACAAACTGCAGAATCTTTAAAAACAATTTTACCAGGACTTAAAAATAAAGGATTTCAATTCGTAACGATTTCAGAATTAATCAATCAAGCACACGCAAAATCTGATATTGTTGATTAAAAACTTTTATGTTTCATTTTTTTATAAAAAAATGTCATTCGAAAACTAGGGTTTTACCAAACCTTTATGGCAAAACCCTTAGTTGCACTTATACAGGAAAGGAAAGTTTATACTTGCCTTTCTGCCAAAAAACCTGATGATTAATTATCTAATCACCAGGTTTTTGTTATGCTTTCTTTGGATTTTTATGAGTACTTGGAGAAACTTTCTTATTTGGTTCTCTTTGTAAACGATGCAGAATAAGGAGCTGATACGTGTTACATGCTAACAATGGAATAACCATTAACCATGCATAATCCGTACCTTCTGTTCTCAACCCTGGTACCCATTCAACTGTTGTAATAACGACCATAAAGAATAAAGCTGGAATAAATGCTTTTTTATTCGTTTCTTTTGCCTTTACCCTAGCAATAAACCATCCATAAACAAGAATTGATGCAGACATAAGTATGTACCAGAAAATAGATACCTCACCATTAGTAGCTTGGTACGGGAAATAAACTAAATCAAACACTACAAATGCAATAAGTAACACTTGTACAGTTGGCCAAAATGAACGAAAAAGCCCTAAACCTAACCGATTAACAAATAAATAAGCAAAAAATCCTGTTTGGCTAACAACACTAAACACTAATCCTAAGCCGATAAAAAAGACAACTAGCCCAAGTAATTCCATAAAATTAAAAGGACTTAAATAATTTTGATATTCATCTGCCTTTACAAAAAAACTGGTTATTAGACCAGTAATACCTCCAATAACTAGTGTCTTCCAAAATAATTCCACTACTTTACGACTATTCAATATGTTTTCCTCCTATTGTTGAATCTATATATCGTATCTAAAGATCATTCATAACTATTCAGAATATGTCCATTCGTATTTTAACATGAACACCGTGTTTTTTCCTTTATGAAGTGCATATTTTTTCTTTTTAAACCCATATTAATTATAAGCGGAAGGAGGATTCTTTGAATGCTGCGTATTGTCAATTTGTTACTATTTGGGATAACATTAAGTATCCTTAGCGCATGCGGTGGGGAAGCTGCTCAACAGGAAGGCGATTATGATACAACCAAAAAAATGGTAGTTGACATATTACAAACCGAAGATGGAAAAAAAGCACTTGGAGAAATATTATCTGATGAAAAAATGCAAGAACAACTAGTCATCGAATCCACTGTAGTAAGAAAATCCATCGATGAAACTCTTACTTCAGATAAAGGCAAAGAGATGTGGAAAAAACTCTTTGAAGACCCTAAATTTGTGGAAACTTATGTGAAATCCATCGAAGAAGACCAAAAAAAATTAATGACTGATTTGTTAAAGGACTCCGAATACCAAAAACAAATGCTGGATTTATTACAGAATCCTGAAATGACAGATCAAATCGTTCAAACTTTAAAAAGTCAACAATTTCAATCTCATCTTGAAGAATCTATACAGAAAACCTTAGAATCACCACTTTTCCAGGCCAAAATCCAAGATATCTTACTCAAAGCTGCCGAAGAGCAAGGTAGCGGACAACAGGGTGGACAGGGTCAAGGCGGCGGTGGCTCCGGCGGTGGTGGCGGAGAATCCGGCGGCGGTGGTGGTGACTCAGGAGGCGGCGGTGGAAGCTAATGCTCATTCACCGCATAATAAAAGCTAAGACACATCGCTTATTATAAAGGATATGTCTTAGCTTTTACTTATTCTTCTACTTTTGCAACTACTTTCGCTGCAATTTTATGATATTCTTTCCCAAGTGGATGATCCTCTTGATAAACAGATGGTGCAAAAACATCCTCTTCTTCATATGGTTGTTGTAAAGGTAATTGACCAAGCACTTTTGTTTTTAGTACTTCAGCAAGTTTTTGACCGCCACCACGACCGAAAACATATTCTTTTTCCCCAGTCTTCTGACTTTGGAAATATGCCATATTCTCTACAACACCTAATATCTCATGTTCCGTTTTAATCGCCATTTGTCCAGCACGCGCAGCTACAAATGCAGCTGTTGGGTGTGGTGTTGTTACAATAACTTCCTTACATGAAGGTAATAATTCATGTACATCCATGGCGATATCACCTGTACCTGGAGGGAGATCAAGTAATAGATAATCGAGGTCGCCCCACTCTACTTCTTTAAAGAAGCTATTCAACATTTTACCTAGCATTGGTCCACGCCATATGATCGGTGAATTATCCTCCACAAAAAATCCCATGGATATAACTTTAACACCAAAACGTTCCACTGGAATAATTTTTTCTCCACGAACTTGCGGTCTTTCTTCTACCCCCATCATATCCGGTATGCTAAAGCCATATATGTCTGCATCAATAATCCCAACTTTTTTACCTAAACGCATTAAAGCCATTGCCAAGTTTACAGTTACAGTTGATTTACCTACGCCGCCTTTTCCACTTGCTACAGCAATAAAGTGCGGTTGTTTATTTCCACCCATCAATGCTTTTTCTTGTGCGTTTTGCATGGCAGGTTGATATTTTTGAATTACCTCATCAGGAAGCTGCTCAAAGCGCAACCCTACTGTTGTTGCTCCGTTTTTCTTCAAAATACCTACCAGTTCTTGTTGTAGCTGCATTTGTTCTGCGGTATTCGTTTTTCCGATCGCAACCTTGACACTTATATGCTTTTTATCTTCTTTTATCGTTATTTCCTTAATACCACCAGTTTCCTCTAAGGTTCTATGTAAAAATGGATCTTTAACAGGATTAAGCAATTGTACAACTTCTTCTTTTGTTAACAATTCATTCACCTTCCTTTGCTAGCTTCTGAACTAAAAAGTTTGTCCACCGCTAGTATAACATAAATCACAGAAAACCTAAGTGATATGAATCATGGAAGGGCTTTCCTGTTATTCCTCCGCTTGCTCTGGCTTCTCGGTAACATACCTTAATATTCCTTCATAAATGCTACCTGCCATTTGACGCTGATAGTCCTCTTGCTTAAGTTGCTCACGTTCCTCTACATTAGATAAAAATCCTATCTCCACCAACGCACCAGGCACCTCGGCATTCTTCAATAAGTAGAGATTATTTATTGCTAACGATGAACGGTTCGTGTTTTCTAGATTCCGTTTAATCTCTGATTGGATCATTTTGGCAAGATGCTTGCCCTCATCTGATTTTGGATAATAAAAGGTTTGTGCTCCTCGCCATTTAGTCGAAGGAATCGCATTTAAATGAATCGTAATAAAAAAGTCAGCATTTTTCTCGTGTATAAAATCCATCCGCTTCCGTATATCTTCCCCCTTCCGCTTCGAAAGTCCTTTTGTATCTTCCGCAGCTAAATCTTTATCTGTTTCCCTTGTTAAATAAACAAGTGCACCAGATTGCTGTAAATAGTTTTGTAATTTTTTCGACACTTCTAATGCAATGTCCTTTTCTAACGTATCATCTTTTCCTACAGCTCCACCATCCACTCCACCATGACCCGGATCAATTACAATCGTCTTTCCAGAAAGTGGAAGGGACCAAGACCCCCATGTTTCTTCCGTCGTTTTAGGAACTGGAATTTGTATTAATAGGATTAATACAGTGATACCAAGTAACCAAATGAAAGCTTTCCCATAACGTTCCATCCTTTTGTCTCCCCTTATTATATTCCTTTTCCTATTCTATGGGACAAGTTTTGGTAATATGACTATGAAAACGCTAGGGCTGTTCATTAAAAAAAGAGAGTAGGCGACCCACTCTCTCATCTTCTATCGTGAGATAATCCCAATTAACAGATACTTTTTCCAACTTTCATAGTCTCCTAATTCTAGCCATGGCGTTTGGCTGAATTTTAATGGTGTAATAAACGTTGAATCCGTATATACGGATGGCTTCTTTTCTGTTGATAGAAAATCTCCACTTGTTATTCCATTGATTACTTCCACTGTACCTTCCATTTCAATTCCAGTTTCAATTGGTCTTTTTTCTAGTTTCCCTTCTTCTGTTAATAACCAAACATGTTGTTGATCCAACATTTCTTGATTAATCGCGGTAGCATTCAATGCTTCATCTAAAGTAATGGTTAATTCCGTATGATAACCCGGTAACAATGAGTTTAATTCGTCTGCTTCATCAAACATTACGCCAAATGGGTATAAACTTTCCGATTCAATCGTTACTTCTTCTTTAGGTGATTCATCAACTTCCTGGATTGTACCTTGAAACTGTTGATCACTATCCACTATCTTAATCGAAACAGACATGCCTTCTTCAACTTTTTTTCGGTCAACTTCCGTTAATTCCCCTTGCACATATAATTGGGTATTTTCAATTACCATAATTGGATCATCTAATGTGGTTGATATAGAAGTTACTTTTCCTTCGAAAGGACTTTCAACTGTAATGGTATCTCCGTTGGACTGTAGTTCTTCTAATTGTGTTTCCACACTATTCTTTTGCTCTTTGTACGATGCTAGTTCTTTTTCTTTTTCAACAAGATACTGTTTTTTTAATAAATCTGCTTCAATCGGCTCTCGAGGAGGAGGAAGTTCACTATCTTCTTCTTCATCCATGTTTACTACCGGTACCGATGGCCGTGGGATATTATAAGCAACCATTTCAGTAATTGCATCTTCAATGGCGGTGATCTCGCCATTAATTTTACTTAACTCATTTACCAGTTGGGCTTCCGCTTCAACGTAATCATTCACTCGATAAGAAAATAAAGGGTCACCGACAGCAACTTCACTGCCCTCTTCCATCAAAAAACCTTGAAAACTACCAATATTGTCATCAAAATAGACATAACTTTCGCCTGAATTCGAAATGACACCAGGTGCTTCAATCCTGACAAAGAGGTCTTCTTCATATGCCGCCTCCCATTCCGATACGTGAGCCTTCCTTTCTACCTTTCCTTCTTTATCAAACCATACTAATAAAATATTTACTCCAATTAGTAAAAGAATCATTGTCCAAATGATTTTTTTCCGCATTATTCAAACCACCCACCGATCAAATGAACATCCGCATCTGCAAGTAATGCCGTGACCAGCCATAAACTAATATGTAATACAAGCACAGTCAGCCATATCCATCCCTTATGAATCGTAGCCAGCTTTCCAAGGAATTTTATTTGAAACCAAATAATCCATAACTGAAACAGGGATACAGAACCAAATAAATAGATCAAGAAAGACATGTCTGTTAAGTAAGACGCAATTATCCCAAATGAGAATGGTGATACATACCAATCTAACCCCGCATAAACAACTAAAGGAACCCATATAATCCGCTCTAATAACATGACAAACAGCACGACTAATTGCATAATAATAAGTTTTTGATATGGAATAGCTGTAATAAGATAAAATAGGAAAGACGGAATAAAAATGATGCCCAGAGCTAAAGTAATGGCAAATGCTATCCGCCCGATAATAAACCAAAATTTACGGAGCTCATATTCAGCAGGAGTTAGCCATACTGCCCCATTTGAAATCATATCCGTTCCAATTCCTACTAAACCCATACCCGCATAAATGAATATGCTAAAGCTACTTAATAAAAAAGCTAGTTTCCATAGATTTTTTATTTTCTCTGCTTTTCCAATTCGAAATACATGATCATCAATATCAAAAAATAGTTTGATTAAATGAACAGAATACGTCAATACGATCACCCTTTTCTTTGCTGGAGTAATTTCAGTGTTTTTTCCAATTTTACCTTAATATTCAACAATTTTCTATTGTTTTCGTTTTATTTTGAAAATATAGGTGCTTTCTACCTAAAAAAATCTCCCATCTTGAAATAGATGAGAGATTTGAAGTTTAAAAGAAATCCGCAAAATAGGATTGTTGGATTGGGATTAGTTTCTCTAATTTTAAAACATCCTCTTCGCTCCCTTGGAGAAGTCCAAGTGCAAATAATTCCATCGGACGATTGTAACCGAAGAACATAGAAGCTAGCTGTTGAACGGAACAAGTAACTCCTTTAGTAGATATCTTTTCTGATCTTATAAAACTAACCGTTGATTCATTTTTGACTCGTTTTATATGATATACACCGTTATTTTCTGGTAAAAAGGAATCCGTAACATGTATAGCTACCACCTGACCATCACTATTCACCTCATAAGGGTATTGTTTCAAAAATTCATGAACATCTACAATTCGAGCCATAAAATATGGTTCTATCTTTTGTTCGAACCTAGGATCATCAATTAATAGTGGTAGGTTATCATTCTCAGGCACAACCATTTTCACTTTTTCTACCATCGAATCATGATTAGCTACGAACTGGAGTAATAGCACCCTGCCATTTAAAGATCGGTAAGCTTTATCAATAACTGTGAACTCTTTGTCCTTTACTTGAAATATAATATAGCCTTCTGGTTCTCCTGACTTATTATAAGCAATCGCTATATGCATATCGTCCTTAACTATCCGCTGTTCCCACCATTTTTCATCACGAAGCAAAGTACCCGTGTACGTTTTTGCATATTCTGTATAAATGTCATTTAAAACCTGGTAATCTGGAGTGATTCGGCGTACATATCCATTTCCATCCCATTTCTTTTTAAATTTTTCAATCGGGATCGTATACGCTTTTTCGTTAAACACAAGTTCCCATCCAAATTTTCGATAGAAAGGTACAGAGAATGGATGCAGATAGGATATCACTTGGCCATTCTTCTTCATATGCTTTAATGCATGACCAAGCAGTTCTTTCACCATACCACCTCTGCGATATTCCGGCCACGTAGCAACCGAACTAATACCTCCCATCTTAATTTCTTTTCCACCGATAAAGCAGGTCAGTGGAATTAGATGAAGTTTCGCAGCAATATTATCCCCATCCATATATCCCCATATTTTATGTCGCAATCCCTCTTTCCGCTTCTGATCTAATTCATCTTCTGTGAGTTTATATTGAAATGCAAATTGTGATAACGCAAATATGTCTTGATAATCCTTTTCAATATGTAATGTTTTAATCATAGCCCTACCTCCAAATATTGGTATAATTAAATCATAGTTAATTTTCAATTTTTTTCAATGATAAAGTGAATCTTATGAGCGGACTTAAACAATACAACAAAGACATTTACCATATTAGCTTGACAAATGCCAGATTTTTATATTTTTATGTCACAAATAGATTCCCCTAATCGTCTTGAGTTAAAAAGATTATTAGGAGGAATAAAAATGAAAAAACATTGGGATGTTGTCATTATTGGTAGTGGGTTAGCCGGATATGTAGCTGCGAATTATCTAGGTAAGGGAAATGTAGATATCTTGCTCGTAGAAAAGGGAAAGCATTTCGGCGGAAGAGCTAAAACCGATACAATCAATAACCAATACTTTAATATGGGACCACACGCTCTTTATAAAAACGGAAAAGCAAAAGGAGTCCTTGAAGAATTAGGAATCCAACTCCAAGGAAAAGCACCTAAAGTTGGCGGATTATTATGTAATGAAAGCCAAAACTTTTATGCACCATTTTCTCCTTTTGGCATTTTAAGGACAGATCTATTAAATTGGCGACAGCGTTTAGAATGGATTCGTGCTATTTTTAGGCTTAAGAATATTAAGGTGGATTCTCTAGAAAATAAAACCTTTCAACAATGGGTATTACAAATATCTAGTGCTGAACCTATTCAATCCTTATTATTTACACTAGGGCGTTTAGCAACATATAGCAATGAACCAAATAATGTAAGTGCTAAAGTAATTGTCCAGCATTTACAATTTGTTTTAGGTGGCGTTCTCTATTTAGATTATGGTTGGCAAACCATTATTGACCAACTCCATAATCAAGCAATTACAAACCGTGTTCAGATTCAAAATCAAACCAATGTGAAACAGATTAAAATTATAGAAAACAATTCATTTGAGGTTCATCTAACTAATCATATTATCCATACGAAGCGTATACTATATACAGGGAACCCACAAGAATTATACCAATTACTCCCTAAAGAAGGTACCTCACATACCCACTTTTTAACAGACCTAGTTCCAATCAGGGCAGCAACATTAGATATCGCACTTCGAGAGCTTTCCCAGCCCACTCGTCTATTTGCCATGGGAGTAGACCAACCCTTCTATTATTCACTACACTCCAAATACGCAAAACTATCTAAAGACGGAAACAGTCACGTGCTTCATGTATTAAAGTATCACCAATCTACAGAAGAAATCGATGCAAAAATAGTAAAACAAGAACTTGAAAGTTTTTTAGAAAGAATTCAACCTGGTTGGCGCAACTATGAAATAACAAGCAGATTTCTACCGAACATTACTGTAAATCAACGATTGCCAAGGATTGGTGAAGAGTGTTTATTTAAAAAAACAGAAACCCCCATTCCTAACTTCTTTATAGCAGGTGATTGGGCTTCACCAAACTTAATACTTTCTGAGGCAGCAATTACTACAGGAAAACAATCGGCAATGGAAATCTTGGAGGGATTGGATGCAAATTAGTAACGAGGAATACCAACTATATAAGCCGTTATTATTCTCTTTGGGTTACCGTCTACTTGGATCCATTTCTGAAGCTGAGGACCTGGTACATGATACCTTTTTACGGGCTTATGAAGTAGATGAGCAATATGTTAAAAATAAGAAAGCATATCTATGTAAGATGATGACCAATCGATGTTTAGATGTATTAAAATCAGCTCGAATGAAAAAAGAAAGCTATATTGGTCCTTGGAATCCAGAACCGTTACTACTCGATAACCTAGATGATAATCCGATTGATGGAGTACTTCAAAAAGAGGGACTCTCCATTGCCTACCTACGAATGATGGAAAACCTATCACCTATCGAGCGAGCAGTAGTATTACTAAGAGATATTTTTGAAATGCCATACGTAGAGATCTCCGATACCGTGAACAAAAAGGTCGACCACTGCAGAAAGCTATATAGTAGATCGAAAGAGAAATTACGAAAAGTGGAAGATGAGAGCTTACATTATGAGCACAATAAGCATGTTATCGATCAGTTTATTACATCCCTTCAAACACAAAACAAAGAAAAACTACTTCAACTATTATCAGAAAACATAACACTATATTCAGATGGTGGCGGAAAAGTACTTGCTGCCTTACGCCCTATTGAATCTCGGAAAAATGTAGTAGCCTTTCTTCAAGGTTTATTAAAAAAGGCTGCTGGTGATTATGATCATGAAGTTGTCAACGTAAATGGTCAACCAGCGATCCTGATCTTTATGAATGGTGCATTAAACAGTGTTATGAGCTTTTATATTAAGAATGATACTGTTCATGAATTATATATAACACTGAACCCCGATAAGCTTACGACTAGAAACCTAAAATAGGTTGGATTTATTTCCAACCTATTTTTCATTCCTAATAATGCGCCAACAAACCTTTCTTCATTGCTACTCGCTCGCAATACAAAAAGAAGAAAAGTCCAAGAATAAAGTAAAAAGCTGCATTAAATATCAGTATAGAATAATCAATTATATTAATTGAATGCCATGATAATCCATCAATCATTATCCCACGGACAAGATCCACCCCTTTTACAATGGGAAAAAACGCTAAAAAAGGTGCTACTGTTAAGGGAATAAATACTAACCCAGCTAAAACAAACTGTAGTATTTGTAAAAAAGATTGAATTTGTTTTAGAACAATTGAAATCCCTGCAATAATATACCCTAAGCCAAACATACTAATTAACGTTAAGACAAAGATAGGCACAAGCGTTATAACATCTATATTCAGCCATTGTCCAGTAGTTAGCATGGATAAATAGAGCAATACAATAATAATAATTATGTTTGCAAGGACAGTAGCAATTAATCTCATTAGCATTATTTTCCATACCCCCATAGGTGACATGCTAAGCTGCTCTAAAGTCCCCTGTGCTGCTTCAGTTGTAATTTGCCAACCAATATCTTGGACAACTATAAGTGATAAACTCCAAAAAATATAGTTTACAATGACAAATTGTGTATGTACATCCTGTGAACTTGGGTCTCCAATAATCTGAATACCAGCAAACATAGCTAAGAAAAGAAAATACATGGTTAGTAGCATAGCAATCGTATTTGGTAAGTATCGTTTCATCATTACTATTTCTTTTTTTATATTTATCTTAAGAAGATTGATCCAACTCATTATGTAACCTCCCATTTACAATTTTCAGAAAGACTTCTTCAAAATTAATTAATTGGCGATCAATTGACTCAACTGGTGTATGCTCTAACTTTAATACTTCAAATAAATCATAAAATTCTTCTGCTTTAGTGAGATTGACTGTTAGGGTTGATTCTAAACTATGATGCGAATAATCTAGATGAGGAAATTTTTGATGTAGGAGTTGAATCTGTTGATTACTTAGTGCGTTTCCCAGCGTGATCGTATATGCTCGCACTTCAAACAAGCGTAGTAAATTTTCTACTTTATCATCTGTAACAACCTTTCCATTATTTATGATAACTGTTCGATCGCATAACTCTTGAATAACACCCATATCATGAGAACTTATAATAATGGTTCGATCATAGTCCCTAACAACATCTCGAAGTATTTTCCTGATTTCATATCCGGTTTGGACATCAATACCTAATGTTGGTTCATCTAATAGAATTACTTTACTATCTGCTAGCAAGGAAACCGCAATAGCTAGTTTTTGTTGCATCCCCCGCGAGAGTCGATTAACAAGTTCTGTTTCTTTTTCTTTTAGGTTGAACGCATCCAATAAATCCTCAATTTCTGAGGCAACATCTTTACTGGATCTCCCACGATTACCTGAAAAATATTCTAGATTTTCTCGAACTGTTAAACGCCAATATAAATTCCGATTCCCCTCTAATACTGCACTAATATGACTCAAAGCAGATAACCTCTTTTCCTTCATCGAAATACCATTAACCATAACAGAACCCGAATCAGGAATCAGCAAGCCACAGATCAATTTAATTGTCGTTGATTTACCAGCACCGTTTGGTCCCAACAGTCCTACTATCTCACCCTTATTAACTGTAAACGAAATATCATTTACCGCCGTAATGGTCTCTTTTGACTTGCGTTTTTTATATGTTTTACTTAGATTTTTCACTTCTATAATCTCTTCCATCCTCCTACCCCTCCGAAATTTAAATATATTTAAATTATATTTTAAATTTACTAAATAAGTAAGTCAACAACATTATTAAATTTCATTGAAATATTTTTAAAAATATTAAAATATTGATATAATAATAATGTGAATAAATGTATGTAGAGAGGCCTGGCAAATTATGAGCGAAATAGGAAAAAAGATTAAAAAAATACGAAAAGAAAAGAATCTAACATTGTCAGATGTAGCACAGGATCAACTGTCACCCGCAATGATCAGCTTGATTGAAAATGGTAAATCAAAACCATCCGCAGAAAAATTAAAACATATCGCCCAAGCTTTAAACGTTGAAATCTCTGATTTATTAGGAGGCATAACTCGAGAGGAATTACGGGAAGAGATAACACGAATCAAAAAAATAATGAGTAAAACAAACTCCGAAACACTAGAAAAAGCAATGAGTAAGATAAAAGAATTGCTACCAAACTTAGGACACAATGTCGAATCAGCAAAAATATATGAAATGTATGCAAGGTACTTGTCCGTTTACTACCAGTTATATAAATCTAAGTATGATGAACTTGAAGATAAGGATTGGGTGGTATATTTAAAAAAGGCAGAAGAAATATTTGCAGATCTACAAATGGAGAGTAACGTTTTTACGATTCACTTATTATTAGCGTTATCAGAGTATTATAAAGGGAATTACCCATTAACAATCGAAATGATTGATGAAAGCTTACAATCTGTAAAATCTCTTGATAGCTATGATACGATTTCTGATATAATTACGTTAAAAACTCTTAAAGTTTATTGCTTAGAAGCTATTGGGGATTCGGATGCAAGCTTACAAACCCTTAATGAAGTGATCGAATTTTCCCAAAAACATCTTATGTTGAATCAGATGTTTGAAATATATAATATAGGTGCCATGATCCATTATAATGGCAATGACTATGAAACTGCGAGACACTATATAGATAAAATAAACAAGTTTTTTGCCCTAATCAATAATGATCATTTATATATTGATAAGGAGTTAATTTTCATTCATTACATGGAATTCTATGAAAATTTACCAGAAAAATCCCTAGAAATGATTGACCACTTTGAAAGTAAAGTAAAAACTATGTCATTGCATAATGATTTACTAGTTAAAATCCTATCGGAGCATTTATCAGATTTTAAAGCAAGATGCTTTACAAAACTACATCAGCCTGAAAAGGCAATACCATTATTTAAAAATTTAATGGCAGATTCCAATGCAAAAGTACATCCACATGATATCGCTACTCGCGTAGTCAATAAATCCTATCAAGCTTTATGTTATATGCAGTTAAACAAGAAGGAAAAAGCATTAGAGTACGCCAAGGAGAGCGTAAAAATCTTAAAGAAATATCCTCAAACAGCCTATTATCAATATGCAAGAAATGTATTGCAAGATATTCAACTGTCCTTTAGCAAAAAATAACTTCAACGACATTAGTCGTTGAAGCTATTTTTTTCGTCCCATTTCCATACTTCAATACCACCAATATGGAATTGATAAAAGAGTTCTTCCTCCAAAAGCTGTTCCACTTCTCTAATCGGTCCCGTGATTGTAGCACCATAAACTTGAATCCCATTTTCCTTTAAATAGTCTAACCTTTGAACATCGATATCACGATCGTAATAATCCCCTTGATCGACTAACCATTCTAAATCTGACATAAATTGATCTATAGAAGTTTGTAAAGAATGGTCATCATATAATGAAAAGAAGTATGAGGAGACTTTATGATCATCGGTGTATTCTACATATGGCCTAAGCATTAAAGAAGATGCAAATGTGATTTGTCCCGCTCTAGCATATCCTACATCCACTTCTGATATTTCTCCTCCGTATACAGGCATTTGATTTATCAGAATATCATACTTATCTAGCATCTCTAGTAATTCATTTGGTGCCATAGCTTCTATCGTTGAAAATTGCAGTTGGACTACATAACCATCCTCGATCATATTCAACTGCTCTTCAATAGAATGATTATTTCCTGAATGTCCCTTTTTTAATTCTTCTCCTATTAGTTCTGGTGCTATTGCATAATTCAGATTTTCATATCCATTTAAGTATCTATTATTAAAATTTAACGTGTATTGAACATCACCAAATAACCGCTTCTTCGCTACAACCTCTCCAACAACCATTTCCCAATCTCCAATTTTCTTATAAATAGTTTGTTTGGTCTCCTGTGTTAAAAGCGGACTAATTTCTGCACTGTTGTCCGTTTTCTCAACCGCTATTCCTGGATACCTAGTCTCAATAATAGTTGTTACGAGCCGATCAAATTCTGCACCTTTATCAGACATGTCATAAAAAATTGAGACAGGAATGAAATATATACAATACAACAATAATAGAATGATTAGCGTTCTGAGTACCGAAAAACTAATAGACAATCGTGTTCTCCAAACTAGTTTTTTTGCGCTTTTTTTATCTAACTCTCCTTGTTCTTTCCACTCAGATAGTACTTCATCATTCTTCATGGATTCCAGCTCCTTTCTTTCGGCTAGCATATTCTCTAAATTTTATTCTCGCTCGATGGAGGGTGACCTTTACCTGGTTTTCTGTCAGGTCCATTGCTAGTGCCAATTCTTTATACGAAAATCCTTGAACCTCTCTTAAATAAAGAATTGTTTGCATATTTTCTGGCAACATACTTAACAACGCTTCTAACTCTTCTTGCTTGGTCTTTTTCTCCAATGACTGCTCTGGATTTCCAATAGAAGTAGCTGGAGAATAATCTCTCATTAACTCATTCAACACCTTTTGTTCTGTATTTCTCTTTCTTGTTGAATCAATGTACAAATTTCTAGCTACTTTAAAGAGCCATGCCTTAGCTTGCATCGTATGTTTAACTTTTAGTGAAACCATTGCTCGATAGAAGGTTTCTTGCAATAAATCCTCAGCAACTTCTTTATTTCTACTCAATTGCAGTAAATACCGATAGAGAGGAAGCTGGTATGCTTCAAATAGTTCATGATACGTATATTTCTTCAACCATCTTCCCCCTTCCCTTTATATAAACGATCGTATCATGAATTTGTTACAGGCTATTAAATATTTTTTCGATTTAAATATGAACTATTACCTGGAAATATGTTGATTGAGCTGATTTTGTTAGTTTTTATTCTAACCAACGATGAAGATACTTAATTAATCGCAAACGTTTCTTATCCATATAAAATGCATTAAAAAAGACCCCCAACCAAATCGGTTGAGAGCCTTTAAATATTGATATATTAACGTTTTGAGAACTGAGGTGCACGACGAGCGCCTTTAAGACCGTATTTTTTACGTTCTTTCATACGAGCGTCACGAGTTAAGAATCCTTCGCGTTTTAGAGAAGCACGATATTCTGGATCAGCTTCTAATAAAGCACGAGCGATTCCGTGGCGGATTGCACCAGCTTGACCAGTAAATCCTCCACCATCAACGTTTACTAAAACGTCATAAGTTCCTTCCGTTTCTGTAGCCT
>NZ_WOCA01000031.1 GCF_009728145.1 Ornithinibacillus caprae | reverse complement strand
TCTTTTTTCCATACCCGTTCCGTCTATTGTTTGTTTCCTTTTCTCCTTTATCATTGGATTCATAGCCCAAATGATGATTCATTTCACCTTTTAACATTGATTCAAACATCGGTCCGAATATGTCTTTTAATGCATCTTGCATATCCTCTACAGACTTTGGTTGATACTGTTCAATAATCTTGTTAGCTAATTCTACGGAGTTAGGATCTCTTTTGGGTTTGCCCATTTAAAACACTCCTTTAGCTTTATAGTTATTATTCTACCAAATAAAAAACTGTGTGAGTAAGAAACCGTACGCATTTCTTACTTACACAGTTTATATTACACTCCCAAAGAACGTTTATGAGAAGGCTATCCATCGTTAATAAACTAAATTGCACAGTATTTCTTATGCGAATACTGTGCAATTTTCTGTTTAAATAATTGTATTTGTATTTCTAATCAGAAGTCGTTAACAATTCACTTATACGGTATGCTTAATTAACCATCTTTCAATTTTTTCAACTATTTTGTACATGATTGCTGCAAAAATTGCAATAAGAATTAAGCTAGACATAACGAGTGTAAAGTCGAAAACTTGGAAGCCATAAACAATCAAATAGCCTAATCCTTCTTTAGATACTAGAAATTCTCCAACAATTACCCCTACCCAAGATAGACCAACGTTTACTTTCAATGTTGATATCATCGCTGGAAGAGTTGCTGGAAAAATTGCCTCTTTAAACAACTGTGCCCTTGTGGCTCCAAAACTTTTTAGTACCTTCACATAGTTTGGATCTACTTCTTTAAAAGCGGAATAAACAACTAATGTTGTGATAATAACAGAAATAATTGCTCCCATTGTAATAATCGATAAATAACCAGGGCCAATAGCAACGATAATGATCGGTCCTAATGCTACTTTAGGCATTGCGTTTAAAATAACTAAATATGGATCCATAATTTTTGCAAATCGGGTGGATGACCATAATGTTGTAGCAATTAAAATACCTAAAATCGTACCAATAATGAACCCAAGAACTGTTTCAAACAGGGTAACTTGCGTATGGATAATCATTGATCCATCTAATATTTTGCTCGTTAGATGATTGAAAATTTTAGAAGGTGAACTAAAGATGAGAGGATCGATCCACCGCATTTTACTCATTACTTCCCACAAAGAAAAGAAAGATACTAGAATAATAAGTTGCCAAGCGAATACAATTTTCTTTTCACGTTTTATTTTCTGCTTATGCTGTTCAAAAAGCCTTTGATCAGATTTTGTTTCCATTTATTATTCAACCTCCTTTAAGAGGATGGCAGAGAAACTATATAGGAGTATTCGCATCATTTTTATTTAGTTCCTCCCATACTTTATCAAACAGATTTTGAAATTTATTATGTCTTCTAGCTGTAAATGGCATCTCATTTCTTATTTCAATCGGTACATCAAAGGTCTTGGCAATCGTTCCTGGGTTTGCATCCATTACCAAAATTCGATCACTCATCGAAATTGCTTCACCTATATCATGAGTTACTAAAATTGCCGTTTTGTGATATGTTTTTAATAGTTTAAAAACGAGGTCCTCTAACTTAAGTTTCGTTTGATAATCTAAGGCAGAAAATGGTTCATCCAATAGTAGTACTTTTGGATCAGTAATCAGTGTCCGAACGAGTGCTACACGCTGACGCATCCCCCCAGATAAAGAATCTGGATAAGCATCAGCAACGTTCGGTAGACCAACCTCCTCTAGTAATTCTAATGCTTTATTTCGAATTTCTTCTGTGTCTGTATTGTGAATTTTTGGTCCAAGTAACACATTGTCAAGAATAGTTTTCCATGGAAACAAGTAATCCTGTTGTAGCATATATCCAATGGCAAGCTCTGATTGTTTAATAGGTTCTTTATTTAAAAGTACTTTTCCAGAGGTTTGCTGTATGATACCGGCAACAATGGACAGAATGGTTGATTTTCCGCAACCACTCGGTCCAACTAGTGCCACAAATTCACCTTCTTTAACGGAAAACGATATATGATCTAACGCTTTTGTATAATCATTTTTTGAGAAATAATGGTGTGATACATTATCTAACGTTAGAAAGGACATGGATTTCCCTCCTTAGTTATTAATGACTTCCTCTGCAATTTCTGTATTTACAAGATCTTTATAAGGTACATCCTCTGGAAGTTCCCCAGCTTCCTCCATGATATCTTTCAAATTATTCCATTCTTCCTCATCAAGAATTGGATCTGTAGCGAATGAACCTTGATTTTTGTATCTTTCAATGGATGAAGTTAATATATCTAAATCAACATCCTCGAAATATGGTTGGATGACCTCAGCGATTTCTGCTGGATCTGTTTCTTCCACCCAGTTTTGAGCTTTATATACCGCTCTTGTAAATGCATCTACATTGTCCTCATTTTCACTCATGTAGCTCTGTTTTGCCATGAATACAGTATATGGAACATGACCAGATTCTTCTCCAAATGATGCAACAACATGACCATTACCTTCTTTTTCAAAGACACTAGCTGTAGGTTCAAATAATTGTACATAATCATAGTCTCCAGAAGCGAAAGCACTAGGAATGTTTGCAAAATCTATATTTTGAGAAAGATTAAGATCGTTATGAGGATCGATGTTATGTTGCTTTAACACAAATTCCCCAACCATTTGAGGCATTCCGCCCTTTCGTTGGCCAAGGAAGCTGCTACCTTTTAGATCTTCCCATTCAAAATCTGGTTGTTGTTCTTTGGCAACCAAAAAAGTACCATCCGTTTGTGTTAGTTGTGCAAAGTTAATAGCATAATCATTAGAATCCTGTGCATATACGTAAATGGACGTTTCGGCACCAACTAAAGCAACATCAATTCCGTCTGAAAGTAGGGCAGTCATCGTTTTATCTCCCCCCCAGACTGTTTGTAGTTCTACATCTAATCCTTCTTCTTCAAAGAATCCTTTCTCCAATGCTACATATTGTGGTGCATAAAATAGCGAACGTGTAACCTCACCTAATTTGATGGATGTGTTCTCAATTGATCCGCACGCTGCAAGAAAAATAAGGAATGTACCTGAAACTAAAGCAAATAGCCTAATTTTATTCACACTTTCCCACCCTTTCTTTATAGATTTATATCCGTTAATACGGTTACTTCCTATGTTTTACATTACAAGTACAAAAGAATTACCTTTCATTACCTGCATACGTACATCTAAATCATTTGTTATATAAGCTTCGAGATTGCTAAGTTTTCTAAGATATATCACCACAGTGTATGCTGATTTTAAAAAATGTGTGAATGCCTATATAAAAATATAAATTTAGTACACTTATGCAGCAAAATATGCAAAAAAAGCCGATCTCCTTATAGGAGATCGGACTCAGTAGTTCTTTACCACTTGTTGAGTGGTATTAGTAATTCCTTCGCTTTTTAAAAATGTATTAATAAAACCCTCTTGGGATGAGGTAACAATTTAGTGAGGCTGGTATAATGGACCAGCTTTTGTAATCTCTTCACTCGCTTGTGAAAACTTCTTAAAGTTTTCATGAAATTTTGTTGCTAAGTTTTTCGCTTCTTTTTCATAGGCAGCTTGATCAGTCCATGTATGTTTAGGAATTAAAACTTCGTCTGGTACACCAGGAACATGAATCGGCACTTCTAGTCCAAATACTTCATCCTTGATCGTCTCAACCGTGTTCAATTCTCCCTCTAATGCTGCGTGTACCATTGCACGTGTATAGGAAAGCTTGATGCGTTCTCCTACTCCATAGGATCCGCCAGTCCAACCAGTATTAATCAAAAATACATTAGAATTGAATTGGTCAATTTTTTCACCAAGCATCGTTGCATAGGTTGAAGGTACTAATGGGAGAAATGGTGCACCAAAGCAAGTCGAAAAGGTTGCTTCTGGTTCGGTTACACCACGTTCTGTACCAGCTAATTTACTTGTATAACCACTCAAGAAGTGATACATTGCTTGAGCCTTAGTTAGTTTACTAATAGGTGGAAGTGTTCCAGATGCATCCGCAGTTAAGAATATAATGGTGTTTGGATGTCCCGCGACACTCGGTGAAACAATGTTATCAATATTCTCTAGAGGATAAGCTGCACGAGTATTTTCTGTTAACGACGTGTCGTCAAAATCTGGTAACCTACTGTTGTCGTCTAATTTTACATTTTCTAAGACGGATCCAAAGCGGATAGCATTATATATTTGTGGTTCTTTTTCTTCAGATAGGTTGATACACTTAGCATAACAACCACCTTCAATATTAAAGACACCATTAGGACTCCAACCGTGCTCGTCATCACCAATTAGTCGCCGGTAAGGATCTGCTGATAATGTTGTTTTTCCAGTTCCTGATAGACCGAAGAATAAAGCAACATCACCTTCTTGACCGACGTTTGCTGAACAGTGCATCGATAGAATATTATTTTTCGGTAATAAGTAATTCATAATTGAGAAAATAGATTTTTTGATTTCCCCAGCATATTCCGTACCACCAATTAATATGATACGATGTTTAAAAGAGATAATGACAAAGGCCTCAGAGTTGGTGCCATCAATTGTTGGGTCTGCTTTAAAAGTTGGGGCAGAAATGACTGTAAATCCAGCATGATGGTTTACAAGTTCTTCATCCTTAGGTCGAATAAATAATTGACGGGCAAATAGGTTGTGCCACGCGTATTCATTAATAACTTGAATTGGTAAGCGGTATTTTTTATCAGCACCTGCAAAACCTTTAAAGACAAAAAGTTCTTCTTTTGTTTTTAAGTGATTGATAACTTTTTCATATAAACGTTCAAATACAGTTTCTGCAATTGGCTGATTTACAGGTCCCCAATTAACAAATTCTGTACATGTTTCATCTTTAACAATAAATTTATCGTTAGGAGAACGACCAGTATATTTTCCGGTTGTTGCTTGAACTGCTCCAGTTGCTGTAAGGACACCTTCTTTTCGATACAAAATCTTTTCAACTAGTTGAGGTACGGATAAATTATTTTGTACGTTAGTTTGCGTAAATAGTTCTTCTACTAATGATGACTGTTCGATCGTTTTCATATTCATCTTACCTGCCTTTTTAAACGTATTATTTTGGAAAAGATGGTTCCTTTTCCGACAATATGTTACCAATTGTGATTAATGCCTAATCTGATTATTAGTATAACACATTAAAAACAATAGTCCATACTAATTATTAGATTTATCATATTAAATTCTTTAATTATTTGTGACATCTACGAAAAAAGTTGACATACCAAGTATTCTTCGTTAATGTAAAATCTGAGCGGATACTCTCTTATTCAGAGTTGGCGGAGGGACAGACCCAATGAAGCCCAGCAACCATCACGGTAGTGAAAAGGTGCTAACCTGATGCAAGGATATTTCCTTGAACAATAAGAGCGAAAGGCCAACTCCTTTCCTCACGAATGCAGGAAGGGCTTTTTTGATAGGTGGGAAAAATTGAACCTTCCTATCCTGCATACATCCACTAAGATTACGCAGTTAGTTTTCTAATTTTATAGGATATAATACTTATTGAAATAGAGTTCCGTACCATATATTTAAAGGGAGGATTTAGCCACATGGCTAAAAAACGTCGATTATTTACATCTGAGTCAGTTACAGAAGGGCATCCAGATAAAATTTGTGACCAAATTTCTGATGCTATTTTAGATGAAATTTTAAAGAAAGATCCAGGCGCAAGAGTTGCCTGTGAAACAACTGTAACAACAGGTCTTGTACTAGTTGCAGGTGAAATCACTACAAGTACGTATGTTGACATTCCTGCTATTGTAAGAAAAACAATCAAAGAAATTGGATATACTCGAGCAAAGTATGGATTTGATGCAGAAACTTGTGCCGTGTTAACGGCAATAGATGAACAATCACCAGATATTGCTGGGGGAGTAAATACAGCACTTGAAGCTCGCCAAGGAAAAATGAATGAAGAAGAAATTGCTGCGATTGGTGCTGGAGACCAAGGATTAATGTTTGGCTTTGCTTGTGATGAAACAGAGGAACTCATGCCGTTACCAATTTCATTAGCTCATCAATTAGCGAAACGTTTAACAGATACTAGAAAAGATGAAACACTAGGGTATCTTCGTCCAGATGGGAAAACACAAGTGACAGTGGAATATGATGAAAATGATCAACCCGTACGTATCGATACGATCGTAATTTCGACGCAACATCACCAAGATGTAACTTTGGAACAAATTGAAAAAGACATTATTGAACATGTTATTCGTCCAGTCGTTCCTAAAAACCTATTGGATGATGAAACTAAATATTTCATTAATCCAACTGGTCGTTTTGTTATTGGTGGCCCACAAGGTGATGCAGGTTTAACAGGACGTAAGATTATTGTTGACACCTATGGTGGGTATGCCCGTCATGGTGGTGGCGCATTTAGTGGAAAGGATGCAACGAAAGTTGACCGTTCAGCGGCATACGCAGCAAGATATGTGGCAAAAAATATTGTAGCAGCAAAACTAGCAAAATCTTGCGAGGTTCAATTAGCTTATGCGATCGGAGTTGCTGAACCAGTATCCATTTCAATTAATACATTTGGTACTGGTGTAGTTCGTGAGGAGGAGTTAGTAGATCAGGTTCGTAATCTATTCGATCTCCGACCAGCTGGCATTATAAAAATGCTCGATTTACAGAAACCTATATTTAAAGATACAGCTGCATATGGTCATTTTGGTAGAACGGATAAGTTATTCCCGTGGGAAAAAACGGATAAAGTTGACGCGTTAAAGGAATTAGCTAATTAAAACTAGGCTGGGACAAAACAAAATCGCTCCATTCAAAAGACGAATGATTCAGTGAAAAAGTAATCTCAGGAAGAAAATTGTTTTTTATTTTAGAGGAATCGACTGCGCTCGGCTCCAATAACTAGACTAAAAAGAAGTTTTTTTATAAATTAAAGAGCAAAATTATAGCGAAGTGTATTTTCGGAGCGGGGATAAAGCACAACCATCATTTCCGGTTACTGCGGATTCTATGTAAAATTAGTAACAAAGTATACGAAAATGGCCCAAATGAAAAAGCCGAACTAATTCATATTGAATTATAGTTCGGCTTTTTCTTGACTAACATACATTTATCTCATCTTCTTTTTGCTGCATAAGTGAAACGAAGATTTGGCTAATACCAAGTTTCCTGTCCTACTCCATTCCCAAATTTGTATATTGCTTATAATATTGACCTTTTTCAACGTATGATTTACGTACCCGTTCCATCTCTTGATAATCGTCGTCTGTTAATTCTCGTACAACCTTTGCTGGCCTTCCAAGAGCCAACGTTCTAGGAGGAATTTTCTTACCTTGAGGAACTAGACTTCCTGCTCCAATAAATGCACTTTCGCCTATTTCAGCACCATCCAAGATGATAGAACCCATACCGATTAGTGCATTTTTTCTTATTGTTGCTGAATGCAGTGTCACCTGATGTCCTACGGTTACATCGTCTTCTACGATAAGTGGATTATTGGGACTTTGGTGCAACATGGATAAATCTTGAATGCTAACACGTTTACCAATTTTAGTGGGGGCAACATCCCCGCGAACAACAGTTTTGAACCAGATGCTAGACTGTTCATCAATTGTCACATCGCCCACAACCACCGCGTCTTTAGCAATGAAGGCAGTTTTATGTATAGTTGGTTCGATTTCTTTATAATGATGTATCATTACAATTGCATCCTCCTAAAAAATATGATGATATTTATAGTATAGCAAATTTTGGTGTAGAATGAGGGATGGAGGGCTGATGAAGATGGATGTGCCGACAAGCTCATTTACATTAATGATAAAAGTGTATAAACATATTTTTCCGTCTGTTGATCGTGAGTTAGGCTATTGGAGACAGAAGGCAGAAAAAATTCCTAATAAGGAACTGAGGATTCAGGCTCTATCTAGTATTGCATCCAAACGATTCCATTGTCAGGGAGGAGCAGTGTACGCTTTGCTGGCAGGTAATAAACGGGAGGAGGCTGTGCGTTTTATTGTTGCATATCAAACAATTAGCGATTATTTAGATAATTTATGTGATCGTAGTACATCGATGGATCCTAATGATTTTCGTTTGTTGCATCTGTCTATGATTGACGCTTTGAGTCCTACCAACTCTATAAAAAATTATTATGTATTAAGGGAAGACCAGGATGATGGTGGATATTTAGTAGACTTAGTACAGACCTGTCAACGTGTATTGCAACAAACGGAATTATATCCTGTGATACGAGATCATATATTACGTCTCGAAGGACTGTATGGAGATCTTCAAGTTCATAAACACGTACAAGTAGAAGAACGTGTATCTAGGCTAACAAGCTGGTTTGAGGCATATAAGGATAAAACACCAGCCTTAAGCTGGTACGAATTTTCTGCTGCAGCTGGGTCAACTTTGGGAATATTTTGTATGGTTAGTTATGCACTAGGAGGAAAAATCACTTCTGAAACAGTTAACCAGATATATGAAGGGTATTTTCCTTATATGCAAGGGTTACATATTTTATTGGATTATTATATTGATCAGGAAGAGGATAGAGAGGAAGGCGACCTAAACTTTTGCTTCTACTATCCAAACAAAGAAAAAATGCAAGAAAGATTGAATTACTTTATAAAGCAAACGGATCGATATATTATCGATTTGCCCAATCGTGATTTTCATAAATTGGTTCACCATGGATTAGTTGGACTCTATTTAGGTGATCCCAAGGTAGCTTGTCTAGAAGATGGATTTCAAGTTGCAAAAGATCTACTTAAAGTAAGTGGAATGAAAGCTAGATTTTTTTACTGGAATACTAAAATCTACTATAGGTTAAGTAATAAAACAGGATGATAAGTAAAAACAGGGATAGGGAACAAATTCCTTCCCCTGTTTTCACCTGATATATCGAATAGCCATTCACAACTGATTAACCCTTAACTTTATTATCATAATTAAAGTACTTTACTCAAAAACAACTTTGTTCGTTGGTTTTGAGGGTGGTTAAATAATTCTGTTGGAACATTTTCCTCTACAATAAAGCCATCATCAATAAAGAGAACCCGATCGCTAACCTCACGAGCAAAACCCATTTCGTGCGTAACAACCACCATGGTCATTCCTTCACGTGCCAATTGTCTCATAACCCCCAAAACATCTCCAACCATTTCTGGGTCAAGAGCAGAAGTAGGCTCATCAAATAACATGATTTTAGGATTCATTGCTAATGCACGAGCAATTGCTACTCTCTGTTTTTGACCACCAGATAAAGAACCAGGGTAATCCTCTGCTTTTTCGTTAAGTCCTACCTTTTGTAATAGTTCCTTAGCTTTTTTAGTAGCATCTTCTTCTGAAATTCCTTTTGCTTTCATTGGTGCTAAAATAATATTTTCTCAGACGGTTTTATGAGGAAATAGATTGAATTGCTGAAACACCATACCAACTTCTTGTCTGATTTTATTGATATTTGCATCCTTTGCAGTGATATTCTGTCCATCAATGCGGACTTCTCCAGCTGTTATATCTTCTAAGCGATTCAAACAACGTAAAAAGGTACTCTTTCCAGAACCAGATGCTCCAATAACACAGACTACTTCGCTTTCTTTTATGTCTACACTTATATCCTTTAGCACTTCTAATTTTCCAAAGTTCTTTTTTAGATTTTTTACTTGGATTAATGTCATCGTAATTCAAATCTCCTTTCTAGATAGCTGGAGAGCAATGAAAGTAAATATATTAATATAAAGTACATAACCCCTACAGCAAGCCATATATGAAAGGCTTTATAGGTTGCTGCAATCACCACTTGTCCTTTTTGGGTAAGATCTGCGATGCCAATTACGGATAATAGGGAAGTATCTTTTAAGCTAATAATGGCTTGATTGGTGAATGTGGGAAGCATTCTTCGCAGCGCTTGTGGAAGAATGATATGTCTCATTGTTTGTGTACTGGTTAATCCTAGGGAACGAGCTGCCTCTGTTTGTCCTTTATCTATTGATTGAATACCGGCCCGAATAATTTCAGCAAAATACGCACCTGCATTAATGGCAACCGTAATAATACCAGCTGTTGAACGATCTAGAGAAATAAATTCTAGTGAATTGAGTCCAAAATAGAAGAAAAATAACTGGACTAATATTGGTGTCCCACGTATAGCGTCAATAAAGATTTTAGCTATCCAATTGAGTATTTTCCAAGGTGACAAGCGGAATAATGCCATAATCAATCCAATGATAAAACCTAGTAGAATAGCTACAAAAAAGATATAGATGGTAACTTGCAAGCCTTCCCATAAATAAGGGAGGGCATCAATTATGACGTCCATGTAGTCACTCCTTATTTGAAACTAGGCTGCTATTCGCCAAAAGGATGACGAAAAGCTGTAAGTTTATCGTACTTCGGCGACAAGACTCCTTCCTCAAAAATCTGTTAAGGTTTTAGGTGGGGGAGGATGTCAAGTAGCGAGAAAGGATGTATAAAAACATGTCCCTTCTGCTAAAAAAGATAAGCGCGCTTCGGATGCGCGCTCCGATTTTTTAATCACTTAAATAGGTACTAATGATGTCATCGTACGTTCCGTTTTCCTTTAAATTAGCTAAACCATCATTTATTTTTGCTAATAGTTCATCGTATTCTCCTTTTAAAACAGCAATACCGTAATGATCACCATTTAGCCGGTCACCAACGACTTCTAAATCAAGATTACTTTGTGCAATTGCATAGCTAATAACTGGATAGTCTTCAATTAATGCATCTGCACTACCATTAGAAACCTCTTGAAACATAGAAGGACTATCATTTACTTGGACAATATCAAATCCATATTGGTCTTGATTTTCCTCTGCAAAGTCTGCGCCAGTGGTACCACTCTTTACGACAACTGTTTTTCCTTCTAGGTCATCTAAAGCTGTGATTTCAGTATTTCCCTCTTCAACTACTAAGGAAAGTCCTGCTTCAAAGTATGGCTCAGAGAAGTCAACGGTCTTTTTACGTTCTTCTGTAATACTCATCCCTGCAATTGCTATATCTAATTGTCCAGCTTCCATAGCAGGAATGATTCCACTAAAGTCCATTGCCTCTAACTCAATCTCGAAGCCTTGATCTTCTGCAATTGCATTTATTAAGTCAATATCAATCCCTTTATATTCTCCATCCTCTTGATATTCGAATGGTGGATATGTAACATCGATACCAACTTTATATACTTCGCCATCTCCCGAAGAACTACCTCCACAAGCTGATAATATGATTACGAAAATCGAAAGAAAAGCTAATAACCAAATTCTTTTCATAATACCTCTCCTTTTACTGATTCATTAAAAGCTTATTTATTAATCCATATTCAAAAGTTTGATGAAAATGATTTAATGCACAAAAAAACTTGGCCTATTAATTAGACCAAGTTGTTAATCTGTATTTTTTTGAATGGCAAGTAAGAATGGGGGATTATTTTTTTGATTGATAAAATCATATCGTAAAACCGAGAATAGTTTCTGATCTAAGCTTTTTGCTTTATGTAACACTGACTCTTTTTCCTCTTGTCCTCCAGGATGTCCGTGGTAGACAACGATTATAATAAGCCCACCTTCTTTTAACTGTTTAAGTATGTTATGTATTGCCAAAGTGGTGGATTCCCCTTTCGTGATAATAGATTTATCACTTTTAGGTAAATAACCTAAATTAAAAATTGCACCACCGATTATTGTTGTTGGTTGTATATGATTACTTATATTCGCATGACTATCATGGATTAATGTTACGTTAGTTCGGTTATGTTGTAACAGTCTTTGTTTGGTATTTTCAATTGCTTGTTTTTGAATATCAAAGCCAAATACACTACCTTCATCACCAACTAATTTACTCAAATAAAGCGTATCATTTCCATTCCCGCAGGTGGCATCAACAACTGTTTCACCTGGTTGTATCGTTTCCTTCAATAAATAGTGGGCATAGCCGAGTATTCCTTTAATCATAGGCATGACTCCTTATGTATATTTGCTGTATAGTTTAGCATCAATTGATGGAAGATGGAATGATGAGATGTATGAAATTACTTATTTTTAGTAATAATGGGTCATATATGTCTTGACAAAGCTAAAGCCATTCATTAAAATTCAATATAATAATTCAAAAACGATGCGAAGGACTAGTAATAAATTTCGTTCAGGCTAAGAGAGGCAGTGGTTGGTGGAAACTGTCGCTGAAGATTTATGAACTCACCTTTAATGTTGCAGGAGTGAAATAAAGTAGTTCCTGACGTAAATCCGCGTTAAGGATTCAAGTGAACGCTAAAAGCGTTAATTTGGGTGGTACCGCGGGAGTATAAGCTTCTCGTCCCTTTCTAGGGATGAGAAGCTTTTTTGATTTTTATTTAATAATGGAAAGAAGGAGGAAGGAAGAATGAGTTTTCATCATCAAGAAATTGAAAAGAAATGGCAAAAGCATTGGGAAGAAAATAAAACATTTAAAACTGACACATTTTCTGAAAAAGAGAAATTCTATGCACTAGATATGTTCCCATATCCATCTGGTGCGGGGTTGCATGTCGGCCATCCTGAAGGTTATACAGCAACTGATATTCTATCGCGCATGAAGCGGATGCAAGGGTATGAGGTATTACATCCAATGGGTTGGGATGCTTTTGGATTACCTGCTGAGCAATATGCTCTGGATACTGGGAATAGCCCAGCAGAATTTACAGAGCAGAATATCGCTACATTTAAACGTCAAATCCAAGAATTAGGATTTTCGTACGATTGGGACCGTGAAGTGAACACAACAGATCCAAATTATTATAAATGGACCCAGTGGATCTTTAAGAAGCTTTATGAAAATGGTCTAGCATATATCGATGAGGTCGCCGTTAACTGGTGTCCAGCACTAGGAACAGTGCTAGCAAATGAGGAAGTTATCGATGGGAAAAGTGAACGCGGTGGACATCCAGTAGTCCGTAAACCGATGAGGCAATGGATGTTAAAGATCACTGCATATGCTGATCGGTTGTTAGATGATTTGGATGAATTGGATTGGCCAGAAAGCTTAAAAGACATGCAACGAAACTGGATTGGTCGTTCAGAAGGTGCAGAAGTGACATTTTCTATCGATGGTCATGATGAAGAATTTACGGTATTTACAACAAGACCAGATACGTTGTTTGGAGCAACATATGCAGTACTGGCGCCAGAACATCCTTTTGTTAATAAAATTGTTACTGCGGAGCAAAAAGAAGCTGTGGATAACTATCTTAATGAAGTACAAACGAAATCTGATCTAGAGAGAACGGACCTTGCAAAGGATAAAACGGGTGTATTTACTGGCGCATATGCGATTAATCCAGTAAATGGTGCAAAAATGCCAATTTGGGTTGCAGATTATGTATTGATGTCTTATGGTACAGGAGCAATTATGGCGGTTCCTGCACATGATGAACGAGATTATGAATTTGCAACAAAGTTTGAATTGCCAATTGTAGAAGTGGTAGCAGGAGGAGACGTATCAAAAGAAGCCTATACAGGGGATGGAGAACATGTAAACTCAGACTTTCTGAATGGCTTGGATAAAGATGCTGCTATTACGAAAGCAATTGAATGGCTTGAAGAAAACGGAAGAGGTGCAAAGAAGGTAACTTATCGTCTGCGTGATTGGTTATTCTCTAGACAACGTTATTGGGGAGAACCAATTCCGATTATTCATTGGGAAGATGGTACAATGACTGCTGTACCTGATGAAGAGCTACCACTTGAACTTCCAGTAATGACCGATATTAAACCATCTGGTACGGGAGAATCACCATTAGCTAATAGCGACTGGGTGAATGTTGTAGACCCAGAGACAGGTAAAAAAGGTCGTCGTGAAACGAATACAATGCCACAATGGGCAGGAAGCTGTTGGTACTTTCTGCGTTATGTAGATCCAAATAATACGGAGCAGTTGGCAGATCCAGAAGCATTAAAAGATTGGTTACCAATCGATATTTATATAGGTGGGGCAGAGCATGCCGTACTACATCTACTATATGCACGTTTCTGGCATAAATTTTTGTGTGATATTGGTGTTGTACCAACAAAGGAACCTTTTATGAAGTTATTTAACCAAGGGATGATTCTTGGTGAAGGAAATGAGAAAATGAGTAAATCAAAAGGAAATGTAGTAAATCCTGATGATATCATCGAATCCCATGGTGCAGATACACTACGTCTTTATGAAATGTTCATGGGACCATTGGAAGCTTCTGTAGCATGGTCGACAAATGGATTGGATGGTGCACGTCGTTTCCTTGATCGAGTATGGCGTTTGTTGATTAACGAAGATGGCTCACTTTCAGACAAGATTGTAGAAAATACTGGTGGAGATTTAGAAAAGGTATATCATGAAACAGTAAAGAAAGTAACCGAGGACTTTGAAAATCTTCACTTTAATACAGGTATTTCTCAAATGATGGTATTTATTAATGAGGGATATAAAGCCAATACGCTTCCGAAAGAATATGTGGAAGGGTTTGTAAAAATGCTTTCTCCAGTAGCTCCACATATTGCTGAGGAGCTTTGGAGTCGTCTAGGTTATTCTGATACGATAACATACGCAACATGGCCAACCTATGATGAGTCAAAATTAGTAGAAGACGAAGTAGAAGTTGTTCTACAAGTTATGGGAAAAGTGCGTTCTAAAATATCCGTAGCAAAAGATATATCTAAAGATGAATTAGAAAAAATAGCTTTGGAAGATGAAACGATACAAGAATGGATTGAAGGGAAAACAGTACGTAAGGTTATTGTAGTTCCTGGTAAACTGGTTAATATCGTAGCAAATTAATTAAAAGGGATCTCATTTTATTTTTGAAAATGAGATCCCTTTTTTGAGGGAAAAAATGAATAACTTTCTTTTCCTATAAAAAAGTGATACAAAGGTATTCCCCATAGAAACTTAGCGGATAGTCAAGTAACTAATTATTCGGTTGGTACCCATTCCGTCTTTAAGATGATCCATTTATCACGTTCATAGTACCAAAGTGATTCGATAGTGCCAAGTTGATCAGCATGAAATGCACCACTAATTTGTTGATAACTTTTTAACCCATATCCTTTACTATTACTGATAAATACTGGCTCAAAAAAAGCAATTGGATCAACCATTACCGATGTTTTTTTTAATAATTTTCCTTTTTGATCATAAATTCCTTGTTGGATATAATTATCTGAACGACTTTTTACATCAACAATAGTTGGCTCTTGAGTAGGCGAAAAATTAATTTCTACTTTAAATTCATCTTCAAAGCTTCCTTTTACATATTCCTGTTTAGGAAGAGGTATATCAACAAGATTATATTGTATTAACGTATGCAGCTTATAATGATGTAAACCTCCACTACCACCAGTAGGGCTTTGATAAAAGATTTCATTAACCTTATCATGGTTAAAATCAATAAATTGTATGGTTGGATCGTAGCCACCACCATAATTTATTTCCCATGTTTTATTTTCATGATTTGTGATTTCAGCAACAATATCTCTATAATAATTAGACTCAGGAGAGAAAAGAGTTCCCTTTAATTTAATTTCCTCCTTATGTCCATCACCAGTTACATCTTCTTGGTAGGACTCAATTAATTTGTGTTCAGGTGGTTCTTGTTTTTCATTAGCAAAAACAATATGTGCACATATAAATAATACGGGTAATAAAATCACCCCTATTTTGTATCTCATATTATCCCCTCACTTAAGTATCATAAAGCTATTTTGTGTAAGTTAATTGAAAGCTATACATAAAAAACGTATCATATATATCGTACACTAATAATTGAAAAGGATGAGAAATGTGGAACATATAAAAGAAGTAACTCCAAAAGAAGTTGAAAAAATAGTTGAACAAGATGATAAAGATACAGTAATTATTGATGTAAGAGAAGATGAAGAAGTTGCGCAAGGAATGATCCCTGGAGCCAAACATATCGCCCTTGGAAATATTCCAGATTCAACGGATAAATTGGCTAAGGATAAGAATTATATTCTTGTATGTCGTTCTGGAAGAAGAAGTATGAATGCAGCTATGTATTTGGATGAACAAGGATTTAAAGTAGTAAATATGAAAGGTGGAATGCTTGAGTGGGATGGAGAAGTTATTGTATAAGCTTCTCCTCCTTTTTATGTTTGGTGAAAATGGATAAAAGTACTAGTATAGATGTGTTGACTATTTGTCTTTGGCAATGTATTATTAGTTTACTCGTTAATTAAATGAATTAATTATTTCCTTGTTAACGAGAAACGCAGAAAAAGATATTAAATTTCTGTTGACAATATCCGTTTGGATTTGATATATTAATTTGGTCGCCATTTTTAGAAGCGACATCAGACAACTTACTTCTTCAAAAAACTTTCGAAAAAGTTATTGACTTTAGTTTGGTGGTTTGATATAATATAAAAGTTGTCGCTAAAAACGACACGTTAATATTTGCTCTTTGAAAACTGAACAAAACAACTAGTATGTTTAGCGAAACTTAACTTTTCGACTTTACGGAGAAAAGTTTTAGTTGAGCTTATGCAGGATTGGAAAGTTGAACTTTTCAACCTGCCAAGAAAAGCAACCCTGTTTTTCTTATTATTAAATCTAGAAGCTAGTGTTTCTAGTAGCTAAGAACTTTCATGTGATTGATTGGTGTTAATCACATACAAACTTTTTTGGAGAGTTTGATCTTGGCTCAGGACGAACGCTGGCGGCGTGCCTAATACATGCAAGTCGAGCGCGGGAAGCAAGTGATCGCCCTTCGGGGCGTGAACTTGTGGAACGAGCGGCGGACGGGT
>NZ_WOCA01000030.1 GCF_009728145.1 Ornithinibacillus caprae | reverse complement strand
AGATGAGACTTCCCATCACTTCGAGTGAGTAAGATCCCTCAGAGACTATGAGGTTGATAGGTCCGAGGTGGAAGCGTGGTGACACGTGGAGCTGACGGATACTAATCGATCGAGGACTTAACTAACACTATATTGATTCGTTGTTTACCTCTTATTTAGTTTTTAGGGTATAAATTTTTATACTTTAACTAGCCATGTAATGGCCTGGTAGCGATAGCGAGAAGGTCACACCTGTTCCCATGCCGAACACAGAAGTTAAGCTTCTTTGCGCCGATGGTAGTTGGGGCTTTGCCCCTGTGAGAGTAGGACGCCGCCAGGCATGATTAAAGACCATGATACGATTATACGTGTCATGGTTTTTTTGTTTTTTTATCCGATAAAATATGCGATGTGAAAGATGTATTACTAGTAAACGATAAATTGTGTAACCAAACCACGCAATATACTTATAAATAGTAGATCATGTATATCGATGTAATTATCACGCTAACAATAAACATTTTCCACGGGATATCCCTAAATAAATTCCTTTTAAATAAGACATTCTAGGTAAATGTAAATATTTTACTTTTTCTCCTTCTTTTAATTAATAGCGCCATTAAAATAAGGTGCCTGTCACTTGTCGAATTTCGACAAGTGACAGGCACTTCTTCTTTTTCTCTTGTTTTAAAATATAGTAATTTTAATTATTTCACTGGTTTCTAAATCTGCTTTTATCATTTTGTATGAAAATACTATAGAAAATGGTTGTTTTATTAAGAGGGAATGATTCAAAATAGTATTTTATTACTTTACCTGGAATTGCATGAGCTTAAAGTCCTGCGTATAATAGAAAAAACATTACTCCTTATCGCTTCACTTTCCCTCCGACCTCAACTGGCATAATTTTTCTCTGAAGGAACAATAGAATTATATTATAATAGAAAGAAGGTAGAACCATGAAACTATAACGGAAAACATCAGAGTAGAGTAAACTCTCTTATTAATATGTATAAAAATATCTTACTAAGGAAGGGGACCAGTCTATGAAACTATTTCATACCGCAGATTGGCATTTAGGAAAACTTGTACAAGGGGTCTACATGACAGAAGATCAGCAATTTGTACTAGAACAATTTATTAAAGCAGTAGAAGAGGAAAAGCCAGATGCAGTGATCATTGCTGGTGATTTGTATGATCGTGCGGTACCACCAACAGAGGCTGTTCATTTGCTGAACAGGGTATTAGAAACGATTGTTTTAGATTTAAAAACACCAGTTATTGCTGTTGCAGGAAATCATGATAGCCCAGGACGATTACATTTTGGTAGTAAAATAATGCAACAAAATGGTTTTCACATTGTTGGTAACTTCACGAAAGAATTAACTCCAGTAATCTTACATGACGACAACGGGGAAGTTCATTTTCATTTAATCCCATATTGCGACCCAAGTGTAGTTCGAAATGTTTTAGAGGATGAAGAAATTCACTCACATAATGATGCGATGAAAAAAATTGTGGATAAAATTCATGCAAACATGGATCCAAATAGTCGTCATGTTTTTGTTGGACATGCATTTGTTACTCCATTTGGAGAGGAAGAGGAGAATACAAGTGAGTCGGAGCGTCCTCTTTCTATTGGTGGAGCTGAATATGTAGATGCTCATCATTTTGCTCCATTTCATTATACCGCGTTAGGCCACTTACATCAGGCACATCATGTATTACAGGAAAACATTCAATATGCTGGATCGATATTAAAATACTCCGTTTCGGAAGAGCATCATAAGAAGGGATATTACATCGTTGACTTAGGTGCCGATGGAGAAATCGAGTTGGAGAAACGCCTGCTCCAACCTAGAAGAGATATTCGAACGATTGAGGAAACGATGGATGAGTTATTAACTCATTCTGTGAACGAAGATTATGTATTTGTTCGACTATTAGATGAGGCACCTGTCTTATCACCAATGGAAAAAATTCGTTCTGTATATCCAAATGCCATGCATGTAGAACGGAAAAACATTAACATTACAGCAGATTCTGAAGTGGAACGTACGTCTGTAAATCGAAGTAAGATGAGTGACCTAGATTTATTTAAAGCCTTTTATAAGGAAGTAAAGGGTACAGAAGCTAATGAAGAGACCGAAGTCATCATTAAAGAAGTTTTAGATGAGCTCTTGCAGGAAGAAAAGGATATCGCAGCAAAAGAAATTGCAGCTAGTAAATAAGAAAGGGGTGACTTGTATTGAAACCATTAAAATTAAAAATGACAGCTTTTGGACCATATAAACATACGGAGACAGTTGATTTTCAAGAACTGAAAGATAATAAATTATTTGTTATATCCGGTAATACTGGTGCTGGAAAAACAACTATTTTTGATGGGATATGTTTTGCCTTATATGGAAGTGCAAGTGGAACGGACCGAGAAGACCATAAAATGCTACGTAGTGATTTTGCTGATGATCATACACATACATCGGTTGAGCTAGAGTTTGAATTGCACGGTCGCACATATCGAATACTTCGTCAACTAGGTCATGTAAAACAAGGGAACAAGTCAAAAACCGGAGAGAAATATGAGTTTTATGAGAAAGTGGATGGTAAAGAAATTCCTTGTGTAGATCGTCAAATGGTAAGTGAAATTGATAAAAAGGTAGAAGCGATTATTGGTCTTACACAGGATCAATTTAAGCAAATTGTGATGCTTCCACAGGGAGAGTTTCGTAAACTATTAACCTCTCAAACCGAAAATAAAGAGGCTATTTTACGTAGACTCTTTAAAACAGAGTCATATAAATATATGAATGAAATTTTAAAAAACAAGAAGAACATGGTCGAGCAAGAGTATAGGCAGGTTCAACAAAACTTAGAACAATTTGTGCAAAACATTCGTGTAGCATTGCCAACACGAGAAGAATCTTCTTTATTTCAGGTACTAGCTGAGGAGCATTATAATGTGAATCAAATTGTTACTGGATTGGAAGAGGAAGCTATATACTATCAGGAACAAATTGACATTGACCAAGAAAATTATAACAAAGCTTATGAAGCCCATGCCAAAAAACAAGAGGAATTATCCAGTGCAAAAGCGTTAAATGATCGGTTTGTTGAATTGGATCAGAAAGAGAATCAATTGAAATCGCTACAGGAACAAATTCCTCACTTTGATAGTAAGGAAAAACAGTTAGAAAAGGCAGAACGTGCCAGCCATATAGAAGTTTACGAAAAGCAAACTTCTGAATGGAGACAAGAGGAGAAGGCGAAGAAAAATAGCCTAGCAAGTACGAAAGCAGCAAAAGAACGTGCAGATCAACAGCTTGAGACTGCCAAAACCATCTACCAGCAGGAGGAACAAAATAAAACGAAGCTAGAAGAGGTTGGTAAGCAGCTTGATCGATTAAAAGAAATTTTGCCAACTGTTAAAGACATTGCAAAACTTGAACGGGAATTGGAAGAACTACGATTAAAGGGTACCCAAGCAAGTAAACGTTTAGAAAACGCGAAGGAAAAGTTAGAAAAGAAGAAGCATACTACTGAAGAAACGAATAAGAAGATTAAACAGATGGATCTGGAAGTTAGTAAATTACATGAAAAAAGCCAAAAACTAACCGAAATGAGACAGCATGCTATAGGATTAAAAGCATTTCTTAGCCTTCAACGTACTTCTACTGACTTGAAACAGGATGTAAACAAGAAAAAAGAAGCTTTTCTAAAAGTTAAGGAAACGTACGCGAAATTAGAAGAAGCTTGGGTGAACAATCAAGCAAGTATTCTAGCATCGCACTTACATGATGGTGAAGCATGTCCTGTTTGTGGAAGTTTGGAGCATCCTAATAAAGCTATCAATGATCAGCAGGCAGTATCGAAGGACGAGTTAGATGTATTGAAAAAAGAACTCGATGAAAAGGATGGCCTGTACCGTAGTGCTGTAGCGAAGCAAGAAACAACACTCTCTCAATTGAAGGAGCAAGCTGAAGAGCTAGCGAGTTTAGATATTCGAGCAGAGGAAGCGGAGTCAGTTAATAAAACATTAATTGAAGAAGGTACGAAGCTAGGAAAAGAAGTAGAACATTTAAAACAGCTTAAAGAAGATCTAGAGAAACAAAAAGAATTAAATGAAAAAGCTACAGAAGAAGTGAAACAACTGGAGGCACAAAAAGAGGAGTTGGATCGTACCTACCAAGAATTACGTACTTCTTATAAAACCTCTAAAGCGGTTTATGAGGAAAGACTACGCAACATCCCAGAAGAAGTTCGAGTTTTATCAAAACTGGAACAGGAAATAAACGAAACAGAACAACGTAAGAAACAGCTCGAAAAAGCATGGGAAGATGCTCAAAAAATGCTAGAACAAGCCAAAGAAAACCAAACAAAAGCTGCTTCAAACTTGGATCATGCTGTAAAGCAATTAGAAGAAACAAAATCTAAGGCAGAAAAAGCTGAGATGCAGTTTATGGAGGAGCTTAAAAAGGCATCCTTTGAGTCAGAGGATGCTTACCATCAAGCAAAACAACCTGAATTAGAACGAAATCAATTAAAGAAAACCATTCAAGAGTTTAACGAATCACTTTCTACCGTTAAACAGCAGGTTAGTGATTTGAAAGAATACTTGAAAGATAAAACAAGAGTGGACTTAGAGGCGATGCAACGGGCTGTAGGTGAATTAAAAGAGGCGTATGAATCAGCTTATAAAAAGTTGAATGCATCTAAGGAATTTTATCAGGAAGCTATTCAGTTGAAAGCAAATATCTTAGCCACTGATGATCAAGCTTCTAAATTAGAGAAAAAGCTTGCTACCATTACCGATCTATATGATGTTGCTAGGGGGCAAAATGGACAAAAGATATCCTTTGAAAGGTATCTACAAATCGAATATTTAGAGCAAATAATCGATGCTGCAAACGAACGATTAAGACGGTTATCGAATGGTCAGTATTACTTGATTCGTAGTGACCGCCAAGAATCACACGGAAGACAAAGTGGATTAGCCTTAGATGTTTATGATGCATATACTGGTCAAACTCGTGATGTAAAAACATTATCTGGTGGAGAAAAATTTAATGCATCCTTGTGTCTTGCTCTAGGTATGTCAGACGTTATTCAAAGCTTCCAAGGTAATATATCTATTAATACAATGTTTATTGATGAAGGATTTGGTTCTCTTGATGAGGAATCCTTAAATAAATCAATTGATACATTAATAGATTTACAACAATCTGGGCGCACGATTGGTGTTATTTCTCATGTGCAGGAGCTCAAAAACATGTTCCCAGCAATCCTACAAGTATCCAAAACCAAAGAAGGTCACAGCCAAACTAAATTTCTAGTAAAATAACCTCACCGTACTGGTGCCTGTCACTTGTCGACTTTCGACAAGTGACAGGCACCAGTCGAATTTTGTCGAACGAATGTAACTTGATATTTTTGGAAGGACTGTTATAATGAAAAATAATATCATAATCGATGACAAAGAGAGTAGTTATTTGGGAAGGTAAGCGAGCTAGGGACGGTGTAAGCCTAGTACGGAACAAATAATGAACCGGACTTTGGAGATGCTTTCTTGAAAGGATAGTAGGGAAAGCCGGGGGATACCTCGTTAACAAATGCAGTGGTTTTTAATTGTTAAAAACAATTGGAGTGGTACCGCGGGAATATACAAGCTCTCGCCTCTTATTCATGAAGAGGCGGGAGCTTTTTAATATTTAGGAGGATAATATCATGAACTTTACAGAGGAATTTGCGGAAGTAATCGTAACTGTAATCGACAAGCAGATTGAAAAAGAACAAGTTATCACGATGATAGAAACACCAAAATATAAAGAAATGGGAGACCTAGCATTTCCTTGTTTTAGCTTAGCAAAGCATTATCGAAAGCCGCCAAAAGTGATTGCCCAGGAAATATCAAAGGAGATCCAAACACCACTTTTTGAAGAGGTAAAAGCGGTGGGAGGGTATGTAAACGTATATTTAAATAAGACGGAAGTTTCTTCAAAGATTCTTACGCAAATTATAACCGAAAAAGAGTATTACGGATCTACCAATATTGGACAGGGTGGTGTGGTCACGATTGACTTATCATCACCAAACATTGCTAAGCCATTTTCGATGGGACATTTACGCTCAACGGTTATAGGAAATTCATTGGGGCTTGTTTTAGAAAAATGTGGTTATAAACCAGTTCGTATTAACTACTTAGGTGATTGGGGCACACAGTTTGGGAAGCTAATAGTAGCCTATCAAAAGTGGGGAAGCGAAGGTCAAGTAAGAGAAAATCCTATCCAGGAATTGTTTCGTCTATATGTTCATTTTCATAAAGAAGCTGAAAACGATCCAAGTTTAAATGATCGAGGTCGTGAAGCATTTAAAAAGTTAGAGGATGGAGATGAAGAGACACTGAAGTTATGGAAATGGTTCCGCGAAGAATCGTTAAAGGAATTCATGAAAATTTATAATATGTTAGGTATTTCTTTTGATTCTAATCATGGGGAGGCATTTTATAACGATAAAATGGATCGCGTTGTACAACTCCTTGAAGAAAATAATCTACTTGAGGAATCGGATGGTGCTCAAGTTGTAAATTTAGAGGATTCAGCCCCATGTCTCATCAAGAAACGAGATGGTACTACCTTGTATGCCACAAGGGATGTAGCTGCTGCCATCTATCGTCAAGAGACATATCACTTTGTGAAATCATTATATGTAGTTGGTCATGAGCAAACACTACATTTTAAACAGCTTTTTAAGGTGTTAGAAAAAATGGGATATGAATGGCATGCAGGATTAGCGCATATTCCATTTGGTATGATTTTAAAAGATGGTAAAAAAATGTCTACACGTAAAGGGAAAACCGTGTTGCTAGAAGAAGTACTAAAGGAAGCGATTGAATTAGCAGAAAAAGGTATCAAAGAGAAAAATCCAGATCTAGCATCAAAGGATGAAATTGCTCGTCAAGTAGGAGTTGGAGCGGTGATATTCCATGATTTGAAAATTTTCCGTATGAATAATATCGAATTTTCCTTAGAGGACATGTTACGTTTTGAAGGAGAAACCGCCCCATATGTGCAATATACACACGCTCGTGCCTGCTCTTTACTAAGAAGGGGAAACGATAAAATACATTTATCTATTGATAAGTTTGAGGATGTAGAGGCGTGGCCAGTTATTAGTCTATTAATGAACTTTCCTGGAGTAATCCAACAAGCTCTGAAAGACTACGATCCTTCTAAAATAGCGAAGTTTGTAATCGAGTTATCTAGAGCATTTAACAAATACTACGCTACTGTGAAGATTTTAGACAGTAATAAGGTTCAAGAACGATTAGCATTGGTTTACGCGGTTAAAATTGTTTTGAATGAAGGGTTAAGATTATTAGGGATTGAGTCGCCGGAGGAAATGTAGTGGATGATAAACACGTATAACTAAGTCGTAGATAAATTCTGTTTAATCACTTGTTTATCTTTTGTGATAAGCTAAACTGTAGAGAAATCAAATTAAAAAAGATATTTTAAAAGGGTGAGTTGATTGAATCTAATTAGAGATACGTTTCCGATCTTAAAGACTGAGAGGTTAGTTTTAAGAAAAATAGAAGAATCTGATGCACATAGTATTATGGAATATTTATCTGATGAAGAGGTCGTACAATATTATGGTCTTGAACCTTTTGAAACGATTCAGGATGCATTAAGTGAAATAGCATGGTATCAAAAAATTTGGAATGAAAAAACTGGGGTAAGATGGGGAATCACACGAAGAGGAGAAAACCAAGTAATTGGTAGCTGTGGATTTCTGAATATAGCAGCCCAACATTTTCGTGCGGAGATCGGATATGAGTTACATAGACATTACTGGGGGCAAGGTATAGCGACGGAAGCAATAGAAGCTATATTAAGGTTTGGTTTTGAACAGTTAAAATTCCAGCGAATACAGGCTTTAATTGAACCACCCAATATTCCTTCGCAAAAGTTACTAGAAAAACAAGGATTTACACAAGAAGGGTTACTAAGAAACTATGAGTATACTAGTGGCAATTTTGATGATTTATATATGTACTCTCTATTGAAGAAAGAATTTATATATATGAAAAAATAGAGGAATGTACGTATTTAAAATAAAGGGGTTATTTGTCTTCTAAACTGATCGTGATGAATTGAAAGCACCATTATATCTAGCATGGTGCTTTTTGTCATTCAGTTCTGAAATCTTTGGTTTCATATTTAGAATATTATGGTAACATAGAAATATATTAATCTATATGGAAAGGAATTGCGAGATGAAAAGACTAGTGATTATCACAGTAGGGAAAACACATAGTGGAAAATCAACATTTGCTAGAGCTTTAGAAAAAGAGTTGAATAATTCTTTGGTGATGGATCAAGATAACCATGCTGAATTTATCAACACGTACTACAAAACCCTACAACCCAAACGCGGCCCTAATACACTCAAGCATGCCATCTCTCAATTAGTTGTTGATTACGCTATCGAAAATACGAATTTTCATCTAATTATATGTAACTCCAATCGATCTCGAACAGGTCGAAAATATCTACTTGAACAGCTATTTCATAAAAAAGATTTTATCCGTATTCTAGTCCACTTTGATATTCCTGATCATGTCCTTCAAGCACGAGTTACACAGAGTAATCGAAATACAAATATATTTAGGAGTGCTTCTAATTTTGAGGAAGTTCTTATCAGGCAACAGGCAGATTCTCTAACAGAAGATGTGACAATTCCATATGAAGATGAAGCTGACCATTTATTTACGGTTAAAGATAATCAAGAAGTCGATTCCGTTATTCAACGAATTGTGCATATTGCTCAAGATTTATGAGTTTAATAGTAGGAGGTTTGGCTGTAGTAGAATTTCGAAAAATCACATGGGATAATTTTGAAGAGTGTATAGGATTAGAACTCCATCAAGAACAGAAAAACTATGTTGCCTCTAATGTATACAGCCTTGCTCAATCATACATTGCTTTATTAAATGATGATTTACCAGCGATGACATTTACTATTTACGATGAAGAAACTATGATCGGGTTTATTATGTTGTATCATGACACTACTGAAGAGAATGAATATGGGGATGAACCATGTTATGGTATTTTGAGATTGATGATTGACAGACGTTTCCAGGGAAAGGGGTATGGCAAGAAAGCTATGATAAAAGCTTTAGAGTTTATCATGACGTTCCCACAAGGAGAAGCCTCTGCCGTTTATATTTCCTATGATCCTTCTAACAAAGTAGCGAAGCATTTGTATTCATCCTTTGGTTTTGAGGAGACAGGAAAAGTTAATGATGTGGGTGAAGTTATTGTCAGGCGGGAATTAAACTTCTCATTCCCTACAAAGAAAGGGTGATATTTTGAAAGTAATGGAAACAGAGAGACTATATTTAAGGGAATTAGTCTTAGAAGATGTTCAAGAATTATCAAAAGTCCTTACCGATGCTGAATCAATGCAATATTATCCTGAACCATTTAATCAGGAGAAGGTAGTAAAGTGGATTCAATGGAATATGGAAAACTATAAAAAATTTAATCATGGGCTATGGGCGGTAATTATAAAAAAAGGAGACATTTTCATTGGAGACTGCGGGATCACCATGCAAAAGATTGAAAATGAAACGGTACCTGAGATTGGATTTCATATTATAAAAAATTATTGGAACCAAGGCTATGCCACTGAAGCAGCTATTGCTTGCAAGCGTTACGCGTTTGAAGTGTTAAATTATCCTAAAATATTTTCATACACAACCTTTAGAAATATTCCATCTCAAAAAGTAGCAGAGAAAATGGGGATGACAACATATAAAGTATTTCATAAGAATGGAGAAAAACAAATTGCTCAAGTAGTATGTAATACGAAGGGATAAGAAGAGATTGTTGGTAAAATCATAGAGGGAGGAAATTACATGCCAATCAAAACGATAAAAGGATTAATCAAAAGAAGATTATTAGTGAATTATCAAGTAGATCCTGATGTCATTCAAAACGTAATCCCTCCTCCTTTTAAACCAAAAATTATTAAAGGAAATTCAATCATAGGTGTTTGCTTAATTCGGTTAGAAGATATCCGACCTTCTTTATTGGCATCCTTATCGGTAGGTATTTCTAGTGAAAATGCTGCCCATCGAATTGCAGTCGAATGGGTTGAAGAAGGAATTAAAAAAGAAGGAGTATATATTTTTAGAAGAGATACAAATTCAAAGCTTAATACGCTTGTTGGTGGAAGACTATTTCCAGGTGTACATAAATTTGCTGATTTCGAAGTAAGTGATTGCAATGGAATGGTCGAATTCTCTATGGTCTCACGAGATAAGGAAGCAGAGGTTCATATAAGTGGAAACGAATGTGAAGCATTGCCAGAAATTAGTGTATTTTCGTCTATAGATGAGATTTCAGCGTTCTTTAAAGGTGGCGAAGATGGATACTCCCCAAATCCAAAACAAAATTGTGTTCAAGGACTTTGCTTGCAAACTGATAATTGGAATATGAAACCTTTTATGGTAGATAATTTGAAAACAACATACATGCAAAACAAACTAAACATCCCAAAGGAAGAATTGCAATTTGATTCTGTTGTAATCATGAGAGATGTTGATCATACGTGGAAGAAGATACCGAGCATTAAATTATAATATCTTTTGTGTTACTTTTGCTGTAGGACGTACTTAGAAAAAAATCAGATAAATGAGAAACTACATGTAAAATTATAGAATAGTAAGAAGTAGGGTGTGAGAATATGTTAGAGGTCCGAAAATCCATTCCTAATGATTGGGAGAGGCTATGGCCACTACTTTCTTCAATGGGTAAGTCGGATAATAAAAAAGATACATATAATAGATTTTTACATATGGTAAATGATGAGCATCATTTCATAGCGGTTGGAGTGAAAAATGAAAAAATGGTGGGGTATGGTTGGATTCAAGACTATGGTTTTCATTTAAGAATGGGAAAGAAAACTACTAGATTACATGATTTATATGTTTTACCTGAGTATCGAAATGAAGGTGTTGCTTCAGAGCTTTTTTTATTTCTAAAGGATTGGGCAAGCAAAAACTGCACAACTTGGTTACAATGGAATGCTAGTCCAAGTGCAGTTGATTTTTATAAGAAATTGGGAGTAGAGCCTGAGGAAAATGAGGACGAGTACCCTTTTTTCGAGATTGAATTTAAGTGAGTGGAGAGAACTTAGAGATGGAAAATAAAACACTACATGTAGCTAACGACATTCTTATGTTTAAAAAAGGAGAAGGGTATGTAGTTGGAATTGACGGATTAAGCCGTTCTGGAAAAACAACTTTTGTTACGCAACTTAAGAAGGAATTAGAAGCAAAGGAGTTACAAGTGTTTGTGTTTCATATAGATGATTATATTGTAGAAAAAAGTAGACGATATCATACTAGTTATGATGAGTGGTATGAATACTATTATTTGCAATGGGATGTACACCAGTTAGAGAATGATTTATTTTGTAATTTAAAATTGTCAACGGAATTGCAACTATCAACTTATGATCAGCATAATGACACACACAAACAGGAATTAATTAAACTTCCAAAATCGTGTGTACTAATAATAGAAGGAGTTTTTTTGCAGAGGAAAGAATGGCGAGATTATTTTGATTATGTTATATACTTGGATTGTCCCCGAGAACAAAGGTTTATAAGGGAAAGTAAAGAAACACAACGTGATCTTGAAAAGTTTAGAAATAGATATTGGAAAGCGGAGGATCATTACTTGGAAACGGAAGATCCGATGAAGCAAGCGAATTTAGTTTTTCGAATGTAAAGTATTCAAAAGTAGAGAGGAAGAAATTTAGTTGGAAACCAATTTCATACTAAGGTTCCAGTATAGTGAAACTGAGTTTATTAAAGCTTACCGAGAACTTTTTACGAGCAATAAAAAATGGATAGTTGATTTACTTATTTCTGTTGGATTGATGGCAATAGCACTTTATTTGATTTTTACTGATGAAGTCACGATTTTAAATACATTGGCTTTGATAATAGCGATTTTATATTTTATTATATTAATTTTAAAATTGTATATTATTCCATTGTTAGTGTTTCGAAGAACTCCGAAATATCGAGATACGTATACATTAGCCTTTACTGATGAACAGATTAAGTTTGTAACAGAAGGTAACCAATCTGATATTAGGTGGGATTATTATAATACATTAAAGGAAACAGGAGGTTTTATATTCCTTTATTATGGAAAGGACTTATTCACGATCATTCCTAAAAGAGTATTTAAGGATGAGAAAGAAATATCCAGTTTTATAGCTTTTACGAAAAAGAAAATTTCTAAATAGGTCTGTGTTAGGAATAAGGAGCATGTATGAAAACAGAAAAAACGGTGAATTGTACAATGCGGGTGATACTCTGCTTATCGTAGAGAGGTTCATGCACGAATCTAACAAAACAATTTCATGAGACGTTTGGATAATGTTATTATTGCTTCCGGTACGGTTGTAACAAAAGATGTTGTAATAGCCGAAAATCCTGGTAAGACCATTAAGCGAATAGAGGAACGAAATAAAATCCCCATGTAATTGTAGATTACTTGGGGATTAGTTTGTATTAAAGTCGTTCACCATTTTTTAATCGCTCGATAAATTCATTCAGATCTTCTTTTTTTACTCTCCAATGTCGGCCAATTTTAAATCCAGGAATTTTGCCTTCTTGAACGAGTTTATATGTAGTCATTTCACTTAATTGCAAGTACTCAGCAACTTGCGCAACCGTCATTATTTCTCTTTCCATATGGTCGCCCCCAAATAGTTATCATGTTTGTATCATATCATATATCCTCGTTTTAATGAAAAAACGATTACTCTATTATACTCCATTATATGTAATTATAAATAGATATATCTTTTATGGTTTATGTGATTTATGATAGTAAATTAAAGGAAATGATAGAATTTGAAAGAATATGTTTGATGTTTACGTTTCCATGGCGTTTTGTGGAGAGGGTAGTTTGTGGTATGATTCAATTTGTTCTGTCGGAAAACAATGTTAACGTAGTGTTAATGTTACGAAACAATAAAAATAAGAGAGGTGCTAACATGAACGTACAACAATTAAAGCAAGATTGGTTTGGAAATGTGCGTGGTGATGTATTAGCAGGGATAGTGGTTGCTCTAGCTTTGATTCCAGAAGCAATTGCATTTTCTATCATTGCTGGAGTAGACCCAATGGTGGGTCTATATGCATCATTTTGTATTGCGGTTGTCATCGCATTTGTTGGTGGACGTCCTGGGATGATCTCAGCAGCAACTGGTGCAATGGCATTATTAATGATTACGTTGGTTGCAGATCACGGATTACAATATCTATTTGCTGCAACGATTTTAACAGGTATTTTACAAATTTTATTTGGAGTATTTAAGCTAGCTAGAGTGATGAAGTTTGTACCAAGATCTGTTATGGTTGGGTTTGTTAATGCATTGGCTATCATGATCTTTACTTCCCAATTACAACATTTTGTTGGGGAAGGCTGGATTATGTATGCAATGGTAGGTTTGACTCTTGCTATTATTTATATTTTACCTAGATTTACAAAAGCAGTACCATCAACGTTAGTTGCAATCATTGTTGTAACTGCAATTGTTATTTTTGCAAATTTGGACATGCGTACAGTTGGAAATTTAGGAAGCTTAACACAACAATTACCAGTATTTTTAATCCCATCCATTCCATTTAACCTAGAAACATTAATGATCATTTTTCCTTATTCCTTGTCTCTAGCTATCGTAGGTTTGTTGGAATCATTATTAACAGCAAGTATTGTTGATGATATGACCGATACGGAAAGTGACAAAAATAAAGAGAGTCGTGGACAAGGAATTGCAAATATCGTGTCTGGATTTTTCGGAGGAATGGCTGGTTGTGCAATGATAGGTCAATCAGTTATAAACGTAAAATCAGGAGGTAAAGGTAGACTTTCTGCTCTTGTAGCTGGTGTGTTTCTCATGTTCTTGATTATTGTATTAGGTGGATTAGTCGTTCAAATTCCAATGGCAGCTCTAGCTGGTGTCATGATTATGGTATCTATTGGAACCTTTGACTGGTCATCCATAACTAATATCCATAAATTACCAAGAACCGATGCGTTAGTAATGGTAATTACCGTTGTTACGGTAGTAGTAACGCATGACCTTTCAAAAGGTGTGTTAGCAGGTGTTCTATTAAGTGCGATCTTCTTTGCGGCTAAAATCTCTAAAGTAAAAGTAAATGAGATCGTTGCTTTAGAAGGTTCGAAAAAAGTTTATACGATCCATGGACAGATTTTCTTCGCTTCCGTAAATGACTTATTAGATAAAATCAAGTTTAATGATACAGTGAAGGAAGTGGAAATAAATCTTTCTAATGCCCATTTATGGGATGATTCCGCAGTAGGGGCACTGGATAAAATCGAAACAAAATTTGCGCAAAACAATATTAACGTAACGTACAGTGGGTTAAATGAAGAAAGCAATCACTTAAAAAATAAAATTGGTGGAATAAATAAAGCCTCTGGACATTAAAAGGTGCCTGTCACTTGTCGAATTTCGACAAGTGACAGGTACTTTTTTTTACTGAAATTGTAAGTGATTTTTGTTAAGATTATGTAAAGGGGATGAAGGGGATATGAGGAAACGAATTATACCGTTAGTAGCTACGTTGGTAATTATTGTGTTAAGTATTGTTTCCATCAGTTTATATCAAGATAAGAAGGAAGCGGAAGAAGATATTTACCGTAAAGAACTATTGATCTTTCAAAACCATGTGACAGGTACGGTAAGGGCAGTTGAAGCAAAAGAGGAAAAACTGTTAGAGGAGAAGCTACTACAGCTGTCCACATTTGAAACATTTCATTCTCGAACACTAGAATTTGGAGTAGAATGTCAAATATTAGTTGATACATATAAAGAGGGAATTCTTCATTTATTAAATGCAGAACCTGATAATTATTCTGTTGTTAATGATGAGCTTTCAGAGATCTTTAATACTATTGTTTCAAACAAGGAGACGGATTGGAATGAAAAAGAGTTTAATTCTTTAGTGGCAGAACTTTTTCCGATTGTAGAGAATTTTAGAGATGAAGCGGAGACGTTAAGTGAGGGGTAGTTGTTGAGGTCAGTTATGATATGAGTAGGCTAATAGAGGAATCGATTGTAGATTATTATTTAGAGCGATTCGAGGAAATTCAATATGCACCTACTAGTATGCGGAATATAACCTCACAAATTTGCGAAATGATTTATACGATAACATTAATATGGGAAGATGATGGATTGGAATCTGATGATATTGATTTGTTTAAAGTTAATCGCATACATAATGATTACGTCATGTTAACCTTACCAGAGATATCCCCGATTAAAGCAATGCATAACGAAATGAAAAGCTTGTCAATGAAGTAAAATTGACAAGCTTTATTAGAATTTCCGATTCGACAAATTTCGAGGAGTGACAGGCACCTGTCGAATTGGCTGTATTAATGATATAATAGATTTATTACTTGATGAGGTGTGTTGTGTGTCATGGTTTTGGGCAGACTTCTCACTTTATACTAGCTTTTAAATATTTTATAATTGTCATATAATAGTAGAGATTTAATCTATTAATAATTGTTAAATACAATGTGACATCGTAGTTTTTAGACAGAAAGGGTGTTTGACTAGGCAGCGCCTTTTGGCAGAGAAAAAAAGTATACTAGTTTTCTGTAAGAGTGCAACGAAAGCTTTCAACGTAAAGGGTTAACGAAAGCCAAGTTACAAAGCGTGGTGCCTACATCAATTCTGCAAATTTTAGGGGAAAAGGTTGGGGAAAATGAGCAACAAAGAAACTAAATCAGACGTCATTTTAATTGGCGCCGGAATTATGAGTGCGACTTTAGGGACACTCTTAAAAGAATTAGTTCCGGAATGGGAAATTAAAGTGTTTGAGAAACTCGATCATGCAGGAGAAGAAAGCTCTAACGAATGGAATAATGCGGGGACGGGGCATGCCGCATTGTGCGAGCTTAATTACACGGTTGAAAAACCGGATGGTTCTCTAGATATTAGTAAAGCTATAAAAATTAATGAACAGTTTCAGGTTTCCATGCAATTTTGGTCTCACCTTGTAAACAGCAACCTGATTCAAAATCCAAGGGACTTTATCATGCCTTTACCTCATATGAGTTTAGTTCATGGGGAACAAAATGTTACTTTTTTAAAGAAACGTTTTGAAGCGCTATCAAATAATCCACTATTTAAAGGGATGGAATTTTCCGATGATCCGGAAAAGCTGAAGGAATGGATTCCACTTATTATTCAAGACCGCAATTTGGATGAACCGATAGCAGCTACAAAAATGGACTCGGGAACCGATGTAAACTTTGGTGCCTTAACACGTATGTTGTTTGATCAATTAGAGAGTAAACAAGTTGATATAAACTACAAACATAGTGTTCAAGATATCAAACGAAATAGTGACGGTTTGTGGGAACTAAAAGTACGGGATTTGGATAGTGGTACGATCGAGCGTCACACTGCAAAATTTGTCTTTATCGGAGGCGGGGGAGGAAGTCTACATTTACTACAAAAATCTGGTATTCCTGAAGGAAAGCATATTGGTGGTTTTCCTGTAAGCGGATTATTTATGGTTTGTAATAATCCAGATGTTGTAGCGCAGCATCAAGCAAAAGTATACGGGAAAGCTAAGGTTGGTGCTCCACCAATGTCCGTTCCGCATCTAGATACAAGATATATCAATCATAAAAAATCGTTGCTATTTGGCCCATTTGCTGGCTTCTCACCGAAGTTCTTAAAAACGGGTTCCATCTTTGATTTAGTAACTTCTGTAAAACCGCATAATGTGATCACAATGCTTGCAGCAGGTACAAAAAACTTGTCATTAACAAAATACCTGATTCAGCAAGTTCTGTTATCGAAAGAACAACGTATGGAAGAGTTACGTGAATTTGTCCCAAATGCAAAAGCTGAGGATTGGGATTTAGTAGTAGCTGGTCAACGTGTGCAAGTGATCAAAGATACGGAAGCTGGAGGCAAAGGAACACTTCAATTTGGTACGGAAGTGATTACCGGTGCCGATGGTTCAATTGCTGCACTACTAGGCGCATCTCCAGGTGCTTCTACTGCTGTTCATGTCATGCTAGATGTAATCAATAAATGCTTCCCGGAACATATAAAAGAGTGGGAACCAAAAATTAGAGAAATGATACCTTCCTATGGTGTGTCCCTTATGGAACATCCTGAACTTCTAAAGGAAATTCATCATTCAACAGCGAAGACACTTAGCGTGACCGACATGAGCGGTGCTTTAGAAGAGTCTTCAAATGAAGAATATAAGGTATTAAATGAAAAAAATTAAGAAGCAAGAAGCTTAGGGAAGTTGTGTATTCCCTAAGCTTTTTTGTGTCAATCGTGTCCCACATCTAACAATACACCTTCATGATCATTTTATTTTTTCCATAAAATAATTCTACTCTAAGTTTAGACAGAATATTATCAAGCACGTAACTATCCTGATGACATATATTGTATTAACTTGCTTTTATTAAGGAGGAACTGGTACATGTACTATGTCTGTTATCCTTATCCAGATAGAAATCCGGTATATTTTCAGCCTGCTTGGGGATATCCTGTGCAATCCTATCAACCATCGTTTAGACAGCAATATCCTGATGTAGACCCAGATCTATTTTTTCAATCTGCAGGTGTATTTAAGAAGTTAATGGCGGATGCTTCCATTATTTTAAACAAACTATCAGAAGATGAAGATTTAGCATATGAAATCATGGATGCAGCACAAAAGAATCAAGCGACAAGGGTAAAGGAACTCATAAAATCCACTGGTGTTCATGGAGATGTTGATGTGGATTTTAATCCTGATGGACTTAATTTAGAGATGCACTCAAAGGTTGAAGATACAGAGTGCTGTAAGTTGTCAATGGCTCTAAGATGGCGATAAATTTTTCCTTTTATACGAAACCATTGTACTTTTAAGTGCGTACGAATATATGTAATCTTCAATTGCAAGGAGGAATGTATATGGTTATGTACTTAGTTGTTATTCTTTTTACTTTTCCTATTATTTTAGTTTTATGGTCTTTTATGGATGTGAAGAATGGGAAGCGGGAAAAAATAAACTGGAAACCACCGTTAATATTATTTTCACTTCTAACGGTGGTTAGTATTATTATTCAGCTTTACTTATTGATGGAATATAGGCTTCCGTTATTTCTTAACACGCACGATAGCATGATCGTAATTAGTCTTATCGGTCTTTTACTTGGAATCATTGCATTAATCAATATTGTAATTACTTTAAGGAGTCGCAAAAAAAATGTACCTAAGGAAGTACATAATAGTAAAACGGTATGGAAGATAATAGGGGTGTTTGGTGGACTGTTTGCATTATTTCTTTTTTGGTTTATGCCACTGGGCGATAAGGTTTCATATGTTTGGAGCTTACACGATGCGATTAATGCAGTTGAGGATACTAGTGACGCAGAAGAGTTTTCATTAGTTTTAGTTCGTTCAGAACCGGATTGTCTAAGTTACAGAAATTGCTCCAACCTAAAATATGATAATCAGTTTTATGTAAAAAATAATATGGATGAAGTAAAAGAGGTTCAGTTTAAAATTCGTGCCTTAAACGAAGATCAAGAAGAATTAAAAGTGATCGACTCAACTATCATGAGAATTGAACCAGGTGAATTACTATTTGTAGAGACAGAGGAAACAAATGATAAATCAAGTGTTTGGGATAAGTATTCTTTTAAAACGGAAGAAAGTGTTTATTACTTCCAGCATCAAGTTCGCTACCGTGACCCGGAGTAACCTTTAAAAATACTATGATGGATAGAAGGGAAGGAGGGGATTGCTTGTTACATATGGAAGAAACAACATTTCTGCACCTAACAAAGATGAGCAACCCCCACCAACCGTAGAACCCATTTTCCTGATGGGTTCTTTTTGTCGTCTGTCCCGTGTCGGTGCCTGTCACTTGTCGAATTTCGACAAGTGACAGGCACCGACATTTGTATGTTTTTTAGATTCTTGTTAAACAATATAGGTCAGATAGGAGAGTTTTTACTTTTCCTATTTGGTTAGCTGCAATTAGTTTTCGCCATAAGAGCTTGAGCAAAAAACAAGTTGTCTATAAAGGGGTTTGTTATGAATGGATTTTATTCAAAGGCATGAACTTAGAAGGATAGAATCGAGCAATGATGAGTATGAGGTTATTATCTATTTAAATGATCAAGCTGAGTTTGCTGATGAATTGGGGGATAGACCTGAAGGGGATATGAGTTTTACAAGTAGTATTAAGCAAATGGTAAAAGAGCATTATCCTAAAGTGAAAGTAACGATGGTTAAGGTTATGGTAAGTGGGATGGCAGTAACAGCTATTCCATTGTTAGGTGGAATGGGAGCACCAGCTCAAGCTTCGGCAGCAACTAATTCTTCCACTAATGAGGTTCAAAATGATTCGATTCATTATCAAGTATCTTCTGGGGATACACTTTGGGGAATAGCTAAGAATTTCAATACCTCAGTGGATCTCATTAAGCGAGCAAATAATCTTACATCAGATGCTGTTACCATTAACCAGCGTCTCGTTATTCCTAAAGCATTTCATACCGTTGAAAGTGGAGACTATTTATCCGTTCTTGCGCGAGATTATGGGGTTTCTGTAGATGCCATTAAATCAGCTAATGGACTAACAACTGACTTTGTTCGTCTTGGTCAAACGTTAATCATTCCAACGATGGTAAGTGGACAATCTATTGAGAAAACAACTGTTAATCAATCGCCAACCCAAAATGCATCATCCTCTTATACAGTTGTTCCAGGTGATAGTTTATCTGTAATTGCCAAGCGTTTTGGAGTGACCGTAGATGGAATAAGAAGTGCTACCCAATTAACGTCTGACTTATTGAAGGTTGGTCAAACACTAACCATTCCAGGTAATTCTGTTACACAAGGGAGTACGTATACAGTAGCAGTTGGTGATAGTCTATGGGCAATTGCAAATCGATATAATGTGTCGGTTGATGCGTTAAGAACTGCTAACTCACTTACTGCTGATGTATTAAAGATTGGTCAAAAGTTAACCATTCCGACAAACGGTAAAAATACCGAGACTAATACACAAGTTCCAACTACATCCAATATTCAATATAACGTAACATCCGGTGATACATTATGGGGAATTGCGAGGAAATATAATGTAAGTGTTGATGCTTTGCGTAGCTCTAATAATTTAGATAGTGACCGTCTGCAGGTTGGTCAAACGTTAATTATTCCTAAGGATAGGGAGGGGGGTACCGCACCAGCCTTATCTCCTTCGACTGATGATGCTGCAAATCCCTATACAGTAGTGGCTGGAGATACGCTAACAGGAATAGCCAAACGGTTTAATGCAACGATAACTCAAATTAAGCAATTAAATCAATTGAATGGAGATACAATTAAGGTGGGACAAGTTTTAAAAGTTCCTGCTTCTCAATCAACTACAGAAAGTGGCACCAATACCACGGAAATAAAAGATGCTTCCATCGAGGCAGCACAACGCGGGTTAAAAACAATTGGATATTATGCAGTACCTACTTTTACAGGTAGCTATGATACTTCAACGACAAGCGCAATAAAAAGATTTCAATCGGATTATGGTCTATCTGTAACTGGGAAAATAGATCAAACTACCAGTACTGCTATTGACCGAGCTGTTGTAAAAAATGCTATTGTAAAGGACTCTACGAATTATCTTGGTGTACCGTATTTATGGGGAGGTACCACACCTTCTGGCTTTGATTGTTCAGGTTTTGTTTATTACATGTTTAAGCAGCATGGAGTAGACATGCCAAGAAGTACCTCTGCAAGCCTGTATACACAGGGAACAGCTATATCGAATACCAATCTTCAACCTGGGGATTTAGTGTTCTTTGCTGTTAACTCTCCAAACACGATATCCCATGTTGGATTTTATATGGGAGATAGTCAATGGATTTCGGCAACAAGCTCAAAAGGGATTGCTGTATATTCTATGGATAACTCCTATTGGTCAAAATATTATGTTGGAGCAAAGAGAGTTTATTAATCGTAAAAACTGCTGGAATGAACTGTTCCTGCAGTTTTTTTAATAAGTTGTTTTTGTAGTGTTTTTCTATACCAATACTAAGCGGAGAAGCTGCGCAAAGACTCCAGCGGGAGGAAGCTCACCAGCCGCCCGCTGCAAAGTAGATACAGTGAAAGTGACTGCAAGTTGCTTGAACAGATGTCGCCCTTGTGCTGGAAGTGACAGCGAAGTGTATTTTCGAAGCTGTGTTACGAAAGTTATATAATGTCCTTGTTTGTAATCAAGTTTTTCATAGCATAAGTTACTCCCTCAGTTAGATTCTATTTACTCACAAATGCTCGCTTATTCGCAGGATTTCAAACCACTTCTAAGAACAATGACGGATGAATGGAATGAGTATGGGTATTAAAGGCTACATGAAG
>NZ_WOCA01000002.1 GCF_009728145.1 Ornithinibacillus caprae | reverse complement strand
ATCCATGATCCCCAAATATTTGTCTTGGAAATTTACCCTGTTCGTTCTCAGTGATAAATATCCTTTTAAACTCATCGGTATAAGTGATTCCTTTTTCACTAACAGATTTTACATAGAGATTTTTAGACAATGTCTTAATTTCCTTTTCCGTAAACAATCTCTTACTCATATTCTTTCCCCATTTACTATTTTTTTCTTTATTATTACACAAAAGTACCCTATAGGTAGACTTTTTTTAAAGTGTCTACTCTATAGGGTACATTTTATATAATAAGGTGGCTTTTATTTATCCTATTGGTTGGGAGTTTTTAAGTTCTTTTGTTGATGATCTAATAATAATTTCTGGTGCATACACAACAGAATTAATTTGATGGTCTAACTCACCATTTTGTTTATTTTTCATTTTGATTAGTTCTATAATCTTTTTCGCTGCAGTTTTTCCTAATTCACTTTTGGGATGATCTATTGTAGTCAATTTCACTTCGGAAACTTCAGAGAAAAAGGAATCATCGTACCCTACAATAGAAATATCCTCTGGTACATTTAATTGTTGTTGTCTAAGAACATCGAGGAATTTCATGGCAAGTTCATCATTATAACAAACAATACCTGTTATAGAATGGCTACGATTGATAAGGAGCTCCTGTAACTTTTCACTTGCTTTTGTATTTCTTTCCTCTGTTGTATAGGTAATTATATTCTTCGGATCAATCGGAATACCGTTTTTACGATGAGCTTTGACAAAGCCTTTCATTCTTCTCGATCCTTGTGCATCGTCAGTTTTAAAACATCCTACTATATTGCGATGCCCTAAATGGATTAAATGCTCTGCCTGCAAATATCCTCCCCTTACATCATCCATGACAATGTGGATAGGCTCTAATTCATCATAATAAGCATTGATCATAATATAGGGTATGGAAAGACGTTCTAGTTCCAGGTAGTAATTAATATTAGGGTTTGTATACGCACTCTTTGTCGGTTCTACAATCACACCATCAAACGATTGAGAAAGTATTTTCTTTAATATCTCGCGTTCATTGTCTTGATCGTTGTTCGTACTGAAAATACTAACCTGATATCCTGCTTCACTTAATATCGCCTCTGCTCCTCGAATGATGGAGGGGAATATATAATCCGAAATATATGTAGTAACAATGGCTATATTTTTTTGCTTGTCTTGTTGGTTGGATACATTTTCTGTGCTGCGATCTGCACAGAAAGTACCTGACCCTTGTTCCCGATATAACCATCCCGTGGTAACTAGATCACCTATTGCCAAACGAACGGTATGTCTACTCACTCCAAATTCCTTCATTAACTCACTTTCAGAGTTTATTTTTTGATGAGGTATATACGTTCCATTTATAATTCTTTCTTGTATTGCATTTTTCACCATGTTGTATTTTGTAGTCATTATATCACCTTTTATTTATTGCTTACTTATTCGTATAAGTTTAGCATAACATATTTCCCTTTCGAATGAGCTGTATTTCGTTAAACGAAAGAAAAAAATGCAGAGACCTACAAAAGCAAATCTCTACATTGTATCCCTATTTCCAAATGGCTTTTGATAATTTTAATTCATTTCGTAACTGTCTTACTTGTGTATGTTCATCAATCACAATACATTCAATATTCGCCATATCGGCAAAATCAAATAATTGCTCCGTTGTTACTGTAAGAGAGAAAACGGTATGGTGTGCTCCTCCAGCATAGATCCATGACTCGGTAGCTTCACTCAGGCTTGGCTTTGGTTTCCATAACACTTTTGCAACAGGTAAATTCGGCGTTTCTACCCTTGGTTGCACCGCATCCACCTCATTTACTACTAAACGATATCTTCCACCAAGTTCAATAAGTGAAGCGACAACTCCACCCCCACCACGACCATCAAACACTAGTCGTGCTGGATCTTCTTTTCCACCAATACCGAGTGGATTTACAATAATTTTCGGTTTGGTCGCAGATACGGTAGGACAAATTTCGAGCATATGAGAACCTAAAATCATTTCATTTGCTGGATCCAAATGGTACGTATAATCTTCCATAAAAGAAGTTCCTTTATTATCTGAAATAACTTTCATCACTCGTAATAATGCCGCTGTTCTCCAATCTCCTTCCCCAGCAAAACCATATCCTTCAGCCATTAACCTCTGGGCAGCTAAACCTGGTAGCTGTTTCATGCCATGTAGATCTTCAAAATTAGTTGTAAATGCATTATAGTTCCGCTTCGTTAAAAATGCTTTTAAACCTAATTCGATTTTCGCTTGTTCTAAAATTGCATCTCTCACTGGACCGGGATCACTAGCCTCTTCTGGAATCTCATACAATGTACGATATTCTTCATATAATTTTTCTGCTTCAGAATCTGGAATTTTAGCCATTTCCTCTACTAAGTCGCCTATTCCATAATAATCTACAGTCCATCCGAATTTCATTTGCGCCTCTACTTTATCACCATCCGTAACCGCAACATTACGCATATTATCTCCAAAGCGAGCAACTCTAATATTCGTCCCCTCCGTAACGGCTACTGCTGTTTTCATCCAACTTGAAATCTTTTCTATAACATCCGTACTTTCCCAATGGCCGACAACTACTTTTCGTGACATATTTAATCGTGTTCCAATGAATCCATATTCACGATCCCCATGGGCAGATTGATTTAGATTCATAAAATCCATATCAATTTCTTGCCAAGGGATATCTCGGTTGAATTGTGTATGTAAATGTAATAATGGTTTTTGTAGTGATTTTAATCCAGCAATCCACATTTTTGCTGGGGAAAATGTGTGCATCCATGTAATAATTCCTGCACAGTGTTCATCACTATTTGCTTGTAACATTAGCTGATGGATATCACTCGGATTTGTTAGAACATCTTTAAAAATAAGCTCAAAAGGTAGATTACCAGTTTCATTGATTTTGGATGTCATCTCTTTCGAATGATCCTCAACCTCCTTTAATGCTTCTTCTCCGTACAAGTGCTGGCTTCCAGTTACAAACCAAAATTTATAAGGCTTTATCGTTAACATATCTAAATCCTCCAATTGTAGTTAGTTAATTGTTCTTAGTGCTTTTAATCGCTTCATAACGTCATTTTCACCACGACCAAAATAGTCATGAAGTCTCGTATACTCTTCAAATAGCTGTTGGTAAATAGCAACATGTTCAGGGTTTGGTTCAATGACTTCTTCTTTAACTCGTGCCATTTTTTTCGTTGCATCTAAAATAGTATCAAATCCACCATTAGCAGCTCCTGCTGCGACCGCTCCAAACATAGCTGCACCTAAGGCTGGTGTTTGAAAGGAATCTGCTATTTTAATCCGGCGATTGGTAACATCGGCGTAAATTTGCATGAGAAGTTTATTTTTATGTGGCAGACCACCACATGCATAAAGCTCATTGACCTCTACACCATTTTCATGGAAAGCATCCACTATTTTACGTGTGCCAAAGGCAGTTGCTTCTAATAGGGCACGATATATTTCTTCAGGTTTTGTTTGTAATGTCATGCCAATTAACATGCCACTTAGTTCGGTATCGACGAGAACAGAACGGTTCCCATTCCACCAATCAAGCGCTAACAGACCGGTTTCACCCGGTTGATATTCACTCGCCTTTTGCTCCAACCATTGGTGTACACTGATACCCTCCTCTTCTGCAGACTTTTCCACATAATCTGGAACTGCTTGATCTACATACCATGCAAAAATATCGCCTACCGCTGATTGTCCTGCCTCATATCCATAAAAACCAGGAATAATTCCGTCTTCTACAACACCACACATACCTTCTACATGACTTTCTTCTTCACCTAATAACAAGTGACAAATAGAAGTACCCATGACCATCACTAATTTTCCTGGTTCAGCTACACCCATTGCTGGTACAGATGCATGAGCATCGACATTACCAACAGCGATGGAAATACCGGCGTTTAACCCTGTTAAGTTTGCCATTTCTTCACTAAGCCCACCAGCTTTAGTCCCTAATGGAACTACCTCACCACGCAGCTTAGTTTCTGTTAAATCTTCTAATCTAGGATCTAATGCTTTAAAAAATTCCTTACTTGGATAGCCATCTTGTTTATGCCAAATCGATTTATATCCTGCTGTACAACTATTTCGCACGAGATTATTGGTTAGTTTAGAGATTACCCAATCTGTAGCCTCTACAAATTTATCTGCTCGTTCATAAACTTCTGGTGCTTCATTGAGAATTTGCCATATTTTTGCAATCATCCATTCCGAAGAAATTTTTCCACCATATCGTGGCAAAAATTCCTCTCCCATCTGTTCTGCTATTTCATTAAGGCGATTTGCTTCCCCTTGGGCAGCGTGGTGCTTCCACAATTTTAACCAGCTATGTGGATTATCTTTTAACTCTTCTCTAAAGCTTAATGGCTCGCCAAATTCATCGATTGGTAGCATGGTACAAGCAGTAAAATCAATTCCTAAACCAATAATGTCATTTGGATTAACCCCAGATTCTTTTATTACAGCAGGAATGGAAAGTTGTAAAACTTCTAGATAATCCTGTGGATGCTGTAATGCCCATTCGTAGCCTAGTTCCACGTCGGATTCCGGCAATTTTTCATCAATCACACCGTGACGATAAGGTGTTACATGATCCGCTACTTCCTTTCCATCCTCCAACGATACTAATACAGCTCTCCCAGACTCTGTTCCATAATCAACACCAATTGAGTACTTTTTCTCCATTGTTATATCCCCCTTATTGCTTTTGTCCATAATAAGCGTTCGCACCATGTTTCCGTAAATAATGTTTATCTAATAATGCCTGATCCATTGGTGATACCTCAGAATTTATTTGGTAAGTATGGATTGCCATTTTAGCTACCTCTTCTAAAACAACGGAATTATGTACCGCTTCTTTTGGATCTTTCCCCCATGTAAATGGTGCATGACTATGGACTAATACACCAGGTACCTGACTTGGATCTATTTCTTTAAATGTTTCAACGATAACATTTCCTGTTTCTTCTTCGTAGTGGCCATTTATTTCTATTTGTGTCATTGATCGTGTACACGGAACTGTTCCATAAAAATAATCCCCATGTGTTGTTCCTAAAGCAGGTATACCTTTCCCTGCCTGTGCCCAACTTGTTGACCATGGAGCGTGTGTATGGACAATCCCACCAATACTCTGAAAATGTTTATACAAGACAATATGGGTTGGTGTATCAGAGGACGGTTTTAACTCCCCCTCCACAACATTCCCGTTAAAATCGACAACTACCATATCCTCTAGCTTTAAGTCCTCATACGGTATACCACTCGGTTTAATTACAATGAGTTCCTTTTCCCTGTTGACACCGCTTACATTTCCCCATGTAAAAGTTACTAAATTATACGTTGGTAGTTCTTTATTTGCATTAAGAACTTGTTGTTTTAACTCCTCTAGCATATTCCCCACACCTTTCTTTTAGAAAACGGAGCATTTGCTAATTCGTTATGGCAAATATCCTCCTTTATGGTTGCAGATATGGAAAGTAGATTTTTATCTGCAACAACCAAATATGTACGTATGAGATTTTTCTATACGTTAATACTAATATAATTTGTACGTACATGCAATATGGTATTATAAAATAATTCTACAAAGGGGCAAAAGTATGAGTGCAAAAAAAAGAAAAAGTGAGGACAAAACTAAAACACTCCATTCTAATAGGTTGTTTTTACATCTAATTAGCAACAGTGTTTACAAAATCAACTCAAAAAAAATACTTCAGTTAGATTTCTAACTGAAGTATTTTGAATCATAGTTCATATTTTTCTATAATAAAAACTTTCATCCCAACGTCAACCTACTTCTACCTACTATCCTTTTACCGAGCCTGCCAATAACCCACGTACAAAATATTTACCTAAGAAAATATATACGAGCAGAGTAGGCAATGCGGCAAGTAAAGCACCAGCCATTTGTACATTCCACTGTACGATCTGACTACCAGATAGATTTTGTAATGCTACCATAACTGGTTGTTGATCAGAAGTCGTAATCGTAACAGCAAACAAGAATTCATTCCATATATTCGTGAACTGCCATATTGCCACTACAACAAAACCCGTTATTGATAGTGGCATAATAATATGTCTGAATATCCCTAAGAAGTTTGCTCCATCTATCTTTGCTGACTCAAGCATCGCATCTGGAATATTAGCATAAAAATTACGAAACATGAGTGTCGTAATCGGTAATCCGTAAACCACATGAACAAGAATCAAGCCTGGGATGGTATTATATAAATCAATGGTACGTAAAAATTGAATCATCGGAATCAATATACTTTGATATGGAATAAACATTCCAAATAAGATAATCGTGAAAATCGTATTTGACCCCTTAAATTTCCACTTCGATAATACATATCCATTCATCGCACCAAGTAGTGCAGATAATAATGTAGCTGGAATTACCAAGTAAATACTATTCATTAAATTTGGTGCTAATTTCGAATATGCCTCAGCGTATGAGCTAAAGTCAATGGACGATGGCAATGCCCACATACTTGAGAGGGATACTTCATCTAATGGCTTTAAACTCGTTACAATAATTACGTAAACTGGTGTTAAGAACAAAACGGCAAAGAATATTAAAATAAAATATTTTATTATTTTACTAATTTGTAATGACACCATTATTGACCACCCTTTCTGTTACTCCACAAGTATGGAACGATGAATATAGCCACTAATAGTAACATAATAATAGCGATCGCTGCGCCATTGGCATAGTAGTTACCTCTAAAGGTCGTTTCAAACATATATACACCTGGTACATCGGTAACAAAATTTGCACCTGAGCCTGTCATTGCATAAACTAAATCAAATATTTTTAACGATATATGTGCCATGATGATAATAACACTTACCGTAATCGGCAACAGCATAGGTAATACAACTTTTCGGTACACTTGAAACTCACTTGCTCCATCAATTCGTGCAGCTTCCTTTAATTCGTCTGGAATACCACGTAATCCTGCTAGATACATAGCCAATGAAAAGCCAGTCATCTGCCATACTGCTGCAATGACTACTGCTAGTATTGCTACTGGTAATCCAAATTCGATACTTCCCCACTCAAAACCCGCTAAGATATTCGTATCTGTATACCATTTCGGCTGGATACCAAATATAGATAAAAACTGATTAAATCCAGTAGACGGATTTAATAACCATTGCCAAACAACACCTGTTACAACAAAGGATAAGGCCATTGGAAATAAGAAGACATTACGGAAGAAAGATTCTCCCTTTAATTTTTGGTCAATTAATATCGATAATCCTAATCCTAAAATAATTACTAAACCAATAAAGAAAATAGTAAAGAATAAGGTGTTTCGTAGATCCGCTTGGAAACGGAAATCATTAAATAAATAGATATAGTTTTTCAAACCAGCAAATGAAAAATCAGGAACGATCGTATTGTAGTTACTTAACGAAACATAACCAGTCCATCCAATAAATCCATATACAAATACAAGAATTAATAAGAAGGACGGCAGCAAAAAAGCAATCGCTGTTAAGTTATCTTTTGATATTTTTTTTCTAGTTTTTGTTTGAGCCATTATATTTCCTCCTTAAATTAGAGGTACAAGATAGTTTAGGGGGTTTAACCATAGATGAAATAATAAAGAAGAGACTGCCTAGTATAGGAGGCAGCCTCAATAATCTACTGAATTACATCTCAGGTGCTGCGTTTTCTAATGCTTCAAGGAGCGTATCCACATCACGTTGTGTAACAAAGATGTTTACAGCTTGATTCGCCTTCGTTAAAAACCCTTCTGATGCAGCAGAACCATGTGCAAGACTTGGTACTAATCTAGCAGTCTTAAAGTCTTCCATTGCGTCTTTACCATAGTCATCATATTTTTCAGGGTCTGCATCCACACGAGCAGGAATCGATCCTTTTAGTGGATTAAATGCATCCTGTCCTTCTACAGAACCAAGAACAGTTAGGAATTCTTTAACATCATCTGGATTATCAACACCTTTAGGTAGACCAAATGTATCGGTAATTACTTGGAACATGCCCTCCGTTTCAGGGAATGCAAAGTAACCAAAGTCTACATTCGTTTCTAGTCCTAAATCATTTGCAAAATATCCTTTTGCCCAGTCACCCATATTAATCATTGCAGCTTCACCATTAGCAACAAGCTGAGCAGAGTCTTGCCAGTTACGTGATGCATGATCTTCATTTACATAATCTAGCATTTTACCAAAGATCTCAGCCGCTTCAACGACACGCTCATCTGTAAAGCTAATTTCACCAGCAAATAAATCATTATATCCATCTGGACCAAGTACACCGAGTAAGACATTTTCAAACACCTGTGTTGCAGTCCAAGATTCTTTATCCCCTAATGCTAATGGTACAACACCAGCAGCCTCTAGTTTTTCAGCCGCTTCGAAGAATTCATCAAATGTAGTCGGTACTTCGATACCATGCTCTTCGAAAACTTCCATGTTATAAAAAACAGGGTTTCCACGGTGAATATTTACAGGCACAGAGTAAATGTTTCCATCACTACTTACTAGGTCAATTAATTCTTCAGGAAATTTATCCATCCACTCATTTTCCTCAAAGAAGTCATTTAATGGTTCCATTTTATCTGCGGCTACCCAGCTTTTGTTCAACTCTTCTCCACCATGTACCTGGAATGTTGAAGGTGGATCGTTACCTTGCATTCTAGTAGCTAATACTGCTTTAGCATTTGTACCAGCTCCCCCAGCTACTGCTGCGTTTTCAACCTCAATATCAGGATGCTGATCTTCAAATAAATCAATTAAAGCTAGTAAGCCATCCTCTTCACCAGCACCAGTCCACCAACTAAAAATTTCTACTTTACTTGATGCTTCTCCATCATCGTTAGAATTAGAATTGCCGTCAGACTCGACAGATGAATCTGAACTACAAGCAGCAATTACGAGGATAAGAGCAAGCAATGCAACTAATCCATATAATTTCTTCATGTATAATCCCCCTTTATATTGTTAACGCTTTCAAATTCTATTATATAAGCAAGCATTCCTAACAGAGATGAAAAATTCTGTAATATCTTACGGTTATCTTCATTTTTTTACGATTACTTTTTTAAACTGCTTTGGGGAGAGATGAAAATGCTTTTTAAATACTCTACTAAAGTAGTTTGGATCTTTATAACCAGTCATATAGCTGATCTCTTTAAGTGAGTAGCTACTATTCTCTACAAGCTCCTTCGCTTTTTGCATCCTAACCTTTGTGACATAGTCGATAAACGTCTCTCCAAATTCCTGCTTAAATACATTTGAAAAATAATTTGGACTTAGCTCCATATGTGCAGCAGCTTCTTCTAGTGATAAATTTTCATGAAAATGGTCATGAATATAGGTTGTTATCTGTACTTTAAATTGTTTTGATTGATAATACTCCTCTACCTTTAATCCACATATCTGTAAAAAACTACTCCAGTCATGTTCTGTTTTTAAAGAGGATATGGAACCTTTAACCTGTGAAATATTCAGTGTTCCAATAATATGTTTAACCTTAATATATAAATTTTCTCGTTCACTAACAGGAAGCATATGCTGATAATCTTTAAAAATGGTTACTGCTTGATCACCATTTCCTTTTTCTATTTCATCACTTATCATAGCTATAATTTCTTCAGCTGTTTGGTCCCTTTTCCCTTTCTGTAAAAATCCATAATTGCTTCCCTGGTCTATTTTTAATTGATGGCAAGCTGAATATGCCTCTTGGTAGGATTTAGGTAGGTTTTCAATCGGATAGGATGTCCCAACTCCGATATAAATTTGCTCTCCTAAATCGACATGTATCTTCCTTGCCAGCTTTAATATATCTGCTTTTTCTAATGCTTCTTCTGTAAGAATAACAACTACCATACGATCATCAACAGTTGACATGATAAATGGAAAATCAATATATTGATATAAGCTTTTTTCTATTCGTTCCGTTTGTATTTCTGAATCACCATGCAGCACAAAGAAACATCCATTTTTCATGGATGGATAGAGCCTTTCCTGAAGCTCTTTCACTTCTTCATCTATTGGTAAATGCATTAACTTAGCTAAAAAGCGTTCCTTCATTAATTTTTCCGTTTGTATTTTCTCTTTTTTTAATGTACTCTCTTGCTCCATCTCTTTTCTTACTCGTAATAATGCTTTGACAATTTCTTCTTTCTTACCTGGCTTTAAAATATAATCCTTAATCCCAAAACGCATGGCTTGTTTTGCATAGTCAAACGAATCATAAGCAGAAACCAAAATAAACTTTATGGTAGGATTCATTGCATTAATTTTTTCAATTGCCTCTAACCCATTAATACCAGGCATTTTAATATCCATGAAAATAACATCTGGATTCATTGACTCTGCTAATTCAATCGCCATTCTACCATTTGCTGCTTCCCCTACAACCTCCATGTCTGAAAAGGTGTCACGAATAAATTTAATGAATGCTTTTCTTTCTAACAATTCATCCTCTGCAACAAGAATTCGCATGTTAAAATCCCTCCCATCTTTATCCGCATGTAACTGACTATAAGACCCCACCCTCAAAACTTCGTGAGTCCAAAGAAGTTTAGGTGTGGGGCGAGCAACCAGTAAATGTTCGATTCGTTCATCTAACAATCGTGGGGATCAAAGAACCCTCATCGATTTAAGATTCACTTTATTTTAGTACTTTAATCCTCACTGTTGTCCCTTTTCCAAGCTCGGATTCGATCGTTACAAGATCATCCATTTGATAGGTTAATTGCAACCTTCTTATAACATTTTTTAAACCAATTCCAGTAGAATGCCCAACATGATCTTCAGATTCCTTAGCAAGTGACATAATTTCTTTTATTTTTTCGTGACTCATTCCCACACCATCATCACTCACCTCGATAACGACAAATGGAGCAGAGGAATAAATAGATAATGTAATCGTTCCACCTTCCTCAATTTCTTCAATCCCATGTATAAAGGCATTTTCGATCAATGGCTGTAATGTAAGCCTAGGTACTTTCGTATCTAAACAGCTCTCATCCACCTCCAACTGAAACTTAACCCTTTCGGTAAATCGGGTTTTTTGGATATGGAAATAATCTCTAACAACCATGACCTCATCTTTTAATGCAACCTGCTTCTCAATATCTCCTAAACTATGACGTAGCAAGGTTGCAACCGAATCAATTAAACCAGATGTTTGTTTTGCATCCTCTAAGTACGCCATTTTCGAAATGGTATTTAATGTATTAAATAGAAAGTGTGGATTGATTTGATTTTGTAAATGCTTCAACTCCATCTCTTTAATGAGACGATCCAATTCCGATTGATCCTTGATCTCCTCTACAAGACGGTGAATATCTGATCGCATATGATTAAATGTATCACCTAATAATTTCAGTTCATCATTGGACTGAATTTGGATAGGATCTCCGATTAAATTTCCCTTGGAAACTTCTTTCGCTGCACGAGATAATTTATTAAGTGGATTCGTAATTCCTTTTGAAAACCATAACGCAAAAAAGATAGCTAGAATACTAGTTGTTCCAAATAAAAATAAAATAAAGTAAAAGAAGGATTCATTTCGTTCCTGTAGATCTTTGTAGAAGGATTGATATGCCGTGAGTTCACTATCAATAACCTCCAATGTTGCTTCCTGAATGTATCCAGCAGCAATTCTTGTTTCCTCTAAATGATTCGTATATTGCTCGATATCGTTTCGAAGTACAAACCCTATCGTAAGCTCACTTTCATGAATAAATGTATCAATTAAATTCATGTAGTTTTTTAGTTCAATTCGCTCCACATCCGTAAATATTTCTGTGAGCTTATTTTTTTCTGTTTCTAACATGCTCTTTGTTTCATAGTAATCTGGTAAAATTTCTGGCTTGAACTCAACAACAATTAACTGTGTATCTAAATATAACTCCTCCGTGTACTGTGAAATAGAATTTAATACCAAGAATCGCTCAAACCCATCATGATAAGAGCTTAATAGGCCATTAGAGCTTATAAAAATAGATACAGCTGCAGCTTGAAAGAGAAGTACAAATACTAAAAAATAGACGAGTAGTTTTCCACGAATTGTTTTCATCGCCTAACACCATTTTCTTCTGCTTCTAAGTCATGTTTTTGAATTAGCTTCGTTTCTGTAAAAAATTCATTCTTAAGCAAGTCACCTGTTTGTAAGTCCAACATAACCTCTACCGATGAATATCCCATTTCCTTTGGAGCTTGCGATATCGTTCCATCAATTCGTTCTTGTAAAATCAGTTGCAAGGTTTCTGGCAATACGTCGAAGGCAACCATATAAAGATCTTTATTTGGAGCTATTTCTCGAAGTCCCTCTACCATTCCAAATCCATCTAATGCACTTGTGCCAACTAAAGCAGTAATTGAAGGATATTCTTTTAACATGGAATACGTTGCCTGCGTTGCCCCTACTTCGGTAATATTCGATTCTTTAATAGAGACAATTTGGATTCTTGGATGATCCTTAATCACATCCTTCAATCCTTCGAGTCTTTCTTGTTGATTTACCGCATCAAAACGCCCAGTAACAACCCCGACATATTGTTCACCAGACGTGTGATCAATAATCGCGTTTCCTAGTAGCTGACCAGCATAAAAATTATCGGTCCCAACATATGCCTTTCGTTCACTACTTTTTATATCCGTATCAACAGTAACGACAGGGATACCTCGTTCAGTAGCCTTGTGAACAATATCTATAAATCTATCTCCTTCTATACCTTGCGTAATAATTCCATCCACCTGTGCGGAAATCATTCGATCCAATAGCTTGAGCATCTCATCATTATCAGCCTTCTGCGGTGCGACATATTCTAAATAAATATCATGCTCCTTTGCCGCTTCCTTTGCCCCTTGTTCAATTAGTCGCCAATAATCATTAGCCGATTCCTCAGCAATTAGCGCAAAATGATACGTATATTCCTGTGGGGCCATGTTGTTTTCCGCTTCTATATAAAATGTTTTATAACCGAAATAAATCATACCAATAAAACTAATTAAAAATAGAATTACGCCAATCAAATAAATTAGGCTTTTCGATGTAAGATTCATTCCCTCACCCACTTGTCTATGGTACTGATTATTTTAGCACGGAAACAGATTGTATGGAAACGGATTCACAAAATCAGTCTTGCTTCTCTTTTGCAATAATTACTCACAACCATTACTAAAAAACCCTAGTTTGTCCGCATATAACGGGTACAAACTAGGGCTAGCTATTAATCTATTGTAACTTTTTTACCACTATCGATAGATTTAAAACATGCATCGATCACACGCATATTATGAATCGTATTATTTAAGTCATGTTTTAGCTTGTGATCACCAGTTAAAATAGCATTCGAAATATGTTCCACTTGCTCTCGATACTGATCACCCGTTACCGTCTCTGTTCTAGTAACTCCCGCTTTCTCTACAAGGATCATTCCTTCGCCACCATTTTTATCTGGACGATATGCTCGTGGAACTCGTATACTTCCTTCTGTTCCAAACACTTCATACTCCGTACGGTTATATAACCCAAAGCTAGAATCAAATGTCGCACGGACACCTCCATCAAACGTTAAATAACCAACTGCATCCGTATCTACCCCATATTCTGCATCTTTAATCGCATCTACAAAAACGGAAGTTGGCTCTTGACGAAGAATGTTTCGAATCGAGTGGATTGCATAGCAGCCAATGTCATAAATACTGCCTCCACCTTTTTGATCACTCATTCGGATATTGCCATCCTTTTGTCCAAGGTAAAACGTAAATCCAGCGCGCATGTATTTTACCTCCCCAATTTCCCCAGCGTCCACAATTTCCTTTACTCGTTCATGCTGCGGGTGAAAATGGTACATAAATCCTTCCATAAAGATGACATTATTTTCTTCACATACCGTCTTCATCTCCAGTACTTCTTCTGCTGTTAATGCGGCTGGTTTTTCACATAAAATATGTTTACCTCTTCTTGCAGCTTCCATCACCCATTTTTTATGCAGATGGTTTGGCAATGGAATATATACTGCATCAATGGTTGGGTCATCTAGTAATTTTTCATAACGATCATACGTTTTTTCAATGGCAAACTTTTTCGCTACTGCTTCAGCCTTTCCCATTCCACTTCTAGTAGCAATCCCTACAACCTCTGCATTCTCCGCTCTGTCAAAGGCAGGAAGCAATGCTTTTTGTGCAATTCCAGCTGTACTTAGCACTCCCCAACGAACTTTTTCCATTAGAATTCCTCTCCCTTTCTATTAATAAGCACCACGAATATGCTCGTGTACTTCTGTTTGGTAAAAATCTATCAGGCGTTCTAATTCGTTTGCCGTAAAACCTTTTACTTGTAATGCTTGTAAATTATCTTCAACCTGTTTAACTGATTTAAAGCCAGGAATTACACTCGTAACTGCCTCTTGCTCCAAAATCCATTTCAGTGCAGCACGTGTCATATTCCCTCTTCCTTCTGCAATCCACTCCAACTGTCGACTTAACTCTACTCCCTTATGGAATTCAAGCCCAGCAAAGGTTTCTCCCACATTAAACGCTTGGCCATCACGGTTAAAGTTGCGATGGTCATCCTCTTCAAACGTTGCATTCACTTGAAATTTCCCGGTCAATAGACCACTTGCCAATGGTACCCTTGCAAGAATCCCAACACCTTTTTCCATTGCCTTAGGGAACAACTCTTGTAATGGTTTTTGCCTAAATATATTAAAAATAACCTGTAAGGAGCTGGCATTTGTATGTTCAAGAACATATAGACCTTCTTCAACAGTTTCTACACTAACACCATAATAGCGAATTTTCCCTTGTTCTTTTAATTTTTCCAACACATCAAATACACTACCATCCTTTAAAATCTCAAATGGCGGACAGTGAATCTGGTATAAATCAAGTTGATCCCGTTGCAATCGTTTCAAGCTATTTTCGCAATATGATTGTACCTGATCCATCGAGTATGTTTTCGGATCATGAATATCTCCAGCACGACAAAACTTTGTTGCAATATGTATGTTTGCTTCTTTTCCTTTGGTTGCCTTTGCTAGCAGTTCTTCACTATGGCCATCTCCATAAACATCAGCTGTATCAAAAAAATTAACTCCAGCATCCATTGCCCGATGCAGGCCGCGTAATGCTTCTGTATCATTTGTCTTTCCCCATGAACCGCCAATTGCCCATGTTCCAAAGCTTAATTCACTGATCTTCAAGTCTGTATTCCCTAGTTGATTATACTTCATAACCATACACTCTCCTGTCCCTAAAATATTGAAAAAACTTCCCCTATAAATAGCATACCTATTTTTAAAGTGCCTGTCACTTGTCGAATTTCGACAAGTGACAGGCACCTTTTTTTACTTTCTATATTCTACTAATCTTTGGTTTAGTTCTTTTGTTTGTTTGTAAATGTCTTGGTAAATTGGAAATAACTTTTTATACTGCGCTACATTTTTTTCAATTGGTTCGTATACTTTGTCTTCATTTAAAAATGCTTGTGCACATGCTTGTAATGAATCGAACCAATCACAACCATAAGCAGCAATCATAGCAGCACCCATACCTGGTCCTTGTTCACTGTCTAAGCGTATAATTCTCGCATTAAAAATATCCGCTTGCATTTGTAGCCAAGCCTCATTTTTGGCTCCACCACCGATCGAAACAATCGTGTCAATTGTTTTTCCACTTTGGCGGAAAATATGAATCGATTCATTTAATGAGAACGTAATCCCTTCAAGGACTGCCCGAACAAAATCTTTGCGCTCATGTGAGCTATCTACTCCAATAAAACTAGAACGAATAGAGGCATCAGCATGTGGTGTTCTTTCTCCAACTAAATATGGAGTAAATAATAAACCATTGGATCCTACTGGTGTCGAACCTACTTCTGCCAATAATTCATCAAATGATTCATCCTTAGCAAAGACCTCTTTAAACCACGTTAGACTATAACCTGCAGCCAGCGTTACACCCATTGTGTAATAAGCCTCTGGAGCCGAATGGTTAAAATAATGAACCTTACCATTGAAATCTTTATCCTCACTAGGCTCATAGGATAGAACAACACCTGATGTTCCAATACTACAAAGTGTTTTTCCTTCTTCCAAGATCCCTGCTCCAATTGCCCCACATGCATTATCTGCTCCACCAGCAAATACCCTTGTTTCTGGAGATAAGCCTGTTATCTTTGCTAAATCCTCCGTGATATTTCCTACCTCACTAGTTGATTCCACTAATGGTGGGCAAAGCTCGGGATCAAGATCTAGCATATCACATATTTCCTTACTCCATGATCGATCACGAATATCTAACAGTAATGTTCCAGCTGCATCAGAATATTCCATGTGTAATTTTCCAGTTAATTTATACCGTACATAGTCTTTAGGAAGCACAAATGTAGCTGCTTTCTCATAAATTTCTGGTTCGTGATCTTTAACCCATAACAATTTAGGTAGTGTAAACCCTTCTAATGCTGGATTTTGGGTGATTTCTAATAAACGTTTTTCACCAACAATATCATATATCTTTTGGCACTCAGCTGATGTTCTTGTATCATTCCATAGAATTGCATTACGCAATACTTCATGATGGTTATCTAGTAAGACAAGTCCATGCATTTGCCCTGAAAAACTAATTCCCTCAATGTCTGCTCGATTTCCCTTAAATTGTAGAAGTAGTTCAGACAACCCCGATACCGTCTGGTCTATCCAATCCTGTGGGTTTTGTTCACTGTAACCAGTTTTTTCTTGAATTAATGGATATGACTTTGACACTTCCTGTGTTACTTCACCATGTTGATTAACAAGTAAAAGTTTAACAGCACTTGTTCCTAAATCAACGCCTATCACATACTTCATCGTAGCACCTCATTCCCACCAGTGGTATACCGTATTATTCACCAGCGTAAGCTTTTAACAAGTATTGATTAATATTCGCTTTTATCAGTTCTAGACGACCTGATTGATGTTTAATGTCTGTTAATCCTAATGCATGCTCTTCTAATTTATGGAAATCCGTTTTTCCTTCGACAATGTCTAAACCAATTCCTTCTGTAAAGCTGCTATAACGATCCTTCATAACATTTTCAAGAATATTATCATCAATTAAGTTTTGAGCAACTTTAAGCCCTACTGCAAAGCTATCCATTCCTACAATATGTGCATGGAATAAGTCTTCAGGTGTAAATGATCCACGACGAACCTTAGCATCAAAGTTTAATCCGCCTCTGCCTAATCCACCATTTTTAATAATTTCATACATTGCTAATGTTGTAGAATATAGATCAGATGGAAACTCATCTGTATCCCATCCTAATAAAGGATGTCCCTGGTTCGCATCTACAGAACCTAACATATTGTTCACACGCGCATAGCGTAGTTCATGTTCAAACGTATGGCCTGCAAGCGTTGCATGGTTTGCTTCGATATTAAATTTAAAATGGTCTTGAAGATCATAATGCTGTAAGAATGCATAACCACTAGCAACGTCAAAATCATATTGATGTGTAGTTGGCTCTTTCGGTTTTGGTTCTATTAAGAACTGCGCATCGAAACCAATTTCTTTTGCATAGTCAACAGCCATATGGAAGAAACGGCCAAGGTTATCCATTTCAAGCTTCATATCTGTATTCAGTAATGTTTCATATCCTTCACGTCCACCCCAGAATACATAGTTTTCAGCACCTAATTCTTTACCCACTTCTAAACCTTTTTTCACTTTTGCTGCTGCATAGGCAAACACATCTGCATTATTAGCAGAACCAGCACCATGAACAAAGCGAGGATGACTAAAGTTGTTAACCGTATTCCAAAGTAATTTAGTTTTACTATCTTTCATGTAATCTTTAATCATCGCAACGATTGTATCTAGATTTTGATTGGACTCTCTTAAACTACTACCTTCTGGAGCAATATCTACATCATGGAAACAGAAATATGGAACACCTAGTTTTTCAAAAAATTCAAAAGCAGCTTCTACACGCGCTTTCGCTAAATCCATACCAGAAAATTTATCCCATGGACGAATAGCTGTACCTGCACCAAATGGATCTGATAAATCCTCCGTAAATGTATGCCAGTATGCTACACCGAAGCGAAGATACTCTTCCATCGTTTTCCCACCGATCACTTCTTCAGGATTGTAGAATTTGAATGCATACGGATTAGTAGATTTAGAACCTTCGTAGTTAATTTTGTTGATATCTTTGAAATAAGACATATTATTGCCTCCTAGTTTTTAGTAATTTCCTACATGCAAATGCTTTCATAAGATAATTATACCAACGGTTAATTAGTTTGTCTATCGAATAAACTAAGTTGATATAACTGTATTATTCTCTCTACTTCATGTAAAATAAAGTTTGATATAAATTGTCACCGTAATGAGGAGGTTCCATCATGAACAATATCAGTAGTGCTATTTATACTGCTTTAGAGTGGATTACACGATTTGCCTATGTCAACTTATTATGGGTAGCCTTCACCCTAGTTGGAGGGATCTTATTAGGTTTTTACCCCTCCACTCTAGCAATGTTTGCCATCGTTCGAGATTGGTTACGCGGAAAATATGATTTCCCCATTTTTACGACATTCTGGAGCTACTTTAAAAGCGAATTTATCAAAGGTAATAAGTTAGGCATCTTCATTACGATGTTGTTCATTCTAATTGGCCTTGATTTATTTTACATACAAGTAAATTTGAATCATCTATTATCATGGACATCCATTCCATTATTTGCTTTTATCGTGATCTTTCTATTGTTTTTATTTTATATTTTTCCTGCATTTGTACATTATGATTTAAACGTTTTTCAACTGATTAAAAATGCTTTTCTAATCATGCTAATCAATCCAATTCACAGCTTTTTGATCATTCTGTGCCTTACTTTTGTATACGTTATCATGTCAATCGTTCCGGCATTATTCTTTATTTTCGGCGGTATAACATACGCCTTTATGACAATGTGGTTATGTCTACACGCCTTTCACCGAATCGAAAAAAAGAAAGAATCAATCGAATAAGTTAATCAAACCTCACCTATTAATCTAATCGAGGTGAGGTTTACCCCTACCCTTTAACTGCACTTGCGGAAATACCTTCCACCACTTTATTACTAAAGAATACGAAAGCAAGAAGAATTGGCAAGACACTAATAATCAATGTTGCCCCAATTGCTCCCCAATCGGTCATATACTGTCCAATAAAGTTTTGAATACCTACTGTTAATGTTTTGTATTTATCAGAGCTAATAAATGTGTTTACAAACACAAATTCATTCCAATTGTAAATCATATTAATAATAACGGTTGTCGACATAACAGGCATTGTCATTGGCAATATAATACGGAAGAACATTCGATGAATCGAACATCCGTCAATAATTGCTGCCTCTTCTATTTCACGAGGTAATGTGTAATAGAATCCTAATAAAATCATCATGGTAATCGGTAAGTTATACGCAGTATAGGTAATAACAATCGATAATGGATTGTCATATAAATTCACACTTAAAAACATACTAAACAACGGAATAATGGCTGAATGAATAGGGATCATTAACCCAACCATAAACAAACCCAATACTAGTTTGCTAAGCTTCCATTGCATTCTTGTGATCGCAAATGTAGCCATACTAGCTAATAGAATGGTTAAGATGATTGCTACACCTGTAATCCAAATGCTATTCCAAAAATAGATACCAATACCACTTTCCCAAACCTTAAGATAGTTTTCCCATCTAAATTCAGTAGGCATCGCAAATGGTGATCCAGAAAAGATTTCACGGTTATCCTTCAGTGAGAAAAGGAATAACCAAATGATCGGAAAGATCTGGAAGACTGCAACAATTGCTAAAAACACATAAAGTAAAGAGTAGCCGATGCGTCCCATCTATAAACCTCCTCTTAATATTGAATTTCCTCTTTCGTTGCAGTAGCTTTACGAACAATTACTGTTACGATTAAGGTTATAATTAATAGCAAGAACCCAATTGCACTACCGTAGCCAAAGTCTTTACTAGTAAAGGCTAGTTTGTACATGTAGGATGCCATAACTTCACTTGCTCCGTTTGGTCCTCCACCAGTCATAACATAAATTAAGTCAAAGTATTTTAACGAACCAACCACTGCTAAAACAATGGTTACCTTAACAACACTCATAATTAAGGGTAATTTGATTCGATACGCAATTTGGAAAGGTGATGCACCGTCAATGCGTGCTGCTTCAATAATGGATTCAGGAATATTTTTTAGTGCTGCATAATAAATCAAAATATAGAATCCAGCATATTGCCATAATATCGGAATAAAAATGGCGTATAATACAATGGAGGTATCAGCCAACCATGCTGGCGGATTCTCAACTCCAATAGCCATAAGCAAGTAATTCAACATACCATTTGATGGATTATACACTTTAATCCATAGCTGTGCGATTGCAACAGATGACAATAGCATCGGTATTAAATAAATCTTTCTCAACAGATCAGCACCTTTAATTTTAGATGCTAGAATAAGTGAGATTGCTAGATAAATTCCTAAACTTAGTGTAGAAAAAATTGCTAATAAAAAGGAATGCCAGGCACTATCCCAAAACTTCAGATCCTGTAGGGCTGCAATATAGTTATCAAGACCAATGAACTCCATTGCTCCAACTCCATCCCAATCCATTAACCCATAATACCCGGTTAAAATTAACGGGATAAAAATTAGGATACCTATTAATAGGAGAGCAGGGAGAACGTATAATGCGATGATCCATTTATTGGACATTACCTTATTCATACCGTTTAACCCCCAATCGTTTAAAGTAGAAAAGGACAATCCAGATGAAGGATATGTCCTTTTCTATTGCTACTGGATTATTCCATACTCTATTTTTCTAGAATTTAGTCTATTCTTCAGCTGATAGAGCATCTTCATGTTCTTTAGCAAATTCCTCTGGAGTTACTTCCATTCCAAAGATTGCTTGAATCATGTCTAAGTGTACCTGAGCTGTATCAGGGCTCATTTGAACATCTGCGAATAATGTTAGATTACTAGCAGAATTTAAATCTTCTAATACATCCACATACATTTGTGGTAATTCTAATGATTCTGCATCAAGCTTCGTAGCTGGTATTACACCTGCTTGTGTAACAGATTTTTCTCCCCATTGCTCAACAAAGAATGATGCAAAAGCTTTTGCTTCATCTTTCACATCAGAGTTTTCAGCTACAAAAAGTCCAACTCCTGGTCCACCAACAAAGCTGTTTGTGTCACCATTACCGTCAACAGTTGGGAAGTTGAAGTAACCAACTGAATCTCTGAATTCCTGTGGTACATCTTCATTTGTAGTGTAGTTTGGTAGATCCCAGGTTGCAATTAGGTACATTGCAGCCTGTTCGTTCATAAACATACTTTTAGCTTCCTCATCCGCAAGTCCGTTAAACCCATTTACAAAAGCATCCATTTCTACTAGCTCTTGAACTTTGTTTGCCGCTTCAACTAATGCCGGATCTTCAAAGGAACCCGAACGGTTGATAGCATTTGTTAATACATCACTTCCACCAATACGGTCAGCTAGGTACATATACCATAAAGAACCTGTCCAACGGTCCTTGTTTCCTAGTGCAATCGGATTTACGCCATTATCATTTAGTGTTTGAATTACATCTGTTAATTCTTCATACGTTTCAGGTGCTTCTAATCCGTACTCATCAAAAATCGCTTTATTATAGAATACAGTTGCAATGTTTAATTCTAACGGAAGGCCATATGTGCTTCCATCGATCGCATATGCTTCAGCAGTTCCAGATACGAACTGATCTTTCAAATCCCCGTCTAGAAGATCATCTAGTGGAGCAAATTTATTCCCTTCTACATAAGGTTGTAAATAACCTGCTGCCCAAGTCATCCCTACATCAGGAAGTTCATCTGATGTTGATAAAACTTGAATTTTATCTTTATACTGTTCATTGCTTAAAACTTCTAACTCAATTTCAACGCCTTCATGTTGACTTTCAAAATCTGCAATGATTTCGCTTACAATTTCATTATGTGTTTTCGAGCTTCCTTCAGGCCAAAGATGCATAAATTTCACTGTTTTTGAATCGCCACTAGAAGAGTTACCATTTGAAGAACTGTCATCCCCATCTGACCCACATCCAGCAAGTACTAAAAGTGAAGCTAGTATTGCTACAAAAAATGTAATCGCTTTCTTATTTTTCATTAAAAAAGCCCCCTATATTTTTTGATGCTTAGTATCTAAGCTCAACTATAGAATATCAAAAAGTTTTTTGTTTGTCTAGTGGATAAACAAAGTTTATAATAGGATCATAAAATGATATACTATATTTAAATAACAATCATTTTATAGATTGGAAGAATTCCTGCTAACGAAATTAGAATTCTTTCAGTAAAAGGTTTTATAAATTCCATAGAGAGAGAGTCGGTGAAGATGAAGAAAACTAGAACATGGAATCAGCATGTAGTAAAAAAAGAGAATAAGGCATTAGTATTAAATACGATAAGATCCCGCTCACCTATTTCTAGGGCAGACATAGCTAGTATGACCGGTTTAAACAAAGGGACTGTATCCTCCTTGGTAAGTGAACTTTTAGGAGAACAGTTAATCTATGAATCTGGACCAGGTGAATCAAATGGTGGTAGAAGGCCTGTCATGTTGCTTTTTAACCAACATGCTGGATTTTCCATTGGAATAGATTTAGGTGTTAATTACTTACTCGGAGTCCTAACTGATCTTGAAGGGAATATCTGTCATGAAAAAATAGTAAAGTTCAAAGACTTATCTTATGAAGAAATTGAACTAAAACTATTTGAAATGGTGGATTACTTAATGAAGCATACACCTGAAAGTGTGTACGGCATCGTTGGGATCGGAATTGGTGTACCAGGAACGGTTAGTAAAAGTGGAGAGATACTTCTTGCACCTAACCTTGGCTGGAAAAATGTTGATCTTAAGAATGTTATGGAAGAAAAATATAAGCTTCCAGTGATCATTGAAAACGAAGCTAACGCCGGTGCTTATGGAGAAAAGCAATTTGGGGTTGGAAAAGACTTCAATCATATTATTTATGTAAGTGTTGGGATTGGGATCGGTGTAGGTCTTATTTTAAATGGTAGCTTATATAAAGGGCATCATGGATTTTCCGGTGAGTTAGGTCATATGACCATTGAAACTGGAGGAACAAAGTGCAGATGCGGTAATGAAGGATGTTGGGAATTATATGCATCTGAACAAGCATTAGTTAAAAATGCTGAAAAATCAGGGATTACAGCAATCCAAAATGACGAAATCTCTTTAGAATGGTTGATTTCCCTTGCTGAAGATGGTGATGTAGAGGCAATCAATCAGTTTAAACAAATTGGTGATTACCTAGGAGTCGGTATTAATAACATTATTAATACCTTTAATCCAGAACAAATAATCATCGGTAATCGAATGGCTTTTGCAGAGGAATGGTTAACCGAGCCATTAAAAAACCGCATGACCAAACAAACGTTATGGTTCCAACAGCAAGACCTACAGATTAATTTTTCCGAGCTATCAACCCACTCAAGTGCATTGGGTGTCGCGGCTTTTTCCGTAGAAAACTTCTTCTTACTTGATAAAGAAAAGTCTAATGTGATGTAAGATGGCCCCTATGGTTACCAACGTAATCATAGGGGTAGAAATAAACGATAAAAGAAAGCGCATTCTTTTTAAAATATTTTATTTGAGGTGAATAAACATGAACAAAATTCATAATCCCATCCTAACTGGATTTAATCCAGATCCAAGTATTTGTCGTGCAGGAGAAGATTACTATATTGCTGTTTCCACATTCGAATGGTTCCCAGGTGTTGGAATCTATCATTCTAAAGATCTTAAAAATTGGCGTCTGGTTTCTAGACCGCTGAATCGATTAAGTCAATTAAATATGATGGGAAACCCTGATTCTGGTGGAATTTGGGCACCTGCTTTATCCTATAGTGATGGCAAGTTTTGGTTAATTTATACGGATGTAAAAGTTACGGAAGGTCAATGGAAGGATTGCCATAATTACCTAGTTACCTGCGATACGATTGACGGCGAGTGGTCTGAGCCAATTCACATGAATAGCTCCGGTTTTGATCCATCTTTATTCCATGACGACGATGGTAAAAAATACTTTGTTAACATGTTTTGGGATCACCGTGTCGGAAATCATAATTTTTATGGAATCGTCATGCAAGAATACAGTGTAGAGGAACAAAAACTTGTCGGTAAATCTGAAATTATTTTTAAAGGTACAGATATTATGCTTACCGAAGCACCACATTTATATAAAATGAATGGCTATTACTATCTATTGACTGCTGAAGGTGGAACAAAATACGACCATCAAGCAACAATCGCACGTTCAAAGGATATTTGGGGACCGTATGAGGTGCATCCTGACAATCCATTAATTACGTCTTTCCCATACCCAAGAAATCCTTTACAAAAAGCTGGACATGCATCAATGGTTCACACGCACACAGATGAATGGTTTTTAGTACACCTTACAGGTCGACCATTACCAAGAGATGGGCAACCTCTCCTTGATCCAAGAGGTTATTGTCCTCTAGGTAGGGAAACAGCTATCCAACGATTAGAGTGGAGTAATGATTGGCCATACGTCGTTGGTGGGAATCAACCAGCTAGCGAAATTGAAGGTCCAAACATGGAAGAAGTAACATGGGGACCAGATGTTGAAGAAAAAGATGACTTTAACACCGAACAATTGAATCTTCATTATCAGTCATTACGAATTCCATTAGGGGAGAAAATTCTTTCTCTAACTGACAATCCAGGACATTTACGTCTTTATGGAAAGGAATCTCTAACATCAAAGTTTACCCAAGCTTTTGTGGCAAGGCGCTGGCAACATTTTAATTTCACTGCCGAAACAAAAGTAGCATTTAACCCAGATTCGTTTCAACAGGCTGCAGGTTTAGTGAATTACTATAATACGCAAAATTGGACAGCATTACAGGTAACTTGGCATGAAGAAAAAGGTAGAATTCTTGATTTAACCACTTGTGATAACTTTATCTTTGCACAACCATTGAAAGGAAATGAAATCATTATTCCTGAAGATGTAGAATATGTTTATATTCGTGTGGATGTCGAGACACATCATTATCAATATTCCTATTCCTTTGATGGTGAGAATTGGACAAAAGTCCCTGTGACATTTGAATCGTATAAGCTGTCTGATGATTACATTCAAGGTGGTGGATTTTTCACTGGTGCATTCGTGGGAATGCAGTGTCAGGATACATCTGGTCGTAGCTTACACGCTGACTTTGATTATTTTGTTTATCGTGAGAAATAAGTTTTAAGGTGCCTGTCACTTGTCGAAATTCGACAAGTGACAGGCACCTATTTTTCTATAAGAATTTGTGATTTTAATGCCTCTTCCCCATCTACAGCAGGTTGATGATCATGGTTTAGACAGTCAATAAAATGCTTAATCGCATCTTCAAATCCTCTCTGCTTAAGTACGGTTTCCCATGATGGTGGTGTTTTCGTAGATATTTGATTATTTTCTTCTATTTCCATGACGCTCATATTTTTCACTCGAATAATTGCATCCTCACCGACAAGCTCCAGTTGTTCCATGCTTGTACCAGCCTTTCGATGCATTGACGTATGGAAAGATATCTTATTATTCGATTCATACAAATGACTTGCATAGAGAAGTTGATTCTGTTCATTTACTTGAATTTGCTGATATGTTGGAGTTAGATCACCGTTTGCTAACCATCTAGCTGTATCAACTAAGTGAAGGTAGTCATCGAGCATTGTAAAATCATATGTATTCGGTCCAACACTATTCGCACGATGCTTATCAAAACGAATCCAGGCTAAGTTTTTCACACGTTTCTTCGCTTCTACATACATTGGTGCAAATCTACGATTAAATCCAACCATTAGCTTCCTTTGATGATGTTTACTTAATTCTACTAATTCTTCTGCTTCTTCAACCGTAGCAGCTAGTGGTTTATCAACATATACATCAACGCCGTGCTGTAAGGCTAGTGATACCACTTCATAATGAGACTCCGTTGAACTGTGAATAAATAAAGCATCACTTTCATCCATTAAATGGTGAAGCTGATGGTATTCCTGCATTCGATATTCCTTACAAATGCGTTTTCTTTTTTCTTCTGAAGGTGAATAGGCACCTACTAATGTCCAATCTGTTTCCCTAGTCAAAATGGGTAGATAAGCTTTTTGAGCTATAGACCCCAAACCAACAATCCCAATCCGAACCTTTCTCATAGACCATCACTTCTTTCTATTCTAGATCAATTCAAACAAAATCTACTTCCTATTGTACTTAGAAAACCTGGTTTTTGCCAAGCCTTTATGATATAAGCCTTCGTTGCACTTATGCAGGAAAGAAAAGCTTAGAATTTCCAATATGCAAAAAAGAGTCTATCACTTGTAGAATTTCAACAAGTGACAGACTCTTTTAGGGACGCGCACCCCTAATGGTTATCCCCCAATATAGGACATTTCGATTTTCTCTTTATGTTTTGCAGTTTCTTCCGTTCGTTCATCGGAGTAACGATCGGTACGTTTGTTCCAAATGGATGTAATCGTGGAACGGATTTTTTCATCATCCGCTCCAGAGCGGAGTAACTCTCTAAAGTCAAATCCATTTCCTGCGAATAAACAGGTATACAGCTTACCATCTGCTGCAATTCTTGCTCTCGTGCAAGTAGAACAAAATGATTCCGACACGGACGTAATAAAGCCAACCTCTGTATTTGTACCTACATAACGATACCTTTTTGCCACTTCTCCGACATAAGCAGGGTCAACTGGCTCTAATTCAAAATGGGAGGAAAGCTCTCGGAATAATTCCTGTTTGGTAACTACCTTGCTAAAATCCCAGCCATTAGTTTTCCCTACATCCATAAACTCAATAAAGCGCAGTGTAATTCCTTTTTCTTTAAAATACTTGGCCATTGGAATGACTTCTTGTTCATTCATTCCTTTTTTAACGACCATGTTTACTTTTACTTCTAGACCGACTTCCTTTGCCTTCTCGATTCCTTTTAATACCCGTTCCGTAGTGACCCCACTATCATTAATCGATTGAAAGACTTCATTATTTAACGCATCTAGACTTACATTAATACGATCTAGCCCTGCTTGTTTTATGTCGCTTGCCATTTTTTCAAGCAAACTAGCATTTGTCGTTAAACCAATATCTTCTACCCCATTAATAGTTGATAGTTTTTTTACTAACTCAGGTAGATTCCTGCGTAACAAGGGCTCTCCACCAGTTAAGCGTATTTTTTTTACCCCTAGGTTGACAAAGCTAGCTGCTAGCCTTTCAATTTCTTCGAAGCTTAATAATTGGTTTTTTGGTAAAAACGGATAGTCTTTCCCAAATATCTCCTTTGGCATACAATACGTACACCTAAAATTACACCGATCTGTGACAGAAATACGCAGATCCCGTAGTGGTCGACCAAATTTATCTGTAATACTAGCCAAGGGATCCCTCCTAAAGATTACTTTTCTTCTATTCTACTAGAATGTTTTAGAAGATAGGAAAGTATAAATTTCCTATCCTAAATAAGTGCAACTATGGCATTCTCCATAAAGCTTGACGAATACCAAGTTTACTAAAGTTTATGTGGATTTTCCGTAAAATAGTCTGATCTGTCATACATTCGTTTCCAATATGCGATGTGGATGTGTGTAAACGTTCATCTTATCTCCTCTAGCAAAACCGATTACTGTAATCCCAAGGTCTTCCGCCAATTTCAATGCTAAATCCGTCGGTGCTGATTTCGAAAGAAGGATGCCAGCACCAATTTTTGAAATTTTTAGTAGCACCTCCGAGGAAATACGACCACTAAATACGATTAATTTATCCTTCACCGAAATGTGATTATGCAGAATATGCCCATATATTTTATCGAGTGCATTATGTCTACCAATATCTGTTCGAACCTGCAATAATTCATGTATTGTTGCAAGACCTGCGTTGTGTACACCACCTGTTCGTTTAAATTGATCAGAGCCATCCTGCAGCTGTTGCATCAATGCATAACACTGCTGAACAGATAGTGTAAGGTTACTCGTTATGGTTTTAGATGTTCTAACATCACTTTTAAAGTAGAATTGGCGACTTTTTCCACAGCATGAGCCAATTACTCGTTTCGAATGATCCTGCTCCATAAGATCTAGATTTTTATAAAGCTCTACATACGCAAATCCCATCGATTCATCTAGTGAAATATCCTTTATTTCCTCAACAAATCGAATGATTCCTTCTGAAGCAAGAAAACCAACGACTAGGTCCTGCAAATCGGTAGGAGAGCAAACCATTGTCGCAAATTCCTCACCATTTAAAACAATAGTTAGGGCAAATTCCGTAGCAATTTCCTCATCCAGGATTGTTGGAGACATTCCATCAAATCGGATTGTCTCCCACCCCTCCTGTTTGGTATCGTTCATACCATCACCTTCTAACTTGTTTCCATTTCAAGTTCTTCAATACGCTTTTCTACATATTTTGTATCCTTATGAGCAAAATACGTTTCCGCTTTTTCTATGATTACTGCTGTATTATATTCTGGAATACCTGCTAAATGTTCATAAACACCTTTTGGAATCAACACATTCCCTTCCGGCCAATGGACCTCCACATTACCAGATTTTAAGGAAACAAATTTAGCATTACCATTAAAGGAGCCATGTTGATTATAAACAACTACTGGTTGCCCTTCTTTAATCCCTAACTCCTTCGCATCGGATTCATTCATTAAAACATCATAGCGGTCCGCATCATTAAATGGATCCTTTTCATCATAAATCATCGAATTAAATTGTTTTCCACGACGTGTGGTTACATAGAAATGACCTTCAGGCTTACGAAGCTCTGGTATATCCATTGCAATCAGATTTCCTTTTCCATCAGGAGTAGGACAGATTCCATCTTCACATAACCAAGCACCACCCCATTGGAATACATCACCACGATCTTTTAAGTGTTGAATACCATCATAATTTGGAGCAGCTTTTGCAATCTCCTCACGAATTTCAAATGGATCCTTAAAATCAATTAAATGCTTTTCCTCTGGTTTAATCCGTTTTGCAAGATCAACATAAATCTCCCATTCTGGTCTTGCCTCTTCAATTCTAGGTCCCTTAATCTCCGGTGAAAAATAAACCATTCGTTCGGTAGAAGTGGATGTTCCACCACCAGGCTGTTCATACCTAGTCATTGCTGGCAATACAATAACTGCTTCTTTGGCGTCTACTAAGGTAGATGTATTTAAAATTATATCTTGATGAACACGTATGTTCACATTTTCCAAGCATTCTTTTACAAAATCTGGATTTGGCATCGTTTCTAGGAAATTACCACCTGACATATAATATAATTTCAATTTTCGCTCATGATCTTCTGGTAAAACAGCATTTTCCAATGAAACACCAACTATGTCTCCCTGCCATTTCGGAATATCAAATCCCCAAATCTTCTCAACTCGTTTTCTATTTTTTTCATCCATTCCTCCACCAGGAAGTACAAATGGATCGGCACCCATTTCTCCAGATCCTTGCACTCCGGAATGGCCACGTATTGGCATCAGTCCACAATGTTCTCTACCAATAAACCCACGAAGCAATGCTAGATTTGCAATTTGTGAGACATTATCCGTCCCAAAACGATGCTGTGTTAATCCCATCGACCAAACAAAAACTGCTGAATTCGACTTAGCTAATAGTTTTGCTAACTCCTGCATTCGAGCTTTTGATAAACCAGAAGACTTCTCTAATTGCTCCCAGCTATAGGCAGTTACTTTTTCTTTTAATTCATGAAACCCATTCACATGCTCTTTAACAAAATCATGGTTAATTGCTGAGCCGCTCTCTTCTGCTTCCATTTCAAACCAATGTTTCATTACTCCGTGCATGAAGGCAATATCTCCACCAATATTAACCTGGTACACATCATCAGCAATTTTCGTACCAAATAAAGCTGATTCTGGAATCGATGGAACCCAATAGTTATCCATAGACGGTTCGTGATACGGATTAATTACAATAATTTTCGTCCCTTTACGTTTTGCAGCATACATGTATTTAGTAGATACTGGCTGGTTATTTGCCGCAACAGATCCCCAAAATACAAGGACATCTGTGCCGATCCAGTCTTTATAATTACATGTCGATGCTCCAACACCAACGGAGCGGCTGAGAGCTGTTTTAGATGGCGAGTGACAAATTCTTGACGCGTTATCAATATTATTCGTCCCAAGATAACGAGCTACTTTTCCTAGCGTATAATAAACTTCGTTTGTAATCCCACGTGATGTCGTATAAAAAGCATATTGTTTTGGATCAAGCGCTTTCATTTTCTCGGAAATTTTATGAAGGGCCTCATCCCAAGAAATACGACGGAATGATTTTTCACCAGGCTCCCTCATAATTGGGTATGGAATTCTTCCAAGTTTTCGTAATTCCGTACTGCTCATTTTGCGAAGTTCATCAATTTCTGCGTGTAACACATCTTCTTTAATAGCTGACATCGTATTTAACCGAAGAACATTTAAGCGCGTTGTACAAACATGTGGTCCTTTTAATGTTTGATCTTGAAGCCCAGATACACCAAGGGCACATCCATCACAAACACCTTGGGTTAAAATGCGGGTTGCATACGGTAGATTATCTTTATTTTCCCATACAACCTTCATCGTATCACGGATATGATGTGGCTTAACTTTTCCCAGACCAAATGGGACTTTACTTACCCAAAGACTTGGATCTGGCTTTTTGGACAGCTTAACTGGACCAGTATGCTTCGTTTTTCCCAACAACTTCCCCTCCTAATACGTATTTCATATGCACCATAAGGGTCGACTCCAAATAGGAATCGGACCCTTAAAAAATAATTATGCTTGCTTTGCAACGCCCACTTTTTGAACGGATTTGTTTTGCTTACCTCGTAATCTTTTAATATCGACACGAATCCAAAGTGAAATCGCAAATGCAATAACGAACATGATTCCAAAGATCATCATAGTTACATTATAACTATTCGTAGAATCATAAATCAATGATAATAGAATTGGACCGACAACCCCTGCCATTGCCCATGCCGTTAAAATATAGCCATGGATTGCCCCCAGTTGTTTTGTACCAAATAAATCACCAATGTAGGCTGGTACAGAAGCAAATCCACCGCCATAACAAGTTAAAATGGCGAACAATAAAATTTGGAATACTAATGGATTAGTCGCATATGGTAGCATGAAAAATGCCACGATCTGAATGATAAAAAATGCGGTATAAACATTTGGTCGTCCGATATAATCAGATAATGACGCCCATGCAAGTCTCCCCCCACCATTGAACACACCTAAAATTCCAACCATTGCCGCCGCTGCAATTGCAGTCATGCCAGTAATTTCCTGTGCCATTGGTGAAGCAACTGCAAGAATAGCAATACCACAGGTTACATTAATAAATAACATGAACCATAGCATCCAAAAACGGCGGGTTTTAATGGCCTCATTGGCTGTAAGCTGTGATAAATCTTCTTTAATTTTACCTTTTGCTGTATCAGCTTCTTGTTTCTCCGTAAACCCTTTTGGTTTCCAACCTTCTGGAGGTGGAGCTAAGTATTGAGCAGACACGGTCATGACTACAAAATATATCGCACCTAGAATAAAGAATGTATTAGAAATACCAACAGATTCAATTAACGATGCTGCAGCAGGTCCACTAATCATCGCTGCAAATCCAAATCCCATTATTGCTAGACCAGTCGCAAGACCGCGACGATCCGGGAACCATTTTACTAATGTGGATACTGGAGAGATATAACCAATCCCTAACCCAATACCACCAATAATCCCGTAAAAAAGGTATAATAATAATAATGATTCTGTGGCCGTTGCAAGCCCGGAACCAGCTACACCTACTCCGAAGAATAATGCTGCGAGCATACCAGACTTTCTAGGTCCACTTTTTTCAACAAACCTACCCATAAATGCTGCCGAAAATCCTAAGAAGAAAATAGCAATACTAAAAGCAGTAGACACTTGCGTTTGGTCCCAGCCAAACTGATTGACCATTGGATTGGTAAACACGCTCCATGCATATGCTGAACCAATGGATAGGTGTACCCCTACTGCCGAAGCAGCGATTAGCCACCGATTTTTGACCTTGTCCATAAGAACCCTCCCTAAATAATTTTATATAGAACGTCAGGTCCACTCTGAGTGAATGTGGATTGACATTGCTATTTAACTTGGATTGGATTTCAATACGACTGTTTTATGTAGTTGACTGAAGAAGAAAGTAGTTATTTTAGGATGTATGATGTAGCAGATAAGAAAATTTTCTTATTAAGTGCATCAAAAGGCTCTTGCCATAAGGGCTTGGTAAAAGCCAAGCATAGTAAATAATATTATAAATTATTTAAATTATTAGTTATATTAGCATTAAAATAAATACATATCAATCAATTAACACTATAACCACAGTGTTAATAGTTATAAATTTTTCACGGGTACTATGAAGCCCTCTAAAAAGTAACAGATTGGTGCTTTTTTAATTGTATGAGTGACTAACTATGATATTGCTTTTATTAGAAAAGGTTAGGTTTATAAGTTGACATGAAAGGCCTTTCACGATTTAGAATGAGTGTAGTAAATAAAATAGTTTAGGAGTACTGAAATTATGACCAATCATAGTGTTATCTTTTTTGATATTGATGGAACATTACTTAATGGAGAAAAGGAATTACCTCATTCTACAAAAGAGTCGATTTTCAAATTAAAAGCATTAGGACATGAAGTAGCTATTGCAACAGGAAGAGCTCCATTTATGTACGAAGATCTACGTAAGGAATTAGATATAGATACGTTTGTTAGCTATAACGGACAGTACGTAGTCGTTCGAGGAGAAGTGGCATATGTAAATCCATTAAACATTCCCTCTCTTAAAAAATTATCAGAAATGGCTCTTGAAAAAAATCATCCAGTTGTATTTATGGATCACGAGGACATGAAAGCAAATGTGCCAGAACATCATTATATTAATGAAAGTATTTCAACATTAAAAATTGAAAAATTCCCGACACATGACCCACATTATTACAGTGGTCGAGAACTGTATCAATCCCTGCTTTTCTGTGAAGAAGGAGAAGAAAAACAGTATGAACAAATTTTTTGTGATTTCAATTTCGTTCGCTGGCACCCATATTCTGTAGATATTACTCCAAAAGGTGGTTCCAAAGCAAAAGGAATTGAACAAGCAGCTGAAAAATTAGGATTTTCTGAAGAACACATATTCGCATTTGGGGATGGACTAAATGACATCGAGATGTTATCAACTGTTAAAAACAGTGTAGCCATGGGGAATGCAGAAGAAGAAGTGAAATCCGTAGCCCAGCACGTAACCAAATCCGTAGAAGACAACGGCATCCAACACGGCCTTAAAATGGTAGGACTACTATAATAGCGCAGGTGCCATTGTCGGTGCCTGTCACTTGTCGGATTTTGTCGAATTATTATATTGAACCAGGTGTCTTTTTTTGTTCCAGGTGGTAATTTGTCTATTGGTACAATCAGTTCCTCATCTATATCTTCCAATAGAATAACGGCATGTACTTGATCTTCAATCCGATCAAGTACACCGTACACCCCACTTGGGTGTATACAAGTAAATCCAAATAAAACGATCGTTACAATTCCCATATCTTTCCCTCCGTCTTTTTTTCATTTTCCTCATTATGCCAAGATAATTTATATCGTGCACACTCCTACAATGACAAAACCTAGATTGAAGAAAGCTTAATCATTCATTTTTTCACTAGAGAAAAGTAATTTATTGCACCTCTCCCTATTCCTAAATCACCATTTCAAGCAATAAAAGTAACCTATAACTGTTTCCACCCCCTTTCCATAAGAATCAACCTAGTATTTAATACACATTTTTGTTACCATAATCAAGTAAAATAGAGACTGAGAACTGACATCAATTGGGGGAATTTTACTTGAAAAATCATTTGTTTTTATCCATGCTTATCGCTATCTTGTTAATAGCTTGCGGGCAAGGTATAAAAGAGCAACCTAATCCTGACCAAACTAATGAAACGGTAACGGAAGATCAACATAGCTCAGGTGTAGACAGTAGCAATACTTCTGAAGAAACAGAACAAACTGATGAAGAGGAGATTAATAGTGAAGAGGTTTCGACTACGACTGACGCAGAAGAAAAGACTGCAAACAACGAATCCCTAACCGGATTAGAGGTTCATTACATTGACGTTGGGCAAGCTGATGCAACACTGCTTCAGTTTGAGGAATTTACTATACTTTTTGACACAGGGGATTGGCGAGGAAATCAAGTTGTTAATTATTTACAGTCACAACATGTCTCTACCTTGGACTTAGTAATTGTTAGTCACCCTGACGCCGATCATGTTGGTCAATTAGAAGATGTCGTTCAAACATTTGATGTAGGTGAGGTTTGGATGTCGGGTAATGAAAGCACATCGAAAACCTTCCAAAATGCGTTAGAGGCCGTTTTAACTAGTGGTGCGGACTATTATGAACCACGAACTGGTGAATCCTTTGAAATGGGTAACATGAATATTGAGGTCATTTATCCAGATAAAATCACAGGTAAGACAAACGAAGAATCCATTTCCGCATTGTTTACCTATGGAGATGTGAAGTTTTTATTTACCGGTGATGCAGATACAAACTCGGAAAGAAGAATGATGAACGTTGGAATTAATCTAGACGCAGATATTTTACAGCTTGGGCATCATGGCTCTAGCACATCAAGTGATCCTTCATTTATCGAAGCTGTTTCACCAGATGTTGCCATCTATAGTGCTGGAGCTGACAACAGCTATGGACACCCCCATGCTGAAGTAGTGTCCCATATTCAGAATTTGGGAATAAAGCTATTTGGAACAGACGTCCATGGTACAATTATTATTGAAACCGACGGTAAAGAATATGACATTCTCACAAATAAAGATGGTACGATCAGTCCAAAAAGTAACCATTCAGCTACTAATACAAATGAAACAACAGAAAAAGAAGAAAAATCTAATCAAAGCTCAAATCCTTCTGGAAGCTGTGTAAATATTAATAGTGCTTCGGTGGAAGAGGTACAACAAATCAAACATATTGGAACTGTCCGGGCAGAGGAATTAATCGAAAAACGACCATATAAATCTGTTGATGGCCTCAGCGCTATTAATGGAATTGGTCCTGCTAGAATTCAAGATATTAAAGATGAAGGAATAGCTTGTGTGGAGTAAAGAATAGGAGGTTTCAACTATGCAGGTGCAAGGTGTACTTGATCGTTTTGAAGATCAAAATCAAGCAGTTATTCTTATTGAGGAGCTTAAGGAAGAATTAGTCGTTTCAAAAGATACCCTACCAGCCGGTAGCGAGGTTAATACCTATTTCACTCTAGAAAAAAACGAAGATGGAGATTTTACCATCCTCGCCATAAACGAAAAAGCTACCCAAGCAGCAACCAATAAAACATCCAACCTAATAGCAAAACTAAGAGCCAAAAACCAAGGAAGCAAATTTAAAAAGAAATAACCTATTGTCGGTGCCTGTCACTCCTCGAAATTTGTCGAATTTTGTCGGTGCCAGGCACCTTACAAATATTTCCTAAAGAATTCTACAATTTTGGTGTTCATGGTTATGTGGTTTTCTAGCTTTTCTGTTTGATGTCCTTCGTTTTCAAATACAATCAGTTCAACCGGCTTTCCTTGTTTCTTTAAGTCAGCTGTTAATTGTTCTGCTTCACTAACTGGGACACGGACATCGTTTCTCCCGTGAAAAACAAGTAATGGTGCAGTGATTTTATCGGTATGGTTTAACGGCGCGATCTCCTCAAAGAAATCAACGTCGTGTTCTAATGAACCATATTCATACTCTCTAATTTTCCTACGCCATGGTCCAGTATTTTCTAAGAATGTTTTAAAATGAGATATTCCAACAATATCGACTCCAGCCGCCCAAACGTTTGGATAGTGCGTTAACGCAGCTAGAACCATAAATCCACCATAGCTTCGCCCCATAATTCCAACTTTATTTTCATCTACGCCATGGCTTCTGACCAGGTCCTCGACTAACCATTTTAAATCTGCTACGGCATCCATTCGCTTCCGAACGTCATCCAATTTTACATACTTTCTACCATATCCCATGCTTCCACGAACATTCGGTGCTGCTACAGCAAATCCTTTAGCCGCTAAATATTGAATTACAGGGTTGAAAACGGAACGAATTTGACTTTCTGGGCCACCGTGTACGTAGATGACAACAGGCTGTTCTTCGTTCTTTTTCCCATATAAGAAATAGGGAACCTCTAATCCATCAAAAGAGGAAAAGCTACATAATTCCGGCTCCATCCATAAATGACTGATAGACTTTTCCTCCCCTACAGTAGTAAGTCTTTCCGTTTCATTTTTCTGCAAATCTACCAGCCATATATCCCCTGGATGTATAGAGCTTTTCACCCCAACAATTAACTCATGATTACTTAACCAGGAAAGTGAATCATACACTCCAGATGGTAATCCGTCTACATAATTGAAGGTATGACTATCTAACTGATAGATTCCTAATTTAGAAATTCCGCCCTCATTAACAGTAAATGATAGTTTTGATTCATCTAGAGATAGCTCGATTTCTTCAATATCCCAGCCATCTATTTCTAAGACTTCCTTTAATATGGATGGGTTTTGAAAAGAAAAATGAAATATGGCCAATGTATCCCGCCCTGCGTCCGTTAGCAAAATTCCTCCCTCATCATTTCCCGTTACAATTATTGATCCATATCTACCATTCATATCTTTAGGTCCTATTTGTTTCAACTGCTTCGTTTCTAAATTTAGAACATAAAGCGACTGATCAATATTTGTATCAATCAAACGTAATATAAGGTTCTTACCGTCCTTCGTCCAACAAACGGGCGCACAGCTACCGTCATACTGATAAACTAATTCTTCCGTGTTATTTTCTAGGTCAAAAATATACACATCAAAATAACCTGGATGACGCCGGTTACTTGCAAAGGAGATTTTCTCTTCACTCGGTGACCAACCACCGAATCGATGGAAATGATCCTTAGAAACAACAAGCTCATCCACGTTCGATTCATTTTCAGTTAATAAAAATAACTGTTGTTTTTCGTTCCCATGGTGATCCATTCCAACAATCGTTTTCGTCCCAGTTGGAGAATGATGGACAGACATAACCCTATCCTTTAATTCCGTATATTGTTGCGGGGAGTTTTCCTTTTGACTCCATTTCCATACTTGAGGAATACCTGTAGCTTTAGATAAAAAGGTAACCTCTCTTTTGCCTGGAATAACCTTAGGTGCCGTTGCACCATGCGTTTTTAAATAAGCAAGTAGTAACTGCTCCTCTGTCATCAGTTTCATTTGTATCCCTCTCCTTCAACGTGTCTTTCTTATACTAAAAGTCTGAATTTATATAGATATCTGTCCAATCAAGGTGTTATGAAAAATCATAAAGTAATTTGTTTATTAAATCAATTATTTTAGAAAATTCCACTATTATTCAGCATTAACAAACCATACATTCCCTTATCAATGGTATAATGACAAAAAATGGGTAGTGCCTGTCACTTGTCGAAATTCGACAAGTGACAGGCACCTTCCAAAAATTAGGAGGATTTATTTAGTTATGCTTGTGATTAAACATGCAACGATCTATGATGGAACAGGTAAAAAATTAGAGGGCAAAGCGATTCTTGTTAAGGATGGAAAGTTTGAAGAGATAACAGACGATACAAATATACCTGTTAGCTACCAAGTAATCGATGCGGCTGGAAAGGTTGTTACACCTGGTCTTATCGATGTACATACTCACTTAGGTGTAGCTGAGGAAGGCGTAGGCAAAGAGGGTAGTGATTTTAATGAAACAAGTAGCCCAATTACTCCCCAAGTAAGAGCAATAGATGGGATTAATCCAATGGAAAAGGGGTTTGAAGATGCTCGTAAATCAGGTATTACTACCGTTCAAGTCATGCCGGGAAGTGCTAATGTCATCGGAGGAGAAATGGTTGTTTTAAAAACTATTGGCCATATTGTTGATGACATGGTTATTAAATCACCTTCTGGTATGAAAGCTGCAATGGGAGAGAACCCAAAAAGAGTTCATGGAGATAAAGGAAAAATGCCTGTTACACGAATGGGCGTTGCGGCACGACTTCGTGAAAAACTAATTGAAACGCAAAATTACATAAATGGAGATCAAAACGAAAGAAAGCTAGACTTGGAAAATCTAGCAAAAGTAATTAATAAAGAAATTCCATTACGCGTTCATGCGCACCGAGCAGATGATATTTTAACAATTCTCCGCATCAAACGTGAATTTGATATTGATATTACGATTGAACATTGCACAGAAGGTCATCATATCGCAGATTATATCGCAAAACACAAAGATGTGCGTGTATCAGTTGGTCCAACCATGTCTACACGTTCGAAAGTAGAGCTCAAAGACAAAGGCTGGACAACGATAAAAACATTACTGGATGCTGGAATATCATGTTCTATAACGACGGATCACCCAGTTGTAGGAATTGAGTACTTAGTGACTAGCGCAGTTCATGCAATTAGAGGTGGAATTACAGAAGAACAAGCACTTCAAGCTCTCACTCTAGATGCAGCTAAACATATCGGTGTTGCTCACCGCGTTGGGTCTATTGAAGTTGGAAAAGACGCAGATTTTGTTATTTGGACAGGCAATCCATTTGACCTAAGGAACAAAGCAGAACAAGTATTTATTGATGGGAAGGAAGTTTAAGAAGGCGAGTAGTGCCAAAAACGAGTAGTGCCTGTCACTTGTCGAAATTCGACAAGTGACAGGCACCTATTTATATTCACTTTCCATTTCTAATCTTATATCTTCTCCTTCTGTGAATTGACGATATAGTTCTCTTTTTTCTAATTCTCCGCCTGGAAAGCTTTCCAAAATGGTATTCATACTCAACAAACGTTCGTCGGCAGTATACAAATAATAACGATAACTACTCCAACGATACATTTCCGCTTTCTGTACAATTCCAGCTTCGACCGGATTTAGATGAATATATTGACTGATCCGCAAAACTCCATACCGATCTCCAATCAACTTATCAAAATACCGTTTTTCAAACACATGGCCGGTTAAATCATATTTATTATTAAAATAATCGGCATACCGTTTATTAATTAGCGACATCACTTTGGAAGTAGGTTGGTTTTTAGAACGCAGAAGTAGATGGAAATGATTTGTCATGAGGCAGTACGAGGCAAGCTCAAAAGGGGCTGCTTTATTTACATGTTGTAACAGGTACAGAAAGATGCGAAAATCACTATCCTCTCTAAAAAGCGGATCCCGCCTATTTCCACGGCATACGATATGATAGAAATATTCAGGTATCCAAACTCGTCTATTTCTTGGCATTTAACTTTCACCTCCTCTCTCCTAAGATAATATTTGAGACGGAGATAATTGTCTAAATGCTAAAAACTCATTTTATGAAAGTAAAATCACTTTAAAATCAAAGTTCGTATCCCACCATATGAAATTTTTCCATCCATATCGCATTAAATTATCATCTTAAACCTATTTCATTAATTTCATATCTTTTCGACAGGTGCCTGTCACTTGTCGAATTCAAAGACGCTCTAGTTATTTCCATCACCATTAGCTGGTATTGATTCTAATTCTTCTTCCATTCGTGCATATGTCCAAAACATCCCCAATAAATCACCCAACCCTAAGTCTGTCTCTATCTTGTCACCTACTGCACTAAACATCGTAGTCGCCAATTGGAGGGACATAGAACTTGTTAATTCTTCCATCACAGCTTCCGTTACCAACATTTGACGCTGCATTTGTTCTAGTTCAGCTAATGATCCTTGATTCCCGGATAGAATGAATTCCATCGTCTCCTCACCACTTAGGTGAATTTCTTCTTTACTAGCATCTGTATCCCCTTGAGAAGAACTTATCGTTATTCCTCCCATTGAATCTATCATCTCAGGTAGTACATTCCCATTTAGTTTTATAAAATGATCTACTTCCAAATCTAATTCCGATTCAACAACCTCAATTGCCTCTTGTGTATCATCTACAGCTAGTCCTTCAATACTTGAAAGATTTATTCCTTCTTCAGCCAATTGAATCAAATTGAATTCTTCCTTGACAGGGTCTAATACTAGAATAGCCCCCAAGTCATTAATCGTGTGTTGCTCATCTGTACTTATAAATAAAATATGCTTCCTTGAATCGCCTTGTAAATTTGGTTTATCCTCATAATCTCTTGTAGGTGGTAGTACATCCTGCATTTTATTCTTCACCTTTTCACTGACACTCTTATAAATGGAATCCATGTTATTATCCGATGATTCCGGTGCTGTAGAAATCCAATCGTATCCAATTATAATAAACAATCCAACTATCCAAAGAGCTGCTATCGTGATTAATTTTTTCATAGGAAACCTCCAGTAAAACGTCCAATAACCTTGGAATTTTACTAGATATTATTGCCAATAATTACTTTATCTAACCAGATAGCAGGTAACACTATGAAACTTAAACCTAAATATATTATTCTAATTTACCGTTCGACAAATTATTCCCCGGGAAATAATGATTATATTAACCCTGTTTTATACAGTAATGACATATCCTATGCACTATTTACGATCCGGATAACAATCTTCCATTCAACTTACATCAAAAAAAGTCTTTCAACAGATATAATCCTAAAATAATTGCTCCAATAAATAAAAGAATTTTGATAGCCTTTTTAGCAATCTTCAATCCTATAATAAGTAAAAATAATGCCACTATAGCTAATACTATGGACTCCATTCGCTTCGCCTCCACTTTTTATTTTCATCCTTATACATGGACGAACACTGTTCATGCATAATCAAACATAAACACTTTGCATATCCCAAGCCATTATGACAAATACCTTAGTTACACTTATGCAGAATAGGAATGTTTTATACTTTTTAATTTATCCAAAAAATAGTGCCTATCACTTATTCGACAAGTGACAGGCACCGACAAACACATTCAAAGACCGTTTCTTAGTTATTTCTTTCGTTTAGCTGTCTGTACTTCATTATTTAATGCTTTTAATAAGGATATCACCATTAAGATCATAACGAACGAGAATGGAAATGCTGCAGCTATAATGGTATTCTGCAATGCTGTCAGTCCACCTACATATAGTAGAACTAATGCAACCGATGACTGCGCTAGACCCCAAATAATTTTAACCTGATTTGGTGGTGTTAATGAGCCATGGGTAGACTGAATCCCTAATACAAATGTTGCGGAGTCTGCTGATGTAATGAAAAATGTAAAGATTAGTAGAATTGCAAGCAACGATAAAATACCTGAAATTGGTAATTGATCAAACATATTGAATAATACCATTTCCGTTGAAAACTGAGTTAAATCAATTGCTCCACTACGTTGTACATCACCAGCTGTTGTTCCAAATGTTGCAAACCAAATACCAATAATTAATGTTGGTACAACGATCACACCAACCATAAACTGACGAATTGTACGACCACGAGAAACTCGAGCAATAAACATTCCAACAAACGGTGCCCAAGCAATCCACCATGCCCAGTAGAAAATAGTCCATCCATCTAACCATGCACGATTATCTCCTTCTAAGGAAGCCGTACGGAAACTCCAATTCACGATGTTTTGCAAGTAAATTCCAAATGTTTCAGTAAACATATTTAAAATCAATAATGTCGGTCCAACCGTTATAACCGCTATAAATAGAAATACCGCGATTACCATATTGGCGTTTGACAAATATTTAATTCCTTTACTCAAGCCCGACCATGCAGAAATTAAAAACAATACCGTTACAACTAGTACTATAACAAATTGTGTAGGAAAACTAACTTCAATTCCAAAAAGATGAGACAAACCTCCATTAATTTGCGCAGCACCAAAACCGAGTGATGTTGCAACACCAAAAATAGTTGCAAACGCTGCAAGGATATCAATTAACTTTCCCCAAGGACCATTCATTTTATCGCCGAACAACGGCTTTAATGTTGCGGAAATCAATCCAGGTTCATCTTTACGAAATTGGAAATAAGCTAGTGCGAGAGCGACAATGCCGTACATTGCCCAACCGTGGATTCCCCAATGAAAGTACGTAACAGCAAGCCCTTCTTTGAAAGCTTGTTCCGTACCTGGTTCTGATAATGGAGCATCGTAAAATGCGTGGAATAGTGGTTCAGCTGAACCGTAAAACACAAGCCCAATACCTAATCCTGCCGAAAACAACATAGCAATCCATGTTAATGTAGAGAAATCAGGTCGTTCATGATTTTTTCCTAAGCGAATCTTTCCATATGGACTAAAGATAATGAAAATGGAAACGATAATCAGGAAGGTCATTACCCACATGTAGTACCAACCAAATGTCGTGGATAGAAATGCGTTAATGTTGGTGGTTACCTGTTCTGACAACTCGGGAAACATTGCCCCGATAAAAACTGCAATGATGACTAATGATACTGTAACATAAAATACACTTGATACTTTCTTCATGTTTACCCCCATTAAATTTTTATTATTCAGTTTTTTTGCAGTATAACATTATGATTTTCACCCCATTGCCAATCACCTCCTATAAATAGGATATACCCCATCTTAAATTATTTCAAACCACTTTCTATTATTCCGCTTGCTTTTTAAAATGCTAAAACCTAATAAAACTTGATCTAGACAACCTTTAGCAATCTCCAAAAAATTAGCAGACTTGGCATTCGCCAAGCCCTTAAGATGAATGCCATAATTACACTAATGTAGGATAGGAAAGTTTATAATTTCCTATCTGCAAAAAAAACTGTTAATACCTTGAGGGAATTTCCCCAACACATTAACAGTTTACCATTCATTTATTCGACAATTTACGACAAGTGACAGGCACCCTTATTCTACTCTAAATCTTACAAATGTGTCGAGGGTTTCTTTTGGTTCAATCATGACGAGCTCTTCTTTTCGATTCAATTCCCCCGCCATTGCCATCCAGGGTTCTACGCAGATAAATTCTTTGCCCTTTTCCGTCCATATAACTGTGTACTTATACTCTGCCCCGGTTTCCATATGAACTTCCTGTCCAGTTCCTAATTCCATCGAAACCTTACGCGCTTTTGCATCAAGTAATACAACGGATTCCTTGCGATTTTCCATGTCTACGCTACCTTGAAAATCCTGTACCGATTCATCACTATAATCAAATAATTTCGTAGTATCTGTCTTCAACACAACATTTTTCTGACTGGCTTTAAAATAAGGATGGAGTCCAACATACATCGGCATTGCTTGGTCTGATACATTTCCAAAACTTTGTTCAATCAAAAGCTCATTCGCACGAATCGTGTACGTAAATAACACATCAAAATCAAATGGATATACTGCTTTCGTGCTAATACTGCTTACAAAACGAACGGTAATGGATGCTTGTGTTTCATCCTGCTTCTTCTCTACCACTTCCCAAGGATATATTCGAGCTAGACCATGATTTGGCATATTATATGTTTCCCCATCCCATTCATATTTCCCTTCCTCTAGTTGTCCAGCAATAGGGAACAGAATCGGAATGCCACCACGAATATTTTTACTACGATCATATAGCGTCTCTTTATTTATATAAAGCTGTTCCTTCCCATCAACACCAAAGGAGGTGATGATTCCACCTCTTTCTGGACAAATAGTCACCCAAGCACTATCATCTGCATTACTTAGTTGATACATCGTAAAGGATTGCTCCTCAAACGTTTGAATCTGATACATAACCAGTCTCCTATCTGCTTATCCTTGTGGTTAAAACGTAAACACGTTGGCTATCCTAAACTCAATCCACACCATCAACTAACCCAAAAGCACCAACTATTCCTTGATGATCACCCAGTTTAGGGGCAACGATAAATTCATCTATATTACCGACATGTACATACTCATTCATCTGCTTCATAAAATATTTACGTATTAGCTCATACAATCGCTCTTGCTTCATCACACCGCCACCTAAAATAATCCGTTCTGGTGATAGCATCACTGTGTAATTCACGATAGCCTGCGCTATATAGAAAGCTTCTAATTCCCAAACCTGCTGATCATCACTTAGTAAATGGCCTTTTTTACCATAACGCTGTTCAATCGCCGGTCCAGAAGCAAGACCCTCCAAACAATTTCCATGATATGGACAGACACCTTTAAAATCATCGTCTTTATGTTGGGGAACAAAAATATGGCCCATTTCAGGGTGATTTTTCCCTTGAAAAATGATCCCATCATGTACGAATCCAGCACCAATTCCTGTACCAATCGTTATGTACAAGCAACTGTTTACATCTTTTCCAGCTCCATATTTGTATTCCCCTAAACAAGCAGCATTTACATCGGTTGTAATAAAAACGGGAACAGAAAAATCTCGCTCCAACCTTCCTAGTATATCATAATGTTTCCATTTTGTTTTGGGGGTGTTCAAAATAGTTCCGTAGGTGTTACTATCCCGACGTAAATCAATGGGTCCAAAGCTACCGACACCAATTGCACTTATTTCATATTTGGCAAAGAAGTGTTGCACTTCGTCTAGCGTAGTTTCTGGGTCCCGTGTTGGAAAACAAATTTTATCAACAACTTTTCCAGAAGTATCACCAACAGCACATACAAATTTTGTTCCTCCAGCTTCTATTCCACCAACAAGCATAGAAATCCCCTCCGGTTAAGAAAAATTATTCATGTGATACAATCATTTCGGCATTTCCCGTAATTTCGTACGATGTTATTCCATGGGGAATCACAAAATGAGTCCCTTTTTCTATCGGAAAACTTTTACCATTCATTATTATTTCTGCATTTCCCTCTATAACACTTACTTGTAAAAAGTCCTGTTCCATTGCTAATGAGGCCTTTCCACTTAGCTGCCAATGATAAACTGTAAAGTACGTTTCTTCTACTAACTTTTTCGAAGTTAAATCGTTAATTACTGCTACACGTTGATTAACTTTTGCATCCTGGTGCGGAACTGTTGTGACCTCTTTAGAACGTTCCAAATGCAACTCGCGCTTATTTCCAGCAGCATCCGTGCGATCATAATCATAGACACGATAGGTAATATCAGAGCTTTGCTGTGTCTCTAAAATGACGATTCCTTTTCCAATAGCATGAATCGTGCCACTTGGTACATATACAAAATCACCAGTTGTTACTTTTACTCGCTTTAGAAGTCGGTCCCATTCACCAGCTTCCATCATGTGTTCAAGCTCTTTTCTTGTTTGTGCGTGGTGTCCTAGAACTAATTCCGCACCATCTTCAGCACTTAACACATACCAGCATTCCGTTTTCCCATATGGTTGTCCTTCTACTTCACGAGCAAAATGGTCATCTGGATGAACCTGAACAGACAAGTCGCTATTCGCATCCAATATTTTTACAAGTAATGGATATGCCTCGTTATTTTCCGTATTCTTATTAAATAATTCTCCGTACTCCTGCCAAGCATCTTCCAATGTCTTCCCAGCAAGAAAACCATTTTTAATTTTACTAGGTCCATTGGGATGAGCTGAAATCACCCATGCCTCACCGGTTTGGTCAGAAGGTATCGAATAATTAAATTCTGTACGTAACTTCTTTCCACCCCAAATACGCTCCTGCAAAACAGGCTCCAAAAAAACCGGCTCATTATACATAACCATAAATATCCCCCCATACATAAAAACTCACTACCCTAAATGTACCATTTTCGACAGGTGCCTGTCACTTGTCGAATCCTGTCAACAACGGTTATTTTCGAATAGTTTTTTCTTGATGACAAGGTACGATTTGCTGGTATCTAAATATATTGGTATATAAGGTTTTTTACAACTATTAGGGGTGGATATAGATGCCTGCTATATCAGGTAATGAATATATCGAGCGAATCAATCAGTTAAAAACTACTATTTGGTATAACGGAGAGCCGTTAACCGGGGAAATTTCAGAGCACGCTGCCTTTAAGGGGGCAATAAAAAGTCAAGCAGCACTTTATGATTTACAGCACGACCCTGAGTTAATAGACGTCATGACCTACACTTCTCCCAAAACTGGTAATAAAATCGGAATATCATACCAACAACCAAAAACGCAGGATGACCTTATAAAACGGAGTCAAATGATTCAAAAGTGGGCTAAAACAAATCATGGCATGCTCGGTAGAAGTCCAGATTATATGAATAGCATTCTAATGGCGCTTTCTGCTTCTGCTAGTTTATTAGAAGGAAAAGAAAACTGTTTTCCTGAAAATCTCATAAACTTTTATGAACTAGCTAGGGAAAAGGATTTATCCTTCACACATACGTTTATTAATCCACAAGTCAATCGTTCACCCTTTTATTTAGAGGAAACTGATGAACCGATAGCTGCCAAAATTATAGATGAAATCGATGATGGTCTAGTTATTAAAGGTGCTAGACTATTAGCCACACAAGGTGGAATGACAGATGAAATTCTTGTGATTTCCCCTGGAGGCATTAATGATCCCGATTATGCATTTGCATTTTCCATTCCTTCCGATACGAACGGTTTAAAATTTATTTGCAGAGAGTCCTTTGCTCTTGGAGATAGGGAATTTAATCATCCGTTAAGCTCCCGTTTTGAAGAAATGGACGCGATAGTCGTATTTGATAAAGTTGTAGTTCCTTGGGATCGAGTTTTTTTCTACAAAAATATCCAAGTAGCAAATAGCTTTTTAAGTCAAAGTGCATTCCGTCCATTTGCCTTGCATCAAGTGATTAATAGGCAAATAGTAAAATTAGAATTCATCGCAAGTGTTACAGAGGAAATCGTGCAAAGCATTGATATTAGTGGTTACGGTCATGTTCATGAAAAAATGGCTGAAATTATTATTGCGATCGAGACAATGAAGGCACTCCTTCTACAGGCCGAAACCAAAGCTGCAGTTGATGAGTTTGGTTTAATGAGACCTGATTTAACTTCATTACAAGTAGCTAGCTGCACATTTCCAAAGATCTATCCTAGGCTTATCGAAATCATCCAGCTTCTAGGGGCAAGTGGAATGGTTACTATCCCAACTGAGTCGGATTTTGAATCCTCCATTCGAAAAGATCTTGATCAGTATTTACAAAGTGCCAAACATCCTGCAAAAGATCGAGTGGAACTCTTTCGACGAGCCTGGGACCTGACCATGAGTCCATTCGCCACCCGGCAAACTCAATACGAACGATTCTTCTTCGGTAACCCAAGTACCATAGCAAGTGACCTTTATCAAAACTACACCTTTAACTAATGCTATATTCCTATGGTGCCTGTCACTCCTCGTTATTTGTCGTTTAATGTCGAATAGAGGTTTCTCCTCCTACTAGCTTTTAGTTTGTAGTACACTAAGTAGTAATTACGACACAGACTAGCAAGGAGGATGGTTTATGCCAAGAGTATACGGGCCAACTATTGATGAAGAAACACGTTGTATTCACTATCATTCGCTAAATGATATTGTAGCGATTAAATTTAAATGCTGTAATAAATATTATCCATGCTATAAATGTCATCAGGAAAGTGAAGGCCATAGCATAATTAAATGGCCGAAACAGGAGTTTGACGAGCAGGCAATATTATGTGGTGTCTGTAAAACCGAACTCACTATTACAGAATATGTACAAACAAACACCTGCCCAACATGTCAATCATCATTTAATGAAGGTTGTCAGAACCATTATCATATTTACTTTGAAATGGAATGAAATCGGTGCCTGTCACTCCTCGAAATTTGTCGAACACAAAACAACCTCGAATGGATTTTCCATTCGAGGTTGTTTTCATTGTGTTATACAGTAACTAAATGATTGGTTGCAACTTTCCTCCAGGCGTTCGTGGTTCCATCTATTACTAAGCTTTCCGTTACAAGTCCGTCTTCATCTTCGTTCGCACCTTTTAGGAACAAGGTATTTGTAATAGCTGTTGCAATAAATAACCCTTGTTCAGAGCTAACTAATTGATCATGTCTTAAGGCTGCTTTAGGATTATCAAGCCCCATTTTCAGGCAACGATCATATTCTTCATCATTTCTAAATGATAGTCTCGCCTGCATTTCTCCACCTAGGCAGTTTATTGCAACTGCTGACAGAACGCCTTCAGGTGCACCGCCAATATTATAAAACATATCCATATCCATATTCCCCATACTTGGCGTGATCGCACGGATAACATCACCATCACGGAACAAATGCACCGTAGCACCGGCTTCTTTCATTATACGAACAGCCTCTTCATGTCTAGGTCGCTCCTGAACAAAGATATTCATTTCTGACATTTTTTTACCTTTTGCTTTCGCAACATGATATAAATTATCAACTAAAGGAGCCTCAATATCAATTCTCCCAGCGGCTTCTGGTCCTACAGCTAATTTTTCCATATACATATCTGGTGCATGTAGCAAGCTTCCTTTAGGAGCTGCAGCTATTACCGCTATACCGTTATCTTTTCCTGCTGACGTCGGGGTGGTTCCATCAATGGGATCTACTGCAATATCAACCGCAGTACCCTCTCCATTGCCAACTTTTTCACCAATATATAGCATCGGTGCCTCATCTATCTCACCTTCACCGATTACTATTACACCTTGCATATCAAGTTGCCTCAAGTTTTCTCGCATTGATGTTACAGCAGCACGATCCGCTTCATTTTTATCTCCTTTACCAACCCAAGGTAAAGTAGCTACAGTAGCCTTTTCTGTTACGTTAAGAAAACCTTTTAGTAAATGTTCCACCCTGTAAAAACTCCTTTATGTTATTCATGGTTTATAATTTATACTTACATGAATGTAATCAGTAATGAATAATAATGTGTTACTCTTAATCTACTAAACACACTCATTACATCCTAATCGACATACATAATCCTAATATAGGATATACTAAAAGTCAAATGTGTCACATTAATAGACAGGTGCCTGTCACTTGTCGTTATTTGTCGTTATTTGTCGTCCACTTATGTTTAACTTGTTTTGTTACTTGTCACTCCTCGATTTTCGCCGAATCTTTCATCGTTCCAAATGGAAAGATAGATAGAATTGCTTTTCCTTGTACCTGAGCATCTGAAATCGTTCCTACATCTTTATCTCTACTATCCAAACTTGCTCCTGGTTGTCGGTTGTCACCAATCACAAAATAACTTCCCTCATTAACCACCTTCTTCGGCATATCATTAGGAATCCCTGTGACATAGTTTTCTTCTAACGGAGTACCATTAACAAAAACAACGCCATCTTTAATTTCTACTGTTTCATTTGGCATTCCAATCACCCGTTTGATCACATCGAAACCATTTGTATCTCGGTAAACAATGACATCGCTCCGCTCCACAGTGTAGAATACTCCACTCGTCAACAAGATATCGTTATCTTCAAGGGTTGGATTCATGGAATTCCCTGCTATGACAGCAAAACCAATGACAAACCTAAATAACAAAAAGACCCCTACGATCAACACCGTAAACATAATCCAGCTCATCACACTAGAACGATTATCACGAGATGCATCCTTTTCCTGAGATAAAGCAGCATCCACTAGGTTTGCCTCTTGTACCTTAGTCATTACTATTTCCCCCGTTGTCCTCTACTTCCTCTAAAATTTGTTCCATTTCTTCTTTCGCATGTTTCAATATACGATCGAACTCATCCAAGATTTCCTGTTCTATCTCATCATTATCGATATCTATTTCTTTGATTAATTCATCTGAGTAACGCTTCAATTCTTCTGCCCGCTGATTTTTTTCCATCTGCACAAACTCATTTAAGTCCTGTTCCGCCGCTTCAATCGCTAATTGCAACTCTTCCTTTAAACGATCAGTTTGTTTTTTCTGCTCTTGCGAAATGACTTTCTCTATCTCTCCGATCGATTCATCCGTTTTCTGATCAAACCAATTGGTTAACATTGCTCCGATATCCTGATCGGCAAACACAACTGTAAAACTACCTCCAACAACTATGATTAAAAAAAGAGTTCCAACTACAATCTTCCGCATTTTCTCTTGCATCTTACCTTTACCTCCTTCATAGAAATTTCCCCACCACAAAGGCGGTGGGGATTTTACTTTTACTCGTTGATACCGGAAACTACTTCATCTAAAGCTTCCAAAGCATCATTTTCCAACTCTTGTGCAGCAGCTGTGATGATGGCTTGCTGCTCCTCTACAAGTCCTGTCAATAAGTCTTGTACCTCATCACGTAAATCTTCAATATGCCAATCAATTTGATTCATCAAGTTTCTTGTAGTGATTTCTTCTTGGTTTTCGATCTCTGCCGTCAAAGTCTCCTTCGCTTCACGAATAGCATCCTCCAATTCTGTAACCGCCTCATCTCTAGCAGTGTTTAAGTCCGTAGTCATTTGCGTAACTGCTTCTTGTCCAACCTCATCTGTAAAATCTGTTAGGTCATTTGTGGCATATGCCAGCCCTTCAGCTTGTAATCGTTGGATCTCAAAATAACCATCTAGAAACACGTTATAGTATTCCGCACCGATACTTTCTAAGATTGCCTGTTGCTCCTCATCTAATGACTCAATATGACTCATTTTAGCTGCCAAAATTTCATTTAATGACTCGTTTGTTTCTAGTTCTCTTGTTAAATCAATATCCAGCTCTGCATCTGTCTTCAACCCTTCGTATTCTTCGAGTAATCCAGGTAATTGACTCTCACCATAAGCCGTTACGTCTTCTTCAATAGTTGCAACAGATTGGTTAAACATACTGTTATACCATTCTCTTAAATTTTCTCCCGCATCAGTATTGGCAAATACAACCCCTGTTCCTGAAATCACACCAGCAGCTAAAACTCCTGCAACAATTTTTCCCTTCACCGTTCCTAAACCTAATTTCATTTCCAAAACTCCCTCTCATTTTTTTATTCCTGTAATAACTCTTCCAGATACTGCTTTACATCTTGTCCAATTTCCTCACGAAGTTCTTGTTTTTTTCCTTCTTCAAAATCTTCGAGGTTTCTTTCTCCCAAGATGTCCCTAGTTTCTGCAATACGAGAAAGGTAGTCTTGCTGATAATTGGTTACATTCCTGCTTTTTTCTCTACCTATTTCTTTATAGAAGGCTAGTAATTCTTCATGACGTCGATCAGACAAATTTTTTTGATTTTCGAATAGATCTATTAACGTATTTTTCTTTTCCATTAAAAGACCTTCTAGTTTATTTAAGTAGAGATCTAATAGATTGTTCCCATTTTGAGCATGGGTAAAAATCGTTGTAAATAGGAAAACAAATCCAGTTAAAAAGATACAAACTACTATTTTCCTCACTATCACCTATCCTTTCTTCGTATGAAAATTTGACTACTAAAACGGTGTCTTTTATCTATCTGTACCCACATTAACAAAAAATTCGAAAGATTAAATCGGATAAAATCACCAAATATTAAGTAGTAAATAAGTTACATTGCTTACATTTTTATACATTAACCAACAAAAGAAATGAACACTTCCTATCGAACCATGTAAAACTACATCATAATATCTCAAACTATCACATATCGTACTAGTTCATTCTATGCATAGGATAGTTACAAGTACCTGCAAAACCTCGAACTATGTCGGATCTATAAAAGATACTTCTTCTCTAGTAATCAATCAAATCTATCGGTATACTTGTCTTAATGGAGCCGAGTGGAAGGGAGAGAAGTCTATGAAGCTACGAAAAATTCATCATGTCGCCATCATTTGTTCAGACTATGAAAAATCAAAGAAATTCTATACAGAGGTATTAGGATTGCAAATTGTTGGAGAATCTTATCGTGAAGAAAAAGAGTCATTTAAATTAGATTTAGCACTCGGAGACGCCTATCAAATCGAATTATTTTCTTTTCCTTCACCACCAAATCGACCTAGTTACCCAGAAGCGGTAGGTCTACGTCATTTAGCATTTGAAATAGATTCTGTTGACGAGGCTATTGGAGAATTAGAACAACATGGGATTGTAGCAGAAGCAATTCGCATGGATCCAACAACAGGGAAAAAATTCACCTTCTTTCCTGACCCTGATGGATTACCAATTGAACTTTATGAAAAATAAGGTGCCTGTCACTTGTCGAAATTCGACAAGTGACAGGCACCACTCGAATTAAAACCAAAAAACACTTGGTTCCTACGCTAATAGGTAAACCAAGTGTTTTTTATATCTGGTTTTATGCTGCTTTTGTTTCTTCTTCTACTTTTTGTACTTTTTTCCAACCTAATGCGAATAAGCCAGCAATTAAAGCTAATGCGATAACAATGAATAATAGATTTGACTGAATTAGATTAATAAGATTTCCAAGAACGATACCGACTACACCAAAGTCAGCATCCCCAAAGGTTGTACCTTCAAATCCTAGTGTACCAAGAACAGGTAACAGCAATGCTGGTAGGAAACTAATTAAAAATCCGTTCGCCATCGAACCGATGACAGCACCTCTACGTCCACCAGTTGCATTACCGAACACCCCAGCAGCTGCCCCAGTAAAGAAGTGAGGTACTAAACCTGGCACGATTACTTTCAAGCCAAATAATGGCAATAGGAACATACTAATTAATCCCGCAATAAAACTAAATAAGAAACCGATTATAACCGCATTTCCTGCGAATGGGAAAATTGCCGGACAATCTAGTGCAGGTTTTGCATTTGGAACAATCCTATCTGCAACCCCTTTAAACGCTGGAACAATTTCACCTAATAGCATTCGAACACCTGCTAAAATGATGTACACACCAGCAGCAAATGTTAACCCTTGCAAGAAAGCAAATACTAAAAAGTTTTGCCCACCACTTAACTCAGATTCAATAAATGCTGGACCAGCAAATGCCGCAACAACGAAGAATAAGATCACCATGGTTAATGATACAGAAACGGATGTATCACGTAGAAATCCTAGCGATTTAGGTACTTTTAATTCTTCTGTTGATTTTGAATTTTTCCCAACTGCTTTACCTACTAAAGCGGATACAAAATAACCAATTGAACCAAAGTGTCCAATTGCAAAATCATCAGAACCAGTGATTTTTCTAGTAAATGGTTGTAACATTGCTGGAGATAATACCATTAAAGCACCTAGAATAATAGATCCAACAACTACCATAGTTACCCCAGTAATTCCTCCAGTTGTTAAAATAACACCAATCATACACGCCATAAACATCGTGTGATGTCCAGTAAGGAAAATGTACTTATACGGCGTAAAACGAGCAAGTAAAATATTTACAATCATACCAAATAACATAATCATCGCCGTTTCAGTTCCAAAACTTTGCTGGGCAACTGCCACAATTGCTTCATTATTAGGAATTACCCCATCTACATTGAATGCTTCATTAAACATACTAGAAAATTGACCTAATGCCAAAACGATAACATTTGCCCCAGCATCTAAAATCACAAAACCCATGATCGTTTTCAATGTACCAGAAACTACATCAGCAATATTTTTGCGCTGAGCAATTAAACCAACTAAGGCAAAAATTCCAACCAAAATCGCCGGTGTCCCTAAGACATCATTCATAATTAAATCTACCATTCATAAACTCTCCCTTCATTTTTTAAATAAAGATGATTAGAGATTATTCTCTAAAGCCTCTCGCAACTCATTTTTATCCATTAGATTCTTTAATTTCACAACATTTTTCTTCCCATCTTCTAAGCTTTCCACAATATCTTCAGATCCAAGATATACATCAGCTTGTTCAGATTTTGCCGTTGCAAGATCCGTATGAGAAACATCTGCTTCTTTTCCTAGGTCTTTTAAAATTGCATTTACATTCATTTCAACAATCATGCTACTTCCTAATCCATTACCACAAACTACTAAAATCTTCTTCATGACAAATCCCCCTTAATAAATTTTTTATTTAATTTGATTAATAATCTCTAAAACTTCTTCTATTTTCTCTGAATCTATTAACTTTTTTACATTAGATTCATTGGATAATATCTCTGTTAACTGAGACAATGCTTTTAAATGTGTTTCATTATCAATTGCTGCTAAAACAACGATAAGCTGTACACGATGTTTTTCTTTTTCAGAAAAATATACAGGCTCTTTTAATCTTAGAAAACTCATTCCTAATCGCTCCACACCTGCTTCTGGCCTTGAATGTGGTAGCGCAATGTTTGGGGCGATTACGATATAAGGACCAAGTTCATGTATGTTATCGATCATCGCTTGAACATACTCAGGGCGAATTGCTTTTTGTAATACCAAAGGCTCAGCCGCTGCTCGGATAGCTTCTTCCCAGTTTGAAACTCTCTCTCTAAACTGGATCGTTTTTTCTGTTAATAATTCATTGAGCAATGGTTTTCGAACCTCCTTTGCTTGTTGTTTACGTTCTTTAATAACTTCGGATAAAGCTGACCTTAGCCCAATCCTGTCATGTATCGAAGCATATCGATCAATTACTGTCATCATTTCTCCCAATTGATCCTGCTTTTCTGTATCTAAATCAAATAATTCATTGACTTGTTGCAGAATACGTTCCTTTTCTACATTGGACAAAATTGCTGGGACATGAATGACTGGAATATCTTTTTCCATAATATAATTGGTAGAAAATATAACATCTACCTTTTCATGCTCCACATGGAATTCACGGATGGATTGAATGGAAATGACATCTAATCCGGCAATTAAACCTTCCAATTGTGTCTTCAGCATATTAGAAGTACCAATCCCGTTTTCACAAACAATGATTGCTCTATACTTAACATTTACTTGCTTCTTTTCTTTTGTTAACCAGCCACCAAAATGCAAGGAAATATATGCAATCTCATAATCAGGAATAGGTTTTCCAACATAGTACTCTAAATGAAACATGACCTGCTTTGTAAAGTGGAAAATATCAGGGTAATTTTGTTTAATACTTTCTGTAAAATCATTTGAATATTTCACACTGTATTTCAACCTGTAGTAGGTAGGCTTTATGTGTGAAATTAAATTCTTCTCTAGTCCTTTTCGGTCATCAAAAATGACACAAGCATTATTTTGGAAATCAGAGACCATTCTTTCTACAACCTTTTGTAATCCAGCAAGCTCTCTTTCGGAATAATTACTTAAATCATCATGATGTACCTTCGACCCTAATAAATGCATCGTCACAAAACATATCTCATCATCTGGTATTTCTATTTGAAATTGAGCTAACAATTTTTCTGCAATTAGCTGTGCTGCATGATAGTACGTAGACTGCCGCAGAACATTCTTTTCTTCCGGATCAATTCTAACCATTTGATGTGCATTAACCCTTTTCATTACAACCATTAATTGAATGGAAAGCATCTCCACCATTTCATCTGTCAAGGTAAAACGAAGCTCTTTTTCAGCCTGATTAATAATCTCTAGAATCACTTTTCTCTCTTGAACATCATGATCTTTGTAAACAGAGCTAGGATAAATCATACTATATATCTTTATCCGAAATACCTCTGTCTCTTTGTTTAATAAGGTATAAGTAAGCACATGTGATAATAGCTTTCGTTTACTTTCCTCTGATCCTGTAATTTGATAGCCATACGACCTGGAGTAAGTTAATGCTAGATCATGTTCAGTCAAATGCTCCTTTACTTTTTGTAAATCTTTAACAACTGTTCCTCGACTCATCTGCGATAATTTTATAAACTCATTCATGGTTATATAGGTATCAGTAGTTAATATTTTCACGATAAACAGCAATATTCGTTCTTGTTCTGAAAACTGATACTCATATTCATTTTTAATTTGTATTCCTTGCTCCGCCAACTTAAATTTAGATTGATCTGGAAGGCAAAAACCTTTACCGTAAATGTTTTGAACTGGTTCTAACTGTTGGTCGACTAACCAATTATTTAATTGTTCCATATCGTAATATATCGTGCGTTGAGAAACGCCCATTTGATTGGATAAAACCTTAGCATGAACTGGTTCAGACTCTTGCATGAGTGCAGATAATAAGTACGCGCGTCTTTTATCTAATACCACATCAAAGATCCTTTCACAAAACAAGTTTGCAATGCATTGCACTAAAAATAATAAAAGGATTAACCTTTGACCACATTATAGTACGAAAACAACAATAAAGTAAGGGGTTCCAACGTTCAGAAAATGTAATATTAAAATTTGCAAAACTAAACAGAAAAACAGGTGCCTGTCACTTGTCGAAATTCGACAAGTGACAGGCACCTCATTTGTTAAACCTTCCCAACCTAAACAGGGAAATATCATGCTCGGTTTTTCCTTCCATGGCAAGCTGACTCAAGATCTCTCCTATCACACTACTAAATTTAAAGCCATGACCAGAAAATCCTGCTGCAATTATTATATTGGGATTTTTAGGGTGATGATCGAGAATGAAGTGATCATCAGTGGTTTTCGTATATAAGCAAACCTTTCCATAATTAATTTTTCCTGATGCCTGTGGCATAAACTCATCTAGAAACTCCCGCAAATCTCCCTCATCAGATGCTAAGCTCCCAAAAACCCGATTTACTTCATCTGGATCTGTATCTTGCCCACCATCATGTCTTCCGAGCTTTAATCCAGCATCATCTATATTGGGGAAGCCATAATACAACCGTTCTCCAATATCAAAGAAAAACGCAGGAAATTTAGGATGATCAAACGAATCGGACTTTGTATCAAACCAAGCAAACGTCTTCCTTGTTGGTTGTAATGGTAAATCCATGGTTGCCAACAACTTCGAAGCCCATGCCCCTGCTGACACAACCACTTTTTGAGCGTAAAAAGTCTCATTATGATTCGTTATTATTTCAACCTTCCCATCTACCGAATTTACTTGTTCAACTTTTGTATTCACTTTTAAATCAGCACCATGGTTTAAGGCAAGTTTCCGGTAAGACCTAATACATTCCTCACTATATAGAAACCCAGAATTAGGCTCAAAACACCCTACAAAATGATTGGGAACCTGAATCCCTGGCCATCTTTTCTTTACTTCATTCGCACTTAAAACCTCTAGAGGTAGTTTGTACTGATGCGCACTTTCTATTGTTTCTTTTATAAAAGCAGAATCCTCATCCCCTATTCCTAGTACCCCTGTTTTTTCAAAGATTCGATTTCCACTGTCTTTTTCTAACGCTTCCCACAGTTCCTGAGCCCGTAAAACTAAGGAAACATACTGACGCCCTTCCCCATATGCATGTCGAATAATTCGCGTGCTTCCGTGATGACTGCCATTTGCATGCGGTGGATCATTGGCATCGAGTAGCAAAGTGCTTTTCCCTTGTTTTGCCAAAAAATAGCCAGCTGCCATTCCCATGGAACCAGCACCAATAATAGCAACATCATAGAACTTTCCCATAACTCTTCCTCTCCCCTTTCACTATTAGTACCTCTTTAGTTCCTTAATAGTACGCTCGATATCAACTATTCCATGCGGATCAACTTGAATATACCCCTTCCGTTCGGCAATAGTCATGGTCTTTCCGGTACCGAGTCTTGCTGGTTTTTGGAGACCTAATTGATAAACATTTGATTGTTCTAGAACTTCCTTCACAGCTTCTTGACGGACTTCCCTAGTATTTTCATCCTCTTTAACCATTACCTTAACACACAATTTTTCCTGCTCAAGCTGTAAATAATACCTTTGTTCGGTCAAACACCTTGATTTCCACCAAAATCCCCAAAATCCACCAGAATAATTAGGAACATACCCCCAATTACCAGCTAATTCCTTCTGTACCTCCTGGTAAAATCCATGCCACGCCATAGCTCCCCACTCTTTAACTGGCTTCTTCTTAAACGAACGGTAACTATTTTCCAACCGCTCTACATGTCGATAGTAATCTAGGAAAATAGCATTTTTAACGCCACTATCGATCCCTCTTTTCAAAATCCTCATCATCAGCTCACGTTGAAATGGAATATAACCTGCTTCTTCAACAGAACGGTAATTACTTTGATCTGCAATTTTAAAGTAGATTGGTAATTGCTTTAACTTCGGATACACCGCTCGAACATTTTTCTTATACCGTTCCAACTGATTGGAGTGGTTTTTCGTAAATGTTTTATCTTCTATTAAAATGGCATATTTGTTATTAATAACAGCTAATATATCCAATCCATTGAACTGTCGCTCTATTTCAATGGATTCAATTGGAGGCGTAGACAGATCATGTAACCTAAAAATCTCAGAGATAAAATCTATCGCTACTTCATGTAGCTGGTGATCTAGTGCAGAATAAGCTTCCTCACTCCAAGACATTAACCAGCATAAGAATGCATCCTGAGACAACTCACTTGTTGCATATGTAAATAAATTCGGTGGCTCCAGATAAGCAGAACGACTGTCACGAGCCTGTGCAAGTAACTTTTCTAAATCGTGGTTCCCTACATAATCTTCCCATCCTCCACGAGCTAGTAAGGCATCGATATGCATAGGCGGCCATATTACCGAATCACGCACATCCATTATTCTGCCCTGCATATTGGAATAAAGTAACAAAAGCCGTTCCTCACCTTGCTGTGCAATAACCCTAGGCAAGGAATCGATCCGAATGGAAAAACCACAAGAATCAGCGCACACATAAGCAGGATACGTATCCATCATCACACCACCATCATTCGTTTGCTCCATCCTCTCTTCAAAATCCTCAAACAACTCCGCCCCACAATTAGGACAACCCAAACCACTCATCAAAACTCCCCCTTTATTTGTCGGTGCCTGTCACTCCCCGAAATTTGTCGAACTTCGGTGGTAGTGGTGATCACCTAGATTCGTTCTTTTTCTATTTCGTTCAAACCACCACTTCAATGCTGGCGGGACACATAAAACGATTAATAATACCCGTACTAATTGTAGTGCACTTACTACAGCAGCATCGCCCCCGACATTGTAAGCTGTTAATACCATTTCGAAAAATCCTCCCGGTGCAATAGATAAAATAGCTGTTGGGTAATTTAGCGTTGTAAAATTCGCTAGTGCCACACCAAGTCCGAATGAAACGGCAATAATGGTTATTGCTAAACCAAAGTAAAGGAAAATATATTTTCCACCTACTTTTAAATCCTCAAAAATCATCTTCTTCCCAAGACTAGCACCAACCGCTATTTGCGCACCATTCATGACAATCGAGGGCACTGATGCTAGCTCAATCGGACTTACATTCATTACAGCGGTAATTCCAAGTGCTCCAATAATAATACCAGCAGGAATTTTATCTCGAATGAATACTGCTGCAATAACTGGCAAAATAAACCACCCATAGTTCCATAAGCTTCCATTGAAAATCTCTCCGACAACTACATTCGTACCAGAGCTTCCCCCATCTCTAAAAATTAAGGTCATGACAGGTGGAATCATAAATAATACTGCAATCAAACGAACGGTTTGAAAAATAACGACTAAGGATGAGTTCCCTTTCAGTGCTTCACTGGCAATCGCCATTTCCGACAGTCCGCCTGGGATACAGGCAAAAACACTTGTCGTTTGATCAACTTTAATCCACTTAGAAACGATTGATCCTAATACGACACATACAACAATTAAGACGATAGTTAGTAATACATATGGCAAAAAATATGGAATAACCGTTTGAAAAGTATCCTTTGTAAAATATAATCCAAAATAAATTCCTAATATGATAAATCCAGCATCTCTAACAGCATTCGGCACCAGTAAGTTCCTTTTCATGAATCCTTGCCATAGCATTACGAGTGTTAATGCTCCCAACACCCACGGCAACGGAAAATCAAGTAAATAAAATATATATCCGCCAATAAAAGCAATCACAAACGTTTCGATCAATCTTAACACCAGCATGAAAAAATCCCCTTCAATGTAAACTACCTATAAGTATAGCACTTTGTCGGTGCCTGTCACTTGTCGAAAATCGACAAGTGACAGGCACCCCTCGAATTGAATCGGTTTCATGTTTTCATGTTCGGCTTCATATAATGAATGAAGGGGGACCAAGCCCAGTCAATCAAAACATTATACAGTTTGGAGGTAATCAAATTATAGAAGATATAATCATCTGTAGGTGTGAAGAGGTTCTACTAAGTGAATTGTTGACCTCAATTGAAAATGGAACAAAAACCGCAAAGGAATTGAAACTCAAAACAAGGGCTGGCATGGGAATATGTCAAGGAAGAACCTGTCGACCACTCATCGAACAACTCATTTCAATACGAACCAATCAACCAATTCCAGAATTACCTAGCCTAACCCCAAGCATCCCAGCTCGTCCACTAACATTATCGGAATTAGCCACTAACAGAAAGGATTTTTCACATGAGAATAACTGAACATCCGATTCTAGGGAAGTTAGAAAAACACCCCATATCTATCACCTTTAACGGTAACAAATATCCCGCATATAAAGGAGAATCCATTGCTGCTGCATTACTCGCAAACAATGTTCGAATCCTTCGCCACACAGAAAAACAAAAACAGCCACGTGGTATATATTGCGGGATTGGACACTGCTATGAATGTCGAGTCACGGTAAACAAAACCCATCATGTCCGTGCTTGTATCACACCAGTAAAAGACAACATGTTTATCGAATCAGAAAGTGGCGAACGCATATGAAACATACGAATTATGACCTAGTAGTAATCGGGGCAGGACCAGCTGGTATGAGCGCAGCAATCCAAGCTGCTATGAACGGTGCAAAGGTTGCAATCATAGACGAAAACCCAATACCTGGTGGAAAGCTATTGGGCCAACTATATAAGGACCCGAAATCAAACGAATGGTGGATTGGGAAAGATATAGCCAAAATGATGGATGAAAAAATAAAACAACTTCCAATCACTTGTTTCCAAGAATCTGAAGTTTGGGGAATTTTCCCACACTGGAAAGTTAATTTAAACACCGGTGAAGAATTAAGCACCAAAAACATCCTACTCGCTACTGGTGCAGCAGAAAAAGCTATTCCCATTCCTGGATGGACAAAGCCTGGTGCTATGGCAATTGGTGCTGCACAAACACTAGCAAACTATCACCGTGTAAAACCAGGAAATAAAGTTGCCATAATTGGAATCGATCCACTATCACTTACTGTAGCCCATGAATTAAAGCTAGCAGGCATCCATGTAATAGGAATTTTCCAACCTCCAGCAAGTAAATTTTCCCATGAAAAATCAAACCCAAAGCAAACCATTTCCTACTTGTCTACCCTGGCACATCTAGCTCCAAATCCATGGCTCAAAGGATTTGCAAAAATGGCTAAACAGCCGTTCATTCAAACACTCTCAACCCATCTACCATTTGGAATAAACGTTCAAGGAGTTCCTCTTTATTTCAGAAAAACAATTTTAGAAATAGAAGGTGAACAACAAGTCGAGCAAATAAAAATAGCCAATCTCTCCCCAAATGGTTCCATTAAAAGGACAGCAAATAAAACTATCAAAGTCGATTGCGTATGTATATCTGGCGGTCTATATCCACTCACGGAGCTAGCAACCTTAGTTGGTTGTAAAATGGCATACATGAAAGAGCTTGGCGGACATATTCCACTGCATAATGCAGAAATGGAAACAACCGAAAAAGGAATTTTTGTCGCTGGCAATATCACTGGAATCGAAAGCGCCAAGGTTGCAATCGCACAGGGGAAATTAGCTGGAACAGCAATTAGTGGAAGAATGGGATTACTTAAAAACGTAAAACCTGCCATTCAGAAAGCACAAAAACAGCTACGCCTAACTAGAAATGATTCCCTATTCCATTTTCATCCACAAATTGAACAAGGACGAAAAAAGGTACAACAGTTATGGGATCAAAACTTTCCAGCCAAGGAGGAATCTGACCAATGGAAACAGCAGATGCCATAATCATTGGCGGTGGAGTTATCGGTACCTCGATTGCTTATTACGTAGCAAAAACTGGTAGAAGCGTTATTTTGTTAGAAAAAGGAGAGATTGGTGCGCAGACATCGGCTGCATGTGATAAAGCAATTTTTTTACAATCAAAGAAACCTGGTTTCCCTGTCCAACTAGCAAAAAAGAGTCGAAGCATCTATGAAAATCTAGAAGAAGAACTGGGTGCATCCATTGAATTCAAACCAAATGGCGGAATGATTGTGATCGAACAGGAAGAACACTTAGAAGTTATGAAAAAGTTTGTAAAAAAACAGCAAAAAGCTGGAATCGATGTTAAGCTTCTAGACCGAAATGAAGCACTTGCAAGGCAACCTAGTTTATCTCATCACATTGTAGGAGCAACATATAGTAAGGAAGATGCCGAAGTAAACCCACTTTTATTAACCCAAGCATTTGCAGAGGCAGCAAAACGCCATCATGCAGAAATCAGACCACACACCGCTGTAATCAACATTACCACCAAAAACCAAAAAGTAACTGGGGTTCAAACGACAAATGGATCTATCGCATCAGAAATCGTCATCAATGCAACTGGGCCATTCGCTCCTAAAATAGCCGAAATGGCTGGTGTGAGCCTTACGATTATGCCACGTCGTGGTGCCATTCTTATTACCGAAAAATTAAAGCCAACCATTTTTGGGAATGTTCTATGCTCTCAATACATCACCGCCAAACATAATGAAGCCCAAAACCCACCTCCATTCGGTATTGGACTTTCGTTGGGGCAAACCGATAGTGGCAATGTATTAATTGGGGCGAGTAGAGAATTTAATGGCTACCATAAATCAGTTGATGCAAAGGTCCTATCAGCAATTGCAGCACATGCTAGCAGATTAGCCCCCGCACTAAGAAACACTCGTATCATCCGCACGATGGTAGGATTTCGGCCCTATACAATAGATGGACTCCCCATTATCGATGAAGCACCAGATGTAAAAGGATTTTTTATTGCAGCTGGACATGAAGGGGATGGGATTGCCCTAGCTCCAATCACTGGTCATTTAGTTACAAGTTTAATAGACAAACGTGCAAAGGAACAAGAACTGCTTCAACCATTAAAATTAAACCGGTCGTCAAGAAGTTTATCATTCTAATCCATAGAAGGGATTGATGAAATGGCAGAAATTTTAGTGCCGTTAATTTTATTGTTCACCATTGCTTTAGTAAAAAAAATCCCAAAGATTGGCGGGGATATTAGAATTGCTCTTATTGTTGCTGCAGTCTCTTCAGCAATTATTTCAGGACTTAACCCAGGCGAAACTGTTTTAGCATTTATCGATGGAATCGATCGGCTATCTTGGGTAATTATGCTGTCTGTTTTTGGTAGTCTTTACGCAGAATCACAGGTTAAATTAGGTGCGATGGAAACGACACTCAATAGCTTACGAGCAGCATTCGGTAACTCACCAAAAGGTTTGATTATCGCCATATTTATAACGTTAATAATTGCTGGTTCCTTCCTTGGTGATGCAATTGCAGCCGCTACTGTTATCGGATTTCTCGTCATCCATTCACTAACCGAGCTTAAGTTAAAACCAGAGCAAATCGGGATGATTATTCTACTCGGAGCATCGATTGGATCGATCATGCCACCAATCACACAAGGAGTATTTTTATCTGCATCCCTCGTTGGTACAGACCCTAATCCTGTTATCAAGCTCGCTTTTATCACTGTTACCTTTGGAGCAATCATTGCCATGCTAGAATCATTTCGCTTTGTACGCGGGAAGAAAATGCCATCAGAGCTTATTCCTGATAAATCCGTATTACAAATTTTAAAGGAAAGATGGAAGACACTTATCCCACTCCTTGTATTAATTGCGATCGTAATGGCCAACACACTGTTTGAATATAATATATTCACCGAAATTACCTTTCTAGCAACGGTATTGACGCCACTTCAAGAAATTCCTATTTTACAAGGAGTAACCTTCCAAGTCGTAAGTGCAATCATTGTTGCCATTCTAGTAAGCTTTTTATTCCCCTCCGTTCACAAACAAACGAAAGGAGTCATTAAAAACGGATTAGCAAAAGTAAGTAAAACGGTTCAGATACAGCTCAGTGCTGGGATTATGGTTGGTGTTTTCTATGCATCAGGTTTAATCGATAAGGTGGCCATGATGACCGAAAGCCTAGCATCTTCTATGGTAAAAGTTGGTGGAGCCTTCGCCATGGTTGTGATTGGGATGTTAACAGGTTCCCAGACGACCGCTCAATCTGTTATCGTTACCTTCCTTGGACCAATGCTAGAAAATATGAGCGTTGATCCTACCTTAATTGCATTAGGAGCCTCCCACATCGCAGCAGCTGGTCAAAACATGCCACCAGTCGGATTAACCGCATTCGTTATCTGTGGATTGATCGGAGGAATTCTAAACCAAAAAGTGGACCCACTCAAAGTCATGATGCTAGCACTACCAAACTCCCTCTTCTTCCTAGCCATCGGCCTATTCGTCTGGTTCCTGTAAAAGATTGGGAGGTGCCTGTCACTTGTCGAATTTCGACAAGTGACAGGCACCAATCTTGACATGTTTTTATCCTCGCTTTATAATTCAGTTAATTTAAATTATTCAAGTAACCATTTTGTATAGTTATATGCTTTGAAGGGCAATAGTAGTGTGCTCTACTATCACAGTGAACGGATGGTTAGCTTCATTGTATAGGGGCTACTCATGAATTACATGCCAGTAGCTACCTGTTTATCTTAGCTAAACGCAAATCCAGTTACCCATGATCGTACACAAACAAAGATGCAATTTATTTGCAACTGGGGTGGTACTGCGATAACCTTGCCCCTACTGTTTTAATCAGTAGGGGCTTTTTGATGTAAAAAACAAAACGAGGTGGAAAAGTAAACATGCAAGCTTTAAAAATTCATCAAGAGGACTGGAAGCTATGAAAAAAGTGAAGGTTTTAATTATAGGAGGAGGTCCAGCTGGAATAGCCGCAGCAATTTGGTGCCAGAGATTACATGTTAACCATTTATTGATCGAATCCAAATCCCAACTAGGTGGTCAGTTACATCAAATAAAAAATGAAATTATTGACTACCCAGGCAGTCATTCCAAAAACGGATTAGAGCTACTGAATAAGCTTACTTCTCACGTACAGTCCGTTTCATGTAATTACAAGGTAAAGTCAACATGTATAAATCTAAACCTTAAGGAAAAAACAGTAACAATTACAGCTGAAAACACTGAGCAATATGTTCAATTCGAATATTTAATAATTGCAACAGGTGCAGCTCCAAAAAAACTTGGTATTCCCGGGGAACAAGCGATGATCGACCGGGGTGAAATTTTCTCAACTAGTCAAGATGGCCATTTATACAAGGATAAAGTGGTAGCGATTGTTGGTGGTGGAGATCGTGCATTAGAAGGAACCAACACGCTCGCAACGAATGGTGCTATAGTCCATCTAATCCATCGTTCAACCCATTTTCGAGCACGAGAAGATCTAGTTAATTCCATATATTCTCACCCCAATGTCATTGTTCATACCAATGCAAACGTGGAAAGAATTTTTGATAATGGACAAAAAGTAACGGCCATTTCCATCAACAAAAACAATACACTCCACACTGAAAGCGTTGATGGTCTATTAATTCGCATAGGTACCAAGGCTAATAGTGAGTTTATAAAAGATCATGTACAAGCGGATAAAAATGGGATCATTGGTGTAGACCGGTTCGGACAAACAACAAAGGATAATGTTTTTGCTATTGGAGATGTGGCCACTTTCCCGCCATATACAAGCATTTCAACTGCTGTTGGCCAAGCAATGCAAGCAGTAAAACGGATTACGTTATTAGATAAATTCCAACGTTCATAGACTAGATAGGAGGAAGAACATTGGCGCAAAGCAAACAAGAAAAAATAAAAAAAGCTGTAGAAATGATTCTTGAGGCTATCGGTGAAGATACAAATCGAGAAGGAATTTTAGAAACACCAAACAGAGTTGCCACGATGTATGAAGAAATTTTTTCTGGGATGAATGTAGATCCTCGAGATTATTTTACTAGCTCATTTTGTGAAGAACACGAGGAGCTTATCCTCGTAAAAGATATCGATTTTCATTCCGTATGCGAGCATCACCTAATCCCTTTTTTTGGAAAAGCTCATGTCGCTTATATCCCACAAAATGGACAGGTGACAGGAATTGGTAACTTTGCAAAAGCAATTGAAGCTGTTGCAAAGCGCCCACAAATTCAAGAACGAATGACTACAACACTCGCTAATGCAATTGAGGAAACATTATCACCACGTGGGGTATTGGTTGTAATCGAAGCAGAACATTTATGCATGACCATGAGAGGTGTAAAAAAACCTGGATCCCAAACAGTAACAACAGCAGCCAGGGGAGTTTTTGAAAAGGATTCAGCGAAAAGAGCAGAAGTACTCTCATTCATTCGTCGCTAATTTTCTACCAAGGGTATCCTTTCAAAATAATTTTTCAACACTGAGTCGAAGGATTAAATAGGTTAATTGAAATGATCTTAAGTTAATTTAACTCTTTTATAACAGCTAGCCATAAGATACAGATCCCCCCTGTATGTTATGGCTAGTTCTATTTATATCTCCTCCTCATTCTTGCAAAGGAGAATAAAGTGAAACTTCATTCAGTGGGGGTTTTCTTCATTCCCCACTGAATGTTAGTTGAACCAATCGGACATTTACGGGCAGTTGATCCCCCACTTATCCTTCTTCACTTCAACGTCTTGAAGTGGGGGGCTTACTGCCCGTTACATGCGGGATAAATTTCGTGCACCTTTCCATGTTTAGTAGAAAAAAAATCAAAACCATGTTTAAAATCTATCAACCTTGTCCATCCTTCTACTAAACTATTAATCTACTGGAAAGGTATGAAAAATCATGAAAAAACTATTCAATCGCATTCTCGTTACTGGATTCTTTTTTACACTATTCTTCTTTGGACCTACACTAATCTCTAGTGCAGAGGCTAATGGACAATTATTTGAAGTAGATACTTCTTTTTTAAACATGAGAACAGGACCAAGTCATGAAACGAAGATAATTGGTCAGCTTGAAGAAGGTGATCGATTACGAATATTTGAAGAAGAGGACGGTTGGGTGAAAACTTTTTATAATGGGGAATCCGTATGGGTTTCCTCTCGATATTTAATTTTTATTGAGGAAGATACAGAAGCAGATAATAACAATGATCCTGAGGATAAGAAAAGTAATGAGTCTACTAACCAAGAAACAGAAAATCCCGAAAGTGAATCCACGGATGAAATGACAGAGGATTATTTCCGAGTATCGGACTTCATCGGAAGTGAACCCTTATTTATTGATTTACCAGAGGGTGAACATATCGATGGTCCATTAAAAAAAGTAGAAGCGCGAAATGAGCAAGTATCGAATGAAGCACTTGAGATTACGGATGAATTATTAGAAGATTACCAGATTGTTATTGATCCAGGACATGGTGGAAAAGATGCTGGGGCAATTGCCAATGGAATCGAAGAAAAAGAACTAACTTTAACTACTGCCGAAAAAGTAGCTGAACACCTAGAACACGCAGGAGCTGATGTTGTATTTACTCGTGAGAATGATGATTTTGTTTCACTAGATCAACGGATTCACACAAGTCACAAGCATCAAGCTGATGCATTTATAAGTCTGCATTTTGATTCATTTGCAGATACAAGTGTTAATGGCTTTAATACCTATTACTATCATGATACAAGCTTTGATCTCGCAAAATCGATTCACACAAGTCTGATGCAACATGTAGACATTAAGGATCGTGGCATACGTAAAACAGGCTATCTCGTTTTACGAAAAAATCAAAATCCGTCCGTTTTACTAGAACTAGGTTTCATGTCGAATCCCGATAATTTAGATACGATTCAAACAGAAACCTATCAAAACAAAGTAGCAGAAGCCATCACAGACGGACTAATTGAATTCTTTGATGAAGATTGACATCCTCCCCCACCTAAACACTGTCTCGTTTTGAGGAAGGAGTCTTCTCGCCCAAGTTCGATAAATATCCAAATAGCAAATAAAACAGAAAAGGTGCCAGTCACTCGCCAAAATTCGACAAGTGACAGGCACCTATTAATTCAATTTTTCAATATGGGTTACGGTAAAGTTATGTTTGTCTAAGTCCATTTCGATTTCTTTTGCTAATTTTTCATCCACGTCTTTTGGTAGGACGATACAAACTCGTCTTACATATTGAGAATTATTATTTAAGGAAATAACACTTTGTACGTTACAGTATTTATTTATGACTTTTAACATTTTACGCAATACACCTGCATATTCAATCGTTCCGATGGTAAAGGAATAACTACCATTATGAACACCCCATGCATTTTCAAGTACTTGGATCACATTCCCATTCGTTAAAATTCCAAGGAATTCCTTATCATCGTCAACTACTGCTAAAAATGGCAATTTTTTAATGGAAGAAAACACTTTAAAGAATGCGTCATCTTCTTTAACAAAGCTATCTTCACGGTCAGTAATCAGATCAGATAGGCTACCTACTAACGAGTGATCTATTTCATATTCCAATAAATCCACTTTATAAATATTTCCAACATACTTATTACCAGCTTCATCTAGTACAGGGATACATCTATAACCGGACTCTTCCAGCTTCTGCATAACACTCTCAATGCTGTCATTTTCTTTCACAAACACGACATCTTTCTTATTCACATAATCATTTTTGACTAGCATATGGATCCCCCCTAATTTTGTGGACAACCATCCACTTCCTATACCTATATTTTCCTATATTTCTAGACTAATAGCAATTATAAAACTTGGCATTCGCCAAGCCTTTATGGTGAATGACTTAGTTGCACTTATGCAGGATAGGAAAGTTTATACTTTCCTATCTGCCAAGTAAAGATAGCTTTTGATTAAAAAACATATTCTTTCTTCTCAACCGTAAATTGTTCTAATGCTTCATCATCCATATCATACCCAATCCCGGGTTTATCCGGTACCTTAATAACTCCATTTTCCACGACAACCTCTGGTTTTATAATATCTTTTTTCCAATACCGCGATGATCCCGCCGTATCTCCTGGCATGGTAAACTGAGGTAGTGTCGTTAATGCAATATTATGGGCACGACCAACCCCTGCTTCTAACATGCCACCGCACCAAACCGGTACATCCTGCTCCTGACAAAAATCATGAATTCGTTTTGCTTCCCGTAATCCACCAACACGCCCAATCTTCACATTAATAATTTTGCAGCTTCCAAGCTCCACCGCTTTGCGAGCATCTGCCAATGAATGAATGCTTTCATCTAAGCAAATTGGTGTATTTATTTCTGCTTGAAGCTTCGCATGATCAACGATATCATCATGCGCTAACGGCTGTTCAATCATCATTAGGTCAAACTCATCTAATTTTTTCAAATGATCCACGTCATCTAATGTGTAAGCAGAATTCGCGTCCGCCATGATTAATGTGTTTGGAAAATGTCTCCGAACCTCACGTAGGACCTCGATATCCCAACCTGGTTTTATTTTTAATTTAATCCGCTTATACCCTTCTTTAACGTAGTGATCAATCGTGTTTATCAAATCTGCAACGGTCGGTTGAATGCCTATACTAATTCCAACATCGATTTCCGTTTTTTCTCCGCCTAGAAGCTGAGCTAAAGGTATCCCTTCGCGTTTGGCATACAAATCCCATATTGCACCTTCTAACGTAGATTTAGCCATATTATTTCGTCTGATTGGTGAAAAAATATCTAATACATCATTCGGGTGGTCAATCTCATTTTCTTGTAGCATCTTTATTAAAAAATCATCCATGATATGGAAATTTGTTTGTACCGATTCTTCACTATACCACGGAACCGTAAACGCAACAGACTCACCAAATCCTCGATTACCACCTGAATCAATAGCCTCTGCAATAAAAAATTCTTTCTCCTGCATCGTGCCAAAGCTTGTTGTAAAAGGATCATTTAATGTCATCTTCAACTTTCGTAAAATAATTTTCTGAATTGGAATAGCCATATATTTACCTCCTATTTAGGAAACTTAGCTTGTATCGAGCATTTATTTACGGCAAGAAGCTTTTACATTCTTACTTACGGGAAAAACAATAATAACTTCCCACATCTTTTCGGATCAAATCTGTTGCCTTGTATCCATTCGCAAATAGTTCTACAAACACTTTTCGAGTTTCATAGCGCCACTTGATTGCAAGCTCTGGATTCGTTCTTTTCATATCTTGGATTTTTTCCGGTATAGCCACAAACCAAGCAGGTTGAGAGGTATCCAAGAATTCATCGGAAAAATATTCGGTTACAGCTGGCTCATCACGATCATCCATACGAAGGAGCACCGCACCCTTATCAAATACAGGACGTTGATCATTCTTATCCTCGTTCAACCACCATTCGATTTGAATCCGATCAGTAGGAAGCCCTTTATTCAAGCCATCGTCCATCATGCCATAATGATTGACCTTATAGGATGCACCCACACCCTCAAGCTTATGCAAATTCAAATATGCGTTTAAGCTTTCCAACGGATCAAAGGTCCATGTCATCATGTCATAGCCTAATTCTCTTGCTATCTCAGCTTGTTTTAGTTTCATTTTTACTCCAAGTCCACCACGCCGGTATTCCGGCAAAATTCCAAGCATATGTGAGCAAAGATAAGGATTTTTCCCATCAAAGCCTGCAAAGCTGTATTGGAAGCCAATCATCTTTTCCCCATCATAGGCTCCTAGCATCAATCCACCGTTATAAGATGCCGTGTACGTCTGATGAACTGGTGTAGGTGGTGCCTGCCAAACAGCTTCCTCTACTTCTTGCATGTGATACAATTCCTCCATTGTAGTTAATCGTCGGATTTCAATGTTTTCATGCATAAACATTCCCCCTTAGTTTTTCTCAGCAGTATGTATAAGTGCTCTCGTCAACACGTTAATAGCTTCTGGAATCGCTTGATGATTAAATGTCATTGTTGGATGATGCAGTCCTGGCTCTAAATCACAGCCAATTGCAAGCATGGTTGCCTTTATATTCGGTCGTTTAATTGTATAAAAATGAAAATCATCCCCACCAGTTGTCGTAATCATAGGTGCTAATTTTGCTTCTCCAGCTGTTTGAATAATTGCTTCTTCCATGATTTCAATTGCTTCCTCATTGATTACAGCTGCAGCAATATTTGCACCAATTTCTAACTTAATCTCCACTCCATGATACGCAGACAGCATGTTGACTATATCCTCAATTTTTTCCGTTAATGCAGCCATTACTTCATTTGTTTGTGCCCGAACGTCAAGAGAAAACGTACCGTTCCCTGGGATAATATTGGAGCTTTCCCCACCAGCATGAAAGCTTGTCATTTTAACTGAATAAGGAACCATCGGATCCATATGAATATTATTTAACTGTTGGACAAGCTCACTACCAACCTGGATTGCATTGGCATTCAAATGGGGCCTTGCACCATGGGCATCTTCTCCACGAATCGTTCCTTGCAAAAATCGTGCTGCCCCGTGTTGTATAGCTGGCGCAAACTGGCCATAACGCAGTTCTTGGATTGGTCGTAAATGCATTCCATATAGATATTCAACATCATCTACGATTCCTTTTTCAACATATGCTAATGCACCTGTCCCTTTTTCCTCAGCAGGCTGAAAAATAAACCGGAACGTACCTTTATCTGGATAACCATTTTCTAACAGCCTCCATAACGTCCCGATCACGATTGTCATATGTGCATCATGCCCACAGGAATGGTTAGCCTGGAATTTACCGTCGACTTCCTGCCATAATGCATCCATATCAGCCCGTAACCCAATAACTGGCTTTCCCTGTCCAATCTCAATAACCAATCCCGGAGAACCCTCAAACGTCGTAATTCTACAATCATCACGACCCTCAAAAAGCCCCCGAATATAATCCGTCGTACCAAACTCCTCCCAACTCACCTCTGGATTATCATGCAAATATTGGAAGGTGCCTGTCACTCCTCGATATTTGTCGGAATTTGTCGTCATGTTAATAGCTCCTTTCTCTTGTTTTGTCTGTAATCAAATAAGGGCTCTGATTAGATAGATAACGTGTTTGTAATTTCCATCCATCTAGAATATATTTTAAGATGGATTACCTACATGCAGTTATTTTGTTTCTAATTGACTTATGGCTTAGAGCTTTAGTCTATGTACACAAATATAGAATGTCTTCCCTCCATAGTATTGTCCTTAAGATAATGTAATACTGTCAACCATATAATGTTGTTATAACTCACATCCTACGGTAACAACTGTTGAATCATCTTTATTGCATGTGCAATGAAACATTATGAATCTAAAACAGCCCCATTATTTTCTAAGAAAAGCAAACTCTTTATGTTCAGCAACCCCTATTCTTGGGATTTTGGAAATTGTCTGAAATGGTATCCGATTCGATCTACTTTTCCATTATGGTCTGTAATGAAGCGGATTGTTTCTTCCTGGTCTTTCAACTGAACAACAAAAATATCCTCTCCTACGCACCGAATAGAATGATAGGATCCTTGAGTGAAACATGTTAGTTTGCCATCTTTAACACCAATTGTTACTTGCATTCCTTCATTTGATGTATATGTACCAACATATTTTTGTAATTGTTCTAAAGATATGTCGACTTCTTCAAGGTTCTTATGAGATGCTGTTACTTCTCTACTTTGAAAATCATTTAATGCTCCCATTAATAGACTAGTAGCAGGTACACCAGCAAGATTAGTTAATACGACACCAGTTACCCCTTTTTCAGGAATAATACACATGAAAGAAGCAATCGCTTTTAAGTTTCCACCATGCTCTATTAATGTATTCCCATAGTAATCCGGTGTTATCATTAAACCATAGCCGTAATATTTACCTGGCTCTGCCTCAATATAAGGATAAATCATTTGTTTTACACTTTTTTCTGAGATAATACGTACTCCGTTTACAACACCTTTATTACGATATATTTCTGTATATTTCAGCATATCATGAACAGTAGATTTCAAGTAGCCAGCAGGCCGCATAGCAGGAGCATCCCACCAAACAGGTGCCGAATATACATTCGTTTTGCCATCCATTTCTTTTGATGCATAAAGCATCGTAATGTCATCATGTTCGTTTAAATCATTAAGATCGAATGTGGTATTTCTCATACCAGCAGGTACTAATATATTATCTTTTACAAATGATTCATATGATTGCCCACTTGCTCGCTCAATAATTGCTCCTAGCAATGCAAAAGCGTCATTTGAATAGCTAAAATGTTGACCAGGAGATCCTAACAATTCAAAGTCTAATTTTCCGATAAAGTTCATTAACTCTTCGTACGTATCAATTGGACCTTGAGATACATTTTCTGAAATAGTTAATCCTGGATAATCATCCTTAGAAGGATCTTTATCCATGCTACGCTTGTTGGCATATATAAGAGAAGGTAATGGTGGAAGCCCAGATGAATTGGTTAAAAAGTGATGAATGGTCATTTGTGCAGTTCTTTCAGGATCTGTTGTTTTAAATTCTGGTAAATGATCAACTACTTCATCATGTACTGATAATTTTCCAGCTTCTTGTAATTTCATAATCGCTACTCCTGTAAACGATTTGGTAATAGATGCAATTCCAAAAACTGTGTCACCAGTTACTGGTAAACTATTGTCTATATCTCGATACCCCAACCCTTGATAATAGACAGATTTTCCACCTTGATTTAAACCGATGGAAACACCTGGTATTTGATAATCACGTATTAGTTTACGAGCATATTCTTCAAAGCTTCCCATAAAAACTTTATTTGTCATGTTTGAACCTCTTTTCTACTTTATTATTCATACAAAGGAAATATCCTACCGTTATAACACTTTCTTAAAGGATTTTATAATTCAGGAGTTATCACGTTATGTAACATTTTGACTATGATATCTATCGACAAATATGCAGAAAAAGTTGTTAAATCATAGAGTAGTTATCTATCGATCTAACAACTTATATTTCAGCTTTTTTTCCTGCGTGTGACTGGTAATAGTCTCACAAAGAGGAGCAATCATAAATCTACCACTTTTCTAACCTAGTACAAGTGACATGCAACATAATGATCTTTTTTAACTTCTTTCCACTCTGGAACTATCTCTGCACAAATTTCCTTGGCCATTGGGCATCTTGTTCGAAAACTGCAGCCACTTGGTGGATCAATTGGGCTAGGGATATCTCCAGTTAAAATAATACGCTCACGCTGTTGCTCAATTTTAGGATCAGGTATAGGGACAGCTGACAAAAGAGCTTTTGTATAAGGATGTAGCGGATCTTCATATAACTCTTCACTAGTGGTTAACTCCACCATTTTCCCAAGGTACATTACCGCAACACGATCACTTATATATTTCACCATCGATAAGTCATGGGCAATGAATAAATAAGTGAGGCCACGATCTCTTTGTAACTCTTTTAACAAGTTCACCACCTGAGCCTGAATCGAAACATCTAGTGCGGCAATGGGTTCATCAGCAATAATAAACTCCGGATTAACCGCCAATGAACGAGCGATACCAATACGTTGGCGCTGACCTCCACTAAATTCATGCGGATAACGTTTGGCATGATTTTTATTTAAGCCTACCAATTCTAGTAAATCGTATACTCGATCGCTCATTTCCTTCTTGTCCATATCTGGTCGGTGAATTTTTAACCCTTCACTCACAATGTCTAAGACTGTCATTCTTGGATCTAGAGAGGAATAAGGATCCTGAAAAATCATTTGCATTTTTTCTTGGTAATACTTCCTATCTTTAGTTGATAGATTTTCTTGCAAATTTCTTCCCTTATAAATAACCTGTCCATCCGTTGCTTGGTACAGGTTTAATATTGTTCTTCCAATCGTTGACTTCCCACAACCAGATTCACCAACTAAACCTAAAGTTTCCCCTTCATAAATATCAAAGGTTATATTATCAACAGCTTTAAGCTGCTTTTTACCCATTTTAAAGTGTTTTCTTAGGTTTTTTACTTCAACTAGTTTTTGATTTGTCAACGTTATTCCCTCCAAGTTCAGGCTTTTCAACGTGAGGAGCCCTTTCATCTTGTAACCAACAAGAAACCGAATGTGTACCTGAAATAGTAGACTGGTCTGGCATGTGATTATGACAAACCTTCATTACGTATGGACATCTGGCAGCAAATGGACACCCATCATGTAATTTGCTCACATCAGGTGGTGAACCAGCAATAGGAATAAGTGGTACCGAACGATCCTGATGTAACTTTGGCATAGATTGCATGAGTCCCCATGTATAAGGATGTTTAGAATCATAAAAGATTTCCTCAAGCGTACCTGTTTCAACGATTTGCCCTGCATACATAACAGCAACACGCTTAGCCATATTAACTACTACACCTAAATCGTGCGTAATGATTAAGATAGACGTACCAGTCTTTTTTTGGATATTTTTCATTAAATCTAGTATTTGTGCTTGTATGGTTACATCCAGTGCAGTAGTAGGTTCATCTGCAATTAAAACACTTGGATCACTCGCTAATGCCATTGCAATAATAACTCGTTGTCTCATCCCTCCTGAGAATTCATGTGGGTAAGACTTCATACGTTCTTCTGCATTAGGAATCCCTACAAGTTCTAATAATTCTTTCGCTCGAACAAACGCTTCTTTCTTACTGATTTTTTTATGCTTAAGTATTCCTTCCATTACTTGCTTTCCAATCTTCATCGTTGGATTTAAGGAAGTCATCGGATCTTGAAATACCATGGAAATTTCTGATCCACGAATTTTTTCCATTTCTTTTTTGCTATATGTTAAAAGGTCGTTTCCTTCATAAACAATGGAACCATTATTAATTACCGTTGTTTTCTTTGGGAGTAATTGCATGATGCTTTTAGCCGTCACTGACTTACCCGACCCAGACTCGCCAACAATGGCTAATGTTTCTCCTTTCTTTAAGTCAAAGGTTACTCCACGTACTGCTTTGATAAGGCCATTGTATGACTGAAAAGAAACATCAAGGTTTTCAACAGATAAAATGGTATCAGTCATGGTTGTCCTCCTCTGTTATTTTCTCATTTTTGGATCAAGCGCATCTCGTAGGCCATCCCCTAAGACATTAAAACTAATCATAATTGCACTGATAATTATAGCTGGGAAGATCAGTTTATAGGAAAAATACCTCATTTCCTGATAGCCATTCTCGATTAAGGTTCCCAATGATGCTAGTGGTGGCTGTAGCCCTAGTCCAATGAAGCTTAAAAAGGCCTCAAAGAAAATAGCTGTCGGAATCGTAAACATCAACGTAACAATAATTGGCCCCATAACATTTGGGATTAAATGTTTCCACATTAATTGATTGTGTGATGCTCCCAGTGCTCGAGATGCAAGCACAAACTCTTGTCCTTTTAATTGTAAGATCTGCCCACGGACAATCCTTGACATGTTAACCCAGCCAGTGATAACCATTGCTAAAATTATCGATGTAATTCCTGGCTCTAAAATAAGGATAAATAAAATGATAAGAATTAGGTTCGGTATCCCTACCAAAACCTCTACAATTCGTTGCATAAAGTCATCCACTTTACCTCCGTAATACGCTGAGATTCCACCGTAGATAACTCCAATCATCAAATCTAAGAAAGCTGCAGTTAGAGCAATAAATAAGGATATTTGCGTTCCTTTCCACACCCTTGTCCATAAATCCCGACCAAATTCATCGGTACCAAACCATGCTGGAGCATTTGTGATAGACCTTTCCTCATATACATTTGTATGATGAGAATTCGTACCATCAAGTCCAAGCCATTCTAATCCAGCAGCAAGTGGTGGTAAATTAGAACGTAGCAAATCCTGCTCTCTATAATCATATTCATTCATCAGTGGTCCAAAAATTGCTAATATCGAGATCACAATAATTGTGATTAGACCGATTACTGCTCCCTTATTTTTTAATAATCGAACCGTAGCTTCTTTCCAAAAATTCGAGGGGGGATTTGCTATTTCTTCTGCTTTCCCTTCCTCAAGGGGTTCATGTACAAACAGATCATCTGTTATTTCCTGACGATTATCTGACATCTTTTTTCCCTCCCCCTATGCTAATACGTGGATCCAAAATACCATATAAAATATCAACTAAAAATATCACGAAAATAAATAAAGCACTATAAAATAACGTAATTCCCATAATGACACTATAATCATTGACTAAAATAGATAGCGTAAACTGCTCTCCTAAACCAGGAACTGCAAATATTTTTTCGATAACAAGAGTTCCCGTCATAATACTTACCGCTAGTGGCCCTAAAACCGTAACTACCGGAATCAGTGCATTACGTAAAACATGTCGAATAATCACACTGAATTCTTTAATTCCTTTGGCTCGTGCTGTATTGACATAATCTTGTCCAAGAACCTCTAGCATTTCAGAGCGGATAAACCTAGCTACCGTTGCAGTAACTAAAACCGATAATGCTAATGAAGGCATAATTGAATAACTATAATCCTTCCATAGTGCAGCTGGCAGCAAGCCCCATTTCACACCGATAAAATACTGCATTAATGCTGCAAAAACAAACGATGGGATAGACATTCCTAATACCGCAACAAATACCGATCCATAATCAAAAATGGTATTATGCTTAAGCGCTGAGATTATCCCTAAAATTAAACCTAATACAAGGCCAATTACAACACCTTGTCCGCCAATTAGAGCAGACGGACCAATTCGCTCAGCAATCATAGCATTAACAGTCCGACCCTGGGACTGGAAGGAAATACCGAGATCACCTTGTAGTAGATTACCTAAATACGTGAAATATTGAATCGCCAATGGCTTGTCCAATCCATATTTTTCATTCATTATTTCAATTTGTCTATCACTTAGTTTTTCCGGGTTACTAAAGGGAGTACCCGGTAAAAGCTGCATTAGAAAGAACGTAATAGTGATAATGATTAATAAGGTAATCGCCATATAACCTAGGCGTTGCAAAATAAATTTGAGCACATTCTCACCTCTCGTTCGATATAATCATTAGAAAACTGGGTTTTTGCCTTGGATAAAGCCTTCATTGCACTTATGTAACTTAAAAATTCACACAATCTATCTGTAAAATAAAAAAAGAGGGCACAACATACGCCCCCTTTTATCCATCAAATTACTCTACATCTACCCATTTATACTCAAATTCTGGTGCCGCAGGGTGGCGAACAAGACCTTTGATGTTTGGACGTGTGAGTATTGCATCAGCACGTTGATAAAGTGGAGCAATATGCATTTCATCAAGTAGGTGTTTCTCCGCATCTAGCATTAATTGATAACGTACCGCTGCATCAGTTTCCACTTTAGCTTGTGCAACCAAGCTGTCAAACTCTTCATCAGAGTAGTCCATGCGGTTAGCTGGGCCATCCGTTACCCACATATCAATATATGTCATTGGATCTCCATAATCTGGCCCCCAAGTCGAAACTACCATATCGTATTCGACTGCTTTTTCTTGTTCCAAACGTGCTTCAAATGGTACTGTTTTTATTTCAACTGTAATACCAGGTAAATTTGTTTCAAGCTGATTTTTTATAAATTCAGCACTCTTCACATGGTTGTCATCGTCCGCAACTGTTAGAGCAAATTCAAATCCATCACTTCCAATTTCAGATAGTCCTTGCTCCCATAATGCTTGAGCATCTTCTGCAGAACCTTGATTAAATTCACCATTTAACTCGCGGAAATCTTTTTCTTCATCTGGTGAGTATGAGAATTCATAAGGTACTAAAGAATAAAGAGGTTCAGAACCATTATTCAAAATAGTACTAGTTAAACCTTCTTTATCAATTGCCATATCAATCGCCTTACGAATATTAGCATTTTGGAAATGTTCTAGATTATGATTGAATCGCATAAACACGATGGATGCGATTACTTCATTATTAAAGCTTTCATCGTTCCTATATTCGTCTACATAGGCAGATGAAATGGTAATTCGATCAACCGCTTCTGTTTCCCATAGATTAACCGCTGTAGATATTTCTTTAACCACATTCACATTAATTCCATCAAGATTTACAGCATCAGCATCCCAGTAATCAGGATTCTTTTTATATGTCCACCCTTGATCATGTTGCCATGATTCAAGAACAAATGGTCCATTAAATAAAATTTTATCTGCTTCTACTCCATATTCATCTCCCATTTCTTCAACAAATGCTTGGTTTTGTGGTAAGAATACCGGAAAAGTCAATAATTGAGTGAACAAGGAATTAGGACCTTCCAGTGTAACGACTAATGTTTTATCATCTTCTGCTACAACACCTAACTCATCTGGTGATGCTTCTCCATCAATGATAGCGGATGCATTTTTAATGCCTGCTGTCTCAAACATAACATTGTAATGTCCAACGACCTCAAAAATACGTTTCCATGAGTATTCAAAATCGTGAGCAGTAACAGGTTCACCATTACTCCACTGCGCATCACGTAATGTAAATGTATGAACTGTACCATCGTCACTAACCTGATGATCCTCAGCAATTGCTAACTCTGGAATATGGTTCTCATTACTACGGTAAAGTCCTTCATTTACGTTGTTAAGTACTGTAAATGCTACACCATCATGTGCATGGGCAGAATCTAACGTCGGAATGTCTGCTGTTGAAACTAGATTAATAACCTTATCACCTTCAATGGCGCTTTCAGAAGTATCTCCATCATCCGTTTCAGATGACGAATTATCATTATCTGAAGTCGCATCTTCTGAATTATCCCCAAAACCACATCCAGCTACAAAAACCATAAAAGTGGCTATCAATAAAAACCATAAAAACTTCTTCACATTATTTCCCCCTTGGATAAAAGTTTTTTAACAGAACTGAATGTTCTGATTATTTAATTGCTATTTCTTAGATTTTATAGAGAGTTCTAGTAATAATTTATTTAAAATGATTTTCTTCCCTCCTTTTCCACCCAAAACATTTATGTACCTTTTTCTAATTTAACCTATGTCTGGGTTGATAAAATATTATGAATGAAGTGGGCAGCTAAGATACCCCTTCATTCATTACTTCAAAATTCCACTGTTTTCCATTTATTCAAAATTCAAAGAAAAATTTAATTAATTGATAGTTTAACACATTTTCAGAATAATGACTAGATTAATATTTAAATTGTACATATAATGAAAACATAGATTTGATTTTAGAAACGGGGATTTGCAATGAAAAAAGCAAGTTTGTTGATCATATTCATAACGGTGGTTCTTTCACTACCATTAACCATGCTATTTTATAGATCTATTAATATCCTTCATTGGATTAATATATTGTTTGCATGTGCATTAGTTGTTACTGTTATCGGTTCAGTTATGCTGCTTATACACGTAGGATTTTTTCAAGGCTTCATTCATAATTTTAAATATTTTTTCAAAAAAATTAGCAAAACAGAAGAAGTTGTTAATCAGGTTGAAAGAAAAGAGCTTACCCCCTCTATTTCTTCTATTAACTTACCAATCCGTTATCCTTTACTAATAGCAGGGGGGATATTAGTCTTATTCTCAACGATCATTTCTATGATTCTCTTAATTTGAAACTTAATACGATTTTACCTATTAGAAATTTTAAAAAATACGAACAAAAACGTAGGCGTAGGCGCAGGTGCTGGACATGGCTATCGTGTAGTTATCCACATCTTGACTATTTTATAATTTTCTATACACTAAAAAAACTGTTAGAACGGTTGAGATAATCCCTGTTCTAACAGCTTTTTTCTTATTCCAATTATTTAAATACGGTCTCCATTAAAAATCGAATTCTTCACGACAACATAATCCACTTCACGAATTGCATCCAATGTCGTACCACCCGCATAAGAAATAGAAGATTGTAGATCCTGCTCCATCTCGGTTAAGGTATCCTGTAAGTTCCCTTTATACTCCACGATCATTTTCTTACCTTCTACATTTTTCTTTTCACCTTTTTGATATTCAGAAGCAGAACCAAAATACTCTTTATACAATAATCCATCGATTTCAACTGTCTCACCTGGTGATTCCTCATGACCCGCAAACAAGGATCCAATCATCACCATAGTTGCTCCGAAGCGAATTGATTTTGCGATATCTCCATGTGTACGGATTCCTCCATCAGCAATAATCGGCTTTGTCGCAACCTCAGCACATGCCTTAACTGCAGCTAGTTGCCAGCCACCAGTTCCAAATCCAGTTTTAATTTTTGTAATACAAACCTTTCCAGGTCCAATCCCAACTTTTGTTGCATCAGCGCCAGCCTCTTCTAACTCCCGAACCGCTTCTGGTGTCCCAACATTACCAGCAATAACAAACGTCTCTGGTAAATGGTTCTTTATATGCTTAATCATTTCAATGACTGCATTCGAATGCCCATGTGCAATATCGATCGTAATGAACTCTGGGACTAAATTTTCCTTAGCAATCTCTTCCACAAATTGATATTCCTCCGCTTTTACTCCAACACTAATCGAAGCAATTAATCCTCGCGACTTCATATCTTTTATAAAATGAGTACGCTTCTCCGGTTCAAACCGATGCATGATATAGAAATAACCATTTTCAGCTAAATAAATGGCGATAGTTTCATCAATAATTGTCTGCATATTCGCAGGCACTACTGGTAGCTTAAATGTATGGCCACCAAGAGTAACCTTCGCATCACATTCAGACCTACTATTTACTACGCATTTTCGTGGAATCAATTGGATATCTTCATAATCAAATATATTCTCCATGGTACACACCCCTAAACACGAATATTATAATTAGTTAACTTTAAATCGTTCGCCTTTAGTAATGTAACTCATTTTAAGAAAGATGTCAAAACATTTTTTCACTGTCGGGGTCGGGGGGATGGGACATGGGGTCGGGTCCACCGTCCCAAAAAAGAGTCGCCCCACATATAGGACGACTCTCAAATTATATTTGCGTATATTAAAATTCCTTCTCCACAGCTTCACAAACTTCCGTTAAATTTTTTCCCATATTTGATTCTACTGCAGCTACATAAGCTCCTTCTATTAGTGGAGCTTCAACAACCCGAACATTGCCATCAACCATTTCTATCGCCATCTCGGCATTCATTTTCGCACTGCCTAGGTCATAAAAAACGGTCACACCTTTTCCTTGATCCGCAGCATCTATTGCAGAAATAATCTTTTCGATACTTGTGCCAATTTCATTTTGATCCGTTCCCCCTGCAATTTCAATCGGCACATCCGTAATCACCTGCTGGATTAACTCCTTCAGTCCTTCTACAATTTTAGAACTATGAGATATGAGCACGATACCTACATACTCCATTTAGTGCTTCTCCTTCATCACATCAGCTAATGCCTCAAAAACCAAATACGAAGATGCCGATCCTGGATCAATATGCCCTTTTGATTTCTCTTTAAAGTAGGCAGCTCTCCCTTTCGTAGCTACCATATCTTTTGTTCGTTCCTTAGCCCTAGCAGCCACTTCTACCAATCCGTCCGCAGTAATATTACCAGCTTGAAAATATTCCACAACTGCCTGCCAAACATCAACGAGCGTCTTTTCACCGGTCTCTGCTTTCCCGCGTTGTTTCACTCCGGCAAGTGCATCTTCCAGTCCCTTCGTAAATGCAGTTCCATCGACAACATCCCTTCCTTTTAGTGTCATGGACATTTTCAAAAATACCGTTCCATACAAAGGACCAGAAGCACCTCCAACCTTAGCTAGCAGGGTCATGGCAACTTCCTTTAATATAGCAGAAATATCGGTATAATCATTCTCTGATAGCTTTCCAGCTACTTCTTGAAAACCTCTAGCCATATTAATTCCATGGTCACCATCACCGATTGGTTGATCTAGTGAGGTGAGATACGCCTTATTTTCCTGTATTTTTTCATTGGCCTTGTTGAACCATTCGATCATATCTGCTACATTAAACTCCACGGAATCTCCCCCTTACATGCGAAATGCTGGTGCACCTGACTCAGCATCTAACAATTCTTTTAATTCATCATCCAGCTTCAATAACGATACCGAACAACCCGCCATTTCTAATGATGTCATGTATTCTCCGACAAACGTTTTATAAACCGAAATGCCTTTATCCGCAAGAATCTCTTGAACCTTTTTATTTACAATAAAAAGCTCCATTTCAGGAGTAGCCCCTAGACCATTAATCATGACCGCAACCTCACCAGAAAAGTCGTGGTCCTCCAGTACTTTTTCGGTTAACGCTGTCGCAATCGCATCCGCTGAGTCAATCTGTGTTCGATTAATCCCAGGCTCACCATGAATACCAATGCCGATTTCCATCTCATCATTATCTAGTTTGAAGCTTGGTTCACCTGCTGCAGGAACGATACATGGCGTCAAAGCCATTCCCATTGAACGAACATTACCAACAACTTTTTCCGCTACTGCCTTTACCTCTTCTAAGCTCGCACCACTTTCCGCTTTGGCACCTGCAATTTTATGCACGAACACAGTACCGGCAATTCCCCTTCTTCCAGTCGTAAACGAGCTATCCTCTACTGCAACATCATCATTCACAACAACCTTCTCGACCTGAATGCCTTCCGCTTCTGCAAGCTCTGCAGCCATTTCAAAATTGAGAACATCTCCTGTGTAATTTTTAATAACTAAAAACACTCCCGCTCCACCATCAACCGCCTTAATCGCCTCAAAAACTTGGTCAGGTGTTGGTGATGTAAATACTTCCCCACAAACAGCCGCATCTAGCATCCCTTTTCCAACATACCCTGCATGTGCAGGCTCATGCCCACTTCCACCACCACTAACAAGCCCAACCTTATTCGATACCGGTGCATCTGACCGAGCTATAACTAGTGTACCTTCTACCTTTTTCATTGTTTTCGGAAATGCCGCTACCAGACCATCAACCATATCCTGCACAACCTGATTAGGATCATTAATAATCTTTTTCATCGTTTCCCCTCCCATATAGGGGTCAGGTCCCTTGTCCCAATCCTTTGAGAGGGACAAGGGACCTGACCCCTTTTTTATTTAAATGTCCGTGTAGCTTCTACTGCTTTTTGCCAGCCAGCATATAATTGATCCCGGCTTTCATCGTCAAGATTATTTTCAAATGTTTTTTCATTTTGCCATTGCTGGGCAATTTCATCTTTATCTTTCCAATACCCAACAGCTAACCCAGCAAGATAAGCCGCACCAAGTGCAGTTGTTTCTTGAACAACTGGGCGATCAACTGGTACACCTAAAATGTCACTTTGGAACTGCATGAGCATGTTATTTTTTACTGCACCACCATCGACGCGCAAGGTTTTTAGATTAATACCAGAATCAGCGATCATCGCATCCAATACATCTCGCGTTTGATAAGCAAGTGACTCTAATGTCGCACGAATGAAATGCTCTTTCGATGTACCACGTGTCAAGCCAAATACCGCACCACGTGCATCACTATCCCAGTATGGCGTACCTAACCCTACGAATGCAGGGACCAAATAAACTCCATCGGTAGAATCTACCTTGTTCGCATAGTCTTCACTTTCAGGCGCACTGTCGATAATTTTTAACCCATCACGCAACCATTGAATTGCCGAACCTGCAACAAAAATACTTCCTTCTAACGCATATTCTACTTTTCCGTCTACTCCCCATGCTAACGTAGTTAACAGACCGTGATCAGATTTAACACCTTTTTCCCCAGTATTCATGAGCATGAAGCATCCAGTTCCGTACGTATTTTTTGCCATTCCTGTTTCAAAACATGCTTGGCCGAACAATGCAGCTTGCTGATCACCAGCGATCCCCGCAATAGGCACCTCATGACCGAAGAAATGATAGTCAATTGTTTTAGCATAAACCTCAGAGGACTGTTTCACCTCAGGTAGCATGCTTTTTGGCACAGTCAAAATATCAAGTAACTCATCATCCCACTCTAAGTCATAGATATTAAACATTAATGTACGAGAAGCGTTGGAATAATCGGTAACATGCGCTTTCCCACCAGAGAGCTTATAAACGAGCCACGTATCAATGGTACCGAACAATAAATCTCCATTTTCAGCTTTCTCCCTAGCACCTTCCACATTATCTAAGATCCACTTTACTTTTGTTCCGGAAAAATAGGCATCGATTAACAATCCTGTTTTATCACGGAACAGATCATTGTAACCCTTTTCATTAAGTTCCTTACAAATATCTGCCGTTTGACGGGATTGCCACACAATGGCATTGTACACTGGCTTTCCTGTTTGTTTATCCCAAACAACCGTTGTTTCGCGTTGATTGGTTATCCCTATACCCTCTACTTGGTTCGGATCCACATCTGCCTTTCGCAATACTTCAGCAATACACGAAAGAATGGAAGTCCAAATTTCATTTGCGTCATGCTCTACCCATCCTGGTTTTGGAAAATGCTGTTCAAACTCTCGCTGAGCGGTTTCAACAATTTGTCCTTGATGGTTAAATAATATCGCTCGAGAACTAGTCGTTCCCTGGTCGAGCGCTAAAATGAATGTATCACTCATATCAATTTCTCCTCCCTATTTATTATTAATTACGATTATACAGCTTCTTTATCTGCGGAAACCACATTTTCGTTCTTTTTAAAATCCTCATTTACTGCAGCAGCTACAACCGCTAATACTAATACAGTCATCACCCAGAATAACACGGTAAATTCACCTAAGAAAGCTGCTTGATAGAACACGGCACCGTACACACCACCAAATAATGGACCCACCACTGGTATCCAAGAATATTCCCAATCAGAGCTTCCTTTTCCATGGATAGGTAAAATTGCATGTGCAATCCTCGGTCCAAGGTCACGTGCTGGGTTGATGGCATACCCCGTAGGACCACCTAGTGAGACTCCAATTGCAACTATTAATAAACCAACTATCAGTGGATTTAACCCTTCAGTAAACTGATTGGCACCGATAAACATTAGACCTAACAAAAGTACGAAGGTACCAATTGCCTCTGTTAGGAAGTTTGCAAATACACTGCGTTCTGCTGGAGCTGTAGAAAATACAGCAAGCTTTGCCGCTGGATCATCTGTTTTGCGCCAATGTGCTATATAAGCTAAATAAACCACAGCAGCACCGATAATCGCACCAATCATCTGTGCAGTAACATATAATGGCACCTTATCCCATGGAAACTCGCCAACGGAAGCAAAGCCAAGTGTTACAGCTGGATTGATATGTGCACCCGATACACTACCTACTGCATAAACGGCCATCGCAACGGCCAGACCCCATCCAACTGTTACAACGATCCAGCCTGCCCCTTCCGCTTTTGAATTTTTCAGAACGACTCCACCAACTACACCGCCACCTAAAATAATTAAAATCATCGTACCAATAAGTTCTGCTAAAAACTCCGACATAATCCCATACACCCCTTTTCTAATATAGAAAAATCATTTTAGAAAATATGGTCGCCAGCTCTTCATAGTTCGTACCATCTTTTCTATTACACTATATTCCCTAGAAAAAAATACATGCCTATTAACTTAATAGAAAAATCGACTTGTCTCTACGCCTTTAAGATGAAATCCATCGTTACACCTATGTAGGAAAGGAAATTATTATTTTTTCTTTCTGCTAAAAAAGACCTACACTTTTATACAAGTATGTACATTCAGTGTAGGTCTTTCCAGAACCATTATTATTTTAGATTAACGTGCTTGTGCGCTAGCAGATGCAGCAACTCTATTTTTAACCATACCATGCGGATCAATGACAAATTTCCTAGAAACCCCGCCATCAAACTTTTTATAGCCATCTGGAGCTTCATCAATTGGAATTAACGTTGCATTTACTGCTTTTGCAATTTGCGCTCTTCCACTAAGAATCGCTTTCATGAGATCACGATTATATCTCATCACTGGCGTTTGGCCCGTTACAAATATATGCGCTTTTGCAAAGCCCAATCCGAATCGAATCTTTAACGTACCTTCCTTTGCATCCTTATCCACTCCACCCGGGTCACCAGTTACATAGAGTCCTGGAATACCAAGACGTCCACCAGCTGTTGTGACATCCATAATGGAGTTCAATACAGTTGCAGGAGCTTCACCAGCATCTTTTCCATGACCACTAGCTTCAAATCCTACCGCATCAATTGCACAATCTACTTCAGGTACTCCAAGTATTTCCTCAATCTGCTCACCTAAATTATCATGCTCGCGTAAGTTAATTGTTTCACAACCAAAGCTTCTAGCTTGTTCAAGTCGGGCTTCATTCAGGTCTCCAACAATAACCACAGATGCACCTAGTATTTGTGCTGAATGAGCTGCAGCTAATCCAACCGGCCCTGCACCTGCTACATATACAGTGGAACCCGTTTTCACTCCAGCACTCACTGCTCCATGATACCCAGTTGGGAAAATATCAGATAACATAGTTAAATCTAGAATTTTATCTAATGCTTGTTCACGATCTGGGAATTTTAATAGCTGAAAATCCGCATACGGAACCATTACATATTCGGATTGTCCGCCAACCCATCCTCCCATGTCAACATAGCCATATGCAGATCCAGGACGATCAGGGTTAACATTTAAGCAAATATGTGTATCCTGCTTCCTACAGTTCACACATCGTCCACACGCAATATTGAATGGTACCGAGACAATATCACCTTTTTCAATAAATTCTACGTCACTTCCGACTTCAACCACTTCACCAGTTATTTCATGACCAAGAACCAATCCGCTTGGGGCAGTTGTACGACCACGAACCATATGCTGGTCACTACCACATATATTTGTAGTAATCACCTTTAAGATAACACCATGGTTACACTTTCGTCCTACGTTCAGTGGATTAACTCCAGGTCCATCACGCAAGACAAGATCAGGATATCCAATATCCCGTACCTCTACCTCACCAGGTTTGACATATACTACCGCCTTGTTACTCACATAAACCCACTCCTTAAATTAGAATTTTAAAATGGTGTTAAAATGTGTAAGCGCTGTCACTCGTTACCAATATAACACCTTATCCAAATTATTTCAATACTTATACTATTTTTTATTTTCTATTTATATGTCATTTCGACTGGTGCCTGTCACTTGTCGAATTTTCGACAAGTGACAGGCACCTCCCGTTATTGTATAATAAGTTTAGAAAATTAATAAAATTAAATGAAAATGGGAGGGGTCATATGCTCAGCAAGTCTATAATTGAGGATGTTTTATCTGCTGCTTTAACGACTGGTGGGGATTTCTCGGAGGTATTTGTGGAGGATCGCTACACAAACAATATGACATTGCAAGGTGGTCGTTTAGAAAAAAACTTATCCGGACGTGATTTCGGTATTGGCATCCGTATTTTCAAAGGACTACATAGTGTATACGCTTATACAAATGAAAATTCAAAAGAAGGTCTGCTAAAAGCAGCAACAACAGCCGCTCAAGCGATACATGGAACAAAAACGGAAAGAAACATCGTGTTGCCAATGGAAACACAAAAACGAGAAACACTTCACCCCATTCAGTTCATGCCAACCAATATGGAGAAAACTCGAAAGCTAAACGTGCTGCGAAACGCAAATGAAATCGTAACTAATTATGATTCATCCATCGCACAGGCAATTATTAGTCTAATGGATGAAGAACAAAACGTTTTAATCGCCAACTCAGAAGGAACCTTTACGGAAGACAAGCGTGTTAGAAGTCGCTTAGCCATTCAAGCTGTTGCTACAAATGGAACAGACATGCAAACTGGCTTTTACGGGCCAGGTGCACACCAAGGATTTGAATTCATCGAAGGGCTTGATCTAAACCATTACGCAAAAGAAGCTGCGCGCATTGCAGTTACCATGCTACATGCAGATCCAGCACCAAGTGGAAAATTCCCAGTTATTATTGACAATGAATTTGGTGGTGTAATTTTCCATGAAGCATGTGGTCATGGTCTAGAAGCATCCTCAGTCGCTAAAAACAATTCCGTATTTGCCAATAAAGTAGGCGAAAAGGTAGCTTCAGACCTTGTTACATATATTGACGATGGAACAATCACAAATGAGTGGGGATCCATCAACATAGATGATGAAGGAGAAAAAGCACGCAAAAACGTGCTAATTGAGAATGGTATTTTAAAAGGATATCTAATTGATAAATTCAATGCTCGTAGAATGCAAGCTGAATCAACCGGTTCTGGCCGGAGAGAATCCTATAAATTTGCACCAACATCACGTATGACCAACACCTACATTGCACCTGGAGAATCAACACCAGAAGAAATTATAGAAAATACCGAATATGGAATTTATGCAAAATATATGGGTGGTGGCTCCGTTAGCCCTGCAACTGGTGATTATAACTTTGCCATAAATGAAGCTTACTTAGTGAAAAACGGAAAAATCGACAAGCCTTTACGAGGTGCAACTTTAATTGGCAATGGAGCAAAAACAATTCAAAAGATTGATATGGTTGGAAATAACTTAGGACATGGCGCTGGAATGTGCGGTGCATCAAGTGGAAGTATTCCAGTTAATGTTGGCCAACCAATGGTTCGTGTCAGTGAAATTACAGTTGGCGGAAGGGAGGCAAACTAAATGGAATTATCAACTTTTCGAGATCAGCTTTTCACAGAAGGTGAGAAACTTGGTATTACTGAATTAGAGCTTTATTATGAAAAGCAAGATAGCTTTGCCTGCCAAATTTTCAAAGGTGAAGTGGATGAATACGAATCCTCAACTGTAAATGGGGTGTCTGTTCGCGGCCTTTATAATGGAAAAATGGGCTACGCTTATACGGAAAAGCTAGACGAAGAATCCGTTCACTTTTTACTAGACAGTGTAAAAGAAAATGCCGAACTTATTGAAGATGAACCAGAAGAATTGTTCGAGGGGAACGCTTCCTATGAAGAAAAAGACTTTTACTCCTCTTCATTAGATGAAGTAACCACCGAGCAAAAAATTGCCTTTTTACAAGAAGTTGAAAAGAAGATCTACGCATATGATCCACGAGTCGTACAATCCGATTATGCTGGACTACAAGATCAATCCGTAGAAAAAGCTTTGTATAATAATAAAGGAATCGCATTAAGTGATCGCAATAATTTCTTTTTCGTTGCCTTTTCTGTCGTTGTAAAAGAAAATGAAGAAATTAAATCCGACTTCCACATCGAAATTACAAAGGACTTTTCAACATTAGATGCCGATGAAATTGCTAAACAAGCTGTAGAGAAAAGTTTAAGTTATTTAGGCGGAAAAACATATCCAAACAAAAACTATCCTGTTGTCTTTAAAAACAGTGCAGCGGCAGCACTATTAGCAACGTTTGCATCATCGTTTTCAGCTGAAGCCGTACAAAAGAATCAATCCTTATTAAAAGGAAAACTGAACGAACAAATAGCCTCCGAAACAGTTACACTTACAGATGACCCATTATTAACAGATGGTGTCCGAAGTGGGACATTTGATTCGGAAGGGGTACCAACTAAAAAGATCAGTATAGTAGAAAACGGAAAGCTAAAAACCTACTTCCACAATTTAAAAACAGCAAAAAAAGACGGTGTAGCTTCGACTGGACACGGGTATAAATCTTCTTACAAAGGAACGGTTGGCATCAGCCCATCCAATTTCTTTGTTGTTCCAGGTGAAGAATCCTATGAACAGCTGTACGAATCATTAGATGAAGGTGTGATCATTACAAATCTAGCAGGTCTTCACTCTGGTGCTAACCAAATTTCTGGTGACTTTTCAGTTGCCGCAAATGGTTATTACGTCAAGGACGGAAAAATCGCAGGACCTACCAACCTAATGACCATTGCAGGAAACTTCTTTGAAGTTCTACAAGACGTCGAAAAAGTAGGCACAGACTTAGAATTTTCACCGATGGGAGGCTATGGCTACATCGGCTCCCCATCCCTAAAAATAAAAAGCATAGCAGTAACCGTAGATTAATAGAAAAATCACAGTAGAAGCAGAAGTAGAAGTGCCTGTCACTTGTCGAAATTCGACAAGTGACAGGCACTTCTCATTTTTTGTCGAATCTAGCCTTGCTACATTGCTCTCACTAGAATTCTTTCTGCTATTACTTCTTTGTATTCGAACAATAACTGTTCAAAAATGGCATCCCAGGATTGAGATCGTGCATATTCTCTACTGTTTAGCTGCATTATTTTTCGTTTGCGCTCGTCTAATAGTAATGTTGTAATTTGACTCGCAAAATCCGGTACGCTTTTTGGATCACATAAAACCCCAGTCACCCCATCTTTAATAATCGTTCGAACACCACCAGCATTTGCCGCTATTACAGGCGTACCAGACGCTAATGATTCGAGAACAACATTCCCAAATGTTTCCGTAGCCGATGGAAACACAAATAAATCTGCTGCGGAATACACTCGAGCCAATTCTTCTCCTGATAAAAATCCTGTAAATGTCATATGATCTGGAGAAGCTTTTTCTATTTCCATCCTTTCAGGCCCATCACCAACAATCAGCCAGTGGACATCATGACTTATCGAATTTAGAAGCTGCTCTGCAACTTTAGGTAATAATTGAACACTTTTTTCTGGTGCAAGGCGTCCAACATATAATAAAATATATTTTTCCTTAATGGCATATCTTTCTCTAATTAATGACTGGTCAAAATTCGGATGAAATTGAGAGCAGTCTACCCCTCTAGACCAAATGGATAAACCGCTGAATCCTTGTGTCTTCAAATGATCTAGTGTTACTTGAGAAGGAACAAATATTCTTTCGAGTGGTCGATGAAACCATCTTAAATATCTCCACAGTACCGTCTTCAAGCCTGGAAAATCATAGTAATCTAGATATTTATCAAAATCAGTATGGTAGGATCCTACGATAGGAATATTCCATTTTTTAGCATAATGAACTCCCAATAATCCCATATTAAATGGAGTTGCGACATGAATAATATCCGGTTGAAACGCTTGAATTTCTTCCTTTATATGAACCACATTCGGCAATGCAATTCTGCACTCAGGATATAGAAAAAACGGTAAACTAGTAAACCGGTGAACATGGCTCGTTAACATATCCCCACTTGAACTTTTTGGTGCAAATACTTGATATTCAATCGATTGGTCACGTAAATAATCCGTGAAACGCTTTAATGTTTTAGCTACACCATTTACGTCAGGGTAAAATGTATCTGTGAATATAGCTATTTTCATAACAAACCTCCATAACCCCTTTATTGAAATACCAATATAAACGAAACGCTTCCTACCAAACTACCTAACAAACAGCCAAAAACAATATCAGAAGGATAGTGCAAGCCCAAATAAACTCTTGATAATCCTACTAAAAAACCTAAAGGTAAAAGAATAATTGCAAGTACAGAATAATAGAAACAAAATGGAATAATGATAGAAAAAAATGCTGTGGTATGTCCAGAAGGAAAAGAACAATCTGTTAATGGATTCTCCGTTACATGGCAATCGTGAAGAACTAAATATGGTCGTTTTCGAGGAATGAATTTTTTAATTAGCATGACCGGTATATGACTTAAGGCTAGAGCAATACCACTAGCAATAACAGCAAGTTTAGTGGATCCTGTTGAAAATAATATTAAGAATAATACAATGGAAATAGTAAAACTAGCGCTGCCTAAGTGAGTGATTTTACGAAAGAATGAGTGCAAGAACCGCTTCTCAAAATTTTTATTTACTATTCGAAAGTAACGACAATCCACCTCATAGACATAATTCAGATATTTCATTTACAATCACCTCGCTTCTTTAAAGGGATACTTTTAAACTTCTAAACCAAATACAAAACAGCTGGAACAAGACAAACACATACCTTCATCAAAAAGCGCATACGACACCTCCGATTAGCGAATGTCATCGTTTGCTTTTAGTGTAACCAATAACTTTTAAACCATTAATAAGTGAGTGTGAAATTTGTGTAAAGTGTAGGGATGAAGGATTATCACATCAATCATTGGAAAAATTATTAATTAATGTTATACTATTCTAAATAATACGAAAGGAGTAAAGGAATGCCCCATAAATAACTTCTAGTATCGCCCGACTCACCTCCCCTCTGCACGGTTTGTTTCCCATTTTAAAAATTAATAATTAAGGAGATGAAGTATATGACGAACTCTAGGATGTTCCATGACGAAAGTGGACATGCCGGAGAAGGTTCCAAATCGGATCAACTTCAGGTGAGGGCTTGGGTAAAAACAATATCCGATCCCAATGAACACAAAGAATTTATGGAAAGATTACATGTAGGATCCCAATTTGATATGAGATATCGAGGCCTCGTTGAATATTATGGAGATGATTTAATTGCTTATAAGCGGAAAAATTTATCAAGTAAGCACGTGAACGATTTTCTCTATATCTTCTCTAAATATCTTACGGATCACCTAGAAGATGATTGTCCCCCATCATGGAAAGAATTTCACCCCCAACTGTGGGAAGAATTCATTTATGCATGCTTCCCCATGTATCTAGATATTTCCCTTAAACAAAATAAATCTGAAATATTTCAAAAGCAATTAAAAAAATTTATCTACTGGCTTGATAAACGCTCTGGCTGCTCTTGGTATAGCACCGTTGAAAAGTGTATAGAAGATGGATTAGAAGAATTAAAAACATGTGAAAAAATATTTAATGCGTTATTTTTACATTCCTATCCTAACTTACACCAAAAAGATTTGAATCCTCTAGAAGACATAGCAAAAATCGAAGCAAGGTTACAGGGGTGTGATACAACTTTAAATAGTATATTTGAGGTAACTAACATCACGGATGGTATCGTTTCGGTCCGTGATATAGACACAAACACTGCATTGCAAATTGCTGCATTTCCAACTACAATTTCCACTGGAATCCTCCTAGAAGGCACAATTGGAATGAACAACTATGACTTCTACTGGACCTGGCTCGCAACGCAAGCTGTCTACCCCAACAAAGCCCAAAACTACATCCAATTTGTTGATTAAAGCTCCCTTGTCGGTGCCTGTCACTTGTCGAAATTCGACAAGTGACAGGCACTACCCGAATTTTGTCGAATACGCAAAAAACTGCTGAGATCATAGCATTGTCTCACCAGTTTGTTTTCCATTATCCAATTAATACATTCATGAATTCTTCATATGATTTTACTTTAATTAGCTTTTGTACAATGGTACTATTGTCGATTACTTTAGCGAGCATATCATACATCGCTTGGAGATCTTCTTCACTATTTTTCTTCACACATAATAAACAAACAAATTGAACAGGCTTGTCTTGCCACATGATCGGCTTCTCCAACGTACATACTGTTAAAAATGTTTTCTCGGTTTTTGGAGTAATCGGATGAGGAACCGCTACTAAATTACCAAAGGAAGTTGGTGCAACTTTTTCACGTTCATAAATAGATTCTAAAAACGTATCATCTACCAATCCCTTTTGCCGTAGTTTATGGTCCAGAAACTCTATTACAGCATCCCTCGATTGAAACCTTTTCCGTAAAAACATCAGTTCTTGCTCAAAGTACATTTGTACGGATTGCTTATTTTCCAATACAAATTCCTCAATTTTTTTCAAATCATTATCCCCTAAAATTGCATTCACTTCAATAACAGGTGCTGGCAGCTTATCTTGAATTGGTATCGAGCTAACAATAAAGTCAATTTCATGTAGATTATAGTTTTTCAGCTTATAATATTCTGTAGTACCCAACACATCCAAATCCTTACCAAACTTTGTTTTCAATTTGTAATAGATTAATTGTGCGGTACCAAATCCAGAGGCACACACAATTAAACACCGTTTAGGTCCAGACTTTAATTTCCTGCGTTCGATCGCCGCACCAATATGGAGTGCTAAATAGCCTACTTCATTTTCATCAATATTCGTACCGGTATGTTCCCCAATTGCAATTCCAGCAATTACTGCAGCTTCAAAAGCTAACGGATAATTCTTTTTAATATCCTCGATCATCGGATTTCTTATATTCATCCCGAATTTATACCGATTAACAGCAGGCTTAAGATGTAATCCTAACCCTAGAATCAACTCTTGGTCATCCTTAATTCCAAGATTAAATTCCTTCTCAATCTTTTCAAGAGCAACCGTTACGATTTGCAGAATTTCTTCATCCATCACCTGTTCAACAGACTCATTCGCCTGTGATATCATTTTTGTTCCTAACAAGTGAATAGCAATATATGCTATTTCTGTTTCAGGAAAAGTTACCTTAAATTTGTCTTCCACCTTTTCAACAATCTCTTTGGCAACTTCATATTCCTTCTGTTTCACTATATCCTGTATATCTGTTTGATATAAGGTAACATGATAGCCACTTTTAATCCGTTTATATGCTATTGCAATGTGAACAAGCAAATTATTGATAGCAATATCTGACAACGTAATATGATGTGTGTTAATTTGATCCATAATGATTTCTGAAATACTATCCAAGTCCTCTTGTGCAAAAGAAGCAAGGTGAAAATCAATCAATTGATCCCCACCGTCATCATTCCGCTCAAAAACATACTCGGACATACAAAAACGCAGTTTCAATTCATCTCCCTTAACCTTTAAACCATAGTTAGGGCGAGCCTCTAAGCTTATATCATATTTACATAATATTTCTTTCACATGCTTTATATCATTTTGAATCGTTGATTTACTAATATATATTTCATCAGCAAGATCTTCCAATTTCGTATAGTCCTCATTTAGTAAAAGGCGTTTAATGATATAATTTGTCCGTTCCTCTGGAGTTCTCGGAACAAATCCTACCTCTGCCTCTTCATGGTTGGCAATCATCTTTAAATAATGACGGAAAAGATTTTCTTCCTTGATCTCAAGTTTATAACCTTTTCCCATTAAAGACTCTATTTGTGCCCCATGCTCTTCCAATATTGTAGAAAGGTTTTTGATGTCTTCCCTTGTTGTCCGTGCTGTAACCTGATTGATTTTTGCTAAATAAGAACCAGTAACAGGAGTCCGTGCAGCCATTAATTCACGTAATATTATCTTTGTTCGAGAGTCTAGCATTTACTACACCTCCTTGTGTCGTTCATCCCTTATGGTGTACAACTTTTCCTTGCATAATCCTATCTAAAAAGGGTCCTGATCCATAATACGAACCAGAACCTCTTCATTTAGATAGCTTCATTATACTACAGAACTAGTGAATTGTGGCAAATAGGCTTTGTGCGCCTCTAACATTTCATCCAAGATTTCTTTAGCAATGGTGTCAGATGATCTAATGGATTAATCGTCACCGCTAATAAAGCTTTATGGTAATCTCCAGTTACTGCTGCCTCAGCAGCATCTCTCAAACGATTAAATTGTATAACCAAACCAATGGACCTTTGTAACACTGTTAATACCCGCCGTTTCACTCCATCTAGTAAAAATGTAATTCTAGATTAAAAGCCATTGTTTTCTGAAACAGCTTTGATCCAATGTGCACTTTTCTTTGGCGTACGCTTTTTCGTTTTAATATCTACCGAATAGAATCCATAACGGTTTTTATATGCATTCATCCATGACCAGTTATCCATGAATGTCCACAAATGATATCCTTTTGCATTACAACCTTCTTCAATGGCTTTATGCAACCACTTCAAATGCTCACGGATAAAATCAATCCTGTAGTCATCCTGTATTTCCCCATTTTCTAAGAAACGATCTTCATCCTGAACACCCATTCCATTTTCAGAAATAAATGACTCAATGTTACCATAGTTTTCTTTTAGATTGATCATAATATCATAGATACCTTTTTCATAGATTTCCCAACCACGATATGGATTCATCTTGCGTCCAGGCATTTCATAGTTATCGAAAAACCAATCAGGCATAAATGGGCTATATGGATTTGGTAAATGATCCTTCGCTTTTACTCTACGTGGTTGATAATAGTTCACACCTAAAATATCTGCTGTATTTGCTTTTATTAACTCACGATCTCCTTTTTGTGTCGTCGGAAGTTGACCATGCTCACGTAAAATTTCGATCAACTCTTGAGGATACTCACCTAAGACAGCAGGATCTAAAAAGCTACGATTGAAAAATAAATCAGCAATACGTGACGCTTTTAAATCTGCAGGATTTTGACTTCTTGGATAAGATGGAGTTAGATTTAATATAATTCCGATTTTCCCATCCTTCACATCAAATGTACGGAACGCCTCTACTGCCTTCGCATGAGCAATCATGGTATGATAGGCAACCTGTACAGCTCGTCTTCCATCCACAACATTTGGATAATGAAAATCGTATAAGTAACCACCTTCGACAGGCACAATTGGTTCATTAAACGTAAACCATTTCGATACACGATCACCAAATAGATCAAAAGCTGTTTTGGCATATTCTACATACGCGTCTACTACCTCTCTACTTTCCCATCCACCTTCATTTTGTAGCTCTAGGGGCATATCAAAATGGAATAAATTAACGAAAGGCTCAATATCATGAGCAATTAATTCATCAATTACTTTATTGTAAAAATCAACTGCTTCTTGATTTACTTCTCCACGTCCACCAGGAATCAACCTTGCCCAAGAAATAGACAAACGGAATGTATTGTGACCAATTTCCTTCATTAATTGCACATCTTCTTTATAGCGATGATAAAAATCCGAAGTTGTTTCAGGACCTACATTTTCAAAGAAACGATTTGGTTCCGTTTCATACCAATGGTCCCAAATATTTTTTCCTTTTCCACCTTCATTTGCAGCACCTTCAATCTGGGTTGCAGATGTTGCACTTCCCCACCAAAAACCTTCTGGAAATTTATAGTTAATAGTCATAAGATGTACCTCCCATTATTTGTTTCTGTGTATTTCAATAATCTCAATTGCTAAGTCTCTTACTGTCATTGCTGTCATTAAGTGATCCTGTGAATGAACTAAAATGACGTTTACTGAGGCACCTTCACCATTAGCCTCTTCTTGAAGTAAGTTTGTTTGATAGCCATGTGCTTTACTAAGTTCTTCACCCGCTTCTTCTATTAAGCGATCAGCCTCTTTGAAGTTCCCTTCTTTTGCCTCTTGAATAGCTTCCATTGCGCTTGATCTACCATTTCCGGCATATAAAATTATTTGAAATGCGATTTCTGTCATCTTATCCATTTTATTCACCTCTCTAGTTGCATCTATTGTTTAAAAGAATATGGCCCCGCGTATGAACCCAGGGCCACTATATGATTAGTTACCTTCACCTTTTTTTTCATTTTCGTAATAGTTTTTATCTAGTATTTTCAAGAATGGCCACCAAATCAACGTAACAACTAATAAGTTAAACGCCTGTAATACAGCACCTTGCCACGCATTACCTGTTGCTAAAAATCCACTTAGTAGTGGTGGTGTTGTCCAAGGTACGATTATCCCCGCTGGTTTAGGGACCAGTCCAGTTGACATGGCTACATACGTAATAATTGTTATCACTACTGGTGCTAATAACCAAGGGATAATTACTAATGGGTTCATAATTATTGGTAACCCAAAAATAATTGGTTCGTTTACATTAAATACCCCTGCTGGAGCACCCAACTTACCTAATTCCTTAAGCTGTCTGCTTCGACCGATCATGAAAATTAGAATAATAACTGCTAACGTCATACCAGATCCACCCATACCAACTAAGAATGTATCGATGAACTGTTTCGTTACAACGTTTGGTAACTCTAATCCTGCTTGGAACGCTTGTAAGTTTTCATCATTTAATGTATACCAAATCGGATCAAATACGGAATTAATAATAATCTGACCGTGTAAACCAAAGAACCAGAAAACTTGAATTAACAACACTGCAATAATAGTTGCTGGCAACCCACTACCTAACGCTGTTAACGGTTGCTGAATTACGGTGTAGATAAAGTTTTGAACCGTATCAAATGGCGTGTAGCTGAAGATAATTCGAACAAGCAAAAAGGCAGTTAATGTTAATGTGATTGGAATTAATGCGCTAAATGATTTAGCAACTGCGTCTGGAACACCAGCAGGCATTTTAATGGTCCAATTTTTTTGTACAAAGAATCGGTATAGCTCTGCTGAAATAAATGCAGTAAATATTCCTAAGAACATTCCTTGAGCACCTAAGCTGGCAGTAGGAATGACACCAGACACTCCTTCAAGTACCTGTGGTGTTAAAATTAAGAAGGCAGCTAATGCTACGACACCACCATATATCGCTTCTAATTCGTAATGCTTAGTTAAGCTATATCCAATTCCTACAATGACGAACATCCCCATAATACTTAAGGTTGCCGCTGAGGCTGGTCCCAACGCATCCTGATATGTTGCAAATGCTTCTTCGCCAATTAATCGATCAAGAAATGGGAAATTAGCGATTACAACAAAAATGGAACCAAAAATGATTAATGGTAATGCAACCATAAAACCATCTCTTAAAGCGGATAAGTAACGGTTGTTATTCAATTTATCTGCTATTGGTAACAAAATATTTTCTAAGAACTCCATGAATTTATTCATGTTTCTTCCCCCTCTTCGGTATTTTTCTTTTTCTAATTACTCACCCATTAATTCAAAAGCTTTGTTTAATACTGCTTCTCCGTCTACTCGTCCATATGCTACTGGATCGATGACATCTAAAGGAATACCAACTTCATCAGCAACCTTTGCAAACTTCTTCTTCATAAATCTCATTTGCGGTCCAATCAACAGAACATCCGCTTTTTCCATTTCTGATGGAGCCTTATCTTGAGCAACAGCCCAAATTTCAACTTCATATCCCTTAGCTTCCGCAGACTCCTTCATTTTTGATACTAATAAACTAGTTGACATCCCTGCTGAACAAGCTAATAAAATACGTTTCATATCTATTTCCTCCTTGGTTGTTTAAAGTATTATTTGTTTATCTATAACCATAATAGAATATAAGCGCTTTCATCTAAACACACACAATTTCCCCCATAAAGAGGAAATCATTCTATTAGAAACGACAGGTGCCTGTCACTTGTCGAAATTCGACAAGTGACAGGCACCGACATGGGTCTTTATGTCCCAGTGCTAGTAAATTCCTTCGCTTCAATAATATCTCCATGCTCTTGGGTTATTCAGTCGACTGTCGACAACTAACAACTAAATAATTCCCTTTTCCTTTAAATCCGCAAACTCTTCATCATTAAACTGTAGAATCTCTTTGTATACTTCTTCATTGTGCTCACCGATTTCTGGCCCAGTCCATTCTACCTCACCTGGTGTTTCACTTAACTTAGGTACAACTCCAGGAATGTATAATTCACCAAGTTTTTTATCCATAACTTTTAAGATCATGTCGCGAGCCTGGTAATGTATGTCATTTGCAATATCTTCTGCTGTATAAATTCCACCAGCTGGAACTCCTGCTTCATCCAACATTTTTGTTAACTCTTCTAAACCATAATTTTTTGTCCAATCAGATATAATTTCATCTAATTCTTCTTGATTTTCTCCTCTAGCATTATGAGTAGCAAAACGTTCATCCTCTGCCAACTCTTCCATATTCATCACCTTAGTTAAGCGTTTAAAGATATTATCTGCATTTGCTCCAATAACAATCCATTTCCCTTCTTTAGTTGGATAGTTATTCGACGGAGCAACCTTTGGCAGGAAAGTGCCTGTTCGTTCCCGTATAGCCCCTACCTTCATGTATTCAGTTAAACTACTTTCCATGATTGCAAATACAGATTCATATAATGCAGCATCTATAAATTGTCCTTCTCTATTCGGCGAGTTATCTCGATGATGTAGAGCCATTAATGCACCTATAACTCCAAACATTGCGGTTAGTGAATCACCAATTGCAACACCAACACGGGTAGGTGGACGATCAGGATAACCAGTTATATGTCGAATTCCACCAATTGCTTCCCCTACACTACCAAACCCGGCCTTTTCTTTATACGGACCTGTTTGGCCAAATCCCGAAATTCGAACCATAATAATAGAAGGATTAACTTCCTTTAAATCTTCATAACCCAACCCCCATTTTTCCATGGTACCTGGGCGAAAATTCTCAACAATAATATCTACTTCTTTCACCAATTTCTTAACAATCTCTTGACCTTCTTCTTCTTTTAAATTTAAGGTAATACACTTTTTATTTCTTGCCTGTATCGGCCACCAAAGTGATTCACCTTTATATTTAGCTAGCCCCCAATTTCGTAAAGGGTCCCCACTATTAGGTGACTCTACCTTTATTACTTCTGCACCAAAGTCTGCCATTAATCGGGAGCAAAATGGTCCAGCAATAAATGAGCCAAATTCTAGCACTCTAATTCCCTCTAACGGTTTCTTTGCTTTCATTGATTCCATTCCCATATAAAAAACTCCTTTCTTTATGCTGAAACTGTATCTGTAGAAAGACCGGCATTCATTACTTGCCCTGGCAATTTATATCCAAGTACTTTTTCTAAATGTTTAGATGCATCAATTAACTTACTAACATTTGGGTCGATATCTACACCCATTTGGTAAAACATGTGAACGACATCTTCTAGACATACATTTCCTGTAGCACCTGGTGCAAACGGACATCCACCAATCCCTCCAAGAGCAGCATCAAAATTACAGATTCCTGCTTGATATCCAGCTAATAGATTGGCCAACCCCATCCCCCTAGTATTATGAAGATGTAAACTAAAATGACTATCAGAAAACTTACCTGTTAAGTCATTTATAAAACTAGTAATTTGTGTTGGGTTTGCGACACCTGTGGTATCAGATAACATAAATCTGTTCAGTCCTTGTTCCTTCAACTTATCAATCACTACAGATACACGACTAACATCATAGATCCCCTCAAAAGGACATCCAAAGGTAGTTGCTAATCCTACATTAACCTTAATATTTAATTTATCTAGTAATCGATATATTTCTCCAATGCCATCAATTGATTCATTCACCGATTTCCTTACATTTTTTTGATTATGGGTTTCACTAACTGAAACAACGACATTTACCTCATCGACTCCTGCTTCTAAAGCAAACTCGGCTCCTTTTATATTCGGAATAAGTACCACTAAATCAACCTGTTCACGATTAATATGTTTGATTACTTCTCTTGCATCCTTTAATTGAGGTACTGCTTTTGGGGAAACAAATGATGTTGCTTCAATACGCTTTATACCCGCATCAATGATTTTATTTAATATCGCTACCTTATCTTCTGTCTCTATCCACTCATCTTCCATTTGAAATCCATCTCTACCTGTGACATCAGTAATAATTACTTTTTCATTCTTCATAACAACCCTCTCCCTTGGCTATAGAAATAAAGTAGGTAACACCGTAACGAGTGCCGGGAATATAATTAAAATTATTAATAAAATAAATACTGGTATGATATAGGGTACAACCCCTCGGACTAAATCAATAAATGGAATATCTCCTACTCTAGTAATAGCAAATAATACCATACCAAATGGTGGTGTAATCTCACCTATCATTAACGCAACAATCATAATGATTCCAAAATGCAATGGATCTCCACCCACTTCTAATACAAGCGGAACCAATACTGGTGTAGCAATTGTGATGGACACGATTGAAGATAAGAACATTCCAAGGATAAGTAAGAAAATTAAACATAGTCCCATGACAACATAATAATTTTCAGTAAACGATGTAATTAAATCTACAAATAAAATAGGAACTCGCTCTCTAGTTAATATCCAGGCAAATACATTTGCAACTGCTAATATGATCATGATTACCGCACTATCTCTCATTGTTCTTTTGAAAATATCATACATATGACGTAAAGAGATGGTCCGATAAACAACCGTAGATAAAATAATCGCATACAACGAACCCACCGCCGCCGCTTCCGTTGCAGTAAATACGCCAGATAGAATACCACCAATTAGAATTACTGGAGTTAAACCAGGTAAGAATGCCCGTTTGGCCGTATACCATAATTTACTCATCGATGCTTTTGCTTCTGTAGGATAATTATTTTTCATCGCTTGAAAAGCTACGAAAACACTTAACGAAATTGCCATCAATAATCCAGGAATAATACCAGCAACTAACAGTTTATTTACAGACACCCCGGAAACAATTGCATAAAGTACAACTGGAATACTAGGTGGAATAATTGGTCCAATTAAAGAGGACGCAGCTGTTATACTCGCAGCGAACTTTCCAGGATATTTAGCATCCTTCATTGCTTTTATCTCTACTGAACCTAATCCAGCTGCATCAGCGGTTGCAGACCCACTCATTCCGGCAAAAATTACACTTGCAGCAATGTTTACCTGCCCTAACCCCCCACGAAAATGTCCTACCAATGCTTTAGCAAAATCAAATAATCTTGTCGTAACATTTGATTCATTCATGACTTTACCTACTAAAAGAAACAAAGGAATAGCTAATAGTGTAAAGCTGTCTAAACCAAATACGGTACGTTGAACAACCATGTAATGAGGAATATCAAATAAACCACGTTCTAAAAGGAAATAAATTAATGTTGCTATTCCCATCGAAAAAACAGCAGGAATACCAATAATTAGAGCAACAATTAATACAAGTAACATGATTAACATAGTCATTCAACCTCACCACCTTTGTTCTTAATAAAGTCAATAATGTAATGAATCAATTGATGCGTGAAAAACCATAACATTAATATCGAGCTCACTAGTAAAGCTAGATAAATAACTCCTTGAGATAACGGGAGCATTGTTAACGGTACATTCCAGCGATCAATGGTCATTTGAATGCTTCCAGATAAAAAACTCAATACCAATAACCCCGAAATGATAGTAGTAAAAAAGTAAAAACCAATTTGTGCCCTATATGGCCATTTTTTAACTAAGTTATCCACTAAATCTACACGTAGATGATCTCTATGTTTTACAGCTAGTGCTGCACCTAATAACACGGACCATAAGTTCAAATATCTTGCCGCCTCTTCACTCCAAGTCAAAGGAGCGTTCAATACAAATCGGAAAAACACCTGTAAAATTGCTGCGATAAAAAACAAAATAAATAAAAAAGTTGCCAAATGTTCAATGATAAATTCAACAATCGCCAACATTTTTTTATAGATTTTCGATAGCATTTGGTCCCTCCTACGTTTTGTAATGGGATACGAGATTAGTAGTAGTAATCTCGTATCCTAGAATTTTATTCTCCAATAGCTGCTTGAACCTTTTCATACACACCAGGAGCTAAATCCTCCTCAATAATTTTCTCAATAGCTGGCTGTGCCTTCTGTCTCAACTCCTCTTGATCTGGTTCAATAATTTCCATTCCATTATCTTCTGCTTCTTGAATGAACCCCTCATTACTTTCAGCAACTATCTCATCTACATACGCAATCGTTTCATCAATTGCTTGTTTTAACATTTCTTGTTGATCCGCATTCAATTTTTCTTCCCATGTATTTTCACTAACTACCCATGTTTGGTAAAATTGAATATGCTCTGTTTTTATTAAGTAATCTTGATAATCCCACATTTGACGACCAGCAATATTTGTAAGGAAATTCTCCTGTGCATCAACTGTACCTGTTTGTAAGGCAGTTACAATTTCAGTAGCAGCAATCGGAGTTGGAAGCGCTCCCATTTCTTCCCAAACGTCAACCCACCATTCGATTTCAGGCATTCTAATTTTTAATCCTTGTAATTCATTTGAATTAGAAAAAGGTTCATTAGAAGTAGTCCAACGAGCACCATACCCATGCATTCCCATTGGAATAATTCCACCCTCTTCTCTAGCAATCTTTTCTACTTCATCTTTTATTTCAGGGTCATCCATAAATCTTCTCATGGAGTCTAAATCTGGAAATAAGAATGGAATTGTAATTGCATTGTATTCAGGATAATATAACTCAGCCTGTAATACGTTATATCCCATATCTAACTCTCCTAATTTCATCTGTTCTAGTGCCTCACGCTCTCCACCTAGTTGACCACCCATAAAAAATTCTACTGTCATTGTGCCATCACTAAGTTCTGTCAGTTTTTCTTCAAAAAATTCCCGTAGATCTTTATCAATCCCAGAATCATCCATCGTAGTAGCAAAGGTTAGTTCCACAGTCTCATCCGATGAAGTTTGACTTCCGCATCCAACAAGGATAATTGTAAATACAACAAATACAATACCTAGCTTCATTTTCATTATTTTAGTCCCCCTTCAAATTTTCCATCAGGAAATAATCCTAAAATACGATCTAAATCAACACTGATATGATCCTCCATTAGAGCTTTCGCCTGCTCCCTCCTTCCTTCTTTTATTGCAAGGTAAATATTCATATGTTCCTGGAAAAAATTATCCATACGAACATAATCAAAACGAATCAACACATTCCTACAGTAAAGAACCTTAGACCTTAAGCTATCCATAATTTGTATTAAATGCTTATTCTTTGATGCATAAATAATAGACTCATGGAACCTCGTATTCCATTCATAAATTTCTTGAGAATCTCCGTTTCTCAAGCTTTGTTCCGTCATTTCCAAAATTTCTTTCATCTCCATTAGTTCTTCTTCCGTAACCACATCCGCTGCTAAATAACATGAAACCGCTTCCAACCCAAAGCGAATCTGATAAAGCTCTATAATATCTTCAACTGAGGGATTATGAATATATAGATTCTGATCTTTTTTCACAATTAACCCCTCATGTTCAAGAATTCGCAAAGCTTCTCGAACTGGGGATCTACTTAAATGTAACTCTGAAGCAATTTGACTCTCTACTAACCTTTCACCAGGACTCCATCCTCCTTCTAAAATATATTGTTTTAGTTGCTCATAAACTTGAAGGTATAACGGATCTTTCTTCTCAATTTTCATGCTAGATGTCCTCCAAAAAATGTTTATTGTCGGTTGTCGACAGCCGACAATATTAATTTATAAAAAACTATACCACATATAAAATGAATAGTAAATGTAATTTTTAGAAAAGATAAAATTAACTATTAATTAACACCAGGTTATAAATACAATCATCATTTTATGGGATATTTTAATCCCTTCCATCATATATTTGTTCAAGAGGTGATGGACATGTCCTGGCAAGATCAGGTAACAAATGATACAAAGATGAGAATTGAAGCTGTAAAGAAGAAAAAGGAATACCTAGATAGCTGGAAGCGTAGGGAAAGAAATTTTCTATTACTATTTGGGGTTACACTTGTATTATTTATTTGTTATATCCTTTACATGACTGATATAACTCAGCTTAATATTTTCTATGCTATTGTTGAGATAATCACCAATCTAGTATACATTGTCATTATTTCTATTATTTCTATGCTCTACTATTTTTACTTAGAAGCTAAAAATAAAGTAAAGAAAGAAAAAGATAAGTACAAAGAAATGCGTGGTGAAATAATCAAACACTTTGAAAAGGATTATTATATCAGTGACCATTCCTCCATCAGGGATGAGATTACAACTGAAATGGAAGAGAAATATGATATTGATTTGCGATTGAAGACGGATTGATATGAAGTGCCTGTCACTTGTCGTGTTTTGTCGAAAAAAATAACCGAGGAGACGTGACGGATCTACTCGGCTTCTTTTTATTCTAATTATAATGAATTCCTTTTTCTAACCATGCTGCTGCACTTTCGAATAATGCTTCTGATACAGTTGGGTGTGGGAAAGTCATAGATTCCATTTCTTCTACGGTACCCTCTAAATGTACAAAGGAAGTTGCTTGGCTGATCATTTCAGTAACATGCGCACCAACCATGACGACACCAAGAATTTCACCATATTTTTCTTCTGCAATAATCTTCATGAATCCATTAGTTTCACCTGATGCAATTGCTTTACCATTTCCAGCTAATTCAACTTTGTGGCTCTTCACTTTGTATCCAGCTTCCTTTGCTTCGGCTTCTGTCATCCCGACACTCGCAATCTCAGGAAACGTATATACACATCGTGGCATAGCTATATCTTTCTTATTTATGTTTCCAAGAATATGATTGACCGCAAGAATGCCCTCTTCACTAGCAGCATGAGCTAATTGATATCCACCAATTAAGTCACCGATCGCATAAATTCCATTTACAGAAGTTCTCATGTTATGATCGACTTTTACAAATCGACCATTCCATTCTACTGACAGTTCGTCTAAACCAATTACATTCGGTTCACGACCAACAGAAACTAGTACACTGTCTGTCACAAGCTCTAATTTCTTACCTTCTTTCTCCATTTTTACAACAGTATGACCAGCATTGTTAAAACCAGTAATTTTAGTATCCGTATAAATTTTAATCCCTTTTGCCATCAAATGTTTTGCCAAAAACTGAGATGCATCTGGGTCTTCAGCTGGAATAACCCGTTCAGACATTTCGACGACCTCAACTTCTGTACCTAAACTATTAAATACACAAGCTATTTCTAAGCCGATTACTCCTCCACCAACAATTACTAGATGATTTGGTACTTCCTCAATGTCAAAAATAGTATCGCTTGTATGATAGGTGACCTTATCTAACCCTGGAATACTAGGAACAAAAGGCTTAGAACCGGTAGCTAAAATAACGTTCTTCGCCTGAAGATTCTTTTCCCCTTTGTCTGTAGCGACTGAAATTGTTTTATCATCCTTAACCGTACCATACCCTTGATAAAGGGTGATTTTATTTTGTCTTAACAGTCCTTGAATTCCACTTCTCAATTGTTTAACAACCTTATTCTTACGGTTAATCATCTCCTTAATAGAGAAAGAAAAATCATTAACCGTTATACCATAGCTTCCAGCTTCTTTAATTTGATTTAAAACTTCTGCATGTTTTAATAATGTTTTCGATGGGATACATCCACGATTTAAGCACGTACCACCTAGGTCTCCCCCCTCGACAAGTGCAACAGAAAGACCTAATTTTGCAGCACGAATAGCAGCTACATAACCGCCAGGACCACCACCAACAATAGCTAAGTCAAAGTTCTTCATGTCGTTCCCCCCCCCCTAAACCAACAGACTATATGGGTCTTCTAAGGATTCCTTTACTTCTGTTAAGAATGCTGCAGCTGGTGCCCCATCGATTGCACGGTGGTCAAAAGATAGGCTTAGAACCATCATTGGACGAACTTCTACTGAACCATCGACCACTACTGGCTTTTCTACGATTCTACCAACACCCAAAATAGCTGTTTCAGGTGGATTGATAATTGGCGTAAAACCATCAATTGCATACATTCCTAAGTTACTAATTGTAAAGGTGCTACCTTTCATTTCATTAGGAGTTAACTTGTTATCTCTAGCTTTTGCTCCTAATGTTTTACTTACTTCTGTAAGCTCAGCTAATCCTTTTTGGTTTGCCTTTTCTACAGAAGGAACGATCAATCCATTCTCAACTGCAACCGCTAAACCAATGTTAACATCATTGTTGTATACGATTTCGTCTTCAACTAACGAAGCATTTACTTTCGGATGGTTACCAAGTACATGAGCAACAGTCTTCATTATGATTTCTGTGTAAGACAAACGGTATCCAGTTTGACCTTCAATAACAGGTAACAATGCTTTACGTACTTCAATAACTTTCGTCATATCAACGTCACTTGTAAGCGTAACATGTGGTATGGTACGAACACTTTCCACCATCTTATCCGCAACTGCTTTTCGTAAACCTTTTAGTTTCACTCGTTCACCGGTAGCTGGAGCAACCGAACTTGATGCTGCCTTCTGAGACTCTATAAATGCTAGGACATCCGCTTTTTCGATCTTACCTCGTGATCCGCTTCCAGTAACCTGACTTAAATCAACATCATATTCCTTCGCTATTTTCTCAGCAAGTGGTGTCACTATAACTTTATTTCTATCAATGTACATAACAACATCCTGCTCGTGCACTCTACCTCTTGGACCAGAGCCAGACACTAGACTTAAAGATACATCGTTTTCTCGAGCTACACGTCTAGCAGCAGGAGTTGCACGAACTTTTCCGCCATTTTCATCAGCTACTTCTTCAACTAAGGAAGTATCATTCGATGAATCCGTAATAACATTAACAGAAGGCTCAGCACTTTCATCTTCCTCTGCTTTCTCCCCAGCAACTTCAGGCGGTGTATTTGGTACTTCTTCACCAACCTCACCAATATATCCGACAACTGCATTTACAGGTGCCTCGTCATCTACATCATAGTATCGTTTAAGTAAAATCCCTTCTTCATAGGATTCCACTTCGATATTTATTTTGTCAGTCATAATTTCGAAAAGTGGTTCACCAACTTCAACGGAATCACCTTCTTCTTTGAACCATTGAAGCACGGTACCAACCTGCATCGTACTACTTAGTTTCGGCATAAAAACTTCTTTTGCCATGATGATCCCCCCTTATGCCTTATTTAATGTTTCTTTAATAGCCTTGATAATATCTGGTACTTGTGGAGCATGTGCTTTTTCAAGTTCTGGATGGTAAGGTACTGGAGATGGTGCACCACCTAGACGTTTAATAGGTGCATCTAAATAATCAAATGCTTCACTTTCTGCAATCATGCTCGCGATTTCTCCGCCATATCCACCACGTTTAACCGCTTCATGAACAACAACAACACGTCCGGTTTTAGATACAGACTTTACAATAGTTTCTTCATCTAAAGGTACAAGTGTACGAGGGTCAATAACCTCTATACTGATTCCTTCCTTTTCAAGCTCAGCAGCTGCTTCTAGTGCACGGTGTACCATAATTGCAGTTGCAACTACTGTTACATCTGTACCTTTACGCTTCACATCTGCTTGACCTAATGGAATACTATACTGCTCTTCTGGCACATCTGAAGAAGTTTTGTATAATAACTTATGCTCATAGAAAATTACTGGGTTATCATCATCCATTGCAGCTTTAAGCAAACCTTTTGCGTCGTACGCAGTAGAAGGCTGAATCACTTTAAGTCCAGGAATATGAGTTACCCAGGCTTCTAAACTTTGGGAGTGCTGTGCAGCAGCACCAGTACCTGATCCACTTGGAGTACGAACAACCATTGGAACTTTCCCTTTCCCCCCATACATATAACGGATCTTAGCTGCTTGATTTACGATCTGATCTAAGGCGATAGTAATGAAATCAGAGAACTGTAATTCCAGGATAGGCCGCATACCAGTTAGAGCAGAACCAACTGCTGCACCAGCAATACCAGCTTCACTAATTGGTGTATTACGAACACGCTCCGGACCAAATTCCTCAATCATCCCACGAGTCACACCAAACGCTCCACCATAAACACCAATATCTTCTCCTAAAATAAATACGTCATCATTTTTACGCATTTCTTGACTCATTGCTTCACGTACTGCTTCTAAATAAGTAATCTCTCTCATCATGAACCCCTCCTATGCATAAACGTCAGTTAGTAAGTCATCTAATGTTGGCATTGGACTTTCTTCTGCAAATTTAACTGCGTCTTCGATTTCTTTCTTTGCTGCTAAACGAATTTCTTCTGCTTTTTCTTCTGTTAAAAGCCCTGATTCTACTAATTGCGATTTGAAACGTTTGATTGGGTCTTTTGCACGCCACTCTTTTTCTTCTTCACGAGTTCGATATTTCTTCGCATCACTCTTTGAATGTCCTTTCCAACGATAGGTTTTAGCTTCGATTAATGTTGGACCTTCACCTTTACGAGCACGCTCAACCGCCTCATCTGTCACATTCATCATTTCTACGATATCGTTACCATCAGCCACCACTCCAGGTATTCCATAAGCTTGTGCGCGAGTTGCGATATCTTCTACATTCACCATATCCTTTACCGGACCGGACATTCCGTATTGATTATTTTCACAAACGAAGACCACTGGTAAATCCCAAATAGATGCTAGGTTTACTGCTTCATGGAAGCTTCCTTCGTTTGTTGCACCATCACCAAAGAAACAAACCGTTACGTATTTTTGTTTTTTCATTTGTGCAGTTAAAGCTGAACCTACTGCTAAAGGAATTCCACCTGCTACAATTCCGTTTGCTCCAAGGTTCCCCATGTCAACATCCGCGATATGCATAGATCCGCCTTTCCCCTTACAATAACCAGTTGTACGACCGAAAAGTTCTGCCATCATCTTGTCAGCAGTTGCACCTTTTGCAATACAATGTCCGTGTCCACGGTGTGTACTTGTAATTTTATCCTCAACATCTAGTAACGCACATACACCAGATGCACTTGCTTCTTGACCTACTGCTAAATGAGTTGTACCATGAATCATACCTTTTGCGAAAAATTCATCAACCTTTTCATCAAAATATCTAATTAGCCACATTTCTTTGTATAAATCTACTAATTTATCATCCGTTATTTTAATTGGGACATTCATTTTTTTCATTTTTTTACATCTCCCTTTAAATTCGTTCTATATGATTACATTTGCAATAATCTAACGTAGAAGTATGTTTTGCGTAAACAAAGCCCCCAACACTGATTTATTTGGAAGTGTGGAGGCGATCTTTATTCCTTAAAATTCTCTATCTTGCATTGCTCGTAATTTCCAAATAGTAGATTCTTTTGTTTGTTCTACATCAGCGTAAGAGATCACTTCACCTTTTTTAATTGACTTTTTCATTACAACATTATGGTCAACTAAACCTAGAGGTAATGCGTTTTGTTCTCTTGCTACAGTTGCTTTTAGAAGCTTACCATATACTGTAAATCCACCAATACTATCTAGATTCTCACCAACTTCCAGGTCTCTCTTAGCAACTGCAACAGTTTCTCCTTGTAAGCCACAGTATGGCGCGATTGTTGCTTCGTTATCTAGATATGCTTTCGCAATAGATAGTGGAGTTTCCAAGCTAGTTAAGTGATATGGACGATATAACACATAGTTTGGGCCATTTCCCATACTTAAGTATTTCATTTCCGCATTTACCTCTTCTTTATCAGAAGCAATTATTGCGAATACACCAGGTGCAACTCCATTAACGAAATCCACAATTTTTCTACCGTTCAACTGTCCACCTTTTTCTTTTTCAATGAAGATTCCAGGTAGTTCTTTTACTGTACCTTCAAAACCGTGCATTCCTGGTTGATCTGGTAAAAATCCAGTAGCATTAGCTACAGCGTTCATCTCCACCATTGTTTTCGTACCATCTTGGAAAGAAGCTAGCATTTTTGGCGCTGAACCTTTTCTTTTTGCTTCCTCTGCAGCTGAATCTGGATTAGCTTCTAGATTAAGTGGGTTATTTTTCCCTTTACCTAATGCAACTACTTCGAATCCCATTGCATCTGCAAAGTCATATAATTCCATAATTGCTCCAGGCTCATCACCAGCAGAACCAGTATAAACAACACCACTTGCATTTGCCATTTTGTAAAGTAATGGACCAACTGTTACGTCTGCTTCAACGTTTAACATAACAATATGTTTATTGTTTAGGATCGAATCCCAGGCAATTTCAGCACCTATATTTGGTACACCTGTTGCATCTACAACTACATCAACCTCAGGTAATGATGTAACTAATTTAGAGTCTGTAGTAGCAACTACATTGTTATTTCGAACTGCTCTAGAAGCTGCCTCTCTATCATTTGTCTCCACGATATCAGATGGATTTATTGCAGCATGTTTATAAGCATTAGTAATATTGTCAACGACTAAATCAGCAGTAATGACAACACGCATTCCTTTCATGCTTTCAATTTGGGAGATCATCCCTCTTCCCATTTGTCCAGCACCAACTAAACCAACTTTAATGTACGAACCTTCTTTTTCTAATCTAGCTAGTTTTCTATTGATATTTAGCATTTTCTCCACTCCCTAGTTGTTTTATATAAATTATCCTCTGTGAAAGGTAATAACTGAATTTGTTTTAATTTCTGGTATCGCTTTCTTTTCTAAGCAAATAGTACCTGGTAATTCAGAATGCTTTTCCCCATCAAAATTGAATGTTGCATGCCCAAGTTCACCTAGCGTTTCATTTGCTTTTTCACCGACAAACAATATTTCAAATGAATGACCATCAATTTCTAATTTGTCGCCAACTTTGATTTCATCAGTGATGTTACTAGCATCGTGTACTACTGCAATCCCTTTAAGATCTGCAGGAACTGTATCGTTAAATAAAATCATCATACCTTCGTCTAACATTAGTGATGCTTCTTCCCCTACTTCAACTACATTTAATTCTATAAATATATTACTCATATATATCGCTCCCTCGTAATTAATCCTGGCTTTGTAAAGCCTAATTTTCTCCTTTATATTTAAGTAGTATATTAATTTTTAAATAAAAAAATTACAAATGTAACGACTAGTTACATTTGTAATTGTAAAACGATTTCACTGAATAGTCAATGAAAAAGAATTTTATTTTTTAGAATACGTACATTATGCTCGAGGCGCAGTTCAATACATTTTAAACTTCGCTCGGGGACAAGAAATATTCCTCATTCATACATCAGTCACAGAAAATGTGGATACATTTTTACTATGCTCCTCCGCCTCGTGCATCAAGATCTTTCTATGTTTGTAAACATTTGAATACCTTTCCTAACGTCACAGTATGTCGTTGAATAACAATCTATTAACCTACTAGCTATATAATCCGAAGCTTGCAAAGTATGCGATTACCACTGCTATTGGACCAGTGATTAGCCTAGAGAATAATACGGCTGGTACACCAACTTCAACTGTTTCAGGTTCTGCTTCTCCAAGTGTTAAACCAACTGGTACGAAGTCAGTACCTACTTGTGGGTTGATTGCGAATAATGCCGGTAATGCCATTTGTGGCGGGATATTACCGTTTGCAATTTCTACCCCAATTAACACACCAACTACCTGCGCAATAACTGCACCAGGAGCAAGCAATGGTGAAATAACTGGAATTGCTGCAACTAGGGATAGAATCAACATACCTATTAAACTAGTTGCCATTGGTGCAACTAGTTCAGCTATAAAGTCACCAATACCAGTAAATGTAATGATACCCATTAACGCACTTACAAATGCCATGAATGGTAAAATATTCTTGATAACTGTTTCAATGGTATCTCGTCCAGATTGGAAGAAGATACTTACCACGTTACCGACCTTATTTCCTAGTACTTCTATGAAACGCATGATTGGATTTTTCTTTTTTCCATTTTCATTTGCAGACTTTTGCTCAGTAACTTTTGCTTTCGCTTCTTCTTTTAATTGCTTTGCAACATTTTTATCTAAACGGTCATGTTCTTCAAGCGATTCTTCAACTGCTGCTGCACTTGCTTCTTCTGCATCAAGTTCTTCAAATTGACTTGCACTTTCAACACCTGATACAAAGTTTCCTTCATTAATAAATTTCAGTAATGGTCCAGATGGTGAGTTACTAAACGTGTTTATAGTTTTAACACCCATTCTTGGATAAACACCACTACGTGCAGTACCACCACAATTAATAACTGCAGCAGCAATTTGTTCTTTGGGAACAGATTTTTCAAAACCGTCAATAGCAATTCCACCAGTACGGTCTGCTAGTTCCTGTGCTACCCTGTGAATTCCTCCACCAGTTACTGAAATAATATATTTTTGTTCATCAGTAGGTTTTATAACTAACGGTCCACCCCAACCAGAAGGACCTTTATTTACTCTGACAGCTTTATATTCGCTCATGTGTACGCCTCCCTTTAATTTCTAAACGATTATGCTACATTTTTTGCTCTTGCTTTTAGCATGCGATCAGTGATGATTTCAGTTACTAATCCTCTTATTAACATTACTACGATACCAACTAGTAGAAATCGAAGTGCCAATGGTCCAAGTGATAACCCTAGTTCTGTAATACCTGCAGCAACCCCCATATAAACGAATAACTCTGCAGGGTTCGCATGTGGAAATAATCCTGTAATTGGATGTACAAATGATACAGCAGAATCATAGAATGCAGGTTTTTGTTTTTCTGGTAAGAAACGACCAAATGTATAACACATTGGGTTTGTTAAGAAAAATACTGCTAAAAACGGGAACACTGTATAACGCAAAATGAAATACTTTGTACATTTTTGTGCAAAACGATTAACTCGTTCTTCTCCAATAAATTTAATTAGTGCATTTACTGCAGTGATTAAGACAACAAGCATCGGAATGATACCAGTTACTAATCCCATAAATGTGTCTCCGCCTTCTTGGAACATACCGATAAAGCCTTCAGCTACTGAAATTAAGAAATCCATTCTTCATTCCCCTTTCTTTTTTTACAATATCTAGTTCTAGTGTCCATAAAATATCAAGTCTTCCCTCTTCACCGTACCTTTCTAAACTGACACTTGAGCTTTTTCTTTGTTAAGTTCTTTTTCAATCATTTGAATTGCACCATATAAAGCGTTCTTTTCTTTATTACTTAAAAATTCAGAATTTTTACTTTCCAATAAGTTTTTCCCTATTAACTCTCTGCGATCTTTAAATCTAGCAAAAACCGTAATACCTTTCATAACTTTTGCTTCAACTATTTGCAACTGTTCATCACATACTAGTAAAACAAGCGCTCCAGTACCTAAGGTTTTTTTATAATATCCAGTCCCTAAATATCCAGACTCCCTTTTAGTAAACTCTCTAATATGTGAACGATAGTGTTTCACCTGTAATTGAGTCATTAGAAACTGTAATCCCCAGATTAAAGCAAAAATTAATATAAAATTCCCCCACACTGTTTTACCCCCCTTTTTTTACAATAGTAATTATTTATTACCTTTGTAAAAATATGATAAAGCGCTTTCAAGTTATTGTCAATGTTTTTTATATATTTAATTATTTAAATTTGTAAGTGCTATAGCTGTACTATCGTCTAACACCACTGTAGTTACGTACTCTCGCTTTAAGGCTACATGTAATGCTTGCACTTTATGCGCTCCACTTACAATCGCTATTACCTCTGGGATATCCTTCATATCTTGTAAATTGATACCAATTGTTCTCTCGTTTAACGAATGTATTACTGCCTCTCCATTTTGATCATAAAAGTTAGAGTTTATATCGCCTATTGCCCCTGACTCTAGTAAACTTTGCTGATCACTTTCACTTAAATACCCCATTTCTGTAAGTGTAGAACCAACGTTAGGATTCCCTACACCAACAATAGCTAAATCTACCTGTTTTCCTTTCGTTAATACGTCACACACATCCTTAGAATGGATGATATGATTTCTGAGATCTTCATTTTCTACCATTGCTGGTGCATATAGATAAGCAGAAGTCGTGTTTAGTTTTTGCGCCATTTGGAAGGTAAGATGATTGGAATGATAATGAACGTATTCTTGGCCCATCCCGCCAATTAATGGTGTTAAATGTATATGCTTCTTTTCTTGAAATTTAATTGCCTCCACAACAGCATGAACGGATTTCCCCCATGAAATTCCAACAGATTCAATCTGGTCAAGCTTTTTAGTGATATAATCAGCAGCCGCTTTTCCTAGTTTACGAATAACCATTTCTGGACCACTATTTGAAGTAGATACTACAATTGCTTCTTTTAATCCATACTCTTTTTCTATCATTCTTTCTAATTGAACGGTATGAACGGAACCATCTTTTATATAAATCTCTACTATCTTCTTTTCCTTTGCCTGCTTTAGTAATTTGGAAATGATCGGCCTAGATTTATTCACTTTTTTCGCAATTTCTGTCTGTGTCCATCCCTCGAAATAATATAGTTTTGCAACCTTTAGGAGTAAACGACGTTCATCTAAATCCATTCTTTCTCCCCCTTTACATATGTAACAGATAGATAACATATTAACATAAATTCTTCAAATTGAAATCGTTTACAAATTATTTTTGTAAAAAATTTCATTATAATTTTGTTTTCTTACTCAACTAATAATTATAATGCTTATAATGAAAACCCTTTATTGACGAAAAAAATTACAAAAGATATACTTTAAATGATATATTACATTTGATCTTATGTTGAACGTTTGTATAAAATCTCGTAAAGGAGGATATCAGGATGACTAGTAATACTTCTTTTTCAACGTTAAATCGTCAGCAAACCATCAAACAAATGGAACAAGAAAATTTTGATCTCATCGTAATTGGTGGCGGAATTACTGGTAGTGGAATTGCATTAGATGCAATAACAAGAGGATTAAAGGTCGCTTTAGTTGAACGACATGACTTTGCTTCTGGTACAAGTAGCCGATCAGGTAAGTTAATTCATGGTGGACTTAAATACTTACAAAACTTTGACTTTCCAGTAGTAAAAGAAACTGGTTCAGAGCGTGAAATTGTTTATAATAATGCCCTACATTTAGTCTATCCAATCAAAATGAATTTTCCTTTAATTAAAAAGGAATCTTATAATCTAGTAACACTAAAAGCTGGGCTCACGCTCTATGATCGACTAGCAGGTGTTAAAAAGGAAGAACGTCATACAATTTATAATAAGAAGAGAACATTGCAAAATGAACCATTATTCAATGAAAAAACAGTCAAAGGTAGTGGTGAATATGTGGAATACCGAACGGATGATAGTCGATTAACCATGGAGGTTGCCAAAACTGCTGCAGAAAAAGGTGCTGTTGTCCTTAACTATGCAGAAATGACTGAGTTTTTAAAAGACGAAAACAATAAGGTAAAAGGGATCGTAGTGAAAGACCATGTTAAAGGAAATATCTTTACAGCTTATGCTAAACATATTATTAATGCTGCAGGTCCATGGGTAGATGTTGTTCGGAGGAAAGATCGTCCCGTTTCAGGGAAATACATGATCCTTGCCAAGGGAATCCACATTGTGTTTGACCATAACTCACTACCAGTCAAATCTTCTATCTACTTTCAACATAAAGGCAGAATGATAGCTGTCATTCCAGTTGGAAATCGCACATATGTTGGATCTACGGAATCACGTTATTACGGAGATATGGATGATATTCATGTGAAACTATCTGAAGTACATTATTTACTTGGTTGTTTAAAAGATATGTTCCCATCCCTAGACCTTAGTGTTGATGATGTTGTTTCTAGTTGGGCTGGCATTCGTCCTTTAATTGGTGAGGATGGAAATAATCCATCAGAGTTATCACGTCATGATGAGATTTTCGAATCTGATAGTGGGTTAGTAACGATAGCTGGTGGAAAACTGACAGGATATCGTAAAATGGCTGAGCGCGTTCTACAATACATTGAGAAAAAAGAAAGCAGGTTAATCCAACCTACGAAAACCGATAAAATAAAATTATCTGGCTCTCAATTTAACCATGCAGGCGAGATGAATTCCTATGCAAATCGTATTCACGGTTACTATCAGGAACTCGATTTAACAGAAGAAGAAGTAAATAATTATGTAATGCGTTACGGATCAAATACAGGTAAAGTCCTGCAAACCATAGCTTCTTATCGCCCAGATATGGAAAAAAAGCAACGAAACATCTTAGGTGAATTAAAATACACGGTAGAACACGAAATGGTTTCAACTCTATCTGACTTTTATGATCGTAGAACTAGCTATCTATTATTTGATTTGGAAAAAGTGAAACGTACATTAGATATTGTGTCAAGTGAGGCATCCTCTTTATTGAATTGGAATAACGTGCAAAAAGAAGAAGAGAAACGAAAAATGCATTATCTAATTAAAAAAGCGTTGAATTTTAAATCAGAATAGGAGGAGAAGGTATGCATGTTGTTGCACTAACAGGTAAGGAAACTTTGGAATACCAAGAACGAAAATATCCCACTATTTCTGAGCATGAAGTGCTGTTGAAGATATATGCTACAGGGGTTTGTGGCTCCGATCTACGTATCTATCAAAATAGCGATAAACGAATCGATTATCCAAGAGTAACTGGACACGAAATCGCTGGTGAGATTGTTGAAACGGGATCTCACGTGAAACGATTTAACAAAGGGGACCGGGTAACGCTTTGGGCTCACATCCCTTGTGGAGTTTGCTTATATTGTCAAAAAAACGAGGGACATTTGTGTGTCAAAGGAGAGTCCATTGGATACCAGGTGGATGGTGGTTTTGCAGAATTTGTGGTCCTTCCTAGAGAGTTTGTAGAGTATGGTTCCATTCTTAAAATTTCTGACAATACCTCATACGAACTAGCAAGTTTATCCGAACCTTTTGCGTGTGTGTTAAATGGGTTACGTGAAGTTGAGATCAATGCAGGTGATACAGTCGTAGTTTATGGTGCAGGTGCGATAGGTTGCATGTACATGGCAGCAGCAAAGCGAATGGGAGCAGCAAAAGTAATCGCCATTCAACGCTCTAAGCCCAGACAACAATTGGCATTAGATATTGGTGCTGATATAGTGATTGATCCAAGTAATTCAGATACATTTACAAAGGTTAAGGCTGAAACGAATGGCTTGGGAGCAGATGTGGTTATTGTCACTGCTCCTTCTGCAGAGGTTCAAAAGGAAGCACTGGAACTTGCAAGAACTGGTGGCCGTGTCCTTTATTTTGCTGGGATTAAACATCTAGACGAGATACCTATTAATACGAATCACTTTATTTATAAACATTTGAAGGTAGTTGGAACACATGGGGCACCGAGGGATTTACATGTAGAATCCGTGAAATGGATTGATGAAGGACTAATTGATTTTTCATTTTTTGTTACCCATACCTTCCCTTTGAAGGATACAGAAAAAGCATTTCAAACTGCACTCCGTAAAGAAGGGTTGAAGTGTGTGGTTAAACCTTGTGAATAAGAATAAAGGGAATACATTCTAGTTTTTTACTATTGTATTCCCCTATGTTTCTTGTCAACTTTATAAATGTATCACATCAAAAATAAGTGTTACTGATCCCTATCTGGGAATCTTCTTAAGCACAAAATAATTACGATCATTCATCGTTACTTGACTGTCACAGTACCTTTTATTTATGATCTCGTTATGATGGTCTACTATGAATGTAAATATTATTTATAAGTTATGACTATCTGCTAATTCTTGAGCTGTACGATCATCAGTAATTAATACATCAAGATAACCACCTTGAAGTGCGGCTTCAATACTTTCTAGCTTGTAAGAGCCTTCTACAATTCCAACAACTTCAGGGATCTTTTTTATATCATCTAAGTTTAATCCAATAACTCGCTGATTTAAAGGATGGTCTAATTCCTTTCCAACTGCATCATAGAAACGAGAGCTTATATCTCCTACTGCACCAGCCTTACGTAATGACGCAAGGTCATCTGGACCAAGATAACCGATCTTCTCCATCGTTGCCCCTTTAAATGGATTTCCAATACTAACTACTGCCATATCGACATTCTTACCTTCTTCCAAAACATGGGCAATATCTTTGGAACTAACGAGCCGTTCTTTTAAATCATTTGACTCTACCATCGCTGGAGCGTAGAGGTAAGAACAAGTAGTATTCATCTTCTGTGCTAAGTTAAAAGCAAGTTGATTGGAATGAAGATGAACATATTCACTCCCCATTCCACCTACTATCGGAACAATATGGACATCTTCTTTGTGTTCATATGGGTACTCTGCCACTAAAGATAGAAGTGTTGTTCCCCATGATATTCCTAAGCTTTTTACTTCCTTAGTATGATTAGCTATATACGAAGCACCTGTTTTACCAAGCTGACGCTTAGCCATTTCCGGTGCAAAACCGGCAGTTGATACAACAATTACTTCCTTTAATCCAAATTTCTTAATTATTTTCTGTTCTAATTCCACCGTATGGAATGTTTCATCTTTAATGTATATCTCGACTATGCCTTCTTTTTTAGCTGTATTCAGTAGCTTAGAAATCACCGGACGTGAGACATTATTTCTTGCGGCAATCTCTGCTTGTGTCCAACCTTCAAAATAATACAACATAGCGACTTTAACCATTAGTCGTCGATCTTCCCAACTTAACATATAATCGCTCATTTCCATTTAAACTAATATCTACCCCAAGAATAAAACGATTCCATAGTACTGTCAAGAAAATTCCCGGTGCCTGTCACTCCTCGAATTTTGTCGAATACCTTAGTTCTTAATACGTAATATTCAAACTATTAATCCTATTATTTCGACACTTATCTAGTAGATTCCTTTAAAATACTAGGATTTTTACTAGAATTAACTACCTAATTCATGAGGTAAAAAGCACCATGAATCTATTTTTTTATGAGTAAAATATAGTAATTTACATAATATTAAATCAGTTCTAAATAATCATGTAATACAAACTATTTTATTCTATAATGAATTCAATTCAAATTTTAGGAGGGAAATAGATGAATAAGAAAAAAATTATTCCGGTCATTTTATCCTCAGCAATTGTAGCAGGCTCATTCTCAGTCAGTGAGGTATTGGCCAAGCCACATGAATCTTTTACACCTCTTAGTGAACAAGTTCAAAAGGAATGGAATGAGAAGTCTAACGTTCCGATCTTCGTCAAGGAGAAACACGCAGAAAAATATGCATCTAGTAATACTACTAATGCAGTAGATTACTTGAGTAAACATGAAACGAAACTAGGAATTAAAAATCCACAAGCTAACCTCAACGTTAAAACAATCCAAGAAGATGAATTAGGAATGACACATATCCGCTTCCAACAAATGAAAAATAATGTTCCAGTAGATGGAGCGGAAATCATCGTTCACTTCAACAAAGATCATGAAGTAGTTGGTGTAAATGGACATTATAACAAAAATGCAGAAATTGAATCCTTAAGCACCAATGCATCTGTACAAGCTGAAGATGCATTAAAAGTAGCTAAATCAGCGGTACAAGCTCCAGTTGAATTAAGCTATGAACCTTCATCAGAACTTGTTGTATATCCATTTGAAGAACAGAACAATCTAGTTTACAAGGTAAATCTAACCTTCTTGGGAGATGAACCCGGTAACTGGTTTGTATTCGTTGATGCCAATACTGGTGAGGTAGTCGATAAGTACAATGCATTATTGCATACAGAAGATATCAAAAAGAAACATCATAAAGGTGTAGGTGAAGGGGTTCATGGAGATCTTCGCCATATACACACAACACAAGAAGTAACATCAGGTGGTGCTACAACATTTAAATTATATGATGAGTCTCATGAAAACCTAGAAGGAATTTACACATTTGATCACAACACGGGAGAAATTTTTGAAAACGATAATTCATCCTGGATGGATGAATACCAAAGCCCAGCTGTAGACGCACACTTTAATTCCGAAACTGTCTATGAATATTATCTGGATGAGCACGACCGTAACTCGTTAGATGATAACGGAATGGCGATTATTTCGTACGTACATTATGGAACAGATTATAACAATGCTTTCTGGAATGGTCGTCATATGACATACGGAGATGGGGATGGAGAATTTATGGTACCTCTATCTGCAGGTCTAGACGTTGCTGCACATGAGATGACACATGGTGTAATCACTCATACTGCTAACCTACAGTACCGCTTCCAGTCAGGAGCACTTAACGAATCATTCGCTGATGTGTTCGGTGCGTTAATCGATGAAGATGATTGGGAAATGGGTGAAGATATTATGGCTCCACCTTCTATTGAAGAAGGACGAACTGCTTTACGTAGTCTAAGTAACCCAAGCAAATTCCCAGTATCTGAACAAAGAGCTCCATATGGTAACGGAATGTATCCTGAGCATATGGATGAGTACTACGATATGCCAATTTATGTCGATAATGGTGGTGTACACGTTAACTCTTCTATTACCAACCATGCTGCATACTTAATTGGTGAGGAAATTGGGAAACAAAAACTTGGACAAATCTACTACCGTGCATTAACTGTATATCTAACTCCAACATCAGACTTTAGTGATGCTAGAAATGCTATTGTACAGTCCGCGGCTGATATTTATGGCGAAGGTAGCGATGAAGTTGCAGCTGTAGAGAGTGGATTTGATCAGGTGGGAATTTACTAAGTTATTACAAAATCCAATGGTATATATACCATTGGATTTTGTGTTACATCACAATATCTAGGTTTATCCTAGATATGTTTCGTCACCTGTACTAACTATTTCACTTTATAGTACTTTTTCTACCATAATTTCTTTTCTACACCACTCAATATTATCTGAATTAATACACCCCGTTTCTTCCTCCATTGCATTTAATACACCCATCGTTATTCCAAACTTTATTAATTCTACTTCTTTTAGATTTCGATGTAGACCTGCAGCAAATCCAGCAATAACTGAATCTCCTGATCCAACTGGATTCAAAATATCAACTTTCGGTATTCTTACTCTATATATATTGTCTTGGTGTTTTACGATCGCACCTTTAGAACCCAATGTTACAACAACCCATGGTACCTTGTTAAATAACGGATTATCTATAGCCTCCACTACTTCGTATAGAGTACTTATATTTTTACCAAGCAGTTCTCCTAATTCATCACTATTTGGTTTAATTAAAAAAGGCATACTCTTTCCTTGCAACGTTTTGGAAAGTAATTCCCCTTTCGTATCAAGAAGAACAGGGGTATTATTATTCATTGCTATCCCTAGTAATTTTTCATAATACTCTTCTGGCAATCCAACAGGTAAACTACCAGAAATTGTAACAATCTCCGCTTTTTTAATGAAAGTATTAAAATTATATAAAAGTGCATCTGAATCCTCAGAACTAATTGTTGGTCCACTCTCTAATATTTCTGTTTGTTTACCTTCGTGTATAATAGCTATACAATTACGTGTTTCACCATCTATTTTTATAAATTTATCTTGAATATTTTTTTTTGTAATCTCATTACGGATGAATGCTCCTAAACTTCCTCCTATAAAACCAGTTGCTGCTACATCCTCATGTAATTGATTAAGAACTCTAGTTACATTTAACCCTTTACCACCTACTGTTTTCGAAATATCTGACACTCTATTTACTGTGTCTATGTTAAATTCCTTTAGTTTATAGCTAATATCAACTGACGGATTTAACGTTACGGTTAAGATCATATCATGCTCACTCCTTATAATAAATGGAGTGGGAACACCATCCCACTCCATTCTACTAATTTATTATGCTTTGCCATCACTCTTACATATTAATATTTTTTCGATAACCGCTTCTTTCATTTTTTGTTTAGCTGGTCCGAAATATTTTCTTGGATCAGTTTCGTTTGGGTTATTAATTAAGTGATTACGTAACCCAGTAGAGAATGGTATTTTTAATTCAGTTGAAATATTTACCTTAGCGCACCCTAGCTCAATACATTTACGAACATCCTCTTTTGATATACCTGAGGCACCATGTAATACTATAGGTACGTCTACTAATTTCCTAATTTTTTCAAGACGATCAAAGTCTAAGTTAGGTTCAGTTTCATATAAACCATGACCTGTTCCTATTGCAACAGCAAGTGAATCAACACCAGTTCGCCTAACAAATTCAACTACTGTATCCGGATCAGTGTAAGCAGCATCTTTTGCTTCAATTACTAGGTCATCCTCTTGACCAACTAACTTTCCAAGTTCTGCCTCCACAGTAGCATCATAGTTATGTGCTGTCTCTGCAACCTTTCTAGAAAGCTCAATGTTCTCCTCAAAGGAATGATGTGAACCGTCAATCATTACTGATTTTGTACCTAATTTTAGTGATTCCTTAATAGATTCTAATGTTTCATGGTGATCTAAATGTAATGCAATTGGAATATCATTTTCTTTTGCTGCGACTTCTACGATTCCTTGGATGTATGCCCGACCAGCATATTTCATTGTCCCAGGGGTTGCTGCTAATATCACTGGGGACTTCATTTCTACTGCTGCTTCCACTACAGTCTGTACGGTTTCTAAGTTATGAATATTAAATGCTGGAACAGCATAACCTTCTCTTCTTGCTTTTAATAGCATTTCTTTTGTATTTTGAACAAATCCCATGATAAATTTCCTCCTAGAAATGTGTCTAATCGCTGATGAAAACAATTTATATAATATGGATAACTATTTATCTTTCAAACTTTATTTCACCTGCAATTGCTACAGCTTGAACGTTAATGTTAGAATCAAGGACTACATAATCAGCTATTTTTCCAGTAGTGATACTACCAATCTCATGTTCACGTCCAAGGCTTTTTGCTGGAGATAACGATCCTTTATGCCAGACTTTATACAATGGAATTTCGCTCCATTGCTGTAAGTTCTTTACACCTTCAATTAGCTGTAATGTACTACCGGCCAATGAATTACTCTCCGTCTTCGCCATACCATCCTTCACTACAACTGAAAACTCACCCAAATCATATTGTCCATCAGGCATTAACCCTGCACGCATGCAATCGGTAACTAATGTTAATTTATCACCTTTCACTTGACTAGCTAATACAGCTACTTTTGGATGTACATGAAACCCATCACATATTAACTCTGTAAATGCACGTGAATCAGTAAGTGCTGCACCTACAACCCCTGGTTCACGATGATGTAAACCAGTCATCCCGTTAAATAAATGAACATAGTTTCGAGCCCCAGAATCTATCAATTCATGACAGCATTCATATGACCCTTCTGTATGAGCAATACTAACTAATACTCCGCTTTCAGTTACTTTTTTCGTGAATTCTACAGCTTTGTTCCGTTCTGGTGCTAACGCGATTTTTACAATAGTTCCACCAGATAGGTCTTGCCATTCTTGAAATTCATTAATGTTTGGATCACGAAAATAATTAGGATTTTGAGCTCCTTTATGTTTATCAGTAAAGTAAGGACCTTCTAAAAATATTCCTTCTGACTTAGCTCCAGTTAATTCTTCTTGAACAGCTTCAGTAACACTAATTATTGATTGTTTCAAATCTTCCTTTGATGACGTCAACGTAGTTGGCAAGAAACGAGTAACTCCTAATGGTAAAATAGCTTTTGAGATTTCATGAACCGCTTCAGAAGTGCCATCCATAATGTCATATCCATTTATTCCATGGATATGTGTATCAAATAAGCCAGGGGCAATGGTATGCCCAGTCCAATCTATAATCTTTGCATTTTTAGGAGTGGCCTCTACAAATTCACCAAATCTTCCTTCCTCTATTTGTAAATACCCTCCAAGCTTCTCTTCATGTTCAAGTAAGAATCGATCAGCTTTTATATAATAGGTCATATAGTAAACTTCCTTTTTATACTTTTACTAGATTCCTTCTTCGCTTTCTTCTATTTCCTTCTTATTCACTGCGAATTCCTTTATATTTTCTTTGCCATCGTGTAATACCCTATTAATAAAATCATCTAAATGAAGCTCACGTTGAAATAAGCCACTTAATAGCATAGGTGAATTGACACCACCAATAACCTTTACATTAGATTTTGTAGCTGCTACACGACTACTTACATTAAAAGGTGTTCCACCAGCTAAGTCCGCAAAACAAACAACGCCAGACCCTGTATCAACCTCTTTTATTGCTTGTTCCAATTCATCCTTTAGTTTATCCTGATCTTCTTTAAACGGTACGATGCGTACCTGTTTTACTTCACCAGCAATGAGCTGTACAGATTCAAGCATTCCGTTTGGAAATGCTCCGTGTCCAGTTAGAACAATACCGATCATACTTTCATCCCTTTCAATGATGTCTAATTATGAAACTGAAGATTACCTTAGTACTTTCTTTCAAATTCTTTATAATGAAATTCTAATTGTGAACCATCTATAATTAATTATAAAATGTTAAAATATGCCCCAAGCAGCCCTACAATCACTGTAATTCCAATTAGAGTAATAGGAGAGCGACCTTTCTTTAACAACCAATACATTAATAACGTATACCCTAAAGGAAGCATAGCTGGCATAATTTGGTCTAAAACATCAGCTTGAATTGCTAGTTCAGCTTCTCCTGACTTCCAAACATAACTTACATTAAATGCTACGTATGTTGCTATTAAACCACCAACAACTGTTAAACCAACAATAGATGCAGCACGAGAAACAAATTGAGTTCCCTCTTTAAGTTTCGAAATTGCCTTTACACCCATTTTGTAACCATAGTTCATTAATCCAAAGCGTACTCCAAAATGAACTAAGTTAAATAGAAGCAAAAATACTATAGGTCCAAATACATTACCTTCAATGGCTAACGAAGCACCTATACCCGCGGTAATAGGTAATAAAGTTAGGTAGAACATTGCATCCCCAATTCCACCTAGTGGACCCATCATTGCGATTTTAATTCCTCGAATAGCTTCTCTATCTTCCTTCTTTTGCTCCATAGCGAGTATCACACCCATAATAAATGTTACTAAGAACGGGTGCGTATTAAAGAATTCCATATGATCTTTCATGGATTTGCTTAAATCTTTTTTATTTTTATGAATATAACGCAATCCAGGTAATAGAGAGTATAACCACCCTGCAGCTTGCATACGTTCATAGTTAAATGATGCTTGTAATAATAATGATCTCCAGGCTAAATGTCTTAACTGTCTTGCTGATAATTCTTGAGCTGATGTATTATCTTCATATATGTTAGATTCCATCTGTTATTTCCTCCTCTCGAGGTCCGCTATTGTTATTTCCTTTTTTGTTTTGATAGAAATCATAAAGTGCGATAGCTAGACCAATTAATGCAATTGATAAAATTGGTAAGTTCAAGTAAGCAGCTAAAACAAACCCCACAATAAAGAACATAATATATTCGACTTTCATCATAATTTTTAATAACATGGCAAAACCAATTGCTGGCATTATTCCACCTGCAATAGATAGTCCATCAAGTATCCATTGTGGAACTGTTTCAACATATGCAGATGCTTGTTCTGCTCCAAAGAATATTGGCAAGAATGCAATTACTGCATAAAATACGAACAATATTGCTAATCCAAGATAATTTATTCTCTCTATCCCCTTATAATTACCCTCCAGAGCGAATTGGTCTGCTTTATGCATAACTGGTGAAAAAATAGTGAAAAACAATGTAATTAATCCTTGTACTGCAACTGCAAATGGAATAGCAATTCCAACGGCGACATTCGGATCTTGACCAATAATAATACCGAATGCTGTACCTATTACCCCACCAATAACTACATTTGGTGGTTGTGCACCAGCCAGTGGTACCATTCCCATCCAAATCAACTCTAATGTACCACCTACAATTAAACCGGTAGTAACATCTCCTAAAATAATCCCGACGACTAGCCCTGTAACTACTGGACGGTGAATGTGTGTAAGACCATTAAAAAGATCAATCCCCACAATTCCAGCCCACAGAGCAATTAATAATGCTTCTAATAACATATGTTTGCCTCCCTTATTATTTTTTCTATATAGCAATACCTAAAGTAAATCTAAAATGTTTTGACCTCTCTCACTTGGCACACCACGTAAGTCGAGTTTTACATCTAATTCATCTAGTCGTTTAAAAGCTGCAATATCCTTTTCATCAACAGATACAGTTGATGAAATTTGTTTTTTCCCTTCTTCATAATGCATATTTCCAATATTTAAATTATCTATAGGAACCCCTCCTTCTCTTAGGGCTAATGCATCTTGTACATCTTTTACTACTAAAAATATCTTTTGACGTGGTGATGCTTTATGAATCACATCAATGGTTTTTTGCAATGTAAAATAGCGTGATTGCACTGTATCGGGTAACACCATATCCATTAAATTTTGTTGGACTTCATCTTCAGCAACCTTGTTATTTGCAACAACGACTAAATTAGCTCCAAGGTGATTTGTCCAAGTTACTCCCACTTGTCCATGAATTAAACGATTATCAATTCTAGTTAATAAAATGTTAGGTCCTGACATATACATTCTCCTTTTTTATAGTTTATATAAATCTAGTAAACTGTTATTTTTATCTTTCATAAATAGTTACACCTTGCACAACGCGATTCACACGTCCATCCGGACTTGGATTATCTGGTGTAATTCCTAATTGAATTGATTTCTTTAATGCTAACCCTTGTGCAAAGGTTACATATAACAATGCAAGGTATAGATCATTTGCTAAATCACCCACAGGTATTGTCCAGTCAGCTAGCTGTTCTATTTCATCTTCTTTTTTATCTGTAAGAACGACAATTTTGGATAAATCATCTTCTGACAACTCACGTAGAATATCTAAATCATACTTTCGTGTATAAGGATTCTGAGACATAAACAATACAACTACTGATTTTTCATTTAATATTGATTTAGGACCATGTCTAAAGCCAAGGGAAGATTCATGTATAGCAACTACTTGACCTGCAGATAGCTCAAGCATTTTTAATGCTGCTTCGTGCGATAATTGCCCTAATAATCCAGAACCTAGATATACAATGCGCTCAAAATCAAAATTAACAATATCTTCAATGGTTTCATTAATAGATTCAAATAGTTGTTCAGCATTTGAAAATGATTGTTCTAATTCATTTACATTGAATACGTTAGTAGAGAATATTAGATATGCTGCAAGTACCATACTTGTGAAACTACTAGTCATTGCAAACCCTTGATCATGTGCAGCTTCAGGTGTCAAAACAGTAATACTTTTTATATCATCCTTAGTATTCTGAGCCAATTGACCATTCTTGTTACAGGTTATAACAACTTGATAAAATTCATCTATAATGTCTTTTCCGAGCTTCACAGCTGCAACACTTTCTGGACTATTTCCAGACCTCGCAAACGAAACCATAATGGTTGGAGCATTTTTAATTAAGTACTCACTAGGATTAGAAACAATATCTGTAGTAGGTATTGCCTCAATTTGGACTTTTTCTTGATTTTGCTTTCTTAATTCAGGTACCAGTATATCTCCGATAAAAGCTGAAGTTCCTGCACCTGTGAATATTATGCGTACATTACTATGCTTAAAATAGATTGTTTCAATAAAATTTCTTAAAGTTTCTATCTGATCAGAAAGATTTTGAGTTAATTCTCGCCATACTTTTGGTTGCTGTAGTATTTCTTTCGATGTATAAATCGCTTTCATTTCTTCTAATTGTTTAGATGTCAAATTAAACATGGTGCCCCTCCATAAGTTATTAATATTATCTGGTAATGATGTCATAACCAGTAAGTTTTTAAGTAAAGCTCTATTAAAATAATTTAAATAGAGCTTTATTATTGTAACTCAACCGTATAAGCAAATTTATCGCCTCGTGCGACACTGATGGTATATTCAATCAATTCATCATGATAATAGGCAAATCGTTTTAATATCATAGCGGGTTGCCTTACTTCCACACCAAGGTGAGGTGCTTCATTCTCTCTAATCAAAGAAGCAGTAAATCTTTCAATTGCTTTAGTAACAACGATTTGGTAATCCTCTTTAAAAACATCATACATAGGTTTTTCTACTAAGTCAGTTGCTGTTAAATTAGGAAACAACTTTTTTGGCAAATAGGATGTTTCATATATCAGTGGTGATCCATCTGCCAGACGTAGACGAACAACTTGATATACTTCTTCTAGTGGTTCTAAATTCATTTGTTTTGCCAGATGATTATCAAGAGCAATTTCACTAAATGATAATACTTTGGTAGTTGGTGTCTTTCCCATTTTTTTCATCTCTTCAGTGAAACTATATAATTTCACTAAATTTTGTGTAATAGATTTCGAAGCAACAAACGTACCTTTACCGTGAAGCTTATAAATATAGCCTTCACGCTCTAGTTCTTGTAATGCTTGTCTAACAGTAATTCGACTTAAGTCATATATCTCACAAAGCTCTCGTTCAGAAGGTAACTTTTCATGTTCATGGTAGACTTGACCATCAATTTTATTAATTATTTCTTCCATTAATTGTAAATATAGTGGTACTTTATTAGTCTTATCCAAAGTCCAAAAATTCACCTCCTAGGTTAATATCACATTGGTTATAACCAGTTGATTAAATTGTAAAACATTTTTTTTTAATTGTAAAGGATTTCTATGTAATTTTACTAAAAAAAGGAAGGTGCCTGTCACTTGTCGAAATTCGACAAGTGACAGGCACCTACTCTATTAAACCAAATGACAGGCTACATAATGGCCTTCTTCTACTTCTCGCCACTCTGGTTTTGCTTCCCTACATGCTTCTGTTGCTACTGGACATCTTGTATGAAAAGGACATCCAGTAGGATAATTGGATGCACTTGGCAAGTCTCCTTCTAGTTTGATTCTCTCTCTTTTTCTTCCTGGAATTGGACGCGGGATCGATGATAGTAATGCCTTTGTGTATGGATGTTGCGGATTTTTAAAAATCTGCTCTGTCGTACCTAACTCTACTGTAGTTCCAAGATACATCACTAAAACACGATCACTAATATGACGTACAACCCCTAAATCATGCGAGATAAAAACGTAGGTTAACTGGTGCTTCGCTTGGAGCTCTTTTAATAGTTTAATAATCTGCGCTTGTACCGAGACATCTAAAGCAGAAACCGCCTCATCACACACCACTAATGAAGGGTTCAGCGCCATCGCTCGTGCAATACCAATCCGCTGCCGTTGTCCCCCACTAAATTCATGTGGATAACGATCATAATGCTCTTTATTTAATCCAACCTCAGATAACAGTTCTAGTACACGTTGTTTCCGTTCCTTCTTAGACATCGTTGTATGGATTACAAATACCTCTTCCAATGCTTTTCCAATTTTTTGCCTTGGGTTAAGTGAAGCAAATGGATCTTGAAAAATCATTTGCATATCCTTTTTGTATTTCTTCAATTGTCTCTCTGTTAATGAGCCAATATCATTTCCTTTAAACTGAATCGAGCCACCCGATTTGGATTCCAGCCCTAGGATTGTTCGCCCTAACGTTGATTTTCCACAGCCGGATTCTCCTACAACTCCAAGTGTTTCGCCTTCATAAATCTCTAGGCTAACCTCATTAACTGCTTTAACATGTGACTTTGTTCGCTTTAATACGCCACCCTTAATCGGATAGTACGTTTTCAAATCCTCCACTTGCAGCAATGGTTGTGTCGGCATTGGTGTCCACCTCCTGAAGCCAGCATCTTACAGCAGCATTTTCTTTACCAACGTCAATTAACGCTGGTTTTTTCTCTTTACAAATATCCATTGCCATTGGACACCGGGGATGAAAACGACATCCAGGAATATCATCTTCCATACTCGGCATAGAGCCAGGAATAACTTTCATTTCCTGTGTTTCATCATCTACATTTGGCACTGCCCCCAATAATCCTTTCGTATAAGGGTGCTTTGGGTCTTCAAATAACGTTTGTACATCATTTACTTCTATTACGTCACCAGCATACATAACCATTACACGGTCAGCAATTTCAGCAACGACTCCCATATCATGGGTTACAAACACAACGCCCATGCCAAATTCTTCTTTTAAATCATCCATGATATCCAATATTTGCGCTTGAATCGTTACATCCAATGCTGTTGTTGGTTCATCGGCAATCAATAGAGAAGGTTCACACGCTAATGCCATCGCAATCATAACCCGTTGGCGCATTCCTCCACTTAACTCATGTGGATATTGATGTATTTTTTCTTTAGGATTTGGTATCCCAACCTGCTTAAGTAACTCAACACTTTTGACGGTCGCCTCTTGCTTGGACATCCTTTTATGAATTCGCAATGGTTCTTGAATTTGATAGCCAACTGTAAATACCGGATTAAGTGCAGTCATTGGTTCCTGGAAAATCATCGAGATCTCATTTCCTCTGATTTTTCGTAATTCCTCTTCCGTTTTCCCAACTAGCTCCTCCCCGTTCAAACGGATGGATCCATTTGACACTTCCCCGTTTTCGGGAAGAAGGCCCATTAAGGATAATGAAGTAATACTTTTTCCTGAACCAGACTCTCCAACAATACATAGGGTTTCACCAGCTTCAAGCGAAAAAGAAACGTTCCGAACAGCTGTAGATGTTGCTTTAGCTGTTCGAAATTTAATTGTTAAATCGTTAACTTCAAGTAAATTCCCCATATTCCCCCTACTCTCTTGTTACAGGATATAATGACCATTGACCTGTTGGATCAACAGACAGACCAGATACGGACTCATCATACGCTGCCGTTACTACACCATGCTCCATTACGACCCACGGAACATCCTGGATTGCTAAAATATTAGCTTCTTGAAGTTTTTCTTTACGTACGTTTTGATCTACTGTAATCCGTGATTCTTCTACAAGTTGATTAAATTCGTCATTATTATAACGAGTGTAGTTGGATCCACCAATATTATCGGAATGTAGATTTGGATATAATAACTCACTACCATCAGCTGTACTATTTGCCCATCCTAAGAATGTCATTTCATAGTCACCAGCTCTTGCCGTATCTAGGAATGCACCCCATTCCATTGTTTCAATTTCAACGTCCAATCCTACATTGGACAGCTGAGACTGTACAATCTCTGCCATTTTCATATAATTATCGCGATTTGCTACTAGCATCGTAATACTTTCATCACTATATCCATTTGCTTCAATGATTTCCGTAGCTTTGTCTGGATCATAGTCATAACCATATTCAGTAGCCTCTTCCTCATAACCAAATACTTTTGGACCAATGATGCTTTCATTATAAGAACCTAATCCATTTAATTGGTTCACATACGACTCTTGATCAACCGCATATGCAACAGCTTGTCTGAATTCTAGTTCATTAAAAGGCTCTTTTTCTACATTAAATGTTAAATAAGATACACGTGTACCTTCTTGTTTATCTACTTCTACATTACTTAGTGATTCTACACGTGAAATATGATCAGATGGAATTGCATCTAAGAATTGAACATCTCCCGTTTCTAACATAGAAATTGCCGTAGAATATTCTGGCACAACTTTGAATGTTACTTTATCTAATTGGGCTGGATCTCTCCAGTAGTCTTCGTTTTTAGTTAAAACTACTTGGTCTCCTTCTTCCCAATTTTCAAAAACGAATGGGCCAGTTCCTACTGGTTCTCTATTAATATCACCTTCTTGGTCTGCAGTTGGACTTACAATGGATGCATTGGAGTGACTTAATGCTGCCAACATCGGTCCATATGGTTCTTTCGTAGTTAAAACAACCGTATATTCATCCTCCACTTCAATCGTATCAATTGGTTCTAATAGTGATGCACGAGGTGCTGCACGATCAGGATCCTTCATCTGTTCAAAGGTATATTTCACTGCCTCTGCATTAAATGGTGTACCATCATGAAAAGAAATTCCTTCTTTCAATGTAATTACCCATGTATTTTCATCAGGAGTTTCATAGGATTCTGCTAGTAATGGTTCAGGTTCCATCGTTTCTGGATTTAGTGAAAATAAAGTTTCATAGACTTGTACGATTACATTGCTTGAAACGGAATCATTTGTATCAATTGGTGATAAACCTTTGGCATCTGAAGTGGAAGCATAGGTTAGTTCCTTGGGTACATCCTCACCTTCCGTTCCACTTGAGCTTTCACTATCCCCACAAGCTACTAATAGAGAGATTAATAGTAAAACAGCTGTTGTCATCCATAATTTTTTCAATTTAATTCCTCCTCTTTAATTAAGCATTACACATTCATATTTGGATCAAGCGCATCACGCAATCCGTCCCCCACAACGTTAAACGCAAATACAGTAAGCATAATTGCGACTCCAGGAATAACCGCCATATGAGGTGCATCCCACATGAAATTTTGACCTGCTGCAATCATAGCTCCCCACTCAGGTGTTGGTGGCTGTGCGCCTAACCCTAAATAGCTTAACGAAGCTGTTGATAAAATTGCTGTTGCCATACGAGTAGTAGCAAACACAATGATAGGTGCCGTACAATTTGGCAAAATATGCTTTAACAGTATACGGGTATTGCCTGCACCTACCGATCGCAATGCCATCACATATTCCTGCTTTTTAACAGATAAAACACTACCACGTACAATACGAGCACATCCTGGAATAGACCAAATACTAATAGCAATAACCACGTTTACTAGGCTTGTCCCAAGCATTGCAATAATAAGCATTGCTAGCAAAATTCCAGGGAACGCAAATAACAAATCTACTATTCTCATAATAATTGCATCTAATTTTTTAAAGTAACCGGCTAACAACCCTAAAGTTATACCTCCAAGTAAACCAATTGCAACGGTTGATACCCCAACAATAAGGGAAATCCTTGAACCATATACAATGCGAGACCACATATCTCTCCCATAGTTATCTGTTCCTAGAAAATGACCTTCTGATCCAACTCCTAAATACGTTGCAGTTGGATCCTGCTCATATGGACCATAGCTAACGATAAAAGGAGCAGATATAGCAAGAACAACTTGGATAAAAATAATTACTAATCCAATTACGGCTAATTTATTCTGTACAAGCTTTTTTACTGTTTCAACAATAAACCCATCTTTTTTCTTCTCGCTATTCGATGAATTAGTTTCTATCGCTAAATCTGTCGACATCGTACGATTCCCTCCTCCCCATGATTATTCATAACTAATTCTTGGGTCGACTTTCACATAAATGATATCGACAATTAGATTTATAATGACAAAAATACTTGCAACTAATAAAACCGTTGCTTGTACCATTGGAAAATCTCTAGCTGCAATAGCATCAATCATTAATCTACCAATTCCATTGATAGCAAACACCTGCTCCGTAATAATGGTTCCACCAAGCAAGGCACCAAAATTAATCCCTACAACTGTAATTACTGGAATCAAGGCATTTCGTAAAGCGTGTACCCAAATAACTGTTTTATGCTTAACACCTTTAGCTTTTGCAGTTCGTATGTAGTCTGACTTAACGACCTCCAGCATGGATGAACGGGACATTCTTGCAATGATAGCTGCTGAAGCAGTCCCTAATGTAATAGATGGTAGGACTAATTGCTTCATTCCATCCATCGTATAGAACGGTTCACTTAATCCACTCACCGGGAGCCATTGTAAATTCACCGCAAACACTAAAATCAACATTGCACCTAACCAAAAATTCGGAATCGATACCCCTACTAATGCGAAGGTTGTACTGGTTACGTCTAACCAGGAATTCTGTTTCATCGCTGAAATCATGCCTGCTATTAATCCAATTATGATGGCTACAATCATGCTTGAAACAGCTAATTTAATGGTATTTGGTAAGCGGGTGGCAATAGCTTCTCCGACCGGTTGACTATTTTGATAGGAGTAGCCAAAGTCTCCTTGTAATATCCCCTTGAGATAATCAACATACTGAACGAAGACAGGTTTATTTAGACCCAAATCCTCCCTAATTGCTTCTAGATCAGATTCCTTTGCGGTAGGTCCACCAATAATCGTTGCTGGGTCACCTGGAGCAATGTGCATACTCATAAACACAATAAACGAAATACCTAGCAACAGTAGTACTAACTGGCCCATTCTTCTTATGATAAAACTAATCATGTCACCCCTCCTTTATTCAGTATTTTATACAATTTTCTTTTTATTTAAAATTGACTATACTCCAAATAATATGCACTTGTCAATATAATTATGCAACAAAAATTAATTAAAATATCGGAAACACTTTCATTTATTCCGATAAAAACCTATTACGGACACCATTTTGTAATTTACGAAAACACGCATGAATATAGGACTTTACTCATATTTATTTATACCTAGGTATTAGAAAATTTAGCTTTTTTAAAATATTTTTGTTGCACTTGTGTAGGATAGAAAAGTTTATACTAAAAAAGATCCAAACACGTATCTGTGTCTGGATCTTTTATATTTTTAACATACAAATTATAATTTGTACCCGTTCCGACTTTTAAATCGTTTCAAAATAACGGAACTTTCAATTCGATTGATGCCTTCTACCGAATAAAGTTCATCATTTATGAACGTTTCTAGCATCTTCATATCTTCTACAAGAACATGCATGTGAAGCGTACTCGGCCCTGTCATTTGATAAATACTAGCAACATTCGGGTTATCTGCTAGATTTTGTGCAACTTTCTGTAATTGCATTGGCTCTACCTCAACCTCAAAAAAAGCAGAAATTTGCTTTCCGGCTTTTTCGGAGTTAACAACAACGGTAAATTTTTCGATAATCCCCTTCTCCATCAAGTTATGGATTCTATCTTTTACAGCTACCCTTGAAAGCCCTACCTGCTCTGCTAAATTTACATAGGAAATTCTTCCATCATCTGCAAGAATCTCAATAAGCTTTTTATCAATATCATCTAGTCTCACTTATAAAACTCCTCTAATTGAATTAACCTCTATTATTTATTATATATTATAGATTTAGGGATTTAAACAAATTATGTAAGTTTTGCGAAAAATAACGCGCTAACATTATGTAAGATTATACGCTATATTAGTTTCAAAAAGAAATCAAAAACTATACAACGTTTTTTTTGCATGTAAATATTTTTTAAACATGATATGTTCTCATAGTATAACATTAATTCAAAAATAGATGGCGAATGTTTTATAAATTCAGGGTATAGTTGCATTGGAAGCTTAGAAAATGCTATATAATTTTTGTTTAAAGCAATAGAACCAGGTAATATGTATTCTAAGCTATCCGTTCATTCCGTAATCGCGATCCTACTAGATAGAACTTCTTCAAATTAATCCGCTCTAGGAATTCGATTACTACCAATCTTAGCAATTGCCGGTATTAGCTATCTACTTTTTGAACGATCCAACCGTATTTGTCGTAGCTGGATCACTCTTATTCAGAGATTTCTTTTTAGGTAGTCAGTTACCTGTTACTTATCTACTTTCGTCAAGCGACAGATACCTAATGAAGCCACAACTCCAATAACTAGCCCTATAAAAACATCCAATATTAATGTAGAAATAAAAGTCACTAAAAAGATGAAAGCCTCGATTGGTTTGCGCTTTAGATAATACACAAGTTGCTTTGCATTAATTAACTTCATCACAGCAAAAATAATAATTGCTGAAAGAGTCGCTTTAGGTAGGTAATAAAACAATGGTGTCATAAATAAAACAGCTAGCAACATTAATAGTGCTGTTACAAGCATGGACACGTTGGTTTTAGCACCTGATTCATAATTTACAGCTGTACGTGAAATGGCCCCGGCAACTGGAATGGAACCTACAAATGAGCTAGTAATATTGGCAAAGCTTAACCCAATTAACTCCTGATTAGGGTTTACTTTTTCACCTTCTTTATCTGCCAACGTTTTTGCCACTGAAAAAGATTCAAAAAATGATATAAATCCAATGACTAACGCTATTGGTATTAAAGATAATAATATATCTAATGTTGGAATAGTAAGAGAAACATCAGGAAGCTTTCTAGGTATTCCCCCTACAACCTCTACTCCCTTGTTATTCAGGTCAAAATAATCTACCACTATAATCGATATAAAGATTAGTAAAAATGGTCCCGACAACATATGTAGTATATTTTTTAGCACTACTAAAAAAAGTAAGCTGGCTAGTCCAATTGTGATCGTTACTATATTTACATTTGATATCCGTTCAAAAATCCCCCAAAAATATGTTATGAAATTATTATATTTCGGCAACGCCACACCTATGATTGAACTCATTTGGTTCAGTATGATGATGATTGCTAAAGCGGAGGTAAATCCACCAATGACAGCTGGTGATATATAGTTTAAAAAAGAGCCAAATTTTAATAGCCCCAAAAGTAGTTGTACCATTCCAACTAACAAGGAAAGTAAAATAATTAATTCTAGAAATCTATTAGATCCGGGATCCGTGATACTTGATATTCCTGTAAAAGCTAGTAAGGATACAATAGAAACTGGTCCTATAGATAAATATCTAGAGCTACCAAATAACGTATAGATGATCAAAGGGAATGTGCCAGCAAGTATTCCCATCGTCAGTGGAACACCAGCAATTATTGCATACGCCATACTTTGTGGTATCAACAAAAATGTAACAATTACCCCAGCTGTAATATCACTGGATAGTTTTGATGAGTTATAAGATGTTAAATGTCTTAGCCCTGGGAACAGTTTATCTATCATAAAGACAATTCCTCCCTAGTTCACTCGAAGTATACTTGTACTATATTAGTAAATTGAAATTATTATTACATACGATATATCATTTTAAGACAAGGACATCTAATGTATGTTACCATCCCCACATTAAACATCCCCATAATTGTTATGGAAACGATAAAAGTTGTTCCCCTTATTCAACAACTACACAGAAATACATTCAAAAAGAAACCAATTTTCTCAAAATTACATATTGACTGTAAGTATTGAATAAATTATAATAACATAAAATATTCAGATGATTTGTAATTACTTACATTTTGAATTTCAAAGCAGGTCATTAGGATAGGAAACAATCCATAAAAAAGGAGATGAATCGTATGGCTAAAGGAAAGGTACACACTCTTGTTGTATTTCTTATCCTCATTTCTGGCTCAATGATTCTAGCATCTTGTGGAAATGAAGCGAATTCAACAGAAAATTATCCAAACCGTGAAATTGAAATGGTAATACCCTGGGATCCAGGTGGTGGCAGTGATATCGAAGGTCGTGTGGTTGTTGAACATGTGGAAGAAGCCTTGAATCAATCAATGGTTGTCGTTAACATTCCTGGTGTGGGGGGAACAATTGGAGCAGAAGAATTACTAGAAAAAGATCCAAACGGCTATCATATTGGACAAATTCATGATGGCCATCTCGTAGCACATCACACTGGAGTTACCGAAGTAAATTATGATGACTTCGAACCGATTGCTTCTATGACGGCTTCCAACCAGATCCTTGCTGTTTCAAGTGAAATGAATGTCGATTCGTTAGAAGAATTTGTGGAATATGGAAAGGATAACCAAATAAATTTTGGCGGAACTGTAAGTGGTATCCCACGCGTCTGGGTTGAACAAATTGGTACGGAATTGGGCATCAAGTATAACTTAGTTGGTTATGAAGGACTTGGAGAAGCAATTCAAGCACTTGCTGGAGCACATGTGGATGCTGTTATTGTTGATTATCCATCTGCAATCGAATTTGTTGAAGCAGGACATATGAAATTTATTGCTATCGGTACAGAGGAAAGAGAAGACAAGTTATCTGATGTACCTACATTTAAAGAATCAGGTTATGACATTTTAATGGGAATAAACCGTGGATATGTAGCTCCAGGCGGTACTGACCCTGAAATCATCCAAATTTTAAGTGAAAAGTTTGAAGAAGTTGCTAGTAGTGACGACTTTATTGAAGATGTTGAGAATCTTGGTGCAAGTGTAAACTTCATGAACCATGAGGACTATGCTGATTACTTAGAGAACCAAAACAAAGTGATTGAAGAAATCACTGCTGATATAGAATAAAAACAAAAGGGGCGAGAAATCGTCCCTCTACTTCATTATAACTGATATTGCGGGAGAGATATTATGGGTGAAATTGTAATTGGAATTCTATTAATTCTTTTAAGTGCCATTATATATTTTAATTCGGGAAATTTTCAACAGCTTAATGAAACCCATTTAGATCCTGGCTCCTATCCAAAATTGATTGCCTCTTTACTAGCTTTATTTGCAACGATTTTGTTAATTAAAAAAACTATTGAACTAGTAAGGGAAAAATCATTAGGCTTTGAAGGCGGAATGAAAAAGTATTTACTAACACAATGGAACGAATACAAATTTGTTGTCTTGATCTTGCTAACCCTTGGTCTTTATATCCTTCTAATGAATGTGATAGGATTCATGGTTTCTAGTATAGCTTTTATTATAATAACTGGACTAATCATTGGACCAAGAAAGAAAAAAAATATCATGTTAATTAGTTTAATTTCATTAATAGTCACGTTAGGAATGTATTATTTTTTTGAAAACGTACTATACGTCAGATTTCCAGATGGAATACTCTTTTAACAGGAGGTGTTAGAATGTTAGATTTATTTTGGCTTGGGATAAGTGAAATTTTCCAAGTACATATACTGATAGTCATATTTTTAGGAGTAATAGCAGGAATCCTAGCTGGATTAATTCCTGGTTTCACTGTCACTATGGCCATTGTCTTAACATTACCGTTAACGTTTGGAATGGAGCCAGTTACTGGTGTAGCTGCCATGATTGGAGTTCTCGTAGGAGGTATGTCTGGTGGACTTATAACAGCTGCACTACTTGGAATTCCAGGCACCCCATCTGCTGTTGCAACCACTTTCGATGCCTATCCGATGGCACGAAAAGGACAACCTGGAAAGGCATTATCGATTGGAATTTGGGCTTCGTTTCTAAGCTCAATCATCAGCTTTTTTCTGCTCGTTTCGATAGCACCACAAATCGCTAATCTTGCTCTCAAATTCGGCCCTTGGGAAATGTTTTCTTTAATAGTAGCAGCTTTAACGATTATCGCCAGTGTGACTGGTGAATCCATACTGAAAGGCTTAATTGCAGGACTGTTTGGGTTATTGATAGCTACAGTTGGGGCAGATCCAATTGCAGGAATTTCCCGTTTCTCCTTTGACATTAAAACACTTCGAGCAGGTATTCCTTTTCTTGTTGTACTAATTGGAATGTTCGCGATTTCTAGACTACTTAACTCCGTCGAACGCTCGGAGCTAGAGAAAGATCTTAAACAAAAGCAGGAAGAAAAAATCAAAGGAATTACGTTTGTATTGAAACCAAAACAAACATTTATGACTGTAATTCGAAAACCTGTAAATCTCATTCGTTCTTCTGCGATTGGTGCAATTATTGGAGCAATCCCTGGAGCAGGAGGAAGTATTGCTAATATCATTGCTTATGACCAAGCAAAAAAATGGTCTAAGGAATCAAATAAATTTGGTAAAGGTCATGAGGAAGGTGTCGTTGCTTCCGAAGCTGGAAACAACTCTACTGTGGGTGGTGACCTAATTCCAACGATTGCCTTGGGTATCCCAGGATCAGCGGTAACAGCTGTGTTATTATCGGCTTTAATGGTTCACGGTATAAATCCAGGTCCATTATTAATTACCAACGAACCTAATATTGTTGGCGGAATCTTTCTAGCATTTTTGGTAGCCTCATTTTTCATGCTAATTACACAGTTTCTTGGAATTCGCCTTTTCGTCCGAGTTACAGAGGTACCTACCCGCATTTTAGTACCAGTAATTTTAATGCTATGTGTTATTGGTACATTTGTACTAAACAACCGTATAACTGACCTGTATTTATTATTTATAATTGGGATTATTGGGTATTTTTTCACGAAATACAAGTTTGCTTTAGCTCCTATTATTATTGGGGTAATTCTTGGACCGATTGCTGAAGTAAATTTGAGAAGGGCGTTTATGTCTAATCCCGATTGGACACTTTTCCTAACCCGACCTATCTCTTTAACTTTCTTGATACTAGCCTTTTTATCGGTTGGTTTCACCATTTGGCAAACACAGAAAGCAAAAGTAAAATAGGAAGAAATCTACAAGGGTAGCGAGGCTATCCTTGTTTTTTTGCTTTAAACCTATACCTTGAAGCCTGCCTAATGTATCTATTGTAAAAAAACTGCTATAATCTAATACTAGATAAAGTGAAACTTCATTCAGTGGGGGTTTTCTTCATCCCCCACTGAATGTTAGTTGAACCAATCGGACATTTACGGGCAGTTGATCCCCCACTTATCCTTCTTCACTTCAAAGTCTTGAAGTGGGGGTCTTACTGCCCGTTACATGCGGGATAAAGTATAAAAAGGAGTAATAAAACTTGATTGAAGTATATACAGATGGCTCTTCCAGTGGTAACCCTGGTCCTAGTGGTGCTGGCATTTATATAAAAGCAGGTGGAGAAAAATATACGTATTCATTCCCATTGGGAGTACTTTCTAATCATGAAGCAGAATTTCATGCAGTAATCAAAGCATTAGAAATTTGTCGGGAGCAATTTTCCAATGAAATTTTATCCTTTCGGTCAGATTCTCGACTCGTTGTAGACACGATAGAAAAAGATTATACCAAAAATCCAACCTTTCTACCATTGCTTGAGAAAATAAGAGAGAAATCCAGTTCCTTACCGTATTTTTTTATAAAATGGATACCGGAAAAGAGTAATGGCCATGCAGATCAGTTGGCTAGAAAGGCTATTCATATGCAGTAATCAGTGTGGGGGTTCCTATAAAAAGGGAGCCCTTTTACACTCGAAGGAAACTTTGTAGCAGTAAGTTTATCATTTTACTTTCATCTACATTGGTATAAACATTCAACTACTATCCTCTGCTTTATAAAATACCAAATAGATAAAAATCCTTAGACCTTTCATGACTTTGTACCTCAATGTTGAATTCGGATAAGTATATTGATTCATTTTTCAGAATATTAAAGGTTTTTCTTTTCTTCTCGTCGAATACTATCTATGATCCAAATTTTAAGAGAAGGGAGATATTGATGAATATGAAAAAGCAAATTTTTATTTTACTCACATGTAATTCATCATAGATAAACACCCTTACGGATCAACATAGAAGCAGCAATAAAGTTAAGTGAAAAGTAAACATCATCAGGGGAATACAATGCTATCCATGTCCCATCCAAGAAATTTCATAAGCCATTATAATTTCGTGAAATTTAAGGAGGAGATTGATGATGAGGCTTTACCTAGACCCAGGTCATGGTGGTACAGACAGCGGTGCCACAGGAAATGGACTACTAGAAAAAAACATTAACTTAGATATTGCACTTCGAATAGGTACCATCTTACTAAATAACTATGAGAATGTTAATATTCGAATGAGTAGAACCGGAGATACGACTGTGAGCCTTCAACAACGTACGAATGATGCAAATACTTGGGGAGCGGATTATTTTCTATCCATCCATTGTAATGCTTTCAATGGCACTGCATATGGTTATGAGGATTTTATTTATAGTGGATTATCTGACTCTTCCCCTACCGCTAGATACCGTGATTCTATTCATACGGAAGTTACACGTGTGAATCAACTGTATAACCGAGGAAAGAAAAAAGATAACTTCCATGTATTACGTGAATCCAATATGCCAGCAATGTTAACGGAGAATGGATTTATCGATCATACACATGATTCTAATTTAATGAAGCAATCATCCTGGTTACAAACTGTTGCCCAAGGGCATGTAAATGGACTAGCTATTGCCTTCAACCTTCAGCGTAAACCAGATGATTCAGATGTCTTTTACAAGGTTATTGCAGGTTCCTTCAAATCACGAGAGAATGCCGAAGAACGCGTGGCATTTCTTAATAGCAGAGGAATCGACTCGTTTGTTGCTACGGTTACCATTTCAGGAGAGGTATGGTATCGTGCACAGGCTGGAGCATTTTCTACTAGACAAAATGCTGAAGTCCGACTAAACGAGGTGAAAAACGCAGGTATTGAAGATGCCTATATCATTAGCGAACAACAATCAACCGTATTAGTAGAAAGCACCTTAATGGAAGATTAAATATCGGTGCCTGTCACTTGTCGAAATTCGACAAGTGACAGGCACCGACAAAGCTAAGCTAACATTATTCAAACGTTCCCTTCACGATCACTTCCCCATCCTTTACCATTTGCTGGCCTTTGGCAAAGACATGTGTAAGCTCAAGCGTTTCCTTATTTAAAACTATTACATCTGCATCTGCGCCTTCTTTGATGATCCCTTTGGATCCAATATGTAATGCCGTAGCAGTATTGCTTGTTACGAATGGTAAAACTTCCTCCAACGATAAATCATGTTCTTTAACCGAAGAAACAACTTGTTCAAATAATGTCTTCTGGCTAGCAACACCCAATCCGATGAAGTTTCCGGCAGCATCAAACTTCGGTAAGCTACCATTTCCATCAGAAGAAATAGTTAATTGCTTCATATCTCCACCATTTTCTTTATAATAAGTTATCCATTCGCATGTATCATCACCAGCAGTTATATCTACAAATGCACCTTTTTGCGCTAAAGCAATCGCATCATCTACTAATTCTTTGCTTCTATTAATATGCGTGGCATAGATTTTGGAAGGTGGAATTTCATAATCTTCCAAAACTCGATGCAGTGGTCCTAATAGATCTTTTCCCGGTCCAACATGAAAGTGTGTTATACCAGCCTTCCCACTTAACAATCCACCAATTCGTGCTTCAGCAGCGAGTTTAGCAATTTCTTCAACGGTGGGCTGCCCTGACCTCGAATCAGAAATAGCAATCTCCGCTGCACCAATTACTTTATCGATCAAAATCACGTCATCCTTCACGCTACCAGTAATCGTCGGTGTCGGCACATGATAATTTCCAGTATAGATATATGTAGTTACTCCTTCTTCTTCAAGTCCCCTCGCTTTAGCTAATAACGATGTCATATGTCGAGTTGTTCCATCCGTACCAAGCAACCCAACTACCGTAGTGATTCCCGCTGCTACGATATCACTTAATTGTAATTCTGGGGTTCTCGTAGCAAAACCACCTTCGCCTCCACCTCCAATTAAATGGACGTGTGGATCGATAAATCCTGGGGTAACGATCTTTCCACTCGCTTCAACTATTTCTACATCTAAACCAAGCGATAGCAAGCTATCATCGGTAATTTCCCCAATCTTGACGATCTTCCCCTCTATGAGCAACAAGTCATTGCTACCTATATATTCCGGGGTGTATATGTCTGCTTTTTTTATAAGTGTAATCATGAAATCTACCTCTCCCCTAGCTAATAATTAATTGTGAAAATTGTATCATGTCTAGGGAAATATATAAACAAGACTTTGAATGGTACGAATCATATGCTATTTTGCAACATAAAATGAACTATCAATAAGTTACCTGAACAAATTGGAAATTTATAGACACCCCACTAATCACTCTGACTTTACCTAAAAAGGTTGAAGTGAGAGATTCACACCTCTAGATTCGTTTCGTGAAATAAACTAAGAACACCAACTATCACCTATAAGGTAACAATTGGTGTCCATTTATGTTATCAAAAAAAAGGGGGTAACTGTTTTATAAGTATATCTTGTGAGTTAAATTCTTACATACTGTTCCTTCGCTCGCATCCTTTTAACTATGACGAAGATCAAGAACGGAAAAATTAGAAAATACATGAGTCCTTTTCCTAGCTTAGCTACATGCTTAAGGTTGATCAACTTAATCCCTACCTTCAACATTTTTAATTTCTATCTTCATTGTAATCTATAATTATTAATAGTCTATTAAGACTAGATAAATAATTTGTAAATAATGATTCTTGTTTCGACAAATTTCGAGGAGTGACAGGCACCGACATAGTGTAAAGACATTTATTCAAATTATACTGTACTTCAGTCTTTACTTTCGTTAGAATATATGAGGGGGGAGCAATAGATCTTCCATTGATAATAAAAAAATATTTTAGGGGGAAACATGATGAGTAAAAAAAGTATGTGGACACTCAAGCTTTCCACAGCTGCTATTGCATTGATACCAGCTGCAATCGGAATTAACTACTTAGGAAAACTATTTGCTGGACTACTAAAGCTTCCATTATGGTTGGACTCTATTGGTACTGTCTTAGCAAGTATGCTAGCAGGACCTATTATTGGTGCTTTATCCGGAATTATTAATAACGTTATTTTTGGCCTTACGGTAGACCCTATTTCAACTGTATATGCCATAACAAGTGGTGCAATTGGTTTAGTTGTTGGGGTTATGGCTTACAAAGGGTGGCTGAAAAGTATAAAGACCGCAATTGTAATCGGTTTAGTCGTTGGTCTTGTTGCAGCAGTGGTATCTACACCACTAAATATCATTTTCTGGGGAGGACAAACAGGAAATGTATGGGGCGATGCATTTTATGCTTTCTTAGTTTCCAACAACTTCCCAGTATGGTTAGCTTCATTTGGTGATAGTATCGTAGTAGATGTTCCAGATAAAGTCGCAACTGTGATTGTAAGTTATTTGATATTTAGAGGATTACCAAAGAATTTCATTTCTATTTTCCGTGGTAGCGACAAAATCGAAGAACTATAGAGGATGATTCCATGAGCACAATGACACTTTACGTTGACAAAAAATCCTTCATACACCATGTTGCTCCACTAACAAAGCTTTTGTATGTGATGGTGAGTATCGCCATCACATACATTATTCCTAAGTTAGAGTTTGTCCTTTTCGTTACATTAACAAGCTTATTGATTCTTGCTATTGGAAAGGTTTTTCGAAAAATATTACCAATCCTAGCACTTAGTATTCTATTAATCATTTCAATCATCATTGTCCAAGGATTTTTTCACCCAGAAAATCAAACAGTCCTTTACTCCATAGGCTTTATAACGTTCTATAAAGAAGGGTTAACCTTTGCTGCATTACTTACCTTACGTGTGCTGAACATGATTATGTCCTTTGGGATATTAATTCTCACAACAAAACATGATGAATTAGTTGAGGATTTGATTAAAAAAGGGATGTCGCCAAAGATTGGATATGTATTACTATCCGTACTACAGCTCATTCCACAAATGCGAGCAACGATGGGGAAAATAACCGATGCACAGCGTTCTAGAGGAATGGAAACCGAGGGGAACCTTCTTGTTAGAGTGAAAGCGTTTTTCCCATTAATCGTACCAGTTGTATTGAACTCCCTACACAATACACGTGAACGTGCTATCGCATTAGAGGTAAGAGGTTTTAATACCAAGATGAAAAAGACATTTTTAAACCTCTCCAAAGAATATCAATATACCAAAACTATTCAGAGTATTTTATGGGCAATCTTAATTGTCACTATTGCTTGGAGGATTCTATCATGAGCATCATACAAGTTGAAGGATTAAAGTATAAGTATCCAGACACGGATCAGCTCGCTTTAGACGATATATCATTTGAGGTAAAGCAAGGAGAGTTTATTGGATTAATTGGCAGAAATACTGCTGGAAAATCCACTCTTTGTTTTGCTCTTTCTGGTTTAGTCCCTCACTTTTTTAATGGTGGCTACGGTGGGAAGGTTTTTGTTAATGGATTAGAGGTTAGGCAACATGAAGTCGGTGACATTGCTGCACATGTGGGATTAGTTTTTGAAAATCCATTTTCCCAAATGACTGCCTCCAAATATACCGTATTTGAAGAGATTGCCTTTGGTTTAGAAAACATGGGTGTCGAAAGAAATGAAATGATAACAAGAATGGATGAAAGCCTAGACTTACTAGATATTACTTCAATCAAGGATAAACATCCGTTTGATCTCTCAGGCGGACAAATGCAACGAGTTGCAATTGCTAGTGTTATTGCCATGAAGCCCAAAATACTAATATTAGATGAACCTACCTCCCAACTTGATCCACAAGGTTCAGAAGAGGTATTTAAAGTAGTCGAAAATCTTACAAAAGAAGGCATTACCATTATCATGGCTGAGCATAAAATAGACAAGCTGGCGGAATATGCGGATAAGGTAGCATTAATAGATCATGGCAAGCTCATCGATTTTGATACCCCGGCAAAGGTATTTTCTCGTGACGACCTGCCCGATTACGGTATAACCGCACCTACAGCAACACGAATTGGCAAAGCATTAGGGATTAAAGACTCAAAGACTGATCTTTTCCCTGTCACAATTAAAGCAATATCTCGGGAAATTGGTGATAAATTATGAATACGATACAAGTTAACAATCTACATTTCTCCTATACACCAGGAAGTAGCGTGTTAAATGGAATCGACCTAGAATTGGATCAGCAAACAACTGCTATCGTCGGTCAAAATGGCGCTGGTAAATCAACGTTTGTTAAACTATTAAAAGGTTTATTATACCCTACCAAAGGAGAAATTTTATTTAAAGGCAAAAATACGAGAGACTACACTGCCGCTAGTTTAGCTAAAGACATAGGGCTTGTCTTTCAAAATCCCAATGATCAAATCTTTAAAAACAATGTAATCAGCGAGGTTATGTTTGGACCATTAAACATTGGCCAAGATGATCAGGAAGCCCGTCATAACGCCATATCCGCACTAAAAAAGGTCCAATTAGATGATAAACTAGATACAAATCCATATGATTTAAGTTTATCAGAAAGAAAAATGATCTCAATTGCATCTATCCTTGCAATGAATACGAATATTGTTATCTTTGATGAACCAACAATGGGACAAGATTTTGCTGGAAAAGAGAAGCTAAAAGAGATTATTTGGGATTTGCGTGATCAAGGAAAGCTAATCATCTGTATTCTACATGATATGGACTTTGCAGCAGAAGTTTTTGAACGTACGATAGTTTTTAATCAAGGGAATGTTTTAGCGGACGGACCTAGTCGTGAGGTTTTCAAACAAAAAAATATACTCCAACAAGCACATTTGGAGCAACCATCTATAACTCAAATAGCAAACGAATTAGGGTTAGACGGAAACTATTTAACCGACGAAGAACTAATTCAAGCGTTGAAAGAAAAAATGACATCTTAACTCTTAGAAATCACACGATTGTGTGATTTTTTTATTTCCCCTAGCAACTCCCCCTTTAACCGACAAAATCTGACACAATTCGAGGAGTGACAGGCACCGACATCGGTAGCGACATTACACCAACAGTGAAGATAATCATAATGACAAATTTCAACAAAATGTAGTATAATAGTAGTGTTAGATTGTTTTTTGAAAATTTTATAATCTAATTAGGATAATCTTGAGGAATAATTAAAACCCTTTCATCAAGTTATCCATTAGCATGTACGAACCATATACTATATAGTAGACAAAATTCTTTAGCAGTAGCAGAGTTGGAGGGATTTAAGTGGGTATTACAAGAGATTTTTTCATTCATCTATCAGAAAATAAAGTGCTTAACAGTGGGGCAAAGCGTTGGGGGTTAAAGCTTGGTGCTAAGTCTGTTGTAGCAGGTACAAATATTGAAGAAATGATTGAGAGTGTTAAAGAATTAAATGCACAAGGTATTTCTTGTACAATTGATAACCTTGGCGAATTTGTATATCAAAAAGAAGAAGCACTTGCAGCTAAAGAGCAAATCCTAGCTGTAATTGAAGCGATTCATACGAATCAGGTAGATGCACATATTTCTATCAAACCTACGCAGATCGGTTTAGATATCGATTATAATTTCTGTTTAGAGAATCTTTCAGAAATTGTTTCCGCTGCTGACCGTTATGACATATTTATTAACGTGGATATGGAGAATTATAGTCACTTACAACCATCATTTGATTTAATCGATGAAATCTCTAATAAATATAGCAATATTGGAACTGTGATCCAAGCTTATTTCTTTAGAGCTGAGGAAGATATCCAAAAATATAAAGACTATCGTTTAAGACTAGTAAAAGGTGCATATAAAGAATCTGAACAAGTTGCTTTTCAAGATAAACAAGACATTGATCAAAACTTTATCAGATTAATAGAGTACCACTTGTTACATGGAAAATTCACTTCTATTGCAACACATGACCATACTATCATTAATCACGTAAAGCAATTTGTTAAAGACAACAATATCCCTTATGATAAATTTGAATTCCAAATGCTTTACGGATTTAGAAAAGAAATGCAGCAACAACTAGCAAAAGAAGGCTATAACTTTACTACCTACATTCCATTTGGAACGGACTGGTATGGTTACTTCATGCGCCGTTTAGCAGAACGTCCACAAAACTTAAACCTTGTTGCAAAGCAAGTGTTTAATAAAAAGACCAACACAGTTATCGGTGTTGGCGTAGGGGCATTCTTATTAGGAAGATTATCAAAGAAAAGAATAAAAGAATAAACATAAACAAAATCTCGGATGAAACTTCATCCGAGATTTTATTTTAACTGACAGGTGCCTGTCACCCCTCGAATTATGTCAAATTATGTCGGTGCCAGGCACTTGTCGAATTTATAATGTTTTTGGTGTTAATTCAAAGCAGCGTTGGTAGATCCATTTGTAGTCTTTTTCGGTTAGGTCTCTTGGGTTACCTATCGTTTGTGGATCTTTCATTGCTTCTTTAGATAGGCGATCGATCATATCTGGTGATACACCTTGCTCTTCTAGTGTCGGAACTTCTAAGTCCTCTACTAATTGATACACTTCATTTACTGCTGCTTTTGCCGCCTCTTCTGTAGTCATACCGAACGTATTTACTCCTAATGCTTGCGCGATACGTGCAAATTTTTCAGGATGTCCCTTCCAGTTATACTCCATAACTGGTCCCATCATTGCTGCTACACATTGACCGTGAGCAACTGGAATAATTCCACCTAATGTTTGAGACATCGCATGTGCTGCCCCAGCAGACTCACTACCATAAGAAAGACCTGCAAGCATTGCCGCTTGAGCCATACCATAGCGTGCTTCGATATCTCCACCATCGGAATATGCACGGCGTAAATATTTCCCTACATACTCAATCGCAAGAAGTGCTACTGCATCAGTAACTGGTTGCGCATAATGCATGGTATAACATTCGATCGCATGTGCTAATGCATCTACACCAGTCATAGCTGTAACATGTGGTGGCATAGAAACATGAATTTCAGGATCAATAATTGTTAGATGTGCTGCAATTAACGGTCCACCAGTATTAAATTTAAATTCACGTTCCTCATCCGTAATAACTGCCCATTGCGTTACCTCAGATCCAGTTCCAGCTGTTGTTGGGATTGTAGTTAGTGGTGGAATACGATTTTCCAATGGCTTCTTGCCTTCAGCTGCTTCATAATCGAGTACAGATCCTTCATGGGTAGCCTCTACGCCGATACCTTTTGCCGTATCCATGGAGCTTCCTCCACCAACAGCTACTAAGCCATCACAATTTTCTTGTTTAAAAAGTGCAGATCCTTCTGCAATTAAGCGCACTGGTGGGTTTGGTTCTACTTTATTAAATAGCACAACCTCTACTCCTGCTTCTTTTAAATGCTTTTCAATTGGTGCTGTAACTCCTGCTTTATAGATGCCAGGATCAGTTACAAGAAGTGCCTTCGTAACACCAAGGCTTTTCACTTCTTCCCCAATGTGTTTAATTGAACCAATGCCATGTTTAATCGCAGTTGGTAATTCGAATTGATGAAATTTGTGCATGTGTTCTACTTTCATATTTAAGCTCATGTAAAATTCCTCCTCAAGTTGTTTATCGATTAGCTATCTATTAAAACCAATTAATTGGTTGTGGGGCTAAGTTATGGAAAATATGCTTTGTTTCCTGGTATTCTTCTAAACCTGGTTTCCCTAGCTCACGACCAATTCCTGATTGCTTGAAGCCACCCCACGGTGCGTGCGGGAAGTATAAGTTAAACTCATTGATCCAAACTGTCCCCATACGCATTTTCGCAACACAGCGCTCTGCCTTTGCGATATCCTTCGTCCAAACACCGCCTGCTAAGCCATAGATAGAGTCATTTGCTAGTTTCATAGCTTCTTCTTCTGTTGTAAATTTCTCTACAGTAATGACTGGTCCAAAACCTTCATTTTGAACAACACTCATATCCGTTGTACAGTTAGTTAATACAGTCGGCAAATAGAAAAAGCCATTGTTTAGTGCTGGATCTTCAGGGCGCTTACCGCCTGTAGCTACTGTGACGCCTTCTTTTTTTCCAGCTTCTACATAATTAACCACTTTATTTAGATGCTGCTCGGAAATTAGTGGACCCATTTGCGTTTCCTCATCAAAACCACTACCGAGTCGAATGTTATCTACACGTTTCACAAGTGCGTCTACAAATTCATCATGGATACTCTCTTCTACGATTAATCTCGTTCCAGCTGAACAAATCTGTCCAGCATGGAAAAATACAGCATTTAATGCTTGATCAACGGCTGTGTCAAAATCAGCATCCGCAAACACAACATTTGGATTTTTACCACCTAACTCCAACGCTAGATTTTTCACGTTGCTGCTAGCTGCTTGCATAATTTTCTTTCCCGTTTCAATACCACCGGTAAAGGAAATAAGATCAACATCAGTATTGGAAGAAAGCTCGGCGCCAACCGTGTTTCCAGCTCCTAGAACTAGGTTAACTACACCTTTTGGAACACCAGCTTCTTCCATTAATTCAAATACTTTCACCGTAGTTAGTGGTGTAATTTCACTTGGCTTCATTACCAATGTATTGCCAGTCACTAAGGCTGGCGCTAGCTTCCATGAAGCTTGTAATAATGGATAATTCCAAGGCGTAATTTGTCCGCAAACACCAACTGGCTCTTTTACGACTTTACTAACTGAATTAGGAACCGGAGATTCAATGATCTCTCCACCATCTTTATCCGCAAGCTCTGCGTAATACCGGAAGACACCTGCAATATCGTCCATGTCGCCCCTGCTTTCTTCTACTGTTTTTCCAGTATCCAGGGATTCCATTTCCGCTAATTCTTCCTTATCTCGTTCAATTAATTCAGCAATTTTGCTAACCATTCTTCCACGTTCCGTAGCAGAAGTTTCGGGCCATTCTCCATGATCAAACGCATTTCTAGCTGCTTGGATAGCTAGTTTTGCATCCTCTTCGTTACCTTCAGCAACCGTGGCGATCACTTCTTGATTATATGGATTGATGATTTCTCTCGTCTGCTTGGAGAGGGCAAGCATCCATTCACCATTGATGTATTGTTTTTTGATATCCAAACTATTCCCTCCTAATCTTACGTTTATTTCGTTAAGTTTGTTAAGAAAAAATTTAACGTTTTGAACAAAATTAATCATAAAACAGATTTTTTTGTTTGTCAAAGAGAGACGTATATAATTTTTATAAAAATGGTAGCTAAAACAATACGCTTTCAAATAATCTAATATTCTTCTAAGATGCATGAACACTAGCATCAAAGCGGATATTAATCTTAATTTTATTTGACATTATTTTTTCTTTGTATAATATTTAATTTGTTAAGAAAAAATTTAATTAATTGAACCATAATCAAATGGAGGTTATTTTTATTGAAAAATCCACAGGATGAGAGGGCAAGAGAGCAACTAGAAGAAGCTAAAGAACAAGTCATACAAGCTATTTCCGAAACCATGGATTTATATGGAGTAACACCTGCAGCAGGAAAAATTTATGCCACCATGTATTTTCAGGATCAAATGAATTTAGACGAAATGCGGGAAGAGCTTGGAATGAGCAAACCCAGCATGAGCACGAATGTTCGAAAATTACAGCAGATCGAAATGGTAAAGAAAAAATTCCAGCGTGGTACTAGAAAACATACGTACACTGCTGAAAAAGACTTTTTCCATTCCTTTATGGCCTACTTCTGCCAAATGTGGGAACGGGAAGTAAAAATGAATATGGATGCGATTCATGAAGCAGAAAATATGCTGGCAGAAATTTTTGAGGATGAAACGATTTCTGATGAGCTTCGTGAAGAAGCAAAAAGTCACTACGACTTACTAAATCAATCCAAAGTGTATTATCGCTGGCTGGAAAAGCTAGTTGAAAGTATACGTTCAGAAGAAATATATAAATTTTTACCGAAAGAAACAGATACTCAAGATAAATAAACAAAACAACTAAGGGAGAGATGCTAACCAATGATGTTCAAAAAAGGAGTAACATTCATATTAACAGTTATTGCGGTGATGGTTTTAAGTGCATGCGGAGAAACAAAAGAAACAGGAACGGAGCAAAATACAGAAAAACCAACCATTGATATGGGGCAAATTAGCTGGGCAGAAAATATTGCTGTCACTAACATGTGGAAAGTTATTCTCGAAGAACAAGGATATCATGTAGAGTTTCATTTGCTTGATATGGGAACACAAATGGCGGCACTTGCAAATGATGAATTAGATATTAATGTAGAAGTATGGCTGCCAATTCAGGATGCGGAATACGTAAAACAATATGATGAACAAATTAACTTTTCAGAAGAAACATGGTACGACAATGCAAAAGTTGGCCTGGTTGTTCCAGCATATATGGAAGATATAAACTCTATTGAGGACTTGAACGATTTTACCGATGAGTTCCAAGGAAAAATTACTGGGTTTGACCCTGGTGCTGGAACCATGCTAGTTGTTCAAGATGTGATCGAAGACTATAACCTTGATTATGAATTACTTCCTAGTTCTGAACCTGCGATGTTAGAGGAATTAGAGAATGCTATTGAAGCAGAGGAACCGATTATTGTTCCATTGTGGAATCCACACCGGGTCTTCTCATCATTAGACTTAAAATATTTAGAAGATCCTATGAACATGTTCGGAGAAGTCGAAAAAATTCACCATGCTACGCGTATAGGATTTAGTGAAGATTTCCCTGAAGTAGCGGAGTGGATTAAAAATTGGAAAATGGATGATGAATCCATTGGCGAATTAATGACATATGTAAAAGAAGCTGAAGATGATGGAAAAGATGCTATTGCTGGCGCTGAACAATGGGTTGAAGACAATCAAGATTTAGTGGATGAATGGATCCAATAGAGTGAAACACTGCACCTTGATATGGGTGCAGTTTTTTTATCGAATAGTATGCCCCAGGCAATGGGAAACAAAAAAACTCCATCACGGGCATTCTTAACACAAAAATTTTCATCCATAAAAAGATTGCCAACCATAATATTCTATAACTTATTACAGTTGGCTCTCTTGTTCCATTTACTTTATTAATTATTTATGAAAAATTACTTCCATCCATAAAATTCTAAAAACTTATCTGGTATTCTTAGTTCTATTTGTTGTTCTAATTCCTTCAAAAATATGTTCATATCAGCTTTGTCATACCATTCTTGACTGTTTTCTAAATTTATTCCCACATCTCCATTAATAATTGAAAAACCAAAAGCTACTCTATCTAATTGAGAATAACATTAAAATAATTATACATTGTAAACTGCATATTAAACATTGTATAAGGTGTATCTGTTTGTCCTGAGATTGAAAAACCCCCAATTTTATCCTTAAAATATTCTATTAACTCATTTTTCATCTCATCTTTTATTACTTCATAACTTTTATTTTGCAATCCAAACGCCTCCTGCCAAAAGCCTCCAGTTTTAGATACTTCATATCAGCAACGACTGTGACATCACCTTTTACTTCAAATGCACCATACGCATCTTAAATCTTAGCAAACTTTTCTTCACTTGTTAAATCTGTTTTTTTCCAATATCATTGATATAATTAAAATAATCTTCAGCATTTTTAACATTCAGGTCATCCGTACTCTAAGCTCCATAAGCCTTATTTAGAACTTATTAATATTGTTTGCAGTGAAGTCAGTTTAAAATCTCCCATATTTTATTACCAATATTACTTAGTGGTTCATTAAGCTTGATCCTTTGATCAACATCATTACTCCAAATAAAAAAATCAGTTAATCCCCCTCTTGGTGGATAAATATTGCGGTTAATTTTCCTAACTTTTTGTAGTACTTCTTCAGAATCTTTATCACCATTAATAATCGTGCCGTGTATTATATTAATAACATTCTTTATTTCTTGAATTTGATAATCTATTTCTCCTTTTCCATGCCTCTCAGTTATGTCTAATAATTCAGTGTACAATTGTTTCAGTTGAATTAAGTCAGCATTACTATCCATATAAAAAACTCCTTTATTTTAGAGGTATTTCTTTTAGAACTTCTATCCCCTTTATCTTCCAAGGTTCCGATATAAATATTTGATTATAGTCCATCCCTCCGGTATAAACCCCTCCTTGATTACCTACTGGTCCTTCGTAAATAGTGGTTCCTTTAGGAATTTTTATCTTGTAAGTGGCATTAATAGGTGAAGTACCTGTTAAAATTCCCGTTTTGGGGTCTATCCATTGTGGTTTAACAGCTGTATCAATCCTTACCTTTATTGCTGATTCAGCAGGTTCTCTTGTAAACCATTGTCCTAAAGCATTTTTTTCTTTCCCTAGCATAGTTAAACCTCCTGCTTCTCCGGCTCTGTATAGAATAAGGTCATCTTTTAAGACTTCGACATTATATTTGCCTCCATAAAAATTCCCTGCGGGATTACCACGTAATTTAGATAATGGTCCAGGATTATCAATCATATTATAGGCGAATTTTTCGAGGTCATTTGCATTCCTAACTCCCCCAACATTCACCCCATCTGTCTTACCAAACTTACTTTTAGCCCACTTCTCAATGGAGTGTGTGTTTTCTGCTTTCATGAACATTTTTCCAATACCGGCGACCTCTACTACTTCTCGCGGCTTAATTACTGTTACTGCTTTATCTGTTACTTTTGTAAGGTCTATCGTATCATTTACTAGTTTATCCTTCACTACCCTTCCCGCATTACGCAATCTGGCTTCCGTCTGTTTCCCAGCAGCTACCACCATGTCTCCAACATGGCTTAACTGTTTTTGAACACTTGTTTTTACACCCGTTTTTAAGCCAAATTGACCTAAGTCTGCAGCTTGATTAGCAACTCGTACGCCAGAACTGAATTTCTTAATACCCGCTACCCCTGGGACGATGTCTAATGGAGCTAGTGCACCTCTGAACCAACGTTCTCCCGTATCCAGTTCTCGACCTGATATCCAGTCCTTTCCTGTAATCGCAGTACTGATCTCCATACCACCATACGCTGCTCCCAATGCTAATCCTGCTGGTGGACAAACGATCGCTGCTCCTACAATCACGACTAGCGCTGCAATGTTCACCCAAAATTCTTTGTTGTATTGCTGATCCTTGATTGAATCATATTCAAATGCTCGCATGTTAACTGCTGCCATGCGGTAATCTTCCTGAGAAAAATCCTGATCAGGATGTTCTGCTTTCCACATGTCATATTCAATCTTCAATTGTTCAGCGTAATAATTATCCCCGCTCAGTAAATCATCCAGGCTAACTTCAGCTTTTGGAACCTTTCGTGTTTCCTGCATCCCTTGACCATAGTATATCGTTTGTTCTTCTGTCGCACCAATTCGATTCTCCGTTGTATATTTCGATATCGTCGCATCCCGCATCGTCTCTACGAAAGTATCGATATCTTCGTAAAAGGGCTGGTCAATCGTTCGATCTACGATATCTCCAACCTTTCCTGAGAAAGTATGTAATACGTTGAAGTCATCAAACAAAGATTGATAGTTTTGCTCCCGATCGATATGACTGAAGGAAACGACTCCGTCACTATCATATTTAGCAATATCAGATTTAGCATCCTCTAAGTTATCCGTAATATCCTTTAGGTCATCGATCATCCCTTTTCCCCAGCGACCTAATCCAATTAGATCACCCAGACCAGATTTCATCTTTTCCCAGTCTGCAGGGATGTATTTTACATCCATCGCATCAGACCTCCAACTTTGCTATAATTTGTTGGGCAATTGCTTGATCTGTTTCCATCATTTTATTTAATACCTCTATTACTAATGATGAAGCCCGAACATAGTTATCATGTAAATCAAGCATTTTTTCATTTGCCTCAGCATAGGCAGCCATAGCTTTTTTTGCTTTTCCATCTTGATAGAAGTTCAGTTCTCCAAGCTTCTTAATATTTGGTGTAACATTGCTATCTAATTCCGTTATAATAGCTTGTAACTGATTAAAAATGGAAGTAATTTCATCTGTACTTATCGTAATATTTGAAGCACCTGCAGCCGCACCAGTTGTCGCTATTTTATGCATTTACTTCGCCTCCTTGTAGGGGAATTCCATCTCATCAAAGAGTACTTTTAAAAACCAATATTGACTTGCATGGTAATATTTGCGTTTTACTGTATCAACCATCAGTAACTTTTCCTCTTTCACAAAAGCTAACCACTGCTGATAAAAAGAAGGATTTGTAGCTTCTTGTGGTTGATTATCCAAATGAAAGAATTCTAAGTTAATGAGCGAGCTTCCAGGATCATATTGTTCCGTATCATGTCGATCTTGATTGGATAATTCCTCTTTCAAGAAGGTTTTCTCTTCTTCCTGAGGTTCTCTAAGAATGATTGGAAACTTCTCTCCTAGCATTTTTAAGACAATAGCTTTTGATACAACAAATAATTTATATAGAGACTTTTCTTCCAACTCCACGAGTAAAATTAATTCATCGTCATTATGATCACTAAAAGCAAACATTATATTATTGATTCGGACATACTTTTTACTTTGGTGATAATATTCAATTGCTTGGATGATGATTGCACCAGCTTTTGTGATCTTTCCATCAGGTGTTATAATCTGTTTCTCAATCAGTCGATTATGAGCCTCTTCAAACACTTCCTCGCCCTTCAATTGATAGATTTCCTTTTCAGGAAGTCCAAACAATACATTTCCACCGAAAGCTGCTGCCAATAAATACAGTTCAGGAACATTAAATGCATCAGTTGACAATTGTGTCATAGGTTTCTCACTTCCCTAACCGAACTATCCTTCTTGAAATCGTCAATGTATCCTTCTAAATTATTTAGCGCTTTTGTTTGAAGTGTAGCAGCTTCCTTTAACTCTTTGTGGTATTGATTAATAATTTCCAAATAAGTAATAAAAGCGTCCCGAGATTTCCCCTTCCATGATGCTGATTGGACAATAGAAATCAAACTCTCACATTGGCGATAAGTTGATTTTAAAGAAGATTCCATCGCTCGCGCTGCAGCCTTTGCCTCATTTAATTTACTCCCATCGATTTTAACGTCGCCCATATAATCGCTCCAATCGCTCTTTCGCTTCTTTTTCTCTTCTTGCTCTTTCAGCTTCTGCTTCCCTTATTGCCATTGCTTTATAATGTTCGTATTGCTGATAAGCTCTAGAAGCTGCATTGACAATATCATTTCTTTTCCTTTTTTCGTAATCAAAGTACCGCTGTAACTTACCATTTAATTCCTCACGTTTTGGATCAAAATCATTAGAAGGTATTTTATAATTAGACATGTACGGTACAGAGCGAATATAGCTCGAATAAGCCGCTTCTGCATCACTTACTTTCTTATCATGATATTCTCTTGCAGATTGCAACTTTTCATAGAGCTTAAGATAATCATCCCTTTTCTTCTCGGTATCTGTTTTAAACCAACCAAACATAACCTATTACTCCCCTCTATATTAAAAAGGTGCCACAATTTTAATTTTCTCAGCCTTGCCCTGCTGTATATAATACGCTTCATACGGTAATAAATTACTTTCACGATAAGGTCTATTAGAAACTTCTAACATGTTCTGATCGGATATTCTGCCAATTAATACACCATTCTTCTGCTTTTTCACTACTTTTGTTATATCATCATACAAGCGATCAATCGCACTGTGCACCGCTCCAATGATAAAGTAAATACCCATTCGCGGCCCATTTTCGATCAATTTTGAAATAGTCGTTTGAGTAGATAACGACATATTATCGATTACATAAGAGACATCGGTCACCAATATTACCATTGGACGAATCTCTTGGAGAAAATCATTTACCGTCGCTTGACCATCTGTCTTACTTTGAGTCTCTCGATATGAATCCTCTCTCGCCTCATAAAGCTCTTGAATACACACGGTGAATTCTTCCATTGATGTTGGATCACCAGCATAGACATTTGTATTCTCTTTATATGTTCTAAATCTAGCTGATTGATTATCTATTAAACCTACATCAATATGCGGATTAGCTGAAATACTACTCATAACGGTCAAGAATGTTTCCTCGATAGTATCCATTACTTCGCCTAAAATTAATGTATTTTGGTCTTTTATAACGTTTACCTCTAATGGCTCAACTAATTCAAAGTCTACAGCAAATGGAATGCCACCATTAGTAATCATTTCTTTTGTTTTTGGAATTTGAATAAACTCCTCTAACGTTATTTTTTCCGGAACAACAGGTATTTCCTTCGGTCGCTCCCCATCCCAAGAAGCATCCATCTCTTTTGCAATATGCTGTATTGAATCAATAATTTCTAAAGATTCTTCTCCAGCAGCTGGTAACATAGTTTGAAATAATGCGGGATCCTCCAATTTAATAAGACCTCTTCCAGCAATTTCTTCAATTTCAATACCTGTTTTTCCAACAATTGCTCGAGCCTCCGTTGTTTCGATTAAATACAATGGAATTTGCGTTTTAATATTAGAAAGCAACGGTATTTTCATTGCACTTTGTCTTCCAGCACTAATGGCTAAATGGATACCAACACTGGCTCCCTCACGAGCAATTTGTGTAATAAGCTTTTCAAACTCATCCGAGAAGTCTGCATCACGAACAGAATCGAAGTTATCAATCATTATAAGAATATTTGGTACGATATCTCCACTTGCCTTTTCATACATTGTCATATTCGCAACCCCATAGTTGCTTAGCTTTTGTTTTCGTTCCTTTATGGTGTTGGTGAGGATACGAATAAATTTCCCAACCTTCTCTAGATCATCTATTAAAATCGTGTCCGCAACATGTGGGATATTTTTTAAAGGCAACAATCCATTGGTACCGAAATCAAGTAAATACAAGTGTAAATGCGCCGGATTATGCTGACGTACGAGATCCATCGCAACCGTCTGCAAAAAGGTTGATTTTCCATAACCAGGACTGGAAAACACAGCAATATGCCCATCTTTTGTTAAATCAATAGCTAGTGGTGACTGTTTCTGTAATTCTGGCTGGTCAAGAAGACCAATCATGGCATGTAATACTTTTTTAGGCTCCTGCCATGCCTCCTGATAATTTACTGGATGAATATCAGGAGCATAGATACGTTCAGGCAGTGGTGGAAGCCATGGCCTTGGTAACTGCTCGATTTGTTGTGCTTCCGTATAAACAGCAATATAGTCAATAACGGCATCTAACTCTGATGGTGTTTTCGAAATTTCTTCTTTATTTTCAAGTCCACTTAAATCCTCTGTTAAAATATCGTACTGTCCAAGATCATTGATTGCATAAATGGTTGTATCTATATAATCTTGATCATTTTTGTCTGGAACATAATCTGCACCACTCCAAGCACTTTGAAATAATTCATAGATCTCATTATTCCCAACCTGTAAATAAGCTCGACCTGGTAAAGTAATTTCTGCTGCATCAGGCGTTTTTAAGATTTCATTGGAATCACTTGCGTTCTGTACTTTTAATGCCAATTTAAACTTTGAGTTCGACCAGATTTGATCATCCACCACGCCACTTGGTTTCTGGGTAGCGAGGATTAAGTGAATACCTAGTGAACGTCCAATCCTTGCCGTAGAAACAAGCTCTTTCATGAAATCTGGTTGCTCTGATTTCAGCTCCGCAAATTCATCGGAGATCAAGAACAAATGAGGCATTGCCTCACTAACTTCACCTTGTTTGTAAAGCTTTTGGTATTGATTAATATGATTCACATTATGTTCTCCAAAAAGTCGCTGTCTTTTCTGTAATTCCGCTTTTATCGAAGCAAGGGCTCGCATGGACTGTGCAGCATCAAGATTCGTGATGGTTCCAACTAAATGTGGCAAGTTCTTAAATAAATTCGCCATTCCCCCACCTTTATAATCAATCAATAGAAAGGCAACTTCATGCGGGTGGAAATTAACTGCAAGGGATAATATGTATGACTGAATAATTTCCGATTTCCCTGAACCAGTAGTACCTGCAACTAGACCATGTGGACCATGTGCTTTTTCATGTAAATTCAATTGAACAATATCATCTTTCCCGCGCAGACCAAGTGGTACAGCTAAGCTTTTATACGTCTCATTTTGCTTCCAACGCTCTGAAATAGCTAACTCAGAAACTTTTTCTACCCCATACATTTCCAAAAAAGTGACACTTTCAGGAATAGAATTTTTTAGATTCTGCAAATGGTTTATAGGTGCTAGTGCACGAGATACTTTTTCTCTATCAAAGTCTTTAGGAAAATGATCCGGTATAAAATGTTTATTAACTAATTCTCCCTCTTCCAATATAATGTTGCCATGTTTAGCATCTCGGATATCGATAACTGTTTTCACATGTTCTGGAAGGGCATGCATGACATCTTGAACAAATACAAGCGATATACCTAGTTCACTTGGGTCTTCATTAAAAAACTCCATGATGGTGTGATCGAGAATCATTTTCTCATCTGTAATTAATACTGTGTAATGTGGTGTAAAATAGGTTTTCTCGTGTTTATTTGATTTCTCTTCTAATGCCTGTTTTCGTTCCTTAATAATCTGATACATGGAATGTAATACTTGGTCTCTTGAGCGTTCATGATAAACAAACCCACGAACATTTACATCTCGTAAGCTAGCATGTGGTAACCACCGCATCCAATTCCATTCATCTTTCTCCTCTTCTGGAAAAATAGTGATAAATTGTAATTCATGATAACTATGAAACAAAGATAGTTGTATAACTAATAACTGTAATTGTTCTATAACAAGTTTTCGATGGCCAATGTAACCTACCGGACCTTTCATTAAGGTAGTAATAACAGGAACATGTTGAATTTCTTTATGTTGAGAAAGCAGATCTCGTGCAGCATCAATCAATTCATCTTTTTCTTGGGTAAATTCCTCTTCATTAAACTCAATGTCAAAACTCGATTCAACTTTCCCTAAGCCTGCTCGAAAGGTTAAGAAGTCATGATGATAAATGGTTTTTTCAAATATTCGAGCATCCACATCTACAGCCATTTCACTAATTTTACTCACATTTGGATAATGATACATTAAAGCATGGCGTTGTTCCTCACTCGTTAAGTAGAGCTCTTTCGTTTTTCGCTGCAAATATTCTTTATAGCTTTGCTCTCGTTCCTTCATGTCTGTCTTATACTTTTTTACATTTTTCATATAAGAAGTTATTGAAAATATAATGGTAACAATAGTCATGGAGAGCATGGCAATAATATATATACCTCTAGGCTGAACCAAAGAAATTAGGACAAGTGCTGCAATCATTACTAATGGTGGTACAATAGTTCGTGCTAATTGTTCACTAGGCTTAGCCGGTTTATTAGACGGCTTAGCAATTGTCTTTTTTTCTTCTGGCTCTCGATAAATAATCCGTGGGGATCGGTGAAAATTAGGATATTCTCCTTGATAGGGATGCTCTACTTCCGTCAATGCTACTAGTTTAGAAGATACCTGCTTATGTGAAGCCATAACCTGAATCTCTTTGTCTCCAAAGATAAGCAGAACTCCATCTGCAAATAGTTGGTCACCTGGTTCTACCTGAGCATTTTCTTTTACTCGAAAAAAATTGTGATAAATAGTTCCGTTTTGAACTTCAAGTGTGAACGAAGGATTCATATCCTCTCGAACAAGTACCAAATCAGCCATTATTCCTTCAATAGTTAGATCATCATATTCATTTTTCCCTATTGTCAACGAAGATTTCCCAGCTAAATCATATGTATAAACCTTCTCTAGGTCTAATAGATAAAACTCTAGCAATTCCCCTGAAACCGAAATACTGTTATATTCCTTAATAATTTCTTCTCCTACGTGGCATTGTTCCCCATCCCATTCAACGGTAAAAGAGTCTTCTAAATCCTGAAATGTAATTGTATCTGCCCATTGGTTACTAATCGTTATTGTTTTAGCTTTATCTTCCCATAAATGGCATTTATGTAATTGGTTACGATACATGATCATGAGTAATTTTTGTGCCATCTGTTTACTTCCTCTCTCTATTCCAACCGTAGAAGTTTTTGCTTTCCTATGAAACTACTATTCCTCATCATTACTAGTTTCACTTTCTTCCTCTGTTTCTTCTTCTGTTTCCTCTTCTGTACTGGTACTTTCCGTAATTTCACTTTGCTCTGTTTCGGTTACATTATCTTGAAGTTCATCATCTTCTTCATTTAAGTTATATTCTTCTCTATATTTATTTAATTCATCTTGTAACGAACTAACCGTTTCATCACGTTCCGCCCCAGTCAAGTTAGGATTATTTTTTGCCTGTTCTATTTGTTTAATTAATCCATACATAATGAGCTGTGGATCATCTATATATTTAGCTTTTTCAATTGATGCCTCAAACTCACCACGTCCATTATAGATCCAATATAGTAAATAGTCCGAATCACTTCTTAAGCTTACATTTTTCATAATCGCTTCTTTTTCCCGGTCAGATAATTTCTCCACATTAATGTAAGAATGTGCAAGGATATACGTTGTTTGATTTGGCAGCTTCTCAGGGTCTTCTCCCTGTAAAGTGGAAATGACACTTCCATAATCAGAAGCTAAATACTCACCATGTGCTTCCAACAATGTTTCCTGATAAGGACTTTTTACAAACCCATAATATATAAGTGGAGCAGCTAATAATACAGATACTACAATCATGATAATGGATAACTGTTTAAATAAACGAAAACGTTTTGTAGGAACTAACTCCATCGTTTTTTCTACTTTCCTTTGTTCCTTCTTATAGCTTTCTAATAATAATGAGTACAATTCTTTAAGATCATCCACTTCACTCACTTGACGCTGAAAATCGGTTTCTTTTGCATTTTTCAAAGAACCATTATATAGCTGATCAAAATTATATTTTTTTGAAAAAAGTGCAATGATAAAACACTTAAATTGGTTCAAAAATACTTTTTCATCCATTTCATAAGGAGGAACGACATTGCGAATCCCTCGGTAAACAACCTTAGGCATTAAATTATCATCGAAAACAAGATTATCTGGATGAAGGAAAAATGTGATTCTCGTAAAAAGAAATTGTTCGAGTCGAGCCACATTGCATAATAGGCGCAATTTATCATTTCGGTTAAGTTTTTGTACATGTTCCCAACGTTTCATCGTTGAATCGATACGCATATTAAATAGAAATACATCTTCTTTTTCTTCAATAGAAAGTGGAACGAAATAGTCAGATGGATCTTTTATCAAATCCATTTGTCTGACATTTTTGATACTTGTTTCTGACTTTGGAAGTGAGAATTGCCAACTGCCTTCTTCTACCTTAACCTGAAGTGTAAGTTTATCCATTTGTACTGTTTTTTCCTGCATAGTAGTTGACCCCTTCATTAGATTGAAACTTCATTTGGTGAGGGTTCTAGCCTCCCCGGTTCATTTGTATATTATATTTCCAACTCCTTATTCTCCAATCCCAAGAATACGCACGTAGAATGTATAATCGTTATAATACGATAAAAATATCTCCATCTGACACAGGGTAATCGGATAGAATATCATCGTCTGTTAGCAATAGATTTTTAGTAAGTACCTTAATAGCACATCGTGAATCAGCATCATAATCAATGTTTACCGTCTCCATAACACTTTGGAGCAAATGTTTGACAGACAATTGAACTGGAACACGTAAATCATACTTTTTATCTGAATATAGTCGTTTGCTAAAATCAAATGTCACATTAATATGTGTTTGTTGAGACATCTTTCACTCTCCTAATCTAGCATTTTGCGCATCATCACATAAACTCCACCACATAAGAGAAAAGCAAACCCACTGAAAACAGCTATAACGGAATTGCCCAACCCTGAATTCTTCTCTTCTTCTTGGTCTTGTATGGATTGTGACACGGTTACTGTATAATCTTCTGTAAACAATGTTTGCTTCACATCTTCAAGCGTTTCATTTGGCTCAGTTTCCATGGAAAAAAGAGATTGTTCCAGTTCTTTCAATAATTTTTCTTCTTCTGTTTGTTGATCATGAATAGTAGTTTCCGTTTCCTCTGAAAACAAAGACGGAAATACCTTTTCTAGTTCTGTTTCACTGATCTCTCTGTCGGTTTCTTTACTTTTTTCTATACGATCAATCTTAAATTCCAGGCTTCCTCGATTATTAGAACTAGACTCAGCTGATACTAGATGTATATTTACACCTAGTATCAGTAGAATAGTGGAAAATAATAGCATAGCTTTAACTAGCTTTTGCTGTACTTTCATCTTCTAGTTCTCCTTTTTGTTTAAAATGATGGAAGACAAATAAATTAGCTAGAGTCCCTATGATGATTAATCCTAGTAAAAAGATAGTTGCTAATGCATAATTAGGACTTCCTTGTACTGCTTGTTGCAATAAAGACTCTACATACTGTAAAGGTGAAAATACTTTTAACTTGTTCATTGTCTCTAATCCAGTACCAGATGCATTGGATAAGAATAAATACAAGCTAAATATAATTAGCAATATAAACATTCCAACCATTTTTATTTGTCTTAACAAATAGGTTGCAATTAGGAGCATAGCAACCATGACAGAGGTTACTAATAATGTCCAGATGATCATACTTCCTTCTAAAATTTGTAGGAAGTAACTAGACATTAAACCAATTATGATTCCTTCTAAGATTCCGATACTAGCAGTAATTAATGTAATAGGTAAATTCTTACTGATTAACGATTTATCAGCCGAGAACTGATCATGTTCCACTCTTCTTTGCTGAATAGTGGAAATAACATACGCTGTAAATAAAACCACAATAAAACAGGTGAGAACTAGTAAATAAGGTGAAAAGGTTTCTCGAGTTCTAATGGTTCCCTCATTACTAGTTTGAATAGGATTAGATAGAAACTCATATAAATTTTCATTTTGTCTTTCACCTATACGGCTATTTGCAAGAACACCAGTAAAATTATCTGCAAACTCCTGATCCTCTACTAGTTTATCCGTCATCTCTGCAGATAATTGACTAGCTAATTGAACTAAGTCTTCTCCGCTTTGTTCAATAGTATCCGCTTGAGTATCAACCATCTCAAAGGCCTGATAAACTGTATCGGCTGATTCCAGGTTACTTCTTGCTTGTTCCACAAGGGACTGACTTTCAGAAAGAAGTGGCTGAAACTCATTACCAAGTGATAATAGTTCGAGTTGTTCATTATCATTATTTGCTTGAACTTCCCTCTGCTTATCAATTAATTCAAGACTTGACTCACGCCAACGGGAAACATTTTTCAAGGTTTCTTGTAGGCTATCATTTAATAATGCAGCCTGTTCAGATGTTTTCATTACTTTATCTACTAATTCATTCGAATTCTGTTCAGCTAACTCAGCGATTTCTCGATACGTCGATATTTGTTCTTCTAATTGTTGTATTGGTGTACGAATTTCTTCGGTTATTCCTTTTTTTACGTTTGAAATAACGTAGTTCGTTAGCAATTCTTCAATATCTTGTTCATTGAACAAATAGTATAGTGAGGACTCAGTAGCTAGATTAGCTAAGGAACTTCTATTTAAGCGTCGCTTTAGTCCTGGACTATCCATATCAAGTCCATAATACATTTCGTACTGGGATCTTAGTTGCTGATAATTGCTTACTGTATGAACAGCTGCATTGATAAGTAATTCCGTACTTGAGTCATAATCTGGATTCATCCCTTCTTCATGAACTGAAGACATCACTTTGTGGCGAATAAAGTTATTGATAACCTCTACTCGTATGATTTCAGGATCAGGGTCTGGGTCTGGTTCGTCCCCATCTGGATTACTTTCTCCATCGTCGCCATTTACAGGATCGCTGTTGTCTTCTCCTGGGGTCTCATCCGTAGAATCATTGTTTGTTTTCGTTTCATTATTTTCAGTTTCTTCTCCTGAATCATTACTTTCGTTTTGAGAATCCTTTAGGTTTTCTTCCTCTGTCGAAGATGTTTCTTTATTAGGATCATTGCTTACTTCTTGACTGCTCTCTTTCTCATCTGTACCTTCCCTAGACTCTGTGCTCACACTTGCAACTAGAGGTGCATTAAATACAATGGCAGCAACTTCTTCTGGTTCATCCACGTTGGTAATATTTTTTTGCTCCATTTCCCAACTCCATGTTGCTGGTTGAAATACATCAATGTCACTAGATTCATCGTTCAATTTAAGCGAAATAGACACCGTGAATATGCCTTCTTCATTAGCAGGTAATCTTACTTCGCCATTTTCTTTATAAGAGCTTGTATAATCTGCTTCATCATGTCCTGGTAACGTCAACACTAATCGGGTTAGATCATATTCAGAAGGGATTTCCAACTTAAAAATCTGACCTTCTTTTTCGTTTTTTGGTAGTTCAACCGAATCAGTTATTGTAACACCTGTTGATATTAAATGGTCTTTAATTGCTTGAATTTCGTGTTTTAGCATATTGCTGTTATCTTTTGGTGAAGGAGTATAATCGCAATCTTCATCAACTGAACACTCTTCTATATATTTATTTGTTACAGCAATAACATTCACTAATTGCAAAACTAATTGCTCGGATAATCCAGAATCACGAATATCTTCCTCATTTAATGAAGGCAACTTTTCAATTTGATCTTGAATACGAGCATGTACTCGTTGATCTGGCTCTTCAAATATTGTGCGTGGATTTAAAATATACCCATCACTAAACGCTTCGGCAAATATATTTCGCAAACGGTCTTCTATATTTGACTCTAGATCAGACTCCAGTGTATCGTTTAGTATTTTTTCTACATTACGCACCCGTTCATTTGCATCTAGAAAATACGCACGTAATTCAGCAGAATCAAAGACAAGATTATCTTGTTGTTCCATGCTTTGTTTGAATTGTTGACAAATAAAGTTATTGGTTGCTTGTAAATCGTTTAATTTCTGTTCGACATCATCATTCTTTAAGGCATGATCGAATTGAGTTAATAAATCACTAAAGTTTGATAGTGATAAATTATTAGATTCTTTTAAATTTGAAAATTCATCTACATCTGTCAAGTAGCTCTGACCCGCTTCAATATTCTCTCCTAGCTGATTTTCAAACAGTTGTAATGTATCTTCAAACCCTGAAAATGTCTCTCTCGAAGATTGACTATGATCTTTGAGCATTCCAAACTGATTTGTATAGTTTGAAAGGGGGGCATTGACATTATGGTTATACATATTCGTGTATTGTGATTGTTGTTCAATGATCTCCCCAATAGAATCCTGCGCATCTTGTAAATTTCCTATAATACTTGCAAAATAGACATCTATAATTCTACGATTAAAGTCATTTAATATATTGCTTGCTGTTTTCTCTGCTTCAGATCTTATTTGTTCATTATCTGAAGCATTGATTTTATAATCAAGCACTACCTGCTCTGGTGATTCAGAATCAATTGACAATGCTTTTTCGGAAAAATCATTTGGAATAACAATCATCATGTCGTATGTATTTCCGTTCAAGCCACTTTCTGCAACACCACGGCTAACGACATACCAATTGTGCTCGTCATTATTATTCAAACTCCTGACAAAAGCATCACCAAACGTTAAATCTTCATTCCCAAATTGTGCACCTTCATCCTCATTCACTAGGGCAATATTCATCTTTAGCGTATCATTTGATTGTTCCGTTCTCGTTTCATCCTCTTGTTTTAAAACAAGATAGGATAAACCAGAAGCGAGTAATAAAATTAATACTAAAAATAATAGCCATCTTTTATCTAATTTCTTCAATTATTTCTCCACTCCTACAAAATCCATTTATCATATAAGCCCAATAGTGTTACGAAATAGTAGAAGATACCGTAAAACAAGCATTATTATGTAGGTATTAGTCCTCATGGAATGAATAAAAATCGGTATCATTCGTTTCGTGGCTCTTTAAACACCGGTTTATATTACCTAGTACTATTTATGTACATTAACTGTATATTAGATGAGCCACACAACTATAGTCGTGCAGCTCATCAATACTTACTTGTGTCATAGTTTAAACTCTGGCGATAGATTTCTAGCTACGACTTCTTTTCTTAGATTAACAGTTATCTTAAACCAAAGTTTTGTGATAAAGCTTGGTCTTGTTGTGCCACAGCTTCAGCAGTTTTCGTTAATTGCATCTCGATTTCCTGCATTAAGCGGGAGAAGTCCTGTACTTTTGGTGTTAATTCTCTAAATTGATCATCGAAACGTTCAAACGCACGACCTTCCCACTCACCTCTTAACTCTTCCTGTAAGTTTGATAAATCCCTTAAAATTTGATCAATTTGCTGCGCACTGTGACCATAACGTTTGGCTTTGTCTTGTAATTGATCTGGTGACATCCGAATTTGACCTGACATAATCTTCCACTCCCTTTTAAAAAATAAAAACTTTGAGGTTACATAGTAAATGTATTACCTTATGTAATTCATTTAACCTACTGAATTAACCTTCTCACTTAAAGACTAATTATCTATATTTATAATGTCAACGCACATATTACCATTTTCTGAAAATTGATTATTTGGTACTATTTTCACCATTAATTCCTTAATTTTCCATGTAAAAACAGGTAAAAATCCCCAATAAAAATAATAGTCCTTTTTACCTGTTAGATCCTCCCAATTCGACAAGTGCCTGTCACTAATCGATTTTTGTCGGATCGTGTCGATAGGTAGAGGGGTGTTTTTTAGTATAGGAAACTACCTAATCTTAATAGATTACGATTTCTAACATTGGACAGTCTCTTCCTTGTACCGTATAATTACTGTATTTATCAATTCGTAGATTAATAGAAAGGTGTTAAACACTCATGTTACAAAATCCAACAGGAAAAGAACGCCTAGGCTTAGCTTTTCTTCTTAGTATGCTTGGCATATTAGGTCCATTAAATATTGATATGTATTTACCTGGTTTTCCAGAAATAGCCGAAGATTTAGGGGCTCGTGCTTCATTAGTACAATTAAGTTTAACTGCATGTTTAATAGGTCTAGCGATTGGACAAATGATTATTGGTCCGATTAGTGACTCACACGGCAGAAGGCGCCCTTTGCTTATCAGCATTTCCTTATTCGCATTATCTTCTTTATTATGTGCACTTGCACCAAACATTATCATTTTGGTACTGGCGCGATTTCTCCAAGGATTTACAGCATCTGCTGGTATTGTCCTTTCCCGTGCAGTCGTCCGAGATGTATTTAGCGGACGGGAACTGACTAAATTTTTCGCGCTGTTAATGGTAATCAATGCGACTGCACCAATGATCGCACCAATTGCTGGAGGATCTATCTTACTCCTCCCATTTGCGAGCTGGCGTTCCATATTTTATACACTTTGTATCATTGGAATCATCATTGTTATAACCATTTCATTCAAATTAAAGGAAACATTACCACCCGAAAAGCGTATCCCTAGCTCGATTGGTCACTCCATTCGCACCATTGGTGATTTGATAAAAGACCGTTCTTTTATTGGCTACGCTTTAGTAGTTGGCTTTATTCATGGAGGAAGTTTTGCATATGTATCGGGTACACCATTTGTGTATCAAGGGATATACGACGTGTCGCCTCAGGTTTTTAGCATTCTTTTTGGCATAAATGGGTTGGCAATAATTTCTGGTAGCTTTATCATTGGCCGTTTAGGGGGAATCATACCTGAGCGAAGCTTACTTCGAGTGGCCGTTGTTGTCGCTGTTAGTGCAACAACCTTCCTACTGATCATGACCATGGTAGAAGGACCATTAGCACTAATCGTTATCCCAATTTTTATTTACATGACATCTATGGGTATGATTCTTACCAGTTCCTTTACATTGGCAATGGAAAAACAAGGGCATCGAGCGGGTAGTGCAAGTGCCGTATTGGGCATGCTTCCATTAGTACTTGGTTCGATCGTATCCCCACTTGTTGGAATAAACGAATCCTCAGCGATTCCAATGGGGTTCATTTTATTTAGTACTTCCCTTATTGGATGTATCGTATTTTTTACATTAACGAGAAGTACGAATCAAACCAAAGACGTTGGGCAATAATATAAACCTCTCCCTGTTTTATGGTGAAGGTCAGATCTGTTGGTCTGACCTTTTCCTATTTTTTGAAAGTCTTTATTGCGCAAGACCTAGGTTTTTAACAAAAATAATTGCTTGCTCTTTAAATCACCACTTATTTTTAAAAGAAGGTTAACAGAGGAAGTTCCACCTTTATCTTCTTTTTTATTCTTCTACTAGTTAGGCGATTTCCTCCTACTATCTTATTCTCCAACGTGGTCCCGTATCATTCTTCTTATCCGCAATCGGTGAAGAGCAGTGCGGACAAATGACCGCCTTATTCGGGATAGATAAACAACAATACGGACACTCTTTTTTTGTCATGGACTCAAGTGGGTGTTCATGAGGTTTTTTCCAACGATTAATCTGCCTTACAGCGAGAAAAACGATAAACAATATAATAATAAAGTTTATCTTCAATCAGTGGGGCGTGCTTTATCCCCCAATGATTGTTAGATGAACGAATCGGACATTTACGGGCAGTTGATCCGCCACCTCATCCTTGGTTTTACCTCGTAGGTTAAGTGGGGGCTTACTGCCCGTTATATGCGGGATAAACCTGACAGATTGTGAGAGGAATAAGACCATAGTTAATCGTCACAACACCAGCCTCCTTCGCTTCTTCCAACGAAGGGTATATTCGACCATTGAGACTAATATATAAATTTTCTATATTCATTTTTGATATCAATAATCCGACTGGAGGAAGTAAAATGTCTCTGACTAAGGAATCGATAAATCCACTTAGCGCAGCACCTAATACGACCCCCACCCCCATATCTAGTGCACTTCCGCGTATGGTGAACTGCTTGAATTCGTGAAATAACCCCATGGTAAGACCTCCCCTTCTAACATAAACTTATGAAAGGATTGGACAGACTATGAGTATTTAAAAACTTGCTATTGATAAATCTCTATAGAAAAAAAGCATACGGAATAGGAAAGTTAGACTTCCGATATATTAAACTTTTGACAAGCCTTTATTGCTGAAAACTTAGTTGCACTTACTTACCCAGCATATGTAAAAAAATACCGCTAGCACAAATTGCACCAGCAGTACTTGATTCATTATCTATACTTCTCTTTCCTTTTTTCTACTTTTCCTCCACCAATACTCAACAACACCAGTACCTATCAATACTCCTAATACGATTAATACTAATCCGATGATATGAGTAAACAGAATTGCTTCCCCTAAAAATATAGCGGAACCAATTAATGCTGAAAATGTAATGAAGTTTGTAAAAATAGCTGACTCAGCAGGACCAACTTTTCTAATAGCGAAGTTATATAACATATGCCCAAGTGCAGTTGCAACAACAGCACTGAAGATAAAGACTAATCCCACATCCCAGCTCCATAATTTCGTTAATTGTCGAAAATCAGATCCTTCAAATAAGCTTGCGATGAAAATAAGTCCAGAACCAAACAACAACATATATCCAGTTAACAGCCTTGGATCAAGCTCAGGATTTAATTTACTAATCAATATAAATGAATAGGCTTGAGCTAATATCGAAAGTAAAACCAAAATATCCCCTACGGAGACAGAAGCAATTCCCCCACTACCTGCAATGGATGTAGTAGCAACACCGATAAAACCTAAGAGGAAGCCAAATAGTCGTAGTTTACTTACTCGATTCCCTAAGAAAATGATCGAAAATACCATGGTAAATAATGGAGTAGTTCCGGCAATTAAACCAGCATTAACCCCAGATGTTTTCGACAGACCTACACTTATGAAGATATGATGGATAACCACATTAAATAGAGAGATTAAGATAATAACTATTACTTCCCTTTTAGTAGGCAAGCGAAGTATTTTAAAGAAAGCTAGAATCACTAACACGGATATTCCCGCAACAAAAATTCGAACAGAAGTTAATAAAATAGGGTCAACATTAGCAACCAATATTTTAATTGCCGAAACATTAAATCCCCATGTCATCATAATCAGTAATAACGCGATGTATATTTTTCTCACAGATGTATTCACCAGATTTCTAATTTAATTGATTTAATTATACATAAAGACCTGCTTCAGAGACAGATATGTGCCTATTAGAAAACTTGGCATTCGCCAAGCCCTTATGGTGAATGCCTTAGTTGCACTTATGCAGGATAGAAAAGTTTATACTTTTCTATCTGCCAATGATAAAAAAGCATCTTGGAACGAAAAGTCCGTTCAAAATGCTTTTTCTCTCAGGATATAAGTTTAAGATTCTACTTTTTCTCCACATCAACAGAAATAATTGTTTTAGACTTTTCAGCTGGATAGCAGTCCATTGCCGGTAACAGGTAAATATCACGACGAGGGCCCAGCGTTCGGTATCCCTGATCTGTTAATTCTTTTTTCATTTCTTCAAAAACTTCTTTTGTATTTTGATAATGACCAACATAAAGTCTTTGTGCACATAAGGAAGGAGAGCGTTCAACAAACGAAATTGTCGGTAAATCTTGTACTCGTAAATTCTTTTTCATTTTTTTTAATGCTCTTAGAAACATTTCTTCCGTTGTACAATCAGCTACTAACATCATTTGATCCACGATCCACTGATCGCCATCCGCTTTTTAATGCCAAATAGTCTCTGGTGGCATCAACTTAAATTTATATTGTAATTCATTTTTTGTGATTTGCTTAATTTGATTAACCACTTTCCATGCTAGCCATTTTTCATCTCTTGGCTCTGGTCTTCCATCCCAGTTCATATTAAAAGAAGTAACCATTCGTTGTGAAACATATTTTCACTCAGGAAGTTGTTGAATAATTAGTTCTTCAGTTTTGGGTCGGTATATTTCTTGATATATTTTTCGATGATCACGTGTTTTCAATACTGTGGAAGTCATTTGTCATTCCCTCCCTAGACCTTACTTGCTTTTTACTGCAATAAATAAGTCAATTTGATTATCCGTACAATATGGCTGGTATCGTTCACCCCATAGTTCCACATCGTAACCAAGTGGAACATAACCATTCTCTTCTAGCCATTTACCATACAAGAAGGAATAACTATTATGTAACTCTGATTCTAGGCCATGATGTGTATAACATACATAATCATTCTCTGGTATCGTATGCCGGACTGCTCCTTTTGGTATATTACTGTCTAATTCATCTACTTCGAAACCAATTATTTGTTTGAATTGGTGTACCTCTGCATCAAAATCTTCTCTCATTGGGTAAATTTGTGTCATATATACATGATCACCGACTTTATTTTCAATTTCATCCACGCTTTCCTTTAATTTCTCAAGCGTTTTTTTTCCCAATTGTTGTTCTTCAATCTCCTTTAAGTTTGCTTCGAATTCATACCCTATAATTTGAATTGCGTTCTTCTGAACTACTTTTGGTTCCATTTCATCATCTCCTTTTTTCACTACTACCCACTATAATTTTTATTATAATTTAAATAGTCAGAAAATCAAAGCTTTGGGGTACTTTGGGGTCAGGTCCACTGTCCCAATTTGAGGCTCATTTTTGGGGTCAGGTCCACTGTCCCATTTCTCATCCCCTACACGGGAATGTAAATCGTAAAGAGAATAATGTTCAATTCCCATGCAAACAAAAGCAGAAAAATTCCTCTCCTAATGTAAAGAGAGGAATTTTTGGGACAAGGGACCTGACCCCAATTATTCAAACTCATGCTCTGCTAGTGTGGTTGCGATGGTGTCTTGAATTTGGGTCATTGATCCGGTGATATAGTTGTTCATCATGATGGAGAAGATCAATTTCTCGCCGTCTTTTGATGTAACGTAGCCAGATAGTGTATTAACGCCAGTTAGGGAGCCCGTCTTTGCTTTTACATTTCCTTTTGTTGAATCCCCAGTCATACGGTTTCGTAACGTTCCACCTACAAAGCGGTCAGGCTCCCCTGCTACTGGTAATGAATTTTCAAATACAGGGAACCAGCTCTCATCTTGTACTTCGAAAAGTAGTTTTGTAACTTGATCTGCAGGAATCAGATTTTTATGAGACATACCTGCACCATCACGCAGCAAAATCGAATTCATCGATAAACCATTATTAGCTAATACTTCCTCCATAACTTCTAGCCCTTTACTCCAGCTACCTTCTCCATGAACAAACTGTCCCATTTCCTTTACAAGTACTTCCCCATGTCCATTATTACTAAGTTTCATAAACGGAATTAATAGCTCTTCAAGCGTCATGGATTGTTTTGACGTAAGAACAGTAGCTTCGTTTGGCGTTGTACCTAACGTCACCTGTGAATTCCCAATTAACTCGATTCCCTGTTCTTCCAGAGACTTTTTGAATACATCTAGTGCATAGCCAGTTGGTTCCCATACCGCTCGCCACGCTCTAGAAAGTGATCCATCGACTGGGATTTTCCCCTCGATGATAAATTTATTTGTACCATGCTCTCGGTCAATGGAAATAGATTTTGATTCACCTTTTGCAACTGTTTCGGCTTTGTTGACGATCGTAAGGTAATCTGTTTCCGGTGTCAGTTTCACGACAGGAAGATCACCTGCCTTTTTACCAGGATAAACCTCCACGATAACCGTTCCAGCATCATAATCCGTATTAGGAGAAATGGTCAATGCTGAGATTTGGGCTGCAGTATAATTAAATTCATCATCCCAATTTAAGTCAGTCGATAAACGAACATCATCATACCAGCTGTCATCCCCAACTAGATTCCCTTTGATTTTATGAATCCCCTGTTCCTTCAATTCATTTGCAAACTGATCGAAGTCTTCTTTTAATAAGGTTGGGTCACCTTTTCCTTTTACATATAAATTACCTTGAAGAACCTTCCCTTCCAATTTACCATCAGTTAAAACTTCCGTTGTAAACCGATAATCAGCACCCAGTGTTCGAAGTGCTGAAATAGCGGTAAGTATTTTCTGATTAGAAGCAGGATGTAATCGTATATCACCATCATGTGAATAAAGTAGTTCTCCGTCACTCGCTTTTCGAATACTCACACCAGTCATTGCTCCATCCAATCGTTCGTCTTCGAGCAGTTGATCAATTTTATCATCTAATGATTGATTTGATGTTCCTTCCGCTAGCTCATCCGATGCGACTACAAAAAGATCTTTTTCCTCGCTAGAAAATGGCAGACATGCCACTGCCACGATAAAGAGCAGCATAACAACTTTTTTCCAATATTTATTTCCCTTCATCAGCTCGTCCACATCCCTTTTATAAAATTTATCTTATATATAGTTAGTAAAATATATCGAAAATAGCATGGAAATAGAACGGTAATAGAATAGAATGAACCCATTTACCTATTCTTTACAGAACTCTCTTTCCCATTACATTAAAACAACTTTAATACTTAAGTATCAATTTCTTGAAATTAGCTCCTACCTTATTACCATTTTTTAGAAATAAGCAGGATTTCGTTGAAATTAAAAGAATATTTAAAATTAGGAAGCTAGTCTTTGCTTAGCTTCATGGCACTAATCTGCAAAAAATAGAAGGGACGTGTTTTTATTGAAAGGTTATAAGTTTACTAGTTTATTTTTCGTCTTTTTAATGCTTCTAACAACACCGGTATTTGCAGCTTCAAATGGAGAGTCAGGGCAAGCATTTGACAACAAGGTTGTTAAGAGAGTAAACGAGGACAATATTTATCAACACATTTCATATTTATCTGAAGTAATTGGACCTCGTGGAGCTGGTACTGAAGGAGAATTGGCAACCGTAGACTATCTGGTTGATGAACTAGAAAGCTATGGTTATAAAGATGTCAATGTCTATGAGTTTACTTTTCCTTCCGGTGGAAATGAAGTGACAGCTTATAATGTGGAAGCAGTCAAAGAGCCCATGAAAAATCATGACAATGGACAGCAAATTATTGTAGGTGCACATCATGATACAGTGCCTTGGGGACCAGGAGCTAATGATGATGCTTCAGGTACTGGAGCATTGCTTGAGCTAGCTAGAGTTTTTGCAAATACACCAACAGATACAACGATTAAATTTGTTGCCTTCGGTGCAGAAGAATATGGATTATGGGGTTCTAGAAGATATGCGGAAGCTATGACCGAAGACGAAGTAGAGCGTACGGTTGCCATGTTCCAGTTAGATATGGTTGGAAGTGTGGATGCTGGTGATCTAGTTATGTTTACAGCTGATGGCGAAAAGAATACAGTTACAGATCTAGGGGCTGCAGCAGGTTCTCGTGTAAGTGAGCTTGTTCCATACAGTGAGCTTGGTAGAAGTGACCATGTTCCATTCCATAATCTAGGCATTCCAGCAGCACTATTTATTCATACACCTCTTGAACCTTGGTACCATACAGAAGATGACATTATCGACTATATTAGTAAAGAAAAATTGAAAGATGTTGCAGATATTGTTGGTGCAGCTATTTATCAAGTAGCTAGAAAAGATACACCAGCACTTGAACGTTCACAAGTTGCACCAGTACCAGTAGATTATTATTATGAAGAGCCAATTTTATAGGGTCAGGTCCCTTGTCCCAATTGGGACAAGGGACCTGACCCCAAATTACTTTTTCTTCGTCTTTACCTTCAGTGTTGTGGGTTTACTTTTACCTGATGTGTTGATTGCTCTGACTTCATATTTATAGGTTTTGTTCTTCTTCAGTTTTTTATCTACGAAACGAGTCTTTGTTCCTCTATAGATTACCTTACCATTTCTTTTTACTTCATACTTCTTGGCACCTGATACTTTATTCCAATCCAAGCCAACAGTTGTTGCTTTGGTAGATGTTGATTTAAAGCTTGTAGGTTGATCTATTTTTAACGTTTTTACACGGAGCTTCGTAGGGTTACTTTTCACTGAATCTTTAATGGCTATTATTTCATACGTATAAACTTTATTTCTTTTTAACTTTTTATCTACGAAACGAGTCTTTGTTCCTCTATAGATTACCTTACCATTTCTTTTTACTTCATACTTCTTGGCACCTGATACTTTATTCCATCCTAGCTCTACTGTAGTTGCCTTCGTTTTCTTCGATTTAAAATTACTAGGATTTGAAAGCTTAGCTGGTGGTAAAGGGATTATTTTTTCCTCATTTGGAGCTTGTTCAATTATTTCCGGTTGACTTGGCTCGGTAACTATTTCATCGCCAACTGGTACTACTTTCATTTGTGGAGCTTGAATCAGACCATACCCATAAAATGAATCTCTACCCTCTACTCCTAAGTCAATAACATTCGTTTGTAATTGACTTCGAACATCTTGAATTGTTGCATGCGGATTTTCCTGCAAATACAGTGCAATGATTCCAGATACAAAAGGCGCGGCCATCGATGTTCCGTTCATTCGTATATACTGGTTTCCTAAATACGTACTTACTACGTTTACACCAGGGGCACTTATTTCTACTGCTTCTCCTGTGGATGAAAATAAACCTCTTTGATTATTGGAATCAACTGCAGCTACTGCAATTGATGTCGGGTATTTAGCAGGAAAATTAACTGTATCTCCACTACCATCCTTATTACCTGAATTTCCTGCAGCTGAAATAACTAGTATTCCTTTTTGATACGCTTGATCGATAGCTTGTTTTAAGACAACAGAATCCTGTGAGGTTCCTAGACTTAAATTTATAATATCCATCTGGTTAGAAATCGACCAATCAATACCTGCAATAATATCAGATAAGTAACCGGATCCATTGTAATCAAGAGCTTTAACAGCAAAAATGTCACTGTCTGGAGCAGTACCAACTATACCTAATTCATTATTTTGGGCACCAATAATGCCAGCGACATGTGTACCATGTCCATGATCATCACTATAAGAGGGTGTATAATTAACAACAGAAATACCCCCTGCAATCGATAAATCTTCATGAGCAGCAATTCCTGTATCCACTACTGCAATCTTTACACCTTTACCAGTTAATCCAGATCGCCATGCGGTTACCGTCGCTGTTTTTTCAATACCCCAATCTAGTACTTGGCCCTTAACCTCAATTTTTTGATCTTCTTCAATTAAACGTACATTGGGATTGTTCTTCAATCCTTTCAACGCCAGTGGACTAACGGACATACTAACTGCTGGAATATGGTTAAATTCTTTATTTACTTTTCCCTTCGCATTCGCTACTGCATTTTTATCAATGTTTTTCTCAAATAGAATAATTACTTTTTCCTCTGATAGATTAGACGCACTTATTTGTTGCGGTAAACTAAAAGGAAAAATTAGGGCAAAACAAATAGCAAGTATAATAGCTTTAAACCATTGTTTTTTCATCAATTCCTTCACTTTCCCCTTTAGAAAAAATAGATTTAGATTAATTATAGTTATTTTTATCGTTTTGTATAGTGGATAATTTAGGAAAACTATTTGGTAATATTTATCGGCTATTCAATTCTTGATTTGCCAATTATAATCAATTTACCGGTTGCTAATTTATTCATTTTCATAACAATCTAGCAATCTCACAACTTATATTGAGAGGAAAAATGAAATGAGAAAAATGTTCAAGGTTTTTCTATCATTATTATTAGTATATAGTTTTCTTCCAAACTACAACCAAAATGTCAGTGCAAGCTCAAGTAATTTTAATATGTCATATATTTACTTCGGTAGCACAGACACATTCATTAGAAATGTAGATAAAACTAATGGTTCATTAAATGTTGTATCTCCAAGCTATTTTGATTTAAATAGTGATGGAACACTGAAATTAACCTATCAACTAGATTCGAAATTTATTAATGAAATGCATAATAGAGGGATAAAAGTTGTACCGTTCCTGAGTAATCATTGGAATAGAACCATCGGTCGTGTTGCATTACAAAATAGAGAGCAGCTATCGACTCAAATAGCCGATTCAATTAAACAGTATAATCTTGATGGAGTTAATGTAGATATTGAAAATGTAACCGAGGTAGACAAGGATGCTTATACAGATTTCGTTCGTCTTTTACGGGAAAAAATTCCACTAGATAAAGAAGTATCTGTTGCAGTAGCAGCCAACCCAAACAACTGGACAAAAGGGTGGCATGGTTCCTATGATTATGTAAAATTAGCAAAGTATGCAGACTATTTAATGGTTATGGCATATGATGAGTCGTATGAATGGGGACCAGTTGGACCTGTAGCTAGCTTTCCATGGGTGGAGAAAACCGTACAAGCTATACTAAAGCATGCTCCACCAGAGAAAATTGTTTTAGGCGTACCCTTTTTTGGTCGTTATTGGGTAGATGGACAGCCACACGGTGGAATTGGAATATCTAATAATCGTATTGATGAAATTGTGACTCGTTATAATGGAACAGTAACCATGGACCAAATCTCACAATCAGCAGTAGCTAAGTTTACAATTAAAGAATCCGACCCTAAAACAGTCGTTGGTAACCGTACACTTGCACCAGGAAACTATACGATTTGGTATGAAAATGCAACGTCGTTAAAATATAAAGTTGGTCTAATTCATAAGTATAACTTAAAAGGAATGGGAAGCTGGAGCTTAGGACAAGAACAGGCAGGGATTTGGAGTGAGCTAAACCAAGCTTTAAATGGTGGTATTGTTTCAGCACCAAACCCAATTACTACTCCATTACAAGAAATTATTGAGGAGAAACCAGTACAAGAAACAAAACCTGTTCCTATTAAACCAACAGCCGTTAAAAAGCCTGTACTCAAAAAAGTAAAAACATCTTACAACAAGAAAAACCATACGGTTAAGTTTACTTACCATGTGAACCAACCATCAAAAATAACCATTAAAGTAGCTAATAGTTCTGGGAAAGTAGTAAGTACGTTAAGAAATAATGTAAATACAAAATCTGGAACACACTCTATTCAATGGAATGCTTCTAAATTTAAAAATGGAAACTACAAATTTAACATTAGTGCTGTAAACTCAAATAAACAGCAAACGAAACTAACTCAAAGTTACAAACTTACTAAAACAGTAGCTAATACGTTTAAAGCTAAAAATGGGAAAGTAAGGGCTTCCGTTCTAAATGTAAGACAGCAAAACACAACAAAATCAAAAGTAATTGGTACCGTAAAGAAAAATCAAAAAATTAAAATTATAGGACAACAAGGATCATGGTATAAGATTGAATATGGTAAAAAGACTGGCTATGTAAGTAGTAAATATGTAACTAAATAAGGGTCAGGTCCCTTGTCCCAAATGGGACAAGGGACCTGACCCCTAATTTTTAACTGTTTTTCTTGCCTGACTTTCGTGTAATTTCTTCATTGCAAATCGCGCTATTGGCTGGGCAATTAATAGTTCAACCCAAAAAGCAATGAAAAAGTTACGTGGCCAAGAATAAAAGAATGATTGGACTGGCTCCATACTAATTTCTCCCATGCCAATCCAAGATCCAATCACTGTTAGTAAAATAGATAAGATAGTTACGTTAAACAGTATCGTGAATAATACTTTTGCATTAAATCCATCGTTTGGTCCAACGAACTTGGGTACCAATTTACTAACGATTGGGTTCGCAACAAGCGTCACCAATAAAATGACACAGAGCCATATAAATGGAATTATTGAAATGTATTAATATAAACTTCTCTACTAAATCCTAATTCAAAACCTGTAACAATAGGGGCAATAATGTTTACTGAAAGGATTGAAATAATAGCTAAAAACAATACAAATTCTTTTCCGTTTCTAGGCAACCTTGTTTCCTCATGCATATCCGTCAACTCCATATAATAAAATTTCAGATGGCAGACGTATCTCATGAGACATATATTTTTGGTCAATAAACATAACCAATATCTCTACACACTGATTTATACATAGTACCACTATTTTTTAATAGATTTCAAGCTTCATTTTTATCAGTAAATATCAATAATCTCGACGCAGCATAAGAAAATTCCTTATCTGCCAAATAAGTAACATTCATAAGATAATCATCCAACTCATATCATTTATATCAGTGAATTTAGTGTAAAGGAATTAGGAGGATTAACAACATGCAACGTTTAATGTGCAAAGGGAAAATTCATAGAGCAACTGTAACCGAAGCAGAGCTCGATTATGTTGGTAGTATTACAATTGATCAAAAATTAATGAAGGAGGCTGATATTAAACCGTATGAAATGGTTCAAATAACTAATTTAAAAAATGCCACAAGATGGAAAACATATGCCATACCTGCTCCAGAAGGTTCCAAAAGAATTTGCTTAAACGGCCCCCCTGCCCACTTGTTTTCACCAGGAGATCTTGTCATTATTCTAAGTATGGCCCAAATGTCGGAGGAAGAAATTGAAACACTACGTCCAAAAGTGGTTTTTGTAGATGAAGAAAACAATATAACCAAAGTGGAGGAACATGATCTACATTGGCCAGAAGGTGTAAAACAGTAGCAAAAATGCCAGCTGAACATATCAGCTGGCATTTCTTTTTCCTCTCATTTCACTCGCTTTTCTAATAAAGGTTCCGAAATCCCCTCTATTCCAACTAACCCAATTAAAGCCAGAAAATTCTTTTGCACGCCAATAAAAGCCCCAGTCGGATCATACCATTCATTAAGGGTATGAGCAGAACCAGCTTTTCCACCTAACCCTAAAGTGACAGATGGAATCCCTAAACTCATTGGATAATTAGCATCTGTACTCACTGCACCTGCTAGTGATGGCTGGCCAACAACTTGTTCAATGGCTCCATAGGCAGCTTGAACAATTGGTGCATCTTTGGGTTGACTTGCCGGTGGGCGATTTCCAAATTTATCGATATCCACTGTTATCGTATTGCTATCCCATCTTGTATTTTCTAACTCAGCGGCTTTGCGTACTATTTGCAAAAACTGTTCCTCTAGTTTGTCTAACTCGGTCTGATCATTCGATCTTAGGTCAACAGTCATTCCCGCTTCTTCTGCGATCGCATTTACCGAGGTTCCACCCCAAACCTCTCCTACGGTAAATGTTGTTTTTGGATCTACTTTGGTTTGAATATCTGAAATGGCGGATATAGCTCTACCTAGCGCATGGGTTGCACTTGGAATACCAAAGTCACTGAAACTATGCCCACCATCCCCCTTAAGTGTAATCGTATAACGATAACTCCCTGTACCTAAGTAAACAATGCTATCTGCTCCTGGAGCATCTATAGAAATGAAACCATCAATATCCTTGTTTTCATGGAAAAATGCCTTCACCCCTCGCAAATCTCCTGCTCCTTCCTCTCCCACTGTTCCACCAAAAATAATATCACCAACCGTTGGTAAATTAGCGTGATTAACCGCTCGTATAACCCCTAATAATTCTGCTAATCCTCTGGTATCATCACTGATACCTGGCGCGTACAAAATCCCATCCTTTTCAGTCACGCTCACATCCGTTCCTTCAGGGAAGACGGTGTCTAAATGAGCTGAGATGAAGACTTTTGGACCTTTTCCTGTCCCGTATCTAATTCCATATACATTCCCTTCATCATCCATACGAACATCAGAAAGACCTAAATCCTCTAATCGTTTCTTAAAATCCTCCGCACGTGTCTTCTCTTTAAATGGTGGTGCCTCAATTTCCGTGATCGCAATTTGTTCCGCCACCGTTCTATCATGATCCGATTCAATAAACACCAACGTCTCCCGAATCATTTGATTATCCATTAACCTTTGATATGTACTACTAACACTTGAATTCCCCATCGACTTCCTCCTTTGTTATTTGGGGTCAGGTCCCTTGTCCCAGTCCGATTCAGGCGGTTGTTTGGGGTCAGGTCCACTGTCCCAGTTTCTTTCGGGGTCAGACCCTTTGTCCCAAATATACACGCTTTAACGCACTCTATCAATCACACTTTTGGATATACCAGTAATTCTTGATAATTGTCTAGTTGTTACTCCTTTTAAGCTTTTTAGTTCTAAAATAATTTCATTTCTTTTATTCTTGTCTATCTTTTGAAGTTCACTACTGTGAGGAAATCCAATTTCGGAAAGGTATTTTTTCACATTATCATCTGAGGACTTTACCATTATTTGATCGTCTAAGCATTCATCATCATTTGGAGCGTGCATATAATCTGTGTACATTTGAATTGCTTGTTTTCTATCTGGGGAAAATTGATGGAGGGCAAATTCAATATCTAAGAAGGTAGATCTATTAAAATATTCATTGACACTTGTCCATTTACATTCAAATACATTTGATGCTAAACCAGCCTTCAAAGGATTTTGATGTATGTACCTTATTACTTTTAAAAAGTAGGAAAGCGAATCTACTGGTTCACTTTTATACCTACCTTGAAATAGAGATCCTGAGCGGTCATATCTATTATTATACCAATAGACATAGCTTGCACTAATCCTTTGAACAGCTTTTGATAGCGCTTCGTCATTCTCTTTTATTAATAGATGGATGTGATTATCCATCAAACAATAACCATAAATATGAAAGTTACTTATGTTTTTAAACCTTTTAACCGTTTCTATAAACCTTATTTTGTCCTGATCATCTTCAAAAATAGTTTGTCTATTAATCCCTCTCATCATAATATGATAGATACCACTATAGCTTTTCACCCTTGGCTTCCTTGACATATAACTCACCTCAATTTGGGGTCGGGTCCGCTGTCCCACCTGTATAGTTTTTATATAACATAATCTATATAGAAACTCCTGTCAAAGATGCCTTTCGCTCGTAAAATTAGATTTTGTAATAATAAGCAGTTAGAAAATTAAATAATAATTTGTGATTCAGAGGAAGAATCACAAATTGTACTACCAATAATAGTCTATTAATCAATTTTTAATTATTTTCAAAATGGGTCGGAGTGGGACAAGGGACCTGACCCCACTCATCACTCAACCACTACATAACAAACGTTGACTGGTCCGTGAACTCCGACGATTAATTTCATTTCGATATCTGCGCTATTACTTGGTCCTGTGATAAAACTGATACAGGATGAAACGTTATGTCCTTCTTGATTTGCTTCATGTATTTGCTTTGTTGCTTGCGTCATTCGTGGAACAATCGTACGTTTAGGTATGATGGCAATATAGGTCCTAGGCAATAAACTAATCGATCTTCCATTGTTTTTATTATTAAACAATGTCACTGTACCTGATTCCGCTAACGTAATATCACTAAATGTAATGCCAACATCTGCACGTTCCGCAAATTCACGGTTCTTATTCCCAAAATTCGGATCCCATATATGAACTTCCTTGCCATCCTGGTGTAACTTATCAAATAAGCCAACTAACCCATACGATACATTTCGTTCATCATTCGCAGCCACAATTGAGTTTCCATCAAAACCTTCAATCGTTTCTGCAAGAACGTTTACCAAATTCTCTTTATTTGTGCGCTTAAAATCGGTATGGATCACTTCGCACTGTTTTTCTAATACGTCAACAAGCTCATCCTGAGAAAAATCACGGTACACATCCCACTGCGGATTCACGCTCCACTCAGGACGCTTTACATCTTGTGTTCGACGTTCACGGCCAAGATTTTCAGCAACATTATTTAAAAATGATTCTCTATTTTGGATTCCCATTATAACTCCCCCCTTTTTGTCGTTCCTTATACCAAGCTCGGAAGGATTGCTTGCTCGGTGCAGGGAAATTACGGGAATCCGTCCAGCCCTTCAAAGGCCCAGGTCCACTTGAAATAGACTCATCTTTCGTCCAGAGTTTTAATGCTGGGCGAGCGACTTTTGTACTCATCTTATACGCTGCTGGACTCGATGCCCATTTTGCATACCCCTTCATCATCATCTTCTCTGTTTTCGGTGCCTTATTCTCCCGCTCCACAATAATTTGACGATGTCGAATTAACATTTCATGTAACGGAATTTTTACCGGACACGCTTCGGTGCAAGCACCACATAATGAAGATGCATACGGTAATTCTTTGTGATCATCATATCCATCCAATAGTGGTGAAAGGACAGCTCCAATTGGGCCAGGATAAATCGATCCATACGCATGCCCGCCAACATGACGATAAACTGGACAAACATTAATACATGAAGCACAACGGATGCAGTGTAGAGCAGCTTGAAACTCAGTACCCAAAATCTTCGAACGTCCATTATCCAAGATAACTAAATGGAATTCCTCAGGTCCATCCACCTCGTCCTCCAACCTAGTTCCCGTAAGCGAAGTAACATAGCTCGTTAATTTTTGACCAACTGCAGCTCTTGTCAATAAGCTAACCATGACCTCCAGTTCTTCCCATGTCGGGACAATCCTTTCCATCCCCATTACGGAAATCTGTGTATCTGGTAATGCTGTTGCAAGTCTAGCATTTCCCTCATTCGTTACTAACGTTATCGCACCCGATTCCGCTACCGCAAAATTGCAACCAGTGATCCCTACATCCGCTTGTAGGAATTCTTGCCGTAACTGTTCCCGTGCAAATAATGCGAGCTCCTCTGGGCGATCCGATTTATCATAACCTTTTTTCACAGCAAAGGTCTCGCGAATTTGACCTTTATCCTTGTGAAGTGCCGGTGTTACGATATGGGATGGTGGATCTTCATCTAACTGTAAGATCCATTCCCCTAAATCAGTTTCAATAACTTCACTTCCCACTTCTTCTAGGGCATGATTTAAGCCAATTTCTTCGGTTACCATCGATTTGGACTTAACAATTTTCTTCGCTTCTTTCTTCTTAACAACTTCCTTAATATACTCATTTGCCTCTTCTGCAGTTTGTGCAAAAAAGACATTTCCACCTCGTTTGGAGACTTCATCACTAAGCTGCTCTAAGTAATAATCGAGATTTTCTAATGTGTGACTTCGAATTTCTTCTCCTAAGGTACGCCATTCTTCCCAATTACCTAACTCTTCTGCAGCCACTAATCGACCACTTCGAAAGCGACCTTGTGCGGAGGATACAGCCTTGCGCATAAAGTCATTTTTTATGCCATCTTGCACACGACTTTCAAATGGAGCATTTCCGATCTTTATACTCATTTCCTATCCCTCCATTTTATTGGCGATAATTTAAAATCCCTGTGATGTGCATGACCTCTACCTTCTTACCCTCACGAGCCATCCTACCACCTATGTTAAGTAAACAACCCATGTCACCACCGACCAAAAATTCAGCATTAGTTTCCGAAACATGCTGTGATTTTTCACTGACCATCTGTTCCGAAATAGCTGCATGTTTAACGGCAAATGTCCCTCCGAACCCACAACAATCCTCAGCTATTGGTAACTCAACTAACTCAACACCTTTAACCTGTTGAAGTAATGCCTTCGGTGCATCCTTTACTCCTAGAATTCGCGTCATGTGGCACGATGGGTGATATGTCACTCTACCTTTAAATGTGGACCCAATATCAACCACGCCGATTACATCTACTAGAAACTGAGTTAACTCATACGATTTTGCAGCCAATTCCTTAGCAGGTTCTTCCCAGTCAGGATCCCCAGCGAATACTTCAGGATATTCACGTAACATTCCAACACAAGACCCTGATGGACCAACAACATATTCAGAGTCCCTAAAAGCCCGCATCATTTGTTTCATCGCTTCTTTTGAATCTTTCAAATACCCACTATTATAAGCTGGTTGCCCACAGCAGGTTTGTAGCTCCGGAAAATCCACTTCACAACCGACACGCTCCAAAATCTCCACCGTATCTTTCCCGACATTAGTTGAAAAAATATCACATAAACACGTAATGAACAACGAAACCTTCATTCCGCATCCCTCCTCTTGGGGTCAGGTCCCTTGTCCCAACGGGACAAAGGACCTGACCCCAAATTACTTCAACCCCTAATTCAAGTCCAAAACTCTTATTCCCTTGATGAAAGCAAGTTGAAGCTAATCCATCAAGGGAAAATCTATGACTCTATTATACAAATGGGACAAGGGACCTGTCCCCTAAAAAATACCCTAAAAAATATGAGCTCCGATAATGGTAATAATGATGACTACAAATCCGGCGATTGCTTCACTTGTTGTATAGGTTTTTAATCCACCTTTAACACTTAAACCTGCTATCTTAGTTGAAATCCAGAATCCACTATCATTCACATGTCCTAACATTAATCCACCAGATAATGAAGCCATGGCTACCCATACTGGATGAACGTCAACGCCAGCGGAAACACCTGCCATAATAGTCATAGTAGTTATACCAGCTACTGTTCCAGAGCCTGTTATCGTTCTAAATAAAACACCCATAAAGAATGCTACTAATAGTACACTAATTGTGGAATGTGCATCACTTACAAAAATATTTAAAATCGCTTGGTCAATCCCAGTACTTTTAATAATAGTACCGAATGAACCACCTGCACCTGTAATTAGTAGTACAATACCCGCTGCCTGCATCGCTTCAGAAGATGATAAATCACGTTTATTTTTATTTAACGCTTTTGCAGCTACAAAGTATGCAACAATTGTACCTGCTAGTAATGCAACAATACGATCACTTAGAAATGTTATAATTGCAGGATTTTCGTCAAAGAAAACGTTACCAAAAGATCCGAATAAAATTAGAATACTTGGCAGTACGATAGGAATTATCGATAAAAATGCCGATGGACGATTTTCTGGGATATCCATTGTACCATATGGATTCTCCATTGTTGCATCCTCATCCGTATCCTTATTCCAGAAGCCTTTATCTAATATCATAAAATATATTTTTACAGTACATAACGTACCTAATAAACCTACAATAACACCTACTACAATCATAATACCTAAATCAAAATCTAAAATCCCAGCTGCTGCCAATGGATTAGGTGTTGGGGGAACCAATGTATGTGCTATTGCTGCCCCAATAATGATAGCCCCTACTGCGTATGGTAGTGGTTTATTAATTTTATTTCCTAATTGGATTGCTAAAGGAACTAAAATAATAAATGCTACATCGAAAAATACCGGTATTGCAAGTACAAATGATGCAATCCCTAAGGAATATAATGCCCACTTTTCATTCGTTCGTTTTAATATTGCCTCTGCAATCGAGTACGCTCCTCCTGAATCCGAAATAAGCTTACCTAGAATCACCCCTAAGCCAATAGGAATACCAAGATCTGTCATTAATCCACCAAATCCCTGTGATATTCCATCTAATGTACCAAGTAAACCTAGCCCGGATGCAAGTCCCATAAATAAACTCGCCATCACAAGTGAAATAGCTACATTTATTTTAAACTTTACAACAAGACCTAGCATAATGACTAGGGATATACCTAAATAAATAAGTAATAACGTATCTTGACCCATAACTTTTCCCTCTCCCTTTGATCTATTTACATGGCAGACGAAAGGCTAACACTTCAAATCTGCCATGTATTTTATTGGTTAACCCCTTTATTTTTCTTTATAAACTTGAGTCAAATTAGCATCTTTTGATAAAGTAACTCCAAACCCTGGACGGTCATCTAATTTCACTTTTCCATTTTCTGGAATAACTTCCCCTTCTAATAACGGATAATACTGTGGAACCACTTTATCAGCATTCGGACTCATCACTAGATATTCAGCAAACGGACTATTCGTTTTCGTAATGACATAGTGATAGCTATACACGCCACTACCGTGAGGAATAACATATTTTCCATAGCTCTCAGCTAAGTTACCAATTTTTATTAGTTCCGTTAAACCACCACACCAACCAACATCTGGTTGAATAATGTCTAGGTCACTAAACTCCATTAACATACGAAAACCATAACGAGTTGCTTCATGCTCCCCACCAGTTACCATCATATTATTTGGTGCCCGTTTTTTCAGATCACGATATGCCCAATAATCATCTGGATTGAAACATTCCTCAATCCACTTAAAACCTAACTCAGATGATTTTTCCATCAACTTTTGTGCGTATGGTAAGTCAAGCGCCATCCAGCAATCCCACATGAGCCAGAAGTCATCGCCTACTCGATTACGCATCTCAGCAGCATGTTCTATATTTTTACGTAATCCTTCTTCTCCATCTGCAGGACCATATACTAATGGAAGCTTGCCACCGATAAAGCCCATTTCCTTTGCTAAATTAGGACGCGGCCCCGTTGCATAGCAAGATATCTCTTCACGAACTTTTCCACCAATCATTGCATAAACAGGTTCCTGTCTTACTTTTCCAAGTAAATCCCACAATGCTAAATCAACTGCAGATATTGCATTCATTACAACACCTTTGCGACCATAATACATAGTTGCACGGTACATTTGATCCCACATTTTTTCTACATTTTCAACAGGCTGGTCAACAATAAATCGATCCAAATGATTCATTACAATCCATGCAGCGGGATACCCACCAGTTGAAATCCCAACACCAATCTCACCATGATTGGATTCAACCTCTACTACTAATGTTTTTAATGCATTAATCCCAAAACTTGTTCGTGTTTGCCTATATTCTGGATAAATACTCATTGGTGTTGCAATCTGATTAACAATCCAGTGTTCTTGTCCTTGGTCATGGTAGTCCCCACCGCCACCACCTACGACATATGCACGGATAGCTTTTATTTTATGTCCAGTTACACTCATCTTTTTTCCTCCTCAAACTCTTACTTCTTTAAGTCAAGAAAAATTTTACTATTTTTCACTTTTCCTTCGATTAACTCCATAAACGACTGTTGACCTTCTTCTAAAGTGCGAACTTCTGTCCAACCATCTGGTGTTACCTTCGATTCAACAAGAAGTTGCACAGCATCCCAGAAGTCTTGCCTTGAGTAACAGAATGAACCTAAAACGGTAATTTCACTACGGATAAAATGGTTAATCGGTACTGGAGTCTCATCAATACCTAACCCTATATTCATAATTACTCCACCTGGATTAACTAGTTTAGCAGATTGAGATCTTGTCGGTAGAAAGCCAACCGCATCAATTACGACATCAACCCCTTTGTTACCAACAATTCCTTCAAGTTTCTCCTCAAAATCAGGATTACCATTATTCAGTGCATGCTCGATCCCAATATCGCTTAATGTTTGTAATCGATCCTCATTAATATCAGCAACAATAATGTTATTAGCTCCTATTTCTTTCGCAACAAATGAGCTTAATAAACCAATTGCACCAGCTCCATATATCAACACATTTGGAACCGTATGCTGTGCCATTGCTCTTCTAACTGCTCGGAAACAACATGCAAGTGGTTCTGAAAGTGTTGCAGCATAAGAGTCAAATTTTTCTGGTACTTCTACAATAGAACTTGCGGGGACTGCAACATATTCCGCAAAGCCACCAGAACGATGAATACCGATGATTTGTCTATTCTCACATAGTGGCCCATTCCCACGGACACATTGCTTACAAGTTCCACACGTTAGCAGTGGGTTTACTACCACTTTTGACCCCATATTTAAACTATTTACCTCGGCACCAAGCTCCTCAATATGGCCACTAAATTCATGTCCCATAACTAATGGTGGCACACGCAAACTATTATGTCCTAAAAATCCTTCGATTTCTGACCCACATATACCAACAACATCCACTTTTACTAGAACTTCATTCTCTTTTAATTGTGGTATAGGTCTTTCCTCAACATCAATTTGTTTTGGTCCATTCCAAGATAATACTTTCATCAAACTCTCCCCCAATGCTGTCTAGTTCACTTTATTTTCTAATACACCAATTTTCTCGATTTCAATTTTGCATCTATCACCAGATTTTAAAAATACTTGTGGTTCACGAAAAACACCTACCCCATGTGGAGTTCCTGTTGCAATGATGTCACCTGGTTCAAAGGTGAAGCCTTTTGATAAATATGAAATAAGATGTGAAATATTAAAAATTAAATGCTTTGTATTTGAATCCTGTAATGCTTCCCCGTTTACCTCTAATTTAATATCTAGATTATGTGGATCTTCAATCTCATCCTTCGTTACAATAACCGGACCAAGGGGTGCAAAAGTGTCATACGATTTACCTCGAACCCATTGCACATCTTCAAATTGAACATCACGTGCACTAACATCATTCATAATGGTGTAACCGAATACATAATCAAGTGCATTTTCTTCAGAAATATTTTTTCCTTGCTTTCCTATCACAACAACTAATTCTGCTTCATAATCAACCTGTTCGGAGTCCTCAGGTAATTCAATTGCTTCACCTGGTCCAACAATACAAGAAGCCCATTTAGAAAATATCATTGGCTTTTTAGGTGGTTCGACATTTTGTTCAATACAGTGATCCATGTAATTGTTTCCAACACATACTACTTTTCCAGGTTGAGATAAAGGTGCTTGAACAGTAACTTCATCAAGCAAATATGTAGCTTCGGAAACCTCATTCTCATTTTCTTTTGCCCAAGCAAATACATCACGTACTACAGGCATAACTTCTTCATTTAACGTTACTAATTGTTCGAGATTTGTTATCAATGGAACATCACGCATAGTTGACTGTTGATATAAATCAACAAGCTTTGAAAGGTCAAATATTGTTCCTCCATTTTGAATTCCGACTTTACTAGTTTCATTGTTTACTTGAAAAGTAAGTAATTTCATTATGCCACTCCTTTTACTTTGTTCTTGCCAGTAAACGATCGATACAAAAACAAACGATTGACACCGCTTCCAATAAGCTGAAAAAAGATGCAATCGGTCTATAATTTTGTCTTTCGTTTTTATATCAGCTTACTTTTCAGAATATAATAGTTTTCTTTTTCAAATCACTTAGTTTATTATAGTAAACTAAGTTTTGTTTGATGAACTAATCATAGTTTAACATATGCATCTTAATTGTCAAATATTTATCAAAATTTAAATTAACAGTTAGTTTTATAGAAAAGAGAAAAAGCCACATGTCGACTAATGGAAGACATGTGACCTTTCGAGTTATTATATTTTTTTATGAATAATTAGATTAACGTACTAAAACTCAGTACATTTTAATACTTCACTGGAAAACAATTATGAATACCCAACATACCCATTACCCTCGGATAGTTTATGAGCTAGTTTTGTAATTTCCTCTTTAGCAATTTTCTTTTTTTTAAGCCAACTAGTTTCAGTCATAGTAAAACTAACCCCGTACACAACCTTATTACTATGATCATATATAGGTGCTGCCACACAATAAAAACCATCGGCACCCTCTTGTTCTTCTACTACATAACCATCAATTTTCGCTTTTTGAACTTGCTCCCATAATTGGTCTACGTTTTTTACAGTATGCTCTGTTTTTTGTTCAAAATAATAGTTTGGAAAAATTCCTCTTAATTCATCGTAGTTAAAATTAATTAACTGAATTTTTCCGATTGCTGATGCATAGGAAGGATACCTTGTCCCAGGATCTGTTACCAAACGAACTGGAGAACTACCCTGCTCTCTTCCAATATAAAATACTTCATTTCCAATTAATTTCCCTAATTGAATATGTTCATCTACTATTTCGATAGCTTTTTTAGCTTCTCTTGAAAATGCTTCCAAAATATTGAATTGATTTAAATAATTAGACCCTATAAAACCTAACACGGAACCCAATGAATACGTTTCGCTTTTCTCCTTATGGATCCAACCAAGGGATTCTAGTGTATTTAATAAAGAGTACATGGAGCTTTTGTTGATCTCTAATTTATTCGATAGATCAATTAACCTTAGTTCTTTTGGATGTTTAGCGATTTGTTCAAGTATTAAATTGGCTTTTTCTAATGCTGGAACCCAATATTTTTGTTTACTCAAAACTCACTCACCTCCAGATATTAATATATAAAACCAAGTTTGCTGTTATAAACTTCCATCAGTTTAACAGGATTCAAAAAAATGTCAATCCCGGTTTTTTGGGGTCAGGTCCCTTGTCCCATTGGGACAAGGGACCTGACCCCCCTAGTAATTCACCCATTCCTTCTCATAAATCTCAATTAGGTGTGGGTCTATTAATGTATTGGGCTTTAATTCTACTAGATCCCCGTTCTTCTTTACTATTTCTGAGTCTTCATCCTTCCCGAATACTGCTAATGCAGGTAGCATGTCTGGAGTGATAAATTTAGTTGGGACGGAGATCTCGATTTCTGCAAGATCGATCGCCTCTCTACTTGCCATTACAAATCCCCAATTACCAAAGCTAGGCACATCAACATGGAAATGCTCCGTATATAACCCTGTAGATGAAACAGTCTCTGCAATCGTCCAGTACACTTCTGTCGCAAAGACAGGGCTTGTCGCCTGGATCATGACTGCTCCTCCAGGTATTAAATGATTTCGCACCATCGAGTAAAATTCCTTCGTATACAGTTTGTTTAAACTTTCATTATTCGGGTCAGGTAAATCAACAATAATGACATCAAACCACTCATCTGTTTCCTCTAAATACTGAAAGGCATCCGTGTTCACAACCTGTACTTTTTCATTTTTCAACGCACCTTCATTCGCTTCAAGTAAATGCCGATTAGTATTAGCCAATTCAACAACAGCTGGATCCAAATCAACGAGCGTAATAGACTTCACCCCATCATATTTAAGAACTTCCTTCGCTGCAATTCCGTCTCCACCACCCAAGATCAATATGTTCTCAGGATTTTCCGCATACCCCATCGTAGGGTGGACAAGTACTTCGTGGTAACGGTGCTCATCAATCGAACTAAATTGTAGCTGCCCATCTAAAAAGAGACGAACATCTTCTTTATCTTTCGTGATGGTAATTTTTTGATAGTTACTATCTTCCATATGAATTATCGGATCCTTGTATAGCTTTTGTTCAAACTTAAATGCCATTGCTTCCCCAAAAAATAACCCAAGCATTAATATGATTCCAATACTAACCCCAATCACTGCATGTACCACAAAATGCCGAATTTCTTTACGGAATAGCCATAGCACAATTAAGGCAACCGTTAGATTAATACAACCAACTAAAAAAGCTGTTTTTACCATGCCAAAATAGGGTCGGAAAAAGAATACAAATAGTAGTCCACCAATTAAGCCTCCAGAATAATCAGAAAATAACACCCGAGCTGTGCTTTTATTTAAGGTGACACCAATTTCATTTGCTTTACGAATAAGAATCGGCAATTCAACCCCTGTTAACGCACCAACTAATAAGGTAATTAAATATAAATAAAACGCATCGGTTCCAGCAGGAGCAAACGCTGTAATTCCAAACATCGTAAAACTAGAAAAACCACCAATAATAGCAACACCAAACTCAATCCACACAAACGTGATAATTAGGTTTTTCATAAACTTTTCACTTAAGCTAGCACCAATCCCCATCCCTGTTAAGAATAAAGAGATGGTTAGCGTATACTGTTTGACCCCATCACCTAATATGTACGAACCTAATGCACCAAATAATACTTCAAATATAATTCCACAAATCGATACAATTCCAGATGACCAATAAATAATTTTACTTTGTCTAATTGCTGCTTCATTCAAGTTTGATCCACTCCACCTAAAAACTAGCCTGATAATAATAAACGGCCAAGCAAGAGCCTGACCGCCAACCGAAATATTCCGTTACGTAATGGAAGCACCGATTACTAATGCTAATCCAATCGATACACCCATTGAAATAATCCCTACTGCAATATTATTGTTTTTAAGTTGCTCTTCCACGGAAAAATTTCTAGTTAATAAATCGAAAATCCAATAGGCAATCATTTGTAACGCAACACCAACTGCACCCCAAATGATTGTTTCGTATATTACATTGCTATTATAGATCGCAAACGATAGAATGATACAAATCCCAATGATCTTCCCGACGATTGACAATGCAACTGCATGATTCCCATTTTTAACTTCTTCCATGTCCTTGTATTTTCGAGTCATGTTCTCAAAAATAATTAAGCCGATTACCACAATAATGATTGCTACCACAAAATAAATTAACGTAGAGATAAATGGTTCCATTTTATCACCTTCCCTTTATTTTCCTGTTCCAGGGCCTCCCCCTCTAAATGTCGTGTTTCCACGACCGGACGAACCCCCCAAACCTCCCATGCCTGTATATCCACCTTTGTTACTGCTGCCCCAATTACTTGTCCCTAACATACTCTCTAATAGTCTGATAGAAAAATATGTACTTAAAAAGTTCGGTGAGTAGTTTCGTCTAACAAACTCATCACTTGCAACCTCGATTAAAAGTACATCAGAGTCCTCTTCACTTTCCCTTAATGTAAGAAAGTGATCTGGATAAATTAAAATTTGCTGATTATCCTTCACTTCACTTATTTCCCTTGGTTCAATAGCATTTGAAATAACAGAACTAAGCTCTGTAAGTCCAAATTGAGTAGTGGCATAGATTTCTGCTTTAGAACCATCACCACTTACCTCATCCATCCTCGAAAAATTAGCTTCGATTACATCATCGATTTCATAGTTAGTCGAATGATTAATCGTCTCTATGATTTCATCTTTCGAAGGTTCATTCGGAATATCTTCAGCCGCAAACGACATTCCTTGGTCGATCCCACGAGATGAACATGAAGCTAAAAGAATCAATAGGAATAAAAGCCCGATAAGTAACATCCCTCGTTTAAACAAATCAATCCCCCTCTTTACAGGATAAGGAGCAGCTGTTTGTCTCAGGTGACTAGACTGCTCCTGTAGCTACCTGCCTACTTTTTACTCATTTTTTCTTTTAATGCGGCTAATTCATCATCAACACTATCTTTCTCTAGATCCTTAAACTCATCATCTAAAGTGCGGCTTTCCTGTGACATATCATCACTTGTTTCTGCTTCCGCTTCAAATTGCATAACTTTTTCTTCCATGCGCTCAAATCCTTGCTTGGATGCGTCATTGCCAATAGAAGACATCGTACGATTAATTTTTGTACGAGTTTTTGCGGATTCAGCTCGCGCTTTTAAGGAATCTTTTTTCAGCTTCATTTCCTGATATTCTTTTTTCATTTCATCTAATTTATTGCGTAGCATTTCCGAATCATTCTTAGCTCTTTCCCATGATTCCTGGAAAGATGCTGCGGTTGAATCATGGTCTTTTTTATCTTGAAGTGCACGACGAGCTAGCTCATCATTTCCTGCTTCAATTGCTTGTTCTGCTTGCTTTTGTCTTTTTTCCACCATAGCATTGGCATCATCCAATTTACGCTTTAGCATTTTTTCATTGGCAATTTGTTTCGCAACTGCCGATTCCACCTCACGGATATCCTCTGCCATATCACGCATGTACTGATCAAGCATTTTCACCGGATCTTCCGCTTTTTCTAGCGCACTATTTAACTCTGAACTCACAACTGTTTTTACACGTTTAAAAAATTTAAACATAGTTACCCTCCTCAAAAATTTATCTTTTTATATTCATAAGTCTGACAGTTAGGTCCTTTATAGGGATTACCTTGATCCTGCCATGATTTTAATCTCATATGGTTCAATTGGATATCCTGAGCTTGCTTCTACCTCAGTTCCCCAAGCTTCCAAACTGATGAATTTGGATTCATCATTGTTTGCATAATCAGCGTATTCCATTTCCGCTCCTTGCAAGTTTGCACTTCTACCTTCACCAAGTATCTTAGCTATACCAGATTCATCTAAATAATAGGTCTCACCCTCATGCGTAAGTTCCTTTGGAAACGGTTTGGATACAGGCAACTGAACTTTTTTATAAATACCAAGTTCCAGTTCATCATCCATTTCCGCTGCTAACCAAATTGTATCATGTCCTTCTAGTAACTGATACCCATACCACTCATAATTTCCATCTCGATACGTAATTTTTCCAACTACTTCGTAATCAACTAAATCATAAGTGATAATGTCACCAACCTTTATAGATAATACAGTTCTTTCTTTCGGTGCTGGTTCACTACTTTTATTCTTTGAAAAAATCTTAGAAAACAGACCCACAACTTCACCTCACTAACTAAAAATATTCCAATCGACACCTAGTAATACGTACCCACAAAAAGAAAAGTTTCAAAAAATTTTTGGGGTCAGGTCCCTTGTCCCATTCATTGCAAAAACGTAGAATCCAGTTTATACTCCCTATTATACTATGTTTCACATAAAAGAAATAACTAAAACTAAGGGGACTTTTTTAATGGATGTTTTGGGGAGACATATCATAGCTGAATTATGGAACTGCAATATTGATGTATTAAATAATATCAACCTTTTAGAGCAAATCTTTGTAGATGCAGCCCTTAAAGCAGGTGCTGAGGTTCGCGAAGTAGCCTTCCATCAATTTGCACCACATGGGGTTAGCGGAGTTGTTATTATTTCCGAATCCCATTTAACCGTCCATAGCTTCCCAGAACACGGGTATGCCAGCATCGATGTTTATACATGCGGTGAAAAGGTAGACCCAACCATTGCTGTTGACTATATTATTCAAGCATTAGATGCAAAAACAAGCGAAAAAATCGAAATTCCACGTGGGATAGGACCCGTAAAACCACAACCTGGGGTCTGAGGCAACCTGGGGTCTGACCCTCTGTCCCTGGCAACCTGGGGTCTGACCCTCTGTCCCTGGCAACCTGGGGTCTGACCCTCTGTCCCAGACAACCTCGGTTCTGACCCTTCATCATGTAAAACACCTTCCATTTATTTGTAACATATCCATATATTCGCCATAAAATAGAAGATTCTTTTTTTAAGATGCAAAAGAGGGACAGGTTTCCTGTCCCAAAAATTTCATGATAAAATCATAATTAGAAAACGAACACGCAATGACAGATACCTTAGTTGAACGAATGCAGATAGAATAATTTCACACTTTCCTATCCTGCAAGCTGATTAAACCACCACTAAAGGAGAATAAATATGAAACTCTTAATCCTCGGATCTGGTGCAATGGGAAGTTTATTTGCGGGAAAGTTAACGCAAAACGGTGTAGACGTAACGTTGTTTAATCGATCAAACCATCATGTCGAAGCTATTAAAAAGGACGGATTAAAGATCATAGATCAACACGGTAATAACACCACTGTTAAACTTCCGATTATAACAAATCCAACGGATCTAACCGACAACTATGATATGATCGTCGTACTAGTTAAAACATTTGCTACAGAAATTGTCTTAGAAACCGTGTTACCATTCATTCGGAGTAACACACCTATTCTTACCTTACAAAACGGGATTGGAAATATGGAAGCTATTAAAAAAATGGCTCCACAACAGGAAGTGTTTGTAGGAGGCACATGGTCCGGAGCAAGTGTCCCTAAGCCGGGAACCATTTTGCATCAGGCATGGGGAAGCACATTTATTGGCGCAGTAGAATCTAACTTCAATCATGACCTACTAGAAAACATTGCATCAGCCTTCACAAAAAGTGGACTCGACACAAAGGTATCTGATAATGTCCAGTCGATCATATGGAGTAAATTACTTGTTAATATTGCCTATAATGGATTAACCGCAGTAACTAGACTTAAAAATGGAGATGCCATACGATTACCAGAAGGCAAACATATTTTAGAGGAGCTAGTTAATGAGGCAATAAAGATCGCCAAGGCAAAAAATATTCCTTTATTGTTTGACCACCCTGTCGACGAATGTATCAGATTAGGAGAAGAAGAGATCGGCATGAATACCTCCTCCATGTTATCAGATATTCTCTACGAGCGAAAAACAGAAATAGATGCAATCAACGGCGCAATTGTGGAGGAAGGGAAAAAGCACAGCATCCCAACGCCCTATAATGATATGCTATTAAATCTAATAAAAATTATGGAAAATAGCTATTCACAGATGATTCATCCAAAATAATCATACATATATAGAAACATGGCATTCATCAAGCATTTATGGTGAATACCTTCGTTGCACATACGCAAGATAGGAAAATATAGACTTTCCTACCCTGCTACCAATAAAAAACAGTCTGATTCGATGATTGAATCAGACTGTTTCTGTTTAAAATAACTATCTTATGATTCCACGATTGTCAATGGTGGCTCCTCTTCCATTAACTCGGTAATTTCATTTTTTTCATTCATGATTGCAACGATTGGTTTATGGGAAGCAAGCTCCTCATTTGAAACAAGTGCATAGGAAACAATAATCACAACATCCCCTTTTTGTACCAATCGTGCGGCCGCTCCATTTAAGCAAACGACACCAGATCCCCTCTCACCTGAAATCACATACGTCTCAAGGCGGGCTCCATTGTTGTTATTAACAATTTGTACCTTTTCATGAGGTAATATATTTACTTCGTCTAAAATATCTTGATCAATGGTAACACTGCCAACATAATTTAAATTTGCTTCTGTCACACGTGCCCGATGAATTTTACTTTTCATCATCGTACGAAACATACTATTTCCTCCTAGTAATCTAAGCTATAGCCAACTTTTTATGACAAATAGCCTTTGTTGTACTTTTGCAGGATACAAAAGTTCCTTCCTAGTTAAAACGCTCTATAATGTCTCCGTTTTTATCTAAAAGCAGATTATCTATCAACCTAGCTTGCTTATAGTATACAGCAGTAGCAAGAATTACTTGTTGATTGATCGAGGTCACTGGCTTTAATGACGGATAACTTAATAATTCGACATAATCAATTTCCCCAGAAATATGGGCTTCAATCGATTTGGTTACTTCACGGATTATTTGATCAGGATCTGTTTCACCAGTTAGCATGAGCTCACGTCCTGCTTGTAAACCTTTATAGATCCAAATTGCTTCTTTTCTCTCCTGTTCAGATAGATTGACATTACGACTACTCTTTGCCAATCCGTCTTCTTCTCTAACAGTCGGTAACCCTACTATGTTAACTGAGAAGTTTAAATCACGGATTAAGGCATCCACAACAGCCACTTGCTGTGCATCCTTTAACCCGAAGTATGCACTGTCTGGACGAACAACATGAAATAACTTCGTTAATACGGTAAGCACTCCATCAAAATGACCAGGACGGGAACTACCACATAAAACATCGACTCGCTCTTTAATCCCCATTTGAATAAGCATTGGATTTGGATACATTTCATCCACAGACGGTATAAATAATACATCGACTCCTACTTTTTCAGCACGTCGTGTATCCGCTTGCTCATCACGTGGATATTTTTCATAGTCTTCATTCGGACCAAACTGTAATGGATTAACAAAAATACTGGCTACGACCACATCGTTCTCTTTCTTCGCTTCTCTCATCAAGTTTAAATGTCCCTCGTGAAGAAATCCCATCGTTGGAACAAATCCAATCTGCTTCTTTTCTTCTTGAAAAAATTTACTCGATTGCTTCATCTCTTCAATCGAACGGATTACTTTCATTTATTTCTCCCACCTTACTACTAAGCTACCTTACTTACTAAAAAAAGAATGCTCATCCGTTGGAAAACGCTCTTGCTTTACATCGGAGACATATGCTTTTAGCGCTTGGGTCCCTTGGACATTAAAATCAGCATACGATTTCACAAACTTCGGCAGGCGGTCAACACCATATTTCATAATATCGTGATAAACCAATACTTGTCCATCACAATTTAAGCCGGCGCCAATACCAATTGTTGGGATATTGACGGATTCTGTTACCATTTCTGCCAATTCTTTTGGAACACACTCTAATACTAGTGCAACTGCCCCATGCTCCTGTACTTTCTTAGCATCTGCTAGAAGTTTTTGAGCTGCTGCTTTGTCCTTCCCTTGCACCTTAAAGCCACCAAGTACATTGACAGATTGTGGGGTTAACCCCAAGTGTGCAACCACCGGAATCCCTGCATCTGTTAACCTTCTAATGAAAAGCAAGATCTCCTCTGATGCCCCTTCAATTTTTAAGCTTTGAGCATTGGTTTCTTGGAAAATCTTCGCTGCATTACGTAAAGCGTCTTCTACAGAGATATGATAGGACATAAATGGCATATCAACAACCGTGAACGTATTTGGCGCACCGCGTTTTACTGCTTTTCCATGATGGACCATGTCCTCCACTTTAACCTCAACAGTTGACTCGTAACCTAAAACAACCATCCCCAATGAATCCCCGACAAGGATCATATCTACTTCTGCTTGTTCTGCCTGTTTCGCTGAAGGATAATCATATGCTGTGACCATCGTAATTTTTTCCTCGTTCTGTTTCATCTTTTTCAAATCTAACACATTTAACATACGTAATCTCCTCCCTACACACTATTCGAAATCTCTATATGGTTAAGTCGATTTCCTGTACCGTTGTAATGATATTAATTATACCGTACAAAAGAAGAAACAGAAATAAAAAAGCAGATGGACTACATTTTCTATAAAATGAATTTTTGAAATATTGACTTAAATTCGTCATTTAATTTATAATTATCCCATGCAATAACCATTCGACTCATGAAGGAAAGGGTGCCTATCATGGATAATAATCATCAACGCAATTCAATTGATTCCATATATAATCATTCAGATTTTCAACACATCGTTCGAAAAAAGAATCGTTTCCTTTTCATCATGTCTTCCTGTTTTCTTACCTTTTATCTTGTTCTCCCACTACTCTTTTTTACGATACAGACAAAATTTAGTGGAATGTTTGCTTGGTTCTACGTATTTTCTTTATTCCTATTAACCTGGTTAATAGGATGGATCCATTGGAAACGAATGAAGGATATCGAACAACAGGTAAACAAATTAGCAGAAAGCAAAACACGTTAGGGGTTAATCTATGAATCTAACATATTTCATTTTCTTTCTAGCAATTGTCATCGGTACACTAATTATCACTCATTGGGCTGCTGAACGAAGCAAAACAACCGATCAATTTTATGTAGCCGCAGGAAGTTTATCAGGGATTCAAAACGGACTGGCCATTGCAGGGGATTATATTAGCGCGGCTTCTTTTTTAGGAATAACAGGATTAGTTGCTTTCTATGGATATGATGGTTTTTTATATGCTGCAGGATTTCTTGTATCCTATGTTATTTTACTGTTACTGATCGCTGAACCTGTCCATCATCTAGGAACGTACTCAATTGGCGATGTGATTGCTGTACGTTTTTCTGGTCGGAGAATGCGGTTTGCTGTTGCAACGACTGGCATCATTATTTCTATTTTATATCTGATTCCACAATTAGTAGCATCCGGTCTATTAATCCGCTTGTTATTAGGTGTGGATTACGCAGCCTCCGTTTGGATTATCGGTACCCTAATGACTATATACGTTGTGTTTGGAGGAATGGTGGCAACATCGTGGGTTCAAATAATAAAGACTGTGCTTTTGATGTCTGGAACATTGCTTTTGTTGTTCATTTTATTGTCATGGGTGAAATGGGACATCCCTTTCTTATATGACCAAGCAAAAAAAGAAAGCCCATTAGGGGAACAATTTTTCTTACCAGGAAATCTATTTGAACAACCAATTGAAATGCTATCACTGACCTTGTCCTTAGTTTTAGGTACTTCCGGTCTTCCCCATATTTTAATTCGGTTTTTAACGGTAAAAAATGCAAAAAACGCTCGTCTATCTGCGATGTCAGCTACTTGGTTAATTGGGTTCTTTTATCTAATGACATTAATTTTAGGGGTTGGAGTCATTGGACTTGTCGGTTGGGATAGTCTAGCAAACTCTGATCCAGGTGGAAACTTAGCTATTTTCCTTTTAGCTGATGTGCTAGGCGGTGATTTCCTTGTAGCATTTGTATTGGCAGTTGCGTTTGCAACTATTATTGCCGTCGTTACCGGCTTAATTTTTGCAGCCACATCCGCTTTTGCCCATGATATATACTTTCACTATTTCATGAAAAAGAAAGTAAGTGAACGCAAACAACTTTTTGTTGCACGATTAACAGCAGTGGTAATAGGTTTTATTGCCATTGGACTATCCATTGGATTGGAAGATAGCAATGTAGCCTATTTAGTTTCGATCACCTTTTCTGTTGCTGCATCAACGATTTTTCCTTTATTGCTTCTTACTTTCTATTGGAAGCGTTTTAACCGTGTTGGTGCATATGCGGTACTATCAGTAGGATTTCTAATTTCTTTATTATTAGTCGTCATTGGTCCAGAGGGATTTCATATCATATCACTTTATAATCCTGGAATTATTGCCATTCCATTAGGATTTATAGCTGCTATTGTTGTTTCCTATTTCTACCGCAATGGGGATCAAGGCAAGTATAAGGAGATGATCGTAAAAATCCATGCAAGCATGGGAGGTCGAGATACATGATTGAATTAACGATTATCTTGTTTCAGCGAATTGGTCTGTTATTACTCATGGCTTTTATGTTGACCAGGATCCCTAGATTCCGCTCGCTACTGGATCGAGATATTACCATAAAAACGGTCATCTACCACTCCTTAGTGTTTGGACTAATGAGTATTGTTGGGACACATGCTGGAGTAATCATGCATGGAGAAGAATTGATCATTAAAGCATTGGTTATCGATATTGGTAACGATGAGGTACTAATTGGTTTTAGCCTTGTCGTTGTCATGATTGCTGGTTTATTAGGAGGGCCATTGGTTGGCCTTGGGGCTGGAATTGTTTCCGGCATCTACATCGCTTTCCTTGGAGGTGATGCCTGGGTAGCTAATTGTATCATTAATCCGATGGCAGGACTCATTACAGGTGGAACCGGGCAATTTTTTTCCGAAGAGCGAGTCATAGCACCAAACAAAGCCCTATTTATAGGTATTTTCCCACCTGTTCTACATATGGGAATGCTATTAATGGTTTTGCCAAACCAACAGAACGGCGTGGAAATTGTGAATACGATAGGAATACCGCTTGTAATTACCAATTCGGTAGCACTAGCGATTTTTACGATGATGATTCGTGTCGCGTTAAATGAAACAGAAAGAGAAGCTGCCATCGAGACAAATCGTGCCTTATCCATTGCTGAAAAGGCATTGCCCCTACTAAGGGAAGCACCTGGAACTATGAATGCGAAAAAAATGGCACAGTTACTGTACCAAGAACTGGATGTCGCAGCGATTTCTGTTACAGATCGAACGCAGGTGCTCAGTCATGTTGGACTTGGCGATGACCATCATCGTTCAATGGAACCGTTAAAAATGCGTCTCTCACGCAAGGCGGTAGAGCAAGGAGAAATTCAGGTTGCTTATGAACAGAGCGATATTCAATGTCGGTATGATGCTTGTCCACTGAAAACAGCCATTATGGTGCCTATTTTTCGATCTGGAGAAGTTATCGGCTTAATCAATCTTTATTTTCGACATTCTCAGCAAATACGAGCCGTTGAAGTGGCTTTAGCAAAAGGGCTTGGAATGATTATTTCCAACCAAATCAGCGGATTTGAAGCAGAAAGAATGAAAGAATTATTAAAGGAGGCGGAAATGCGTAATTTACAGGCGCAAATTAATCCTCATTTCCTATTCAATACATTCCATTTAATTCATTCCTTATTACGAGTTGATGCTGAAAAGGCCCGTCATATACTTTTCCAATTAAGCCAGTACATGCGAGCAAATTTAAAAATCGCAAGTGACTCTTTAATACCATTAAAAAGTGAATTAGAGCATGTACATGCATATATTGAAATCGTAAAAGCAAGATTCCCAGATCAAATCGTGGTGGATATTGATATAGAAGATGGATTAGAAGACGTACTAATTCCCCCTGCTACATTACAGCCACTAGTAGAAAATAGCATTCAACACGGGCTTAAAGATTGTCAATGCAAGGGAGTTGTTCGCGTTCAAATTACTCAAGTGAACGAACAAATCTATTGCAACGTTACAGACAATGGACAGGGCTTTCCAGAGAACTTGCTACCACTATTAGGCGAAAAACCATTACACCTAAAAGACGGGAATGGTACCGCACTATATAATATTAATCAGCGAATAAAAGGCATGTTCGGTAACGATAACAGATTACATATAGAAAACATAGACGCGGGAAGTAGGATTTCATTTTATTTACCGATTCGGCATACCTTTAAACAGGAATCTTTTCAATCCGCAAACCATGTAACCTAGAAACGGAGGGAAGTGAACAATGAAAATACATGCCATGATCGTAGAAGATGAACGATTAGCGCGAGAAGAACTAGCATATCTACTACAGCAGGAAGAAGATGTTCTTCTATGCCCTAGTGCAGAAAACGGCGAGCAATTGTTAACACTATATCAAGAATATCAACCAGATGTTATATTTCTCGATATTCATATGCCAGGAATAAATGGTGTAGAAGTAGCTAAAATTCTTCGTGATGAACAAACACAACAAAAGACTCCACTTATAGTATTTACAACAGCCTATGAATCTTATGGTGTACAAGCCTTTGATCTCCAAGCTACGGATTATTTATTAAAGCCTTTTGATGACGCTAGATTCCAAACAGCTATGGACCGTGTTCGATCAGCTCTTCCCCAAAAGGTATCTAGGAAACCGAAAATAGATAAATTGGTAGTTTCTATTGATGAAAAAATGGTAGTCGTAGATCCAAAGCAAATTGGATTCGCTGTACGTGATGGAAGATCGATTAAAATACACACATTAAAAAATGATGTGATGGAAACAAAAATGAACCTGAAGGAATTAGAAGATAAATTAACTGGGTTCCCCTTTTATCGTCCGCATCGTAGTTATTTAGTAAACATAGATGCCATCAAAGAAATAACCCCTTGGTTTAATGGTGCCTATAATTTAGTGATAAAAGATGAAGAAAATTCAACTATCCCAGTAAGCCGAACAGCTGCTAAAGGATTATTTGAAGCTTTAGAAGGGATTAGTCCATAATTCATTTACACACCGTTTTTAACATTTCAAACGTAAAAACCTACAATTTATGTTCATTTTTAAATCTAATCGAATTTTTTTTATATACTGAATATCACAAGCTGAATATTCAGTATTTTTTTATTTCATCAATGAAAGCGTTTTCTTTATAGCTAATAAAAACTATTCTAAGGGAGGGATTATGATTGGAAAAACAAGAAGGATACAAAACACTCGATGAAAAGCAAAAACGTTATTGGAAGAAAAATTTGAGATTAATTAGCGGTCTGCTTGCTGTTTGGGCACTGGTTGGGTTTGGAGGAGGAATACTCTTTGCTGAACCATTAAGTAACGTTCAGTTTTTCGGTATCTCACTCTCATTTTGGATTGCACAACAAGGAGCAATTTTAGTCTTTATTTCCTTAATTTTAATCTATGCCATTCGGATGGATAAATTGGATAAAGAATACTTAGATCAGGTAAAAAATGAGAAACAATCGAATGTAGGATAATGAAAAGGAGGGATAGCTTTGACTGTAGAAGCAATTACCATAACATTAGTTTTAATTACGTTTTTAATTTATACGGGTATTGGCTGGTGGTCTCGGGTTCGTGACACATCTAGTTTTTATGTAGCCGGTCAAAATGTACCTACTGTAGCCAATGGTGCTGCCATTGCTGCGGATTGGATGTCTGCTGCATCCTTTATTTCCATGGCTGGTCTGGTTGCCTTTTTAGGATATGATGGCACCATTTATTTAATGGGATGGACTGGTGGATATGTTCTACTTGCCTTATTACTAGCACCGTATTTACGTAAGTTTGGAAAATTTACCGTGCCAGATTTTATCGGAGATCGGTTTTACTCCAATAACGCTCGTGCCGTAGCCGCCATTGCAACAATCTTTATTTCTTTAACCTATATTTCCGGTCAAATGCGTGGAGTGGGAATCGTATTTAGTCGCTATTTGCAGGTGGATATTATTGTCGGTGTTTTAATCGGAATGGCTATTGTTGGATTCTTTTCACTTCTTGGTGGAATGAAAGGGGTAACGTGGACACAAGCCATTCAATACTTTGTTATCATCCTAGCCTTTCTTATTCCAGCATTTGCAATATCCTTTCAGCTGACAGGAAATCCAATTCCACAGCTTGCTATAACGGGAAGTGATATTGTGGATCGTCTTGGTCAAATTCAAGTTGACCTAGGGATGACAGAATACATGGCACCGTTTACCGATTTATCGTTACTCAATGTATTTATGATCACCTTAGCCTTAATGGCAGGAACTGCAGGATTACCACATGTAATCGTCCGATTCTATACAGTTAAGAGTGTTCGTTCTGCTAGATGGTCCGCGGTTTGGGCAATCGTATTTATTGCATTGCTCTATCTAACTGCACCTGCTGTTGGCGCGTTTGCAAAGTATAATCTAATCAATACCATTGCAGATAAACCACTTGAAGAAGTTCAAGACATTGAATGGGTTAATAAATGGGAAACAACAGGGTTATTACAATTTAATGATTTAAATGGGGATGGAGAAATTAACTTTACGAGTGGTGAAAATAATGAAGTCGTGATTGATGGAGATATCATCGTACTGTCCACTCCTGAAGTGGCAAACCTAGCACCGTTTGTTATTGCTCTAGTTGCTGCTGGTGGGTTGGCCGCTGCCCTTTCAACAGCCTCTGGGCTATTGATTACCATGACTAGTGCGGTATCCCATGATATTTACTATCGAATTTTTAATAAAGAGGCATCAGAAAAACAGCGTCTCCGTGTTGGTAGAATGACCCTATTTGTTGCCTTGTTAATCGCTGCTTATGTTGGGATCAATCCACCCGGGTTTGCTGGAGAAGTGGTAGCACTAGCATTTGGTTTAGGTGCTGCAAGCTTATTCCCAGTTATTTTGACAGGGATATTTGATAAGCGGATGAATAAAGAAGGTGCGATTGCCGGTATTTTAACTGGATTGACCTTTACCTTAGTCATGATCGGGCTCATTCTATCCGAATCCATATTCGGAACAGATGGACCGATTATAGAAAACTTCTTTGGAATCAATGCCCAAGGTGTTGGGATAGTTGGTATGATACTGAATTTCATCGTCAGTTTCATCGTTTCACGAAATACACAAGCACCACCAGTTGAAATTCAGCAGCTAATTGAAAATGTGCGCGCACCTGAGGTGGATGATAAAGGTGAAATCGCAGCTACGAAAGAAGACTAGACGTTTAGATGAGTCGTAAAAATGAAGGTTGTTGGAAAGGAGACAAATCATGATTTGGACAATATTATTAGGAATTGGCGTAGTGTTACTCTACTTGGCACACCCGTGGATGAATATAAACGCTTTTCGTAAAGTGATCGGGATTACGCTGTTTTTAGAGGTATTTTACCTCATTGGGCATTACATCATGGAATGGCCCTTTCCGACACCAAATGTACTTCTGCAGCTTTTTGTTGTATCTGGTCTAGGTGTAGCATTAGGTATTTTCTTTTCACGCCTATGGCCACTTCCGCCACATAAAGGCTTTGAACGGATATTTCGTACATTTCTACTAGTTATTCCCGCACTTGGATTAGGAATGGGGTTACAAGTGTTTTTACAGGGGGCATACGCTACTCAAGCCATTTATTTAATCTTTGCGATGGCAGCTTGGTTAGGCTCTGGACATTTTGTACGGAATGAAACGGAAACGAAGGCAATTCCGAGTAAGCAAGGGTTGGAAGGATGAACCAGAAAAGAAACGGGCTCGCCTAGTGCGATCCCGTTTTTTTAGGTTTGTCATTTGGTGGGCCGCAATTTGGGGTCAGACCCCAAATTGCAGCCTCCAGCTAATATTTTATTTCGACCAAATGCCTTGGCTTCATATAAGCAGCGATCCGCTTTACTAATAGCATCTAACATGTCGTCTGATCCCCGGTCTACTTCTACAACTCCACCACTAATGGTTACGGAAAGCTTTTGATCCATATAATAGAACGAATGAGACTCTATTTTCTTCCGTATGTTTTCCATTATTTGTACTGCCTCTACTTCTGTTTTATTTGGAAAAATTAGCATAAATTCTTCTCCACCCCAGCGAACTACCTGGGAGTCCTCTGGAATGTTCTCATTAAACATTGCTGCAACTTGTTTTAAAATCATATCCCCACACAGATGGCCGTACGTATCATTTAATACTTTAAACTTATCCAAGTCGCAAAATGCAATGCTAACTGGAGTCCCCTTTTCCCTAGCATGGTCGATGCCTTCTACTAGCAACGCTTCTCCGGTCTTTCTATTAAAAGATTCCGTTAAAAAATCGATCTTTGCATTCTTTATGCTTTGCTCAAGACGGTATTGGTAGAACATTACTCCATATCCTAAAGCTACATAACTAACTGAATATACTCCTACTCTCATCCAGTCTAGAAAAATAGTTTGATTCATTAATAGTGTACTAATAAATGATAGGATAGAAGCTAAAATAGTGGTGATGAATATATCCTTCGGCTGTTCAGGCTTCGTAATCAAAGCTACAGAAGTTATCACCGGTAAATAATAAACTGGAAAAAATGGACTTTCCGTGTTTCCGGAAAAATATATGATTAAAAAAGCTGCAACTAATTGGATGATGGCAGTTAACAGAATATATCGTTTGGATTGCAAATATTTCATCGCAAGCACATTAAAGCCCATGAGCAGCACAAAAATAATGCTTAACCACCATGCATTAGCGTCTCCCCAATAGTAAATAACTACGAAAAGGTATAGGATGTTTTGGAGGAGCATCGTTACCTGTGTTAATGTTTTCTCTTTTGATGCGATCATTTCCTCCATTGGGATTCCCACCTTTTCGTTAGATTAGTAGATAAACTTAGAGTCAGAATGAAAATGAATAGTTTCAAATATATGAAAAAGGTTTTGTTTCCGAATAAGTCTTTTGAACTACTGACTAAGTTACATTGTAGTATCATTCTACTAGTTATTCAATAACAATAACAATGCATTATCTTACAAATTTATTACAAACAGTCCGAATGATAAATATATGAGAAGAAAAAAACACCTCAGCAATCCGCTAAGGTGGTCATAATTCGACAAAATTCGAGGAGTGACAGGCACCGACAGAGGCACCGACAGAGACACTCCCTTCATCTTCTATGCACTTTTCTCTTTTCTCTGTAGTAGCACTGCTACAATTACGATGACTCCTTTGAAGGCGTCTCGTAGGAAGGGAGGTACTCCAAACAGGTTTAGTAGATTATTCATGACAGCAATGATGAGCATGCCGTATACCGTACCTAGAATATACCCTCGTCCTCCAAGCATATTGGTTCCACCGACAACAGCTGCTGCAATGGCATCCATTTCCATTCCTCTACCTGCATTAGAGAAGTCCATCGAGCCGATACGAGATACTTGAATAATAGCCGCAATGGAAACTAAAAGTCCCATCAGCGCATAGACACGAAGCTTCACTTTATTAACATTTACACCCGAAAGCTTTGCTGCTCTTTCATTGGAACCAACTGCAATAATTTGTCGCCCAAAGGTCGTTCGCTTGGAAACATAGTAAAGAATAACAGCAATGATCGCCCAATAAATAATCGGCATAATCATTAGATTTCCTATTTTTAAACTAGATATCTGTAAAAATTCCATTGGAACAGTTGTATTATATCCTTGTGCAAAATGCTGGGTTACACTTCTAAAAATCATCATTGCACCCAGTGTTGCGATAAATGGTGGTACCTTCCCTTTCGTTACCGTTACACCAATAAGAGAACCTAATAGGTATCCAAACGCCATGACTAAAATAACAGTAAGAATAATAGCCGGGACCCCCGTTACACCAACTGCAGCTAGAATTCCTCCACTTCCCGTATCTAACAGATACATAGTGAAAGCACCGGTAATAACCAAAGTAGAACCGACCGCTAAATCAATTCCTCCTGTCATAATAACCAAGGTCATCCCTAATGCAATGATTCCAATACCAGCATTGTTGCGTAAAATATTGATCCAATTATTCATCCACGCCCCAAACCATTCCCCAACGGAGTCATAATCAAATCCTAGTGTCAACGTTTGCAATATAACCATAATAATAAGGGCAATTAATATACTAAAAAGTGGGTCATTTGACCATTTATACGAAAACCATTCGATAAACGTTTTCTTCGTTTTTACCGGGTCAGTGGTATTATTCTCTAATTCAGGTTTCATATTGGTGTTCTCTCCTCTCCAAACCAAAATCCCCACCAGTAGCTAGACGCATAATTTCTTGCTCATTCATCCTGTCGTCACGAACTTCTCCTTGAATAACACCGTGATACATAACTAATGCTCTATCACAAACGCGGATAATCTCATGAGCCTCACTAGATAATACAACGATCGCAATATTCTCCTCGGCAAGCTTGATGATAATATCGTAAATATCTTCCTTTGCCCCTACATCGACGCCCTGTGTAGGATTATCTAAAATTAGTAGCCTTGGGTTTGCAGCTAACCACTTTGATAAAACTACCTTCTGTTGGTTCCCCCCAGATAGACTAGTAATGCTATCTGTCAGCTCGCCCATCTTTAATCTTAACGTACCACGGTGTTCCTTGAATTTCTGTTTATGCTTTGCAGTATTAATAACTCCACGTTTTGAAAACATTGGCCATGTTACAATCGATGCATTTTCGAAAATATTCATATCCTTTAAAATTCCATTCTCTTTTCGATTACGAGGAAGATAGGCAATGCCTTCTTTAATGGCTTGATAGGTACTACCTATGTTCACTTCTTTTCCGTTCAAGTAAATTTTCCCCGATGAGAATGGATCCGCCCCAAAGATTGCTTGAAACAGCTCACTCCGACCATCTCCGAGAAGCCCTGTCACACCAACAATTTCTCCTGCTTTTACAGAAAAGCTAATATCTCTGAAATGGTGTTTATCCGTTAATCCTTCTACCCTTAATACTTCTTCTTTATCTTCTTCTTCCATGTTTTTCTCTCTTCTTAGTGACTCCGTTCTTACATCATAACCAACCATATAACTAGCCAAATCCTTTGTAGTAACATCACTTACATTTCCTTCTGCAACCAAATTCCCATCTCGAAGCACGAGATACTTATTACAAATTTGTAATACCTCTTTTAATTTATGGGAAATGAAAATGATCCCGACATTGTGCTCCTTCATGGTTTCCATCATATTAAAAACTCGTACAATTTCAGAATCGGTTAGCGATGTGGTGGGCTCATCCATAATAATAATCGATGCATTCGTCATCATTGCACGGCAGATTTCTACTATTTGTTTATAGGATGCATCTAGGTCACGAACCATTTTACCCGGGTCTAGGTCGATATTCATTCGTTCAAACATGTCAGCCGTTTGTTGATACATTTGTTTTAAATCTAGACTTCCCCGTTTCGTTTTTATTTCCCGACCTAAAAACATATTTTCATAGATAGGTAAATCATTAATTAAATTTAGTTCCTGATGGATAAAAGCGATTCCCGCTTCCATTGAATCGGAAGGCTTTTCAAAGTCTACTTGCTGACCATTAACTAAAATCGATCCCGCATCCGTTTGGTAAACCCCACCAAGAATATTCATTAATGTCGATTTTCCCGCCCCATTTTCACCGAGCAGCGCACAAATTTCACCACCCTCAACAGAAAAGGACACATCCTTAATCACATCATTACTCCCAAATGACTTACGGATATTCTTCATCTCAATTCTCATGCCATCACATCCATGCTAATATTCAGTGGGACAATGGGGTCAGGTCCACCGTCCCTTTGGGACAGTGGACCTGACCCTAGTGACCTGACCCCTAGTAAGGGGATCCGTCATCCAAAAATTCTTCGTAGTTATCGCGGTCAACTACGGTTGTTGGAATGATTGTTTCCATGTCAACGTCATTACCTTCTAATAAATCAACTGCGATATCAACTGCGTCTTTAACCATAGCTGGGCTGTATAGTGCAGATTGAATCCAAATATCCTCATTTTCTGGCATCATCTCGAAGTATTCTTGCATACCTCCGCCACCAGTAACGACTTGAATGTCGTCTCGACCAGCTTCACTAATTGCTTGCAGGACACCAATTGACGTTTCATCATCCAAAGAATATACGGCGTCAATATGATTTAAGCTTGTTAAAATATCAGCAAAATCCTTCAACCCATCTTCTCTTGTAAATTGCGTCGCATACGTGTGTAGGTTTAAATCTGGTGCGATTTCTTCAATCGTATCCATAAATCCATCTGTTCGTAATTCAGATACAGAACCAGCAGAAGGTACCTCTAAAATAACAACCTCACCTTCTGTTCCAACCTTATCAACAATATAGTTTGCCCCTTGGACACCCATATCGTAGTTATCACCAGCAACACGATACACACCGTCTACATCAATAACGATATCAAAGTTTACCACTTCAATCCCTTCATCCAGCGCACGTTGAATCGGAACTTCCATTCCTTCCCACTGCGGGAATGCTACAATTGCCTCTGCTCCCCAAGTGATTAAATCGTCAAGCTGTGATGTCATTTCAGAAGCATCACTACTCGTATGAATTTGATACTCAATCTGGTCAGATAATTCTTCCGCACGAGATTCCGCATGATAGGCAACCGCAGCAACCCATCCATGTGTAACGGCAGGAGCCAGAATACCAACCTTATACTTATCACCTGAATCTCCACCTCCAGAAGCATCATCTCCACATGCACTCAACACTGGAACCATGACCAATACAAGCAATACAAACAGCCTTACAAACTTTTTCAACATAAAAACCCCCTCCATTTTGAAAATCTATCCAATAAATTAATGATGAAACCTAAATTTGATAAAGCGCTTTCAATTCCTGTTAAAATGAAATTTGTACCTCTCGCCCTATTACCAACGACTTTTCAATCACTTTGAGTAGTTTAATTATGTATAATACGTCGTCTAATGGAACTATTTGGTTTTCTTGATCTTTTTCCATACAATCGATAAAATAATTTAATTCATTGACAAACGCATCTGCTTCCTCAACATCTACCATCTTCTTTTGTTCTCCTTCGTAAAATACAAAGTGACGATCATGAATACTTTCAATGTTTTCCCCAGCTTTTACCTGGAAGTCCAATACGTTCTCGGATGTCTGTGCCCTCAGCGACATCGTAAATGGATATCCATGTGGCATTCGCTGGGATGCTTCCAAAACAGCTTTTGCCTGATTTTTAAACGTAAGCGTTGTTATGATCTGATCCCATGCCCCATATTGATTTTGATGTCCTACTGCATAAACACTCTCCACCTCACCAAGCAAATAATAGGCAAAATCAATATCATGAATATGAAGGTCAAACAGAGCTCCACCACTTTTTTCAGGATGTTGGAACCATTCGCTCCAAGCTGGAAGCTGGCCTAATCTCTCGGCATGAATCGTATCAATGTTATTCAATTTACCTGACTCACTATAAGCTTTAATGGTCTGATATTCTGGCCAAAACCGAAGTACGTGGCCGACAAACAGCCTTACATCATATTTTCCAATGACATCATACATTCGATCAGCAGCTTTTTCCGATAAGGTTAACGGTTTTTCACAAATAATATGCTTTCCAGCTTTAGCAGCCTTTGTGATATACTCCTCATGTAAAAAGGTCGGTACGCAAATATCAACAACATCAATATCCTCTCGCTGTAACAGTTCATCATAATCTGAAACAAATGCTCCTTCAAAAGAAGCTGTTAATTCATCATTACTTTTACCTTTCGTACAAATAGCTGTTACCTCCGCATGAGGGATCTTCCGATACGCTTCAAAGTGCGTTTTACCAATAAACCCTAATCCAACTAGTCCAATACGTTTCATGATAGCCTCCTACCTCTTTCCACCTAGTAAGCTCTCAAGATAGGTAAACGATCGTTTTACTGATTCATTTACCTCCTCTAGATTTTTAGGACCATCTGGGGTAAACTCAATTTCTACACTAATCGGACCTTGATAACTTCCTTTTTCAAGGATGGTAAAGATTCGGTTAAAATCAAGATACCCATCACCAATTGCAGGGAAATTCCACTCATGATTCGCACCAAGCTTATCCTTTAAATGAATAAACTCCACCTCTTTTATGGAAGCCTCTAAATCCTCATATGGCAACACATCACCATAAAAGATCACATTGGCTGTATCGTAATTGATTTTGACACGATTATTTAATGTTTGAGCTAGTTTTTTCAAAGAAATACCTGAAGCAAAATTATTGCCATGTGTCTCCAAGACAAGAATTTTCCCTGTCTCCTCACACTTCTTTAGGACTGGCTCTAAATTTTCGGCTAATAGCCTTGTATCCTCAATAACATCTGAATCATAATGTGCATCACCCGTTGCCGTAACCACATACCGGCAATCAAAATATACAGCTAATTCGATACTCTCCATCAAATTAGCAATACCTTCTTCCCTCATCACATTACTATGCGCACCAATTCCAACACAGGTCATTCCGTATGTTTGGAGCAATACCTGAATTCCTTGGAGCTCTTCTGCTGACATATTGGGTAAAACATGAGCGGTATGGTCCTTTACGGCGGCTAATTCGATCTGCTTAAAACCTGCCTTACTCGCTCCTTTTACAGCATCCTCTAACGAAAAGCCATGATAGGTATTCGAATTGATCGCAAGCTGTTTAAACATGCTACCCCTCCCGTCATATTGGTCATGGATTACAAGGTAAGCTGGGAATATTTTGCTTGGAGTTTTATAAATGTAATCCGTTACAAACATCTTAATTTAAAAATAAAATTAAGTCAAATTATTTTGAAAATTTATACCGCTTTTATCCTAATTCGATGACCCTAGTATCTTTTCAACTACTTTCAAAGAAGCAACCGCCTCACGACTGGTAACTGGCGAATTTAGATCGTTCACAATGCAATCAATAAAGGCATCAATAACCCCTGTATTGGTTTGATTGTCATTGGTCTGAATCTGTTCCAGCTCGTATTTAACCACCGAACCATCATTCATTTCCATGATGAGCTGTGCTTCTGGATCATGATATATTTTTAAAATCCCCTTCTGACAATAAATGGTCGTTGCGTTATCTTCAGCCCCGTAATAAGTCCAAGAAAAAGAAGCAGTTCCCAATCGACCCTTTTTCGTTTTTAACGCGCATACAACATTATCACATACTTCTATCGGTTTTCCGTGTTCATCAACCTTATCAAGAGCTCCATGAAAGGCATGCACATCCTCAATTTCATCATCCAATAAGTAATGAATCAAATCAATTTTGTGAATTCCCAAGTCTCCCGCAACACCTGAATGGGAACGATCCTTTTTAAAAAACCAAGTCGCATTCGATTTTGTTACTCCCCAGCTTTCTGGACCTTGGTGGCCAAAGGAAGTCTTAAAGGTGAGCACCTCACCTAGCTCTTGACTTTGTATAATTTCTTTAGCCTTTTGATGAGCTTTTGTAAAACGTTGGTTCTGGTCAATCATTAATTTTTTGCCAGATTTACGTTCTGCTTCAAGAATAATTTTCGCATGCTTAACACTAATTGCTAATGGCTTTTCACATAAAACGTGCTTCCCACTTTCTAGAGCTTTTGGCGTATTGATATGATGCGCTTCATTTGAGGAGCAATCGCTAATAGCAACAATGGATGAATCAGTAAGTAAGTCTTCCAGCTTTTCAGCGACCCGCCCACCAAACTCCTCCGCTAAGCGTTGGGCCCGCTCAATATTTCGATCATAGAAGACGATTTCCTCAACATGAGGATTCGCTTTGTATTCAGGTGCATGTCGAAATCTAGTAATCGAACCACATCCAATAATCCCTACATTGAATTTCATAAGACAGATCTCCCTCCTATCAAGATAACTCCCTACCCCATCGTAGACTCACGAATAATTAATTCATGATCTAAAACAATGCTTTCAACTCTGTCGCCCTTAATGCTATTCATTAGCATATCTGCTGCTAAACTACCCATTTTGAACATTGGTTGTGAAATGGTCGTAAGGGTTGGGTTTGTCATACTTGAAAAGCTGATATTATCAAAACCAACAACTGCAATTGGATTAGGAGTATCCCCCCCACCATTTATGGCCTTTAGTGCACCGATAGCTAATGTATCCGATACGGCAAATACTGCAGTTGGCTTCTCTTCTGACTGTAGCAGCATTCTCATTGCCTGCACACCATGTTCAAACTCTAAATCCTTGGTATGATAAATCCATTCATCACGGATAGGAAGATTAAACTCTTTGAGTGCTCGTTCATATCCCGCTCGACGAAGTCTCGCATAGAGAAACTTTTCATCCGAATTGATGAGTGCTATTCTTTCATTACCTAGTTTAATTAAATGCTTAACCGCCTGGTAAGCAGCTAACTCACTATCAACAGTAATGTACGGAATACTTCCTCCTTCTTCATATTCACTACAAAGAATGACTGGATGATTTTCTGCTAATTCATTCAGTTTTTGCATATTAACCGTTGGATCCATTGATATGACACCGTCAGCCAGCTTGTTTTTGACCATATTAAAATAAATATTTTCACGTTCGGGTTTGGAGTCTGTCTCACATAGAAGAATGTTGTAGTTTTTTGCTATTGCCGTGTTTTGGATACCATTTATAATCTCGTTGTAAAATGGATTGGAAATGCTAGGCAGTAGGACAAGCAATAGACGGCTTTCTGAGTTTCGTAGATTTCGTCCTAGCATACTAGGTTCGTACTTTAGCTCCTTTATTGCAATTTCTACTTTATGCCTTGTCTGTGGGGTTACTGATGTAGCGTTGTTTAATACTCTAGATACCGTTGCAACGGAAACTCCCGCTTTTTGAGCGATTTGTTGAATATTTGCCATGATGATTCCTACTTTCACTATATATAAGTCTCACTAAATGTAATCGATTACATGTTGATTGTAAAACGCAGGTGATTGTTTGTCAATACAAAATTGCGCGTTAATTTCAAAAATAATGATTTTTTGTATTGATTTTCATAAATATTATGTATAATAGATGTAACGGATTACAAATTTCCATAAAGGAGGTTTTTTCATGAAATTAGGAGTTTTTTCAGTATTATTTTCTGATAAAAATGTAGAGGAAATGCTGGATCATGTAGCCGCAAAAGGAATTGAGGCAGTTGAATTAGGTACGGGAGGCTACCCTGGTGATGCCCATTGCAAGGTGGATGAATTATTAGCAGATGAACAAAAGCAGAAGGATTTTATCGAAACAATTAAAAGTAAAGGATTAATTGTAAGCGCTTTAAGTTGTCATGGCAATCCACTTCATCCACAAAAACACATTGCAGATGAGGCGAATGCCTTGTTCGATAAAACGGTAAAACTAGCTAGCAAGCTCGGTATTCCGGTGGTAAATACCTTCTCCGGTTGTCCAGGTGACCATGAGGATGCGAAATATCCGAACTGGCCAGTCGCACCATGGCCGAATGAATTTCAGGAAATTTTAACATGGCAATGGGAAGAAAAGATTATTCCGTACTGGAGGGAAAAAGCAGCCTTTGCAAAGGAGCACCATGTGAAAATTGGACTAGAGCTTCATGGAGGATTTTCGGTACATACACCCGCAACACTTTTACGGTTAAGAGAAGCATGTGGTCCAGCTATTGGTGCTAACCTTGATCCAAGCCATATGTGGTGGCAAGGCATTGATCCGGTTGAATCAATTAAAATACTAGGTCGGGAAAATGCAATTCACCACTTCCATGCAAAGGACACCATTATCGACCAACCAAATATGAATCGAAACGGACTAACAGATATGACTTCCTATTCAGATATGCAACATCGTGCTTGGTATTTCCGCACGGTTGGGTTTGGACATGATTCTAAGGTTTGGGCAGATATGATTAGTACTCTACGACTCTATGGATATGACTATGTAGTTAGCATTGAGCATGAGGATGGCTTGATGTCTATTGACGAAGGGTTTACAAAGGCTGTTAATACATTGAAGCCAGTGATGGTGAAGGAATCTATTGGGGAGATGTGGTGGACGTAATTTCCGATAAGTGCTCATTTTATTAAAACCTTGGCCTATAATAGAGTTGTTTGCTATTAGATTTTTACTTTAGTAAACTTGAAATAATGGAGGACTTTTCTTTTAGGAAGAAGAAAAGTCCTTCATTAATGTTCAAAACAAACTTACCACAGTCACAAATTTTTAACCTAAATATCCTCCAGTTTTCCTCCCCACAGAATATCTCTTTACTATTTTTCCGACAAATTCCTACAAAAACCTTCACGAACTATAACTTATACGGTACAATAGTACTATATAATCATAATTTTGAGACATCCTCCGATAATGGCAAACTTACTGAAAGGTAAGGACGCAAAGCTGCGGGTCTAAGGCAATTGCTAAGACAGCCGGGCTACCGAAGAAGATGATAACAGGGTTAGTCTCTATTCAATATTAGAGGTCTGACCCTTTTTTGTTGCTTAAAATATATCTAGAAGAAGGGATTCACATGAAAACAGTCTTGATTGCAGACGATTCATTATTTATGAGGACATTTCTTAAAAAGAGAATAACCGAACATAACGATTTTAAAATTGTGGAAGCAACGAATGGTCTTGAAGCGATTATGCAATTTAAGAAAGTCCATCCAGATTTAACTTTACTCGATATCACCATGCCAAAAGTTAATGGACTAACAGCATTAAAGGAAATCATCAAAATTAATCCTAATGCTCGTGTAATCATGTGTTCAGCCTTAGGTTCACAGATGAACATTATTGAAGCGATTAATATTGGTGCAAAAGATTTTATTGTCAAACCTAATTTTAATAATTTAAATGAAATTATAAATAACAATTTGAACGGATAATTTTGGAGGTTACGTATATATGAAAAGGAATGGCTCGTGTTTAGACTGTGGAAAAATCGATAGTTTACTAAATAATTTATGCGAAGATTGCTATGAAAAGGAAGCAAAACTCGTAAAACAAGTAAAGACATTTTTAACAAACAATCCAAACTCAAACGCAATAGACATCTCTCTTGAAACAGGCATAGCAATTGATAAAATTACCCGATTAATAAAGAAGGGAACTTTAAGATAATCTCTGGGGTCAGGTCCCTCGTCCCAATTTTGATGATCTCTGGGGTCAGGTCCCTCGTCCCAATTTTTAGGGTCAGGTCCCTTGTCCCATTTTTACTAGATATCATTAGCTCCCTAGTAGTCCCTCCTACTCGTAAATATCGTCAGCATTTTTGTATCTGATTTTTTCTGACCGGATATTATACTCCTTCCCTTTTTCACTTTGATTCCTTCCTTGGTTTGTGGTTGTTTTTGATGATTTTTTCTTATCCTCATCCATGTTTTATCCCTACTTTCTGTGTTTTGGTTTAGTATGGTCTTTTTTGTTGGTAATATGATGGTTGTGTCGATTATATATCTTCAAGAAGAGGGACGGTGGAAAAAACCCTTGGCTGACTCGTTATTATTTAAGGTAGTTAGTTCATATATTCACCAGCATTCTTCCCAACCATATCAAAGTTGAACATACTTATTGCATGTTCTTTTTCCTCTCAAAAAGTAGAACCCCACTATCTAGAGCCAATCAATACTCTTTCTACTGCTCCAATAGTTCTTATGACTCGCCAAAACATCTATTTCTAAGTAGTTTTACTTATTTTTGTTCTTAATATTCAAAATATATTTAAAAGTTGTTCAAGCATTGATATAATTACTTCGAGTATCAAAATATATTTAGGAGGATTGATGGAAATGGGAGTAAAAAGAATGCTATCTCTGGCACTCGCGGTTCTAAGTATCATAGCTTTAGGATTTTCATCTGTATGGTCTAGTCCGCAGACAGTAGCATCAACCATGAGTGAACTTGAAGCAGAACAAGATAAGTCACTTATTCGCATCACCGTTCCTAACGAAAAAGCATTAGATGAGTTAGTTGCAAGTGATCTCGATTTAACAGAATACTTGAACAGAGAAAATGGAAAAATTGAAATGGATGCAATTGCAACTAACCGTGAAGTAGAGGATCTATTACAACAAGGGTATGACATAGAAATGATTACTTCTGATGAAGAAGTCAATCAGATTTTAACGGAACGACAACATACAGTTGACCAACTAGAGCAAATTTCTGAAGAAGCTGATCAACTAAATATACTTCGAGCTAATCACTTTACAAATCAGTCAGGAACATTTCTCTATATAGAAACCAAAACAACAGCGGGAGATTATCGAAGTAATGTTTTAACTGCAGAATGGACAGATGAAAATGGACAACAACAGAGTGCTACATTAAGTCCAAAAGTTGATCATGGTGAATACTTGTATCATTATGTATTGCTTAACATTGAAGACATCCCAGAACATGTAACCATTACTAGTAGTCTAGGTGCATCGGCAGAATCTGCTGTTACGGAATGGATCGGTGATGGAACACCAGACGATGGCAAGCATTATGTTACAGACTTTATTGATCATTACATGGATCCAACCGAAATAACCGAGAGAATTGAACAGTTAGCAGAAGAATTTCCTGAAATTGCTGAGATCGTAACATTACCATATGAAACAAATGGTTATCGAAGAAATGCACAGGCTATTATTGGTGATGTGAACAATAATCCTGGAGCGGCAATTGTACTTACATCGCATGCATGGGGTCATGAAGGTGGAAACCAGATATCAGTTGAACTACAGAATCCAGAACAAGCTAATGCAGACTTACAGGTAAATGTAAGCAGTGACACGATTGAAGTAAACCTAGCAACCAACTCTACTTCGAATCCAATCAGTACAGCAGCAGAAGTGATAGAAGCAATTAATGATGAAGCAGGTCATTTAGTAACGGCAACACCGTTCCGAAATAACCAAGGTGAAGGCATTGTTCAAGCGCAAACAGAAATTACTCTTACCGATGGATTAAACGCACCTGAAGAAATTTCACGTGATCCATTCGAAGTGAAAGCAATTCGTATCGGTAAAGATCGGGATGGTTCGAAAACTGGTGTTTTAGCCTACTCTCAAGAACATGCCCGTGAATGGGTTACACCGCTTGTAGCTATAGAAACAGCAGAAAGATTATTGCGGAATTACAGTACGGACGCAGATACGAAAAAACTTGTCAATAACCTTGATATTTTTATCGTTCCAACAGTGAACCCTGACGGCGGCCATTACTCGTTCTATGATTACAATTACCAACGTAAGAATATGACAAATCATTGTCCAGCAGAATCTGCTGACCCACTTAATCGAAATTCATGGGGCGTGGATTTAAACCGTAACCACTCTGTTGGTTCCGTTCATGATGGTTATATAGGCGGTTCTACGAATTGCCTGTCAGGTAGTTATGCAGGACCTGAAGAAACCTCTGAACCGGAAGCGAAGAATCTGATCTGGTTAGCGGAAGAAAATCCGAATATTAAATTTGGTATGAATATACACAGCTATGGTGGTTACTTCATGTGGCCTCCAGGAGCATATGATGAAAATCGAACTACACTACCACGACCAACTGCAGGTGAAGAAGCTTATTTCTGGCAAGCATCTGAAACAATTTTAGATGCAATTAAAGAACATCGCGGAACCGTAATCCTACCTGGAAGAACCGGACCAATTCCAGATGTGCTATATTCTGCAGCAGGTAACTCAGCAGATGTTCTGTGGTATGAACATGATATTTTCGCTTGGGACTTTGAAGTAGGTGCGGATCTATGGAACCCTGAAACAGGACGCTGGCAGGCTGTAGGTTTCCAACCACCATTTGAAGAAGGTCATGAAGAAGCAATGGAATTTGCCAATGGAATGATTGGAATGCTTGATATCGCCCATCAATATGGAAAAGATCATCAACTACCAAAATCATCATTGCAAACCGTACCGGATGAAACTAGTGGAACTGTAGAAATTTCATTTGAAACGAGTGAACCAGCAACCGTCTTCTATACGTTAGATGGTTCAAAGCCTACATTTGAGTCAGATAGGATATCACTTAAGGGAACACGTGAAGGAGCGGAATCCATCACGATCACTGAAACCACAACAGTTAAATGGTTCTCCATGGACGTAGCTGGAAATATAGAAAAAAACTATAACCCTGAAGGAAATGGAAAAAATTATAATCAAAAAGAAGTGAGAGTAAAATAAACTCGGACAAGGGACCTGTGAGTTTTTGGGGTTTTTTGGGGTCAGGTCCCTTGTCCCAGTTTTTTGGGGTCAGGTCCCTTGTCCCAGTTTCACCAAATAGTACAGTCCTGCTCCCTATATGCCGATTCTACATGGTTTGTTATAACAACTACTCGTCTTACACTCCTTATTTCTCCCTCACGAGCTAATCCCCCACACCCAATCAAATTCAAATGAATAAAATCTAAAGAAAGAGTTAATTAATATTTACAATCAACTAAGCACGTTCATTTTGACATATACTAAGGATATACAATCTCCACTCCATGGGAGGGAAATGGTAAGGTTATGAAACCAGATAATGAATTGATATTCCAAAACCTAAGTCAAGAACGGATGTCTTTTGAAGAGGTATTTCAACACATTGTATCCTATATAAAGAAGGATCCATTGGGGAATTACCGTTTAATTTTCGGAACAGATTCACAGATTCATACCGATCACACGTTATTTATCACAGGAATTGTCATCCAACGAGAGCGCAAAGGGGCATGGGCTTGCATACGCAAGGTAAAGGTTCCACGTAAGATGATCAATCTGCACGAACGAATATCTTATGAAACAACGTTAACCGAAGAAGTCGTATCCCAGTTTACAGAAGAAAAGAAAGAACATCTCATCGATCTTGTGTTGCCGAATATTTATAAAGGGGCTTCTTTTACCATAGAAGGTCATATTGACATTGGGGCCGGAGCACGAAACAAAACTCGTGTATTTGTAAACGAAATGGTATCCAGAATGGAGTCGCTAGGTTTAGAGCCTAAGATTAAACCAGAGGCATTTGTAGCAAGCAGTTATGCGAATCGATATACGAAGTGATTTTGGGACAGTGGACCTGTCCCCTCGTTATCTAACCTAAATACCGGTGATATAACGTCTTTGCTTTGGCAATGTCTTTTGTACCATGAATAAGTACTCGACCATCTTTAAATAGAACAAGTCGGTGTTTTTCAATTTGAAAAGACAGTAAATACGGATTTAGTGAAACCCTTCCACCTTGTTCGGAAAGAATGGTAGCAAGCTTTTCTAAGTCTCTGTTCATCCGTTCTGGTGGACGAATTTGGACCGTATCTCTTCCACATAAGACAGCGGTTTTAGTCCGATTTTCAAAAGACAGAAATGGATATGTAGGTGACTGGCCACAAGATGAACAGTCTTCCTTTTTAAGTTTATCGACACCAATTGCTGTATGATGATTTTTCCATAAATCAAAAGAAACTAACTTTTTTCTCAGGGCGTGGTAGTCTTCAACCAATAGCTTCATTGCTTCCGTTGTTTGATAGGCAACAACCATTTGAACCGCTGGACTAATAATTCCAGCCGTATCACATGTTACCCCCCCCATCGGAACGGTCTCGAGTAAACAATGTAAGCAAGGTGTCTCTCCTGGTAAGATGGTATGACTAATACCATAACTACCCACACAGGCCCCATATATCCAGGGGATCTGGTATTTTTGAGAAATATCGTTAATAATCATGCGAATGTCAAAATTATCTGTAGCGTCCATAATTAAATCAACTTCATCAATCAGTTGTTCAATTTCTTCCACTGATACATCTAACACCGAAGCTTGAATGTCCACCTCTGAATTGATCATTCTCAGACGTTTTTCAGCAGCTACTGTTTTTGGCATACGTTGCTTGGCATCCTCCTCCACGTACAACTGCTGTCTTTGGAGATTACTCCATTCCACATAATCACGATCAACAATGGTTAGCTTCCCCACCCCTGCACGGACAAGTGCTTCAGCGCTCCCTGTCCCAAGAGCGCCTGCACCGATCACTAACACATGTTTTCTACTAATTTTCGATTGTCCATCTTTCCCTATTGGAGAGAATAATTCTTGTCGGGAATAACGTTCACTCAACTGATGCTCATTCCTTCCATTGGACTACTTGCTGTTGCATAACGTTTTTTCGGTATGCGACCAGCTTCATATCCTAGTCGTCCTGCTTCTATAGCCAGTTTCATTCCTTTCGCCATTTTCACTGGATCTTCCGCACCTGAAACAGCAGTATTCAATAGTACACCATCTGCTCCTAATTCCATCGCTACAGTCGCATCAGAAGGGGTACCAATCCCTGCATCAACAATAACAGGTACATTAGACTGTTCAATAATAAAGCTAAGATTTAATGGATTAATAATTCCTTGACCAGAGCCAATTGGGGAAGCACCTGGCATAATCGCGTGACAGCCTAATTCTTCTAAACGTTTTGCTAACAAAACATCATCCGACGTGTATGGTAAAACGATAAAACCTTCTTTTATCAACTCTTCTGATGCTTTCAATGTTTCTACTGGATCAGGTAAAAGTGTTTTTTGGCAACCAATTACTTCTACTTTGATCATGTCACAAAGCCCAGAAGCTCTTGCTAGTTTTGCAGTTCGGACTGCTTCTTCTGCTGTCTTTGCCCCTGCCGTATTAGGAAGTAATTTATATTTTTGTACATCAATATTTTCTAGGAAATTTGGTTGACTAGGTTCAAAAATGTTCATTCTGCGTACGGAAAACGTCAGGATCTCCGTCTGTGAAACCTCTACTGCCTCTTTTTGAACATCAAAGTTCGGATATTTCCCAGTACCTAACAAAAGTCTTGATGAAAATTCATATGGTCCAATTTTTAACATCATCATCCGCCTCCTACAAAGTTTACAATTTCGATTTTGTCACGATCAGAAATAGTTGTTTCTTGATGAGATCCTTTTTCCAAGATAGACTGATTTAATTCCACAATTACTACCTTTTGGTTAATTCCAAAGTGCTGTAGTAAGGAAGATACTGTTGTAATCTTATTTGGGACTTCTACTTTATCACCATTAATTATTAACTCCATATCTACACTCCCTTTTAGACAATCGTTCTAACATGTCGGTCGATTCGAAAAGCGGTTAAATCAATCGGTGTAGATTCTCCATCGATCAAATTAGATATCATCTCACCGGTTATTGGAGAAAGCAAAATACCATTGCGGAAATGCCCTGTTGCAATGAATAATCCTTTATAATTTGGATGTTCCCCTAAATATGGCAAGCTATCACTCGTTTGTGGTCGAATGCCCGCCCATGCCTTCTCCCATTCCGCATTCACAATGGATGGCACGATTTTTTTTGCTTTTTCCATAAGAGAGCCAATTCCATCAACGGTTACGGTTTGATCAAACGTGTTCGGCTTAACGGTTGCACCCACTAGAAGGCGTCCGCCCTTTTTAGGAACAAGATAACATCCATGAGAAAAGATGGTTCCATTGATCAATGGTTGGTGGGTAAGAACAGAAAAACACTCTCCCTTAACTGGATACGTTTTCAATTTCACGTCAGCTTCCGACAATATTTTCTGACTCCATGCTCCACCTGCTACAATCACGGTCTCACTTTCGAAATTCCCACTGTTTGTTTTTACCCCAGCTATTTTTCCTTTTTCAACATGAAAGGATAAAACCTCCGTATATTCTTTGATCTCTACTCCTAAAGCTGCAGCAGCTTTTAAAAATCCTAACGTTAATTTGGGAGCTGAAACTTGCCCATCTTTTTCAATGTACACCGCACCAGTAATCGCTTCAGATAAGGAAGGCTCTCTCCTTCTAACTTCCTCTCCGGTGATCCATTCCGCTAATTCTCCTGTTTGCCGTTGAATATCGATTATTTGTTTATACTGATGTTCTTCTTCTTCAGACAAAGCAATTTTGTACATCCCTTTATTGACTAGTTCAATATCAATTCCACTTAATTCTTTTATTTCCTCAGCTAGTAACGGAAACATCGCTCTGCTTTTCTTAGCTAATTGAAATAACGGACCATCTTCATTCAATTCAGCTTGTGCAGCTAGCATCCCTGCTGCTGCATTGGAAGACTTACTACCAAGTCGATCCTTTTCCAACAGAAGAACTTTCTTCCCTCTTTTCGCAAGACTGTAAGCAATGGAACCACCATTGATACCACCCCCTACAATAATTGCATCATACATGCTAGGCATCAAAAATCTCCTTTCCAACAAGCACTACAACACCTTATAAAGTGTATCTTCAATCAGTGGAAGTTTCTTCTTCCCCCGCTGTTTGTTAGTACCTTAATGGTATGACCTAAAGGCCTCTGAACCAATCGGAAATTTACGGGCATCCCGCCCCCACTTATCCTTATTAGTATCATCGCAAAGCCTTGAAGTGGGGGTCTTACAACGCACAGGACGTGCTAGTGCCGACAATGCGACAAATATCTAAGTGGGACGAATAATCGCAGTTCCAGGATGTCGCGTTTTTTGTAGGCCTACCCGTTTACATGCGGGATAAACAGTAGTTTTAGCTTATAAGAAGCTGTTAGATAGAAAGATGTAAAGCATATTCTTTTGCCGCTTCTATAGGATTATTTGCTTCTAAAATACCTGACATCACAGCAACCCCTTTGGCCCCTGATTCAACCACAGACCTAACATTACATGGTTTAATTCCACCTATTGCAATAACTGGAATCGTAACAGACATTGAAATGGATCGTAATTGTTTCAACCCTCGTGGAGTTAACCCTGGTTTGGATTGTGTCGAAAAAACATGTCCGTAGGTTATATAATCAGCCCCTTGAGCCTGTGCTTGCAGAGCTTCATCTAAAGAATGCACGGAACAGCCAACACGTAAATCAGTAATGGCTTCTTTCACAAGATCAACGGGTAAGGAATGGTACGCTAAATGAACTCCCTGGGCCTTCATAAGATAAGCTACATCTAGTCGGTCATTAATAATTATTTTAGAAATCGGGACCTGTTTTTTTAGTAATAGCTTTACAATTTCATAGATTTCTTTTGCAGTTTTTGTTTTTTCACGAATATGTAAAGCATCGATATAAGGGTGTATTACCGCTGCAATTTCTACTAATTTTTCTGGGGATTGTTTCCCTGTTGAAATAACATGTAGCTCACCATTACCCATAAACACGTAACTCCTTAAATATAAAAGGCCACTCCATATAGGGGTGGCCTTTGCTTGAATATATTATGTAACATAATATACATTTTCCCACTTCCCTACGCTGGTATTTCCAGATCAGGTTCAAAGGGTCCAGATAAGATCTGTCTCAGCCTTTTACGGCTCCCCTAGTTTGAAATCTATGTAATTATCAATCTCAGTATAACATACCTTTTTTATAGACGATAGATATTTCTATATGTATCTACCATTCTTTGAAAAGGGAACAGAAAGGAAGGATTACTACCCTTATGCCCGTTTTAACATTTCTTTCACAGCCTGGATGATATTCGGCACTTGTGGGACATGTGCTTTTTCAAGTTCAGGATGGTAAGGTACTGGTGAAGGGGCTGCACCTAACCGCTTAATCGGTGCAACTAAATAATCAAATGCTTCACTTTCAGCAATCATACTTGCGATTTCTGCCCCGTATCCACCACGTTTTACAGCTTCATGTACCACAACGACACGCCCTGTTTTCGACACGGACGTTATAATTGCTTCCTCATCTAAAGGAACCAGTGTCCGGGGATCGATAACCTCAACATCAATTCCTTCTTTAGCAAGTTCCATTGCTGCTTCCAATGCCCGGTGTACCATGATAGCTGTTGCAACGATGGTCACATCCGAACCTTCCCGTTTCACATCGGCCTTCCCTAATGGAATACTGTATGTATCTTCTGGTACATGAGAAGAGGTTTTGTATAATAATTTGTGTTCGTAGAAAATAACTGGGTTATCATCATCTATTGCAGCTTTTAGCAATCCTTTTGCATCGTAGGCTGTGGAAGGTTGTACCACTTTTAATCCTGGGATATGTGTTACCCAAGCTTCTAAGCTTTGGGAATGCTGGGCAGCCGCACCAGTACCAGAACCACTTGGCGTACGTACAACCATCGGAACCATCCCTTTGCCACCGTACATATAACGAATTTTCGCTGCTTGGTTTACGATTTGATCCATGGCAATGGTAATAAAATCTGAAAACTGTAGGTCAAGAATTGGACGCATCCCAGTTAACGCAGAACCAACTGCTGTACCAGCGATCCCCGCTTCACTAATCGGTGTGTCACGAACACGTTCCGGACCAAACTCTTCAATCATCCCACTTGTTACACCAAATGCCCCACCATAGACACCAATATCCTCACCTAAAATAAATACATCGTTATTGACACGCATTTCCTGGCTCATTGCTTCCCGTACCGCTTCTAAATAAGTAATCTCTCTCATTGCTACCCCCTCCTATGCATAAACATCTGTTAGTAAATCATCTAGAGTTGGCATTGGACTTTCATCTGCAAATTTCACTGCGTCTTCAATTACTTTTTTTGCTTCCTCTTGAAGTTTTTCAGCTTTTTCTTTCGTTAAAAAACCTGCTTTCATCAGATCATTCTTAAAACGTTTGATGGGATCTTTACGCATCCATTCCTTTTCTTCCTCAAGCGTGCGGTATTTCTTCGTATCACTCTTGGAATGGCCTTTCCAACGATATGTTTTTGCTTCAATGAATGTTGGCCCTTCGCCTCTTCGCGCTCGTTTTATCGCTTCATCTGTTACATTCATCATTTCAATCATATCATTACCATCTGCAACAACTCCTGGGATACCATACGCTTGTGCACGGGTTGCGAGGTTATCTACGTTAACCATTTCTTTTACTGGACTAGACATACCATACTGATTATTTTCACAAACAAAAATTACAGGTAACTTCCAAATAGAAGCTAAGTTCACTGCTTCATGAAAACTTCCTTCGTTTGTAGCCCCATCCCCAAAAAAGCAAACGGTAACATAATTCAGCTTTTTCATATGTGCTGTAAGAGCAGATCCTACTGCTAGCGGAATCCCACCAGCAACAATCCCGTTTGCTCCAAGGTTCCCCATGTCCACATCAGCAATATGCATCGATCCACCTTTCCCTTTGCAATATCCTGTTGTCCTACCAAAAAGCTCTGCCATCATTTTGTCAGCGGTTGCACCTTTGGCAATACAATGTCCATGCCCCCGGTGCGTGCTTGTAATTTTATCTTCCACATCAAGCAATGCACAAACACCCGCTGCACTTGCTTCCTGCCCAATTGCTAAGTGTGTCGTACCATGAATCATACCTTTTGCAAAATATTCATCTACTTTTTCCTCAAAGAAACGAATCACCCACATTTGTTTATATAAATTGATTAATTTGTTATCGGTAATTTTATCTGGGACGATCAATCTATCCACAGTTCTCCTCTCCTTTTTAAAACGATCGTATAAGGTACTTAATGAAAAACCAATAGCTCAGTTATGCTATGTAAGAGTATTTTTCATATGTTTAACCTAACATAGATTTCGTTAGTGTGGTAGGAGTGGATAGCTGATTAATAGTTGGAGTGGGGTCTGACACTCGAGTTTTTTAGTGAATTTGCTCAAGGTAAATAAAATAGTAAAGTGCTTGGGAGATGGGATGGGGAGTTTATCTTGGGTTTGGTGCGCTTGGGAGATGGGGTGGGGCGTTTATCTTGGGGTTGGTGCGCTTGGGAGATGGGGTGGGGCGCTTATCTTGGGGTTGGGGCGCTTGGGAGATGGGATGTTTTAGCCCAGCTTCGAGTTAGCGGAGTGTATACTAAGTTCATACTTTTAAATAGTCTTGTGACGATATAACGCGAATCAACATTTAAGAAGTTCATAGCTGATTTATTTGTAATGGAAGGATTGATAAGGAGGAAGTAATCTTGTAGTGCTTGTTTATGGGCATACTTTGATCGGTGACTGCATTTATTACAATGCCAGTTTTTTTTGAGTACGAGTCATTCCGAACATACCACAATTTGGACACTGAACTCCTGGCATAATGTCATGTGGCAATACGTGATACTTACCAAGTATGTCGAAATCGTACTCACGACACTCACGTAATATTGCTTTTCCTAGTTTATAGTCTTGTATTTTTTTATTAGGTAATTCTCTATCCTTATCCAGTACCATTTTAGGAATTTGTTCACCATGTGCAACGATTGGTGCAATTTCTTGCGGATCTCCTTTAACTTCTATGATTGTACTAGAGTCACTGAATGCGATAAAGTAATAGACTGGAATGTCAAAAAGATTATGACTAACAAGCCAATTTTCGAGTTGAAGTTTCTGGTTCTCCACCTGGGCAATAGGATAATTAATACCATTTTCCTTTCTGCCATTACTATGGATACATTGCCTCAGAACCGTGTCCAAGAGGACTTTTCCACTGTAATCCTTCATTTCAACAATGAAGATGGCGTTACTTGAAATAATTAATGTATCAATTTGAAAGGACTTGCCATTAACCCTCAAGTACACATCATGAAGAACTGTATAACGTTTATCTAGTATTCTTATGTGATAATCAATCTTTTTTTCACCTTCGTACCCTTTTATACGATTTCTTTCCTCCATCTGTAATTCTGCTAGATATGGAAATCCCGGCCTTAAACGTGGTATTAATGCTTCTAACTTTAATAACGGAATTGGTTTGGGGCGATTACGTAAATTCATTAGTATCTAATTCTCCTTTTTTGCTTTAGCATACTTTAGCCAATTATTTTTGTCTAATCGATATAAATGTATTCTAGCTAGTGTTATAGGTTACAAATAAGAATTTTCTTCAGTTATAAATACAATTATCTAGTAAAAACATTAAGTGAAAAATTAATTTATATCCTGATAAACCTGTAGCTCTTGTGTTATTTATGTGACTTTTCTACGTAACCTAGCATTTTCCTATTAAAATACTTCTGCTCGCGGCGAGCTCTCCTTATCCATTTTTTATTCGCTCCTCCCCCCCCTCACAACCGCTCCTTATCTAATTTAAACGCTCCTCCACTCCTCACAACCGCTCCTTACCTAATTAATCGCCCTCCACTCCTCACATCTGCTCCATATTCGATCCAAATCGCTCCACTCCCCTTTCCCAAACCTTGCCACCTCACACCCACACACTCTCCACTAACCAAAAAAAGAAGAACGACCACATAGCCGCTCTTTCCCATTAAATACTATTCTATATCTTCCTTAATAATCTCCTTATCATCCTTCATCAGTCGTTTTAAGTCAATCTTTAAAAAACGGTCCATCGGATATGTTGTTGTATAGCGATATTTATTTGCACCTGATTCGAATACAACATAAAGATCTTTTGGATGATCAGCAACAATTCCCTCTGGCATTGGAATTGCTTCGATACTTTCTCGTGGCTTGGATTGTGCTCCATCAAGGAACCAAAGTGGAATTGTTTTTCCAGCCACCTCCACATAATCATGTGGCTCCTCCTTTAATGGATGCTCATAACGATATAGCACACTATCATTTCCTCTACCATAGGAGGTGCTCAATGTTACTCCTTTTTTCCCAACAATAGCACCTTGGACCATATCAGTCGTGGAAAGTACGTAATCAGGAATTGCTGCTTCACCTGATGCTTCGTTCCATTGTTCATCGGTAAGCATATCCGTACTTGATGGCAAATCAAAGCCAATCATCCAGGCATAGTGCATCTCCCCATTCCGATTCTCCATATGATGATCTGGATTAGTTGGATAGTCATTTTGTTGATAAAACTCTCCAACCCAAAGGATGCCTTCATCATAAACCGTATACGCTGCATCTACAGGAACAGGAATATGATGGATGAATTGAATCTCTCCATTATCCGGAGCATTGACTAATTCACTAATTTCAAATGGTAGCAAATAATTTTCAGAAGCAACCCAAATATGATCCTTGCTAATCGTTAAGCCACCTGCATGGCCGGTGTACGGAGTACCGTCTTGATTATAAAGTAAAACCGATTTAACCAACTCTCCTGTTGTCGCATCAACAACCGTCAATGTTCCTGGCCTACCATAATCCAGATAACTGACCGTTAACAGCCAATCTTTCTGTTTATAGTACGTCATTCCCTGTGGCACGAGATCTTGAGCCAAACCAGGGATAACAGGCCCATCCTCGCTAATATCCCACAAGCCTTGATAAGCTGGATCCTTCTCTACAAAAGATCGTTCTTCCTGTGTGATAATTTGATGTGCTGGAGTAACCGAAATTTCTGCAGATTTTTCCGATACATTTCCAGAAACATCTTCTGCCGCTACTTCCAATACATACTGCTGGTTCCCAATCAACGCTGATAGTGTAAACTCATTTTGGTCTGGTGATACAGAAAATTCTAGTTCTCCATTTTTATAGATGTGATAACGATATAAATCAGATTCTTCGTTTGCATCCCATGTTAATTCTACTTCTCCATACCCCGCTATAGCTTGGACATTTGCTGGAGTTGCAGGAGGATCTTCATCTAACACCGGTCTTTCTGGAACTTGATTCGCATCAACCCAACCTGGTGTCGGTGGTTGATGTCCTGAAAGAGTCTCCATGGTCAATGTTCCATCGGTTGGATAACCGAATACAACGGAATTTCGTAGAGACACATCATCTCCTGTATAATTTGCCCGCACTACTTCTAAACCTTGAGGGCTTGAAATGGTTACGGTTTGATTTCCACTATTCACAAGCCCACCAATATCATTAAAAATATATACCTTTTCTGCTTCAAGATACTTATTGTGATAGGAGCCAAAATAATTGGAGTTAAATGCTTCTAACGAAATTGGTACAATTTCCTGTCTTCTCGTCCAAAATAACTGTGTATCATATGGCTCTATGATTAACGATTCTTTTATTTCAACATCCCAGCTTCCTGACTTAACACGATACCCTTCTAAATCAATCACTTCACTGCTATTATTGTAGATTTCTAGATATTCAAAAGCATCATATCGTGCATAGTTATCCGTATTTGGTACAACCTCGGTAATTAAAACTTTTGGTATCGGTGCGTTTTCGGTTGGTCCGGAAATAATAGTTGCTTTTTCAGACTCGTTCCCAACATGATCCAAAGCTGTTACTTCAAGGGTATATTCTCTTCCAAGTTCTAATGGAAAGACAGAAATCCTTGTGTGGTTAGGCAAAACCGTATCATAGATTGTACCATTAACGTAAATTCGGTATGCAGCAAGATCGTCCTCCGAATTTTCATTCCATTGTAATTCCACGTCATTTATACCCGGAGTTACTTGTAGACCAGTTGGTGTAGCTGGAGCTTCACTATCAACCTCATCTTGAGGTGTAGCCCAGACTACCGAACTGGCTGAGGATTCATTTCCTTCATGATCAACCGCAGTTACTCGGAAAGAATACGTTTCATGGTTTGTTAGATTTTCTAGTATATAGGAATTTTCACCAGAAACATTGACTGGATCAGAGCTTGCAGAATAATAGATATTGTAGCTAGCTGCTCCCTCTACAATTTCCCACCGAAGTGAAACTGCTTCATTCAGTGGTTCAGCCGTTATCCCCGATGGTGTTCCAGGACCAGGTAATTGTTCATTCACCAATCTACCAGGAGTAGGTTCTTCATCATGTCGAATTTTTACCATTTCACTGCCGTCACCTTTTTGGTAAATAACACTTTTATTTGTAATCCCATCAACTTCTCCATCATTGATCAATGCCGTAACAATCGTTTCACCAGTAGAGTTAGCTAGCCCAACTTGTCTTAAAGCACTGTCATGCAATCCTTGTGCAGATGTTGTCAACGTTACTTCAAACACTTGATCTGGAGTCAGTAACACATCGTAATTCGAGTTAAAATCCCATAGTGGAACATCTGGGTAATTAAATTTCTTTAACCAGAGTACTAATGAATCTCTTGGTTGGATTGTTTTATTAGTTATTGGCCATGTATTAGCGGGGTTTGAAAAATTACTCGTAAAATACTGTAACTCATAACCATCTAAATTAATTTCATCGGAGCTATTGTTATAAATTTCCACATATTCATAAGGCTGACCTGTCCCTGCAGATTTCGAAACAATTTCCGTGATTAGTAATGGTGATTCTTCTGAGGCGTTTGACTCGGTAGTAGGGAAAGTAAACATTATCAGTGCGACTGCCATAGTTGCAATACAAATCCATAAACGTTTCATTCTATGAAACATCCTTCTTCCTCCTTTTTAGTCGGTTTAAAGTTGAATATTGGTTGAGCATCGGGATATAGTATATAACAGCATAAGAAAGCCCTTTCATTTTAAGGGATGTGCTATACGGGAATGTCTTTACTTGTTGGATAGGGGTATCTAGTAGGGAATTATTTGGATTTTGCAAAGCCTTAGTTGCATTTATACAGAACAAAAAATCTGTAAATAAAAAGAACCCCATGAAAAGTAACCGTACTACGCTAACGTAATACTGCACATTTCCATGGGGTTCTCTTATTCTCCACCCAAAGTCTTCAAATCCATTTATTCAACTACTATAATAGTATGATAGTTTCACTTTTGTAACAATAGGTAATAAGTATGGATTGAGAGATAATTTTAAAACAGAGAAAATTCCTCTATACAAATGACAGTTTGACCTATTCTATTTACCAATCGATGAAAATCTCACTTTTCTATACACTAAAATACCTGCCCCAATAATTAGTAGAATCCCACCTACTAAGAGAAAGGTATACATATCAGTAGCTGTTTTGGGTAAAGGCTTTCCTTCTTGCTCTCCCTTCAGTCCTTTTTTACCTTGTTCTGGGGTTGTTACATCACCATTTTCCTTATTTTCACCTTCGTTATTTCCTTCGTCAGAGCCAGAATCACCATTATCTGTTCCGTCTTTATCCTTTCCATCTCCGCTACTATCTTTATTCTTTTCATCTTCAGAATTCTCGTCATTGTTGTCATCATCAGAGCCGTCTTGATCATCATCAGGTTGTTGTTCTGGATCCTCACCTAATAAATCAATAATACGGCCTTCAATAACCGGGTCAACTTCACCATTTAAGTCCTCTACCATATAGTCTCGTAATTGCTCCCAATCAATTTCACCGATATCTTTTACGCGTCCTTCATCATACGCTTGAGCAAAAACTTCAAAGCCGTCTCCACCTTTACCAGTGAAATTGTTTGTTGTAACTAAATAAGTCTGGTCTGCGTTAATTTCCACATATTCACCATCAATTTCCACTTCCATTGTTACAATTCGTGATCCTGGGTCCATTGTACTATCATAGGTGAATTTCATACCAGCAACATGTAAAAATCCACCGCTTTCTGCAGGAGCTTGACGAACACTATGCTCTAAGATTTGTTTAATTTCAGCTCCTGTTAATTCTGCAATCACTGGATCATTTCCAAATGGAAGCACAGCGATCACTTCACCAACAGTAATTGGCCCTTCATCAATTGCAGCACGGATTCCTCCTCCATTTTGCATGGCTATGACGACTTCTGGATATTTTTCTTTTGCTTTTGCAAGCATCGCGTCAGTTATCAGATTTCCTAATTCTGTTTCATTTGCCCGAACACTAATATCACTATCACTGTGACGTGGATTTAGTATAGGCTTCATGGCAACTGCGCCCGTCTCTTGATTGATTAATTCATCAACTTCCGCTTTATATGGAGCAAGTACGTCAATAGCATCTTGATCGGCTTCTTTTTCACTTACATCAATTAATTGGCCTGCATACCCAACCACAACTCCATTTTCATCGAATTCAACATCTAATTTCCCTAAAAGCTGAGAGTACTGATGCGCTTGCACAATAACTGTTGGGTCTTTTTCAGCCCCATTTGCATCCGTTGAAACAAGCACCGGCTCGTCCAATTTGGAATGGGAATGACCACCAACTATGACATCGATACCTTCTACATAGGAGGCAAGTTGTAAATCATTTCCAAAATCTGGATTGCTGTTATAACCAATATGGTTGACTGCTATGATTTTATCAATACCTTGACCTTCAAATGCCGCCACTGCTCTTTCTGCCTCTTCGATATAATTTAAAAACTTCACATTTACTGGGCTAGAAATATTAGCTGTATCCTCAGACGTCAATCCAAAAATACCTACTTTTTCCCCATTAATCTCTTTGATAATCCCATCATGGACCGATCCGTTTTCTGGTGAATCTGTAAATGGATCAGCATTTATAGTGCCAGCCATAAAGGGATCCGCTGAGAAATCAATATTTGTCCCAAGGAATGGGAATTTTGCTGCAGTAACGAATTCTGATAAAGATTGATGTCCATCCTCATTTGATCCAAGGTCAAATTCATGATTTCCAAAAACCATCGCGTCAATATCCATCATGTTTATTAGCGCCAAATCAGCTATCCCCTTAAACTGATTAAAATATAATGTTCCTGAAAAAACATCACCAGCATGGAATAATAATGCATCAGGATTTTCAGCACGAACCTCCTTGATTGCAGTTAACATGTTCGGTAATGGCTCCACATGTGCATGTGTGTCGTTCATATGCATAATCGTTAGCGAAAAATTCTCACTCTCTTCTTCAGCAAATACACTAGCTGGCAAAACCATCGATAACATGATCATAATAATTGCTGTCAATCTTAACGAAAACCCGAAATACTTTTTGTTCATCATAGAAAAGTTACCTCCTATAGGATCTTTATTAATACTTAACACCTAATCTAGTAAACTAACAATCTACTATGTCGAAACGTTAGAAGTATACAACTGCAAATCCTTGTCATACTAGGAGTTTTCACTACCTAACACTCTCCCCCCTTTATTTGACTCTCTTATTTAATTGTAGTAGTTCTCTATTAACCCACCATTAGGAGCAGGTAAAGTATATGTAAAAACCGGGACATGGGGTGGTGGTGGGACATGGGGTCGGGTCCCTCGCGGTGGTTGTGGGACACGGGACCTGACCCCAAGCGATCCTGTTGAAGTGGGACGCGGGACCTGACCCCAAGTTGTCTTACTCAACGCCAAATATATATTGTGCTTTTGGGAGTGATTCTTTGAAGTAATAGCTGAAATTTTGATTGAAGTGTTCGGTGTCGGTTAGATGTTTTACTTCTATGTCATTTTCTAAGACAAATTGATGAAGTTCATATATCGAAGAAACGTCACTCCAGACATTGATGACAGAGCCATCTTGGAAATGGATATTATAATTTGCAATTACGCTAGATGATTCGAATGGGTTATCCCGCTCTGTGAATATTTTCTCTTCATGATAAATCTCAGTTTCTACATACTCCACTTCATCCCATGATTTGACATCATGCCAAACAATCCGGTTCCTAACTATCTTCTCTTCATTTGCAGCTTGGAACCATAACGATGTTATTAGTATCATGACGATGGACAGAACCAAAAATATAGGGATTAGTTTACGACCCACGGGAGTTAACCTAACATATTTTTTGAATAAAAGAAGTAGGACAATAGCAATTGCAAAATACTTCGTAAAATGAAGTATAGGAGCTACAAAAGTTATATATGTATGTGATTGAAATAAGAGATAAAGAACTCCTTTTACGATCCACTCCGTTGCTAGAAACAGTATAATGATTGAAATAAGTAAGATTAATAGTTTTCTTACAATCCTATTCAAATCAAATTCCCTCCATTATAAATTCATTACCATATTATTATATAATCTTCAGGCGAGGAAATAAATGGTAAAATGTATAAGATTACTAGAAGAGCAATGGGATTAAAGTATTCCGTTTAATTTTGAATCCCCTTACCCCACCTTTAATTTATATCAAACCTCTCTAGAAAATCGAGTACACTTTATCAATAAAAATGGGACAAGGTTCCCGACCCCTCGTCCCAATACTCTCACCCCACCAAAACATAAACAAACAATGGGACCAATACAGGCATGACTAATGTCATTAACAAGAATGATAATGTACTAATAGCCCCAGCATAATCATCGTCTTCCATCAGACGGGCGGTTCCGATTGCGTGAGAGGTTGATCCCATAGCTACTGCTTTAGCCAAGCTGCTTTTTATGTTCAGCTTTTTAAAAATAGTTGGACCGATTACTGCACCAAGCATCCCAGACATGGTACAGATAACAGCTGTCAAAGCAGGAATCCCTCCATAAAATTCGGCAAGATCGATGGCGACTGGTGCAGTTATATTTTTCAACATAGCAGAAACTACATAACTGTTGTCTACTTGGAATGCCCATAAGACGACAGCACCTGTCAATACGCCTAGGATTGCGGCAATGACAACCCAACTTACAATTTTCAATCCATTTTGTGCGAGCATTTTACGATGTTTATATAACGGAAAGCTTAATGCAACCACAGCAGGACCGAGCAACCAGTCAATCCACTGTGCACTCACATAATAATCTGCATAGGTTTTTCCGCTTATGAGTACCAATATGATTAGGACCACCGTAGCTGTGAAAACAGGAATCAAATAATTGCGCTTCTTTCGTAAATAAACATACTGAGCTACAGCGAAAACAATTAAAGTTAATATTAGCCACATGAAAATTCACTTACTTTCCGGTCCATCCAATAACTAACAAGTAAAATGATTAAAAATGAACTCACAAGCATTAAACTGAAGAATAAGACGCCAAATACACTTAAAAGATTGTCATATTGAATGATTCCAACTGTTACTGGCACAAAAAATAAAGGCAGATACTTAATGAAAAGCTGAGCGCCACCTTTTACCCAATCAACTAGTTTTTCACCAAATACTAGAAAAAGACCAAATAGCAATATCATGCCAATTATACTGCCTGGAACCCATGACAAAAGATATGTATTGATGGTTTCCCCTAATAAATAAAATCCTATTATTAAAATAATTCCGCTCACGGTTTTCAATATATTCACCTCATTAAAAAACTTAGCTTTTCTTATCCATCCTTAGTTGTACTTATGCAGGATAAGAAAGTTTATACATTCCTACGAACTAAGAAAGGCCACATCATGTGACCCTTTCATTATATCAAAGTTACTTTCTTTGTTGTTTTTGATTGAATTACTGGATTTTCTAGTGTACTTACTCCTGTAACGGTACAAGATACTACATCACCAGCTTTAACAAAATCTGCTCCTACTGGACTCCCAGTAAGAATGACATCCCCAGGATTTAAAACCGTTACTTGAGACAAGTAAGTGATCATTTGTGGAATGGATATAATCATGTGGCTAGTTGGGCTATTTTGAAACGGTTTCCCATTTACGTATGATTGAATCATTACATTTTCTAATTTAACATCTGTTTCAATCACGGGGCCTAAGGGGGTAAAGCTAGGGAATGATTTCCCTACGAACCAATGACCATCTTCTCTAAAATAATCTGGGCTTGTTACATCGTTTGCGACAGTGATGCCGAAGATATAATCTAAATAATCCGATTCATCAATATTCCGAGCCTGTTTCCCAATGATTACAGCAATTTCTGATTCAAATTTTACTGATTCAACTCCAGGTGGCAATTCGATGGAATCTCCTGTCCCAATGACGGAATGCTTTGGCTTTGAAAAGAAAATCGGCGTGTCGGGTAACCATTCCGGTCGGTCCTTCTCATCAGCAAAAAAGTTAGCCCCAATTCCGATGATTTCATTTGGAACAAGAGGAGAAATCAGACGAACTTCCTCTATATTCACTTTTTCATCTGTCTGCGTTGAATCTCCGTTTAAAGGAGAACCTGTTAAGACAATAATTTCCTCCTCTTTCAGGACACCATATTTATCTGTTTCTCCTTGTTTGAAACGTACATATTTCATTTCATTCACCTGCTTTTAACGTAATGGATCATACGGTGTTAAATCAAGATCAATAGCTTCGTCTAATGCCAATCGAGCTGCCAACGAGCCAACGTATGGCCCCATCGTTAAGCCTGAGGCACCAAGCCCGGTTGCAATAATTAGATTCTCAAAGCCTGATACTTTACCGAGCAACGGGTTTTTATCCGGACTCATCGGCCTGAATCCGACTCGGACTTCTTTGAACGTAGCATCAGACAAGCCAGGGGCAACACGCAACCCTTCATGTAATACTTCTTGAACTCCACCGGGTGTTACCCGATAGTCAAAACCACTCCCTGTCTCACGCGTAGCACCAAATGCAATTCGGTTATCATTAAAAGATACCATATAATGGCTACTATCCTGCGGAAGGACAACTGGCCAATTAGAAGTATCCTCGTCAACGGTTAGATGAACAATCTGGCCTCTTTGGGCCACTTGATTAATCGCTACACCAACTGGTTTAAGCAAATCACCAGTCCAAGCACCTGCTGCCACAATTACTTGGTCTGCCTGAATGTTACCTTCACTCGTTTCTATTATTACCCGATGATCTGAGTCTTTTATTAAGCTTACTTTCTCTTCAATTACTTTTCCGCCATTTTGTTTAAAGCCTTTCACTAACGCCTTTGCAAGTAATCTTCCATCTAACCGAGCTGAACCCGAAATATAAAGTGCATGCAGATTTTCATCCAAACCAGGGAAATAATCCTGGGCTTTTGGGGCTTCCAACAGTTTTATATCGCCAACTGCTGCATAGGACTCCTTATGTTTTTCTACTTTTTTCTTCAATTCCTTTAATTCTTCCCAATTGTCGCTTGTCGCTAATGCACCGGTAAAACCATAACCTGTTTCTGTATTCCCATCGGCTTCCAACGATGCGATCAATTCAGGATAATATAGAGCTCCTTTACTCGCAATAGCAAACCAGTCCGGATCATCCACCCTTGATATCCAAGGACAAATAATTCCTGCTCCTGCAGATGTGGCTTTTCCTTCAAATGCTTGATCGATAAGAATGACTTCTTTTTCTCCCTTTTGTGATAAATAGTAAGCAGCACATGCACCTACTATTCCTCCTCCAATTACTACATATGTCATGTAACTTCCCCCATCTAATGTTTTAGTGGATAATGGCATTTCACATAATGACCTTTGGCATATTCTCTTAGTTTCGGTCGATCAACCAAACAGTTGTCTTGTGCAAACGGACACCGCGCAGCAAATTTACACCCTTGGTCACTAGTCTCTTCCTGGTTCAATTCATCGGCGACCGCGTCACTGTCACCAATTGTCCGTTTAGTTGGATCAGTTGATGGAACAGCTGAAATCAACCTCTTTGTATAAGGGTGAAGCGTGTTTGAAAATAGTTTTTCATTCGTGGTCACCTCCACGATTTCCCCCATATACATTACAGCAATCCGGTCACTCACATATTTAACAGCCGGGATTCCATGCGCGATAAAGACATAGGTTAAATCCAGTTCTTTTTGCAGTCTTTTTAATAGATTCAAAACCTGTGCCTGAATCGATACATCCAAAGCGGAAACCGGCTCATCACAAATTATCAATTCAGGATTTAGTGCAATAGCACGGGCAATACCAATCCGCTGTCGTTGTCCGCCACTAAACTCATGCGGATATCGGTGCAAAAGCTCTGGATCTAATCCCACGATTTCCATCAATTCAACTACTCGTTTTTCAAGCTCTTTTCCTTTGTAGAGTTTGTGCGTGACGAGAGGCTCAGCAATAATATCAAAGACGTGCATTCTTGGATTTAAGGAAGAAAACGGATCCTGAAAGATCATCTGGATATTTTTCTTATGCGGACGAAAATCCTTTGGCTTTACGCTAGCAATATTTTCACCGTTGAAGAAAACTTCTCCACTTGTCGGTTCAACCAATCGAATAATTGAATTTCCTGTCGTTGATTTTCCACACCCAGATTCTCCTACAATACCAAGTGTTTCTCCTTTTTTTACATAAAAAGATACATCATCCACAGCCTTTACATAGCGAGTTGTTCGTTTGAATTTTCCAGATTTAATAGGAAAGTAAGTTTTTAGATTTTTTACTTCCAATAAAACCTTTTGATCATCTGTAGTACGATGTTTTTCTTTAAGTTCCACTGCTTCGGTCACGATGTCTTCACCTCTTCCTTATACAGCCAGCAATTCACCATCTCTTCCTCACCGTAGTACATATTTTCTGGTGCCTGACTTTTACAGATCTCCATCGCAAATGGACACCTCGGATGAAACGGACAACCACTTGGCTTGTTGGCAGGGGTAGGCACACTCCCTTTGATAGATTCGAGGTTATCCTCTTGATCGATGGATGGAGTACTCCTGATAAGTCCCTTGGAATAAGGATGCTTCGGATTGGCAAAGAACTTCTCTACCTCATTCTCTTCAACAACTTGGCCCGAATACATTACTACCACTCGGTCGACCATTTCAGCCACTACACCTAAATCATGGGTAATGAGAATAATAGATGTATCTAGCTCTCTCGTAATCTTTTTCATTAATCCTAGGATCTGTTCCTGTATTGTCACGTCAAGTGCAGTAGTTGGCTCATCCGCAATTAATAATTCCGGATCACAAGCTAAGGCAATAGCAATCATGATCCGCTGTCGCATCCCACCACTCAACTGATGCGGATAGTACGCATACTTTTCTTCCGCCTGTGGAATCCCTACCATTTTCATCATGTTAATCGCATGATTACGTGCTTCTATTTTCGAAAGTTCTTCTTTATGCAGTAAGACGGTTTCTTCAATTTGCTTTCCGACACGAATCAACGGATTAAGAGATGTTAGAGGCTCCTGAAAGATCATGGAAATTTCATTCCCTCGCACTTTCCTCATTTTCTTTGTTGAAAAAGTCGTTAAATCCTGCCCTTTAAAATGAATGCTTCCAGAGTTAATTTTTCCTTTATTGCCTAACAACTGCAATATAGACAATGACGTGACACTCTTCCCGCAACCAGATTCACCGACTATGCCCAGGACCTCGCCTTTTTTAACAGAGAAAGAGACACCGGTAAGTGCTGGGATCACACCATGATCAGTATAGAAACTCGTATGCAAATTCTTGACTTCCAATAAATTCATTCCGTTATCTCCTTTCCTTATAATCTCGGATCAAGTACATCGCGGAGCCAGTCACCGAGAAAAATAATGCCAAGCACCGTAATAGTAATCGCAATACCTGGGAAGGTTCCCATCCACCAATGTGTTGCCAAGTAATCCCTTCCATCATTCAACATCCCTCCCCAGGAAATGTCTGGTGGTTGAATGCCTAATCCAAGGAAACTCAGAGATGCTTCTAGAATAATCGTTGTCGCCACGCTCAACGTTGAAATAACGATAAATGTCGACATCACGTTTGGAATCAGATTCTTTCGGATGATGGTCAAGTGGCTTGTGCCAATTGTCTGAGAAGCTTTCACAAATTCACGTTCCTTTAAACTCAGAACTTCCCCCCGTATAATCCGTGCGTAGTTCACCCAAGTAGTCAGTCCAATTACAATAATCAAAACGGTCAAGCTTGGGGAAAAAATAGTCAAAATAACCATGATGAACAAAATACTTGGTATGGATAAAAACGCATCGACTATTCGCATCAAAATTTGATCAACCCATTTTCCGAAATAAGCCGAAACAACTCCGATAATCAAACCGATAAAACCAGCAACTACCACGGATAAAACCCCAACAATCAGGGAGACACGCGTTCCATATATCAGTCTGCTAAAGACATCTCTCCCCAGGTTATCGGTTCCTAATAAGTAAGCTGATGTGCCTCCCTCTTGCCAAGAAGGTGGAACCAATATATCGGATAATTGCGGTTCGGTTGGACTGTATGGAGCAATGAAATCGGCAAAAATCGCGATCAGTGTGACGCTGATTAAAATGAAGAGTCCGACCATTCCTGTTTTACTCTGTGCAAGTAATTTTAGAAATAACTTAACATTTCCGGATCTCTTATAGGTTTTAACTTTTTTCACTTCGCTAGTAGCCTCACTCAATTGGAACACCTCCTTAAGAATGTTTAATCCGTGGATCAATAATGAAATAAATCAAATCAGTGATTAAGTTAATGAGTATAACAAGTATTGCAATAATAAAAACGGAGGCCTGCACAACTGCCATATCACGTGCGTTTACCGCTTGAACAAGTAGCATACCCAAACCTGGCCACTGAAAGACGGATTCGGTAATAATAGCCCCACTAACAAGTATGGAAAGCTGTAAAGTGGTAATTGTGATGACAGGTATAAGTGTATTTCGGAATGCGTGATAAACAACCACCTTAACATAAGGTACTCCTTTACTTGACGCTGTCCGTATATAATCCTGCCCTAATGTATCTAGCATCGATGATCGAACAAGTCGAGTCATCTCCGCAGCAACCGATGTTCCTAGTGTAATAGCCGGTAAGACTAAATGCATAAAAGTTCCTCGTCCTGACACTGGGAAGGCTTGATAATTGACTGCCAAAAGCAAGATCAACATAATCCCTAGCCAAAAATTTGGCATTGCTTTACCTAATACAGATCCACCAGTGATGAATAAGTCGACATAAGAATTCCTCCTATTCGCTGACCAAATCCCCAAAGGTATGGAGATGGCAAGAGCCACCAACATGGCAGCTCCTGCTAACTCAAAGGTTGCGGGTAAGCGTTCAATCACAAGCGGAAGAGCGTCCATATCGTACCGAGTGGATGTTCCAAAGTTCCCACGAGTAATATCCATAACAAAATTAGCATATTGAACAATGAACGGATCATTGAGTCCCAAGGATTCCCGCATATATTCACGGTCTTCCTGACTGGCATCCTCAGGAAGCATCAAGGAAACCGGATCCCCAGCATGGTAGACGAGCACAAAAACCACAAAGGTGATGATAAACAAGACTGGTATTAACTCGAGTAACCGTTTAATTATGAATTTCTTCATTTGCTCACCCACCTAAAACAGTTAGTTTGGTTGTATATGATCGAAATACAACGCTTCATCTAAGCGTGGTTCGAACTGTATACTGTCAGATACGCCATAATTCACTTTATCCTGATACAAGAAAGTGTGTGGACGCTCTTCGGCGACGACTTGCTGAATTTCTTTAAACTGTTGTAATCTAGACTCTTCGTCTAAGTTACGAGATGCATCTTGGAATAGTTGGTCAACATCTGGATTATTGTAATCTGTTTGTCCAGCAGCCCGGTCTATCGTGTAATGTACCAAGGAATAAGAAGCATCCAACAATCCATCCGCAAGTCCAATCATAATCAATTCCTCGTTTTCATTTTCTGAATAAACATCAATGAATGTGCCTGACTCAAGAAGTTCCAAATTCACTTCAATACCGACCTCACCAAGCATTACAGCTATCAATTCTGCTACCTCGCCATCTAGCGGATAACGACCGCGTGGTGCTGTTAGGGTGATTTCTAATCCATCTTCATAACCCGCTTCTGCAAGTAACTCTTTTGCACGCTCTTTGTCATGCACATACGTATCATAAAGGTCAGGATCCGTTCCAAATACCCCTTCTGGTACACGCGAACGAACTGGAACACCAGAACCACGAAGAACAGAATCCACAATTGCTTGTTGGTCAATGGCCAAATCAATTGCTTCACGAACACGTTCATCTGATGTCGCAAATCCTTCTGTCAAACGGTTCATCAATAGCATGACGCGAGTTGTCTCACCTTGCACTAGAGAAGTTCCTTCATTGTCATTGACTCGATCCCATTCATTCGGTGTAACATCCGTAATCAACTGAACACCACCTGTCAACAACTCGCCAACCCGAGTAGAACTCTCACTGATGGCACGAACAGTAACCATATCCCATATTCCAGGCTCACCATAATAGTCCTCAAATTTTTCCAACACTACTTCACTGTCCACATCCCAACTAACAAACTGGTAAGGTCCTGAACCAATCGGATTTTCAACAAACCCATCCATACCAACTTCTTCCACATAGTCTTTCGGTAAGATATCTGCTCCACTTTTAGCAAGTACATGTTGGAGCGTAGGCATTGGGCCGTCGGTTACAATTTCAACCGTATACGTATCCAATACATTAACTTCTACAAGCTGTGTGAAATATGGATATTCTTTTAATCCTTGGTCTGTCATAACCCGTTCTAAGCTGAACTTAACATCCTCAGCCGTAAGCTCTTCACCATTATGAAATGTGATACCCTCGATTAAATTAAAATGCCATGTTTCGTCATCTACATTTTCATACGATTCAACGATCTCAGGAACAATCTCCATATCTTGATTTCTAGCAAATAAGCGATTATACATATTGCGGAAAATCCGCTCCCCATTAGTACTTAAGGAGTCCTGCGGGTCAAGGGTCGTGATATCTGCCGATTGGGCAATTACCAAGTTCCCATCCGACACGCTACCATTTTCTGTTCCATTATCAGTTCCTACTTCTCCACTTTCTCCACTACAAGCAGCTAGGAAAAATACCAAAACTGCAATAAACGTTAGCCATTCCCACCTTTGTTTCACGCTTTTCTCCTCCTATTTTTTAAATTTATTTACAATGGTCGCCACCAATTGTGTACCCTGTATAAAATCCTGTATGGTGATATTTTCATTTGGTGCATGAAATTTAGAGCTTGTATTGGCCACCCCCACTTGTACTGCTGGCATCTGACAATTCGATAATAATTTATGCATTGGACTAGAACCAGCTAGGTTACTGTATATGATCGCTTCTTCTTCATACGTTTCTGCCACTGCGTCCAACACCTGTGTTACAAACGGATCATCCGGATCGGTATTATACGGTTCCAAATGGTTTAACTGATTAATTTCAATATCTTCAAACCCATGTTTGTCTAAATGCTTTCTTAGTAAAGAAACGATTCGGTCGGGTGTTTGTCCGGGAACCAACCTAAAGTCCAGCTTAGCAACTGCCTTGGAAGGAAGTACTGTCTTTGCACCTTCTTCTAAATAGCCAGACTTTATGCCACAGATGGTACATGTGGGTTCTGCAATCAAACGACGTTTTAATTCATAGCCTGAGATTTCGTCAATGAATTCGTCGATCTCATAGTTCTCTTTTGTGTAATTCTCATCGTACTCTAGCGTTTCAATGAATTGTTTTGATTTATCCGTAAGCGGCTTTACTTCATCATAAAAATGATCGATTAATACATTGTCGTTTCGATCCTTCAGTGTAGCCAAAGCCCACGTTAGTTTCCATGCTGGATTCTCAATGATCGCTGCTTCAGATGAGTGTAAATCATGCTTCGCCCCCTTTGAAATCAGTTCAACGTACGCAATTCCCTTGACACCTAATCCGACGTGAAGTCGCTTATTGTTTACCTCACGCATACCGCCTTCCCATAAAATCGCATCTGCTCGAATGTCTTCTGTATGTTCCTTCGCAAGATATTCTAGGTGCGGACTACCAACCTCTTCTTCCCCTTCAATGATGAATTTAATATGAATCGGCAACTTACCATGAACGGCTTGATACGCATCGAGTGCGGCTAACCGAGCAATGATATTTCCTTTGTTATCAGCTGTTCCCCTAGCAAAGACCACCCCATCGCGAAAAGTCGTTTGAAAAGGTTCACTTTCCCACTCATCGAGAGGATCCTCTGGTTGAACATCGTAATGATTGTAAAATGCTAATGTTTCTTCCTTTTCACCTTGGAATTCACCAATTAAAACTGGATACCCTTCTGTTTGAATCGTTTTCGTCTTTGCCCCAACACTTTGCAAGAGCTCCTTCATAATAGTAAACATCTCTTCCATCCCTCGATTTTGAGCGGAAACGCTTGGTTGGTTACAAACCTTTTCAAGCCAACCTAAGTACTTCTCCTTGTTTGCTTCAATGTATTGATGTACCTTACTCATTGATTTTCCTCCCTTCCCTTAAATCGCTCTATTGAATAAGCTTCCATAGGAAAGCTTGATTCCCCTGTTGTGACAAGTTCAGCCATTGATTTTCCTAAAATTGCTGAGAGTGTCATACCGCTATGCGTAACGGCTACATATAGATTTTTTTGTTCAGACACCTCACCAAATATTGGTAATCCATCATTTGGCATAACTCGAATACCAGAAAAGGAGCGAACAATTTTCACATCCTTTAGTTTCGGTACCAAATTGACCGACTTTTCAGCTGTATCCTGCAGCACATCCATTGTCGTTCGTCGGTCATATCCGACATCCTCTTTTGAAAAACCCATTAATACAATTCCATTACTTAACTGTCTCATACCAATGATCACATGATGGATAAGTGGCTCTGTAGGTTCAGTAACTAAAATTTGTCCCCGAGAAGTATGAGTAGGTATTCGAATATTCAGAAATTCACCAATAGATTTTGACCATAGCCCCGCCGATAGAATGACCTTCTCGGCTTCATAAACTCCCCTATTCGTTGTTACTTTGTAACCTACTTCTGTCTTCTCTAGTGCTCTCACTCCGTTGTAAAAAGAAAAATGTGCCCCATTTATCTTTGCCTGAAGATGATAACGTTGAATTAGTTTAAATGGATTCACGTGACCATCAATGGGGGAATAGGTTGCACCGAGTAAATTAGGTGATAGATTCGGCTCTAGCTTAAGAATCTCTTCTCTTGAAAGGAGATCTACCGGAATGTTCGCTTTACTCATTTCTAGCTGTAATGCTTTAGCATCATAAAGTTCCTGTTTTGAAAAAATAGGCGCTATGCCTCCAGACCTTATATATTCAATGTCACCAATTTCCTCCTGTAATTCCTGGTACCGATTGGCACTTGCCAGACTAAGTTGACCATACTTATAAGGGGTTTTGCTGTGAACCCAAATCCATGCCTGCGTCGCACCTGAGGTTCCACTCATTGGATAACCCTGATCTATTGTCAATGTTTTGAGCCCTTGCTGTTTGGATAATTCATATGTAATGCCTAGTCCAACGACTCCTGCCCCAATCACAATAGCATCATAGGTTTCAACCTTCATGAAATCCCCCCTCTATAAACACTTTCAAAGGAACCGGTCGAATTGGCATCCGGTGACGTGTGTTAGGAAGGCACTCCACGGGAACCTTGGACCAATTGGCCAAATGATCATTTGCTGCATCGAAGCAATATTTCGCTTGGCAATGTCCCATGCCACATCGACTCATTCGTTTCAGGTCGTCAAATGTACGCGCACCGTGTTCAAATGCCATTTTTAAATCCGCAACTGTAAGTTCTTCACAGTGACATACGATTACTTGATTCGCTTCCATGTTCCTCACCTTCTTTCTCCAAATAGGTCAAGATGTTATGCGCCACCTGAATTCCCGATTGAACCGACTCTTCTTCTGTTTGTGTTCCACTTGCTCGACCTGCAACAAAAAAGGATGTTTGTCTTGTTTTATCAACTGGTAGGGCTGCCCAGCCACCTGAATCCTTCTTATACTTCAGCGGATATCCGTATAAATGAGCTAATTCGTTGACCGGAACATAACCCTTGCTAGAAATGACAACATCCACATCATGTTTTGCTCCATCAACAGAAAGTTTTTTTACCTGATCCTTACCAAAAGCGGTCACTGACTGATTCGTTGAGGCTAAAACAACCTCGTGACCTTCTTCTCTAAGGTTTTGTGCAACCTTAGGAAGGGAGGGATGTGCTCCTACAATACCGATGCGCTTCGGAAAGATAATGCCTTCTATATAACGTAGCTTCAAATAAGCATCCAACGTAATCACTCCCGGTAATTGCCAGCCTTCGAATTGTTCAGGAAGCTCACGAGCACCGGTAGATTGAAGCACCACCTTAGCTCGAAAACAAGTCATCGTTTGTTGATCTGTTACTCCGAGAGAATTATCAGCATAAAGCCCAATTGCTTGGTGGTTAAGAAAGACATCTGTTGACGGTTCGATCACTTGATCTAGCAATCTATTAAAAGAATGTCGGTGATCAATTAACCATCTGCGTTTTAAATAATTCCCACCAAGCTCATGTTTGTCATCAATGATAGCGACTTTTAAGGAGTGTTGTTGAATGACTTGTAGTGCCGCCAACCCCGATAATCCTGCTCCAACTATAACTACATCATATTCCAAACAATTCACCTCGCATGACAAGCATCCCTTCCTTTGGTGGTGTTTGGCAGGCTAGCACCCTCTCATTTTGGACATTCACATAACAACTACAGCAATCACCAGTCATACAGAATGACCCTACTTGTGATTTCGTCCTTTTTGATAAACTTATGCCGTAGATCCCAGCTTGGAAGAGAGCTCCAGCAATCGTTTGACCTTCTCGAAAAGGAATTTCTTTTCCTTCAAACATAAATACTTTCAATGTCCACACCACCTTAAAAAATATAATATTATAACATTATAACTTTTATGTATTAAAGCATACTTTAACATGAAAGTATGTTTTAAATATTTACTTCGATATAGAACTGATAATGTTCCTGTCTAACGATAAACTTAGAATACTCAATGACTTCGCCTTGCACTGTCCTTGTAAAACGTTCAATGACGAATAGTTGCTCACCAACTGGAATCTGTAGTAGTTCTGCTTCCGCCTCGTTTGCTGTTAATGTAGAAAAATATATTTTTGCTTTTCCGAGTTCAATTGAATAATGGTTTTGTAAAACACTATAAAGTAACTCGTCTTGAATCATTTCTTCTTTAAGATCAGGTAGTAGCTTTACCGGTAGATAAGTATACTCCAAACCAATAGGCATGGAATCATTCATCTTAATCCTGCTCAGTTTATATACTTTATCTTCCTCATCCACTTCCAAAAGCTTTGCTATTAAGAGATTAGCTTCTTGCGTATGAAATTCTTTCGTGTGGTGCGGATGTTTTACTCCTTCTTTCTGACCATACTTTAAAGTAACTAAACTCTGTAAGTCAGTTTCCTTTTTAGAAGTAACAAAGGTCCCTTTCCCACGTTGTCGATATAATACTCCTTGGTGTACAAGTTCCAAAACGGCCCGTTTAATCGTGATTGTCGAAACTTCAAAGCGCTCTGCTAGCTCTTTCTCTGTTGGAATTTGGAACCCTTTTGGCCACTCTCCCGATACAATCTTTGCTTCTAGGTGATCCTTCACTTGATGGTATAAAGGATGTGGTGCATTTTTATTAATCATAGCTGCCTCCGATAATTTATAATATTATAACTTTTAATTATCGATATCTTAACACTATGAAATAAAATGTCAATCCTTTTAAACGAATTTTATGAATCTTATTTAAAATTTAATTAACAACTATTATAAAGATTTAAAAAGTTTCGTCAAGAGGAAATTTGATTTTATCACAAATGGGACAGGGGGTGGGACAGGGGGTCGGGTCCCTTATTGCCTCCAATTTAGGAAAAGGAATCGGGACAAGGGACCTGACCCCAATTCACTTCAAACCGGGACTATGGACCTGTCCCCCAATTGCTTTAATTTAAATTTTCCGCCAATTTACTTTATAAACTAGTAATATTATACTAGATGGTATTCGAATGTTTTAGGAGATTACGATGAGATATACTGGTAGAATTACCTTTTGCACTTTAATGATTACATCATCAGTCACTCACTTTTTTCTTGTTGATCAGATACAACCTTTGGCGATTATATTCAGCATTTTTTATACCGTTTTATCATGGATTGTTGGTTACTCATACGATAAATATCGTTTCCTATCTTATAGAGACCCTTTAACAATGGTTTATAATCGCAGGTACGGATATAAAGTTATTCCAAAAATGCTCGCAAAAGCAACACGTAAAAAAGAATCCCTTGCAATATTCAATGTCGATGTTGATCATTTTAAATACATAAACGATACCTATGGACATCAATATGGAGACTATATATTAAAAGAAATTTGCAAAGTCCTATCTAGCAAAACTAGTAATAGAGACTTAGTTATTAGATGGGGTGGGGATGAATTTCTCGTCATCTATCAAAATATAGATAGAGAAACTGCTGGCAAACTAGTACATCAATTACATGAAAGTGTAGACGAATTAACTACAGATCAGAATCTAAATATTCAATTATCTATTGGTATTGCTATCTTTCCTGAAGATGGAAAAACCGTCGATAAGTTAATTTCTTTATCAGATGAGAAAATGTATGAAATCAAGGCTTCTAGCAAAGGAAGCAAAATAGACTAGAAACTATTATACAAACGTTATATTTTTAAGATCGAGAGGATAACAGCATGGAAAAGAAAATACTTCAAGAATCGTTACTATTTGAGGAAAAACGAGCGACCAAGTGGTTTTTGTGGTTATTTTATACACTTTATTTGGGCTATGATATCACTTATTATTATATATTGCCTAAAACACCCTGGAGTATAGAGGATTCTCCCAATGTTGGGCTAAATATATTTATGTATATTATCATGATTGGTCTATTACCCTTGGCTATTTATTTAATGAAAAATCAAAGACCTGAATGGATAAAATATATTTATTTTATTACATATACAATTCTTAATACTTGTAACGATATATGGATTTACTGGGGAAAAGATGCAACTTATGCAAACGGTAATATCGCTGAGGTTGTTATTGTATTGTTTGCACCTTTATTTATCAATAAAAAGTTTTTTTATTTAGTATTTTTAGGAACGGTTACAAAGTTCTTAGTCGTGGGGATCGTGCTCCAAGATCCAATTGTGTTACTCCCATTACTAATAGTAGCCGTCATAGCAATACTTTCTTCATTTCTTTTATATCGTTTCCTCAGCTATGTGAAGGCAGTTAAGAGTACATACGATAAACAATTAGAAGGTATTGTAAAAGGTGTTATTGCTACTTTAGAACTAAAAGACCCTTACACACGCGGTCATAGTGAACGAGTTGCTTATTATGCCATGAGTTTAGCAAAAGCGACAGGCAAATTTAAGGAAGAGCAATTAAAAAACTTCTACTATACATGTCTATTACATGATATAGGGAAGATCAATATCCCAGATGCGATTTTAACGAAACCTGGAAGATTAACAGATGAAGAATTCGAATTAGTTAAACAACATCCTACGGTTGGAGCAAAGTCTGTCCAAGATGTGGAAGGAATATCTGGATACATCGATATAATTTATCACCACCATGAACGCTGGGATGGAAATGGTTACCCAGATGGATTAAAGGGCAAGGAAATTTCATTATTAGCGAGAATCACAACAATTGCTGATTCCTTTGATGCGATGACTTCTTCTAGATCCTATAGGTCTGCTTTATCTCTTGAGGAAGCATACAAGCGTATCATTGAAGGAAAAGGAACACAATTTGATCCTCAATTAGTAGATTTATTTATAGAAGTTTATCCAAGTTGGAAAGAGTACCATCAAAACAATAATAACTAATTATTTGAAAGGAGGTGTATTGACAATGAAAATCCGCAAACTACATAAAATCAAAGTAACTTGCTGGTGGTGCTGGTGGGGTGGCCGCTAATCATTTGGAAAAACGTTGGATGTTAGGAGTAAAGTTCTAGCATCCTATTATTTTTATTAAAGGAAGTGATACCTGATGAAATTAACCCTCCAGTCGAAGCTATCTCTATATCCTCTACAAATCCGCCAAGATAAAAAACATTATATCGTCGAAGATAACCAGTCCGGTGAATTTTTCGAAATGCCAAAGGTTTGTATCGATGCATTGGAGATGATAAAAGACGGTAAAACAATAGGTGAAATTGAACAATCACTAAGAAAGGTCTATCCTACCGAAGAAGTCGAACTTATTCCTTTTGCTGAGCAACTCATAGACTTAGGTTTAGTAAAAGAAATAGATGGGCAAAAAGTGGGCAAGGAAAAAAAGAACCAATCCCCAACAGGGCTTCAGTGGATTCCTGTTCGGTTAGGGCAATTCTTTTTTAATAAAATAGCTAGTAAGTTATATTTGGTATTTTTCCTGACAAATATTTTTTTGTTATTTTCAAATCCTACTCTACTACCAAGTTATCGGGATATCTTTGTCTTTGACTCCATGATGTTAAATATCGTGACCTATATGACTGTCTCTCTCGTTCTTATTATGATTCATGAGTTTGGTCATATACTAGCCATTCGAGCTCACGGTCTACCTGCTAAATTAGATATTGGTCATCGATTATTTTTTGTTGTATTTGAGACCGACTTAACCCCGGCCTGGAAACTATCTCCTAAACAACGAAATCGACTATATTTTGCCGGCATGTCATTTGAGCAGATAATTCTCTTTTTTGCTTTTATGATCACTTTAGTTCTTACAGATAGTCATTTATTGATACAAGGTATTATCGGAATAATCATCTTTGATCTATTTATTAAATTTATTTATCAATGCTGTTTTTATATGAAAACGGACCTGTATTATGTTGTTGAGAATGTAACAGGTTGTTACAACCTAATGGAGAGTGGAAAGCAAATGCTACGAAAATGGCTTCCAGTTAGGAAAAGTGCTCCAAGTACAACAGAAGTCCTCCTTGATAATGAGACAAAAATTGTACGCTATTATAGCGTGTTCTATCTTTGTGGCATTATCTTAATGTCCGGATTATTTATCTTTTACTTTCTGCCGCAAGCACTATATGCAATTTCAAGGAGCTTAAATCATTTAGTTACCTATCCCACATCCAATCCATATTTTTGGGACGGCATAGCCTTCCTCACGCAAATGATTGTAATGCTTGGATTATTAGGATTTGCTTGGGTGAAAAATAGAGCAAATCGGTAAAGTGGGACAGGGGGTCAGGTCCCTTATTGCATCCCTTTTGGGACGGGGGACCTGACCCCACATTGCACCCCTCTCTGGGACACGGGACCTGACCCCACATTGCATCCCTCTCTGGGACACGGGACCTGACCCCACATTGCATCCCTCTCTGGGACGGGGGACCTGACCCCCACATTGCATCCCTCTCTGGGACGGGGGACCTGACCCCAAATTGCACCCCTCCCTGGGACGAGGGACCTGACCCCAAACAACCAAGCCAACCCAGCAACCAGCCCCGCTAATCCAACAAATCTGGTTCTTCGCTAATGATCCGTTCCCATAGTGGTTGGAAGCTTTCCCATCCGTCGATTTCTCTTCCCACTTGACTTGCAGTATGTGCAGCATCTTCAGGTCCAATTGGATTTACTATGCCAGCTGATTCTGCTAGTAATTGAGATTGGCATGAGCGCTCCATGGTAATGAACCAGAACGCTGCTGAATCTACGGATTGGCCAACGGTAAGGAGCCCATGACTTCGTAATATAACTGCTTTATTATCACCTAATGCTCTCCCAATGCGAACTCCCTCTTCTTCGTCATATGCAACACCTTTATACTCGTCAAAAATCGAATGATCATTGTAAAAGGAACAAGCATCCTGTGTTAACGGATCTAGTAATCTTCCACTCACTGACCAGGTTTTTCCGTATACCGAATGGGCATGAGCAGATGCAACTACATCTGGACGCGCTTCATGAACTGCCGAGTGGATCGAAAATGCCGATTTATGTACCGAATATTTTCCTTCTACTACCTTCCCCTCACTATTAACTAATACAAGGTCCGAAGCTTTAATTTTGCTAAAATGCATGCCATATGGATTCACCCATAAATGATCCGTTAATTCCGGATCACGATACGTAATATGCCCGGCAGCTCCCTCGGAAAATCCAAACCGACCAAATAAGCGAAATGCTGCGGCTAATTTTTGTTTGTTATGTTGACGTTCTTCTTCAATTGTTTTAAAGGTTGGATGCTCTAAATAATCCGTTACACCTTCTCCAACTACACGTTCCATTTGTTGCCCCATAATATTCCTCCTAGTTACGTGCCTACCCCAATTAAAAGGCACTATATTCTACTCGATTTCTTCTTTTACTTTTTCTACTACTTCCTCAGGTACCCACTCTGTCCAAATAGATTCATTTTCTTGCAAAAATTTCACAGCCGCTTCATACGCCGAAGCATCCGTTTCTTGGATATAGGCTAGGGCTTCATTAGCAATTTCACTCGATGTTTGATAGTTTCCTAGAAATTCTGTTACTTCTGGTGCACGATCAGGTAATGATTTAGTCACAACAATTTCAATATCCTGTGTAGCAATCTCAGCCAAAGGACCCTCCTCTTCTTCCAATAATGGAGTCATATCATACATACCAATAATCCAGTTTGGCTCATAATTATATCCAACCCATGGCTCCCCGTTTTCATAGGCTTGAGTTAGTGACGCATTAATTGCCGCTTCAGAACCCGGGCGAGAGTAATTAAATGTCTCATCTAAACCATAATACTCATACGCCTCATATAATATTTCATCGACCGTCCAGCCAGAAATTGATCCGATAATACGCCCTTTGCTACTGTCCTCTGGATCCTGAAATAGATCCTTGTATTCTGGTAAATCAGTAACATATTTCAAATCTGGAGCAACCGGCTCAATCCCCCGTTCAGGGTCCCCTTCGATCATATAAGTTGGGATATAGAATCCTTGATAATTATCGTCAAAGTTTAACGATACCTTTTGAAAGTCCCCATTTTTAATTCCTTTTCCATAAATATCCATCAGATTATCTTTCCATACTTCCATATGGACATCAATATCTCCCTCTTCAATACCAACCCACACTGCCGTACTTGAACCAGTGCGCTGATCTGTTTCATAACCATAACCAGCCTCGATTATGATACCCGCGATTTCATTGTGAAAACGAAGACTATCCCAACCAGCATCTGCAAAAACAATGGGCTCTTTTTTGTCACTAGAAGCATTCGTTCCACAACCAGCAACCATTAAAATAACTAAGACTAAACTAAATCCACTTATGATACCTTTCCGTTTTTTCAATGTACATTCTCCTATTTATTGTAAATTTGTAAGCTGCTCATAAATTTTGGGTATACGATTCTCTTTATACTGTAAATTTGGATCCCTTTGTTGATTAATTGGAATTTCCGCTGTTTGTATAGTTTCTTTACTGTCCAATTTTATTAGTTGATTGCCATAAGCGTCATAGGCTGTACTTTCGCCAAAAAAGGTAAGGTCTCTTTCATTCCCTATACGATTACAGGATACAATCGGTAATTCGTTTTCCATGGACCTGCTTCGTACATATGCCTCATGATAACGCTGGTAAGGAACCATATTATTTGTCGGAGAAAGAACGATATCAGCGCCTTTTAAATTTAATATTCTCGTAGATTCTGGAAAGTCCAAATCAAAACAAATCATCAATCCAATTCGACCGATTTTCGTTTCAAACACATTAAATTCATTCCCCGCTGTAAAAACTTCCTTTTCTGTTTCATATAAATGGACTTTGCGGTAGGTTCCAATCATTTCTCCCATATCCGAAATGAGACAAGCCGAGTTGTACACGCTCCCATCTTCTGCAAGTTCTGGCCAGGGTAAAATCGTATGTAAGCGTAAGCTTCTACTCTTCTCTTGAATGCTTTGAATACTCACTCCATTAATTGGCTCTGCAAGCTTGGCATCAACATCTTGGATAAAATATCCGGTTAAGCTTAGCTCTGGAAAAATAACTATATCTGCTGAAGCCTCAGAAGCCTGTTCCATGATCCTGATCATCCGCACTATATTTTCCGCTTTATCCCCTAGTACAGGATCAAACTGACCAATCGTTACCCTCATTCAATCCCTCCTTTCGAACACATATTATTAATGTTAGGTTAACTAACAGGAGTAATCAAACCGCATAAAAACTCAAATAACAGTAAATAACATAAACTTTTAGAATAATCTCGCTAAGATTTTGATAATATTATTTAAACCTTCCAAATAAGACTAAATTCACTCAAATACTCTCCATTTGAAAATAATCCAATTTTTTTCGACAAAATCCGACGAGTGACAGGCACCGACATCGGGCAAGTGCCCGTTGTCGGTGCCTGTATCTTACTTCACTCTATTCTTCCTATATCCTTTAGCTTCTTTCTCGCTTCTCTTCCCCAGCTTTTTACAGCATTTAACGAGACGTCTTCTTGTTCTGCAATTTCATTTAGCTTCATTCCAATCACAATATGATAGTAAACCCACTTCATTTGGTTTTTGGTTAATCTTGCCTGAAGCTCGTCCCATAGACCTTCGTCTTCTAACGTAATCCCTGCCGTCTCTACAATAGGAATGTTGCTCTTACCATCTCTATTTCCATTATCAATCTTCGTTATTTCCTCTTGAACAATTTTTTCTTTATGGTGGGTTTCCCTTTCTTTTTTGCGGAGCATATCGATGAGGCGATTGCGGATGGTGTAATTGAAGTAAGTTGATAACGGGCCTTTGTCTGGTTGGTATTTCTTATAGGCAATCCACATCGCGTAAATACCTTCTACATAGTACTCCCGATGTGGATCATGAAGTCCCAGTTTGTGAATATAGAAATGTATCCTCCTCTCGTTTTGCTTGAAAATCTCTTCAAATGAAAATTCTTTTTCATCTTCCATGTTTTCTCCTCCTTCATTGCGAAACGAACACATCCTTTCATCCCGCATTGGACTTAGCATAACGAAAACTTCCATCCCTTGCAGAAACCTAACTTCACGTTTCTCACCTAAAACAACAATTTTCAGCGGTACAAACCACATAAAACAGAAAAAACCCAGTGGAAATTTCAATTTCCCACTGGGTTTTATAAAGTTAAATAGAAATTGGGACAGTGGACCTGACCCTAAACGTCACTCAAACAGCCCATACTTCTGCTTAAATCTCTCCAAGATTTTAATCCAAGTCTTACTAAACAGTAATAAAAAGAAGACATTTGATAGTGCGTGGGCTAAATCGAAGTAGAAGCTTGTGCTGTTATAAAGGATAATCGTTTTCCAGTTTATTTCTTGTATGACGCCAACAACAATCCATAGGTTCATAAACCATCCAAAGAGAAAACCAACGACAAAGCCAAATGTACATTTGCCAACCTTACTTCTCATCACCCATGTATTGCGCATGATACCGGCAAATAAGCCAATCATCCCCCATGCATACATTTGCCATGGTGTCCACGGCCCTTGTCCTAAAAATAAATTCGATACAATTGCTGCCGTCACACCGATTACAAATCCGCTTTGTGGACCTAGTACGATTGCCGCAACAATAATGACAAAGGTGGTAGGTTGTACACTTGGTATGGAGGCAAATGGTACACGACTTACTGCAGCAATAGCACCCAAAATCGCTAACATAACCAATTCTCTACTCGTAATCTGTTGTTTAGAAAAACGAACTACAAACGGAAGAAAAGAAGCAACCATAATAACTATACTTAGCAAAAGATAATATTTTACATTGATCAATGGAAAACCAATTAAACAGATGAAAATAATAATGACTAAACTAATCAAATACCATTTTTTTGTAATAACAGCATCGCCTCTTCCAATGTGACCGGGGATAAACCACTTCCCTCACGAGTTATTCGATTGATCGCAGTTGTGTAGTATGTATTTTCCCGAAAAAAAGATTGTGTTTGTTCAGACACAGTAATATCTCCACGAAATATCATGCTACATCTAGTAGAATAATGAGCTGCAAATTCAATATCATGGGTAACCATAATAACGGTTAGCCCTTCATTCACTAATTCTTGCATTAATTCACCAAACTCCGCTTTAAAATCAGGATCCATTCCTTTGGTTGGCTCATCCACAAGCAATAACGATGGTTCACCTAACAAAATCCCTACTAAAGCTGCTTTTTGCATTTCTCCCCCACTGAGATCATAAGGATGTCTAGTTAGTAGCTCCCTCAATTGAAACTTCCTAACAAGGGAATCGATCGCTTCTACATTCTTCTGATTTGCTTTAGCAATCTGTCTATATTCATCAAATAATGTATCGTGCAAGAAAAAGGTTTTGGGGTTTTGAGGCAAATAGCCAATCTCCTCCTGATCAATTTGTTTCACCTTTCGACCACTATATTTTATATAACCATGCTGTGGTTTTAACAACCCTCCAATTAGTTTTAACACCGTCGTTTTCCCCGTCCCATTAGCACCAACAAGAGACATCCACTCTCCACGATTGACGGAAAAAGATAGATTCTTTAATACTGGTTCGCTATGCTTGGAATACTGGTAATCTATTTTTCTTAATTCAACAAAAGGTTCTTGTTCAGGTAACAGTTTCTCCTTTTTTTGAACAAATGATAGATTCGCATTAACTACCCATTTCTTTGCTTCCCTTACCGATAAGGGGATCTTCTCCTGACGTCGTTCCTCACTATGATCCAAATACACCAATGCTGCACTCGGTAAAAAATGTCTCATGCTTGTATACATGTGACTAACCGCATCACGGGGGCTTGTATCAAACACAAGTCTTCCTTTATCTAGTAAAATTACACGATTGGCAAGGGAAAACAATTCCTCCAAACGATGCTCCACAATGAGTATCGTTATCCCAAACTCATCATTTAATCGTTTGAGCAAATGAATGAATTCTTTTGCTGCAATCGGATCCAACTGCGCAGTAGGTTCATCCAGCAATAGGATGTTTGGGTCTAATAGCAATACTGAAGCAAGGTTAATGAGTTGTTTTTGGCCACCAGATAATTCATCTGTTCTCGTTTCTAATAAATCCTGTAACCCAAAGAAGTGAACCATTTCTGCTACTTTCCTTCGCATTACATCTGTTGGATATCCCATATTTTCCATCCCAAATAAAAGTTCATCCATGACATGCTCCATCACGATTTGATTATCTGGATCCTGAAATACCATCCCTATCTCTTTGGCAACGGTAAGACGATCCATGTCTTGTAATGAATTCCCTTTATAAAAAAAAGAACCGGAACATTCCCCATGCGGTAACAGTTCTTGTTTAAACATGCGAAGCAAGGTGGATTTCCCACTACCAGATGGACCACAAAGAATGGCGAAATCCCCTTTATGGATGGAGAAGTTGATATCTTCTAGAACATATTGGGGTGATCCTGGATAGCGAAACGTCACATTTTCTGTTGATAATATTTCCATTTGAGAACTTCCCTTCCTTCTACAAAAATCGGAATTCCGATGAACATAAACCAAATGGCATAGAAGAACCATTCCCTACCGCTTAACCAAATCGGTTCAAGCGCTGGTAGCAATGCCAAAACGCCATCCTCAAGCCACCATCCATATAGGATGATTCCAAAGAAAACTGTCATCACGAATCCTAACGCCCAATCACGATGTGTCATTTCGTATGGGTGATATTTACTCCTTTTCTGTAACCCATATCCTCTAGCTGTCATGGAGTCACCTGACTGGATCGACTCCTCTAATGAAAAAGTCAGCAGGATTTGCATGAGCAACATTCCATTCTTCGCCCGCTGTCTAACCGTTCCTTGCCTCAGAGATACCCCTTTTACTTGTTGGACCTGCTCAATGTCCTGTAATCTCTTCCTTAATAGTGGAACAAATCGCATGGACAGCATGATCAGCATTCCCCATTTTGGGAACCATTTGGAAACAATAAATAAAAATTTATCCGAGGTCATCACGATATTAAACGTAATAAAAACCGCTAAAATACACATCAATGTTAGGGCAATCATTACACCTTGAATGACCGCCTCTAACATGACAGGATTATCAAACAGGTAAAACAACACGTGATTCCCTCTTCTATTAAAGAAAGGAGTTAGAATAAAAATGAAAATGCTCATCAAAACCAGCATCCAAATCCATCGTTTCAACTGTTCACCACGGTCCAAAAGCACATGAACATACACCACTAAACAAAGAGCAGTTAGAAGAAAAAAAGGATGCTGATACAACATGAGACTAGTAATGATATAGACATAATAAACAAATAATACAAACGGATGAATCGAACGAAACCCCCTAATCATTAATCAAAACCATCTTCCAAATAATTCGTCGTATATATCCACTTGATGGTCTGATTAGGTTCAACAGGGTAAATACCAGTGCTCCGATCAATGAGAACCCCATCTACCCGAATAAGCCAGCCACTTAATGGTCCTTCATCAAATTCATAGAGATTATCGATTCCTTCCACATAAGCGGTCGCACCAGAACCTCGGACACTCAGTTGAATGCCTTTTTCTTTGGTAACCCTGCGTGTAACATCTAGCACGGTATCCCCTTCCTGAACAGGTACTGTTGTAGAGGATAAAATAACGCCACGAACATCTCCAGTTGTTATGGAAATGGTAACTGTCTCGGTTGGCTCTTCCTTTGGTTCTTCTTTTGGTGTATCCTTTGGTTGTTCCTTTGGCTTTTCTTTTGACTGTTCTCTCGAAGATTCCTTTTGACTCGAGCTTTTAGTTGTTTTGGAGCTAGATTCTTTCTTCTTTTTGTGCTCGGTTTTAGATTCCTTCGTTGCTGAATCCGTTCCATCCTCTAAAGAGGTTGTCGATCTATCATCTGATGATTGACTTATTTCCTCTGATTCTTCATCGTTGCTCTCTGTTGCTTCATCATTGGATCCTTCTTCTGCAACTTCTTGATCCTCTTTTGATTCTGGATCCGTTTCTCCTACTATAGTTGCAGACTTATAATCCACTACTTCTGTACTTCTCGTAGGTTGGTCCTTCGAATCCATTTGCGAGTTAACTCCATCCTTTGCACAACCTACCACAAAGACCGTCATGATGATAGCTAAAACCATACAGATCATACGCTTCATCAAAATTCTCCTTTCCATGATGGAGAGTGTATCCCATTAGAAAACGTAGCTTTTGCCAAATCCTTCTGGCAAAAGCTTACGCTGATAAGAAAATTTATTTCCTCTTATCTCCCCTTCATGAGAATTATGCTTTTTTTCTTTGGTATACCATGAACAAAGAAGCCCCTACTAGTAATAAAACTAAACCGATAAATAGAATATTCATCGTATTGGTTGCTGTTTGAGGAAGCTTTTTACCCTCTGGATTTTCATCCGTTGTTCCTGCTTTTTTCTTCGGTTCTTCTTTTTCTCCCTCTTTGTTTTCATCATTGCCGTTTTGATCATCGTCATTTACTGAACCATTATCATCGCCATTATCATCGGTACCATCTTCGGATCCACCCTTACCATCTTCCCCTGAAGGATCTGGTTCTTCCTCTTTCTTTTCTTCTTCGTCATCTTGCCCGTCATCCGACTGAGTATTAAATTGATACACCGAACCTTCGCCATTGACATACTTCTGATAAGCAAAAAATGCTAGTAATGCCTGTTGGGTTGACATTCCCATGGAGTATGTATCATCAATGAGATGGCTGTAACCCCCGTCATCCTGCTTGAACTTCAGCAAATGCTGTACAAGATTTCCTCCATCTTTCGTAAAGTCATTTCCAGTTGGATCCACACCAACAGCAGCAAGACCCGTGATGACTTGAGATACCGATTCACTAGAATCTCCCCCATTAAAGGATTCATAGTATCCACCTGTATCGTCTTGCGCAGCAGATAGATAAGTTACAGCTCTTTCTATCGCGCCTTTAACTTCCTGGCGATCTTGATATGGTGCTAAGGAGATTAATACCATTCCCGTAATGTCAGCTGTAGGGCGATCACCAAATAATGCCCAACCACCATTCTCTAATTCACTGTCTAAAATGAAATCTATTAAATGATCCCTTGCTTCGTCTGGAACATCATAGGAACCACTATCCAAAGCTAATAAACCATAGATTGCCATATTAATAGAAGGATTTTCAAAACTACGATGATTCAATAGTTTTTCAATCAAATTATATCCAGCAACATTTGTTGCATCGGCATTCGCAGCAGACAAGCCAATAATGACTTTTTCCAAATCAAAAATACTACGGAATTCACCGTCTAACTCTTTCACTTTTTGTTCCACACTCGTCACATAGGAACTAGGTAACCCTTGTTCGGTATGAGCTACTCCCCATGCCCACCATTCATTACCATATTCAATCGAGATATTATATTCTGATATATAATTGGTGATTCCAGCAATACTTTCTTGGATCACTTCATTCGTAATTACCGGTAGTTCAGAATTGGTTGTTGTTTCATCTGTTTCTGTTTCTTCATCTAATTCTTCATCATTGGATTCCCATGCTTGTACCTCTAGTTGAACATGTTCCCCTGACTGAACTTGATGTGCAACGATACTTGTCATTAATGGCTCATCATTTACGGATATATTCCAAAATTCATTTTCCTCAAGTGCGATTTCTCCAAGGTTATTGATGAATGTAAAATATTCATCATCAATAGTAGCCTCTATCTCTACCTGATGTTCCTTAGCAGCCTGATAGAGCGCATCATACGCACTAGCACCTTCCATGACTGTAACTTCTGTCTCTGGAATGACATCGTTTTCATTCATGTCCACTGCGGAAACGATAACAGGAACAGTTGGACTAAATTCATCCGTTAATGTAAATAAGATATGCTCTCCATTGGTAACTTGATAAGAGGAAGCCCCTACGTCTGGGCCATGTCCATATACATTAAACGACCACCACTCGGAATCCGTTTGGACAGCATCCCCAATTCCAGTAATAAAAACACCAAAGTCATATTCATCATACGTAATCTCCAAATTATGTAATTCTCCGGCTTCAAGTAACACATCAAAAGCAGTATCTCCCTCATCAATGCTGATTGCAGTTAAAGGAAGTACACGTTCCCCTTCTTCATCCAACGCAGTTATCGTAACACCTGCATCTAAAGCTTGAGCATAGCTTATTTGTGGCTGTAAGAATACTAGATTACTAATTACTAACAAGACAGAAAAAATAACCGCAAGTTGTTTTATTATTTTTTGCATCGTAAACCCTCCTATTTCAAGTGAAAAAATTTTGAAAACTTTTGCCAAAGACTTTATTCCAACAAAAAATGCACCCCTAATCGGAGGTGCATGCGTAAATATGCTAAGCGACATTATACATTAAAAATCAGAAAATCATTGTCCTGCCCTAGCACACCTCCCTATCCTCGTAGGTTGAATGGCGTAAAAAACTAGGCAGGTCTCCTGGCTCATGTTCTACGTTTTCTATTACCTTCCCATCATAGACAGTGGTATTTTCATAGAAAACTCCCATTTACAGTGGCGGGACCGCGCCGGATTTTCACCGGACTTCCCTTTTAATGATTACAAAACTACTGTTTTGTATATCAACCTAATTTTTTTCGTATTCAATTAATTTTATTGTAGGTAACTATGATGGCAAAGTCAATTAAATTTGAAACAATTTCCAAAAGTGTTGTCGATTATTGAAACAATTTATTAAAAAATGCAACACTCCCATAGCTAAAACTCGCTCATAACTCCGATGAGTTACCGTTTTTGGCTTGCCGACGTGCTTTTGGGTACTCATAACTCCGATGAGTTACCGTTTGGCGCTTGCTCCACTTCGAATGGGAACTCATTACGCCCTTGAGTTACCGTTTGGCGTTTACTCCGCTTCGGATGGGCACTCATAACGCCCTTGAGTTACCGTTTTTGGTTTGCCGATGCGCTTTTGGGCACTCATAACGCCGATGAGTTACCGTTTGGCGCTTGCTCCGCTTCGGATGGGCACTCATAACGCCCTTGAGTTACCGTTTTTGGTTTGCCGATGCGTTTTTGGGCACTCATAGACTCGATGAGTTACCGTTTGGCGCTTGCTCCACTTCGAATGGGCACTCATAACGCCCTTGAGTTACCGTTTGACGGTTGCTCCACTTCGGATGGGCACTCATAGACCCGATGAGTTACCGTTTGGCGCTTGCTCCGCTTCGGATGGGCACTCATAACGCTCATGAGTTACCGTTTTCGGTTTGCCGACGTGCTTTTGGGCTCTCATAGACCCGATGAGTTACCGTTTGGCGCTTGCTCCGCTTCGGATCGGCACTCATAACGCCCTTGAGTTACCGTTTTCGGTTTGCCGACGTGCTTTTGGGCTCTCATCGACTCGATGAGTTACCGTTTGACGCTTGCTCCGCTTCGGATGGGCACTCATAGCTCTGATGAAATATCAAAAAAGAGCGATACACCCCACAACTGAAAAACTGGAGTTTAACGCTCTTAAAATTTTATCTTCAGCATTTAAAATTCTTCATAAACTGCTGGGTCTTGGTTATTAATCCTTCCGTCTGGGCGTGTTAAGTTCGATATTTTATTCATCTCTGCATCATCTAATACGAAATCAAAGATAGAGATATTTTCACGTTGTCGTTGAGGTGATGCTGATTTAGGAATGGAAATTGCACCAAGTTGATAATGCCACCTTAAAATAACTTGAGATATTGTTTTATGGTGACGCGCAGCAATATCTTTTAATGTTTCATGTTGTAGAACATGATTTGCCCTAGCCAATGGGCTCCATGATTCCGTTACAATTCCATTTTCATCATGCCAGTTGCGCTGTTGTTCTTGATTAAAAAATGGATGTAGTTCGATCTGATTGACTGTCGGCTTTATACCAGTCTCTTTTTCCAGACGTTCTATATGCTCTGGTAAGAAATTACACACACCAATAGATCGAATGAGCCCCCATTTCTTCGCATCGATCAACGCTTGCCAAGCTTCTACATAATGGTCCTGTTTAGGATTGGGCCAGTGTATCAGATATAAATCATAGTAGTTAAGATTTGCACGATAAAGGGATTCCTGAATGGTAGTCACCGCTTTGTCATATGTTTGATAGCGTCCAGGCAATTTAGATGTAATTCGTAATTCCTCTCTTGGAACCGAACTTCTTTTCACTGCTTCCCCAACGGTTGCTTCATTTTCATAGTTATACGCGGTATCAATTAAACGGTAACCGATATCAATTGCACTTGTTATTGCATGTACACCCTCCACGCCTTTCAGCTGATATGTACCAAGACCAATGGATGGTATTGTAAGCCCATCATGCAGTGTTACCCTAGGTACTATTTCATTCATGATATACCTCCTATCTATATTTATAAGATTATCACTATTTCAAATCCATTTTCAACAAAGTTACTCTCTCTCCATCCTAAAATGAATTAGTAGTCAACGCCGATTTATTATCACGGTGAAATTCTAACCCTATTCAACCAACACTATTAAAATATTTTTTTAACCATTAAAATTTTGTTTTAAAACCATAAACAATTATGATATAGTATACTAGGTTGTTTTATTGAAAACGATTACAAGGGGGTTAATAGAATGGGAGAAATGAATAAACTTATATTTGATCATGCGATTAGAACTGCTGATATGATGGTCAATATGTTTGGACCAAGATGTGAGGTTGCCGTCCATGATTTCTCAGATTTGGAAAGATCCTTAATTCATATTGCTGGCAATGTCACATCAAGGGAAATTGGTTCCCCGATCACAGACCTTGTCTTAAAAGAATTAAGAAAAAATCATGAAGACATTAAAGATATCCCTAATTATCAAACTCAGACAAAAGAAGGAAATATCTTGAAATCTACCACTGTTTTCTTAAGAGATGAACACAACAAGATTATTGGAGCACTTTGCACGAATTATGATATTAGCCTTCTGATGGAATTTAGTGGAGAAATTGATCGTTTTATCGATTTTCAGCAGGAAAAAAATCCTTCTGAAACATTTTTTAACTCTGTGCAAGATGTTACACACGAAATGGTTCATCAAGTTCTTCAACGCTTTAAAAAAGCACCTTCACAGATGTCTATGGAAGAAAAAGTGGAATGCGTTAGTGAGTTAGATAAAAGAGGAACATTTTTAATCAAAGGTGCTACGGAGTATGTTGCCCATGTCTTAGGAGTCTCTAAATTCACCATTTATAATTATTTGAACAAGATTCGTTCCATGAGTGATTACCAAGTAGAAAAAGAAGTAAGTGAATAAGGTATTAGTTTTTACAATAATAGAAAGCTTCATTCCTGTTTACATAGGATAGAGGAATCTTCATTCAGTAGGAATTTTCTTCATCCTCCATCGAATTGCTCGTTTAATACAGGAAAAATGAAAACGCATACAAACTATACAACCAAGAGGAGATTGCATAATGGAAATTTTAAAAGGTTCAATATTATTACTCATTGTTTTAGCATGTTTTACAATATTTAGTTATAAAGCACCAAAAGGTATGAAAGCAATGGGAGCGTTAGCAAGTGCTGCCATTGCAACATTCTTAGTAGAGGCATTTCAACGCTTTGTAGGTGGAGACTTATTAAACATCGAATTTCTAGGCGAAGTTGGTGATGCAGCTGGAAGTATGGGCGGGGTTGCAGCTGCGGCTCTTGTTGCATTAGCAGTTGGAGTCTCACCTGTTTATGCCTTAATGTTAGGGGTTTCTTGTGCAGGATTAGGACTTTTACCTGGTTTTATCGCTGGTTATCTAATGGCATTTGTAGTGAAGAAAATCGAAGCAAAAGTACCAGATGGTCTTGACTTAATTGTTACAATCGTTGTTGCAGCTCCACTTGTACGTCTGTTAGCATTTTATGCAGACCCACTGGTTGATGCAACATTGCTTAACATTGGTGGAATTATTACCCAAACCACAGATGCAAGCCCAATTATCATGGGTATTATTTTAGGAGGAGTTGTTACGGTTGTAGCCACTGCACCATTAAGTTCTATGGCTTTAACGGCTATGTTAGGTTTAACAGGAGTACCAATGGCAATCGGGGCTTTGGCCGTATTTGGATCATCATTCATGAACTTTATCTTCTTCCATCGGATGAAATTTGGTGATCGAAAAACAACGATTTCGGTTGCGATTGAACCTTTATCTCAAGTCGATATTATTTCTGCTAACCCGATACCAGTATATGTTACAAACTTCCTTGGCGGAGCATCAGCAGGAGTGATCATCGCCCTATCTGGATTAGTCAATGGTGCAACAGGAACAGCCACTCCAATTGCTGGTTTTGCTGTTATGTATGGTTTTAATGACCCTGTAAAAGTAACCATTGTTGCGCTTTTATGTGCATTGGTTAGTGCATTTTGGGGATTTGTTGGCTCCATTATCTTTAAAAACTTTAAAATTCGTCGAGTGGACGAGCTTTCTAAAATAGGAAATAAAGCAGCATAAGATATACTCTCAAGGCGGTGAGATTGATGAAATATAATTCAGTATTTGAAATTATCGGTCCGGTTATGATTGGGCCATCCAGTTCACATACTGCAGGAGCAGCAAGAATTGGAAAAGCAGCAAGAAATTTATTTCGAGAACAACCTCGTTGGGCAAAAATCCATTTATATGAATCCTTTGCCAAAACATACAAAGGTCATGGAACAGACTTTGCTCTCGCTGGAGGGTTACTAGGCTTTGAAGCGGATGATCCTAGAATGAGTCAGGCGCTGAAACTAGCGGAAGAATGCGGGCTAAGTATTGAGTTCATTGAAGACACAAGTGCGGTTAGCCATCCAAACACAGCTCGATTGATTATTGGCAATGACAAAGAACAAATTGAATTAGTTGGAATATCTATTGGTGGTGGAACGATAGAAATCACGGAATTAAATAGGTTTGAACTACGTTTATCTGGAAATCATCCAGCTATTCTGGTCATGCATAATGATAGATTTGGAGCTATAGCTTCTGTCACATCTATATTAGCAAAATATGAAATAAATATCGGTCATATGGAAGTGAACCGAAACGACACGACCAAGGAAGCAATCATGGTCATTGAAACAGATCAAAATATAGAGGAGCATGTAAGGAACGAACTAGCGGAAGCAGAGCATATTACACGTGTATCTACTATTGATCGATAGATAGTTTTAAAAGAGAGGAGATATCATATGTTTCGTACAGCAGCAGAGTTAGTGGAAATAGCAGAAAAAGAAAACATATTGATTTCAGAAGTGATGATCCGTCAAGAAATGGATGTTAAAGATAAAACGCGTGAAGCTATTTTTTCTGATATGGAAAGAAACCTTGAAGTAATGGAGAAAGCAATTGAAGATAGCCTAAAAGGGGTCCAATCTGTCACAGGATTAACTGGTGGAGACGCTGTTTTAATTCAAGAATATATGAAAAACAAAACACCTTTATCCGGTAAATTACTGTTAGATGCAGTAAGTAAAGCAATGGGAACAAATGAAGTAAACGCAGCTATGGGAACAATTTGCGCAACCCCAACAGCCGGTAGCGCAGGTGTTGTTCCAGGTACATTATTTGCAGTGAAAAATCAACTCAATCCAACACGTGAACAGATGATTCGCTATTTGTTTACTGCAGGTGCATTTGGATTTGTAGTGGCCAACAATGCATTCATATCTGGTGCCGCAGGAGGATGTCAAGCTGAGGTTGGCTCAGCAGGAGCGATGGCTTCAGCCGCAATAGTGGAAATGGCGGGAGGAACTCCTCAACAATCTGCAGAAGCATTTGCGATCACACTAAAAAACATGCTTGGACTTGTTTGTGATCCTGTCGCAGGTCTTGTTGAAGTACCATGTGTCAAACGGAATGCTGCAGGCTCCTCACTTGCAATCGTTTCAGCTGACATGGCATTAGCAGGTGTATCAAGCCGGATCCCGTGCGATGAAGTAATCGGTGCGATGTACCGCATTGGCCAATCCATGCCATCCACATTAAGAGAAACAGGTGAAGGCGGACTAGCTGACACACCAACAGGACGACTATTAAAAGAAAAAATATTTGGCTCATTAGCATAATTTGTTGTGTCGGTGCCTGTCACTTGTCGAATTTTATTGACTTTGGGACCCGACCCCTTGTCCCATCGAATTTTGTTGACTTTGGGACCCGACCCCTTGTCCCATTCCATAAGGTATACATGATAAGAAAATAGTAAAGACTGTTCCTATCAGATTAAAGGAGTAATGGTATGAACAGTTATTACGAAGAATTATGTCATGTCGTATTTCAGAAACACGGAATTGATGTTCAACATAAATATACCTACCAGAATCATAGCTTGGAAGTAAAGGAATATTTATTAGTGGTTAGTACGAGGGATAAGAAAAAGTGGATCTTGTATGCTTTGGAGAAATGTGAAACGAAAGAACAGGTATTGTTCTTTCTAAGAGGGGCAATAACGAGAATAATTGTAGAGACATTAAAGAGAACACCAGAGTATTATGGCTCCTACAAAGATAAACTGATAAAAGAAATCTCTTAGTTGCGATCATAGTTAGATAATCACCATTGAAATAGGAGAGGTAATTAACCTCCCTCACACCACTATATACGGTGGTTCCACCAGATTATGTCGAACTTAGAATTTCATATCTCGAAGTTAAACTCTTTAGCCCTCGTTTTCGCCAATAGGCGAAAACGATTTTTTTGTGTAGGATTGGACTTTTGACTACTCGCCAATACCCTTTACGAGAGTTCCCCCATTCATAGAATTTTCCTCCCCACCTCGTTTGGTAAGGTTTCCGACTCTTGTCGAAGGATTCCCATTCCTTCCACGAAAATTCTCTGCCTATGAGTTAATAATTTAATATGGGAGGAAACAAAAAATGGACTTGGTTAAAATTGTGTATTCAGTCATATTGTTAATTTGTGGAATTTTTATTTTTGTTGCAACATTTTCTCAAAAAGGTGATGAAAGAAGGAAGTTTATCAATAAGAAAGCTCAATCATATGCATTTATGGTAGTTTTTGGTATGCTAATTTTAGAGGTTGCACAGTCGATTTATCTAACTATCCAAGGGAATATATCTTATAATGGCAATGGGATTTCTCCGATAGTTTTTCTGACGGTGATTTCAGTTATATATCTGGTAACATTACTAATTTACAGAAAAAAATATGGTGATTAAATGAAAAATCACATTAAGAAATTAAGAAAATCAGCTAAATTATCCCAAGACGAACTGGCTAAACTCTGTAAGGTATCCAGACAAACAATAAATGCAATTGAGAATGATAAATACGACCCTACTTTACAATTAGCGTTTGATATAGCCTCTGTATTGGATACCACAGTAGATGAACTTTTCATCAGTGATGCTATAAGAAAGTAATAAATTGACCTCATATCGAGGTCTTTTTTTGATTCAATTTATAATATTGTCGCTATAAAATATTCCTGCTTCTTTTAGAGAAACTCCTTAAAACTACACGCCTAAAAATTATTACACATGCCTCCAAACAAAATTACTACTTCTACTAAGTCCCACAAAAAAACTATTGACAGATTATTCCGAGTTGCATATAATGTGAAACAATAACATCGAAACAGTGAAATAAATCAATTTATATAATCGGCAACGAAAGGATCGAAGTAGTGTCTTATCTCCCTGTTCAGAGAACTGGTGGTGGTGTGAATCAGTCATAGATAAGCATGAATTACAATCCCGGAGCTTCTTTTTCTTCATAAAGCAGTAGCTTTTTAAAGAAAAAGACGGTCATATGATCGTTAACAAATCGAAGTGGTGAATGATCATATTCACAACTAGGGTGGTACCGCGAACACAATCGTCCCTACTGATTAATCAATCAGTAGGGACTTTTTTATTCGTTGGAACATTAACCACCCAAGGTAAGTTACCATCTTTTAAGACAGTCACCAAAAAATTCAATAATTCCAAAAGCAACGAATGGATCGAAGTAGTGCCTTATCTCCCTGTGCAGAGAGCTGATGGTGGTGTAAATCAGTCATAGATAAGCATGAATTACAATCCTGGAGCTTCTTTTTCGAAGTAAGGAGGAATCTTTACGATGAGAAAGACGGTCATTGATCGTTAACAATAATGGAGAGGTGAACACGTTTTTCAGTTCACAATAAGGGTGGTACCGCGATGAAATCGTCCCTGTCGTTTATACAATTACGACAGGGACGATTTTTTGTTGGAAGGAAAAGATAGAAAAATTCCCCTTTCCACCTAGGAAATTTCGCATCATCCAAAGCACCAATACCACTATAGGTGGGCATGCTTATTTTCGAGTCAACACATCATATAAGTTTTACCTTAACCAAAACGTTCAGGAGGAATGAGAAATGATTGCAAATGAATTAAGAGAGTTACGCGACCAAATCGATGAGGTTAATTTAGACATTTTAGCTTTGTTAAATAAAAGAGGTAAAATTGTTCAAAAAATTGGCGAGCACAAAGAGAAGCAAGGAGTAGTTCGGTTCGATCCAGTTCGTGAACGTCAAGCACTTGATTTGATTATGGAAAATCACGAAGGACCCTTTGAAGCCTCAACAATCCAACATATTTTCAAAGAGATCTTCAAAGCAAGTCTTGAACTTCAAGAAGATGATCATAAAAAAGCGTTATTAGTATCAAGAAAAGCTCGACCTGAAAATACAATTGTCCATGTGAACGGTACAAAGATCGGTAATGGAGAGCAGAATTTCATTATGGGACCATGCGCAGTTGAAAGTTACGAACAGGTAAAGGATGTAGCTGTGGCAATGAAAGCACAAGGTCTAACCCTTATGCGCGGTGGGGCTTTCAAACCACGTACCTCTCCTTATGACTTCCAGGGGCTTGGAATAGATGGACTACAAATTCTAAAACAGGTTGCAGACGAAGAAGGAATGTCTGTTGTCAGTGAAATCCTAACTCCTCATGATGTAGAAATCGCCTTAGAGTACACAGATGTCATACAAATCGGAGCTCGTAACATGCAGAATTTCGAACTGCTTAAAACGGTCGGAAGAGTGCAAAAACCGATCCTGTTAAAACGAGGTTTGGCTGCAACAATTGAAGAATTTATCAATGCCGCAGAATACATCATGGCACAGGGAAACGATCAAATCATTCTCTGTGAACGTGGTATTCGGACATATGAGAAGGCTACACGAAACACGCTAGATATCTCAGCAGTTCCAATCTTAAAGAAAGAAACACATTTACCTGTACTAGTTGATGTAACCCACTCAACAGGAAGAAAAGATTTACTTCTTCCAGCCGCAAAAGCAGCACTTGCAATAGGCGCGGATGCCGTTATGGCAGAAGTTCATCCAGACCCTGCAGTTGCTTTATCTGACTCCGCTCAGCAAATGAATATACCGGAATTCCATCAATTTATGAACGAATTAAAGGAATTTAAAGAAAAGCTAACATAATGCTCAAGAAAAAAGGAGGAAACGTTATGAAAGCCTTAAAAACAAGTGAATCACGTAACCAACAGCATCCAACCATAAAAAACAGCAGAGAAACCAGCATGAAATGGAAAGAGCAAATTCATAACCTACGACCATACCAACCAGGGAAAGCCACAGAGGAAGTAAAAAAGCAATATCAACTGGAATCCATTATCAAATTGGCTTCCAATGAAAACCCATATGGCTTTTCACCAAATGTTGTTCACGCATTACATCATATGGATTCGTCCTACATGCTTTATCCAGATGGAAATGCTACAAAAATAAGAGCAGCTACTGCCTCCCATTTAGATGTAAACGATGATCAATTAATGTTTACAAATGGCACGGATGAACTGATCCAAATTATTTCAAGAGCATTACTGACACCTGATAAAAATACCGTAATGGCTACACCGACTTTCCCACAATATAAGCATTCGGCCATTATTGAAGGAGCAGAAGTACGCGAAGTAAAATTGAAAAATGGAAATCATGCTTTGGAAAACATGCTCACTAAAATGGATGAAAACACCGCAGTTGTATGGATTTGCAACCCCAATAATCCAACAGGGAGTTATATTCCAGAAACGGAAATCCGCCATTTCTTAGCGAGCGTTCCAAACGATGTATTGGTGGTTCTTGATGAAGCTTATTACGAGTATGTGACGGAGCCATATGACTCTCTTTCGTTTATGGAAGAATTTCCAAACATCATGATCATGAGAACCTTCTCCAAAATATATGGTCTTGCCAGCTTTAGGATCGGTTACGGAATTTCATCACAAACAACCATTAAAAAATTGGAACCTATTCGCCTTCCATTTAACACAAATGTGCTTGGACAACTAGCGGCAACTGCTGCCATTTCAGATCAAGAGTTTGTTGAGGATTGCCGGATGAGAAACAGAGTTGAACTGGAAAAATACTATGCATTTTGCGAGGAAAACAACTTTCATTATTTTCCATCCCAAGGAAACTTTATATTAATTAATGTTGAGTGGGACGGAGACGAAGTTGCTGAGTTTTTATTATCAAAAGGGATCATTGTTCGTTCAGGAAAAGCATTAGGATTCCCAACGTCAGTCCGCATTACTGTTGGTCAGAAGCATGAAAACAAACTTGTTAGAAATGCATTGGCGGAATGGATTACCACGAAAAGATAATAAACACCGACAGGAGGATGAGGCATGCAAGGAAATGTAATGATCGTAGGACTTGGATTAATAGGAGGCTCTTTAGCCCTCGCCATTAAAAAGCAACATTCAGAAGCGCGAATTTACGGATATGATATTCAAAAAAGCGAAATAGAAACCGCTAAAGCTTTGCAGGTCATTGATGAAGTAGCGAATTCCCTTCGTCAAGGAGCTGAATTGGCAGATGTCATTATTCTTTCTGCACCAGTACTCCAGTTGGAAAATCTATTGATAGAATTAGCAAATTTTAATCTAAAAGAGAACGTCTTAATCACCGATACGGGTAGCACTAAAATGGAGATCATGAAGCTAGCTAATGAGCTATGGCCTGAGGAATCAGTTACGTTCATTGGTGGGCACCCGATGGCTGGCTCTCATAAGTCTGGTGTGGCAAGCGCGAAGTCTCACTTATTCGAAAATGCCTATTACATCCTAACTCCTTCTAGTATGTCAGCTGATAGAATCGAAGAGTTAAAACAATGGCTGGAAGGTACGAATTCCCATTTTCTTGTTCTAGAAACAGAAGAACATGATTATGTTACTGGTGTCATTAGCCATTTGCCACATGTAATGGCAGCAGGATTGGTTAATCAAGCGAAAAAACATGCAGAACGTAATCCCCTGATTAGTTTATTAGCTGCTGGAGGGTTTCGAGACATCACACGGATTGCTTCGGGGAATCCAGAGATGTGGAAAGATATCGTGAAACAAAATCAAGTCAATTTATTAGCATTACTTGACGATTGGATGGGAGAAATGCAGAACTTCCGGCATATTTTAGAAAAAGGAGATGACCCAGCGGTTTCCCACTACTTTGAAGTTGCCAAAGAATACCGCGATTCCTTACCTATTCATTCGAAAGGGGCTATCCCTTCCTATTATGATTTGTATGTGGACGTAATGGATGTCCCTGGAACCATTGCTGGGATCACCACGTTACTTGCTAAACAAGGTATAAGTCTGACCAACCTAAACATTATTGAAAACAGAGAAGGCCTGATCGGTGTGTTACGAATTAGCTTTGAAAAGGATAAGGATCGCACAAAGGCTCAAGGATTGCTGAAATATCATGGTTATCACGTGAGTCTTTAATCATCTGGGAGGCTATGAACTCCCGATGATTATTGGCACCTTCATGAATCGAATTAAAACAAACTTAACTGGCTCCTATCACTATCATCAGGCCGATGATCATCTAATTCAAGTATATCTATTACACGATATAAGTAATCACCAGAAGGTTTCCCTATATTTTCTATGATACTCCAGTACCACATGATTTCCATATCGTTTAACAACACCTTCCATAGAAGCAATGGACATATTTAACACCCTTTCTTTACTTTGATTAAATTATGTATTACAACTTTCATTAATGATTAGTAGTTACATTTGTCATTAAATAGAGTAGGAAAGATTGTATGGTTGCCACTGTTGCGAATGATTTCCTTAACACATTTATTTTGGGAACCAATGCAGCTATCCTCCTAATATGGAGTCATTTTACCAACATAAAATACAAATTTAAAAATAGCGGAATGAGGAACCATCAAACTAGTGATGTGATTCATCGCTCCGCTAAATATTCTTTACCTTAATGAGGGACTTAGCTGCAATCCCTAGTACATTTCCAACACCAAGAAATTCGTCTTCCAATTTCTTGATTATTCATAGTCTAAGTCGATACAATGTTTGAACGTTCTATCTAATACAGCGAAAAATAGGGATTGAAGCTATTCCCAATTCCAAAAAGCAACTTCATCGACTTCTAATTCCGCTACCCATGATTCGTCTTGTAAGTTAAGAACTTCCTTCGTTGGACCAGTAATAACCGCACCGTAATGTTTAATCCCGTTTTCCTCTAGGTAAGTAATTCGGTCCTCCAATTGCAAATCTAAAAAGACTAATCGATTTGCTTTTTTCTCATGATCTTTTAAAAAGTACAATGTTTTCATAAATTGTTCATGTAGCATATCTTGATCCCCTTCATTGTATACAGGAGATTGATATGATTCTGATTTCGTCCCACCAAACCAACGTTTATCCTCTTCACTAGATGTCAAAATCATGTCATCATCATGCCAGATAGGCGTACTTGGAAAACCAATAGGATCAAATATAATCCCTCCATACTTCTCATCCGTTTCCTCAATTCCGGTATCAACTGCCAGCCATTCGAGAAACATCTCACGATTAGAGAATAAAGATTCTACCTCCCTCGTTTCCATCAGATCATTAAATGACACATATGCAGACACAACCGTTCCCTCTGGTAAGTTTTCTAACTGTTCCCAATCAGACATGTTACGATGACCAATATTAGGATATGAAAAGGCTGGTCGATCCTCTGACTCCTGTCCTATGTATTCCCTTTCTGGAAATCCCATCAAAGAAAAGCGGAAATCCACTGTTAACTCCCCAACTTTGATCGTTTCATTACCGACCCGCTTTCTAATATCTCTACTAGCTTCTAACCCAAAAAAGGCTGTCGAATTTGTACTGGTACCGCCAAGATACCCATACGGTTCTGTAATCGTAAGTGTATAGTCTAATATTCCTCGATACACATCGACCCGATCAGGTTTGCCCCATGAATAATAAACCAAAGTAAGAGCCGTAGAAACGATCGTAAATAAAATAAACAATCCAAATACAGTTAATGCCGTTTGAAAACGTGCTTTCCATTTCCCTTTCGTTATAATACGCTTTTGTTTCTTCTCATTTATTGTAGGAAGTGGCTGCTGATCTTCTTTACCTTCTAGCATCTCTTGATAATATTCTAGTTTTTCCATTTCCTTTTCAAATGCTTCTAGCTCTTCTCCTTGTAGTTCACCCTTCTCATAGGCTAATAGTTTTTTCTTAAAATCTTCGCTCATATTCCCCCACCTTTCTGTTTCTAATTGCTTGCCTACCACGAAACAATAAAACTTTGAAATGAGATTTCTTTACATTCATTACCTGTGCAGCTTCGTCATATGTAAGTTCATGAAAATCATGAAGTAGCACAGCAAACTTATGCTTCTCCGGCAAATCTTTTAATAACTTCCTAATTTCTAAAATATCCTCCTGTAGAACTACGATAGCTTCTGTTGTTTGTTTCTGTTCAAATCGAGTCCGAAAAAAATCCTCCTCTTTCACATCGATTCGTTTATGCTTTCTGTAATAATCAACAAAGGCACGATGAGCAACCGTAAAAAGCCATGTTTTTACATTCCCAGCATGGAATTTTTCCAAATATAAATAGGCACGAAAAAAAGTTTCTTGTACTAGATCCTCTGCAGTATAATGATCATTGGTCAGAGAAAGAAGAAAGCGATAAATATCCTTAAAATATAAAAGATACAACCCATCAATATCATCTCGCACATCTCTCTCCCCCCTTCTTACATAACACGAATATAACACAAAATAGTTACAATATTTTTCAAACTAAACTATCATTGAATCTCCAACAAGCTACAGATTCCTTTCAAACTCTTTCAAAACGAACTTCCCTCCCATCAATTCATAAATTAGTCTTTATTTTTTCTATCATTATTTACATAATCTAGTATAATAGTAATATTGTACAAACTTCCTCAGAAAGAAGGACACCGTATGGAAACATGGTATGATTTAATAGCCCAATATGGCTATATTGCCATTTTTGTTCTATTAACGTTAGGTATTGTAGGATTACCTGTTCCAGATGAGGTTCTATTAACCTATTTGGGATACGTCATCTCTTTAGGGAATATGAATTTTCTTTTTACATATACCTCAGCACTTCTTGGTGCTATTTGCGGAATTACGATTAGTTATTTTCTTGGAATCAAATTAGGGGAACCATTTATAAGGAAATTTGGAAAAAGATTATTTATTAGTGAACGAATGATTCAACGTACTAATCACTTATTTAATCGATTTGGATCGTTTGTACTGGTAATTTGTTATTTTATCCCAGGTGTAAGACATGTGGCTGCATACCTAGGAGGAATATCCAAATTCCCTTTTAAGCGGTTTGCTATGTTTGCTTATATTGGTGCGATTATTTGGGTATCTACATTTATTGTGTTAGGTAATCAACTAGGTAATAATTGGGATCAGCTCTTTGTAATGCTGCATCACTATATTTGGATAATACTGCCAACGTTAATGATAATCATCCTTCTCCTAGGAATTATCGTGTTTTATTATAGAAGAAAAGAAAAACTCATATCTAGTAATAACATAAAGGACTGGAAACATTGAAAAAAACGCTATTAAAATCATTCGTCGAACTAACTGGAAATCCGATTAGTTCTTCTATATTAAAAACCTTTACACGATCTCGAATTAGCAAGCCACTTATTGGCCCATTTTCAAAAGCTTATGAGATTAATACAAAAGAAATGGAATATCCAATATCCCATTATAAAACCTTACATTCATTTTTCACACGTGGCTTACAGGATGATGCTAGACCAATTGATCAAACACCCAATTATTTAATTTCACCTGTTGATGGGATGGTAAGTGATCATGGGATCGTTGCATCTGACTATTCTTTTTACATTAAAAATCACTTGTACAGTATTAAAGATATATTTGGTGATAACAAAAAAGCAGACCAATATAAAGATGGATATTTTTTTATTTTGTATCTATCACCAAGTAATTACCACCGAATTCATTATCCTGTTGATGGTGCTCTTCTATCACGTTATGCACTTGGAGAAAAGTCATATCCTGTTAATCGTTTGGGGATGAAGTATGGAAACCGTCCCTTATCTAGCAATTACCGGTTGATTTCGGAACTATCAACTGAATTTGGGAAAGTTGCTATTGTTAAGGTTGGAGCATTAAATATTAATAGTATTCAAATTCACCATTCTTCCCCGACATGTAAAAAAGGAGAAGAGCTAGGTTATTTTTCATTTGGTTCAACAGTTATTCTTTTTCTAGAGAAGCACCGATCCTTTGCTCCTATGGTAAAAACAGAATCATCGGTTAGAGTAGGTCAGCCTATTGGGGAATGGCCATAGACATCCTTCCTATTTAACTGTAAAAGAAAGTACATACTATAAAGTAGGTATAACATGTTTCTTATTAGAAGTATGGAGCATACAAAAGTAAAAATGAGGACACATGCTGCCAATAGTCTTACATTATTGAATATTTCTTTTGGAATTATAGCTATTATACTAGTCGTAAGAGGTTATACACATACGAGTCAGTTGTTTATTTTTCTTGCAGCTTTTTCTGATCGCTTTGATGGAATGCTAGCCCGAAAATTAAATACCGAATCTGATTTCGGCAAACAGCTAGATTCACTGTGCGATCTTGTATCATTTGGTATTGCACCAGCTATCTTAATCTATCAAACCGCTTTTCACAATATACCAGATATAGGTTTAGTGTTCATCACAGTGTATATCTTATGTGGTGCAATACGTTTAGCACGTTTTAATGTGAAGGAATTCGACGGGGCTTTTTATGGTATTCCAATCACGGCTGCAGGAATCATCTTAACCTTTTTCTCATTTTTCGTACCAATACTATCTGTACTATTCTTCGGTATGATTACAGCCATACTCTCAATACTAATGGTTAGTAATATTAGAATACCAAAGATGTAATATTTATGAACACATTTCATATAATAACCAGACATAGAGATAACCAGTCTCTATGTCTTTTTAAATTGCCAAACGACATAATTCGACAAAACCCGAGGAGTGACAGGCACCTGTCATATAGAAAGGCTGCTAGAATATCTTATTAATATCCTAACAGCCTTCTTTAATCAGTGGGCAGTTTGTTTGATCCGTTGATCTACCACTTTCCCTTGCACCGATCCTTGCGCAGGTACACTCCCAGGACTCCTGCGTTTTGGTCTACCTACCCGTTACATGCGGAATAAAACCTTTTCGTGGCAATTACTTCAATCAATAATTATTTCCTGTTCAACCTCTTCATTATTAGCTATTACTTTTAAAGAAATCCCACCACTTCTTAGTGCTGTAAGTTCCCCAGTTAAGAAGTTATAAACTGCTCTATATTTATTCGATTTTTTAGCACGCTCCAACGCATCACCAGCACCGACAAATACATCGTCACTACCTTGCCAAATGACAGATGCTGGGTAGCTTAGTGGGAAATCTAAATTTCCAGCTTGATGTCCCACAGCAGAAACCTCCACTGTTTCCCCAACTGTAAGATGTTCTGGAGCATCAATTGTAATTGATTCTAAAATGGGTTTCACCTCAGCTTGAATCCATTCTTTTCCTCTCGCATTACTTGGTGCAGCCGCTTGATCCGGACCAAATGCGTGCTCAGGAATTGGTGTCGGATCTACCCCAAACATTGTCCATGCATAAAAACCACCATTACCAGGGGAACCGTACGGAGCTTTTCCTGCAGAACCCGTTACCATATATGGCACACCTTCTACTCTCTCTAGACCAATGTTATGCGCATGACCACTAATATAGATGGCACCTTTTCCATTTGAGGCTTCACGAAACTCTGTAAGCCAATTTTCTAGTAGCTTCGCTTCCTTACGATCTGACAATTGACTATTATTCGTTGGTAGTGGATCACGTGTTGGATGATGACCGAAAACAACGACATTTTTGATCAATGGATCTGTTGCTGCATCATTCAATGATTCCTTTAGCTCGATTAACTGGTCAAAATCACTCGTCCGGAAGCTCCCGGTTGATGAATCTAATAAAACAAACCGAGTTCCTTTATGATCAAAGCTATAACGATTCTCGCCAAATACGTCTAAAAAGTTATCTAACGAACCACTTCCGACGATTTCATGATTCCCTGGAGTATAATAAATTGGAAACGCATCTCCAACTTCTTCCTCCAAAACCTGTTTGGCAAATTCAAAGTCCTCTTCCCAGGCAGTATCTACAAGGTCTCCATTTATTACAAGAAACTCTGGTTCCTCTGCAACAATTTGCTGTAACGCTTCTCTAGCCATTTGCACCTGCTGACTATTTGGTGAGAGTGCAACAAATTGCGTGTCATTCAACACAGCAAATTTCCAGCGTCCCTCCTCAATTACAGCATTTTGAGCAATAATTGGATCTGGTGTTGATGCCTTAGCCTCCGAATCTTCAATTTCTGGTGGAACTTTCACTGTCAAATCATCAAAAATCAGCTGACCAGTATATTGATTATTACGGTTCGTTTCTACTGGGTAGATACGCCATAATTTTGCTGGATATTGTATTCCATCTGGTATAGTTGTCTCCACGTATTTCCAGCCTGTCCAATTGACCTGGTTGGCAAGTGTTAATGTATATCTTGTGCCTGTAGCATCTTCAATAACTGTCCGAAGCCATGCACCATTTCCGTCACCATGTACCCATAAACCTAGCTTTTGTACATCACCAGGAAGATCCATTAGTGGTGACGCTTGTAAGTAGGCAGCACGAGTAGCAGTCGTTGTCGAAAAATCATAGTTTAATTGGATTCCATTTCCATTTCTACCATCTACCACTTCCATGGAAGCTCCTACCTCTGATGGATATTTTGTAAAAGACCATCCATCGGTATTTTCGAAATCGGAAATTTCCACCGTAGTAAGTCCAACCGTAACTGGAAGATGGATCACTTCGTCTTGAACGGTTACCTTAATTGTTGTCGATCCTCCATCCTGCTCTGGTACAACCGTAAAACTTCCATCTTGATTATCCTCTACTGAAATAACGGTTCGATCATATTCTAATTCCATATCACGTGCTTCAATTCGTGCGGTATACCCATCTTTATCATAGCCATTTACAGAAAAACTAGTGGTACTTCCCATTTCAAGACCAATATAGGATTGTGAGGCTTCGATCCTGTCGAGTTCACCTAGTACGGTAATATCCAGTGTTCCTTTAGCAGATTGAATCTGTGCTTGTGCTACGGCTGAACCAGATTTTTTTGCATAAAATATGCCATTCTCATCAAATGATCCCACATCTGCTGGAAGTGCCCGCCAGGATACCCCTTCCACATCGACCGGTGCATAATTTTCGTCATGCCCTTTACCAACAAAACTCCTACTTAAACCTGGGAAAACACGAGTACTATACTCATCCTCTAGTACGGTTTCAACAGCAAAGCTCGTTAATTCCCCACTGCCTGCTTCCGCAAAAATGCCAATGCCATTCGGCACATGCCGCTCACTACCGTCAGATGGATTATTGACAACCTCTGCATCAGCTTCACCAGGCATACGTGCGACCATCGTAGACGATCCACCACCATCAATATTCAATGCTTGATAAGCACCATATTCTTTCATTAATTCTCCTAATTCCTTAAAGGTCATCCCACGACTATCTGTTTGACGACCATCGACCACTGCTAAAATCATCGTCTGTCCATCCTCCGAAAAACCAACCGCTGAACGTGGTGCTGTCGTACTGTCATCTAAATTTGCAGGAACCGTTCCATTTTCAACTAGCTTTACATTCCCACCAACTGCAAAATTCATTAAATAATCCCCATCAACATGTGGAGCATAGGACACACTAACTTCATCCCCTACAGAAAGCTCTCTTAAAACCTCTGCTCCAGCATCTCGTCCAACGAGAATGAAGGTGTCTTCTTCAATGACTCCATCACCAACCTGATTGGATACAGCAACCACTACCCCATCTTGGACAACTACTTCATATACTGATTCCCCACTATTCGGTCTTTGAGCTTGTCCCCAAACAGACGTATAGAGTCCTATTCCACCTGCTGGAACACTAGATTGATTGAGTGCTGCTAGCTCATGTTCACCTGTTGGTAGCTGAACCGTACCTTGCAAAAATATGTTCATAATTTTGCCTATTCCTTGTTCATCCACACCAGCTGTTAATGTATGCGATCCCTGTGGCCCTTTTAATAGACGGCCACTTTGAATCATCGTACCGGATGGTGCTTTTGTGTTATTGATATCAAAGAAGTCCCCATTCACACCAGCAACTGCACCAGATTGTTTTGCCATCTCGGATACAGGCTTAGCATCTGTAATCACACCTGGAAACAGCAGATCAGTAGAAACTGCATCATTTGCCAAGTCTACTGTCATCACTTCCCCATTTAACCAGCCACGAGCATCAAATCGCTCAAATCCTGTTAATTCAATTCCTGGACCAATCTGTGTGGTTTCTTCATTTGCTAACAATGTCTCCCCAGCAGGACCAACTGTTACAATCGGTTCCGATTTGTTGGACGAAGCAGAACGAGAATTACTTATAGGGTTCCCCTCAGCTTGTACCACTGGAAAAAAAGATGAAACGATAAGCAAACCAACTAAGAAACTACTTAACCATTTTCGATTCAACATACTCCCTCCCTTTTTTACAAAAAGCTAGGCTATCATAAAATCTTTAAAGAATGCCTTACCTGCACTTATGTGAAAAATCGCAAAAATAGACCAGTTAGAAAGCTTATTCCCCTCCTTTTCAGCAATTTCTATCTTTTATCCTAGCAAAGGAGTATTAAATGGATATAAATTTTTATAGGATAATTGAACGATTTTAATCATAGGTAGGAAGCATGGCACAAAACCCAAAACCCGACATAATCCGACAAAAACCGACAAGTGACAGGCACCGACATTCATATTGCGTGTCGACTCCAATCTGCTAAACGGTAAACCTGATCCGCAACTCTATTCCTGTTATAATAGACCTATCAACTAAAGATAGGAGCATAATCATGTATAGATTAATAGCTATAGATATGGATGGAACACTTTTAAATGACCATCACGAAGTACCCGAAGACGTAAAACGTACACTAGATGAAGCAAAGAGACATGGAATAAAGATCGTGCTTTGTTCCGGGCGACCAATTGGAGGTATGCACAGCTATATTGAAAAACTTAGCCTAGATGAAGATGGTGATTATGCGATTGCCTATAACGGTGCGTTAGTTCAAGCTACAGATACAAATGAAATTGTTGCTGAACTATCACTGGAACGTAATGATTTAGTTAAGCTATATGACGTCAGTATGGAATTAGACTCACCAATTCATTTCTTTGATGCAGAAGGACTTTACACACCCAATGCTAATATTAGTGAATACACTGTGTTAGAGTCCTATTTAAATAAAATCCCTCTACATTATCAGCAGGTGAGTGATGTGCCAGCAATAATATCCATTCCAAAAGTCATGTTTATTAATCATCCTGAAAAGCTAACTCAAACCATTCAAGCCCTTCCGAAAGAACTGTATGATCAATATACAATCGTACAAAGTTCACCATATTTTCTTGAATTTATTCACCCAAGTGCAAATAAAGGAAACGCTGTGAAAAAGTTAGCAGAAGAGCTTGGAATTAAGCAAGAAGAAGTAATGTGCATCGGTGATAATGGAAATGATTTACCTATGATTGAGTACGCAGGATGTAGTGTGGCCATGGGGAATGCTATTTCAGAAGTGAAGGCAGCAGCCGATTTTCAGACTCGAACGAATAATGAAAGTGGCGTTGCATATGCAATAGATACACTTGTTTTAGATCCATTAAAAGTTAAGAGTAAATAATAAAATGAGCCGGTTCTCACAGTTACGAGAACCGGCTCTTCTATTGAATCCTCTACATTTTTCCCCTCCATCTATCAAACTATGAAAATACCTCCATTAAACTAAATCTCTAGCAATCTCATCCTTCACTGTTACACCAGCTGCTTCCAATTCAGCAATTTTTTCAGCAAATTGTGGTAAATATTTTTTGTGGGCGATGAGTAGTTCATCTAAAACGCGTTTTGCTGTTTCACCACTTGAAATTAATGGGTTGATGGTAAATGCTTGAAGAGCTAAACCATAGTCCCCTGTTACAGCTGCTTCTTCTACAACTAGTTCCATATTTTTCATGACTTGTAACCAGCCTCTTTCTGCCGCTGGAAGTGAACCAAATGCAATTGGTCTAGCACCAGCTGCACCGATGTAAGCAGAAACCTCTACTACTGTATCTGCTGGAAGATCTGGAACTGCACCATTATTTTTCGTGGATACCACAATATGAGTATTTTTGTTAGCATAGATGGATGCAATCGTTTCACATGCTGCATCAGAATAGTGGGCACCACCACGTTTAGATAATTGCTCTGGTTTGTGATCTAGGTTAGTCTCTTTATAAAGCTCAAATAATTCAGCTTCCGTTTGCTTCACTTGTTGAGCACGAGTACCGACCTCTGGATCATGGTACTCTTCTAGCATGTGGTTCAACATTTCTTCAAAACGGTAGTAATAACGATGATAGCCACATGGGATCATATTCATTTGTTTTACTTGTTCAATAAAAAATGGGGTATCATGGATATTGGCTGGAATACCCGAATCATTACCGTACATTTTCTCAATGATTTCACCTGTTACATCATTACCTTGTAAATCCTTCACTCGATGCCAGTGGAAATGGTTGATGCCTGCAAAAGCATATACAAGCTCATCTAGTGATTTTCCAATTAATTCAGGCTCGGCCATCATAGCACCAACTGGAACATTACATAATCCAATCACTTTTTCCCACTTACCGTAACGCATAATTGCATCTGTTACCATACCAGCAGGATTTGTAAAGTTAATCAACCAAGCATCCGGACATAGTTCCTTCATATCTTCTACAATATCTAAGATTACCGGAATGGTTCGGAACGCTTTGAAAATACCACCAGGACCATTTGTTTCTTGACCAACCATTCCATATGATAGTGGAATACGTTCGTCTTTTACACGTGCATTTAATAATCCAACACGGAATTGGGTTGTAACGAAATCCGCATCTTTTAACGCCTCACGACGATCTAATGTTAGATGCACTTTTACATCATAAGGGGAAGCATCCCACATTCTTTGCGCCATGGCACCTACTGTTTCGAGTTTTTCTTTTCCATCTTCTATATCGACTAGCCAAATTTCTCTGATAGGAAGTTCATCATATCGTTTAATAAAACCTTCCATAAGTTCAGGGGTATAACTACTTCCTCCACCAATGGTTACAATTTTAACACCTTTAGTCATTCATTATTCCTCCTTCGTCTTATATCACAATAATTATTGTTACTGTTTTCACAATTACACCCTTATTATAAATTGGAGAAAATGAGAAACAAGCGACTTCGGCGATAATCATGTGATGTTTACAGATTCGTTTACAAAAATCGTATATTTTTGTAAATATCATTTACAAATTGGTATAGTAAACATAGGTGATGCGATATGTTACTAACTGAAAAAATGAAAGAAGACATTTTTTCCCCATCTGAAAAGGCAATTATCAACTATATGCTAGAGCAACAAGAATTAATGCAAGATAAGACTACCAAACAGATAGCAGAAGATACATTTACACATCCTTCGACAGTTATTCGAATTGCTAAAAAGCTCGGATATAATGGTTGGATTGAACTAAAAGATCATTTTCTTAAAGAAGTGGAGTACCTCAATAGACATTTTACGGATGTGGATGCAAATTTCCCATTTCACGAGCATGATCATCTATTGAACATCGCGAACAAAATGGCAATATTACATCAAACCACCATCAAAGACACATTATCCCTTTTGAATTATGATGATTTACAAAAAGCAACCAGCCTTTTAGATCAAGCAGAAGAAATTAAAATCTTTGGCATTAATAACAATCTGATCCTCTGCCATGATTTTAAAGCACATATGAATCGGATTGGAAAACGAGTTAGCATCTGCTCCGTTGATTCGGAATTTGAAGCAGCAAGCTCTAATTCTCAGACGGTTGCTATTTTGATTTCCTATAGTGGTGAAAGTCTTGTCTCGAAAAATATTCTTCCTTTACTCCAAAGAAGAAAAACCCCCATTATCGCGCTAACAAGCATTGGGGATAATACATTAAGTAAACATGCCGATTGTGTATTTCATATTACAACAAGGGAAAAATTATATTCCAAAATAGGCAGCTTTAGCACCAATAACTCGATTAGTTTCTTATTAGATGTTCTTTATTCCTGTGTTTTCTCGAAGGAATATCAACAAAATCTAGAATATAAAATTCAGATTTCAGAACGTTACGATCATCGGAAGAGCACAAATAAGGTAATGCAAGAAGAGTGAGGCACAGAGACAGTTTTGATGATTTCATAAAGTAGTCCCCTCTTATAGTATGAGGGGCTACTTTCCCATGTACGCTAATAGTGACAGCCCCTCCATAATTCGATAGACTAATGGTATGCATTGGAACAATTATAGGAGGTTAACCATGAAACAGAATTTAAAATATCTCACAAGCATAGCTGCCCTTTCTTTGATATTGATACTGGTAGGGTGTGGAACAGCATCTGAAAACGAAAATGAACAAGAACATACGAATTCTGATAAGCAAACAGAAGCAGATACTTCTGCATCTGACCAAGAAAACCCAATTGTTACCATCACAATGGAAAATGGCGGAAAAATTTTAGTGGAATTGTACCCTGATATTGCTCCGAATACGGTTCATAACTTTGTATCTTTAATCGAACAAGGATATTACGATGGGCTTATATTCCATCGCGTTATTCCTGGATTTATGATTCAAGGTGGAGATCCTGAGGGCAATGGAACCGGAGGACCGGGTTATTCGATCAAAGGTGAATTCAGTTCTAACGGATTTGAAAACAATCTAAAACACGATCGTGGCGTCATTTCTATGGCACGCTCCAATCATCCGGACTCAGCTGGTTCACAGTTTTTCATCATGGTAGAAAATTCTCCACATCTTGACGGGGATTATGCTGCATTTGGAAAGGTATTAGAAGGAATGGATGTAGTTGATGAGATCGTAACTAGCGACCGTGATGGTAACAATAAACGAATGGAAAAGGTAGAAGTAGATACAAAAGGGATAGACTATCCAGAGCCAGAAATTCAAGAATGATAGCGATGCGCGACACTTGGGTGCTGGTGCCTTAGTGGCATAACCAAACCCCTCCCTTTCATAGATAGAAAGGGAGGGAGCGTTTACTAGTCTTTATCTCCATATCCTTGCTTTATGTTCACTTCAAAAGTATGTGCATTAACTTGAAGTACAGTATTATTTAAGAACAGCTAGCCTTTTATTGTTAAAGAAGAAGTAGTTACATCCTGGGAAAACTTAAAAGTCTATCTATTAAAGCAGCAATACACCTCTAGTAACATTAGAGTGGCTTAACCAGATATGAATTCTTAGATTGTTTCTTCTTTTCTAGTCAATTTTATTGTCCGTAATTTTGAAACCTTCCAACCATCATTTCCATTTCCTCTTTCGGTAAAATGACAGGTAAGCCAATTGCACTTGCCTGCCAATATAAACGAGCACAGAATTCAAGTTGTTCCGTAATGGCAAATGCTTCATCTAAATTATTTCCAATTACATTTATCCCATGGTTTGCTAACAAGACAGCCTTCCTTTCCTTCATAGCTGCTAAGGCATTTTCTGCTAGCTCCTTCGTACCGTAAGTAGCATATTTTGCACAACGAACATTCGGTCCCCCTGCATGCGCAACTAAATAATCAACTGCAGGTAAGTCTTTATTTAAGCAAGATACAGTCGTAGCATATAGTGCATGGGTGTGTATCATTGCATTTGCTTCAAATCGGTTTTGATAAACTATTGAATGCATCTGATGTTCACTTGAAGGCTTCAATGTTCCTTCCACCACATTTCCGTATAGGTCCATGATGACAATATCTTCATCCTTCAACTTATGATATTCAATTCCACTAGGAGTTATCGCCATATAGCCACTCTCTTTATCAAAAATACTAATGTTGCCACCCGTTCCTACCGTCAAACCTGTATCCAACAGTTTTTTTCCATATTCAATAATCTTCTTACGTTCATTCACTAATAACATCAATAATCTACTCCTCTCTCTACCCAAAATCTGTATATCTAGAACGCTATGATTTACATTCCTCTTCTGACTTTCTCTTTCGTTCCTCCATTACCTCTTTATATGAATAAATCTTGCGTGGATGCCATTTTCGAAAAATAACCTGAGCTCCTAATGCGAACCCTAACGCTAATATTGTTAAGAAAAGATCCCGTTTGAAAAATGAAATAACTAGGCATAGTGAAGCAGAAAAAACTAGCAGATTAAAGATTATTTTTTGTTTATTCAACGAGATTAAAGTCGTATTCTTTTTGGTTAAGTTTAGCTATACCCAGTTTTTCAAAGACAAGGGATTTTTCTGCAATATACGCATTATATTCAAGGCGGCCTAAATCATCATAAGCTTTTTCTAATGTTTTATCCGTCACTAAGACACCATGTCGATTTAATAAGATTGTATTCATAACTGAATCATGACCTTTTTTTTCAAGGTAATCACGTACCTTACCAGCCAACTCTGAAGACGTAGCAGGAGCAAAATCCAAACATTTAATTTTTCCGAACTTTTGAGTTGCTTCTGTTAGATTAGGCATATCCATCCCCATGGTAGCAAACACCATAGAATATAAGGAATGACCGTGTACAACTGCTCCAATGTTGTTATTATGTCTGTAGCAAGCCATATGCATATTAATTTCGCGAGTAATCCGACCATCACCTTCTACAATGTTTTCATCCATGTCTACTACGAGAACTTGATATGGAGAGATATCACAGTGATGTTTTTGTGACATTAATGTTGGGGACATAATGATATGTTCATTACTAACTCGTGCACTAACATTACCTCCGGCTGTATTTGTTTCGTAACGATCGAACATCTTTTTTACAATATCAGCTAATTGTTCACGTTCCTTTTGATATAACATATAATTCTCCCTCCTAATATTTAGAAATTTCCACTTGATGTATTAACCTTTCGACTTCATTCAAGTTAAAAGTTGAACTATCATTGTGCATCACTTTACTAGCAGCACACGCACTAGCTAAACGTAGAGTTTCTTCAATAGTTTGTTTCATAATTATCCCTGCCAAAAATGCACCTACAAAGCAATCTCCAGCTCCAGTATCATTTACTTCTTTTACAAATGGAGATTTCACACGGTAAACTTCACCATCGTGAATACAATAACTACCTTCTTGCCCTAGGGATACAACAATGTACGATATTTTTTTATTTAACTTTTTAAGAAAAGGTATTAATTCCTCTTCTTTATCATTTAACTCTCTGATCTCAAACTCATTTGGTTTAATAAAATCTACTCCAACTTCTGTAGCTAACTTTAATGCGTCCCCTGATAAATCACATGCAACAAAACAACCAGTTTCTTTCAAGATTTTAATCATTTTTTTTAAATCTTCCAAGAAAAATCCCACAGGTAATGAACCTGCTATTAATACAAAATCTCCGTAATTTACTATCTTTTTTAAATTAGTCTGGAAGGTGTCAACATCATTTCTCGACACCTTCAGACCTTTCTCGGTTAACATCGTAGTGCCAGTAGAATCACGATCAATTACAACATAACATTCTCTAGTCGCTTGTCCTTTTACTGTTGTAAAACCGTTCGATATTCCTTTCGTTTCTAAGATTCGTTGAAATTTATCCGAATTTAACCCACCCATGAAACCAAGGGCTTTATTCTTCACATTTAATTTCGTCATCGCATAAGAACCATGTGTACCTTTTCCACCAATATCATAAGCTACATCTGTGATGCGATTGGTTTTTCTGTTTTCCATTTTTTCATCAAGGAATATCAATCGGTCAATTGCCGGGTTAAGTGTAATTGTGTAATTCATCTTAAGCAACTTCCTCTACTTCTGCTTTAAATTCTTCGTTACGTTTGGTCATTTGTTGACGGTAGAATAAGAATAATAAGATCCAAGCAACAACCATTCCTATTCCAATTAATGTAAAACTACCCAATTCCGTTAAAATGAAGCGAAATACAGGGTACTCAACAGTACTCCACGTTAACCGTTGACCTTCTTCGAGCGCAACAGCATTTGTTGTTCTTGCAAGATCTGTAATAATATCCGTAAAGTATGTGGAAACATATAAGAATACTGGTGTAGCAGAAATACTTAGTACCATCATCCTTAGTAAGTTACCACTTGTTACAATTAATGCCGGTACAGCCAATCCGATGTTTAGAATACCAGCAAATGGTAGAACTGCATTCCCTGGAAGAATAAATGCTAGTAATAATGTGAATGGCACAGTTAAAATAATTGCAACCCATACTTCACTAGATCCTGCAAGAATTGGCCAATCAAGTCCAATATACATTTCACGACCCTTAAATCGCTTTTTCATAAATTCATTGATTGCTTCAGAAAGTGGAGACAACGCTTCCATGAATAGTTTTGCAATCATTGGGAATAAAGTTAATGCTGCGGCTGCTTGCATTGCAAGAATTAACGCATCTGCTATCGAGTAACCTGCTGCAAAACCTAATAAAATACCAATGATAAAGCCCATTACATTATTCTCTGCAAATACACCTATTTTTTCACGTAAGGCGTTCGCATCCATCTTCTTGTTAAAGAACTTAAATCTCCTTAATACCCAGTCAATAGGCATTAATGTAACTGTTAAAATGTTCATCCCGTGAGATACCGTTACACCTGGAATACCAGTTACCTTTTCAATAGAAGGTTGGTTTAAATCAGATAGTAATAGTTCGACTACAACGATAACAGAAGCACCAACTAAGGCAATATAGAGATTTCCTGTTACGCCTGTAATAGCCACAGCGGTAAAAATCTTTCCCCAAACATTCCAAAGGTCTACGTTCAATGTTTTTGTCCAGTTAAAGAACAACATAATACCGTTAATAATCAACTGAATAGGAAACATTAGAAATGCATATGGCCATGCCCAGGATAGCGTCGCAGCAGTAGTCCAGCCACCATCAACAGCAGTTAAATCAATTCCAGTCATTTCAGCCAAATCTTGTGCTGCCGGTGTTAAGGCATCTAGCATAAAACCAATTACAAGGTTCATACCAATGAATGCAACACCAAGAATAATACCAGCGTTAAAGGCTTCTCGGAATTTCATTCCAACTATTAAACCAATTGCAATCATTAGTCCAGGAACAAATACTTCTGCACCAAGTCCTAATATATAATCGAAAATAGATTCAATAAAACCCATGAATAACTCCCCCTCTTTACCTGGATTACATATCTTTTTTCATTACTTTAATAAATCTAATAATTTTTTTGTTTCTTCCTCAATTCCCATACCTGTTAAAAACGCAATACCATTTAACGTTGGAATATTAAATTCTTTAGTATTTTTAGTAATCGAAATATATACATCACTAGTTTTTACATATTTATCTAAAGATTTAATATCTACAGCACTTACGTCGGCTTTTATTTTATTTTCCTCCAAAATCTTCTTTACTTTTGAAGCTACTGTTTGACTTGTAGCCACACCACTCCCACACGCTACAATAACCTTCTTCATTATTTTTCACTCCCAAACGTTTGTTTTAAATATGTTGCCATTTCTTTTTCATCCGAGATAGATGTATAGTTTCCTTTAAAGATTCCATCTTGTAACTTTTCCATTATTTTCGATAGTAAATTAACTTGCTTAGAAGGATCTTTAATACCTAATATAAAAATGTTATCCACATTGATTACATCCTCATTCGTCCCCATTTGAATGAATGGTAACGTTTTTTTCAATTTAGCAACAAAAATAAACGGTTTTTTAACATGCTCTACATCAGTATGTGGAATAGCAAGATTCATAACATCCGTTGCTAAACCTGTTGGATATTCCGATTCTCTCTTCTTAATTGCATATTTAAAAGTTTTTTCTATATATCCTTTGCTATACAAAATGTTGCTTAACTCTTCAAATAACTCTTCTCTTGATGAAAATTCTTTATTGATACAGATTAATTCTTCATCAAATAAGTCTGCATAATTCATGACTAAAGATCCCCCTAGTTGTTCAATACAGCCTGGATTGCACCAATATCTTTTTCTTGGTATATCTGCGCAAACACATTATCATCATTAAATAAAGTGTTTAACTTTATTAATGTAGATACATGTTTGTTATCTACATCAGGTGCTAGTGTTACTACCACTTTCAAATCATCTCCATTTGGCATATGAATTGGTTGCTTTAAAATTATAATTTGAAAATCCATCTGATTCACACCATATTCAGGACTTGCATGCGGTAGGTATACATCTCGCGCAATCAACATGTTGTCATACTTTGAATAAAAAATATCTTTGACAACTTTCACATATTGTTCTGTTATACTCCCTCTTCTTAAGAGTGGCTCCAAAGCGTAATCTACTAAATCATCCCACTCAATCAAGCGGGTAAATATACTAATATGTTCGTGGGTAAATATAAATTGATCAGTTTCCTTTTCTAAATCACTTATACTTGGTTTACGAAACTGATGCTGAAAAATATCGGTAATTCGGTCACTAACTTTCTTTAAATTCTCCCTTGGAATAAATTCCTCGATGGATGAAAGAAGTTTTTGAGTAATTCGCTTATTATTTCCTTGAATCTCTTGATAAACTTGTTGTATTAATGTTTTCCTACTATCTTTATCCAGCAAAGAAGGTACTAGAAAAGTTGGCTTTTGTGTCTCAATCGGTACTGTTGTGAAAACAAAATCCACTTCTTCGAATTCACAATATTGCCTTACAGCAAATGCGCCAACAAAATCTATCTCTTTAAACATTTGCTTTAAAGATGAAAGTAGCAGTTTCGAAACCGACGTACCGCTTTGACAGAGAACGACTGCCTTAAACAAACTCTCTGCTTCTTCTGTCTTTAAAACCCAACTCAAGACAATCATAGATAAATAGACTACTTCTTCTTGAGAAAGTTTACTTTGAATAATTTTTTCGTATGGTTCCACAGCCTTGAGCACGATATTATAAATATCTTCGTATTGTTCAATGAATTCATCCACTAATGGATTATTAATTTTAAAACCAATTAGACTTCGGTAAATGGCAGGACCTACATGTAAAATTAACTTCTCTTTCAAATCGTTCTTTTGAGTAAACTGAATTGCTAAATAGGCTTCTATATGATCCATAAATTGATCTGTAGCAAGTGAGATTTCATCCCCTTCAGAGATTCTAAAAGCTGACTCAACCATGTTGGAGGATAGAATTTGTAAAGATAAATACAGTAAATCGCTTTCTTTTAACGAATTATAATCCCAAAACATCCCTTTTATTTCCGGAAACTCTATCGTATTTTGAATATCATATTTTGCAATTTGAAAGGTCCAGTTTTGTTGAAAATGACTTGCCCGCTTAATAATAAATTGCAAAATATAAGGTAAATCTTCCAATTGTTCATCCGTTAATGTGATACCAATCCTACTCTCTACCTTTTCTAACCTCTTTCGTAATCTAAAAATCTCTTCTCCATTAACCATTTGTTTTTCATTAAGGATTATTTTCCCCGCCGGCATATTCAACAATTGCTTAACCATGGTCACAAGCTTATTGCGAATGTTGAATTCCGAACCTGAAATCAAATAGCCTTCTTTTCTTGAATAGGATACAGATAGCCCTTTCAGTCCAAGAATTTTTTTTATAACTTTCATGTCATTTAGAATAGTATTTCTGCTAACAAGACAAAAATCAGCAAGTTTTTGTAAGGAAGAAAACTCTTGATCTACCAGCAATTTAATAATGATTAGTACATAACGTTCATCACTTTCAAAGCAATCAAATAAAGGCGCCTTTCCACGAAATATCTGATTGTAACAAATCATTTTAGATTGCTCCGTCATATAAATCCCTTGTTGATTTGAAAAAATTATATCGCTTTTAAAGGATTTATTTATTTCATTAATCAAGTCAATTGTAACAACCTTAGACATGCCAAATTTCAACATAAGGTCATTTAAGCTAACCTTTTTCTTACGAATCAGATACTTTATAAGATTATCCCTAGCAGTAATACTCATATAGAAGCCCTCCCACTTACAATATTAGTATATCACCGGAATATATCGAATACTCAGTACTTCATCACAATTTATTTAACCGCTTACATTTTTGTTGTGATGAATAAATTATCCAATTTAAAACCCATATTTGTATTTTTACCACAGTGTATACATTAGAAGCATAAAACTATTATTGGAGCAACTGAAAAGATTTAGGGTCAGACCCTTTGTCCCAAATTAATTTTTGGCAATCGATTCAAATAGTCTCCAGCTTTTCAAAAACTGTTTGATAGGCATCTTTACCAAAGGCAGACTGCTGGGGACGCTGAATAGCAGAATCTAATAATTCAAACATGAAATAATGCCATTCTGCTCACCTGGACTAAATCGTTCGATCACATTTTAGTTTATAGTCCGATTTTGTTTTTCCTGTATACCCCCCCTACTTCCCCCAACAAGTGACACCGACCCCATTTGGAAAGTTTTATCTATATACAATTTTAAAAGTTTGTATTATTATGTAGTTAAATGATAGACGGTTGAACAATAAAGTCGTTTCTCATTTGAAAAAGGCAAATCCAGTTGAAAAACGGAGACGCAAAGTTACAGGCCTACGGTAAACAAATTACTATGGTGGCTGAACCGCTGAAGGATGGAGAATGACTCAAACTTCATAGAGTTAATTCAAAATTCTTCTGATTCAAATAATCTATTTGATTTAGGAGGTTTTTTTATGTTAAAAGCTAGTAAACTATTTATTACTGGTATCTTATCTATTATCCTTACATTAACCGTTGGGACAAGCTTTGTTTTTGCGGAAGAAAACGAGGATATAGATGATAGTCAAACTGAAGTTGTTGAAACTTCAGAGGAAGTAACTTCTGACGAGGAATCGGAAGTAGAAGAAGTACCTGAAGAATCTACGGATGAAGAAGTAGATGAAGAAGATGTAGAAGAAAATATCCCTTCCTTACTACCAGGAGATTTCTTTTACTTTGTTCAAAAAATAAAGGAAAACGTACAGCTTGCATTAACATTTGATGACGTAAAAGAAGCTGAACTACTGGCTGAATTTGCAGAACTACGTATTAAAGAGGCTGAAGCCTTACTTGCCCAAGGGGAAGAAGAACTTGCGCAAGAAACCCTAGAAACAGCACTACAACAACAAGAAGAAGCGCTTGCTAAATATGAATCTGTAGACGAAGAAGCATCTATTGATAATGAAGAAATCTCTGAACAAGAAGAAGATACCGAGACCGTTCCAACAGAAAGTGAAGAACAAACGGAGGATTTGGTAGAGGAAGATACTACTTCTGTTGATCCGATCCGTGCTGCATTAGAGGAGAAGCTCTCAGCAAATATCCTTGCGTTAACTGCAGCTATAGAAAAGATTTCAAATCCTAAAGCAAAAGATGCTCTGCAAAAAAATATTGCTAAGTCCCAAGCAAAGCTTGAGAAGAAACTCAATAAAAAGCTTGCTAAACTAGAAGAAAAACTTGCTTCTGGAAATTTAGATGAAGAAGAATATCAAGAAGAACTAGAGGAACTAGAAGCTGAACTAGACGAAGAAATAGAAGAAATCAATGAAGAAACAGATGAAGATATTACAGATGAGAACAATGAAGATGAAGATAAAGACGAAGATAAAGATGACGAAGTAAAATCACTTGCTTCTTCTGCTAAAGTAGTAGAAAAGCAAGCCAAAGCTGATAATAAGTCTGCAGAGAAGCAACGTGAAGCACTGAAAAAGCAAGAAGAAAAAGCAAGTAAAGCGTTAAAAAAACAAGAAGAGCAGCAAAAGAAACAGGAAGAAAAGAAACGCGAAGCAGCTAAAAAGCAAGAAGAAGCACAAAAGAAAGCATCAGAAAAAGCTGCTAAAGCCGAAAAGAAAAAGGCTGAAAAAGAGCGTAAAAATAAAGATGATGAAGACGATGATGATGACGATGACGACGATGATGATGAAGACGAAGATGACGATGATGATGATCAGGACGAAGATGATGACGAACAATAAACCGTATAGTCTTTAAAATAATAGAGATCTAAACTGTGCAAGCAAGGTACGAGCCCTACTAGCCAGTTTAGATTTTTTTGTTTGGTAGATATTCATCATACAAGAGAAGGGGTGTGATTTGTGGTAATACAGACCTACTGTACAGCGCAGCATACACATACATAGAATAAGATTTCTCTAGCAAGAAGGTCTGATCCAAAGCTTCCACAAAAACCCTATAGTGTGCAATTATATTGTTATTTTCCATAACGAAAAGGGATGCGATTGCACCCCTTTTATTACTTTATATATACTTTCTCCAAATCCAAACCCATTAAGAAAATGATGCCTTTCCCAATTAACTATGTTTTTGTTCAGGCTCTACCAAACACCACAAAAAATCTAGTTTGATTACGGCCAATACCAATATTGAGCCCCGTATGGATATTCTATTCTACTATCTACGTGGGTATAAGAACTTCCATTATAAACACCACTAAAACCTGAGGATTTGGCAGCAGTTCTGATAGTTGTTATGGAAGCACCAGAAGACTTAATGTCTGCTGCAATTCCGTATGTGTGTTGGCTATTCGGTGAAGCATCAGGGATACTATTATTGTGGGAAACACTTCGGAAGCCAGAGTTGATTGTAATTGGTTTGTTTCCTATTTTCACGCGAACTGCTTCTAGCTTATACATCATTCTCCGAACATTTTCTCTAACCGTCGTTGATGAAACATTTCCACCACTAAAGCCACTACCATCCTTTGAATAAAATTCTGTATAACTAAAATGCTTCGTTCCATTTGAACGTTCTAACTCATTTAATTTTGCTTGTGTTACAGGGCCAACAATTCCATCAACCGCTAATCCATATGCTCTTTGAAAACGCATTACCGCCGCTCTTGTCCCAGGCCCAAACTGACCATCAACAGCAACATACGTTTGCGAAGGGGAATCAGCAGCCCAACCAGCTACTCTTATTTGTAATTCTTGAACATCCGAACCACTAGAACCTTCTTGTAAAGTACGAGTCCAATTATAGGCAGATGCTTCATCTGTACTTATAATGGACAGGGCAAATGTAAATAGTAAAGTAAAACCAACAATAGTAATCAACTTTTTAATAGTCTTTTTCAACTTACAAACCTCCTAAATTTAAGATTTGTTGTTACACTCTGGAAGACTAATTAATACAAAACTCCCTTTTCTTTATTTCTCCAACGCTTGTCCTGTTAGATACCGTACAAATAAATACTGCAATATTTTCTATTAACTATAATTTTATTAATATTAAAATCTAGTGCATTCATTTCAAACAGAAGCGCTGGAAATGAGATTTTACTTTAAATGCCACCCCCCTATAACTGAATAGTTAGAATTATACGAATCTAGTTGTCTATGGATAGAATAACATGGATTTGAACCTTAAGATATTCGTCAAAAGGACTAAAAGAAATAAGGACTTCTGCATGATAGATCGAGTGGAATCAGACTAAGGAAGTAAATATAAGTGAGGTTAGTAGGATGAAGGGAGCATATCCTCTTTTCGTCAATAAACATCTAATTTTGTCACTCCTTTTACAGTATCAAAAATACACCACCTGTATTAAAGAGTATTATTTTTCACTTCACTTTTAGTTTGATTCATTATAAACCTCTACTTTTATTGAACACATTTTTGTATTTACTTGTTAACCCTCAACTAAGACACTTTACCCAAGAGCATATATTCGTATTTTTCAAATAGCTTAGAGTTGTTTAACATAGCTTTCATGAAAGTAGGTTTTTTCGACAGCCTGTTCTTTATTATCCTAATAGTTTAAAGTGGTACTAATAATTATTTTGGAGTAATTGCCCATCGTAGATACCATCCAACAAAAGGTCTATTTCCAAAGTGGAAGTTTAAATATGATAAGGAAAAAGACATTTACATTTGTCCGAATGGACAAAATTTAACCTATTCTACTACCAGTAGAGATGGATACAGGGAATATAAATCAGATCCCAAATTGTGTGCAAGTTGCCCATTATTAGACCCATGTACAAGATCGAAGAATCATCAAAAAGTAATAACTTGGCATCTTTGGGAAGAATTCAAGGAAAAAGTTAGATTGAATAGGTTATCACAATCTGGAAAAATGCTTTATAAATATAGAAAAGAGAAAGTTGAGCGGAGCTTCGCAGATTCGAAAGAACTACATGGGCTTCGCTACTGCAGGTTAAGGGGATTGCACAATGCGAGTGAGTAAGTACTACTCACAGCAGCGTGCCAGAACATGAAGAAGATTGCCACACACCTAGCAAAGCTAGGCTAGGTGTGTGGGAGTTTATTTTCAATAAAATTTCTTACTTAATGAAATAGTTATGACAGAATTAAAAAAGCTTGTAGAGAAAAAACACCTACTTTCTCTACAAGCTGAGGAGCCAACAAAATGGCTCCTTATATAAAAAGGGAGAATATGAGTTGTGGAATCTCTTTCCCCTACACTACTAAAATATGCTAACTTATTATTTATTCTTGTTTATCTACCCTAATATATTAGCACATATTATTAGCAACTTCTTCCTAAAAGTTTGGTTCTATTATCTATACCCGGTAGGCGAAAGAGCTTCGTGTGCAGGGATAGGAGTAACAGGATCCAAACAAGTTACTCCCATAAAGTGCTTCAAGTCCACAGTTATACAGATACCAGTTGCCTGGAAATCTGTAATCACACAATCCGATGGAAAATAAGAACAAACATCATGGTCGTCGCAGACTTGGATATCTCCCTCCTCGTCAACTGGTAATAATAGTTCTAGTTTTACACAGCACTTGCTATCTTTTACAAAGTTTTTAGCCCTGAAAATCGGAGATTGGACGCACCCGAAGAAGTTATCCCCGTCTCCTGTAATACCCTGAAAGATACCACTGCCGAAAAACGGCTTACATGTTCCTTCACAATAAAGCACAATTGGTATGGTGGTGTTAGTTGGTCCATTACCTGAACCTTGAGCCAAAAGTTGCCGAATTGACGTGTTACAGCTGGTTGTGCAGTCGTCATCCATAATAGCATCTTGTGCTTCAATAATACTTCTCACTACCCCACATACACAGTCATCTTCAATGGTACTCTCTTTTGCGTTATTTAGTTTTACGTTATTTAGCTTTCCGTTATTTCTACATTTAGCCATTGTACATCTCCTTTCTGAGAAATTATTTTCCCTATTATGATATGTAAGTTTATAATTTAAGCCTGTTCATTAGTCTATTTTTTTGAATATGAATAATTAATCTAGAAAAATAGGTTGATATAATAGGGGGGGGAAAGGAGGTTACCCCTAAAAGTTAGAGTTTTATTATGCAGCTGATTGGTTGGGTTGAGTTCTATATTCTACTGGACTTAATCTAGCCAATTTTTCTTTTGATCGTTCATGGTTGTACCAGTAGACATATTCTTCAATCCGTCTTTTTAATTCTTCATAGATTACTAATTCTTCCCCATAATACATTTCTTGCTTTAAAATACCAAAGAAATTCTCCATCGAAGCATTGTCTGCGCAGGTTGCTTTTCGTGACATGTTTTGGAATATTTTATTTTCTTTTAATGTCCTCACCCATTGGAATGGGTGGTAGTGCGATAGATTGCACGATTCTCTATCAACTCTATCGCTTCTTTTAAAGGTTCCATGACAAGATCTAACGTTTTCTTGATACCATAAGAAACAATTTCTCCATTATAAAGGTCAAGAATCTGATTTAAATATAACTTCTCTTCACCTAGACACTTGAATTCTGTATTGTCAGTAACTAGCTTTTGAAGAGGAATAGGTGTGTTAAAACGGCAGGATAATCGGTTTTTCGCTACTTTTCCAACGTTCCCCTTATAAAAATTGTATTTGCGAGATTTCCTCATAAATTTCACACATTTTAACCCTAGTTCTCGCATGATTCGGTACACTTTTTTATGATGGATAAGATGTCCTAATTTCTTTAATTCTTTCGTGATACGTTTATAACCGTAACGTTCATGAAACTTCTTAAATAAGTGTGTAATGAGTGCTTTTAGTTCTGTGTTCGGATCTTCTATTTCAAAGTTTTTCACATGATAGTGATAGGTTGCTTCAGGAATGCATACTACAACGAGAATATCTATTAATCGGATCCTTCTTCTTTGAGTTCGAATGCCACATTTGCTTGTGCTTTCCGTGGAACGCATTCGGATAAGCTTTCAGCTTTTTTAGGTATGCATTTTCTAGCCTTAGTAGTTCATTCTCGCGTTCCAACTCTTCTTCACGAGTTAACTTCTTTTCTTCCTTTTTCTTCGTTTTAACCCATTCATTCCTTGAGACTCATACGATTTTACCCAATCACGTATAGGTGTTTGGCTACCCATATTAAATTTTTTGCCATGTTTCCACCTAAATACTCGGCGACAAACTTCATTTTAAACTCTTCACTATATTTTGCCATAAAAAACATCCCGAAAGTTAGATTTATTAGCTCTAACTTTCGGAGGTTGTTTCCAAAGGTGGGTCCGCCAGATTCTAAGGTTCTTACTCCTGAGGGGTTGCTACAGGTGTGGGATCAATACTTATAAACTTCCATCTGTTCAAAGCCATTCTGCGCACTCACCTCGTCAAGGAATTGAGAGAAACGGCAAATTCTACGATTTTGATCCTGAAGATTGTGATCCAGTTGGTACACCAGCAACCATTAACATGCCAAATGCCACTACAATATTAACACCACTAGTTGGAGTCTTAACAACTTTAAACAATAATACAACTAATAAGAACATCACAGAAGGATGAAGCCAATTAAATAGAGAACCCTGATTTTAGAAGGCAGGGTTCTCTTTTGTTTTTTAAGTAAAAGGAATATCTTTATCTTGCTCTTTCTTTGAGTTATTTGTTTTGTGGAGAGTCAAAATTAAATAACCTTACTTCAATATGCAAATTGACAGGTATATAATCATTTTCAAAATCATAATTATGTATTATTAAACCCTGTACCAATTAATATGGGTAGTATTTAAAAGAACGGAGGGCTAAATATTGAAAGATGTAACCGCCATCCTTGTTCACTATACTGATCTGGGCGTGCTACAAAAGGCTTTAAACTCTTTAAAAAAAATTAAATCTAGGTTGAAATCTATTATTGTTATCCTGGAACAAGGAATGTCTATAGATATGATACACGGCTATGATTGGTTTGATCAAATTGAATTTTTAGATAGTGGGGTTAATGGCCCAGGGCAAATACTGAATGATACCATTTATTGTTTATCCTCACCTTACGTATTATTTCTTCAGAGTACGGACTACCTTTCTCCAACTATAAATACCGATTCCCTACAGCTTTCCCATAAAAAAATAGTTTTAGTAACCTTGCATCATAATCGGAACAGTGTTATCCATTTCCCATTATTAGTCTGTACCTCTTTTCTTAAAAGAAAAAAGTTCTTGTCAAACCACCAACTACCCTTCAAAGAGGCCCTTTTTCCAGCTTGGCTTTCAAATGTAGGAGACTCCCGTCAACTAATTAAAGATAACTTAGTAAGGCAAGCAAGGAAAAATAGTTTTACCAATACCATCGAAAAGGAAAAATTTATACAGAAGTACCAACTACAAAAAGTCAAAAAGGAATACCCAACGGTATCTGTTATGATCTCACATTTTAATATGGGGAAGTATGTAGAAACTGCCATTGTCTCTTGTCTTTTACAAAGTGAACAATTTGAACAGGTACTAATCATTGATGATGGATCTACGGACAATTCCTTTTCACAACTACAACAATGGGATGACGGGAAACAGGTTAAAGTATTTAAAAAAAAGAATGGGGGAAAAGCAAGAGCTTTAAACGAATTATTATTACATGTGAAGTCTGACTTTATTCTGGAGCTTGATGCTGATGATTGGCTTGATCCTGATGCTGTTTCCATTATTAAAAATTACTTGGCATACCTTCCTAAGGATTTTTCCGTTTTGTATGGAAATCTCAGAAAGTGGAAGCAATTAGATGGGGATGTGCTCTTTAAAGGGGTTGCCAAAGGAATCCCCATCAATGGGGTGACTCAATTACTAACTTATCGTTTTCCACTTGGACCAAGAGTATACCGAACCTCAACTTTAAAGGAAGAAGGGGGATTTCCGGTAATCGAGTTTGAAAATGGAAGGCTTTATGAAGACGTAAGTGTGTTATTCAGGTTAATAAAGACCTCTCAGTTTCGTTATCATGACTTTACTGTTTATAATGTCCGGGAACATATGGAAAGCATCACGAAATATAACGACTCGAAGTGGAATGATTTTATAAAAACATTCAATTCAAATTAAATAGCACAATGGATGTTTTTCATCCATTGATTGCTAAGGTTTTTTTACTGTTGATATAATGTTGACTTGTTTTGGAACAAATAACGAAGGGGAAATAGTAATGCCCCTACTCTTTAATAAAAGTAATCAATAAACCCTCCTCCATGTCTAACTTTGACCTTGCTCGTGTCCTATTAATGGAGGCGCTTCATCATAAGCGGTAAAAAGAGCCTATGGGGTTTCATCAGCACATGCAGTGTACCTAAATCCCTTCCTCGATAAATTAATCAAAAGTCAACTGTAGCTTTAATTTGACTCCTTACCTAATTTTATCAGGGACTACTTAATTGTTCATGCAAAAGTAGACTTCTAATAACTAATTTATCCCCTCATCTTCCAGAATCCTTGATAATTTTTTCACATCAACCACAATGTTTTGTAGGACTTCATGTGCTTTGGATGCGGGATTCGCAATCCTGCACTTCAAAAAACGATAATCCAAACCTAAATACTGCCCAATTTTTATGAATTCGTCTGATGTTGAAGTAAATAACTGAATGATTTTCGTTCCCGGCTGACAGAACATAATATTTGCAAGACCGGCACCATTCGAACTTATGATAACTTTGGCTGAAGAAAAAATATCAATTTGTTCCTGTACGGTTAAGGAGCTCAAAGTAACTTTTCTGAATCCTTTTTTGTTTAAAACTGTCATGAGTTTAGGTTCATTGGAAACCTTTCTCCACGAGGCATCTTCCCGGCTGATATAGATACGTTCAAAATTTAATGAGCTTGTATGGGATTTTGATTTAAGAAATGAGTCCCTAAGAAATTCAACTGTCCACTTCACACATGTCCCAGTGTTAAACGGAACGGAAGGCAATATCAAATTTTTAGCCTGTAGGTGCTTTCCTGGAGTAAGTTGCAAAATTTTTTCTTCAGGGATGCCAAGCATTTTAACCGTTTCCCGCTGGAAAGGCAATGTCAAAGGCGGAAGAACATATTTATCGATCCTAAAACCGCTGAGTTGAAGTAAATGAAAACGTCCCAACGTATCATGTAACCAATGCCAATAATTGGTATGCCCTGCCCAGGCTAGAACCCCTAAATTTCCATTATAGTATAATGCAGAAGGGATTTTCTTAACTGCCTGCTTTTTAAAAAATGGCCAATATAAATGAAAAACCATATCTTGCAAACACTTGCGATCAGGTGTCAATGCATAAACTATACCTTCCCCATTATTACACATCCATACACTTCCATTTTCTATCTTAGAAACATAAGATTCACTAAACTTATAATTTTTTTCGAACAATAGTGGATTTACCCAATCAACCCATTGTGGTGGATCCCCTTTTGGTTGAGTATATTTTATAGTTTCATTTGTATAAAACTCCTTATAAACATTTTGTATATCTGACTCCGGGGTATTTTTTTCAATCCAATCCTTTGTGCGGATATATAAATCTGACATACCTAATCTCCTTTCCTATGGTTAACCTGCCCTATTTTTACACATCTTTTGGAGTATTACATAATATGTAGAAGAATCCTCAATAGTGTTAGGATTTTAACTGTAAACGGAAAGGAGTGACATGAAATGATTAATGTATTGGTAACCGGTGCAGGGGGATTTATTGGTAAAAATCTAGTTGATAGATTGCATAGAAAAAAGGGTATTATCGTCAATCAATATTATCGCGGAGATGACCTGTCACAGCTCTATCAGCATTTAAGTAATGCGGATGTAGTCTATCATCTGGCGGGGGTAAACCGACCTAAGCATAACGAAGAATTTGCAAGAGTTAATAAAGGGCTTACTCAGTCTATTGTCAACTATTTAAGTGACCAGCAAAAGACTCCAACAATCGTTTTTTCATCTTCAGCGCAAGCAGAGTTAAATACACCTTATGGTTTAAGTAAAAAGGACGCTGAAGAAGTATTGAAAAATTTTGGTAAAGACACTGGTGCAGATGTAAAAATCTACCGGCTTCCGGGTGTCTTTGGCAAGTGGTGTAAGCCTCATTATAATTCAGTTGTTGCTACGTTTTGTCATGAAATTACGCATGGCAACGATATAGATATCCATGATCCCGACAAAGTGCTTGAGCTTGTATATATAGACGATGTAGTGGATAGCTTTTTGGAATGTCTGCACCAAGAAAAATCAGAAGAAACATTTTATTATCATACCAAACAAACTTTTCATATTACGGTAGGTGAACTAGCTCATACCCTTTATAAAATAAGGGATATGAGAGAGTCGTTGATTATACCAGACTTGTCCGAAAAGCTTACTAAGTATTTATACACCACCTATTTATCCTATTTAGACACGAACAACTTCTCATATAATTTGCCTGCGTATGAAGATGAAAGGGGTAGTCTGGTTGAATTAATCAAATCGCACCAAGCTGGTCAAATATTTATGTCAACATCACGAAAAGGAGTCATAAGGGGAAATCATTATCACCATACAAAGGTGGAAAAGTTTTGTGTTATTAAAGGAAAAGCAAGCATTAAATTAAGAAACATCGATTCAGATGATGTAATCACTTACATTGTTTCAGACCAAAACATTCAAGTTGTGGATATTCCCCCAGGGTATACTCATTCGATTGAAAATATAACATATGATGAAATAATTGTTCTGTTCTGGGCTAATGAGCTTTTTAATCCGGATAATCCAGATACCTATTACTTGGAGGTCCATAATAGGGAAAATGATCAAAAGAAAGGATGATTTTATGTCAGAGAATCAGAATTATATAGTTCAGGAAGATGATATTTGTTTGGTTTCCTACCCTAAATCAGGAAATAATTTCCTGTTATTTCTTGTTGCCACCCTATTGTATAAGACTAAAATAGATTGGTCGACAAAAGGGAAAATGATTCAAAACGTTGCCACCGAGCCGATAAAAGGCCTACCCTCTCCACATCTTGTATGGAGCCATGAAGGCTATGATCCAACATATCCAAAGGTTATTTATCTGGTAAGAGATCCCAGAGATATCGTTATTTCTTATCATCATCATAATCGGAAGTATTACGCTGATCCACGGAATTTTGATGATTTCTTCGATGCATTTATGGAAGGATCTATCGGTCCTGCTGGTCCATGGGATAAGAATGTGGAAAGCTGGCTTGACAATCGAGATAAGGTTAAAAAGGGTTTTCTGCTTATTAAATATGAGGATCTTCTTGTAAACACTTCTAAAAATGCGCACAGGATTATAAAATTCTTAAACTTGGACAGAACCGAAGAGGAAATCAACGAAGCCGTTGATTGGGCATCTTTTGATAATATGAAAGCATTGGAGAAGAAACAAAGTATCCATCTTAACGGCAACTCACCGTTTGTTAATCCTAAAATGCCTTTTGTGAGAGAAGGCAAGGCGAATAAATGGAAATCTGTTTTAAATCAAAATCAGCAGAAGCAGATCAACCAAAAGTTTCACACAGCATTAACAAGATTAGGATACGAAATTTCAACTTAGTAAAGTAAGCGCCTTTCAATATCAGAAGGCGTTTTTAACTTCCTGGAAGGAGTGAATAAGCAATTCTGAAGTTACTGCTTATTGCAGCAGATACATCTACTTTTACAAATAATAACTATGATGTATTGGAGAAGGAATTAGCGGAAATAACGCACCTGATGGTTTATCGAAAATCGGGCCATATTAGCAAGATATTAAGGAAGTTTCCCTATAAGCCCGATTTCATCTTACTAGTAAATGATATAAAGAAAACATTTGCACCTATCGTTACCGGCTTAGCCGATATCGACATACCTGTGGGACTGATGGTAAACGACGCACACCGGTTTGTGGAACAGCGAAGAAGGTATATTTTGAATAACAATATTAGAATATTCTTTGTAATATGTCGGCATAATTTTTACAACTATTATCCCGGTCAGAGGCATAATCAGGTTTTCTTCCTTCCTCAATTTGCCAATACCTCCATCTTTAAAGATTACGGTGATGAGAAAACGATCAATTTGATGATGCTGGGAGAGGTCTCGCTTCCGCAAATCTATCCATTAAGAGAAAAAATATTACAGCATTATAAAGATACCCCCGGGTTTTATAATCGTCCTCATCCGGGATGGCGGGATTTTACAACGAAACAGGCAGAAAAGTCATTGATCGGTGAAAACTATGCCAGGACTATTAATAAGGCAAAACTTTTTTTTGCATGCGGTTCTGTTCGTCAAGTTGTGACATTCAAATATTTTGAAGTCCCTGCATGTCGCACATTACTAATGGCTCCTGATTTACCGGAACTTAAGGAGGTTGGCTTAATACCAGGCGAGCATTTTGTAGATATAAACGAGGAAAACTTTTCAGAAAGGGCTGAATACTATTTAAACAATACTCAAGAGCGGGAAAGAATCACTGAAAAGGGGCACCGCTTAGTTCATAATCATCATTCAACCGCTCATCGGGCAAGACAATTAGTCCGGCAGATAAAAAGCGTTTTATAGAAGGGGATATAAGAAAAACCGGGCAAAAACTGCCCGGTCCTTTTCTGTCTATTGAGTCTAGAGAATATCCGATAGTTTATGTTCGTGGCCATGTATTCCTTTATAGTACTGTGGATACATCTCTCCTCCACATTGTTCACCCGTGGATCTTGGTGGGGTACTAGGATTTCCTCCATCCATCAGATCGAAATCTTTAACTACGTTATAAGGAATTTTCTCTTCCTTATGACACGTTAAACAATGCAAAATGACATTCGTCTTCTTAGAACGCAAGTGCTCGGTTCCTTTCTTTTTCTTTCCTTTTTTGCCTCGTTTGTTGCTCCGCGTGATAGTAAATCACCCTCTCCTTCTTGCTTCCTTTGATAAAGCTATTTTGATTTTCAATTTACCATCCTCAAGACAGACTTCTCCCTTGTACTCATAATAATTGTCGCAATGTGGACACACAAGTGGATCATGACGACGGTTTACCTGCAATACATCCTCCGTGAGAATAAGGCTTCATTCTTCACTTTCACCACCAGAACAGGTGGTACAAAAACCCCCCTTACAAAAGAACGTTCCGGACATCACAGCAACATTCACATTCAAAGAGCTTGAATCCATTTTGGGTATTTCCACAATCAAGAAATTTCTCAACCTCTTTGATGACAATGGGACGGATTCGATCTCCATATTTTCTTTTAAATGCTGGCCAATGTTCATGTTCATTAAAAAAGATTCGTTTGAGGATATTTTTCTCCTTATAATAAAAACACCACAGGCACAAGTCCCATGGTAGAGTTAAATTTTTATACTTCTTATCTTTTTAAAATCCCTTACCACAATTATAATGATAAGGACTATTTGGAGATATTTTGACTACCTTTTGAGTCACACCTCTATTGTTACGTTGAAAAAGAGCTTGACGTGAGGATATTTGCTTTCATTAGAATGTCTTCAATTTCTCCTGAAGACATTAATTCATCATTGGATTGATATCGGGTGAAGGAGACCTTTGGTAAATTTGTATATTTTTTCTTCAAATCCTCTGAAGCATTGTCAGGTAAAATGACATAATAATTTTCATCAAATTTATAAGTGTTCCGCGATTCGGCATTTGATATTAAAACCTCGTGGAGTTTCTCACCTGGACGTATCCCAGTCTCATTTATAACAATATCTTTTGCTGCAAAATGTCTTTCTAGAACACCAATCAAATCGACAATCTCGCATGCTTTCATTTTCATAACAAATGTTTCGCCGCCAATTGCTTGTTCGGATGCGTGTAGCAGTAAATCAATGGCTTGAGAAACAGTCAGAAAGAAGCGTGTCATTTCCCTGGATGTAAGGGGAACTGTATGATTGCATGCAATCTGTTCTTTAAAAAAAGGGATCACACTTCCATTTGTTCCTATCACATTTCCACCGCGGATACAGAGAAAACGTGTATGATTGCTTAATTGATTAGCCTGAATGATTAGCTTTTCACCAATCGCTTTCGTAAGTCCATAGAAATTGATTGGTTCAACAGCTTTATCTGTTGAAACATCAATGACTTTTTTAACCATTTGATTTAAACTTGCTTTGATAACATTCTCCGTACCATGTACATTGGTTTTTAACGCTTCTAAAGGCTGGTCTTCACATATTGGTACGTGTTTGAGTGCCGAAAGGTGAAATATATAATCGACATTTTTTGCAGCTTCGTTCACTGCTTCAAAATCTCTTACGTCACCAATCAGAAATTTTAAACAAGGATTATCTGAAAACTTTCTTTTCATCTTCACCTGAGCAAATTCATTGCGTGAAAAGATTCTAATTTCCTTTGGTTGAGATAAAAGCAGCTTTTTGACGAGTTCATGTCCCCAGGACCCTGTCCCTCCAGTAATCAATATTGTGGTATTTTTAAACACATTTAAACAACTCCCTCTAGTGTTAATGCCCATTCTTTATAATCATTAATAGACGCATTCGAACACGGTTGATGACTTGTAGTTCAGGAATTCTACTAAAATTGGTTCGTTTATACCTGTTAGATAACCGTTTTTAATAAGTTCGAATTGGTTATACCTCAATTTATGAAAAAAATAATAGATTGTACATGATACACGTTTAAGTAAAGGCAAAAGAGGCATTTGCTGTGAGTCCAAAATGTCATAAGGAAACCGTCTTATAAGAGAATATAATCCTTTAATCATAATGTGCACCCGTATCGTCGTAAAATATCCGAGGGAGTATCGATATTAATGGACGACCAGCCGGAACGAGAATTTGCCGTCATTTACATTGAATCTCCATTGTAATGATGCCGAAAAGGATCAACTTTTTCTATACAAAGTTTAACCTGTCCTATATTATCCAGGTTTCTTTTTATAGTTATGGACTATATAATATTTACTTGATAGTCGGTGCTTAAAGGTGGAGTGGTTTATTTAGGGGGCACCTACCAAAACAAAAGCGCAAGCGCCCTGCTTACCACCGTATGACCCGGACGGAGTCATATGAGATAAAGAAAACACAATGAGCAAAGCGAATTGATGTTGACTTTCACCACAAGGGTATAAGTGCGACTAAGCCTCTGGTTTCACCAATCGGCAAGTCTTCTTTATCGTAAGAAGAGTCCGGAAGGGCGCTAGGTGATGGGCGCTGTAGCTGGACGTAGCTCTTGCTGGCAAAGAGCTTTATAGAGCCAAAATTATATACTTTCTGGTTAAAAAGGACAAATCACCTGCCCTGTAAATATAGCTATTAATTCACCGCTTGACTAAAAATCAACCATTCTTCAATAAATACATCGGTTTCTCCCGACATGTGGGTGCGACTCACAACCACATTGACAGCGACACCCGGGTCCGTAACCGGTAGGCGTACATTTTGCACAGTCAGCGCCCTATCATCAGCCAAATTCACACGTGACGCATCTTCCAATCTAAACGCTCCCAGACTGAACTGCCTGAAGTAATACGCTTCTAGCGCATGTTAGATTCTGTCAGAGGTGAGTCGCCTTCTTTCTTCTCAACCGAAAATCCCCAATCATAGACGTACAAAATCTCCCGGCTGACATCCAATGATGTATCCAGCATTGTCTTTAAGCTCACATCACTCATATTGCAGGTATCCTTTCGTTTTCAAATATGACACGATTGTCTGTACCGATTCCTCAATGCTCTGTATATCAGTATCCAACGTGATTTCCGGGGCCACCGGTGCTTCATATGGTGAATCAATCCCTGTAAACCCTTTAATCTCGCCGTCGCGTACTTTTTTATAAAGTCCTTTTGGATCCCGTAATTCACACGTTCCTATGCTCGCATCTACAAACACCTCGATAAATTCACCAGCATTCAGCAATTTACGTATTTCATCACGATCTTCTCGATACGGTGAAATGAAAGCGCACAATGTAACCAATCCTGCCTCAACCATCAACTTGGATATTTCCCCGATACGACGGATATTTTCTTTCCTGTTTTCCGGGCTGAAACCAAGATCTTTATTCAGACCGTGGCGGATATTGTCGCCATCCAAACGATACGTCCGGACACCCATATTATGCAGTTCCTTTTCCACCTCCACCGAAATAGTCGACTTGCCGGAACCGGACAGGCCAGTGAACCACACCACGAAACTATTATGATGATTCAAATGCCTTCGATCTTCTTTCGTTACTTTCGAACGGTGCCATTCAATATTTGCTGATTTATCCATAAACGTGTCCCCCTAAAACCATACATAATAAATAATAAAAACTGATGTCAACATTACTAAGAGGCTAAGCGTAAGCCCAACTTTCACGTAATCCGTAAACTTGTAGCCACCGGGACCATACACAATCATATTCGTCTGGTAACCGATTGGTGTGGTGAAACTTGCCGAAGCAGCTATCGCAATTAGAACAGCCATCCCCATCGGCTCGACAGCAAGGGAATTCGCCATTTCAATCCCGATCGGTAGCATTATGACGGCTGCTCCACTGTTGGTGACAATCTCAGTAAACAGATTTGTTAAGATGTAGATTATAAATAGAATGACAAATAATCCTAATGGCTTGCCAAAATCCAACAGGACGGCAGCTATCCACTCTGCAAGACCCGTTTTCCTCATGGCAGTACCAATTCCAAGCGAACTGGCAATCAATAACAATACATTAAAATGAACATATTCCTTAGCTTCCTGAGGTGTGATGCTTTTCGATGTCAACAATAACAAAACTGCCAGTGCCATCGCTTTAAACATGTTGAGCCACCCCAATGTCACCGTTACAATCATCACGAGTAGTATGATAATAGAAAACCAGCCTTTCTTAGTACTCTGATACAAAGCAGCCGGTGTATCCAATGGCGACACAACAAAAAAGTCATTCGATTGCTGATATCTGGCGACAAAGTCAGCGCCCGCTACAAGCAGCAAGGAATCCCCGGGCCTTAAAACGATGTCACCGATCTTGCTCCTGATCCGCTCATTATTCCGATGTACTGCAATGACACCTGCATCATACCGTGAGCGGAACTTCGACTTTTTAATTGACTTAAATAAAAGTGAAGATTGATCTGAAACAACTGCATCCACTAAATTGATCGATCCATCCTTAAGATCATCAAGCTCTATGTTCGTTCCTGTTTCCAGCTCCAGACCTTTTATTTTCTGCAAGTCAGCAATGGTTGAAATCAAGCCAGCAAAAATAAGTCGGTCACCACTTTGGATAACAGTTGTTGACCTAACCGGCGAAATCCGTTCATCGCCGCGGATTATTTCAATCAGGTAAAGACCCCTCAAATCACGCAGGCCGGCTTGCTCGACACGCCTGCCGAGATGACCAAAATCTTTTTTCACCACTATTTCAGCAATATATTCTTTGGAATCTTCCTTAATCCGCTGGTCAAAACCTTTGTTATCCGGTAGCAATTTATATCCGATTGTAAATAAATAAATGAGTCCGATGAGTGCAACCGGAATACCAACGACAGTAAATGTGAATAATGAAAAACCTTCCATTCCGAATTCAAGCATTAAGCCATGAACGACAAGGTTTGTAGACGTTCCCATGATTGTTATCATCCCGCCCAAAATCGCGGCATATGATAATGGGATCAAAAACTTGGAAGGAGCAATTCCTCGATCTTCGCACCATTTCTTAATTATTGGTGTTAATGTCACAACAATCGGCGTATTGTTTAGAAAAGCCGAAAACAAAGATGTCGGTACAAGAATGCGCATCAGCGACCCTGTGTGAGTATGGCTATTCTGAAGCCATTTTTTTATCAATTTATCTATCAACCCGCTCTTCTGTATAGCTCCTGCAATGATGAACAATAATGCGACCGTCAGCATCCCTTCATTGGAAAAACCACTTAATGCCTCATTAACCGTTAAGATGCCAGACAACAATAATATAACCAATACAGAAAAAATAACCATGTCAGGCCGGGCAACTTCAAAGAACAGCATGGCAAACATAGTCATCAGTAAAGTCAGAACAAACATCATCTCTAACGTCATAGGATATCAAATCCCTTTTTAATTCGTATTCAATAAGAAAGAATATTGGCCTTTCTGAACAGCCTACCTTAATCTTTCTGCATTCCTCTGATCAGCACATCTGCAACTTCCGGACGTGAGAATTCCTTTGGCGGACGTATGCCATTACGGACCAGTTCACGCACCTTTGTACCACTCAAGTGGACATGATTTTTCTTTTTGTGTGGACATGTTTTTATGGATGCCATATTTTCACAGACATTGCAGTAAAACGAATGTTCAAATTTGAAAATCTGAATGCCGAGTTCTTTTTCATATTGAGCTATCAGCTTTTGAGCTTCATATGTGCCATAGTAATCACCTACACCTGCATGATCACGTCCAACAATAAAATGTGTGCAGCCATAGTTTTTTCGAGCAATTGCATGCAGAATCGCCTCTTTCGGTCCTGCATATCGCATGGCCGCCGGATAGATAACAAGGCGTACTCGATCTTTCACATAATAGTTATCTAAAATCATTTGATAGCTTTCCATTCGGACAACTGCCGGAATATCATCAGATTTCGTTTCACCGACAAGCGGGTTCAATAGCAAGCCATCTACAGACTCAAGCGCTGTCTTTTGAATATGTTCATGCGCACGGTGAATCGGATTACGTGTCTGGAAGCCAACGATTGTTTTCCATTCCAGGTCCTCAAACACCCGCCGTGTTTCAACTGGAGCCATATAATACGAAGCAAACTGACTGTGATCCGGACGATTAAGAAGTGTAATCGACCCACCAAGATATATATTTCCTTTATCATAGACTTTCTTCACACCTGGATGTGCCACACTAGTCGTCCCATAGATACATTGCGCTTCCTTCTTTTTATCATATTCATATTTCTCGGCCAGGTTAATTGTTCCATAGATAATGCCATCTTTTCCTTTTAGGGCAATTTGTTCACCGATGTTAAGATTTTTAGCCTCTTCTTCAGTCGACGGGAGTGTAATAGGAATGCTCCAAATCATACCGTCCGCTAGACGTGTATTCTTAAGGACATTTTCATAATCAACCTGTCCCATAAATCCTGTCAGAGGACTGTATCCACCTGTCCCTATCATTTCCATATCAGAAATCACCCAGGAATTTATGGTTATTGACTTAAGGTTTTCAGCATTCCTAACCGCCTCATCCCTTTCAATTCCGGTTAATTCACGATTAATTAATCTTCCACCATATGGTTGATTGACCATACAAGAACCCCCTGAATATTAATTTCTTACATTAACATATTGGAAAAATACAAAAGTTGGAACCACCCTTGACTCAGTTTCGTGTTAAAGATGGTTCCGAAAATGGCATTGCCGGCTCAATGATGTTCGATTTGATTGTCTCGTTCCAATTTACCTTTAAAGTTCAATTAAATCTATTTTGCCCTACTGTTAGGGCAAAATATTTTATGCTGCTACAGGAAAACGAACAAAGTTAATAGCATCTACCGCAATGTACATTATGGTGCTTGATCCATAACCATTGCTAACTTCAATAACTAGAACCAATTCTTCTGTAACAGTTGAAAGAATCCCCTCTATAAAATTGTTATCTGTAGCTATTTCAACTCTCGATCCAATACGCGTAGCAAGTTCTTCAACAAATGTTTCTTCAAACATTTATATCCCTCCTTTATAATTCACTGACAAGCTCAATTTTATCAATAGGAACCAGTACCTGTGCTCCAGAAGCTTCAACAATTACGATATAATCACATTTGACGACTAGCAATGTTCCTGTGATCGGTCCAAACGGAGTAGTGACTTGGACTTGTTCGTTGATTAAACTTAATAACACTTCTCTAAGAGTACGAGGTATATTGGGATTAAAGGGATGGCAGTTTGTCGGGTCTAATGCATTACATTGAATGGGTTCTTTGCAACACGGACCGTGACCCTTTTCTGACTGTGGACATTTGTCACACCTATCATGACGCTTATCGTGACACCTATCATGACGCTTATCGTGACACCCATCATGACGCTTATCGTCACACCTATCGTCATAACTAGTTTTACAATACATTTTTTCTACCCACGTGGGCATACTCTTATTATATCTTGCTCTTTGCTTCGTTTTTAGCATATCATCATTCCTCCTTCTTGTTTTAAAATATCTTATGTTAAAAATTAAAAAGAGTAAGGGTGATTGTCTAATATAAAACACCTATTTATTAATAGGGATAGTTTAATTAACTTATACTATGATAGACCCCTAAAAACTCGAATAACCACAAGTTACTGCAAGCAATTTTTTTTAAAAGCCTCTTAATAATGCTTTTCATTCTACTAGGTTGTGATAGCCTGTGTATTAGATTATTGGGCTTATCATACAAAGTTGTAAGTTTTTGAGGAGGAGCTGGTCCATACCAATGGACCAGTCATGGGTTATGAACGGCTTCCCGCTTTGTTTCAAGTTCTTTTACATACAGCAGGATGCCGGTTGAATCAAAGAACGATCCCTGTATTCCTGAAACCATTTCTTCATATGTAGGAGTTAAAGTTCAAGGAGGGTTAAGTCTAAGAGATGCTTGTTTGGAATAAAAAAGGCAGAAAAGGAGCTTAGGTTTTTAGGTATGCAAGTTCCTTTTCTATGTTTGTACTTTATGGCTTCTTCTTCAACCTTAGCTCCGCCTATTTAATAACATATTATTTAGTTTCTTTCTGTTGCAACCATAGAAACAAGTTTGTAAAAAGTTTAGATACAATGAAAAATGCCACATAAAATAGAAATAAATAAACGAAACTTACTCCCTTAAATATATGGAAAAAGTGAAGGTTGACCATAATGGGTTTTAATATAAAAGCTAATACTGCGGATAGTAGTATAGAATATAGATGGATATTTTTTTTGTTTAACGTCCATTGATATAACAACATAAAACTAATCGGAACTAATGTTTATCTCTCAACATTAGAAATCGTATGCAAAGTGTTAGACATCGACATTCAGGAGTTAATCGAGGTGGAGTAGCCCTCACTCTAGTAACCGTTCTATTGTACGCCAAAGTTGCGAGTTTCTTTAAAAGCAGGGGAAAACAAAGGGAACGTATTGAAGGGTCTGAATGGTAGTATCTAATGATTTTAGTCTATTTTACAATTAATGAAACTCAATAGATAGGTTACCTTTTTAAAAGGTGTTGTACGTACTAAAGAATTTGTTAATACGTTATATGGGTATTACATCAGTTATATTTAACTTCATATTGATAAGCAATTTATTCGGTACTAGGTAGTAGTAAATTATAAAACCACCTTAAAAGGTCTTTAGCCCATTAAGGTGGTTTTAATTATATTGCTTTTAATACTTCATCTACAGAATTGCTAAACATATTTGGGTCTTCACTTTTTATGTCTCTAATAAGTTTATTATTATCTCTTTTGACTTGTCATTTAGCTTAGATAGTACACTACCGTATATTCTTCTTACTTGTTCAAGATTTAAAATTCTGTAATGTAAAACTTCCATCCAGTAGCATTAGGTAAGCTCATTGGTTTAGGGGATAAATCAGTTAATACAGAATTATGTATGAGATTTGATAATGATACAGAACAATATGAAATAATGTTCGGATTAGTACATGGAATAGAGCATCTCTATAAAGAAAATATTGAAGAGGGATTATATTTAATTGCTATAGCTGTCCCAAGTGTTGCTTCGTGCAAGAACTGTTTCTATTAACGTTTTGGTTTCTAATAATTGGGTTGAGCTCATCGCTCCTACTCCCCTCCCGTCCCTCTATCTACCGATCACTAATCCTGTTCTTTCAACTTCTTAACATTTTCTTTCGTATCTGTAAGATTTTTTTCACCGTCTCCACATATTGCTTGAAAAATTGATGAATCATTTCTTCTCGTTCCAACCATTCATTGGTGAACTTTAAGTCGTTTTTTCCATACGTATTTTTTGGCTTTGGCAATTCTAACTCCCGTAGGCGTTCGTTTGCATGTTCAAGTTTCCTCATGACCAAATGGAAATCCAGCTTAATTTCTGTTCCACCGCTTCCATTTCCTTTTAATTGTATTTTCATCTGAACAACCACCCTTTTAACTCATTTACCTTCCTACTGAGTTCCTCCACCATTTCTTCTCCTTAACCAAGTAGACGATTGGCCTGATAAGCAATGGAATTTGCTATATCCAACGTATAAGTTGTATTTATTTAAGATAATAATTCTTGAACCAACCCTAATGTCATAGGCGCTTAGTACTATTTAATTGTATTTCTCATAATAGTTAGTGGATCAAGAAAATATTTTTATAACAAAAAAGGACACTTACTCTTTTAAATAGAATGAATGTCTTTAGTAATCATAATACACCTTAATCTATTACGATAACTAATAAACTGGAAATCTGAATACCTACGTAGCAAAATTGATATCAATAAGTCTCCTTCTAGTTTCATATTGAAATAACAATTATAAATACCTTATCCCAGCTATTATCTCTAACAATCATACCAGTCATCCTAGCCAATTCCTCATCGGAAACTAAATCCTCTACCAATCACCGCAACAACTAGAACGACCAATACCCAAATCACTATTTTTTCCAAACTTCATCACCGCCTACTACTACGCACTTTTCTCCAATGCATTCACAGCAGCTTTCCTCGAAGGTATCATATGAAACACGATATTCAATACAATCGCAGTTAAACTTCCAGCAACAATTCCATTACTCGTCAGAATCTGTAGACCGCTTGGAAGCTGAGCAAACAGCTCTGGAACGACTGTCACGCCAAGCCCCATTCCAATCGAACACGCAATAATCATAGAGTTTTCCGGTGAGTTGGCGATAACAGATGCTAACATCTTAATTCCTTGTGCAACCACCATACCGAACATCGCAATCATAGCTCCACCTAGTACAGCAGAAGGAATAATCGTTGTAAAAGCAGCAATTTTTGGTACTAGTCCAAGGGTTATTAGCATCAAACCTGCCACCATGATAACTCTGATTTTCTTCACACCAGTTAATTGAATTAAACCTACATTTTGTGAAAAAGCAGTATAAGGGAATGCATTGAATATACCTCCTAATACAATGGCAATTCCTTCTGCACGATAGCCTTTGGCAAAATCCTTCTCATGTAATTTTCTCTCCGTAATGTCCCCGAGCGCAAAGTACACACCTGTCGATTCAACCAATGAAACGATCGCAACAAGAATCATCGTTAGAATGGCAGACCATTCAAATGTCGGCATGCCGAAGTAGAACGGTTCGACCATATGGAAATAAGAAGCCTCTGTCACTGCGTCAAAGCTTACTTTCCCCATAAATGAAGCTACAATCGTCCCAATGATCAACCCAATAAGGATGGAAATCGATCGCAGGAATCCCTTGGTAAAACGATACATCAAGATGATAAAGAATAACGTACCAAATGCTAGCGCTATATTAGGAAGCGAACCGAAGTCACTTGCTCCTTCACCGCCACCCATATTGTTAATGGCTACAGGAATGAGGGTTATTCCAATAATGGTAACAACTGAACCCGTTACTACCGGTGGAAAAAATCGAACCAATTTACCAAAGAATCCACTAATAAGAATAACAAAAAGTCCTGAAACAAGGATTGCTCCGTAAACAGCTGATATTCCAAATTCCCCACCAATCGCAATCATCGGTCCTACTGCGGTAAATGTACAACCTAGAACAACAGGTAGTCCGATACCAAAAAAGCGATTATTAACAAGTTGCAAAATAGTAGCAACCCCGCACATAAAGATGTCAATGGCAACAAGATAGGTTAACTGCGTGGAAGTTAACCCTAGTGCATCTCCGACAATAAGGGGAACAAGAATAGCCCCTGCATACATAGCTAATACGTGTTGAATACTAAGTGCTGCTGTTTTCATGATAAGCTTCCTTCTTTCCGAAAAGTAATTTGACCATTTGCAAGGGAATCTATAATTGCAAGTGATTTCAATGGAATGTTTTTATCACGGATAAGTTTTGCCCCGTTTTGAAATCCCTTTTCAATAACAATCCCCACCCCTGCAAGTGATGCTCCAGTCTGCTTAGTAATCTCCATCAATCCTAGAACTGCTTGTCCATTTGCCAAAAAGTCATCAATGATCAGAACTATATCGTTTGATGAAATATAGTCCTTGGAAATCGAGATTTCATTTGTTTCTTTTTTCGTGAAGGAATATACCTCTGCCAAATATAATTCATCTTTTAATGTGAGTGATTTCTTTTTTCTTGCAAAAACAACAGGTACCTTTAATTGCAGACCAGCCATAACCGATGGTGCAATACCCGATGATTCCAGCGTTAGGATTTTGGTAACACCTGCCTTTTGGAAGTGAACAGCGAACTCCTCCCCAATTTGTTGCATTAGCTCTGGATCAATTTGATGGTTAAGGAAGGAATCTACCTTCAACACTGTATCCGACAAAACCTTTCCATGCTTTACTATTGCGTTCTCTAGTGCCTTCATGTTGTCTCTTCCCTTCATTGAATATAAAAAAAGCTTGAAGAAATGCGCACAACTCCGACCATGGGTAGCGCATCCTTCAAGCTTTTGCTAGTTTGAAAGAAAAACGAAAAGAATATACCTCAAAAAGGTATAATCCATTCATTATCAAAGACTCATAGTCGGTTTATTTACGGTAAACCGGTAGAAACTTGCAGGCCATATCCCCGCGATTATATGAATTAGTATTAAAATTTGAATGTTACTAGTATAGCATGTGCTGACCAAGATTCAACCCCAATAGGAAATAAAGAAATATTCAAAAAATTAGTAGGTTTGTAAAGTGAATCTATCAATGGGGGGATTTTATTCATCCCAACTGATTCACCTTAAAGTTATGACCTAATAACGTTTGAACGAATCGGACATTTACGGGCAGTTGTTCCTCACAGCATACCACTTACCTACACTAAGATTTCTGGCGAGTAGAATTTACTACCAAGCAAAAAAGTAGCATCAATATTACTACGGATGCTACCTTCTCTGAATCTGATGATGCAACTACCTTATTCTTGGTTATTCCCTACCATCATACCATTTACTTTCTGTAATTCTTCATCAGAAACTAGATAGTAATAGATTCCGTCAATGGTCATTCCGGTTCCTTGTAACATATATTCAGAGGTGTTACGTCGAACATCTTTATAATTCAATAATAAATTTCTCATATCATCAAAATCCATATTGGTTTCCATATTACCACCAAGAATATCGATATAATTATTAATCTTACCAACAGATGCGATAGTTGCACCTTTATCTATTGTCGCTTCAACCACTTGTCGTTGGCGGGCAGTACGACCAAAATCACCACTAGGATCTTGTTTCCGCATCCGTACATATCCGAGTGCCTCTAATCCATCTAAATGAAGTTCACCCTTCTTATAATGGAATCCATTATCACCTTCCCAGTCTAACTCGTTCTGTACGGTAATTCCATCTAATTCATTAATTAATTCCGTTAAACCTTCCATGTTCATTTCAACATAATAGTCTAACTCAATATCTAGCATATTCTCTACTGTAGCAATGGACATATCGATCCCACCAAACGCATATGCATGGTTAATCTTATCTTCTATCCCTTTACCAACGATCGTTGTACGGGTATCTCTAGGAATACTAAGAATTTGCATTTGGTCGTTCTGCGGATTTAATGTTAAAACCATCAGAGTATCCGATCGCCCAGCATCATTAGCACGTGCATCCACACCCAATAGTAAAACATTCAAGGTTTCCAGTTGATCTACCTTCTGCTTCGTAACCTTTTGATCTATGTTCGTCACTTCTTTGTGCATCTGATCATTGACAGTTTTCTTTGCATTATTATAGATGGAATAAGCGTAGACACCGCCACCAATCATTGTAACCACTAGAACAGCCAATACCCAAATCACTATTTTTTTCCATAACTTCATTTTTTTCTTTGTTTCCTTAGACATTTAATCGCTACTTTCTACATTATACTCTTAGAAAATTATAGCATAAATTGTTACTTTCTAACTAGATTTGTAAAATTTCCCTTTTAAAATTTCAAATTATTTATTGAGCATTGGCTATATAGACAGCTGACAGGCAAATAGACTTATTGAATTCACTTAATCACGTTGGTGTGCAGTGGGGGAATCCCCCACCCTTGTTTTAAAACGCACCCGATCCGCCGCCACCACCGCCTACACCTGTACCTGATCCTGCTCCTACCGAGGTCGAAGAACCAGTAGTTTCAGCAACAACCGTGTCTGCTTCACTAAAGTGTTGATTCGCCGATGTTGCAATAAGAAAGAAAATCATGATGTTCGTTGTATCCATGTTCGTATTCGATGGTTCGTCAAATTTATCGTGATTAAAAAATGTTTTATTACGTTCTATCATTTTTTTATCATCAATACCATGTGCATAATTAACTGCGATGATATGTTCATCCTTACTCCATTTTAAGTTCTGATTTGATGGCATTTCACCGAATTCCTTTTTAAATTTTCTCCATTGTTCCCATATGCTAGCACCTTCCAACGTTCTCGGATTATATAAAACACTGAAAGCGAGTAAGCAAAACATTAGGAAAATAGAGAAAAACATCCACATAAATAATTCATGAATCCCTAAGAAAATACTTAATGGAACAAGCAGTAAACTGGAGATGGCAACCGACCATCTAAAGCCTGCTTTCTTTTTGGTAAGTCCTTTCGATTGTACTTCCTCACGAATTGAATTTACCCATGTTTCAATAAATTTGTAGTAATCATGATGATTGGATTGTTCCTCTGTAAATGTTTTTAAATCGTCAAATCGAAATGTTGTGCCATCACCAATTTTGTCAAATAAGTAATCTATTAATAAGCTCTCATGTTCATGGTCAGTATTTCGATTTACTAACAAGAACTCTTCTTGATTATTGTTTGATTGCACATAACCTTTTCGAATTAATTCTAATAAAGCTGTCGTTAGTAATTGATTATGCGGTGTGAATGGATGGGTATAATAGATCGTTGCGGGCAAGCTCATTTCCAGCTTTGGTACGCTTAAGTTCTGATTTAATCGACTTTGCACATAATGCTTTCGTTCTACTTTTTTCCTACTGCTTACGAAAAGCAAAATAATTAAATATAATCCAAACAAGCCAATAACATAGGGCGCAATACCATCTAACCACTCTTTTCTCTCCTGAAATGCAGCTAATTTTGCTTCATGATTAGCTATATCTGCCTGAATCGAATCCCACATCATTTTTTCACTTGTTAATGTAGCAGCACTAAAAAGAGTAGCATCGTATACTACTTGAATATCCCCATTCTTCTCGTCTTCCACATGACCTAATGAAAAAACGACAGTCCCTTCTTCTGTAACTTCTGCTGTATCATGTGCTTCATCATAACCATAAGCAGTAACATTACTCGTATCACTAGGTGGATGCACATAAATCGTCATGTTTTCGTATTCCGATTCATTGCTACTATCAAAAAATGGCCAGTAGAACTGCGCAACATCTAAGTATACCTCTACCCCATTATGAATGGTATAACTTAAGTCTACAGTTATAGTTTCCTCCTTACCACTACGATAAATTTTATATTCGTTTTCATCGGTTTCAACCTTCAGTGACTTTCCATTTTCACTTGCCACAAAGTCTTCAATCGATGTATCACTCTTTGGGATTATCGTACGGGTAATACCATTAAAATCATCTTCAAAATCATATGTGAACCTTTCCGTTACCACAACATCCCCATTTTCCATTAGATTAGCATCTATTTGAACATCCGTAATGGAATAGTCAACATCAGCAAATACTGTTTCTACAAAAGTAAAAAATGTAACTAAGATAATAAGTATGACTGCTAGTTTTTTCATAAAAAGCAACTCCTTTACTTTTTATACGAATGATTGTTGTATTTGGTTTCAGGTAGATGTTGGAAGAAGGGATGATCAAATTTGCAGGAGCAGTTGATCCTCACTTAACCTTCGTAACTTCCCCTCCTTCCCCCCCCAACAGAACCCTCCTTCTTAAATCTAGCAAGCAACGCTTCAACATCCTCCCCATTTTCATCAAATTTTACCGAATCCTGGATACGTCGTTTCTCTCTTTCTTTATCCTTTCTCTCCCGGAACCAATCTGGCACAATCTCTTTTGAATTAGACAACCTATTTCTTCCACTCCTACTAGCTGTTTGCTTCTTTTGATTCCAAAACGCTACTTCCTCCTCCCTCACTGCATCTAAACTATGTAATCCTTTCTGCAGCCATGCCTTAAGTATCGCTTGTACATAACCCCAATTTCCTTTATTATTCTCTAGCGCTCGTTTCATCGCTTCTAAAACGAGTTCTTCACCAACCGCTTCTATCCACTTCAACAATTCTTCTAAAACAAATTCACGGATGTCACCGAAGTTATCCTGGTAAAAAGTGACCGCGTCAGTTATATGATTTCTATTGTTTTGTTTCGTATGGTTTTGTTTAATTAATGAGCTTGTATGTCGGTTCATCTGCTGGTCCATATGGTGGTTCACAGATTGGTTCCTCTGCTCGTCCAATGCAATCGTACCACCCTGTTCTCCTCCAAAAGCCAATCCAATTATTCGATAAGCTGGTGCTTGATTGGCCCCTCTCGATCTCCAGTAAATATAGCCCTTTTCTTTTAGTTCAATCCTCGCTCTTTTAAATGAACTTTCCGTTAATCCAGTCTTCAATCGTAATACAGGTGCAGCTACCGTAAACTCCACAGACCACCCCGTCTTTATTATTGATATGCATTAATGCATGCCATAAGGTAACGGCAGATGCTGATAAAGGATTTCTCTCCAAACAGTCATAAAATGCATTTATCTGTTTAATATAGTTCATTTCAACTCTCCCCCTCTTTTTATATGCGTAACAAGATTCACTTCAAACACATCATATAAAAGAAGATAGAGTCTTGCAGACACCTAACGTTTCGTTTCTTCCAATAAACTTCCTTTTTCCTTTTAAAATGTACATTAAAATCGTAAAAAGTCCGTAGAAAACTCCATTTTCTACGGACTTTTATTAAATTAGGTATATTTTAGAATTTCCACTGCTTCCTCCATTTTTTCCAAAACATCACAAAAGTGTCCTACAGGGCGTGGAGCACCTTGTACCACTCCATGATAATAGTTAAAAAAAGGAAGATTGTTGTGGATGATCAGGAGTTATTTAATAGATTAATAGGCGAAGCAATCAGAAAAAGCAGGAAGAACCTGAATAAAACACTAGATCAAGTTGCATCAGACACACAGTTAGATGATAAACACATAGGCCGATTAGAACGAGCTGAAAAATCCCCGTCACTTTATACCTTCTTCAAACTATACCGTGAACTAGACTTCAGCGCTGATGAAATATTCCAGGAAATTATGAAACAAATAGAATCAAGCCAAAGGGATAGTTAGCCTATCCTTTCTTTTCCCAACGATTAAATCCATTCCCCAAAACAATTAACCCAAAAGGAGTGTTCCCCTAATGAAAGAAATACAATCCCATTACTTAATTACGGATCAAACCACCGCTCTCCTACCTGCTAGGAATCAGGAGTACTTCACCGATGTATTAGCTAGAAATCAAACGTTACATATTACGAAAACGCCACTAGAAATTATAAAAGAAACGTGTATCCAGCAATTTTCTTCCTATACTGGAATACGCGAGGCAGTCATGCATCAAATTGGTTATAAACGAAAGGTACCAATCCCCATTAACCCTTTTCAAAATATCTACGCCTTTCCAACGCTTTCTCCAAATGACCCCGATTGCGTATGGCTCTTCTACCACCATATCCACCAAATAAAACCGCCACCAACACCTCATGCCAATTCAATTGTTTATTTCAAAGATGGATTCGAATTACCGATGGATGTTTCTTACCATGTATTGGAGAAACAAATGTTTCGTACTGCTATGTGTGTGCATCGGTTTGAGCAGGTTAGGTTTGGAACTTTTTATTAATCAATGTGGCATTTTCTGTATATATAGAAAGCTAGAGATACATCACTTTTCTTTATTTTATATTTCATATGGTTTGTTTATTGTTGGTGTAACTGTTTCTTCCACGTATCCTACTTTCCCATTAACCAATTTTAGGAACTTTTGAATGTCTTCCACTCCAAGTTTCCCAACTAGCAAGACAGCCGTCAATTCTTCCCCACCTTTGTCTGTGAAATTTATTGATAAAAAAGTGTTGAATCTCCTTAATTTCTTTAGTACCGACACCTGAAATTCCACTGAAAATAGCTGTAACTATCCAAGTAAAAATCCTCCAAAAAGTACTCCTTTGATAACTGATTTTTGTTTATCGACTAACAGGTCTTCTGGTAAATACTGAACACGCTTAATTCGTCCTATTGGTAGAAAATGAGTTTGGTTAGTTATTAGTTTATCTTCTTTATCACTAATACCAATATGAGTTTTCACACCCTCTTTTAGTAAAGGAATACCGCCTATATGTGTCTAAATAAAGTGAGCACAAATTCTACTCATCATAATTCGATGATTGAATAACCTTGATTAAAAATACCAAGATATAGTCAAGTTTTTATATAAATGTAGTAAAATAACATTAATAAACTCTAAAAGTACCAATAGTAATATATAAAATTAACAATAATTAAAAATTATAACTAATAATCACGTGTTCTCCCATAAGTGTTTAAAAGCTAAAGCATCCGATTCAAGTATTTCTTTAATACTTTCGACAGACCTATTTTTTGTGACTAATTTTCCTCTTTTGGCATTAAATACTGAATAGTTAATTCCTGGATGATAACCATTCAATGAGGTCTCCATTAGAAAAAAAATGGATTCCAGTTTCCTTTTATCTAAACTTGTAATAGGTTTTGAAGGATCCTCTTTAAAATAAATCTTAATAATATGCGGCACATCATTGATAAACAACCCTAACTCTGGATTAACTCGAATGATAACGTCTTGAAAATGCCAGTCTTTGGATTGCGGAGTAAACCATTCTATCTTTCTTCTTCCTAGAAATGAATTATAATTATCAATAACAGTTTTATAATTAGTTTTCTTACTCTCTGGAGCACGTTCAATTATCCTATTAAGATATTTCTTATCAAGGTTTTTTTCATGAAAAGATACTAATCCATCTCTTAGATCTTTCCAATAATCTCTACTTGGATGATATACGTCTCTCCCTCTTATCTCCTTTATTTTAGTCATTCTAGATGCACCATTTCTAATTGAAAAATCAACAAAATCAGTTAATGATACTTTAATATTCAAGTTAATTCTCCCCTTTTATAACAGCTAAGAAATTTATTCATACTATTTCGATATTTAACCTTGAAATTCCTTTTTCCTTTATAATCTTTTATATAATTATCGAATTCCATAAGTGAAATATTCTAAAGACCCTATAGGATTATGAAACTACAATTAATCTAATTTAAAAATATGTTATAATTTTTCTATTAAAGAAAGATATATATAAAGGGTGGTTGAAAATGGGGGAATACAAAAAATTAATACTATGGATGGGATGCATACTAGTAGTTGTAATAGGTTACCTGATATATGATCATGGCCTGTTCTCTACCAAAGGGGACGCAGATACAACTGACTTGTACACCAGTGAAGGACAGATTCAATCATCCAATCAAAGTGAGAGTAATAGTAATAGTAATAGTAATCAAATGAAAGATAGTGTTCTTTCTATTGATACAATTACACATTCGAATATTGGGGAAGAAGTTACCATAGAAGGTACAGTTCGAACAATAAAAGAACATGAAAACGGTCACTTATTTTTAAACGTTACTGATGATACAGGAGAAATATCGGTCCCCATTTTTTCTGATAAAGGGATTGATAAAGATTATATAAAGGAAGGTATGACGTATTTATTTACAGGAAAAGTTAAGGAATTCAACAATACACTGGAAATTTCTATAGAGAGTAAAGAGAATATGAGAATGGTGAATACCACCAATAAGGTTACCGAAGAAAATGTTGGAAAGGAAGTAACCATTTATGGCACCATTTTATCAAAATATGCCCATCCAGATGGTCACGTATTTATGACTATTCTTAGTGATTCAGAGGAGATTGAAGTTCCTATTTTTAAAAATAACCAGATTGATATAGATGATATTCCAATTAATTCTGAAGTCGGGATCAAAGGAACAATAGATTTGTACAAAGATCAATTAGAAGTAATTCCACAAAAGCAAGAAGATATAGAAATAATTGAATTAGGTAATGAAGAGGAAATAGATTTAATCAAAGTTTCTGACATATCATCCGAACTTCGAGGAAAAATGGTACAAGTAAGAGGTAATGTTAAAGATGCTGCTGAACACGATGGCCATGTGTTTTTTACTTTAGTTGACGGAAGTGATGAGATTAAATCTGTATTATTTAAGGCTGATGGAAACGAGATAGAAGGTAGAAAGATAAAGATTATGCAAGCACAAGAGGAAGACTTTCCAATTCGTATCTTAGCTATGGTCGATTTCTATGATAATGAATTAGAAGTAATCGTAGACAAAGTTTTTATTCAATATTAGTAGGTGAGTTTTGTGTCTGAGAATAAATTATTTATAGTTATATTTATCATAGCTCTTACTCCTTTCCTAATCTCCGAGATGCTTTTTTATGGTTTAAGTGGTATTAGTTTAGTGTTTGTAACTTGGGAGTTATATCGATATTACCAACGAAATCCGTTTAAAAATAACCCATATCCAGCACTAATTTTCGGAGTTCTCTTAATAGGACTTGCGTTGATTATCCCAGTGCTTCAAAAGCCATTATTATTATTTGGTGTTTTTTTATTGATACGTACAACCATTGTTATGTTTAATAGAGAAAATTCTCAGCCATTAAATGAAATAGATGTGGATAAGGAAAAGATTGCTAAAGAGAACTCTTATCTTATAGAACAAAACACTCAACCAACTATAATAAAAGATAGACTTGAAGAATATTCGGTAAATCGGGAACAAGAAATGATAAAATCATTTTCTTATGAACTAGATAGAAAGATGGAAGCCATTTTACACGCTTTAAAAGCAATGGATAAAAAATTGGAAAGTAATTCATATGAATACGAAATCCAACGGAATAATTGGAATGATTTTGAAGCAAAAATCCTCCGTGCTATAAAAGAAGAACTTCATCAACTAGCACCAGATCCAGAAGCTAATGTTGAAGAGAAACTACATAAATTGAATAAAAAAATCGAACAACTAAATGATATAATTAGTGGGGTTAGTTTAGCAGAAAAAGAGTTTGTCACATCAATGATTGAAAACGAAATAAAACATATCAAAGAAGATGGAACACAGAATATCGAAAAGATCATTCATCATGTAATCGAAAAGTTTAAACAAGATAGAGTTAGTTTTGCTAATGTCAGGCACATAAAGGATGCGGAAATAAGAGGAAAATTTATTGAAGCGTTGCAAACTGCTCAATATGAACTGTGTATCATTAGCCCTTGGCTAGGAAGTTGGATTTTTAACAACCAATTTCTTTCCAATATACAGGATGCTTGTAAGCGAGGAGTTACGATTAAAATACTATATGGCATTAATGATCAAAGTAAAGAAAATCAAAGAAATAACCGGTCCATTAAGACGGAAGAATTAGCTAATTCATTAAAAAAGAAACTAGCTAAATATGTAAAGCAGGAAACGTTTAAAATGAAGCGTACCAATACTCATTTTAAGTTAGTTATTTGCGATGATCGCTTTTACTTGATTGGGAGTTATAATTTTCTTTCTTTTGAAGGCAAGTATGATGAATATACCCGTGGAGAGGGAATCGAGTATTCAGAAAACAAAGAAATGATTAAAGAATATAAGGAACGGTATTTTGATTTTTAGATAGCTCTGTACCTAGATTAACTTTTTCTAAGGAGAGCCTGGATACCACAAGTACATGGCTTAATCGCACCAATTTATCTCCGTTGAAGTAACACGACTAATCGTAACCTTTTTGTTGAATTCCATAACGTCTCCAAAGTTCGTTTTGGAAACTCAGACATTTAATCTAAGAAAAATTAGTATTTACTTTGCATTTATGGTAAATTCCTTTGTTGTACTTATAAAGATAGGAAAGTTTATACTCCTTATAAATACTAACGTCCTGCCAAATACCGTTCCACATCCCTTTAACTCTCGATAAGTAAAAAACAACCTCTGTTCTTAGGATCCAGGTTGTTTTTTATGAGTTTTATGTTCTCAATAAATTAATTTTTCTAATTCTCTAGGATATTCCGTGACTAATTTGGTTCCTTCCTTCGTTAGAATAACTGTATCTGAATGGCGAAAACCTCCAACTCCTGGAATATAAATTCCTGGTTCGATGGTAAAAATCATTCCTTCTTTTAATACAAGATCATTATCAAAACGAAGGGATGGCTCTTCATGTAACCCAATTCCTATTCCGTGTCCTGTTCTATGAATACTGAATTCTTCATATCCTGCCTTTTGAAACACTTTACGGGCTACTTCATCAACCTCTTTCGCACTTATACCTACTTTAATTTTGTCCAATGCTGCTAATTGTGCTTCATAAGCAGCATTAAAAGCATCTACCTGTTTATCCGTTGGTTTCCCCACAAAGAATGTTCTCTCACATTCTGCTCTATAGCCATTTAGAGCCACTTGTCTACTATGGACTACAATATCATTTTCATCTAGTTTTCTAGTATTAGAAAACACATGTGGCATATTGGTTCTTTTTAGACCGGATGGTGACATCGCAAAATAATCTAACGTAGCATTTGGATAATTATCCATCTCTTCGAATAAAAGTTGGGTACCATGTCGATCAATTTCCATTTCAGTAATACCCGGTTTGGTACTTTCCAAGGATTGTTTAAGTGCAAGACTTACAAGTTTTCCAGCTTCGGTAACAAGTTTAATCTCTTCTTCATCTTTCACATAGCGCATTTCAGAGATTTGGCTATCCAAATTTACAAGCTCAAAACCAGCTTCTCTTAAGATATTTCCCATTTTTATAGGCAAGGATGAAAATTCAACCCCAACCCGTGTACCAGACGGATAGGTAGAAATTAAAGCTTGTAAATGTTCAAGGTGGGACTTCCCTTCGCTACCACGTAAATGAGTTTCATGATAAATATACAAATTATTTGCTTTCGTTTTTTCCTTCGCATGACTTTCTTCCAATGAAGGAATAATTAAATTTAACTCCATTGAATCAATAGCAAGTACAATTGGTCTCGAATAAGTAATAGCTTTTAACCCACTAAAATAATATTGATTTTCGAAGTTCATAATAATGGATAAATCAATTTTGTTTTCACTCATAAACTCACGTAATTTTTCTACTCTATTACTTATTTGCAACTAAATCATCCTTTCTGAAATCAATAGCATTTTCTTTTTTAGAGGTTAATAAAGTTACTACAATAAGAACTACTATAGCTACGGGAATAGAAATCAAAGAACTATTAACACCGAATGGATTGTTTGACAACTCCAATATCAAAGTAGTGATTACTCCAGCAAGCATCGATGCAATTCCTGCTTGTTTTGTAACTCTTTTCCATAAAAATACTCCTAATAATGCCGGTGTTATACCAGCACCATATACAGTATATGAATACATCTGTACAGCTAAAACAGTTGGGAAATATGTTGTTAAGAGATATGCAATTAAACCAAGCACTGGAATCAACATTCTTGTAAAGACTAATTTTTGTTTATCCGATGCATTAGGATTAATATATCTTCCATAAATGTCATAGGTAATATTTGTGGCAGACGATAATAAATAGGAGTTACCAGTTGTTACAATAAATGAAGTAACTGCAGCAATCAATAAACCTCCGACTGCAGTTGGCAATACTAATGATGTAGAAATTAATGCCATACCAGGATCAAGATCTGGAAAATAATATTTAGCAGCAAATGCTAATGTGGCCACTAAAGGAGTAAAAATAATCATACCAACAATCCATCCAGAAATACCAAATTTTGTTGACTTATCACTTCCTGAAGCAGAAATTCTTTGATACATATTCTGGTCTCCGAGCAGCAGGAAAAGGACAGGTACGTAAAATCCTAACACTTGTAAGAAATTTAAATTACCGAATAAATTTAAGCTTTCAGCATCCACACTAGCAGCAAGTTGATCAAAACCACCAATATTTCCAAGAACAACAGGAACAGCTATTATTAATCCAATAAAAATTACTAACGCACTTAGTGTATCGGTAGGAGCAACTGCCATCAATCCTCCAATTGTTGCTAGAAAGATAATAAGAACAGCACCAATTATTGTACCTGTTTCTACCGACACTCCCGTTGATACGTGTAAGATAAAACCAAGACCTTGATACTGATAAGAAACGATTCCAACAAATGCAAGCACAATAATAACCATTGCAATAACTTTAGCAACAGGACCATATTTAATCTCCAATATTTCAGATACTGTATACTTGCCATAGTTACGAATTTTAGCTGAAATTAATAAGAGAACTGTAATTCCTATTAAGCTTGGGATAGCGTATCCAATTGCAGGCCATAATCCATGTGAATAAGCTAATGAGTTTGGTCCACCTGTTACAGTTCCACTACCTACCCAAGTAGCAAGTAAAGTCCCCATTAATACAACTGGCCCTAAAGACCTTCCTGCGAGTATAAAATCGTCACTTGAAGATACCTTCTTTGAGTAAAACGCTCCAAGAATTAAAATAACCATTCCATAACCTATTACAAACCATAGAAAATTATCGTTGTGTATAAGCTCCAATGTATTTCAGCTCCCTTTGCCTTATTTTTAGCTTTCTCCAAAAATTAAAGTGACAAATGCTTGGCTATTTAATCTATCCCCCTTTATGTTAGATTTACACAGCATTTCTAAGATGTGAATAAATTACTTCGAAGCACTAAATAATTTTATATTATATATATTAATACTTGGTTTTTGAATCGTCAATTAAATCAATACAATTAGAATAGTCTATAAATATAAAGTTTAAATCTCAAGAATATGGGTAATAGAACTAATTAATCCCTTCCCCTTATTTATATAGCAAAAAAGCCAGACGATACTATTATCCTAGCAGCTTTTTTACATTCTTTAATTGTGTCAGTTTTTCTCACGAATATTATTCCACCACCTGGTAAGTACCCTCCTCATCATGTACCTCCTTCCCTGTAAGTGGTGGATTAAATACACAAATAAGTCGCATATCAGCAGTTGTTGCGCGCAAGTAATGGCGTTCATGTTTATTTAATGCATAGACAGTTCCAGGTTCAATTTTATAGATCTCACCTGTTTTATTTCCCTCATCATCTGCTACTTCTAGCTCCCCTTCTCCCTCGATACAATAACAAGCCTCAAGATGATGCTTATACCATATATAAGTTTCCGTTCCCTTTTTGACAATGGTATCGTTGAGCGAGTAACCCATACCATCTGATTTCAATAATATCCTTCTGCTTCTCCAATTATCTCCAGACACATCGTACTTCGTATTTAGAACATCTTCTAGTTTTCTAACAATCATTGAAATCAGTCCCTTTTTTATAATTTTTTATTTATTTAGACTATAGACAATTTTACAATAAGGTTTTATAATTTTCAATATAAAGCGCTTTCATTTCGGGATGTTATTTCACATATTAAAACGAGGTGGAATTACATGAATTCAAACACGATTCTTATCGTCGAATTGGTCCTGTACTTTTTAGTTGTATTTGGAGTAGGATTTTACTTCAGTCGTAAAAAGATGACACAATCAGATTTTCTACTTGGCGGGAAAAAATTACCTGGATGGGCACTTGCGTTTTCCGAACGTGCAACCGGAGAATCATCCTGGCTCTTACTCGGGTTTACTGGGTTTGTATTTGTAAATGGGCTCTCATCCATTTGGGTCATAGCAGGTATGGGATTAGGGATTATTTTTTCTTGGCTATTCTTGGCACGTAGATTTATGGAAGAAACCGATAAGTATAAAGTACTTACCCTTCCAGATTATCTTGCTGTCCGCTTCCCTGTGCATGGCAATCGTATTCGTTACTTAGCAACTGGGCTTATTCTAGTATTCTTTACCTTTTACCTAGGAGCTCAACTAGCTGGGGTTGGAAAAACGTTGTTAACTACGTTTAACCTTAATCCAATAACTGGGATCCTCCTATGTGCAGCAGCAATTATCTTAATCGCTTTCTTAGGTGGTTTTATTTCCGTTGTATGGACGGATATGGTACAAAGTATCATGATGCTACTAGCCCTTGGAGTTATTCCAATTCTAGCATTCATTCAAATTAGTACAAATGATATTTCCCTTACAAATGCACTAAGCACTGCCGGGAATGGAGCAGGATCTTGGACTGGTGGTGTGACTGGATTTGCATTTGCTCTATTATTCTTCAATAACTTCACCTGGTTCTTTGGATATCTAGGTGGTCAACCACAACTAAGTTCCCGATTCATGGCATTAAAAAATAGTAAAGAAGCAAAAGTAGCTAGTTACACAGCAATTACTTGGATGCTTATCGCATTCTTTGGCGCATTCTTTATTGGTATAACAGGTATTGCCTTATACAACTCTGCAGACTTCGCTGATGTAGAAACAATTCTACCAACAATGATTTTAGACCTAACACCTCCATGGATTGCAGGTATATTATTGTCCGGTATCTTGGCTGCGATGATTACAACAGCTAATTCACAGATTATGGTTATCGCAAGTTCTGTCAGTGAAGACATTATGCATAAAGGCCTGAAAATGAATTTAAGTGAAAAGAACTGGGTTACCGTTTCTCGGATTGTTGTCGTTGGTGCAGGATTACTAGGTTTAACCATTGCCTTAACCTCCGAATCACTTGTTTATAGTGTGGTTAGTTGGGCATGGGCAGGAATTGGATCAACATTATCACCAGCAATTTTAATGACATTCTTCTGGAAACGTTATTCTGGTGCAGGAGTTCTGGCAACCATTCTATCCGGTTTCATTGGTACATTAATCTGGATTAACTCACCTTTAGAGGAATTAATCAGTTCACGCTTTACAACGTTCTTCATAGCAACTGCATTTGGTATTATTTTCAGTCTATTGTATCCGGAGAAAAAACAAGAACAAAAAGACGAGGAATTAGTGGAAAGCGTCAATTAAAAGGAGAAACAAACCATGCAACTCGAACAAGAATTATTGCATTTAGGGATAGCGGAGCTTCATATGGAGTACAAGAAACGCACAATATCCCCTGTAGAAGTTACCGAACTATTATATAAACGAATTGAAAACCATCGCGACCTTAATGCATTTATAACCCTATGTAAGGATGATGCATTGGAACAAGCACGTCATGCAGAAAAATTATACAAAAACAATGATTCTAATAGCATGTTACTTGGTATTCCTATCGGTTTAAAAGATCTAATCCATACTAAAGGAATCAAAACAACTATGGCATCAGGTGTGTATCAAGACTTTATTCCAAACGAGGATGCTGCATTAGTAAAGACGTTATTAAACATGGGATCAATACTAATTGGAAAGCAAAATTTACATGAATTAGCTTATGGTACCACAGGAGATGATTCATATTTTGGTCCAACTCGTAATCCACACGACTCCAGTAAAATAGCTGGCGGATCTAGTAGTGGATCTGCCGCTGCTACTGCAGCTCAACTATGCTGGGGTTCGATTGGTACAGACACGAGTGGCTCAATAAGGATACCAGCATCTATTTGTGGGGTTGTGGGAATGAAACCAACGTATGGGAAACTAGATTTAGAGGGTATCCATCCACTTAGCTGGACCATGGATCATGTTGGCCTAATTACGCGAACAGTAACAGATAACGCCATTTTGTACGATGGACTCTGTGGGACGTTAGGTACTTCAGACTCCATATACAAAAAATTAGCAACGGGTATATTACCGAAAATAAGCTCCTTTAAAATTGGGATCCCAACAGACTATTACGTTGACCTGGATCCTGAAGTGGAAGCACGCCTTATGAAAATGATGAACCACCTGGAAAATCTTGGTTATACTGTTGTTGAGGTTGATTTAAATCTACCAGATATGAACGAAACAATGTACATTAGTAGTGCGATTGACCAAGCAGAAGCATACTTAATTAATCGAGAAATTGTTCATGAAGATTCAAACGATTTAGGTGAAGAAACTAGGAAAAGAATCCTAATCGGGGCAAAATATAAGGCCTATGAATTCTTGCTCGCACAAGAGTTAAAAGTAAAACTATCTAAGACTTTTGAAAAGGCATTTCAAGATGTGAATGTGTTACTAACACCAACCATCCCTATCCTGCCACCAGAATTTGGTCAAGAAACCGTTCATATTCATGGGAAGACACATAATGTACGTCAAGCGTTAATGCGACTTACCTTTATTTCGAATTATATCGGAGTTCCAAGTATTAGTATCCCGTGTGGTAAATCAACAGAAGGATTACCGATTGGGATGCAGCTCATAGGTGGCTGCAACCAGGAAGAAATGCTTTATCAATCAGCTTACCTTATTGATAATGCTTTATAAAATAAGTATTTTTTAAGAAACACCTCCAGCCGAAATTATCTGTTGGAGGTGTTTTTGTTAAATTCAAGGGGTTCTACCATAAAAAGACAGACAAAAAAGAACCCAACATCTCAGGTTGAGTTCCATCCATAGTCTAATACGTCATTGCACCAACACTCCTCTCTTCTATTCTATCAAAAATTTCATCCGCTTTAACAAGTACATAATAACCCATGGAAGTTATATTCTGAGCAAATATCCTCTTGAGGTTATACATACGATTTAATTAAGGGAAACTGAGACATAGAGCACTCATATCCTGAGCAAGCAAAACTTGGTATTTAATGTAAAAAGGAAGCGTGAGAACCGTCCCCATGCTTCCAAAATGCCATTTAATTCAAATCTACTCCAACCGCCTATGAATCTTATTCCAATGTCTTTTAACCTGATTTCGAATAATACTTTTCGCCTTCAAATTCTTCATTTTATCATGTGCTCTATAAGCATATGTAATAAAGTTTCCCCTTCCCTTATAATTAAAACCCAAATGAGAGTATATTTTATACAATTTTTTTCTAGGACCTTTTCGTTTTGTTACATATGCAGTTCTTTTACTAGTGTTCGCTTTCCTATATGCTCTAGAATAGTATTTAAAGAGACTCTTCTCTCGTATTTTAATTGTATGTCCATCGGTAACAAATCCTAAATAATCAAGGGTACTTTGTAATTGATTTTCATCAAAAACTTTTCCTTCAGAATACAAACGTATTTCTGTTTTTTCCTCTTGAATCTTTAAACCGTGCGATTGATAACTATTGATAATTTGAATTACTTCTTCTTTTAGTAGCTCTACTTTCTGTGTGTTTGCTCTATCTACTGGAATGACTAATATTAAATCATCACAGTATCTACGATATAAAGCATTATACTCTGATGCCCATTTAATCATTTCTTGATCAAAATGAATCAGATGTACATTCGAACAGACCGCACTCATTCCTGACCCTTGGGGTATTCCATATGTTTTTTTATTTTTATACAAATGCTCCTTCTTAAAGGATCGAAACTCTTTTGGGCTCATAATTTTAGTTAATTTTTGGGTTTTGATAAGCTTTTTTAGTTTCTTCACACCATACTTATTCTTTAAAAATTCATCTATATCAGACTTATTTACATAAGTAAACTGTGTTAAATTCTTAAAAACTTTATACCAATCTGTTGGTAATTCTTTTACTCCTAAGACCGACTTAATATTCTGCTTAAGATTTCGATGATCAATATAATCAAAGAAACTTGTAAAATCGATAGAAATGACTATTGCTTGATTCTGACTAAGGAGAAAATCAAATACTTCATAAGCAAAATCTATGTTATTTCTACCAGATTTGTTATTTCGATATGCTATAGCAATTTCATTAATACCATTATTTTGGGCATATTCATTGTAAGAAGAATTTAAAATGTCGCCATAGTATTTATATATAAATCTATCTTTATGTGCAGCATAATAAATTTCTCTCACTTTTTTCTTTTTTTGTTTACGTTGTTCTTTTGGTAATTTCTTGTCATTTGAGGTCGTAACATACTTATTGAAAGTTATATTAAAGTGAATAGAAGGGAAAAAAGCATGTGAAGAAACCCAGTTCGGATCCTGGATTTTACTTTTTACATGCTCTATATGTACACGGTCATCAAGATGCAAATAAAATTTAGGTTCATACTTAGACCAATCAATTACCGAAGAGCTAGGGAGGTTATGTAATTGTTGTGGCCTATTACTCTGTTCCATAACAGAAAACCTCCTAGCATTCGTTTTTGGGATTCCAGAAGTGTGGAATTGCCCGGTGACCACTGACTCCGTTAAACAAATCAATTATAATAACACTAAGGAGATTATAACTGTGATAAGTTTAAGTTTAGCAGACGCTTGTTGTATGTGTATCATGGAATTGTTGATTCTGGTCTGGTACCTTGTTCAGCTTGATTATTATCAAGGGCTTGACAAGTTGAAACTTATCTCTCTTGCAACCATTTTTGCAAGACACCTTCAACAATGTTGAATTAAATTAATTATACAAATAATTGTAATTAATTTCAAATAATTAGATTCGATTTAACAAAAGTAAATTCAATGGTAGAAAGAGTAGAGTTTTATATTCTCAGATACATTCTTTGCTACCTTTCCAATAATGAAACGGGGGGGGGGTATCAAAAATATTCCATATGATAAAATTTTTGCTTTATCAGAAGCACTAGAGGTGAATCCTGAATATTTTACTAATTTGACAAAAGATTATACTGGGGAATCTGCTTTTGAAAAAAATGAGCCACTTTTAAGGACTTCGATCATATAAAAAATGAGACACTGAATTCCCAAATTTAATAACCTCTCTTATTATTGAAAGTGACCAAACTATCAATGAGAGAGGATAAAAAAGGATGATCAATATGGCTCAATACCATCATATCAAATTCTTGAAGGAGGTTGAAGGACTACCCCAAAGGCAAATAGCTAAAAAACTTGGAATCTCTAGAAATACTGTAAGCAAATATATTAAACAAAATGAAGCTTCAACTACTGTAAATCGTACATATACATATAGTGGTAAGGAGTACTCTGACGAGACTAAGCGTGTTTTACCGATTATTGATCAATGGCATGAGGACGATCTCAAGCGTTGGGGAAAACAAAAACATACAGCTGCTAGAATCTATAAATGATTAATAGATGAATATAATTTCAAAGGATCTGAATCCAATATACGTAAGGTTGTAGCTAAACGTAAGAAAAAACTACAGGAAGTCTTCATTCCTCTTGATTTTCAACTTGGCCACAAATTCCAATTCGACTGGGGAGAGGCGGATATTATTCTACAGGGTTGAACGAAGAGTGTTTTCCTCTTTTGTATTCAGCTTTCTGCAAGTCGTGTTCAATTTGTAAGAGCCTACCTACATGAGAAACAAGAGGCTTTTTTAGATTGTTTTGTTCATGTGTTTGAGTTTTTGGAGGAGTTCCAACCGAAGGTCTTTTTGATAATTTAAAAACAGCTGATGAAAGAATTATGCAAGGAAGAGATCGACTAGAACAAGAATCATTTATGGCCCTTCAAACTTGACAGGGGGCAGTTCAAATTGGACCAGCGGGTTATCTATTAATCTCTACTAAACAAATCCCTTGTATATACCTTGTCCTTTACATCACGTAAATCATCAGACAATCGATTTGTAACAATTACATTTGAAACCCTCTTAAATTCTTCAAAGTCATTTATTACTCTTGAATTATAGAATGTCTCTTCATGAAGGGCAGGTTCATATACAACAACTTCAATACCATTAGCTTTAATTCGCTTCGTGACACCTTGAATAGCTGATTGTCTAAAGTTGTCTGAGTCCATTTTCATTGTAAGCCTATAGATGCCAACTATTTTTGGATTCTTCTTAATAATCATTTCGGCAACATGATCTTTTCTTGTTCTGTTTGCATCTACAATAGCTGTCATTATATTATTTGGAACATCTTCATAATTAGCTAATAGCTGTTTTGTATCTTTAGGCAGACAACAGTATCCACCATAGCCAAAGGAAGGATTATTATAATGATTACCAATTCGCGGATCCAGACCTACACCATCAATAATTTGCTAACTGTCTAATCCTCTTACCTCCTCATTATCAATAATCGGAGATCTTTTATTATTAATCATATCTACTTTTTCTTGAATAATATCTAACGCAATTACCTCGTTGTGTTGAGCCAGTAATATAGCATTTGATAAGCCTACATAACCTGTTCCAGCGATTGTAATTTTCATCTGAACATTACCTCTTCCAAATTTCGATAGCTACTCGCCACATTTATTGTTGTTAATACCCTATTTATTAATGCTGTATTGCTTCTCAAAATAGTTCTGATAATCACCACTAATAATTTGCTCCCACCATTCTTTGTTATCAAGATACCATTGAATAGTCTGGGCGATACCTGTTTCAAAAGTATAAGTTGGTTGCCAACCTAACCCCTCCAATTTAGTAGGATCAATTGCATAACGCTTATCATGACCTAAGCGATCCTTTACGAACTCTATTAACTCTTTAGATTTATCTAGCGTTTTAATAATCGTTTTTACAACCTCTAAATTTGTTTTTTCATTATGACCACCAACATTATAAACTTCTCCATTTACACCTTCATGAAGAACTAAATCAATCGCAGCACAGTGATCAATTACGTGTAACCAATCGCGAATATTTTTCCCATCACCATAAACTGGAACCTTTTGGTCATTTAAGACACGAGAAATTGTTAATGGAATTAACTTTTCCGGGAAGTGATATGGTCCATAATTATTAGAACAACGAGTGATGTTTACTGGTAATCCATATGTTTCGTGATACGCCCTAACTAATAAATCAGATGAGGCTTTACTCGCACTATAAGGGCTATTTGGTTGTAAAGGTGTTTCTTCTGTGAAAAATGTATCTGGATCAAAATCTAATTCACCATATACCTCATCTGTAGATACGTGTACAAATTTCGTTACTTCAACTGCTCTTGACGAATCTAATAAAACTTGTGTTCCAAGTACATTCGTTTGAACGAAGATTCCTGGATCAGTAATTGAACGATCAACATGACTTTCTGCTGCAAAATGGACAACATAGTCAAACTGCTCTTTTTTAAACAGTTCCAATATTGTTTCACGGTCAGCTATGTCTGCTTTTATAAAAAAATAATTATCTTTCGTTTCTATATACTTATGCTTTGTTAAGTCACCTGCATAAGTTAATAAATCCATATTATATATGTCATATTGAGGATACTTATCCACCATATATTGTACAAAATTACCGCCAATAAAACCGGCTCCACCTGTTACGAGAATCTTCTTTCTAGACACTTATTTCACCTCTTTTTTTATTTCATTTATATAATGTTCTAGTGCATCTTGCCATTTTGGTAAGGGACGAAAACCATTTTCGATCAGCTTTTGCTTAGACATCCGTGAATTTTTTGGACGGACGGCACGAGTTGGATACTCTTCAGTAGATATTGAATTAACTTTTACATCTGCATTAGCTTGTCTGAATATTTCCTGAGCAAACTCTGCCCAACTACAAAACCCTTCGTTTGAAGCATGATAAACTCCATATTTATCGCTTTGGATCATTTCAATAATCAATCGTGCTAAATCGAATGTATAAGTAGGAGAACCCACTTGGTCACCTACAACATTTAATTCATTTCCTGTTTCCGCTAATCTAAGCATCGTTTTAACGAAATTATTTCCATTTATACCAAAAACCCAAGAGATACGTAAAATAAACCATTGATCTAACAGTTGTTTAACTACTTTTTCACCTTCAAATTTTGTAAATCCATAATATCCTATAGGATTTATTTTATCTGTTTCTAGGAATGGTAATTCCCCTTCTCCGTTAAACACATAATCAGTACTTATATATAAAAACTTTGCATCTATCTCTCTTGCAGCTTTAGCTAAGTGCTTTGTTCCTTCAACGTTTACATTCCAACACATCTTCTTATCATCTTCTGCTTTATCAACTGCTGTATACGCAGCACAGTGAATAATTGCATCAGGATGCAATTCTTTAACGTAATAAGCAACTGCAGCTTCGTTCGTAATATCTAAATCCTTGGAACCTATTCCCAACATGTTTAAACCGATTTCCGAACCAATTTGTACGACATCGTAACCTAGCTGACCAGTATATCCAGTTACTAATACCCTCATATGACTACTCCTCATAGCTGAAGTTATTCTCAGCATCCTTTAGTACCGGTGCCTTTTCATCTTTTTCGGATAAAATTGGCTTTATATCCATAGGCCATTTGATTCCAATTATAGGGTCATTCCAGATAATACCTCGATCACACTCTGGTGCGTATAGCTCATCCACTTTATATTGTACTTCTACATTTTCAGTTATGGTCATAAACCCATGAGCAAATCCTTTTGGAATTAGTAATTGCTTTTTATTTTGTTCTGTTAAATCAATCCCAAACCACTGTCCATAAGTAGGACTACCTTTTCGAATATCTACAGCAACATCATAAATTGCCCCCCTAGTACAACGTACCAGTTTCGTTTGGGCTTTAGGCTCAAGTTGGTAATGTAATCCTCTTAATGTACCCTTAGCAGCTGAAAATGATTGATTATCTTGAACAAATTTTATATTGATTCCAGCTTCCAACAAATTTGCTTCATTATATGTCTCCATAAACCAGCCACGATGGTCACCAAATACGTTTGGCTCAACTATAACGACACCATCTAAATTAGTTTTAGTAAGTTTCATCATTCTTTCACTTCTTTCCAGTCTTAATATTGTATTTCTCCATTTGCCACTTTCAATAAATATTGACCATATCCGGTTTTGTTAAGTTTTTCACCACAATCCCACAATTGATCCTTAGTAATCCAGCCATTTATAAAGGCAACTTCCTCTGGAGCTGCAATCTTAATGCCTTGATGTTCTTCAACTGTTTTAACAAAATTTGTTGCCTCGACTAAGCTTTGATGGGTCCCTGTATCCAGCCAAGTAAATCCTCTACCTAATAATTCTACTTCCAAATCTCCCAGTTTCAAATATGCTTCGTTTACTGAAGTAATTTCAAGTTCACCACGTGCAGAAGGTTTCACATTTTTGGCAATATCAACTACACGATTATCATAAAAATATAAGCCAGTAATAGCATAATTAGATTTTGGTACTTCTGGCTTTTCTTCAACACTAATTACCTTCCCGTCCTCATTAAACTCTACAACACCGAATCGTTGAGGATCTTGTACATGATATCCAAATACTGTTGCTCCGCTTTCCTTCATTGCTGCTCTTTGAAGAATTTTTCTCATTCCGCTACCATAATAAATATTATCTCCCAGAATCATAGCAACAGAGTCATCGCCTATAAACTCTTCTCCAATTAAAAAAGCCTGGGCTAACCCATCCGGCCTCGGCTGAACTTTATACTCAAGATCTATTCCAAACTGAGACCCATCTCCAAGTAATTCCCTAAATCGTGGGGTGTCTTCTGGCGTTGAAATAATTAATATATCCTTAATACCCGCTAACATTAGAGTCGATAAAGGGTAAAAAATCATAGGTTTATCATAAACTGGTAATAGTTGTTTACTTGTTACCATCGTTAAGGGATATAAGCGAGTGCCACTTCCCCCTGCTAGAATAATACCTTTCATGTAAAAAAACTCCTTTTCTAATTATTCCATAACCCTAATTTAATAGTTATCTCTTAAATAAAAATTGATCAATTTGACCCTTTTCTTTATTTCCTAATGAAATCCAGTACGTAAAACCAAATAGGCTTAAAATTAAAATAATTATAAAAAACCGAAAACCTAAATTATAATCGCTAAATAAAACTGAACAAGAAACTAAAATCACAATTATTGGTATCTGGAAAAATATTTTTCTATTAAAGTGTGACTGAGTCACAAACTTGTTTACCAATAATAGGTACCCGAGTAACAATAGAATATCTGTAAAAAACATTAATATCGCCGCTGATATTGCACCGTAAATTGGAATAAAAATAGCATTAAGCCCTACATTAATAAATGCAATAATAAATTGAAATTTTATTTTTTTTCTAATTAAATTGTCTGTTGTTAATATTGCACCGGTAGAGCTAGCAAGAAACCTAAATGGAATAGCCAACACCATAATGTTTAGAAGAGTGCTTAGAAAATCTTCTCTAGTTCCGAAAATCAAATAAGTAATCTCTTCAGAAAAAAGTAATATAAACGAACATGCTGAAGCTCCAATAAATATCATTGTATTATTAAGGATTTTATAGCTTACAAGATATTTTTCCCTATCGTTTTTACTCCAACTAAATAATTTTGGGTACAAGACTTGATTGAATAAAACTGAAGGCAAGAAGTTTATTAAATCTGTAATTTTATAAGCAACGGTAAAGTACCCCACTTCAATAGGATTTCGTGTTGCAGATAAAATAGCAGCATCTGATCTATGATATAACTGTTGCATAGATCCCCCAGCACCAAACTCCATTGATTGACCAACAAGGTTTGTTAGTATACTTTGGGATAAAAAACCTTCTCTTCTAAAAATTCTTAGCCGAGCTCCCTCTTTTAAGAACATAAATAAGGATAATAAAAATGATATAAATACTGGCCAAAAAATTAAGGAGTATATTTCAGCTTTCAAAAGAATCGCCAATATCGTTAACATCCATTGTGATGAATTAACAATTAGATTCCATACCCCTAATCGCATGTACTCCAATCTTATTTGTAACATAGTAGTTGAAACTATTAAAAAGGAAGTACGAAAGAAATTAAAAGCTAATATTAATGATAGCAAGTACACTTTTCTTTCATAATCAAATATATTTAACCATATAATCATTATTAGAAAAGTAATCAATGAGTAAGTTACACTTGTAATAATTGTACTTTTAATAATTTTCGACAAGGTAAAATCATTATTTGCTGAAATTTTCAATGCCGATTGTTGCAAACCAAAATCCGGAAGAAAGCTTAACAATGCAACTATCGCAAGTGCTGCAGCGTAAAACCCATATTCTTCAGGTCCTAAATACCTCACAACCAAAAGACTAACTAAGGGTCCTACTATTTTAGATGTATACTGTGCAAATAATAAAAATAAAGGACCCGTTGCTTTAAACTTTAAAATTTTATTTTTCATTGCTACCCTTCTTAAAAGTAATGTATTATTTTCATAAATTTAAATTCATTTATTAACTATTAACTTAGTAACATATTCAATAAATTATTATTATTTTCATAAACTAATTTTCGTGTGTTCATTTGATTCACTTGTAAAGCCTCTTTGTCAAAGTCCTTACTTTTAATATATTGATCATAAATTTCATTAAAGTTTATACATTTGTTAAATGGCTTTGTTCCCCATGAATTTAAATATTTATCTAATTTATAAATATTTTTGTTCAACCCCATATTTGGAACTCCGAAGGACATAGCCGTTATGTTTCCATGTAAACTAGTACCCAAGAAGAAGCTAGCACTTCCAATTATGAACATGATGTCCCATATTGATATATCTTTAAAATAATAATGTTTAAAATCCAATTTATTTGAAATTTTATTTAAAGCAATTAAATCATCATGATTGGATGCAAACCCAATTGGTAACAGAACAACTTCAACATTTCCAGTCGAGTATATTAATTTCAACTGTTCGACTATTTCATTAATGTTATTTTTACTTTTCCAATACCCAACCTGAAGTACTACATATTTTTTTTCTTGTAATGATAAAATATTTTTATCACTAACTTCTTTAGATAGTTCAGATAACGGAAAGAAGTCGGACATTACAGCTGCAGAGTCAGGCGATAATTTAACATCTATGCCTGCACTAACTAAAGCTTCTTGAGATTTATTATCTCTGACTGAGACATAACTAGATTTTTCAAGTCTATTGATTATTATTTTTTTATGCTCATCGTCTATTTTCTGAGAAATTAATCCAGATCCACTCACAGCATTGTAAGTAATGTTTTTAATATTTTCTTCAGAATAGTTAGGTACATAGGGAAGAATGTTATTTACTTGAAACTTTTTATCGGCTTTATACTGTATATAGTTTTTATTAATATATTTTTTTACTATTTTCATAACAATTTGTTTGTAGAATGAATCAAGTGAATCAAGGTATAAACCAGAAGTTGTTGCCCCTAGCACATCTCCACCAACCACTATAACATCCTTATTAGTATTTTTATTTAGATCTTTCCACGCAACAGTGGGTAAACCTCCAACTTTGCTCAAATCCGAGTTTTCCAGCGCTGTAGGAATTATTTTTGAATAATGATTATATATATCATTTCTATATACCTCTATATATTTTTTGAATATAATAGGAAATAATAAATCCCCGTAATTATATCTATCAAAGGCTCCTAACAATAACAGTTCTTTATTCATTATAATATACACTTACCCCTCATTTTTTGAATTTTTTAATAAGTCTCTTAAAACTTTATATGAAGTCTTGTGATTTTCTAGAATGAATTCTTGTTTTTTCTCATCAGAGTTCAATAAAGAATCGGTCGCTGAATCTTCCTTATGGTATATTTTGGTTATAGGGTTATATTTTATGATATAATTTTTCATTAAACATAAATGATACAAAATATCCTCTTCTACATACATAAAGGTATCTGGATGAAAAGCATATTTTTCATTTTTAATATATAAAGGAGAATAAACTATTGCTGAACCGTGTAAAACAACGTTATGATATGATATTTTATAATCAAAAATTTTGTTTTTATCTTTTTTTATTGATTTAATTAAATTAATTAAAAATTTACTTTTAAATAAAATTCTTTTAATCATTATTTTAACTTTGCTAATTTTTTTAATCATTTTATAATTTTTCAGGAATTTTTCAACCTCTTCTAAACTTACTGCTTTCTCTTTATAAGGGTTTTGATGTTCACCGTTTTTAGTAATTATGTCTGGTCCCATTATATGAAATTCTTCTTCTAAAAAAAGAGTCATAATTTTATCAACGAAATACTCATCTATCATCATAGTGTCATTGTTTATTATGGCTACAAAATCTGCTTTGAGTTGATTTTTGGCAAAATCATACCCAATATTATTTCCTTTTGCAAAGCCCAAATTTTCAGCGTTTACAATTATATGAACATTTTTATACTCTTTATAAATTGTTTTTAATTCTCTTCCACTTTTATTTGGTGAATTATTATCAACTACTACTATTTCTATTTTTTTATCTCTAGCAATTTTTATTATAGAGTCCACACATTCGATGGTATCTTGTAGTACATTGTAGTGCAAAATTACAAAACAAAAATTATACATTTTTAAAACCTCACATATTTTTTGTGAAAGATCACAACAGATTATTTATGGTTTATGAAAATGTCGTAATTAATAACACCTGCTTGACCTGTATATATTCTTACAAAAGCATAAATCATAAAAAATACAATTATCAAAACCTCAATACTCTTTCTTTCTTTAATACCTAACGCTTTAATAGTTAATGGTAATAAAAATATGATAAAGATAGTGAAGTAAAGGGTTAATCTATCAAAAAATTTATTCTCTAATGATAGTGCTTTAAGTGCTACCACTACTGCCATTGAATTAAGATAAAAATTATATTCTGCTTTTTTTTCATTTATATAATTCCCATTAAAAGCGTATGCAGCTATTAAAAATATCAGTGAGTAAAGAATAAAATCATAAGGTGAAGCATTTAAATTAATTCGAAACTGATCATAAACTATATATTCATTAACAATAGGCAACTCATTTACTATGCTAAAAAGAAAATTCTGGATACGTCCCAAAAAAGGAACTAATATAACAACAATAACTAAATATGGTACTGCAAAATATCTCTTAAATTTTATTTTTTTAAACAACAACATAATAATTGAAAATGCAGCACTGTAGTGGAACAATGTAGCTAAAACAACACTAAATATAAAAAATAGATTTTTATTTCTAAGTAAGTACTGGTGTGCTGCAAATAATATAATTACAGCTGCAATATATTGTCTGATTACATTCATTGAATCAAAGTAAAAAAAACCAAACACAAAAATTACAACACTCATGCTTGAATTAATTGAGAATCTGTTTATAGAAATATATACTAATCCTATAATAATGAAACTAGTAATGAAAATTAAAAATTGCGGATTGTCAGAAATCCTATAACTTAAATAATTCAAGATATTATAAAAAGGTTCAAAGACCCCGTCCAAAAGAGTGAAATTTAAATAATAATTATAATAAGAAAAAAAATCGGTTCCTACTCCGTATCTCATGCCGCTAATTACTAATAAAATAATACTAAAGATAAAAAGAAATACATTTGTGTTATTAATTTTATAGTTATTTAGTTTAGTAATATAAAAAAAATAAGTAATTGCGAGTAAAAAGTAATAAATAATCATATTTTTTATAAACCTCTTTTATATAAAATTACAGAAGGCTATCTGAGAATCGATTGAAGAGCATGTTTTAATGAAAGCTCTCGTTCAATGATAGATTTTTTTATATGTTTAGCGGCCTTAATCGGCTGTTTTAATTTTAGGTAAGCTTTCAAAATCTTCAAGTTGTAAATTGTTATTAACTCTGTGTCATGTTTAATCCTTGAACCGTACTTTTCTTTTAAATAAAGATTACTTTCCAATCTATTATTTATATTAGAAGTAATAGTATCTTCAGTATATATTGTATAATTAAGGAGACACTCCTCAACACAGTCAACCTCGTATTTTTCAGCTATTCTATACCAAAAGTCAAGATCCTGACCTGACTTGAGATTTTTGTCAAACATTCCTACTGCTATAGCACAGGTCTTTCTAACTATTCCACAGGAAGTAGACCCAATATAATTATGCATTAGCAATTCCCTACAAGGATCATCATACTTAATTGCACTTTTATATTCTACCTTATCATTTTTCTCATAGTAGTATTTAATTCCACAATATACTAGCCCTATGTTTGGCTTGTTAAATTTATCAAGCTGTTTTTCAATTTTATTTGACTCCCATGTATCATCATCATCCAAAAAAGCAATAAATTCACCTTCACTATTTAATATACCTGTGTTTCTAGCTTCACAAGCTCCTCTATTTTCCCTATGAGCGATATATTTAATTTCAGGATACATTTTTAATGCATTTACTAATTCCTTTGAATACTCTGGATTGCCATTATCATCAACAACTATAATCTCCAAATTTTTATATGTCTGTTGTAAAACACTTTGTATTGTTTTTGTTAGCCGTTCACCAGTTCTCTTATAAGTTGGTATAACAACACTTACTTTATTTCCCACACCAAAACTTCCCCTTTCACAGGATTATCCTTCAAACTTAATGACTATCTAAAATAATTTCCATCCCCATTTATTAAAATAGATAATCATAGATTGTACTGTTATTCTTGCAAACTTAAAACTTTTATGACCACTTCTCTCCCAAGCATGAATAACTCTTGCTTCAGGATAGAAGATTGCTTTAGATATTTGATTTACCCTTCTCGTTATATCTGCATCTTCTAAGTACATAAAAAAAGCATCATCGAAGCCTTTTAATTTTTTATAAATGTCAGTTCTAAAAACCATAAAAGAACCAGTTGCATAATCAAGTCTCATAATACGATTATAACCAGATTCCTTCATAACATATTTGTTCTGTCTCTGCTTAAAAAGGTTAGGTGATATTCTTCTAATTAACATATCAAAGACAGTAGGATTAATCTTACATAAGTATTGAATTGAAAGATCTGGACTTAATATCAAAGGAGATAGCATTCCTACATCTTGGTTATTATCGAGATATTCAACTATCTTTTTTATTTGATCAGAGTTTTCTATTTTAATATCTGGATTAATAATAAAGTGATATTTAGAATTTATAATATCAAGAATTGCATTGTGCCCATAGCCAAACCCTTTATTAACTCCAAGTTCAACAATTTCAATATTTCCTTTATTTTTTCTAACTAAATCAAGTGTATTGTCTATTGAATCATTATCGATAATATACAGTTTATACGAATAGTTAGTAGGGATGTTTTCCACGACGCTCTTCACTGTATCTTCAATAATGCTTGAGTTGTTATAAGTAACAATTGCTAATGTCAAATCAATTTGCTCCATAAATAGATACTCCTATCTTCACTCTTTTTCATAAACCAAATTACCAAAAACCTTATTGATTAAATTAACCCTTTTACCGATTACCTCTATAACCATTCCAGCAACTCTTGATAAATGAATCGACTTGCCATTCTTCCCTGCTAGCTCTTTTACCATTAGGCATGTATTTACATACTCATCATCTTGAGGGAAATATAGTCCTTCGACTTCATTATCAATATATTCCTTAATAGACTGACAAAGTTTGTCTATATGAAGCATGCTCCGCTTATTCTCTATCATTGGAAACACTGGTGATTTTTCTGCTATTTTTTCTAACATAGCATAGTTTCCAGGACAGTTAGGCCCATATACCATTGGTGGCCTTAATACAACAACTCTGAAATTATCAACATTTAACTTATTGAGTTCTGCCTCAGCCTCTACCTTACTGAATCCATAGAAAGTCTTCGGATTAACCGGTGTTTTCCGATTAATGACTACTTCTTGTCCAAGCTTACCTTCTTCACCATAAACTGCCATAGTACTCATGAAAATAAACTGTTTTACTCCTGCTACTTTTGCTCTCTTTGCCACTTCTACAGACAAATCCCTATTTACTTCAAAGTACAAAGTTTCCATCTCAGGCCTTTCTTTTTTGTGAACTACAGCAGCCACATGAAACACCACATCATACTCTGAGAAGTCTTTTTCCTTCCACGAATCATCTCTTAAACTAATCGAATCCATTGAATAACTATCAGGATTGTTTCCAAGCCATTTTTCCAGACTCATACCCACATAACTATTTTTACCTGTTATCAGTATTTTTTTCATTTGGAAATACTCTCCTTACTACTCGCGATTTCTTTCTTCGCTGTAGTTCCAGTCCCACCTTCAACAACACCGTCACTTTTGACAACACTAACGATGGTCCCAAAGAAGCACTTTATATCCATCCAGAGACTAATCCTTTCAACGTACTCTCCATCTAACTTGGACTTTACCTCAATCGGAAGCTCATCACGACCGTTAATCTGTGCCCAGCCGGTTAGCCCTGGTGGAACATCATTGGCTCCATATTTATCACGTTCAGCGATCAAGTCATATTGATTCCACAATGCAGGGCGGGGACCAATAATACTCATCTGACCAACAAAGATATTCCAAATTTGAGGTAGCTCATCAAGAGAAGTCTTTCTCAAGAACTTCCCCATATTAGTAATGTATTGTTCTGGGTTCTCTAATAAATGAGTTGGAGTGTCCTTAGGCGTATCTATGCGCATAGTACGGAACTTCAATATGTTGAAATGAGTTTTGTTTATTCCAACACGTTTTTGCTTAAATAGTACCGGACCTCTTGAATCAAGTTTAATAGCAACAATAAGAATTAAATAAATCGGTGATAATACTAAAAGTCCAATTAAAGAGAGGATAATATCTATCAATCTTTTAATTTTCATATACATGCCTATAACACTCCTTGAAAAGTTATTTAGTGAGTTAGGACTTAATTGGAACTATCCGAATCCTTATTTCCAACCAACTACTAAATCACTAAAATTGTTATCTACTTCTGATAGCCACCTCGTATTTTACCCTCACTATGAGAAATAGATAAAAAAATCAATATGTTGTATCATTTGATATGATTAATTGAGTTTTAATACTATATATTGCGTTTTTTAACTATTCATTAAATTTGCGTCAGCTTTTTTAATCCATTTAATATATTAGTATTTAGTATGATTATACAAAATAGACAAAATCAAATATTGTGTTTAATTTATACTTTTTCGCATAATTCAACAATACATATCGTGTTTATCTATATCCGATAGCCACCTCGTAGTATCTATTCAATCACCAAGCAAATACAAAATAGATATTCACTAATCCAGCACTCTAAACCGAGTTTCTTCCTATTATATAAACCATTCAAGTTTTCAAATTTCGTAAATAAAAACAGGCCACTGTTTCAGTAACAAGTGCATACTCTCTCCCCACTCATCTTTCAACTATCCAACCTTTTGACACACTTCACAAAAACGGAACATCCACACCATCATTATTATCTTCAACTTGTTCTCCACTAGAATGCTCACTACAAATAACACCTCCATCCACATATGAGATTATTCCATCTATATGGCAGATAGTTTCATTAGCATTACACACTTCTGCTTCAGCGTTCTCAACACTTGATAAAATAGTTGAAATTGCAATTAATAAAATCATACTTAATATCGCTAACACAGCTAGGGCCTCTATTAAAGTAAATCCAATATTAACTTTAATTTATTTATCCAAAACTTCCACATGATCTCAAGCACCTCAAACAACAGTTATAATAGCTTATTTCCAATGAAGCCATTTTTGTCATACCTTCTAGGTGCATTTAAAAATTGTAATAAAAATACAGGGCATCTAACCCCACCTCACACCACACTAATGACAACAGGTGTCTAAGGTCCTTCAACCCACAGCATAGCCGAGTGCCCCTATTGATAAAGGTAAAGAGACATCACCTATAATATAGACTTCGTAAGAAGCCACATCTAAAAATCACTAATGAACCGCAAGGTTCCACAAATTTTGCAATTAAACCAGTAGTAGGATAAAAAACTATCCCCCAACCCTATTACTAACCAACCCACTCAAATACTCCAACAAATCATCCCGAATCTCTTCATTCTCCAATGCCATCTCAATATTCGTCTTCACAAATCCTAACTTCTCCCCAACATCATATCGCTTACCTTCAAAATCATAAGCATACACACTCTGCAATTCATTTAACATCTGAATTGCATCCGTTAATTGAATCTCTCCACCAGCACCAATCTCTTGTCTATCTAAGAAATCGAAGATTTCTGGTGTAAACACATACCTACCCATAATAGCCAAATTAGAAGGAGCAGTACCCTGTGCAGGCTTTTCTACAAAGTTATTAACTCTATACCGACGTCCTTCAACCGTACTAGGGTCAACAATTCCATAACGATGAGTTTCATCTTCAGATACCTGCTGAACACCTACAACAGAACGTTGCGTCTCTTCAAACTGCTGAATCAACTGTCTTAGTCCTGGAGTTTCAGCTTGAACAATGTCATCACCTAACAACACTGCAAATGGTTCATTTCCTATAAACTTACGCGCACACCAAACAGCATGACCTAATCCTTTAGGATCTTTTTGACGAATATAATGAATGTCAACATCTGAAGCATGACGAACTTTTTCTAGCATCTCAAACTTCTCTTTTTTAACTAAATTATCCTCTAGTTCAAAATTATGATCAAAATGATCCTCAATCGCACGCTTCCCTTTACCAGTAACAATAATAATATCTTCAATACCAGACTCAATCGCTTCCTCCACAATATATTGAATCGTAGGCTTATCTACTATCGGTAACATTTCCTTTGGCATTGCTTTTGTAGCTGGCAAGAATCTAGTCCCCAATCCAGCAGCTGGTATAATAGCTTTTTTTACTGTTCTCATAACATAATCCCCCATCATCATATTAACAAAGAACCGAAAGGTTCAGATACTATATTTATAATTATTAAGAAATAAAATTAAGACCCTCTCGCAGCCAATACTTCCCGCTCCGCAAACACAATTCCCATCAACTCATTCTTAAGCTGAACAGAATCATACTCTCCAAAACTATCTACCAAACGATCAAGTGCACGTGAATCCACATCAACCGTCTTACCAACATAAATTTTCTCATAAACCGCCCCTGGATGAACTTCCTTCTCATTCAGAAGCTCCTCATACATCTTCTCCCCAGGCCGTATTCCACTAAACTCAATTGGAATCTCATCTTCTGAGTATCCGGACAACCTAATCAGATTCCTAGCCAAATCTACTATTTTAACTGGCTCTCCCATATCTAGTACAAAGATCTCTCCACCACGAGCAAGCGTACCAGCCTGTATCACAAGCCGAGAAGCTTCAGGTATCGTCATAAAATACCTTGTCATTTCTGGATGAGTAACCGTTACAGGACCACCTTTTTCAATCTGCTTTTTAAAAAGGGGAATAACACTACCACGGCTACCGAGTACATTACCAAAACGAACAGCTACAAATTTCGTATCACTATGCTTCGCCATATCCTGTACTACCATTTCAGCAACGCGCTTCGTAGCACCCATCACATTGGTAGGATTAACAGCTTTATCCGTAGAAACGAGAACAAAAGTACCCACACCACCAGCATCAGCTGCATGAGCAACATTTCTCGTACCAATCACATTGTTTTTAACAGCCTCATGCGGATTATATTCCATCAACGGCACATGCTTATGTGCTGCAGCATGGTAGATGATCGTAGGTTGATGTTCTTTTATCACATCAAACATTCGTTTACGATCTTGAACATCCCCAATCACAGGAACAATCTCAATATTAGTCGTACTATATTTTTCACGAAGCTCCATATCGATCGTATAAATACTGAATTCCCCATGACCAACAAGGACTATCTTTTTCGGTGTGAAATTCATTAACTGTCTACAAATCTCTGATCCAATCGATCCACCAGCACCAGTTACCATCACGGTATTCTCTGTAACATACTCTGAGATCGCATGAATGTCTAGCTCAACAGGCTCACGTCCAAGAACATCTTCTACTTCAACATTTTTCAGGTTACTTACAGACACTTTTCCAGTCATTAAATCCTCAATTTTTGGGATCATCTGAACTACTGCTTTTGTTTCATTACATTTGGCAACAATTTGTTGCAGTTCCCCGTTTTTCAAGGAAGGAATAGCAATTACCACATGATCAATTTGGTGATTTTCTACGATCCTTCCAATATCCCTCACACTGCCTAAAACTGGTAAACCATAAATTTCCATTCTCCACTTACCCATATCATCATCAACAAACGCAACCGGAAGAAGCTCATTGTTATCATGATTTTGATGTAACTGTCGAGCGATCATTGTACCAGCAGCACCTGCTCCTACAATTAAAGTGCGCTTTTTATCCTTATCCGTTGTGATATAACGATCACGATAAACCCGCCACACAAAACGTGAGCCACCAATCAAAATAATATGCAATAACCAGGTCACAATTAATGCTCGTCGATACAAATCGAAGCCATTTGCCAGATACTGAATTACACCTGTTGTCACAATTGACAATGTAACAGCTCTTACAATTGTTAATAATTCCCCAACACTCGCATACGCCCAAACCTTGTTATATAACTTATAAATAAATGCATAAAAATGATGGAAAAATAATAATGATATCGAAGTGACAATTAAAACGAATAAATTCTCAGCATTTACTGGAGTATTAGGATAAACAATCCACGAGGCAGCAAAGATAGCAAACATGACAATTATTGAATCGAGGAGAATTAAAAATAACAATCTTTTTTTATAGCTCATGATAGACACCCCTTTCCTATCAGTTGTGGAGTTATATTGTCCTTAACAGCTCCACAACTGCTTTTCTTTTTTTCATCCCTAACTTCTTATAAATATGACTAATATGTACTTTTACGGTTCCTTCTGAAATCCCTATCACTCTAGCAATCTCATTATTTGTTAAATCTCGTTTCATTAAATAAGCAATTTCTGCTTCTTTTGGAGTTAGGTGGTATTTATTGTTCTGTAATTCTGTACGAAACTTTCCATGATCAATTGACTTTAGCTTGTCCATTTCCATCAAAAGAGTGGAAACCACAAAAGGTGGAATATAGCAATTCCCAACTGTTATCGAATGAAAAATACCATCCAAATTTTCTAATGTCTGATCCTCTTTAAATAATAAACTATCCATTCCAGCCTCTAGCCACCCTAACAACTGTAGCTGATCTACACTCTCCGTAACACCTACAATCATCTGATTGTTAACTGCTGGGATATGGGGTTTTTCCCGTTTGTCTATATATTCATCTAAATCAAACACAACAATATCAGCATGAACATAGTGAATCAGTTCCATGCTAATTTCTTGAAACGCAAGAACTTGAATACCTTCTAGTAAACTAATTCGCTCTTGAATCAACCGCATAAAAGGCGTTTGATTCATTAATATTATCTCTATCATTCAATCCCAAACCACCCACTCTGTAAGTTATAGCTTGGACAACTTTCTGTTTAAGCTCAAAATGTTATCACATCACAACTAAAAAGTTATAATATAATAGGTATTTTCACCTAAAATGTTATACCGATCTAGTCACAAAACAATCATACTAAATACCCAATCATGTGTAATAGTGACTTTTTTCAGAAAAAGTCATAAATCCGTAGAAGTTTGTCGGAATTAAAAAATTATGCACTAATAAAAAGTAAGTCATTATCTAAAAATCACTTTCATCTGGGTACTCCACCATCGATAAGACCCGTTAAGTATTTGATCACTTCATTACGATTTCGGATATCAAGCTTCATATAAAGGTCACTAATATAATTTTTAACCGTACCACCGGATAAATGGAAAGTATGAGCAATCTGTTTATTTGTTTTTCCTTCTATTAACAATATAGCTATATCTAATTCCCTAGGCGTTAAATGAATCCCTCTATTTTGAAGTCTAATTGAAAGTACATTCTTAGAATCCATGGTTAGCTCACGGATTGTGTTCACTAAAATTGTAGCTACATCCCCTGAAAGCACCACTTGTCCACGATAAGCATCCCGGATTGCTTGATATAAGTTATCCGGATAAAGATCCTTTAATAAGAATCCATCACCTATTGTAATCGCTCGAATAATTAGTTCCTTTTCCACCTCGGAAGTAAGAAATACTACTCTTACCCCACTAAATTGTTGTTTAATTCGTGCAGCAGTGTGGATCCCACTCAAATTCGGCATATGAATATCGATTAAAACAACATCAGGATTTAATGTAGCAACCTGTTCTAGCGCTGAATTTCCGTCTTCTGCCATGCCAACGACTTTCATGTCTTGCTCTGCGCTGATTAACGCCTCTATCCCCCTACGGAATAAACGCTGCTTTTCCACTAGTAAAACCTTTATCATGTATGACACCCTTATTTCTATTTTTATAACGTTAGAGCATTAAAGCAAACACCGAAATTGAATAAAGAAAAATAAACACGTTGGTATATTTCACATGTTCACGCACTGATTTCATCAGTGAAAATTAACTACTCCTTTAGGATTATGTGCAATATAACATGAAATCAGTGAGGATTTTATTATTCCCACTGATTAAGCATACATACATGAATATACAATATAGAAAACCAGGCATTCACCAAGCCTTTATGGTGATGCCTTAGTTACACTTTTTCTAAGCGCTAAAATATCCCAAGAAACTTTTTCTTCTTGATCATTTCTGGTTGTTCTCGGATGACGTTTTGACCTTCAATTAGAAACTGAGTGTTTTCCATAAACATATAGAACGCTGCATTTCCATGCTCATTTCGAAGTACTTGGTAGGCTTCCCGCATGACAAAGCCTCTTGATGTCGTATTATGTGCATCCGATGCAAGAAAGTGAGTTAGATTTGCATCTACTAATTGATGAGAAAATTTCTTAATATTTTTCCCAAATTTCCCAACAATACTCGCAGCGGTTACCTGGGTAAGTGCCCCTTTTTGAACAAAATCAAATAATATCGACGGTTGCTCCATGATCTGTTGATTTCTCTCCGGGTGAACAATAATCGGAGTGTAGCCAGCAACCTGCATGTCAAATAGCATCTGCTTCGCATATCGTGGTACTTGGCTAGAAGGAAATTCAACGAATACATATTTTGTATCATTTAATGTAGCCATTTTCCCCGTTTCTAGTTCGTGAATCATGTCCCCATGAATACGAGTTTCCTGCCCTACCAGAACGGTTAATGGGATACTTTCCTTCTGTAATTCTTCATTCAATTTCTTGACTAAAGAAGTAATATCAGGTTTTTCATTGATATATTTACCATTTTGATGATGAGGTGTCGCAAGGATAGTGTGGATCCCCTGTTTCACTGCTGCTTGAGCCATCACTAAGCTATCTGTAAATGTTTTCGCGCCATCATCAATACCAGGTAATATATGACTATGAATATCTATCAAAAGGTTCACTTCCTGTTAATTGGTAGTTCTAGTATATCAAAAAACTACATAATTTTACATACTTATTTAAAAGTGGGAAAATTCTCATTATTTTCGTAGGTTATTGAAGATTTAATGTGTTTTATAGGGAAAATCTGTTAAAATTTTTATATGAATACTGTTAAATAGAAAGCCCCCTCCATTTACATGAGGGGCATGAAAAATACTATACGAGTACAAATGCTAACAGCGATACAACGATTGAAACCAAAGTCATCGCAATAAGCGGTTTCATCGCTTTTTTACGAACTTCGTCGAGACTAACACTTAAACCTAATCCAACCATCGCCGCCGTTAATAGCCATGTCGTTAACGTATATACCGTTTCTAAACCAGCTTCTGATACTGGTACTACCGGACCGAAAACATAACTTCCTAAAATACTCATAACAATAAAACCGATGAGAAACCATGGGAAAGCAATTTTTGTTTGATCTTCATCATTAGCACTTTTTTTCCGTTTCATCATATAGATGAGGATGAAACACAGTGGAACGAGTAGAAACACACGACCTAGCTTCGCAAGCAGTGCCATCGCAAGCGCGTCCTCACCAGCAGGTGCCGCCGCTAAGGCAACATGTGCTAATTCATGTAAACTCATCCCCGACCAGATCCCATAGTCCACATCAGTCATTGGCAGGATTGGACGGATGATCGTATAGATAATAGAAAAAATAGTTCCCATTAATGCGATGATACCAACACCAATTGCTGTATCCTCATCCTTGGCTTTAATGATTGGTGCAACAGCAGCAATCGCAGCCGCTCCACACACACCTGTTCCAACACCAAGTAATAATGAAATATTCGCATTAGCCTTCATTACTTTAGCAAGCCAAATCGTGAGCATGATCGACAGGAAAATGATAATAGCATCCCGTAGCAATAAGCCTAACCCATCACTAAGTACAATGCCGATATTTAACCGTAAACCATATAATATAATAGCTAAACGTAATAACTTCTTAGCCGAAAACGTAACCCCGGACCGAATCGCCTCAGGGTAACCAAAGATTTGCCGGTAAACAATCGCTAGGATAATCGCACTCCCTAACTGTCCAACATACGTAAACCCTGGTACTAGCGCAAGCATATAACCGAATGCTGCGATTAGAAAGGTAAATGCCACACCAGTTACCCATAATACGTTAGCGGAGTATTGCCTCGGTTCCTTTTTACTTGTTCGTTCCCATCCTGTTGTTTGCAACCGAACACCTCCTCTTACAATCGAAAGCCCAAATACCTACGTCACCAGGCATGTGGGGACTTTTTACTCTACAATTATAGTCTAGTGGCTTATTTTTATCTAGAAATTGAATTGTTGTTTTGGGTGAGGAGGTACATTCAATATAGTTTTTTATGCTTGTTTTACAATCGGAGCAATTGGTAACCAAGTGTAGCCATTGAATGCTTTTGTGCATTAAAAAAGCTAGATACCGCTCCCCCTTGATCACGTATCTAGCTCTCTATTTATCTGCTAAATATCTTCCATATTTTTTGACTAGCAATCCGTTCTGGTTCCTCTTTATGTAATGCAAGCCCACTTACAACCGCTTCACTATTTTCCATTAGTTGATAGGAATACGTACTTCCAAATGTCCTTCCGATCTCCTCGAATGCATCACGTAAATAAAAGCCACGTTTTTTTAAGTTATGTGCATTAGATCCAATAAAGTGAGCTAAATTTGCTTGTAGTAACTGCTGGGTGAATTTTTGTACCTTTTTTCCAGCCTTCCCAACAACACTCGCTGCATTCATTTCTGTTACCGCGCCATTTTTGACGAGTCGATAAAGCTTGTCCGGATTCTCAAATAACTCTTGATTTCGTTCCACATTTGAAATAATTGGGATATACCCTACTATTTGAATATCAAATAGTAATTGTGACGTGTATTGTGGCACATGACTCTCAGGCAGTTCCACAAACACATATCGGCTTGTCTCATTGAGCGGTAACACATCACCCGTTTTTAATCCTTTCACCATATCCCCATAGATTCTCGTTTCCTGTCCAGGTAAAATTTCTACTGGGATATTTGTAGATTGTAGCTGTTCATTTAATAGATTCACTGCTTCCATAACATCCAATGCCGAATTCGTAAAAGCTCCATTCTGATGGTGTGGTGTAGCAATTATTTTTTGTATACCTTGTATGTTTGCCTCACGTGCCATCGCAATGCTTTCCGTAATTGTCCTAGCCCCATCATCTACACCAGGCAAAATGTGACAATGTATATCAATCATATTCCCACCCCTTTTTCAAGTAACACTATCATATGTAACCTAGTAACATTGTCGAACTAACAGAATATTAGCACAAAACCGTTCGACAAATACCTACAATTGTACTAGTTAATTTTAACTATATTGTTCATTATAGCAGATAAAATGGAAAAAGTATACATAATTAAACTTTTGTGTTTATCAAGGGTTTTAAAGGGAAAATAGAAAAAAACTGCCCAAGTTATAAAACTGGACAGTTCTTTATAAAGAATATATTCAAATGGTCATAGTGGTTAATCACTAGTTATTACCATAATAGTAATAATAGTTCGCTGCTTTTTTCTCCCTATCATTCAGAACCGTACCAAGCAGCTTCGCTTTAGCAGGTTTTAATGCTTCGATCGATTTCTTCGCACCTTCGATATCTGTCTTTTTACTACGGATTACTAGCAGGGATCCATCACAGTTGTTAGCAAGAATTTGCGCATCGGTTACCGCAAGTACTGGGGGTGCATCAAACAGTATCACATCATATCTCTCGCGCGCATCCGCTATGAATTTTTCCATACGTTTAGAACCTAGAAGTTCAGATGGATTAGGAGGAATCGGACCACATCCGATGATATCTAAACCTGCTACACCACCATCAGCGGTCGCATCTTCAATAGTGGTATCACCTACTAAAATATTACTTAACCCACGTAAGTTATCCATTCGGAACGTATAATGCATGGTCGGCTTACGCAAATCTGCATCAACAAGGAGGACTCGTTTCCCTTGCTGCGCATAAACAACTGCCAAATTCGAAATCGTAGATGATTTCCCCTCGCTCGGCCCAGCTGACGTAACAAGAATCGTTTGTAACTTTTCATCAACAGAAGAAAAATCCAAGTTCGTACGTAACGTCCGGTATTGCTCAGAAATTGGAGACTTCGGATTTAATTTGGCTATTAAATGACGAGCACTACTTAATTTAGACTGTTTTTTTCTACGTACCATACCATTACGCTCCCCTCTGTCTTCTAGAAGCTTTTTTATGCAAGCTTTCTACACGAAGATCCGAATCATCAACATGACTTATCGTACCAAGCACCGGTACACCCAAACGCTTCTCAATATCATCTTCCGTCTTAACCGTCGTATCAAGATACTCTAATAAGAAAGCAATCCCAACACCAACCATAGCTCCAAGCACAATCGCAATCGCAATATTAAGCATCGGCTTCGGATTAACCGGAGAAGGATTTGCAGGAGTCACAGCAGGCGATAAAACATGCACATTATCCACATTCATTAAATCAGGAATCTCATCCTGGAACACCTGAACCGTCGTATTCGCAATCTCCGTCGCAAGCTCAGGATCCGTATCAGTAGCAGTTACGGTCACCACCTGTGAATTATTTGAAGTAGCAACCTGCATCTTATCTTGCAACTGTCCACTAGATAAAGACAAATTCAACTCCTCAATAACCAAATCAAGAATACGAGGGCTTCTAATAATTTCATTATAAGTATTAATCAATTCAACATTCAAACGCACATCATTCACACTATACTGCATATTCGGATCCTGTTGCTGCTGGTTAACAATAAACTGTGAACTAGATTGATAGGTAGGCGTAATAAAGAAATAAGTAACCACACCACTAATCAACGCAGCCCCAATGATCAAACCAATAATCAGACCAACACGCTTCTTAAGAACCTCAAATATTTCCTTCAAGGAAATCGTTTCTTCCATTACTTAACCCCCAAATATATAAAACCATTATAATTTTATTTAATAATACAAAGGAAATTATAACATAACTAGGTCAAATGTAGTATCACTTTTTGGAAAATAGTGTCGAATTACTAGGAGGGGGTGGGAGGTTGTTTTGGCGGGTGGCGCTCAACTTTTGGGGGGGTGTGGATCAACTTTTGGTGGGGGCGGATCAACTTTGGAGTGTGATGGATTAACTTTTGGTGGGGGGCGCTCAACTTTGGGGGATGGTGGATCAACTTTTGGTGGGGGGCGCTCAACTTTCGGGTGTGGTGGATCAACTTTGGAGTGTGGTGGATCAACTTTTGGTGGGGGGCGCTCAACTTTGGGGTGTGGTGGATCAACTTTTGGTGAGGGTCGCTCAACTTTGGAGTGTGGTGGATTAACTTTTTTGGGGTGTTGCTCAAGTTATAGTATGTGAAGGATGTTGATACCATCTTTTATGTTGTTTTTGATAAATTAAATTGCACTCTTTAAGTATTCTCGTTGCTAGGCTTTTGGAGGTAATTCGTAAAAAACGCCTGCATTCTTTGTTTGTTATATAAGGATTTATAAGTAGCAGATAATCGCTGACTGCTTTTACATGGGCATTTTTTGAGCGGCATTTGCAACTTTGACATTCCCAGTAAGCATAGGTGCGAGCCATTCCAATATGTCCACATTTAGGGCATTGAACACCTGGCATGATATCTGTCGTTTTAACACCATATTTATTAAGTATGTCAAAGTCGAATTCTCCACATTCTCTCAGAATGGTTTTACCTAGTTTGTAATCCTGGAATCTATCTTCTAGCTTACTATCAATATCCAATATCATTTTTGGTAGTTGTTCTCCGTGGGTGACTTTATTGACAATCTCTTGATCATCTCCTTTTACTTCAATAATCGTTCCTGGGTCACTTAAAGCGACAAAGAAATATACTGGAACATCAGGCAAATTATGCTTCGCCAGAAAATTCTCGAACTGGATTTTATGGTTTTCTGCTTGGGTAATAGGATAGTTAACTCCAGTTTCTACTTTTCCATTAGAAAGAATGCATTGTTTTAGTACAGTATCAAGCAAAACTCTTTTACTGTAATTTTTGCTTTCAATTAAGTAGCAAGCACGTCTTGTTGCAAGTACTGAATCCAATTGAAATGATTTTCCATTGACTTTCAAATAGACATCTTGAAGGATGGTACAGCGATTGGCTAGTAAGTTTAAATAATAGTCTATCTCCTTCTCCCCTTCAAAGCCTCTTAACCTGTTTCTCTCCTCATAGCATAAAGCAGCATAATTTTGGAACCCTGGTTGCAAGCGTGGAATTACTGCTTGTAATTTTTGCAGTGGTAATGGTACTTGACGAGTTCGAATATTCATGGAAATCCTCCTTTATTTCTAAAGATACAACGAATTAAAAATTCCTTCCAATAAGGAAAAATTCATTTTATTGGGTGGAAGTATGAATAAAGCTTTGCTTTGCCTATGCAAAAATTAAATAACGAAAATTACCAACTAGATAATAAATGTTTTTCCCGTTTATAAACATAAAAAGATAGATTGTTAATTTTTGACCAATTTCTGCCAAAAATCTACTAATTTCTACAAGGGTTGTAGTATAATATAGAAAATAATAGATTCCCTTAAAGGAGGTACTTTTATTGGCCAATAAGAAAATATTTATGTCGGTAACTGCTACAGCATTTATTGCTTCTGCATTTCTTGGGGCAGAAGAAGCTGAGGCAGCGAGTTACAAGGTCCAAAGTGGAGATTCACTGTGGGTGATCGCTCAGAAGTTTGACACTAGCGTTTCACAACTGAAATCTATCAACAATTTAACTAGTGATGTGATCTTTCCAAACCAAGTCCTAGAAACAGAGAAAAAATCTACTACTTCTAAGAACAGTTCATCAAACAGCAGCACATCATCGAGTAATAGTACTTCTACATCTACATACACGGTTAAATCAGGAGACACGTTAAGTGGTATTGCTTCCAAGTATAAGATTTCGCTTTCTGACTTGATGAAATGGAACAATTTAAATTCAACACTTATTTACCCTGGTAATAAGCTAGTTGTAAGTAAGACTACAGCAACAGAACAAAAATCAAATAGCTCAACGGAGAAAAAAACATCCGAAAAGCCTGCAGAAAAAGTCGGCTCTTCTGTTGTATACACCGTAAAATCTGGTGATTCATTATCTAGAATTGCCTCCGAACATAAAGTAACCGTTGCTCAAATCAAAAACTGGAACAATTTAAAATCCGACCTTATCTTAATTGGACAAAAGCTTAACATCGGTAGTAGCACACCTGCTACAAGCACTCCAAAAGATCAGGCACCAGCTTCAACCGATGTTAGCTATAACGTGGATAGTCTAGTAAAAGTAGCGAAGAATCAAGTAGGTGCATCTTATGCATGGGGAGGAACCACTCCTTCTGGATTCGATTGTAGTGGATTCATCTATTATGCCTATAAGCAGGCAGGAATGGATATCAAACGCTATTCCAGTGAGGGCTACTATAGCCGATCCTATTATGTAAACACTCCTAAAATTGGTGACCTCGTATTTTTCGAGGGAACGTATAAAGCAGGAATCTCACATGTCGGTATTTATATTGGCAATAACGAATTCATCCACGCTAGCTCAGGTGGCGTACAAGTGACAAGCTTAAACAATTCCTATTGGAAAAAGCATTTTGAAGGATTTAAAAGATTCTATTAAATTTAGAAAGAGAGCCTGGAAAGGTTCTCTTTTTTTGTGGGACACGGGGGTCGGGAATGGGACATGGGGTCGGGAACACTGTCCCGTCCGTTTGGGACATGGGGTCGGGAACACTGTCCCATCCGTTCATACTCGTCCTACACAAAAAGAGTCACCTTCCCTTCACAATAGGGAGGCGACTCTCACTTCAAACTATGCTACTTTTCTACGTGCAAAGAGATATAGTGCAAGTCCAGCAAGGGTAAATAGAACTCCTGCTAAAAGGATGGAATACATATTGGTTGCTGTGTCTGGAAGTTTTTTCCCTGTTTGCTCCTTTTTATCTCCGCTCGACTTCTTGTTTTTTGCTCCAGGTGAACCTTCTTTTTCCTCCTTTTCTTTAGGATCTTCATTACCATTTTCATTTTCTTTTTGATCATTATTTCCTTCTTCATTCTCATCGTTTGTATCTTCTTCATCTTCCTTTTCATGCTCAAACACAGCGAATTTGCTGAAGTGGTTTGTTATAGCAACTACAGCACCATCTTCATATTCGCCACCAATTAATTCCCATTCACTAGCGTCTTCATTGAAGTAGAAAACTTTTACATAATCAGTATTTGTAACTTTCGCTTCGTCAACCTTGAATGCTACTGCAATTCCCTCTTCAAACTCACTGATCGTAGTGCCGTCTATACTTATCGTAAAATCATATACATCACTTAAACTTCCAGAGTGCCCACCGAGGTTTTCGACTGTAATAACCGCCTCTTCTTTTGTGTCGTTAAGTACAGATGGTGGTATTTGGAGTGCAACCTCACCATTATGAATCGTAATCATGGCATTTTTTTCGTTCAATAGCTGGATTTGTTCACGAGTTAAAACGACCTCACTCGTGGTAGCTTGTCCACGTAATGCAATAGATAATACTCCATTTTCTTCTACAGCATCTAGACTTTCTTGATCTATGAAAATCTGATCGGGATAACTAGGATTATCAATTGCTTCCATCGTATTTAAATCTATTAAACCAGCCCAGCCAGCTTCTTCTTTTACATAAAGATATTTAAGGCCAACATCTAAGTACAGCTGGCCAACTTCCCCTGCATCCCTTGGTGGAATTCCGCTTCCATACAGTAGTTCGAGTTCACCAACTTTTCCGGAACCATCATTATAATTTCCTACCAGCTGCCATTCGTAGTCTACTTTTTCATAGACATTAAGAGTATTTGTGTCTACATAATAAGAGCTTCCTAGATGGTGTACTTCCGGTTCTCCGGCATTAAATATCCATCCACCTTCACCAATATCTTGATAAATAAATGGTAGGAACAGTTGTGAAAGAGCTCTATATCCAGCTTCATTCGGGTGGATATTTTCTTCGTTAGGTAGGTAGTCTTCATATTTTCCATCGAATGCATCAAATGTCGGTACAAATGTAGCACCCATAGCTTGTGCTCCACCAGCGATTCCGCTATTCAACCCATCAATTAATGTGAGAATATATGCTTGGGCACCTTCATCCATATAAGGCAAAGCATTGTAATAACCCATTACATAGACCAATACATCTGGATTAACTTGTTTGATCGTTGCAATTGTAGTGGAAATATTTGCAGCTACTTGTTCCATTTTTTCAGTAGCAATTTGAATCACTTCTGCAACCTGTTCTGGATCACTGAAATCAACTTCCTTAATATTGACCGCCTGTAATACGTCATTCGCACCAGCACTTAGCGTAATAATGTCCGCTGCAGCCAATTCTGCTAACACTTCTGGATCACTAATTTGCTCTAACACTTGGTCTGTTCGATATCCTGGAACACCCATATTGTTTAGATTTACATCAAAGTCGGTGTATTCATTTAGACTTTCCGTTATGTAATCTGGATACCCATTTCCAAGTTGGTTGTTATAATCAGTTCCAGCTGCGAGGGAATCTCCTAAAGCTACATAATATAAGTTTTTCTCCCCTTCATCCGCAAATGCTACTTGCGGTATAAATACAGATAGGAATAACGTTATCACTACCAAAAAGCTACATGTTCTTCTTACTTGATTCATTTCTGCACCTCTCTATCATTCTATCAATAGTAAACGCTTACAAAATTCACCTCCGTTGTGTTTTACATGAGAAAAGTGAAGTAAAATCTAGATAGTTCGTAATACCTATTATAGAAGTTTTAGAATATTTTTACAATATAAATAGAACCCATTTCTTATAAAAAGAATTTAGTACTTCAATATTCTTTATAACTACCCTATGAAAGCAAAACAAATTAAAAAAGAGATGAGTAAGATGAAGACATTGCAGAGTTGAGCGACACAGCTCGAATGTTGATCCCCACTCCCCTCAAAACTTGAGCCACACCCTCCCAAACTTAATCCACTCCCCCTCAAACTTAAACCATACTCCCCCCCAAAACGTCCCCAAATAACAAAAAACAACCATCTATTAAATGATTGTTTTTTACTAAGGATATATGAAGTTACCGTGCCACGCACGTACACTCCCCCCTTAATAAATCTTACTAACAACTGCCTTCGCTGTCTTATTTTTCATCTCAAGGGATCTATCTTTTTGGATTAGTGCCATGCCTGTGCATAGTAGGTCAACGACAAATAGCTGTGATATTTTAGCTGTCAAAGATCCACCTTCTAGTGGAGATTCTTTAGCACCGCCAACTAATACAACATCAGCAAACTGTGTAATTGGAGAACGAGAATAATACGTAATTGCAATTATTTTTGCTCCATTATCCTTGGCAATTTTGACCGATTCGATCGTATCTCTTGTACTACCAGAAATACTTAGTGCGATAACGACATCCTGGTCTGATAGTGTTGCAGCTGACATTGCTTGTAAATGGGAATCTGTAATAGCACTTGCTTGAATGCCGATTCGTAATAATCTACTTTTTGCATCTACTGCTGTTATACCTGAACTTCCTACGCCAAAAATATGTATGGATTTCGCACCTTGTAAAAGCTCTATAGCTTTGTTTAGATCCTCTTCGCTAATCATCGAAGCCGTATTTTCTATCGCATAAACCGAATTGTTTGCAATGGATTGAATGATATTACCAGAATCTGAACCATTCTTATCTTTCTTTTCCTCTGATAGATTTTGTGCAATCGTTAGTTTAAATTCTTGATAACCCTTCAGACCTATTTTTCGGCAAAAGCGAAGGACGGTTGTTTCACCCACTCCAGCTTCATCTGCTAAGTCCGTTACAGAATAAAATATAACATTTTCCAAGTTATTCAATACAAACGTTGCCACCTTTTGTTCTGAGTTTGTCAGACTTGGAAAGTAACTATTAATTATCTCAGTAATTGGCTTTTTCATCATGTTTACCGCCTTTTCTATAATTATTCTTCCTATATCGTACAAGTTTTTTTACGAGGGGTACCAATGTAAAGTGGTAAGAAGGCGAAAAAGGTTCGCCTTCTCTTATTTAATAGGATCTTAGTTTTTGTAAAAATCCTGGTACGGAATGTGGTATGGTCGTTTCTTTATCAAATACTTCCTCTAATAATGGCCACCAATCATACATTTCGATATATACTAGATCAAACAGCATAATACCATGCATTTTTTCTTCAATCATTTCAATAGCCCGTTTGAAATCTTCCGGTCGATCCTGGTATTGAATTAAATACAGACTTCCATATACGAAGGTATCATACTGGGTTGCTTCCATACTTAAATCTGCAGCACCTTCTACACTATACCAATAAGGTAATCTTCCTTCTAGTTCATCGATGGTAACATCGCCATAGTATAGACCTGTCATGAGGAAGTCAAGGTGGTTTGCGTACCCTGTTTCATTGTAATTCTCTGCTGCCCAATCGTATTCTGGGTGATAATCTTTACTCCCCCAGTTAACACCTTCACTATAGTAAAGTGGGTGCCACGAACCGACATACGTGTTAAATAGTACATCAGAATCTAAATCACGTAAAAAGTTCTTGGTTGCTTCAAAATAATCATGGATGTTTTGTGCACGCCATTTAATCCACTCTTGATAGTATGGCCCAGGTTGAATAACTTTCTCATCGCCTTCAAATTCGACTGTAAAAATATCTTCTGGCCAGTTCACGATTTCTTGCCCAATCGATTCTTCAAATTTCTCTCGACTCAAATCACTGAAGTCCGTATAGATGTTATTGTATCTTGCACGATCAAGCGTTATTCCATCAATATCATAGTTCTCTACTAACTCTTCAATGACATTCCACGTGTAATCTCTAACGTCTGGGTTAATCGGATTCATAAATGCTGCTGGTCCTGTTGTTTCGGATACTGGCTTCAGCTGGGTATCCACACTTGCAATATCAAGTTGTTCTCCTACCTCCACATTATCTAATATCCATTGTCTTGCTTCCCCATGGCCAGACACGACGTAACCATTCTCCGGAACAGGCACTTCTTCGGCACCGGTAATTGCTTGGTCAATAATGTCGACAACTGTATCATTCTCAACCACTACATCGATGCCCCAACGATTAACAGGAGCAACGTCATTATTTTCTGGTGTGTAGATGATTAATTGATTCGTGCCCCTAGATTGATCGAAGCCGTGGATTGGGTACGTATTCCCATTTTCCTCTGTAACAATTCGATTGACATCATAAACAATTGTTTGCCAATCTGGATTATCAATTGCTGGACCTTCATTATAAACAATGTCTCCTGCCGAGAATACATTTATATTTAAATGAACCTCAATATCATACTTTTTTGCTTCCTCTAAAACTGTTTCAATCAAATCATAATCTTCCGGATACCAATTATAGTTAGGATTTTGTGATTCACTCAAATGCGGGGAATATTCACTCGGATATGGTACAAAACCGCTCCGATTCTTCACATCAAGTACGATCGTATTAATATTTGCTTGTGCTGTTTTAGCAACAATGTCAGCTACTTTTTCCGGTGTATCTAGGCTATCTAGATTTGCGCTAAGATCATACCACAGAATTCTTGCTTTCATATTTTTGTTTTTTACTATATTTTCTACTAAATCTTTTGGAGAGCCATTATCTGCGTGAATAGGTATAGATGTAAAAAGGACTACCATGGTGACAATCATTGCTGAAAAAAACTTCATCATCTTTTTCTTCTTCATTTATTACACCACTTCCTTAATCTATATTGATATATATCTACTCCAGAAAAATTACTCCCTACCCTCCTCCCATATCGTATTGGAGTACTAAACAATTTAATCACTAAGCCCATCCACAAAGGATTTGGTAATACACTGTGGTCTCGTTATTGCCGATCCAACTACGACCGTATGTGCACCTTTTTGAATCATTTGTTTTGCTACCGTTGGACTCTCAATACGTCCTTCTGCAAATACAGGAGCATCCGTTGCATGTACTAGCTTTTCCACTAATTCTATATCGGGTCCTGACTGCTCTCTTTTGGTGTATTCTGTATATCCTGATAAAGTCGTTGAAACAAAATCAGCACCAAGATCTATTGCATGGATCCCTTCTTCAACCGTAGAAATATCTGCTAAGATGAGTTGGTCATGCGCTTTCATATACTGAATCAAATCCGGAAGAGATTCCTCATTTGGTCTGTCTCGCACAGTGGCATCAATTGCAATCATGTCCACTCCAACTTGGAGGAGCTCATCTACTTCCTTTTTAGTTGGTGTTATATACACATCACTACCTGAATAAATCCGCTTTACGAGTCCAATAATAGGAAGCTTAGTCACCTGTTTAATGGCAGCAATATCATCACTCCCGTTTGCTCGAATTGCAACTGCTCCACCAATGTCAGCAGCCAACGCCATTTTAGCCATGATATCGGATCCATGTAATGGTTCATTCTCGAGTGCTTGACAGGAAACGATTAGCTTCCCCTTTATTTGCTTTAAAATTTTAGTTTTCTCCATATACTTCACCACAGTTTGTAATTTTCTATTGTTCTATCTCAAGAAGTCAATTCTTCATACCTTCGATCTAACTTCATTCGTACAATATGATTCATACATGCCATCCATAGGATGATTCCACTTCCAGTTAAAAAGAATAGCACACCTGGAAACCTATAGGATACAAGTAACATTCCAACAATTCCTAATAAGTTAAAGAGGCTCCAATGAATGTAAGACAGTCCTGTGAAAAAAGATGTTTTAAACAATTTTTTAACTGTAAGATCGAAGGATAACATTGTTGGATAGATATAAAGAATTGTAATTGCTATCCCGATAAGTAATATAACTAAAACGGTCATGACTGGAATTTTAATCATGAACACATCTACTTGATTAAAAAATTTTAAGTCAACAGAAATAATTAGAACGAAACTACCAATCAGATACCCTACTATCTGTGATCGGACATAATAAGCCTTAAAGTTTTTCCAGAATTCCTTCCAAACGGATATATCCGTATTTCCTTTAGTCCATTGATCTGCTACTGCAAATGAAGCTGCAACAGCAGGAAACAAACTAAATAAAACAAGACCACTTATACTAGCCAACAACAAGATTACATTTAATTTAACCAAGCGCATGAACCATTCAAAAGCCTCAAATATAGTCGTTACTAGATTCATTCATCTCACAACCTTCTCCATTTAACCTTTCACAGAACTTGAATATGCAGCTTCAATAAAGTAACGCTGGAATGCAATGAACACAACAATGACAGGGATTAATGCAATCAATGCTCCAGCAGCTATTAATCTGGTATTCGCTGAAAACGCGCCTTGCAATTGATAGAGTCCTAATGTAATAGGATATTTATTAGGATCATCTAGGATTAGTAATGGCCATAGGAAGTTATTCCAGGATGAAATAAAACATAAAATCGCAAGCACTCCTAGCATTGGTTTTACCATTGGAAACATCAGCTTCCAAAAAATCTGCCATACATTTGCTCCATCAATAACGGCTGATTCTTCTATTTCCCTAGGAATTTCCTTAAATCCTTGCCTCATTAAGAATATCCCTAATGGTGTAATCGCTCCGGTGATAATAATACCTGTATAGGTTCCCATTAAACCTAACTTATCAATAACAAGATACACCGGAATCATCGTTACCTCATTTGGGATCATCATCGTTGCAATAATTAAGATAAAAATTAAATTCATTCCTTTAAATTTCATTCTCGCTAACGGATAAGCAGCAAAGGAACAGAATATTAACGGTAATACCACTCCAAAAAAGGTAAGAAATACGGTGTTAAGTAGATATCTAGGAATCGGTAACGTATTCCACACCGTTATAAAGTTCTCTAATGTAAATGTATTTGGAATGAATTGTGGCGGTATCGAAAAGATAACGTCATTTTGTCCTTTTAACGAGATCGAGACTGTCCAAATAAATGGAACAATCGTAATACACGTTAATAGAAGTAAAAAGAAATAGGAAATGAATTTACTGATTAGTTTTTTACGATTAAATCCTTGTTTAGATGGATTTGCCGCTACGGATTTAGACAACGTATTCCCCTCCTTTATGTATTGGGGTTATCTAGCAATTTTTGATTTATTAACGTAATAATAAGGATGATTACGAATAGGATGAAGGAGATTGCACTTGCATATCCCATATCTAAGTTCGTAAATGCTTCCTTAAACACTAACAATACCACCGTCGTGGATGCTTTTAATGGTCCACCATCTGTCATCGTTAACATTAAGGTGAATTCCTTGAATGCTCCCATTGTGGAAATAACCGCAACAAAAAATATCATTGGTTTGATCATTGGGACTGTTACATAAAGATGTTTTTTCCAAAAGTTCGCACCATCTAACTCACTAGCTTCATACAAGTCCTTTGGTACACCTTGCAAGGCAGCCAAATAAAATAACATATAATAACCAAAACCTTGCCAAATGGTAACGAATGCTAATGCGATCATAACGGTAGATGTATCCATTAACCAGCCAGTAGGTTCGATTCCAAACCAACTTAGAAAGTAATTTACAATTCCTTCTTTGGCAAACATCCATTTCCATAAGATAGCCGTTATAACAACAGATACTAATACAGGGAAATAGTAAATTAAACGAAATACTTTGATCCCTCTTAATTTCTGATTAACTAGGATAGCAACTAAAATCGGAAGAACAACTAGTGCTGGGGTAACTAACAACCAGTAATAGATGGTGTTGAACATAGCCTTCTTAAAGTCGCTATCCTGAAATGCTTTTAGGTAATTCTCTAAACCTAAAAATTCTATTGGTGTAAATACATTGTAGTTTGTAAAACTTAGTACAAACGCTGCAATACTAGGGATAAATGTGAATAATAGTAACAATAGTAGAGGGATGGCAAGAAACCCCCACGCATGCCTCGCCTTATACATATTCTTACCTCCTTTAAGAGAAGAACTTATCAGTTAGTAACTAGCCCTAGGCTTAGCCAGGTTATTTTCATTTTAGGGATGCAGAATTGGGAAATGTTACTTTTTCTTCTTGCAAATAAGGGCCACCCCCTCTACTACCATGGAATGGAGGTGATGCTTGAACATCGTAGGGGGACTGGCCCTTAACATCAACTATTCTAATACACTGTTAACTTCTTGTTCTGCTTGGGATAATGCATCCGCTGGATCAACGTCATTTAGGATCACTTGCTGGAATGCTTCTTGAATTGCTTCAATGACTTGTGATACGTTTTCTACTTGTGGACTCATATTTTCAGCAGTTGCTAAAGATTGTGCAGCATAGTAACGTCCACGTTCTGTAGCATCCTCAGAATCTTCACCTTGAGCAAAGAATTCGTCATTTGCAGCCTCTTCCACTGGAGGTAATACAGCTGCTTCTTTACCGAATTCTAATTGATTTTCTGCATTCGTTACGAATTTAGCAAATTCAACTGCTGCATCTAATGACTCACTATTTGCAGAAACTGCTATGTTCATTGGGTTCGCATGTTGTTTACCAGCTGTTCCTTCTAATGCAGCACCACCTAGTGATTTTTCGTACACTTCTGGTGATAAATCATTTACTTGACGGAATAATTGTGGACCTGTTGCCCACCAAGCTACTTTTTCTGTAGCATATAATTCTGCCATGGAAACCTGATTTAACATAACATCTAGTTCATATAAACCTTGGTCATAGTATTCTTTTAGGTTCGTCCATAATTCAACTGCTTCAGGGGTATTAAATGCTGCAGCAGTATTATCTTCGTTCAAGATCGGAATACCATTTTTCGGGAATAATAGATGCATTTCACCTTGAATAACTTCCCCATATGCACCAGTTTCTTCATAAATTACTTTTGACATTTCCCATGCCTCTTCAAACGTTGTTGGTGGTGCATCAAAACCTGCTTCAGCTAGAATATCTGGGTTATAAATTAAACCACTTGTAGTGGTGTACCATGGTAATGCGTATACCGTTCCGTTTACGCCCCCAGTGTTCCATAACCCTTCAAAGAATGTATCCTTAACATCAGCAGCTGCTTCATCCATGTTTACTAGTGCACCCATCGCACCGATTTTCTTAACAAATTCTGTATTTAAGTTCATTACATCAGGTAAATCTCCACTTGATGCAGATGTAAGGATGATTTGCTCCACTTGATCGTAAGGTACATCATTAATGGTAACGGTTACATCTGGATGCATACTTTCAAACTCATCCTTTAAATTATTTAAGTAATCTTCAAATGCTGGTAGTAATGAAATCGTCATGAATTCTACTTCACCAGCTAACTCGCCACTATCTGTACCCTCATTGTCATTGCCACTGCCCTGATCTCCATCAGACTCGGAACCACTATCATTCGAGCAAGCAGCAAATAGAAATAACATAATACCTAAGAGACTTATGAATAATAACTTACCCTTTACCTTTTCCAACCTTTTCCCCTCCAATTACTAATCATTTTATGGTGGAGATTCACTTCCTTTTTGGATTTATGTTTTGAAGAATATCTCCACCACAATTATAGACCTAGAAGAAATATTTTGTCAATTATATTTTTCAAAATATATTAATATTGTAAAAATTAAACCAAGCCCCTCCCATTCGACAAAACCCGACAAGTGACAGGCACCGCTCGAAATCCGAGGGTATTCCTGTTAAAATGCTTTGATTTCTGGCCAGTGGAGCTGGATGCCTATGTTGGTTAGTGTGTGTTGAAATGCTTTGGTTAATTGCCTGTCTGCATGAACAGCAGCAGGCTTAACGTTATTGCTTATTGCAAAGGATGCTAATGCCCCTGCAGATTCCCCAATATTCCATTCCACTGGATGCACTCGAAAACATCCATTCGTCAGCTGGGTTGTTCCAATATTTTTACAAGCAGGCAATACATTTTTCACTTTTATAGGAATTAAACTTCCTAAGGGTATTTCAAATGGATAGCTCTTCGCATAAAACAAGCGATTTTTTACGGTCGTTGGGTGTAGATCAATTCGATAAGCCCCAATTCCTACTGAATCCTCCAATTTACAAACACCTTGCTCCCCGCGAAGATCTGCATTGATATCATTCTCGGTTACCGTATGCATTGCCTTAATTCTCCTCGACTCTCGAATATACGGATGCATGGCAAGACCGTCCTTAGTTCCCACGACATCTGGTCGCAAACGAAACCCCGGGTATCCTTTACCTCCATCTGGCCTTGGCGCTTCACTTTGGAGCCAGTAAAGCGTAGACAAGCTTAACTGACGTGCTTCTTCTAGATGCTTTTTCTTTTCTGCCTCACTCACATCAATGATCGATCCTAACCAATAATCATTTTGCGGCCAATTAATCAAGGAAATATCTCCATCATAAAACCCATCTGCAAATTGCCTTTTGTCAATAATCCGCCTGTATTCCCACATTCCAAGAGACTGATCAGTCGAGAAAAACGGCATTTTTTTCGACTCTCCCGTATGTGCTTGCGGAATATACTCACTTAGCTGCATATGATCTAAAAATGATGCTTGATAATTACGCCAAAAATCATACATGTCTGGCTTAGCAATCGTGTAATCACCACCGGGAATATAGTCTAAGGCAAACACATTGGTAATCGACTGTACATCTTGTGGGTATGCCTCTGCCAACGCATTTGGCTCTCCTGTCTGTTCACTAGCTTCTGCACCAACTACATATTCCACATGTGCTAAAGGCAATAAATCACCTAATTCAGTTGCATCCAAGAAATACGCCGCCTCGATCTCAATTTCATCACCTGTCTTCAGATTCGAAACATATACTTTTGCTACTGATTCTTCTACCACATCTGCTCGAACCGCCTTATGATTTAATAGAATTTCAATCCTTCCATTAGAAAGGTAAGGCTGTAAAAAATCATACAATATTTTCAAGGCCACTCTTGGTTCATGTGCAATTCGACTTACCCAAGCATTCCCTGGATTAAGTAATTCATTGTTTAATGCCTCTTCGTTGAGTGGATAATTTCGTCTGTAATAATCCCTTACCTCATTACGAAACTGTCGGTACGTTTGGGTACAGCCAAATTGTTCAATCCACGGATGCTCATCTGGTGGCACTGCCTGAGTCGTTAACTGTCCACCTATCCAATCGGTTTCCTCCGTTAAAACAACATAGTTTCCTAGCTTTGCAGCAGTAAGAGCTGCTAAACAGCCACCAATTCCCCCGCCAATAATTGCGATATCCTTTTTCAAAAAAACACCTCCCTTATCTTTGAATCCTTATTTCCATGCCAATTTCGAATGTTCGCTTCCAAGGTAAATAAATGCGATCTACTATAAAATTAATTTGAACGTCCTTCTTCACCTCTACAGCTTTTTTCATGAATAACGCTTCCACTTTTTCTAGCAATAATTCATGTTCGCTTTCGCTTTCATTTTCTATTTCTGTCCTCACTTGCTGCCTAACAATAGTTTGATAGACATAATCATCTAAATAACGCACCAAAAACTGCCTAGCTTTTTCCTCACGTATGGGAAGACCTTTCCTTTCTGCTAAATGCACACAGGCAGCTTGTGCAACGGTGGTTCCAAGCGTATTTCCTGCCGTATTCCATGCAGCAAACCCGTAAATCTCATTTAGTTGGAATGCCTGAAAGAGCATTGGCACCATAGCCGGGTCTGCCCCATTTGCATAAGCAACATCAGCTATCGCAATTGATTTGCCATTGCTGGCATAATAACGTAACTTTCTCGTCCATTCACCGATATTTCGGTCGTTCGTATCTACTCCATCCAAATAAAGCTGTAAGGCCAGATCCCCTTGCCGCTTACCTGGAACATTTACACCGAGGATGATGTCTGCTTCTTGAGGTGTTTCCACTGTATGACTGCCAAATGCAAAGATTTGTCCTTTTACCGATTCTTGTAAAGCCCGATCCTCATACATCGCCATCGAAAGGGAACCTTTTAATCCACTATATATCGGATAAAAAGTAGGATAGGTTTCCTCTTCCAACAGATAAATCATTCGGGCAATTAACGTACTTGCTACCTCGTCAGCACCAGGATAAATATAAATCGAATCTAATAAATCTCTTCGTCTTGATTCCTCGACTAAGTTTTCCTGTTCTTGGATATTTAAGCCGTATTCACTCGTATCGTCCTGTGGAAAAACTAACAAATCAAGACATCCCTTTTCCACTTGATCGATCATCGATAGATTAATAGAAAAGTTTCGTTTTCGAGTTTGGATATAATCCTCTAAAATATCTGTAGGAATTTCTAGCTCCATTGCTTTCACAATATCAAGATCAGCTGGATCACCATGCTTCTCAAACCGGTGCGAGTGGTAGGAAAACTTCCATATTTCCTTACCATACTGATTCCAGTACTCCTTCTCTTCTTGATTTACATAGCTATTGGATAGCCGCATCGTAGAACTAAAAGCCATGATTTTTTTATCTGGATATTTTTGCTTCATAGATACTAGCTTTTCCAATCGTTCTTTTAAAATCATTTCCCCGTCTGTATTTACTCTCGAAGGAACGAGACCACCATATAACAGCATATCGATAGAAACAACAAATCCCTCAACGTTTGGTATTACCTCATCTATCCATTGGAAAAGATTCTCTAAATCAGCTGGCTGTTTTAAAAAACCTAACATTTCTTTCTGTGGCATGATCACTTCCCAACCGGTTAATTTTGCTAAATCCTTTGGTAAATCATAGGTAACTGGCCTAGCATCAACAGGTATGAGTGCTAATTTTCTATTCATGTCATTCCCGCTTCCCTAATTCTTCTTTTAAAATGTTCCACCATTGATATTCCTCTACATAAACCGTATCAAACAGCATGACACCAGCAGATTTCTGCTTGCACATTCGAATAGCTTTTCTAAATTGCTCCGGATCATTGACATAGTTCTTTAGGAATAAGCTTGCAATAAACGGTGTTGCCCCATTAATTGCTTCTAAGCTTATATCTGCTGCCCCTTCTACACTGTACCAATATGCTGGCTTCTCATTGTTCTTTGCTTCATCTCTAGTAACGTCATAGTAATAACAACCTGTCATTAAGAAATCTAATTGCTCTGCAAGACCTGAAACCTGGTATGTATCAGAAGTCCACTTTAAGGTCGGACGATATGTTTCACTGCCCCAATTAACGCCTTCACTATAATAGAGCGGGTACCATGAACCAACATAATCAGCAAATAGTGGGAAATGTTGTTTAACAACTGATCTTGCTTTTTTCACGAAGTGTTTAATATTATTTGCTCTCCACTCCGTCCACATTGGAAAATACGGACCGAATTCAATTTCCTTCTCATCATTAATCGTATAAATATCCTCTGGCCAATTTGAAACCTTCTCTCCCACATACGCCTCAAAGCTGTTTCGGCTTAGCTCACTAAAATCACCGTAAACATTTGGATAGCGACAACGATCTATAACCACTCCATCCAAGTCATATGTACACACTTCTTGTATAATACGTAACTCATGGTCCTCCACTTCTGGATGAATAGGGTTCACGAAGATCGTATCAGCATCCTTATATTCTGCCGCATTCGATTCGGATGCAACGGCATCATTATAAAACGTAACCTTCCAATGTTCCTTATCATATGCGAGCCCATCTCGAGATTCTGTCGTTCCCTCGGAGAAAACATCTACATTAGCCAATACCTTCACATCATAGTTTTTAGCCTTAGATAAAAACTCCTCCAAAAAATCACGATTTTTCCACATGCTAAAACGACCATCAGACCAGCTACTAACATGATAGCCGTACTTACTAGGGTAGGTGGTTTGTCCAAAAGGAACTTTAGCATCAATGATCAGGTGAGTCACCCCTGTATCAACTGCATTTTCAAGTAAATTTACTTGTTCTCCATCATCAGCTAATCGCTTTCCATTCGCTAAAAAATCCACCCATAAAATGTTAGCGTTTTCATCAAATGTAAAACTCATACCAGCATTCCTCCTTATTTTTGAAACCATACCTGACTGGATGCGCCGATTAATCCTGCATCATAGCCAAGCTTGGAAAGACGTATATCAACCGTTCCGATAAGAGAAGACATCCCCTTGTGTTGGATGTGCTCTTGAATAGTTGTGGCAATCCATTCCCTTTCTCGAACTAAGCCACCACCTAGCACAATGACAGATGGATTAAAGGTATGTATCATATTTACGATCCCATAAGAAAGTGCCAGGATTGCTAGATTAATTGTTTCCTTAGCTACTGGCATTTCTGCTTCATACCAAGAAAACACTTCCTTACTCGTAAGCTGATTACGATTTCCTTGATACACTTTTAGCTCTTCTGTAAGATCTGTTGATTCCAAGTTTTCTAAACGTTCCTTCATTCGATTCGCAATTCCCGTTCCGGACGCATAAACTTCGATACATCCTTTTGAACCACAGTTACAATCGGGGCCATTCATATTTACCGTCATATGGCCAAGCTCTCCTGCTCCGCCCCATTCCCCACGGATGAGATCCCCTTGTGAGATAACCCCTCCTCCAACTCCAGTCCCTAATGTAAGACCGATTAAGTTATCTGTACCCCGTGCCTCTCCAAACACATATTCCGCAATAGCAAAGGTATTTGCATCATTATCAAGATAAATTGGAAGGGATGTATACTGTTTTAGATAATCAATGATCGGTATATTATTCCAATCTGTTATATTCGATGTTCCCGAGATAATTCGACCTATGTCATAGTTTACTTGACCAGCTGTACCAATCCCTACACCATTTATGTTATACCCAGCTTCCTTGGCTAAATTGGAAAATGTAATGACGGTTTCCCGCAAAACATCTAATATACGATCCTTTGATTCTTTTGGAGTTGAATAGGTTTGTTGCTTTAACACATGGCCACTACGATCAACTAGCCCAGCAGCTATTTTAGTTCCGCCAATATCTATCCCTAAACTACATTCCTTCACGAAGATACCTCTATTCTATGAATATTTTTTTCTCTTAATGAATTAAATTAGGAGATATTCTCCAATTTTAATTATATTCTATTCAAAATTGACAGTCAACTCACCTTTCACGAATGAAAGAGAAACTTAAGTGCATTTGGTAAATCTCGTTCCCAAACCACCCATAAATGATGTTCCTCGAATTCTGTCAATTGTACGCTTGCACCTTTTTTCCGGAAAACTTCTGCTAGCTCCCGGTTTCTCGTATAGATATATAACCTTTCATTTGTAATTGGTGATACAAATTCATCTTCATATATTCCAACGGTTTGATAAACCTTCCAATGTAGCGGTTGGTCCATATTATATATTTCATCCAAATCCTGTTGACTAATAGCTGCTGATTGTAATAGGAGATGCGTCCACATGCTAGGTTGTTTAGCTGCAATGTTTAAACTAATGTTGGCTGCGAGTGAATCTCCAAGCAATCCTCTTTTTATTACGTTTCTAACAGACAACTCTTTCTCTACAAATGGGATAAATTCGGTATGCATCATTTGTATATAGCTATGAAAATAGCTTCCCTTTCTATTGTAGGAATGCCATCTTTCTTCTGACGTTCCTGGATGTATGAATACAATTATCCAATTATCATTAGGGACTAGTCCTTTACTTTTTAGGCCATGGAATGCCTCTAAAAATTTTCCTAACTCTAAATAGTCATTCCCATCCTGTACATAGAGGATATTTCCTTCTGTAATTGGATGATCTGGAGCTACTACATGGTATTCAAACGCTTTATTCAAAATGGTACTATGAAAATATCGCTTCTCCATTTTCCTATATCTCCCTTTATGAACGATTTAGTCTCTTCCTCACCTCGATAGCACGTGCAGGAAAATCTGTAATGATCGCCGTACACCCTGCCTTTATAAGTTTCTCCATTAAGGGTACTTCATTAATGGTGTATGGGCGGGTTGGGATTCCTTTCCGTTCGGAAGTACGTATCATGTCTTCTGTTATGCTATAGAAATGCGGATGTATACTCGTTGCTCCAAGCGAACCAGCATATTGCCATGGCTGATACAATTTCGCCGAGTACAAAATAGCGATATCTATATCTTGATCTAACTCTCTAACTTTGTTTAGCCCTACATGATTAAACGATGAAATAATTGTTTGACCCTTTACGTTAAATCGCTCTACTTCAGCTAGCACCTTTTCTTCTAATCCTGGATACTCTAAATAAAATACATTTTTCAACTCAATATTCACGAGCAAATTCTTTTCCTTCACCCAAGATAATACGTCAGCTAACTCTGGTATTCTTTCACCGGTAAATTGCTTACTAAATGAACTTCCAGCATCTAGCCGTTGCAACTCAGTTAGCGAAAAATCCTTCACATGGCCACTCCCATTTGTCGTTCGATCCACAGTTTCATCATGAATCACTGCTAACTTACCATCTTTCGTTAGATGTACGTCCAGCTCGATTCCATCTGCACCTACACGTTCTGCTTCCCGAAAGGCTGCCATCGTATTTTCAGGATGTGTCCCCGCACTTCCTCTATGTGCAATAATTTTAGTCATATTTTTTGCTCCTATTCTACTCGTTCAATCATGACCTTCTCGTTTAGCCTACTAGATTTATAGGCTGCCAGAGCAACCTGCATAGCCTTCAGCCCATCAAATCCAGTAATAGATGGCTCCCTACCTTGTTCAACACACGCTATAAAGTCCTGAATTAAACCTAAATCCATATCATTTCCAAAAAATTCATGAGATAAAGTTTTACCCTCACTTGAAAATAACCGTACATGCTCTTTTAATGCATCGACTTTAATCGTTTGTTTGGTTCCCACTACTTCAATCGTTACATCTCCCCAGGTTGGATATTCCGAAAACCTAGACCAACTCGCATCATGGGAGGCAATTACTCCATTTTCAAATTCCAGTGTAACAAGACCCGCATCATCAATTGGGATGTCGTGAAAAAATGAATCAACTATCGCATATACTTCCGTTACTTCTTTTCCTACATACCAGCGCATTATATCCACCATATGTACGGTGTGATCTAATACCGCGCCACCACCAGACAGTTTTTCATCAATAAACCATCCTCCTGGATTTTGTCCTCTGTTGGTGGTACGAAATGCAACGATTTCCCCTAACTCTCCGTTATCAATTAATTCCTTTAGTTTTCTAATTGGTGAACTAAACCGTACCGGAAAAGCAATTTGCAGGATAACATCATTCTCCTTACAAATATCTATCATTTCCTGTGCATCCTCTACTGACGTCGCAATTGGTTTTTCACATAGAATATGCTTCTTTGCTTTTGCAGCATTTATGACCATTTCCTTATGATGAATATTTTCACTACAAATAATGACAGCGTCCATTTCTTCCGATAGAAAAGCAGCTTGATCCGGATAAAAAGGGATGTGATATTGTTCAGCCACTTCATTGCCACGTTTTTGATCATCATCAAAAACACCGATCAGTTCCACGTTAGGTAGTTTCATGATGCAATCCGAATAACTATATGCATGCATATGGGCAAAACTCATGATACCTATTTTCACCGTTGATCACCTCTAGTCACTAGATTTCGAATGTCATCAAGACGTTTTAATAGACTATCATTCACCGGATGGGAATGATCCAATACGGAATCTATACTGTAGATTAATGTATGATCTTTTTTAGTAGCAAAAGGATCTGCCTCCATGCTAGTAAATTCAATAATTTTCTTATTCCCACTCCATTCTAGTTCGATAACTTCCTCATCCATAAACGTATAGTCAAGATGTGCCATTGTACCGCAGTTAAATGTAACAGTCACAATAATATGAAGTGGAGATTGATCCTTAGCAGTTCGTTTGACGTAAACCATTTTAGGACTGCCAAACATTGAAGAAACCACAAATAAATCATCTACGATTATAGGATCATTCGTCGTTGTCGATCGAGTTTTCCTTCGTAACCGAAATACACCTTGTGGGTGCGGGTCACTTGTGATAATCTCTTTTGCTTTTTGAAAGAATGGATAGCTTTCTAGATCAAAATATACGTATGGATCGTCCACTGACTTTACCTGTGGTAACTTTGACATTGGAAAAAACACTTGGTCATCATGGGATAAAACGAGATGGTCGACATCATTTAAGGAACGGATTAAGTAGGTATCCTCTTTTTCCTTCATTTGATTGACTTCTAACGTAAATTTATCCAAATCCCCAATAATCAGCTTTCTCACACAGATCACCTCCTAATCTAGTAGTTTTCTTAGACGATTAACTGCTTCTTTATTTGCCTCTATCGGTTCATCTAAGCCCTCGTATTCAATCGACAGCCACCCATGATACCCAATTTCCTTCAAGCCATTAACAATATAATCTAAATCCACTTGCCCATCCCCAGGAATCGTTCCAATCAATTCTTTTCCTTTAATAGATCGAAATCCATTCACATCTTCACTCGGTTCCTTCATGCGAAAATCTTTGAAATGAACATGAACTATTTTTTCTTTAAGGCGGTCAAATGATTGTTTAGGATCTTGATGGACGAGTAAAAAATTTCCTGTATCAAATGTTGATCTAACAAATGGACTATCCACTTGATGTATGATTTCCTCTACCTGTTCACTTCTACCTGCTAATAATCCATGATTCTCAATCGCTAAATAAACCTCTGCTTCCTCCGCTACTTTTGCACAGGATTTCAGTCCACTAACAATCCATCCTTGTCCATCTTCATACGTTAAATCCCCGTGCAAATCTCCACAAAATACTCGGACTATATTTGTTCCTAGCTCCTTAGCTACTTTTATCCCGTCAATCACTTTATCTACTGCAAGGGCACGTTGTTTCGGATCTTCACTTACAAAATTATTCGTTACATCATACGCAGAAACCTCTACGTTATTTTTTTCTAAAGCATCCTTCACTAGCTCCAATTCCTGTTCTTTATCCTTCCAATAAATATCAAGTAGTTCAACACCTTCCAAACCTGTGTCACTTGCAAACTCAATAAAATCAAGTACTGACCAATTTTCTTGTTTAACTGTTTTATTGACACTGTACATACTTACACTAACTTTCATGACCACATCTCCTTATAGGTATATTTCTTTACCGGTTTTAGCAGATTCATAGATCCCGTTTAACATACGCATCACCTGAACGCCATCCTCTACTGGTGCAATCGTTTCTTTTCCGTGAAGACAACAAGCAACAAAATGATTAATTTCACTACCAAATGCCTGATTAAAATCAAATCCCAGTTGATCAATTTGAGGTGTTACATTCAATATCGTTTGATACTTTTCCGTAATGATCGCTAGTTCAGGCTCTATTTCAGCACCACCTTTATCACCAAAAAGCTTCACAGAAATCTCATCTTCTTTTGCTTGTAGGGTAAAACTAACATCCACTAGTAATGAAGCACCGTTTTCAAACCGAACCATCGCGTTCGTTAAATCCTCCACATCATTAACCGATGGATCATAATCAGCAGCCTTATAGAATGAAAGATTTTCTATATGACTTCGATTACCTAATTTTTTATACGTATTACCACTTACCGAAACAGGACGCGGTTTCCCCATTAAATACCAGCAAATATCAATCATATGCACACCTAAATCAATTAACGGTCCACCACCAGATTTAGTAATATCACTAAACCAACCACCAGGGTTTCCTAGTCTACGTAAACAGGATGCTTTAGCATAATAAATTTCCCCAAGTTCTCCGTGTTCTATAAATTTTTTTAGTAGCTTCACATTATTTCCATGCCTGCGTACAAACCCTACTTGAAGAACCTTCCCCGTCCTTTGCACAGCTGCTTCAACTGCTTCCGCTTCTTCCACTGTCATACTTAAAGGCTTCTCCACCAAGACATGTTTTCCCGCTTCCAAAGCAGCAATGGCAATCTCAGCATGCGAATTATTCCAGGTGCAAATACTAACTGCATCAATGGTTTGATCACGTAGTAAATCTTGATAATTGTCATAGCGGCGATCTACATCATACGTATCGCTCTTCTCCCGTAGTCGCTGTTCATTCTTATCACAAAATGCTACTAACTGTACCTCTTCATTTTGTAAGTACGACTTAATATGTAAGTCAGATATGGAACCTATTCCAATAACACCTACTCTTAACATGATCATCTCTCCTTTTTAGTTAAAGTATATTTCCTTTTGTTTCTCAGAAGACTCATAGATTGCTTGAAGCATCCTTAGAATTTCATATCCATTCTCCCCAGTAATCAAAGGGGTTTTATTCAAACGGATACAATCGATAAAATGATCGATCTCCGCCTTAAATGGATCATTGTTGTCATGCTGCGGATGAGATGTCATAAACAATCCATCTTGTTCTTCCTTATAGATGGTTAAAGGAGCAAGTTTTGCTCCACCTTTATTACCTAATATCTCTAACTGAATCCCGTCATCCTGTTCACCGTTAACTGCCCATGCAATTTCCAAGGATAAAACGATCCCATTTGTAAAACGAATCCATGCCGCACCAAAGTCCTCTACATCAAATACGTGCTGAGCATTTAATTCTTTATTTTTCGATTCCCATGTAGAAACATGCTTTGTTTGATATGCACCTAACGCTTTCGTTGTTTGTCCAGATACAGATTGAACACTTGGACTCCCTAGTAGCCACCAGGCAAGATCAAGGGCATGAACACCAATATCCATCATTGCTCCACCACCAGCTAATTCCTTGTTCGTAAACCAGCCCTTAGGCGCACCACGACGACGAAATAATTTTGCCTTCGCATAGTACAGCTCTCCAAATTCTTTCTTTTCGACATAACGCTTTACGATCGCTGCATCATTACGAAACCGATGTGTCATCCCTACCATGGTTATGGTGTTTGCTTTCTTAGCTGTTTTTAAATACTCATCTACCTCTTGCAACGAAGTACCAATCGGCTTTTCAACCAGAACATGGACACCATGCTCAGCTGCTTTCTTAGCAATTTGCATATGAGTCTGGTTAGGAGTACAGATAATGACAGCATCTACTACAGTCTTGGCAAACATTTCTTCAACCGTTTTAAAATAATGGGGTATATTGTGTTTATCAGCCATTTCCTTCGCTCGGTCAATAGATAGGTCTACTACTGCCTTTACCAAGGCTTCCGGATGTTGCTTCAAAAACGTTAAATGAGTTGCCTCAGCAATCGCCCCAATCCCAATAATACCTACTCTAACTTGTTCCAACATCAACATCACCTTTCTTAACAAGAAGGAATTAATGTTCAAATATATTAGAAAAAGTGGATTATTCCTTCAATTGTAATCGATTTCATTATACCACTACATAAAAAAGATTTGTAGAGATTATTTTGTTTTGTCGGTGCCTGTCACTTGTCGAATTGTAGGAGAAAAAATGAAAGACCTCTTCATTTTTATAAGAGGTCTTGTCGTTTAGCTTGCTGCGTTTTACGCTGGGGTGTGGTGCGGTTGTTTTGGGTTTGGTGCGGTTGTACTTGGGTTTGGTGCGGTTATTTTTTGTTTGGTGCGCTCGCACTTATGGGTGGTGCACTTATTTTTATTTTGGTGCGCTCACCCTTGAAAGTGGTGCGCTTATTTTGTTTCGCGTGCGCTCGCACTTATGGGTGGTGCGTTTATTTTCATATTGGCGCGCTCGCCCTCGGAGTGGTGCGATTAATTACAACTCCGTGCGCTTATTACAAAACTTGGTGCGCTCGCTTTCATCGCATGTGCTCCTCCCATGTTCAAACACCCATCCACCTAAATCCCCAAATTCCACAATTTCTGATCACTCAAGGAAGCTGCTAGTGCTCCTGCTCGTAAAGCAGCATGAATTTCATCTTCATATTTAATTAGACCACCGACAATAACTGGTAATCTAGTTTTTTCGGTGATTTCATAGGTGACTCGTGGCATGATGCCAGGCAGTACCTCGATTGCATCTGGTTGGCACTTGTTTGCTATTTCAATTCCTTTTTGAACGGCATGCTGGTCAATGAGGAATAGCCGCTGCACGGTTAGCATACCTTCATCTTTAGCAAATTTAATTAAATGTGTTTTAGTCGTGATAATGCCATCTGGCTTCCAATTTTTCGCTACGTATCGAATGGCACTTCTATCATTTGCAAGTCCTTCTATTAAATCTAGGTGGATAAAAACGATCATGCCGGCGTCTTTTAATTCGTTGATGTATGAAGGGCTGGTTAGTAGATCACCTGCAAGTAAAAACGTTACATTTGAATGACTTTCTATTGCAAGTGGAATCTGTTCTGGTGTAGTAATGGTAGCAATGATTTGTGATTCAAATAAATCAACCATATATTGTTTCACTGTATCAACCCTTTCGACTATTTTGATCTATTATACAACACCGAGAACGGTTTGCGATATATGAACGGAATGTTGGTGAACACGAAACAGCTGATTGATCAACTCTAAATGGTTAGCGCTCATCGTAGAATTATATTTTTTCTCTTCTATTAAGTGATTAAAATGGTTAAAGATTAAATCATTTTGGATTGTTGAATACGTTCCTTGTTCATTGATCACTTCTTTTGCCAAGTCAAAATCTTGCTTTGCAAATGCTGTTAAGGATTTTTTATATGTGTTACTAATCCGATTCGTCATAGCTAGGAGTTCCTGTTTATCCGCTTCATTTAATAAAATATCTTCTTGTTCCATTTTCGTGAAAATCTTGGCAATTTGATTAACAATATCCCCAATATGCTCCAAATCATTTAAAACATATAAACATTTCACTTCTTTATCCGATTGCTTCTGGGATAAATCCTGTTGTCCAAGTTTTAGTAAAAACTGCAAAATAATTAAATAGTCACGATCTAAATCTCGCTCAGCTCCTTCAATCAGATCTACGCATTTCCAGTAATCTTGATCCTGAAGTAAAGGGATGAGCTGATTGATCATGTTTTTCTCCACTTTAACACTTGCTTTAGCAATTTCTTTTTTAGCAGTGTGCAAGGCTTCATCTGGAAGCTCTAGTAATCGGTTATCTAGTTGAATGACAGATTGTTCCTCCTTTGAAGGAAGTATCCGCTCCATTAGTTTCGAAACATGGTACAAAATCGGTAGGAAGATTGCTGCGGTTAATACATTAAAGACTGTATGCAAATTGGCAATTTGTCGCTCTAAATCCCCAGGTAGATAGGCAATACCATTAACAATTAGTCCATAACAAATAAAAGCAACTGTAACAGCGATCGATTTAAATAGAAAGTAAGATAATGCAACCTTCTTTCCTTCTCTTGATGAAGCAAGACTTGATATTAATGCTGGAATAGTTGCACCAAGATTCGCACCAAGCACAATCGAGATCGATGACTCAAATGACAGTACCCCAGTTGTAACAAGCGTCATACAGAGCACAATCGTCGCAGCACTACTGTGCATAAGAAGTGTAAAAACAACACTTAGAAGAAATAAAACAAATGGGATATTTTCATATTGAACCATGAATTCTATAAAACTAGGATCCTTTCCTAGAGGTTCTAAAGAGGAGGAAATGACACCAATTCCAAAAAATAAAAAACCAATCCCTAGCATCGCTTGACCAAGTAATTTTAGCTTATTTGCTCGTGTAAAAATAATGAAAATAACACCTATGAAAATAAACAAACTAGCATACTTCGTCACATCAAAGGCAAGGATTTGCACGGTCAAAGTCGTACCAATCGAAGAACCTAATATAACCCCAAGTGCTTGCCACAGGGTTAAAACCGAACCACTTACTAGTCCAACAACAATAATCGAGGTTGCGGTACTACTTTGCATGAAGAATGTCGCAACAATCCCAACCAATAATCCTCGAATTCGATTATTTGTAAATTGACTAATGTATTCCTTCATCTTATTAACCGCTAACTTCTGCATTCCGCGACTAGTCAGGTGCATACCATAAAGGAAAATACCAATTCCACCAAGCAGACCTATGATAATATTTACATATTCCAACAGTACGCCCCTCCTAGTTTATTTATAAAAATAATCAATATAGGTTTCACAAACATTTACAATATTATCACCTAGCCTTTCTAAAAAGCGGATCATCACAATCATCTTAGTTCCATTCGAACTTTCAATGCTATGTTCATCCATCGCATCGACAATTAGTTCATTTGTTTTAATATGCAGGTAATCAATTTGTTCATCCATGAGAATACAGTCATCTAGTAGACTACGTTCTCTTTTTTGAATACCCTCCCAACAGCTTTGGAGCATTTTTGTATGCGTCGTATTCATTTTTGAGATTGCATTTTTAAACACTTGTGGTTGTTCTGAAATCCGGTCTACCATGTTAACAAAATTAATTGTTTGATCACCTATTCTTTCTAGATCCTTTATTGCGCGAAGTAAGCACAAAAACAGTTTCATATAATTCACTTCTGGCTGCTTGATCATTAGCAATTCTATAATATGCTGCTCAATTTTTTCATCTAGATCATCTACTTGGTCTTCTAGTAAATAAAGTTGATTTTTCGTTTCTTTTTCACCAGATGATATATACTCATTCGTGTAATAAAGCATCTCAAATAAGGTGGCAAACAAATTTCCAAAATCCCCTTTTACTTCATTCACTTTCTCATCATAATAATTTTTCCTCACTAGAATCGTTATCACTTCCCAATGTGAATTTTCCTAGCTTTCCACTAGAAATGATTTCATTTATGGAAGAAAGCACAAATTCAGGCTCCCAATCTGATGTTTTTAGATCCTCCATTGTCGTAATGCCGGTAAGAACCAACGCGGTCTTCATATCCGCTTCATTGCCCATGCGAATATCCGTCTCCAATCGGTCTCCAATCATAATGCATTGATGCGAGTCTAATTCAAGAATTTTTAAAGCTGCATCTAAAGTTATAATGGATGGCTTTCCAATTTGAAGATCTATCTTTCTTCCTGAAACTCCTTCTAAGGCACCAATCATTCCAGCACAATCTGGTACATCTCCATTTTCGATAGGACACGTCCTGTCCGGGTTGGTTGCAATCATTTTAGCCCCTCGCTTTACAGCCTGATAGGCAAAATTGAGATGATCATAATGGAAGTCACGGTCCCAGGATATGATGACAATATCCGTCTCTTCTGGTGTTTGAGCTTGTAAAAATCCCGCTTTTGATAGTTCGTCTTTAATAATTTGCTCCCCAATTACGTATAAACAGGCTGTCGGATCACTTTCTTGCAAATAATTAATTAGGGTTACTGTAGGGTTTAAAATATTTTCAACCGATGCATGAATATTAAATTGTTGCAGCTTCTTCGCATATTTCTCTCGTGACTCGATCGTTTTATTGGTGAGAAATAACACCTTTTTTCCAAGTTGTTGTAGTGTATTGATTACCGTATCTGCTCCATCTATAACTTGATCCCCAAGATAAATTGTTCCATCTAAATCAAAAATAAATCCTTTGATCTCTTCCATAGGTTCCTCCAAATGTATATAAGTATAAATATATGAGAAATCCCTTGAGCATTATGACAGTATCCAATGATTACCACTGGATATACATATTGCTCAAGGGATCTCCTAATCTCTACCCTGTTTATGAAATTAAATTTTTATTGTCATCAAATCTTCTGCTACCGTAAATTTACCTCTTGGTAACGTAGCTAGCACTTCCTCATACGGTTCATTATCGGATAAATGTACCGCAACTACTTCCCCAATCCTTTCCATGTTATAAGCTTTACTAATTCCCTCTAGGCTGGAGTGGTACCTGGCTGATGTTCTAGCAGATGTTGCCTCATGAATTAGTACATCAATCCCATTATATGATTGAATATGCGCATTTATTTCCGAATCACCAGAGTAAACAATTATTTTATCTTTACTCCTTATTTCTAGGCCAATGGTTGGCACAGAATGTATGGCAGGGAAACAGGATATTTCTAAATCTTTCTCCTTTAGAATCTGTCCCGTCTTATCACCTTGAAATGTAACGATATGTATCGGAAATTCTATTCCCCATTCTTTTACATTCATCGTCTGTAGCCACTCATTTAACTTTTCCTCATTACGTGAATCAACATAAATCGTTAGGGACTCTTTACGATGCTCCAACCACATTCCCCACAATAATGAAGGCAATCCATATATATGATCAATATGGAAATGCGTGAAAATAACCGCATCCACTTCATCTAGTCCTATTTTTAGCTGTTTTAACTTTTTACAAGGGTTTCCACTTACATCAACTAGCACATGATATCCATTATTCGAGATATTTAAAGAAGTATTATCTCTTGTCTCGCCCGGATAAGCACTCCCAGTTCCTAAAAAATGAATGTACATTTTGTCACCACCTACTTAATACCAGAATGCATAAAACTAGATACAAACTGCTTTTGGAAAATAAAGAACGCAATGAGTAATGGGAAGATCACCATCATCGTACCTGCAGTTACCATCCCCCACTGTGCACCAGTTTCATAGGATTGTGCGAATAACGCCATCCCCACTGTAAGTGGACGGTTCGTAACGGAATCTGTAATGATTAATGGCCACATGAAATTACTCCAGTGTGTACTTACCGATACGAGGGCAAAAGCAACATAGGTTGGCTTTGCTGCTGGTATGTAAACATGTCTCAATGTCTGGTACCATTTACTTCCATCCATTTTTGAAGCCTCGTCTAATTCATATGGAACCTGCTTAAACGTTTGTCGTAGCAAAAACACTCCAAACGCAGATGCCCAATATGGAAGCATAACTGCTAGCTTCGTATCTACTAAGCCTAACTGGCTCATCACTTGATAGTTCGGAAATAATAGAATTTCTGGTTGAATCATAAGTTGTAATAAAAATAAGATAAATAGAACATTTTTCCCCTTAAAATCTAGTCTGGCAAATGCATATGCTGCTAAGGTAATCGTAAATAACTGTACGATTAAAACACCAAAAACGATAATAAATGTATTTAAATAATACCGTAAAAACGGTGCAGCATTCCATGCATCGATATAGTTTTGAAACGTTGGGTTAGACACCCAAAACGGGTTCGAACCATTAATAACTTCACCAGGAGGAGAAAAAGAAGTTATAAAGATCCAAAGTAACGGTGCAAAAAATACCAATCCGAGTATAATCATAATGGAATAATTAATATAACGACTCATTTATTTTCTCCTCTCTAATAATGAATTTTCCGGTCTAAATATAGATAGTTAAATGCGGTCACACTTAATAAAATAACAATTAAAATGACAGTTAACACAGCTGCCTTCCCTAAATCCCAATTCGTAAAGGCTACTTCATAAATATAGTAAAGTAATAGATTACTAGCATTATCTGGTCCGCCTTTTGTCATGATATATAAGTGATCCACGTTCTTAAATGAATTGGTGATAGCAACAATTAGAACAAATAATGTCGTCGGCATCAATAATGGAAATGTAATATTCCGAAACATTTGAAACGGTTTTGCTCCCTCAATAGTTGCCGCTTCATAAACATCCCTCGGTAAATTTTGCAACCCTGCCAAGTAAAAAATCATAAAGAATCCAGCATCTTTCCAAATAATCATTATGATCATCGCAATCATAACGGTATTCGGATCACCTAACCAGTTCGGTCCACTTCCTCCAAATACATCCAAGAAACGATCCAATAGTCCGTATTGAGGGGTATAAATAAATAGCCAGATATTCGCTACCGCAATTAATGGAATAACTGTCGGATAAAAAAATGATGTTCGAAGTAATGCACTCCCCTTCATTCTCTTGTTTAACCAAATGGCCAAGTACATTGCTAAAAAAAGACTAGCTGGTACCGTACCAATCATAAAAATGATATTATTCCATAACACCTTCCTAAAAATTTCATCCGTAAAAACATCTTTATATTGATCCAGCCCTGAAAATTGCAGCCTGGTCATTGGGCCACTATAAAAACTGAGCTGAATCGACTTAATGGTTGGATAAAACGTAAATAAAGTTAGAAAAATAAAAGATGGAAGTAACAGCGTATATGCAAAAATATTTTGCCGAAATGACCGACTAAACCTCTGTTTGAATGATTTCTGATTCGTTGTTTTCATTAGATTATGTATAACCTCCAATCGGTGGTGTATGTAAAGAGAGAAGCTCAGTTTATGACCAGAAACAGAGCTTCTCCATATCTACTTTAAAGTCATTAATCTTGAAATGGCTCAAGCACTTCTTCTGCTTGTTGCTGTGCTCTTTCCAGTGCTTCATCAACTGTACGATCTCCAGTTAAAATGGATTGGATATTATCGTTTAAGATTTTTTGCACCTCACCATTTTGATAAGTAGCAAGCTCACTATCGGAGTATTCTAGCTGTTCTCTCGCAACCAGTGCTGCTGGAAATTCCTCCACATACTTTTTTAACTTATCTGTTTCATATGCTGATTCCCTAGTTGCTACATACCCCGTATCGATTGACCATTGCGCTACTCTTTCAGGCTCCGTTAAAAACTCAATAAACTTAATTGCTGCATCACGATTTTCTTCTGGTACATCCTTAAACAAGTAAATATTACCTCCACCAGTTGGGGAACCATATTGATTATTAGCTGGCAGGAACGATACGCCAAAATCAAATTCCGCATTTTCTTTTACATTTGATAGGTTACCAGTTGTATGGTACATCATAGCTGTTTTACCACTTAAGAAATCAGATGGTACGGTAGCCCATTCAATAACTCCTTCTGGCATAATTTGGTGTTCTTGACTTAAGTCCATCCAGAAATCCATCGATTCCTTCACATATGGAGCATCAAAGTACGTTTCTTTTCCATCATAGGACATAATATTGTCCTCTGTTTGTAAGGTTAAAGCTTGTAGCATCCAGTACTGATAACCAGTACTTGGGATTTCAAGACCCCATTGTTCATCAGTCGTTAACTTTTTCCCATATTCCACTAATTCGTCCCATGTTGTTGGAGGCTGATCTGGGTCTAGTCCTGCCTCAGCGAAAGCATTTTTGTTATAGTAAAGAACGATCGTACTCCGTTGGAATGGGATACTCCACACTTCATCCCCAATAGAGGAATTCGCCATAAATCCATCATAAAAATCATCGAAATAAGCTTCATCAAATAGTGGTGTCATTTCTTCGATGACATCATTTTCTAGTAAGGTAAATAAATCAATAGAAAACAACACTGCCAGCTCTGGAGGATTTCCACCTTGTACAGAAGCCATAACCTGAGTCATCGTTTCTGCATAACTACCACCAAAGTTAGCATTTACTGTAATATTTGGATTTTCTTCCTCAAACTCATCAACTAAATCATCCACAATGTTTGCAATTGGTCCCCCAACAGCAACCGGGAAATAAAAGTCGATTTCAACCTCTTCACTTGATGTCGTGCTACTACATGCTGCCAGAATGATAACTAAAATAGCACATAAAGACAAAACCTTCCCCTTCATTTACACTTTCCTCCTTTTTAATAGTTCAAGAGATTCTATAAACTACTTCTATATGTATAGAAGCATGTTATTTACAAGTAATATGTCGTTACATATTACTTAAAATAAATGGATTCTTTACTTCATAGCATGACTTATCCATGTAAAAAAAGTATGAAATGGGTGTAAAGTGATTGTTTAGTTTGTACATTTTAAAGATTAAGATAATAAAGTTAAACTGGTATTTACTGCCCGATAAATACGGGATAAAATACACAAAACCCCATGAACAAATAAAAGTACTACATCAACGTAATACGTTTTACTGTTCACAGGGTTCTCCTAATCTCTACCCATTGTACCTTTTGATTTGTTTGATTATTTACAATAATACAATATGAATTTGGGAAAAGCAATAGTTTTTTGGATGCGTTTACAAAAAAGGGCAAACATTTCTACTCAGTATATATCTTCCATTAAAATTTCCGTATCCCAAAAAAAGTACAAATTCACTCCAAATTTACTATTTGGTAGATCCGTTAAAAAGCCACTTACATACGAGACTATTGAACTAGTTATTACTTTCCATTGTCAGTGTCGGATACGGAAGGTTATACTCCATCTCATCTTCCTATAATCTAATTAATTTGATATAATAAAAAACTGTATATAGGTGTAAAAAAAGGGGGAAAATTGTTGAAAAAACTAGTAATTATTTTATTAGTAGTAGCCATCACCATTTATCCAAACAATATTTATGGTGAGGAAAACACTGGGGATCAGACGTCAGAAAGCATATTGGAGCAATCTAGTGACAAAGACCTATCTGCTGATGAGTGGTTAGAATATGCTAACTCACAAACTACTGCATCTGCATTACTAGAAGCTTTTATAGAAGGTTATCATCATTATCCATCGGATGAACGATTTGTAAAAGGTATAAATTCAAGTGCAAGATTACTATTAGACTGGGCTACCCGTCAACACCAATTAAAAAATTTAACCGTAGCTGAGATTCGCTACAACCGCATACTAAGTGCACCAGAATTAGACGAGCCTATCGCAAGAGAAACACAGCGAAAACTAGAGTATATCAATAAAAAACTCCCAACTGAATCCGATTTTATTAATTCAGCCGAATCTATTAGTACCGCTTCAGGAAAACTACAAAAATATAGTGAAGCATTTAGCTTGTATCCTAATAATGACCAGATCAAATCTGGCCTAAAAAACAGTGCTAATCTTCTATTTGTTTGGGCTGATAGACAACATAATGAAAGAAAATTTTCTACAGCAACAGATCGTTATCAAACAATTCTAAATGTACCTCTAATAGACACAGAGTTTAGACTGAAAACAGAGGAATACTTGGGTTATGCCCTTGAAGGTCATTTAGCTCCTAAGCATTATGTTGAATTAGCTAATCGATCTAACAAGGTATCCGAAATTCTAAGCCTATTTGAAGAAGGCTACAGCTTATATCCTGATAACGAAGAAATAGTAGAAGGTGTACATAACAGCACACTCTCTCTATTAGAATGGGCTACTAGTCAACATCTAAAAGGGAATATCAATACTGCAAAAGATAGATATGAACGTATATTAAACCTTCCTTTATTAGACTCTACTGTACAAGAAATGACAGAATATAAGTTAGAGTTTGCTGTAAATGAAAATGTATTACCAACGATTGATGAGCTAATATATTCAGCAGAACAAAATAATAGTGCTTCAGGAAAACTGGAAATCTATTTACAAGGGTATCTATTATATCCTAAGGAACAACAGATATGGGATGGTATCAACATAAGTGCTCAACTATTATTCAATTGGGCTGATAATCAACACCAACTTAGAAATTTTGATACTGCGATTAACCGTTATGAGAAAATTTTACATGCTCCTAAACTAAAAGAAGAAATTAAACAAAAAACGGAGGACAATTTAAACGTTGCATTACAAGGTCAATTAACCTCCGATCAAATAATTAGCTTAGCTAATAGTTCTAATAAAGTATCTGAGAAGTATTCGTTATTTTTGGAAGGACACAATCTTTATCCCGAAAATTCATTAGTACAAGAGGGGTTAGCTAATAGCATTATTCTGTTAATAGATTGGGCTTCTAACCAACATCAAAAGGGGAATATTGAAACCGCTAAAGTAAGGTATGAAAGAATATTAGAATCACCTGTATTAGCTGCTAATGTAGAGCGAGAAACAACTCTTAAATTAGAATTGGCAAATGATGAACAAATACTGCCTACACAAAAGGAATTACAACAACTAATAAACAACGAAACCACTGCCTCTGGAAAATTTGAGAAATCATTGGAAGGGTACTGGTTATATCCAAGAAGTATAAGCATTCAGGAAGTATTAAATAATAATGCCTTAATACTACTAGATTGGGCTACTATTCAGCATCAAAATAGCAATATTGAAGTCGCAAAAAATCGTTATAATAAGATCTTAGAAGCATCAGGTATTAAAAATAATATTTCAAACGAAATAGAAAAGAAGCTATCATTCGCTTTAGAAGGAAAAACACTACCAACTGAAAAAGAATTAATTACACAAATAGAAAATTCAAACAAAGCCTCTGACAAGTTTGAAAGATCTATTGAAGGATATGAGTTGTATCCAAGAAGTAACAAATTTGAAGACATGATTAATTCTAGTGCTATTACTCTATTAGATTGGGCTACTATTCAGCATTCTTTAGGGAATATAGCTACTGCTAAAAGCAGATATGAGAGTATACTAAGTGCCCCTGTGTTAAAGAGTAATATAACGAAAGAAACAAAAACAAAACTTGATTATGCTAATCAAGGTAAACAAATTCCTACCGTATCTCAAATAATAGAAAATGCTAATAAAAATACCACTGCTTCAGGTAAACTAGAAATCTATAATAATGGATATGTATATTATCCTAGAGATAAGCAGATGAAAGCAGGATTGAATGAAAGTGCTCAATTATTACTAGACTGGGCTACTACAAAACATCAAAGTGGAAACTTCAAAACTGCGATTGATCGATACAATAAAATTATAGGATCTTCTGGGGTTAATAAGTCCATTAAACAACAAGTAGAAAATTATTTAAAATTAGCTAAAAGTGGGAAGAGGATATACATTACTTCAAAAGTTGTTAACGGGAATGTTGCTAAGTACTCATATAATCAAATGGTAAATGATATTAAAACATTAGAAAGGCAATACCCGGAATTAGTAACATCAGAAATCATCGGCAAGTCTGTTGATGGTCGAAACATTTATGCAGTAAAATTAGGATTTGGTAAAAAAGAAGTATTCTTTAACGGTTCATTCCATGCTCGTGAACATATGACTACTAATCTATTAATGACAATGCTTGATGAGTATGCATATTCTTACGCAAAAGGTACAACGTACAGTTCCTATAATACAAAAGAAATATTAGATGAAGTATCTATTTGGTTTGTCCCAATGGTAAATCCTGATGGTGTATCATTAGTACAGTTTGGTGCATCAAGTGCAAAAAATCCTTTAGAAGTAATAAAAATAAATAATGGAAAAACTAATTTTAACGGATGGAAAGCTAATATTAGAGGAGTAGATTTAAATAGAAACTTCTCTACTAACTGGAATTTAGTTCAAAACAATCCAGGAATTCCGTCTCCAGCTAATTTCAAAGGCTATCGTGCATTATCTGAACCTGAATCAAGGGCTCTTTATGAATTTACATTAGCTCATAATTTTAAAACAGAGGTAGATTACCACTCATCTGGAGAAATTATTTACTTTGGGGATGATCTAATTGGTATTAATAACTCGCTTCATACATTGAGCAAAAAAATAGCACAAAAAGTAAGCTTAAAAACGGGGTATTCCCTATATTACACACGTGGGACTCTTGGAGGTGGAAGAAGGTCGGATTGGTCTCAAAGAGAATTAAGTCGACCGGTATTAACCCCTGAGATATCCCCATATGTAGGGAACAGACCTGTACCAGTATCTTACTTTAATTCCATATGGAAAAAGAATAATACGATCGGTTTAATGATAGCTGATGAAGCTAGAAATCGGTAATACAGCGAGCAAAGCACCTAACTTCGGTTAGGTGCTTTCTCAATATTAGTAATTAAACTTATTTTATATAAGTAATAATAACTTTATAGAAGGCATTTCCAGAAGTAATTATTACTATAATATTTGGAGTTAGGAAAAACTTGAGGTGACTTATATATTGCTCTTCTTCGTTTCATGAGTAATATTTTGTAGTCCCTTTTTCATATCTTCCATTAATTCCTGAAGCGTAGCTCCTTTATATCCTTTTTCATAGGCATTACGTAATAAAATTTCAAGTTGTTTTGTTTCATTTTTTCTTTTATCCATACTCCTATCACCTCTATCCCTTTTTTGCTCTATACTCTATAGCATTTTCTATCACTTTTTGTATTAATTCTAACTTTTCCTTTGGTGCATCCTGTTTTATATATCTTACTGCCTTTTTAATTGACTTTGGTAATTGGTCAAATTCTTTCATTTATATCACCTATTTATTTAACAATTAGTAAACTCTCACTTTTATAACAGTGGATAAAGTTAAAAGGATTTAGGGGTTCAACTTCCCAATATCCAATTCGTTTAAGGACTTTTAGCATAACCACAGTGAATTAAATTTCACTTTAAAGAGTTATAGTTATATTTTTACAATTTAAAAGATATTATAACACACTCTAAGTAAATAGTAATACACAATTTATGTTATTGTTAAAATTTACATCTCATTTAACTAGAGATAATGTTCCCTTTATAAATTACCTTTAAAAAACACTTGAGTTAGAATCTATGTTAACCATGATACTTGAAAGAGTTATAAGCAGTTCTACCCTTTTAATGATTAAATATTTACGAAGAAAGTCCTTAGTAGTAAACTAAAGATAAGTTTATTTTTTGAGGGGAATATGTTTATGTCGGAAGAAAAACAAAAAGAGAGCAGAATGTTGAAAAAGCGAAAAGCTAGAAATAAAAAAAAAATCATTCTTTTATGCATTCTAATACCCATAACGGTCATTTTTATAACTACTCTTTCATATAGTGCCTATATATATTTTAAGGTGGAACAAACCGTTGATGAGTCTTACAAAAATGTAGGTAGGGAAAATGAAGTTTCCAATTTACGAGAGGAACCGATCGATCCGATGATAGATAATGTTTCCATTCTTATAATTGGTGTCGACGACAGTGAAAGACGTGGGTATGAAGAACAAAGTCGCTCTGACACATTAATCCTAGCTACATTTAATAAAGAACAAGAGGATATTAAACTATTAAGTATTCCTAGAGATACATATGCTTATGTACCAGAGGTAGATTATTATACAAAAATAAATCATGCACATTTCTATGGTGGAGCAAAAGCAGCTATTGAAACAGTAGAAGAATTCCTTCATGTTCCAGTAGATTACTATGTACGATTAAATTTTGAGGCATTTATTGAAGTAATCGACTCTCTTGGAGGTATCCATTATGATGTTCCATTTGAAATGTACGAAATGGACTCTAAGGACAAAAAGGATGCCATACATTTACTTCCCGGGTACCAAAAAATTAATGGTGAAGAAGCCTTAGCTCTTGCACGAACGAGAAAATATGATAGTGATATTGAACGTGGAAAAAGGCAACAAGAAATAATAAAAACAGTAATAAAAGAAGCCGCTTCTGCATCAACTGTGTTCAAATTAAGTGAGCTCATCGATTCTGTTGGTAAGAACATGACTACTAACCTAACATTTGAAGATATGAAAACATTTGCTTCTTATGGGTTAAGCACCGACTTATCTATTTCTTCTCTTAATCTTGATGGATATGGAGGCTATATGGATGACGGCTTATGGTATTATGTTGCTGATGAAGAAAGTAGATCTGAAATCGAAATAACGTTAAAAGATCATTTAGACTTGGAAAGTAATGCTGAAAATTATGATGACATTCAATCTATACAAAGACTCTACTAAAATATTAAAGGATGGGTAACATAACTCCCATCCTTTCATTCTTTCTTTATATATATTCGAATCATAAACTCTATTACTTTTAAAATTCTCTTCCAGCGAAATGGCTCCTTTAATAACCGGTACAACCATTCCAAATTAAGTTTAATCCATTTTTCCGGTGCACGTTTAACTTCACCGGATAAAACATCAAAGCTACCCCCAACACCCATAAATAGACCATGTGAAAACTGATCAATATTTTTATGAATCCATCTTTCTTGTTGCGGGGAACCAAGTGCTACAAAAACTAAATCAGCTTTAGTTGCTTTCATTTCCCTTAACACTTCAGACTCTTTTCCTTTGAAATAACCATGGTGGTGCCCAGCTACCTTTAAATATGGGAACCTCCTATTTATCTCAGATACTGCTTTATTATTTATATAGTCCTTCGCACCTAAGAAGTAACAAGAAAGCTGATTGTCATTAGCATACTTAAGCAGGTCCAGCATTAAATCAAATCCAGGAATTCGCTCTTTGATTGGTTGTTTCTTATGCTTTGATGCAATGACAATCCCCACACCATCAGGAACAACAAAATCGGCTGTTTGGACAATGTGTTTAAACTGAGCGTCCTCTTTCGTTTGCATGACTATTTCAGGATTTGCAGTGACAATAAAACATTTTTCTTTGTTTTTTAATCTTGGGATCAATTCGTCACTTAATAAGTTAGTTTTTGTTGTACTTATAAAATGAATATCCATAATAGAAACATGGTTTTCCGTATTTTTATTTGGCTTATGATATACAACATTTGTCATATTATATTCAACCTTTCAGCTATGCCGTAAAACAACAAAGCTTTTCCCAGATTTACTACTTTAATTCTACAAACATATCCGAACCATACTGTTGCTTTAGAGCCTCGACTTTGTACTTTTCCTTTTCGGCCTTGGTCATCTTTTTGTATTCCTTTATAAATTCCTCATACTTTGGTAGGATTTCATCTTTTAAACCATAATCCTTCACTTGACCATATTCAAGCCATAGTATTTTATCAGCAAACTTTTCCATTAATTTTATAGAATGACTAACAAATAGAATGGTCTTTCCTTTTTCTTTAAACTCCATCATTTTATTGAAGGCTTTTTCGTTAAACGCTTTGTCACCTACTGCTAAAGCTTCATCAATAATAATAATATCTGGATCAATAGAAACAGATATGGCAAAGCCAAGTCTTGAGCGCATTCCAGTCGAGTAGGATTTTATTGGTTGATCGATAAATTTCCCTAGTTCTGCAAATTCAATAATTTGAGGTTCTAAAGCTTTGATCTCATCTTTAGTAAATCCTAACATTAGGCATTTTAATTCTATATTTTCTCGTCCTGTCAGGTTACCTTTTAAACCAGAAGCAATAGCTATCAACGCCACACTTCCTGTTACATCCACCGTCCCAGAAGTTTCCGGCAATATCCCAGCAATAATATTAGAGAGAGTTGATTTTCCTGCACCATTAACACCAACTAAACCAACAACTTCTCCACTATATGCTTCAAAATTAACATTCTTTAAAGCAAAGAAATCCTCTCCATAACTTTTACTAAGGAAGATATCTTTTACCTTTTGTGATGTGCTTGTATATAATTTATGCTTCTTAGAAACATTTAATAATTTAATTGTTTTTTTCATCATGATCCCTTCCTATGCTAAGGAATAGTATGTGCCACACCTCTGCGGCAAAAATCTTCTTTATCCTTATGCAGGATAAGAAAGTCTTATATAAAATCTATAAATCTTCTTCTAAAACGAACATGTAAGGTTGCTCCAGCTAGTAATAGAAAAATAGTTACGCCCCAAAAGTATAAGGAATACTCCCAATTGGTAATAAAGTACCACTCTTTACCTAATAATGAGTAACGATATCCTTCTACTAGATAGTACAATGGATTTATCTTCATTAAGTTCTGTACCCAATCTGGAAGTGAAAACGTCGCCCATAAAATTGGAGTCATATACAAGAGCATTCGTAGTAATGCTTGAAGTAGCATTTGAAGATCACGAATAAATGTATTTAATGTTGAAGTAATTAAAGACAGTGAAAAAATAAACAAGTAGGTTGCAAACACAAATAGTGGCAACTGCAAATAATAAATATTAATTGGATAACCCGTAAAATTCAATACAATCATTGTCAAAATAATTAATCCCACATGAGAATAAAACTTGGAATAAATGATTATATTTGGAATTAGACTCATTGGAAAATTCATTTTGGATAACATTTTCACTCGTTGATAGATCGACTTCGATCCTTCTAAAATGGCTGGATTAAAGAAGAACCACACAATAATACCCGATAGCATCCATTGAAAGAACGGATCACCATCAATCTCTTGGCCTCTTCTAATTCCATAACCGAATATAAACCAGTATATAGCAATTTGAATGGAAGGATTGATAAGCTCCCACGCTAACCCTAAATAGGTCATTTTATTTTTACTTTTTATTTCATATAACGAGAGTCTACGTAATAAATAAAAGTGTTTTATTTGTTCTGTTAATACCGTTATGACTGCTTTCATAATAAGGTCCTTTCTCAAACTCTACTAATGTCATTTCCTTAAGAGTATACTAAGATATTTATCCTATAGCAATATGAAATAGTTGCTAGATTTATCATAACATACAATCTATAATTTCCTAGAATTTGTTAAAAACTTCCTATTGTTTATGCAGGATAGGAAAGTCTAAACCTTTCCTATCTACTTTGAAAAACTTTATCTATTACTCTCTTGGAAGCATTACCATCCTCTAAGTAGCAAAATCTCTGATAAAACTCCTCATAAACCTCTGATGGTGAAAATTCCACTTCTACTTTTTTAATTTCCTCTATAATCTCATCGGTTGTTTTCACAAGTGGTCCTGGAGCTTTCGTTTCAAAATCAAAATAAAATCCTCTTAAATTGTCACGATAATCCTCAATGTCGTATACAAAGAATATCATTGGTCTTCTTAAATTTGCGTAATCAAAGAAAACCGATGAATAGTCTGTAATTAACAAATTAGAAATCAAATATAGATCCCGAATATCTTCATGTTTTGAAAAATCATAAACGAACCCTTCATACGCACTTATGTCTAAGTTTTCAGCAACTAAATAATGCATCCGCAATACAATGACATGAGTTTCACCAAACGTTGCCTGTAATTTTTCCAAATCTAGCTCTAAATCAAATTTATAGTTACCTTTACTATAAAATTGATTATCACGCCATGTTGGTGCATAGAGAATTACTTTTTTATCCTCTGGAAGACTTAAATCTTTCTTCAACCTTATAATTTCACCTTTCTGATTACTATTGTACAAATAATCATTTCTAGGGTAACCAGACTCAATCATTTCTTTATCAAACTGAAAGGCACGACGAAAGATCGTTGTAGAGTAGTTATTAGGTGAAATCAAGTAGTCCCATTTACTTGCTTCCTTCGTAAAGTTCTCTTTATACTTCTCTGCATTTGTTCCTGGCATATGCACTTCATCCATATCCGTTGCCAATCGTTTTAATGGCGTTCCATGCCAAGTTTGTAAATAGGTAGTGTGCTTCGGCTTTGGAATCCATAAAGGTAGCCGAGCATTGGTTACCCAGTATTTTGATCTCGTCATTACGAACAACCAACGAATAGAAAAACGACGAACAAATTCAATATCCTTCTCTTGAAAATGAGGAATACTTCTGCGATCTACACTCCAAATCATGTCGTAATCTGAATTATTTTGTTTCATATACTCATAAATCGCACGTGGATTATCACTAAATTGTTTCCCATGAAAACTTTCGAAAACAATACGTTTTTTATGGGATGGAAGAATTCTTCCAAGAACAAAAAATGCTGCCTTATAAGCATGTAACAACTGTTTACTACGACGCAATTGTACCCATTTTTGTTTTACACTCCGTACAATTTCTCGATGTAATTTATAATCCGCAACTCCAACTGAGAGATATTTTGCTTTATTAGTTGGTTTTACTGTTATACGGACAGTCCTATCATTATTTCTCATTTTTTTTCTTAATGGATAATTTTTCTTTAAATGATTTACTTTCATTCTAGGACTTTCCAGTATTTTAATCGAATCTCCATCTTCTACTTCAATCCTAAAATAAAACTTTAGAAATTGATCCATCTCCACTGAAACATAAGGGTTCAAGTCTACATCCACACTAAAGCCGAATTCTTGTGCTTCATCGTACCACGAATACGATTCATATCCATTAGGGAGTGTATTTAATTGAACAGGAATAACCCTTTCTTCTTCTGTAACATCAGTAGTTATTGTAATTTCAGCTTTTTTAATTTTTTCTAATGATAGTCCAGGATAGTGATATAGCCCTTTTAAATTTAAAATAGCCGTATCGGTCCATTCAAGTTCATCTAATTTGGCATGTAAATAGTTCTCTGTTAGATAGAAACTGACATTCCCCATTTTCGTGGTTCCTGGATAAAAAATTGTCTGATCATTCATTTGCAATTGTAATAGTTCAAGGTGATCATAATTCGACTTTATCCTAGTTCTTTTTTCTTCATCATTTCGTTTTCTCACAAAAACTAAATCAAATATTTCTCCCTGTCTAAGAAAACCTTCCCACTCTTCAATTGGTATGGTGAGTTCAAATAATAAAAAAGAACTCTTTTGATCTATTTGAATATGTGATATAACTTCCGTTTCACTCTTTTGTCGATTACTTAATGCAAAGTAGTAATCTTCCCATTCTTCAAATGAAGACTTTAGAACCGAGATTATTAATTTATAATTTTTATTATCTAGATCAACTTTAAGTAGCTGTCTGTCTTTCATCGTCTCCATGTGGTATCTCCTCTTCTGTTATTTTCACTTAAATAAATTTATTCCTATTGTAAATCCAATGTTAATTTATTGTAAAGTTATGATAGTATAATATATAAGTGAAAATACATCGAAGTATTAAAATTTTTATAGCACTGGGGGCTATTTCGATGAAAAGAGTTATTACGTACGGTACATTTGATTTACTACACAATGGACATATCAATATATTACGTCGAGCAAAGGAACTTGGAGATTACCTAATTGTAGCTGTCTCAACAGATGAATTTAACGCCATTAAAAATAAGAAAGCATATCATAGCTACGAAAACCGAAAAAATATTTTGGAAGCCATTCGTTATGTAGATGAAGTCATTCCAGAAAATAATTGGGATCAAAAAATACTGGATGTCCAAAACCATAATGTGGATCTATTTGTAATGGGAGACGATTGGGAAGGTAAGTTTGATTTTCTTAAGGAATACTGTGAAGTAGTTTATTTACCAAGAACTGTTGGTATATCTACAACGAAAATCAAAGAAGATTTATTACAGGTGAAAAATGGCTAGAGAATTTGCAATTTCTATCTATCTAGTATTGTTTCAACTCTTCTTTACCATTTTTAAATTATTTCCTCAAAAGAAGAAAACGGTATGTGTCGCTTCCTTTGGGGATAATATTTATTTTACAACACGTTCTCTACGGGAAATTTCTGACCAAGAAATCATTATTTTACAAGATAAGTCTTGTTCCTATCCATTTGATCCTTCCATCGCTGAAGTTATTCCATTTCATTTTAGATACCCGTTTTCTTTTTTACGTTCGATATATCATCTAGCTACTGCTTCCACTATTTTAGTAGATAACTATTATGGATTTTTAGCAGTAACGAACTTCAAAGAAGAAACTACGTGTATCCAACTTTGGCATGCATCTGGAGCTATTAAACATTTTGGACTAACAGATCCTTCCATTAAGAACCGTAGCAAGCGGGCTCACGAGCGATTTCAAAAGGTTTATGATCAATTCGATTATATAACGGTTGGATCAGAAAAGATGGCTTCTGTGTTTCGAAGTAATTTCAATGTACAGAATGAACGAATCATACGTACAGGAATCCCGAGAACAGATGTATTTTATAACCTGGAACATACCATTAAAGGGAATTCCATTCCCACTATAAAAGATAAAAAAGTAATTTTATATGCACCAACATTTCGTGATTGCCAATTAAAGAATTACCAATTAAACCTTGACATAGAGCAGCTTTATAAAGAGTTATCGGATGAATATGTACTATTTATTAAAGTCCATCCAGCAGTATCTTATACGCTAGATACAAAATATGAGGATTTTGTATACGACTTAACCAATTATTTTGATATAAATCATATCTTACTAAAAACGGATCTGTTAATAACTGATTATTCCTCTATTCCATTCGAATACGCATTATTAAAGAAACCCATGATCTTCTATGCTTATGATATGGAGGAATATAGTAAAAAAAGTGGATTAATCCAGAATTACCAAACTGAAATGCCGGGACCAGTTGTATTTAGTACAGCAGATATCATTGAGAAAATTAAAAGCCAAACATATGATTTAACCAAGGTTGAAGCTTTTGGATTGCAATGGAATGAGTATTCTAGAGGGTATTCTAGTATGAATGTGGCTAAATTTATCACATCAGTCGAAGAAGAACTCCGGGAAGAAGTTGTTGTATAGAACTACTGCCATTTGAGGTACGAAAACAAACAAATGACAGTAGCTTCCAGCTAATTCATCCTATCTGGTAATGAGTGGATTGATTCGATCAAGTCGTTTAATTTTCCCTCAATGCGGTGTAACAAATAGAAGGTTACAGCAATAGGAAAACCAACTTCCGTTACGAATGATACCCAGGTATCCATTCTTAAACCTCCCATCTTTATTATTCTTTAGCAAAATTAGACCAGCAGATCTGCTGGTCTAATTACTGTATTAGCCTATTTCAACTTCTTCCACATAACGTTCCACAACACGTGCACTTTTTTTGGCTACTAAGTTTCCACCACCTGATGTGAATGCATTCTGTGCGATGATTTCGTCCATTGCTGCACTAACTGCTGCAGGATCAACTGGTTCAACTGGCTTGTCCAATGTGTACGTTACAATTTTCCCGTCTTCATTTTCAAATTTAAGCTCAAGCTTTTTCATTGCTTCCCCTCCCTTCTACTTTATTTTTTGAGTCATTAGCCTTGTCGGATATCAAAGCTATCCTTACGCTCGATATTGAATAACGGGCGCTCTTGAAGTCCAACTAATACTGTTGCAATGGCGTACAACTGATCAGCTGTTGCGTCCGTTTTAACATTCGTGAAGCTTTTTACTTTGTATATGGGATCTCCGGTTAACATGTCGTTCCCATCATGAAGGACTAGACGCAAATGAGAGTTCATCTTATCTGCTACTGCCATGCTTACCACCTCCTTTCACCTATACAATCGATGAAAGTGGTTAAAAGGTGGCAACAATAAAAAGAAAAAACACACTTTGTTATGAAAGTGCGCCTTTTCTATTAACTAGTTATCTAGATTTTTCAACTTTTTTTAGAGCACCTATTAGATGTTCTTCTAGTGTGGCAGCCATTGTTTTTACATACAAAGTAGTAAGATGATGTTGGTCTCTATATACAATAATGTTCCCTATAACAGGATAGCAAGTTTCCGCATCACAAAAGCTATCCGATAAATCAGCGAATGTCACATTACTAGGTATTCCGTCTGTATTTTCCCAAGGAGGTGTTTCCGATAATGCTTCCTCCCTAGGTTTAGAACATTCTTCGATACTTTTTGTCTCTAAACAGAGTGGTATTTTCTCATTCATTCTTGGATTATCACGTATGGCAAAAATTTCAGAGATTTCTTCGAATTTTTTCCATTGATTTATATAACCAATTGGAACCGTATCTTCGCTATTAACATTTGCAGTCGTGAAGATAATATCTGGTGAATTTTTCATTAACGGTTCTAGGACATTTTCATTCCATTCCATACATGCTTCTGTCATCCGTCCACCCATATCATCATCAGTAAAGCGGCAACCGTCTTTATTATATACATCAATTTGTAGTTTTAGTTTTTCTGATAACTCCTCTAAAGCAGGGAACCAGTGACCAGAGTGAGATCCTCCAACAAGTGCAATGGTGTATTTTGGATTCTCTGTTTCCCCAAAGGAACATATCTTTACTTCTGTTTCATCCTTATTGTTTGAATAACATGACCTACTTGAATAAAATGACGGCAATAGACTAGCTTCTTCCGCTTCTTGTAAGATTGGTTCTTTATCGGGATTAGGCTTTATATTTCCAAATGCAGCAACCGCACCTGGATAATCTTCTACATGGTATTCATCAGTAAATTTACTTTCCTTTTTATTGGAATAATACCCCCAGGAAGTGTTGACCAACATTACTGAAATAATAAATACAAATAATATAAGTGCTAGTTTTACTTTAGATTGTCTTACACTTATTTTCCTTATTGGTTTTTCAATTAATTTTGCCGAAATAATAGATAGAATAGTAGTTAGGATCATGATCCCTATCCCAGCAGTAAACGAAACAGTATCTGTTGCAAAATTAGCGTAATAGAATGTTAATAGTGGCCAATGCCATAAATAAAAACCATACGATATATTTCCAAAGTATTGAAATGGTTTCATACCTAATAATCGATCAACACCAAATTTACTGCCATTTTCAGCTGAAATGATTACCAATATTACTCCAGTTGTTGGTAGTAACGCCGCATAACCAGGAAAGACAGTAGATACTGGTAAAATGACCCCAGTAAAACAAATAATCGCTAATCCTAGCCAACCAACTATTAAGCTAATAGCTCTTTTCAAGCTTAAATAAGGAATTAATAGCGCTAATATTCCACCTAAGCAAAACTCCCAAACACGTGCAAAGGTGTCAAAATAAGCCCACGGTTGATTAGTAGTGGTAATGTATATTGAATATCCGATAGAAGCTATAAACATGATGCTCAGTATAGCTAAGAGGGTTTTTCTAATTGGTGTTTTTAGGAGCTTAGTTGAAATTACATAAGCAATAAATATTACTAATGGCCATGTCACATAAAATTGTCCTTGTATTGATAGTGCCCAGAAGTGCTGAAGTGGACTTGCCTCATTATTTTGGGCAAGATAATCTACAGCATTTGTAGCAAGTTGCCAATTTTGATAGTAAAAAGCAGAAGAAAAAATCTCAGAAATGATTTGCTTCCACTGTAGCTGTGGTATGATAATAAAGGAAATTAGTGCAACACTAAAAAGCACAGTAAAAGCTAGGGGAATTAACCTTCTCGTCAATCCTAATACATACTCCAAATAGTTAATTTTTCCTTGTCTCTCCATTTTCGTTACCAAAGAAATCGTAATCAAATAACCAGAAACGATAAAAAAGACATCTACTCCACCAGAAACGGAACCTATCCAAATGTGGTAAATAGCCACTAATAAAGCAGCAAAAACTCTTACTCCTTCTATTTCTGGTCGAAATCTTTTTTCGGCTATTCTTAAATCTGTCATTATTTTCATCTCCAATGCTAGTCTATTTCAATAGCTATTATGAAGTTGATAACCAATTCTATCATTCTATCTCTTACAACGATGCCAACTAATCGTGGTGTGGTCAGGAACGGGATCTGTTAATCGTAATCCTAAAATTCAGCGATATGCTACATTTAACTGAACTTCTTTTTCTAACTGGAGTTCGGAACAAATGCAAAAGAAGTATCTAAAAGAAAAGTCGATATGTTTATCTATCTTACGAAGTAAATGATCTTGGGGTACTAAGTCTTCTATACTTTCAAATTCAACTTCATTTTGAGTATTTTCTAATATGAAACACAGTTACCACCGTCTTATATTGTAACTTATATTATAACAAATTAACACGGTGAATTGTTAAATTTTTCTATATAAAAAAACAGGCTGTCGAGGTTTTTTCGAAAGCCTGACAACCAAGTTAATGGTTGGTTTTGTTTACTCTTTATTAAATAAATCCCTTGTATAAACTTTGTTTTTTACATCTATAATTTCATCCGATAGTCGATTTGCTACAATGACATCACTTACTGTTTTGAATTCATTAAGATCTTTAATCACATTGGAATGATAAAACTCTGATTCATGTACTGCAGGTTCATAAATGACAACCTCAACACCTTTTGCTTTAATGCGTTCCATCACACCTTGAATAGCAGACTCTCTAAAATTATCCGAATTAGTTTTCATCGTTAGTCTATAGACCCCAACCGTTTTAGGATTACGCTTTAAGATCATATTAGCAATATGATCTTTTCTAGTAGTATTGGCTTCCACAATGGCTGCAATAATATTATTAGGTACATCTTGGTAATTAGCAAGAAGCTGCTTTGTGTCTTTAGGTAAACAATATCCACCATACCCAAAAGAAGGATTATTATAATGGTCACCAATTCTTGGATCTAAACCAACTCCTTCAATGATTTGCTGGCTATTAAGTCCCCTTACTTCTGCATAAGTATCTAGTTCATTAAAGAAAGATACCCGTAGAGCGAGATATGTATTCGCAAATAATTTAATCGCCTCTGCTTCTGTAGAATCGGTAAACAATACCGGGACATCCTTTTTTATCGCTCCTTGAGTTAATAGATCGGCAAATTGTTTAGCCTTTTCAGATTGTTCACCAACAATAATTCGAGATGGATATAAGTTGTCGTAAAGTGCTTGTCCTTCCCTCAAAAACTCAGGTGAGAAAATAATATTTGTCATATTGAATTTCTCTCTAACACTTTTCGTATACCCAACAGGAACGGTAGATTTAATAATCATTGTTGCATCTGGGTTTATTTTTAAAACTTTAGTTATGACATCCTCTACTGAGCTCGTATCAAAGTAATTTTTCTCGTCATCATAATTAGTAGGTGTTGAGATAATAATAAAATCGGCATCCTTAAAAGCTTTATTTACATCAGTTGTAGCTGTTAGATGAAGTTCTTTATTTTCAAGAAACTGCTCAATCTCCTGATCAACTATTGGAGACTTCTTATTATTTATCATATTTACTTTTTCTGGAAGAATATCTAGGGCGATGACCTCGTTATGTTGAGCAAGGAGAACTGCATTGGATAGACCCACATAACCAGTACCTGCTACTGTTATTTTCATATTTGTACCTCCTATTACCAGAATACTTTATCTTTAGATTCTTATATTTAAGATGATTGCTACTCAATTATAATATTAATTTAAAAGAAAACAAAGGATAAGAACAATTATCTCCCTATGTATATAGGGTACTATTTTAGTTAAATACTTAAAAGAGAACATGGATTAATTAAGGGGAATCTCTTTTATGCCAAAAACAAAGTATAAATCAAAGAAAAGAAATTGGTTATTATATAGTGGACTTTTTATATTGCTATTAATTACAGTTGTTATTGGATACAGCATACATCTATATCAACAAACAGAGAACATGGTAAATGAATCACATGAACAAATAGACCGTAAAGAATCAAAATCAGAGCTTCGGTCTGATCATGTTGATCCTGTTAAGGATAATGTCTCCGTTTTATTTTTAGGAACAGATACTAGTGAACATCGACAATATGGTGAAAGCAGTCGTACGGATGCAATTATACTAGCTACCTTTAATAAATTTGAGCGCTCCATAAAATTATTAAGCATTCCGCGAGATACTTATGTCTTTGTCCCAAAAGTTGGTAACTATACGAAAATTAATCATGCCCATTTTTATGGGGGACCCATATCTACCATTGAAACAATTGAACAATTTTTAGACGTTCCTATTGATTATTATGTTAGGATGAATTTCGATGCTTTTGTCGAAGTAGTTGATGCCTTAGATGGTATTCTGTTTGATGTACCATATGAAATCGTTGAATCCGATTCTCATGATAATAAAAACACCATTCATTTAACACCTGGATATCAGAAATTAAATGGAGAACAAGCATTAGCCTTAGCAAGAACTCGTAAGTATGATAGTGATGTTGACCGTGGGAAAAGACAGCAAGAAATCATTAAAGTAATAATCTCAAAAACGACATCGATATCATCTGTACCAAAATTATCAAATGTTATCGAAGCAATTGGAGACAATTTGAAAACAAATTTATCCTTTCAAGAAATGAAGAGTTTTCTTAGCTATGGATTAGATAAAGATATAGAAATTGAGACAGTCAATTTTGAGGGGAAAGGCAGCTATATGAATGGTGGATGGTATTATCAAATAGAGGAAGAGAGTAAAAGAAGGGTTCAACAGGAGCTGAAAAATCATTTAGATATAGTAATAACTAACAATCCTTCTCTTTACCATATTGGAATTTCCTTTTCGATTAAATAACCCTCTCCTTTATGGAAATAATAAAATATATCTTTTTTGAAACATAATAGGCCTTTTTTACGTCTAATATAGTAGGTCGTATTTCAGAAAAACCAATATTTGTAATCACTTTTTAATGTACTAATTTAGTGTTTCATAGTAAAATATAAGTTGGTTTTCAAATATATATTATTATAAATATCTTAATTTTAATAAAGGGGAAACAACTAATGAGTAAAAACGAATCTTCACCATCTAGACTTGTGAAGCAAACTAAAAAGCGAAAATTACGTAAAAGAATTTACTTTATATTAATACCATTCCTAATAGCCTTTATCGGTTTTGGATATTTCATCTCTTTATATATTAAAGCTGAATCAACAGTTTCAGATTCTTATGAAGATGACGGAAGGGAAAAATCAGACTTAAGGGATTCAAAAGTTGATCCAACAGAGGATAATGTTTCTATTCTTATAATAGGTGTGGATGAAAATAACCACCGTGACAATGCTGGTGATTCTAGATCTGATGCCCTACTCCTAGCAACATTAAACAAAAAGGATAAGAGTGTTAAGTTACTAAGTATTCCTCGTGACTCTAAAGTGTTTATCCCAGAGGTCGGTTATGAAGATAAAATCACTCATGCTCATGCCTTTGGTGGACCACAAGCAACAATTGAGACGGTTGAGAACTTATTAGATATACCTGTTGATTATTTTGTAAAATTGAATTTCCATGCCTTCGTTGATGTTGTAAACGCAATTGATGGAATTACAGTAGACGTACCGTATGAATTTTGGGAATCGGATTCAAATGATAAGAAAAACTCTATTCACTTATTACCAGGTGAACAATTGTTAGATGGTGAAGAAGCACTTGCATTAGCACGTACGAGAAAACTAGATAATGATATAGAACGTGGTAAAAGACAGATGGATATCATTAAATCTGTAGCTAAAAAAGCAACTTCTGTTAGTTCAGTTATGAAATTAGATGATGTAATTGAAGCTGTAGGCGATAATATGACAACTAACTTATCTTTTAATGAAATGAAAAGCTTTTTATCCTATGCAACTAGTGGAAGCAACCTCGATATCGATTCAATGACTCTAGAAGGGCATGATCATCAGCCTGCAAATGTTTATTACTGGCAATTAGATGAGTTAGCTCTAAATGAAACAAAGCAGACTTTACAAACACATTTAGAAATCATAGAAGATAAGGATGCTAATACAGGAAGTGTTAATGCATTACAGAATGAGTCAGAAAGTGATTCCTATTAATTAAAAAAACTGCTAATCTTCAAATAAGAGATTAGCAGTTTTTTTACTTTAATTTATTTACTTTAGATATTCCTACTAGTTTTCTCATACTGTCTAGTAAAGGTTGTTTCTTAGAAGAAGTCACACCTGCTATTTCAGCAATCAATTGTATCCCTAAAATAATAAAACCAAAAATGACGAGTGATGTTAATAATCTTGTGCTATTAAATACAATAGCCATACTTCCAAAAAAGGCGCTAAAACCATATATTATTAATACTGCAGTTCGATGTGAGTAACCCATTTTTATTAGTTGGTAATGAATATGATTACGGTCTGCTGTAGCTATTCCTTGTTTATTAATTGCTCGTCTAATAATTGCGAGGACCGTATCAAAAACAGGGACTGCAATGACAATAATAGGGACAATAAAGCTAAAGAAAGCAACATTTTTAAATAAACCTAGCATTGAAATAATCGCAATGGAATATCCCAAAAATAAGGCCCCTGTGTCCCCCATAAAGATCTTCGCAGGATAAAAATTATGGAATAAGAATCCAATACAGCTACCTACTAATATTATTGCTAAGGCTACTACTACAAGTCTAGCATCCATGATTCCCATAATTAATATACTTACTAAACCTATTGCAGATACTCCTGCCGCTAATCCATCTAATCCATCTATTAGATTAATAGCGTTAGATGCTGCAACGATCCATAAGATAGTTAATATAATACCAAAATTATCTATATATACTTGCCCCATAAACGGAATGGTTAATTTTTCAATAACTAAACCTGAAGCTACAACTACAGTAGCCGCTGTAGTTTGACCTAATAATTTGTAAAGTGGTTTAATATTGAAAATATCATCCAACATACCAGTTATGATCATAATCAGGGCACCAATAATAATTGCCGTCATATGCTGGTCTCCAGGTTGCAAATAAACAAAACCAACTGCAACCCCAATAAAGATGGCTAATCCGCCCATACTCGGTTTTTCACCGTTATGTGATTTTCGATTATTATCGGGTTTATCGACCGCATTTAATTTAAACGCTAATCGTGAAATCAACGGAGTAACAAGTAATGCCGTGGTGACTGACAAAATGAATGCCACTACTAACTCACTTATATTCCACATATCTGGCACCTCTTTAATCTATTTTCACTATTCATCTTATCACCTTTTAATAAAAAAATAAATCTTAATAAAGGAGTTTGGACAATAAGTCCCAAACTCTTTTATTAATCATTTATCTATTTCTTTTAATGCATTCATAATATATGGTTTTAAAACTGGTGCTAATGAACGAGCATATGTTGCTGTAATGTGATGACTGTCACGATACACTAGTATATTACCTACAACAATATCACATCGCCCGTCTTCACAGAAATACTCCGATAGGTCATAATAAAATACATTACTGGGTTTATTATCTAATTTGTCCCATGCTCCAACTTTTGGCAGCACATCTTCCTGATCAACAGAACACTCCAAATAATTTGAGTAATTCTCTTCTGCACACACTGCTGGGTCAAAGTTTAACCAAGCATTATCACGTATTGCAAATACGGAAATATTGTGTTCCTCTAATTTTTTCCATTGTTCCACATAACCATTAGGTATGGTTTGAGTAGAACCAATATCCGCAGTGGCAAAAACTAAATCTGGATTTAATTCGACTAGTTCTGGGATTACTTTTTTATTCCAATTTTGACAGTCTTCTTCAATGTCATCCTCTGACGTAGTAAATCTACATGCGGATTTAGTCATGTTAATTATTTTAATACTTTCAGTCTCTGAAATTGTTTGTAACGTTGGTAACCATTGCGCAGAATGTGAACCTCCAACAATCGCTATAACATATTCAGGATCATCCATCACCCCATACTCACACTTAATTACTTCGGATTCACCTTGAACCTGATGGCATCCATCAGGATAGGAAACGGGTTTATCTTGTCTAGACTGTAATGGATTAGGTCTAACTTCAACCCCCTCATCCATCTGAGTATCATCAATTTGAGAAAACACCATGGCACCGGGATATTCCAAATCAAACACTATATTTGTTAGTTCTACTTCTGAACTTTTTACTTCTAATTGCCAGAGTGAATTGACTGTTAACATCGGAATCATAAAAGCAAATATAATCGCAATAACTTTCGGTCGATTTGACTGAACGCTTACAGATCTTATAGGCTTTTCTATTAAACTAGTAACAATATAAGATAACAGTATTGACACAGCAATAATTAATAATCCATGCAGGAAGGAGACTTCTGCCTTTTCCGAAATCTCATAGTAAAAGACTAATATTGGCCAATGGAATAAATAAATACCATAGGAAATACCACCTAAGCTAGTAAGTGGTTTAGACGCTAGAATATTGTGTACTCCAAATCTCCCACCGTTCGATCCAGAAATCATAATTAAAATAACTCCAGTAATCGGATATAAAGCGGCATACCCTGGAAATACAGTTGAAACAGGAAGCAATAAACCCGTACTAATAATTATAACCAATCCAAGCCACCCTAGTATTACTGCTATACTTTCCTTTAAATGGACCTTAAAGATTGTTAAGGCCAAGATACCTCCTAAAGTAAACTCCCAAACACGAGCAAATGTATCAAAGTACGCCCATGATTGATTAGCAGATGTTTTGTATATTGAGTAGATAATAGAAATAGTAAATAAAGTTATGAGTACCATTAATACGGAGGTTCTAAAAGATTTCTTTATTATATATTTATCAAGGAAAATTGCAATTAACATAACAACGGGCCATATTAAATAGAATTGCCCTTGAAGTGACATTGCCCAGAAATGCTGTACCGGACTAGCTTCATTATTTTGTGCAAGGTAATCAACCGAGTTAAATGCTAGTTGCCAATTCTCATAATAAAGTGCAGAAGCAAATAATTGTTTAATCGTTTCAGACCAAACAATCTGTGGTAAAAATAAATAACTGGCAATTGTTATAAGAACTAAGACTAAAAAGCCGAGGGGAATTAACCTTTTCATCAGATTTAAATAATAGGTTATAAATACTATTTTACCAGTTCTTTGATAGTTGGATAGTATTGAAGTTGTTATAAGAAACCCAGATACTATAAAGAAAACATCAACTCCACCGGATACTTTTCCAAACCAGATATGATAAATCGCTACAAGCAATGCAGCAACCGCACGAACCCCCTCAATCTCTGGACGGAATTTCTTTTGAATTAGCGTATCTTGTTGTTTCATTTAAAATCTCCTTTAAAATTCCAAATAAACATTTGCTTATTTGATAGTTTTATAATATATATTAGACATATAGATATATAATTTAGATGTTACTCTTGGGCATTATAACACATCTTTAATAAAATGGGGCTTAACTAAAACAAAATACTTAAATCGAAAAATTTTAGTGTTGGTATTAAAAAGTAGAACCAAATACAGAAGCCCTAGTCAAAAGACTAGAGCTAATACAGGAAATTAACTTCCGAGAGACTATGTTAATATTAAGGTGGGGAGAGAACTAAATATTAATGAAATAAGTTGTCTCCCTAATAAGAATTTTATATTACATCTTATCAATTGTTTTCTTTATATAATCTACAGATTCTTTTAAACGTAAAGGACTATGTCCTAGATCTTTATCATAGTATAATTCAACTTTTATTCTATCAAAAAAATCTTCTAAATGCATTTGACCTAATCCAAGAATAAAAGGGGTTAAGTGGTGTGTTAAATCCCTCTCACTTGCTAGGTTTTGAAGATATATAATCTTTGGAACGTAATTGATATTTTCATAAAAAGATAGAACGTTAAGCCTATTAGAATAAATTTCAATAATCTCTTCTCTAGAAAGGTTAGGGTGTGCTCTGTTAAACATGGCATTCACATGTCTATCATAATAATTCCAGACTATAGTTTGGGGATTATTTACTAAAGCTACTGTTTCTTTTATAAATCCTGCCAGCATTAAAGACATAAATCCTCCTGCTGAACTCCCGTAGAAAAGAGTATTCTCTCTCTTAAGTTTTGCTTTATTAAGAAGTACTTCTAAAATTAACGCTATTTCTTTTAGATAATGTCTCTCTTGACATCCAAAACCCCAACCTAGATTTATTTGACCAAGGTATAGAGTAGGATCATTGTAATAGATTAAATTCTCGTCAAAATGCTTCATCCACTTATGCCTTTGAAAAATAGGTGGTTCTAATTCGGATGTTGCATCATAAGCTCCTGATCCGAACACAATAGCTTTCTCACTCTCTTGATTTAACCTAATTAAAAACTCAAATTTTACTTGTCCCTTTATAACTACTAATACTAATGGAGAGTCATCCACTGGTAAAGAAAAACCTTCTAATTGATTATAATCAACCGTATACCGTTGATAATTATTAAGCATATTAACTACACCTACTCTGATTTTAAATAGTTGATTCTTTATACTTCGCAACAGCTACTTCTGGATCACCATCAAAGATGATTTCACCTTTACTCATCCAAATTGCTCTTGTACATACTTTTTCAACAAAACTCATATTATGTGAAACAATAATTACTGCCTTAGCACTTTCAATAATTTCTTGAATTCTCTCACTAGCTTTTTGTTGAAAGCTTATATCTCCAGTTGACAATGCTTCATCTATAATAAAAATATCTGGTTTTAGTATTGCAGCAATGCTAAAACCTAATCTTGATTTCATACCACTAGAATACTGCTTAACTGGTTTATCAATTGCATTTCTTATTCCTGAAAAGTCTATTATTTCTTCATACTTCTCATCGACACGCTCCTTGGGAATACCAAGTAACATGGCATTTAAATAAATATTATCTCTACCAGTTAACTGCTGATTAAAGCCTGTTCCATAACCTAACAACGCAGATGTTTGACCTAATATTTCAATGTCTCCTTCATCAGGTTTAAAAATCCTAGTTAACAACTTACACAATGTACTCTTTCCAGCACCATTATGTCCGATAATACCAAGAACTTCTCCTTCTTTCACTTCAAAATTTAAGTTTCGAAGTGCCCAAAATTCTCCACCTTTTAAGTTAAAAGAAACTCCAACATTATTCGCTTTTATTATAGCATTACCACGAATTTGACTTTCTGTTTTTTCTAACTCTAGAATTCGACGTTTCTTTGGCTTTGCAGCAGGTAGACTGGCCTGATAGTTGCTAACTACTTCTTCAGGATTTCCATCTTCTCTTACCGCACCTCCATCTAACCATATTAATCTCGTACAGTGCCGCTTGGCATATCCTAAACTATGCGTAACAATAACTACCATCTTTGCCTGTTTGACTAGTTCTTTCATCTTCTCAGCAGCTTTTTTACTAAAATTAGCATCACCTGTGTTTAGCGCTTCATCCAAAATTAAAATCTCAGGCTGTAGGTGGGAAGCAACACTAAAACCTAGTCTTGCTTTCATTCCACTAGAATAGTACTTCATTGGCTGATCCAAAAAATCTCCTAAATCAGAGAACTCATGAATGTCATCAATGTACTCGGTAATCTTTTCTTTTTCGATTCCAAGCATCATCCCGTTAAGATATACATTTTCCCGACCTGTAAGTTCTTGTTTAAATCCCATTCCAAATGAAAATAGCGCAGTTACTTTTCCATCTACTTTCATTTCTCCTCGATCTTCTTGAAGAATTCGTGAGATGACTTTACTCAAAGTAGTTTTACCAGCTCCATTAGAGCCAATGATACCTAGAATTTCACCTTCATATCCTGCAAAATTTATATCCTCTAAAGCCCATACTTTTTTTTGCTTTTTATTTTTTTCTTTATTTGTGAATAAACGTAAAGCCTTTGATTTTATATCATCTTTATTACCTGAATAGAAGGCTACTCCCACTTTATTAGAACGGATTATTTGCCTTTTGTTATTCATTATTAGATCATCCACTTTCTATTAAAGAGCTTTAATTATCTTGTGCTCATTTTTACTGTAATGGTTAATCATAATCACACTTATGACAATAGAAATTAATAGAATAACTCCTAACCCAACAAAGTTTGGAGTTGTATTGTACATTAAAATAGCACGATAAGACTCTACAATTATTGCTATTGGATTATAATCAATTGCCCAACTATATTCAGCTGGTAACCTCCCACCTTCCCAAATAATTGGAGATGCATAGAAAAGTATTCGAATGACATATGTTAATAAATTATCTATATCACGCACAAAAATATTGATATATCCTAGCAAAAGCCCTACCGCAAATAGGAATATTATAGTAATCAAAATTAATAAAGGTAAAAATATTAATTCCCACCCTGGCATAACACCAAATAACAGAAGAAATACTCCAACTACTATTAGTCCAAAAAGAAAATTGAACAATTGAGACAAAACAAATGACATTGGAAAAATTGCTTTTGGTAAGTATACCTGATTTATTATAGAACTATAACGTAAAATCGACTTTGCAGAGGCATTAATACTAGAACTGATCCACCGCCATACAACTAGTCCAATAACTAGGAATAATGGATAATTTGCATCGCCTCTTTCTAATACTATTACTACTAGGAAGTAGTATACTAAAACATTAAGCAGTGGATCTAAGAGCCACCAAAAATAACCTAGATAACTATTGCGATGCTCAGCTTTTAGTCCTGATTTAACTAAATATATTAATAAGTCTTTTCTCATTAGTATTTCTTGTATATAACTCTTCATAAGTGAAACTCACACCGCCTATTTCTGTCATTAATATATAAATTGATCAATTAATTTGCATATAATACTAATACTCAAAGCATTATATCACAGTAGGGATGATTAATAAATAAATATAAAACGACTCCATTTTATAAAAAGAGAGGAAAATCCGCCATATAAATCGACTATGACGGATTTTTTTAAATGATTATATATTTTTAAGTTCTTCTGTTGTACACCATTCTATATCTTTTACATTCATTGTCTTAATTAGATTTTTCTCTCTGTTCATTCTGGTTTCACTTGATTTATCCTCATCAGCTGCATATGTTTTTCCATATTTGATTTTTGGAGCACTATCTAACTTATAATCCAAAATTCTTGGAGTTAGGAATATCATTTTCTCCGTGCTTATCTCTTCATTAGGAACTAATAAATCAATCTGATGTTTACTAGCTAAGTAATAAATATTATTTGCTATTGTCCTTGAAGGATTTCCATTATAATCTGGCCAATGGAACAATGCTACTTTTTCATAGTTATTAGTAAACTTCTTAAGCATTTCATCTAACAATTCTTGATCAGATTCACTCGAAAAGTCTGCAATAACAACGATGTCATATTCTCTTACTTCTGGTCTTTTGAGCATGTTTGGAACTGGACATGGAAAATGTCTATTGACCTGAGTTGGATCCATATATAAATCTTTTGCAGACTCTGCCTGTTCATGCCACCATTGGAAGGATTCTCGATACGTTCTTCTCAAACCGAAATGAATCGTTTTTACATGTGTGGTGCTTGTTCCTGTCAATGAATTCTCATTTGATAGAGCAATGGACAGCGGAATAGTAGGTTCGACTCGAATAATACTTTCATCACCATAAATCTTCTCGATTCTCCATAAAAACTCGGTATCTCCAGCAACTCTAACGCTGTCCCAACCACCAAGGTTGTCTATGACACTTCGTCGAACTAGTAACGATGAGGAATTCATCATTAAAAATTTTACACTTAATAATGAACCAGCATTAAGTGGACAAATATCCTTTGATGCCCGTACTAAATAAGAAATCGATCCAACTGCCGATGGGTTTTTAATCAATGCTTTTAGCTGTATTTCAATTTTTTGAGAATGAGACCAATCATCACTATCATGGATTGTAATAAAGTCACCAGTTGCATACTGTAGACCCGTGTTCCTTGCTGCGTATGCACCTTCATTATTTTCTTTTTTTATAAGTTTAACTCTCTCATCTTGCTCAGCGTACTTTGAAACTACCTCTGCAGTGTTATCCGGGCTACAATCATCTACTACTATTATTTCTATATTTTGTATGGTTTGTTTTAATAAACTATCCAATGCAATATGAATTAAATCTGCAGCATTATAGGCAGGGATAATCACCGATACTTTAAATTTATTTAATCCTTTATCTATTGCAGTTGTAGGTGTATAGATATTTTCTAAATCTAATGGTTTTTGTTCATCAATTTTTCTAATTTGGTTATAGCCATTTTTATCATAAACTAAATTATACCAATTTAGTCTTTCTAGCTCTTCCTCAGCGAGATGTGCCATACTTAAGCATAAATTCGTTTGAAGACCTCTAGAGTTAATTACTTCCCATACTTTTCTTCTAGCTGCCTTTATTTCACCTAACTTCTTCATCACTTTAATCTCAGTTATAACACGATCAGGATTAGGGTTATTTATTGGTTTTACTTCATTAATATATTCAAGTTCTTCATATGCTTTTTCGTATTCCTGATGATCATAATACCAACGAGATAGACTTCTTGTTGCTCTCATACGTTCATTCATTGGGGCATTTTCTGAGTTTTTTAATTCAAGAAGTTCCTCCAAAGCATAATTAGAGTAACCACCCCATAATTTTCTATCTAAAGCTCTAGCATTATATTTTTCATTTTCTGACTGAACTACAATATCTTTAACAGCTGTATTAAATTGTTCTTCCGAGTCATTTTCCTTAGATTTTTTTACTACCTCACCAAGTTTCCGTACTGGTAAACTTAACTTCCAAGAACGACTTTTATTGATTTTATCAAGTTCTTTTTTATTTTTACTTCTTAAAGCTGCTTCACGTTTATACCTATTCTTTACACTATGTAATTGGTGTTCTACCTTCTTTATTTCTTCAGCTAAAAAGATGCTTTGTTCTTCCTCTTGGGCTAATAATTCCTCTAGTTCATTTCTTTTTTGTAAAAGTTCTTGTAAATCACTAGCATCTAATAATTGCTTCTCTATTCCTTCTGTCATTTTTTTCACCTCCAAGTCAATATGTTATCGTTTATTTCTTCTTCCTGTAATTCCTTTAAATACGGAACCAACCATTCTCATAGGTGCCATTACCTTCCACGAGGTGCTATTTAGGATCTTATTATATTCTTTTAAATAATACTGTTGTTCCTCTGACACACTATGTAAACTAGATTTATAAAGGTTAATCTCTTTTTCATATCTTTCGATTTTCTCTAGCATTTCTCTGTTTTCAGAAGATTTATTATTATATTGATTCTCTAAGTTAAAAATTTCTAATTCTAATTTTATCAAATTATAATACCTTTTTTGTTCAGCAAAAATCTTATCGAGATCATTTTTAGTAATTTGTTCCCTATCTTTCGATGCAGATTCCAAACCATTCACATCCTCTACCAATTATTCATATATATTATTTACTTTATTATTAATTTGAAACTAGAAAACTACATACTTTTTCACAATTATTCCTTTAACCTACTTTTAAAATAATAACACATTAAAAGCCTCTCTTTAAACATTATTTAAAGGGAGGCTAAAATTAGTTAGTCTAAGTATTAGATTAGAACCTAAACGTTTTAAACATCTTTAGGATAATACTCCAATCTCAGAGAACTTCTTGTCATAGCGAGCAGTAATTTTCAACATAATCTCTGCTCCAAGCCTTTCTTTTTCATCTAGACCGAAAGCAGATTCATATAACGGGCGGCTATTAAATCCTACTAATGAATATATTGCCGGATCCATCTCATTTAGCATATTGGCTCCCCACATACCCATTCGTTGCTCCCAGTAAAATAAATCACTTACATCTACATTAAACATTCCATTACTATAATTTGCTCTCTCTATAAACCCTTTAGTTGATTCTGTTACAAAATTAATAAATTCTTCACCAGGTTCTTTTATTCTTTTTGTTTTATATAAATTAACAAAGTCCTTTATCAGGTCTCCTGACATAGAGGTCTTATGTCTGCTGTAAAAACCTCTAATGATTTCTCCACCAAATCCACGAACAAAAGCCTCATTAGGTTGAACCACTTCGCCCATATGCGCTGTTAATCTTGAAAAGCCTCTTGAATAACCAGTTGCAGCACTAGCTTGTTTACCAATATCTGTAAATGTATCACTATCCATTTTTTCCGAAGGATCTAAGTATACATGAGGACACCCAAGATGTTCCTTCATTTTAGCTACTATTGGCACCTCTTTTTCTGGAAGCCGTTTACCTGTCCAAGTTATTAACCTAGGCTTTACACCTTTTCCCATTATTCCAGCAACCAATGCTCTAGTGTCTACTCCTCCTGTTAGTCCAAGTAGTAAATTATATTTTGGGGAATAATATTGGGTGAAGCTAAAAAGATACCGATCACATTGTTTTAAAAAGTAGCGTGTAGACACCGTCTTTATAGGTTTTCTTGGCCAATACCGAACTGTCTTTTTTTCATTCATATCATAAAAGTTATTAGGTACCAAAGCTTTAATATTATCATACATGGTCACATCACCAGGAAGATAACCTGTACCCCTCGCTTTATATTCAGGCAATTTTATAAAACTCCTTGCCTCCTCACTAACTTTTTCATTAAACAAGGAAGCTACTAAAGCTGAATGTGAAGCAACACATACCTCCCCATTTTGCAAATAATATACAGTTCTAGATCCGAAGGGATCATGGAGTATTTTTGCCTGTGATGCGGTAATAAGGAATAAAGCAAATCTTCCAGTAATACAATTAAATGCTTCCCAATTATCTTCCTTCAATAGGACTTTAATGATATGAGTTAACTTTTTTCTTCCTTTACATACAAACGCTTCACCGATCAATATTGCAGTTCCATGACTAGTTTCGACTGTTTGAACATTCACTTCCGGATGAGTATGTATATAATATCCATTTGTTTCAAACTTGTCCCAATTTTTGATTTCGTCCAAATTAGGACGCGAGGTGTTCTTATATATCGCAAACCCAAAACGATATCTCATAATATTAGAATTCATATCGTCCCTCCTTAATTATAGCACCAAATTCACTATATATTTATGTAACTTGAATAGTAACATAATACTTAATAGAGTATATCATGTCAATGAACCACAATTGTAAAAAACAAGAAAAACTACCCATTGAATTAACAATAGGTAGTCTAAATTAGTTTGCTTATTACTTATAGACAGGAATATCAAAGATTAGATTGTAATCTCCTTTGGAATAAAAACGGGTATAATATGCAACTTGTTTATAAGCCCAGCCTATATCTGTTGCATATTGATGGGTAGCATATCCATTTTGGTCCATTTTAGCTGGATTCCAACGCATAGAGTATAGGGTATTTTGCCCAGCATAAATGTACTTTTGTTTTGCAAATTCTGCTCCACCAATAATGGCATCTTCTACTGTGAACCAGCCTTCTTCATAAGCTCTTTTCGCTCCTCCATTAACCGCATTACCATCAACTGCCGCAATTCCAAAGAAGTTATAAACGGTCTTGCCGTTATATTCTACTCCTCTAGCAAGTGTTGATGTTCCGTGTCCTGTTTCTAGTAGAGCATGTGAAATAAGGTATAACTCATTAATCCCTGCTCTTTTTGCTGCTTCTCTAAAAACATCTTCCATTCCATCTAATTTTCCTTTTCCCTTTAATAAGTCTTTTAGTTCCGATGATGGAATACCTGTGTAATATCTAAGATCAAGAAATTGATACTTCTGGTTATTATCATTAATAAAATTTGTTGGATCTAAATAATACTCCGTATCGTTACTTGTTGCGTTCTTCCAGTCTTTGTCATAGATAACTTTATACCAATTACCTGTGCTACCTATAATCGTAATTCTACTTCCTTTAGACATTGTTCCAAAACTATGACTGTTTGAATCTGGTTCCATTCGCATATTTACATTTGCTGTAGTTTCACCAATAGCTGGATCAACTAATAATGTGTGAGCATATAATATTTCTCCATTATAATCAATTTTATACCATAACTTACTCCCGCTAAAGCTATCTCCCACTACTCGGTCCAAAATTTCTACTTTTGTTCCTCCATTTAGGGATTTAGAAACATACTTATCCTCTAGAATTGGAGCGGTCCTTACATTAACGGTTGATCCGGAAATTTGTGAATCTTGAATAATTCGAATATAGTTACCATGCGCAAAAGCTGGTACCCCAATATATTTATCCGTTTGTGGTGAAACCTTCATTTGTATACTCAAGGCATCCTGAAGACTAATATTATATTCCGTAAAGTTAATCATTTGGCTAACAGGAACAATTCGATCTTTAGCATATTCTAGGTTTGCTAATGCTCCTTCTACAATATAATCAGGAATACCAGGTGAATTAATTAGCTTCTCATACCGACTTATAGCTCCACGGAAGTCCTTATTTTTGTGAATTCTAATTGTATATTTATATAAATCATATGCGCTAATTTCTAACCCACTTACAAACCTTTCATCAGACGGATAGATTACGTATCCTTCAACAAATGCATCAAATTTCCCACTAACTGTGGTATGTTTTAATGCTAAATTATACAAATCATTTGCTTTAGGAACTATTTGACTATTTTTAGCATAGCGTTTTCTAAGTTCTGCTTCTAAACTAATATGACTAGGAACACTTACTGTAGATATTAGTGTATCATAACGATCAATCGCACTATCATATTGACCACTATCATGATAGCGAATAGCTAGGTTTAGAAGAGAAATAGAGCTTTCTTCAATTCCAACTTTAAATCTTTCATCATTACGGTAAAGGATATTACCTTTAACATATAGATCAAATATATAGGATGCTCTTGTTTCCTCTTGTGCCTCATTGTAAATTTGATCCGCAGTTGGTAAAACTTCCCCCGAATCAGCATAACTTTTCTTTAAAGTAGTTTCCGTGATTAGATCATCATTTTTCACAGGTAAATCTAGTATTCTATTATATCTATTGAGAGCAGTAGTGATATCACCACGTTGGTGAACTCCTGTTGCCCATTTTAATAATCCATATGCATTCTCTATAACAAGGTTAACCATAAGAGGTTTCTCACTATAAATCCAATAGCCTTCAACAGCTATATCCAATTTTCCAGAAATAGTAGCTTCCTTCTCGATAAGTGCCTCATAATCTTCTGCATTAGGTGCAAGCTTTTCTTCAACAGAATACTTTTGAAGATACATTGCTTTTGTTTCATAACTATCTGGAACACCTTCTGTAATTAATAATTTTTCATAGCGAGAATTTGCATCAGTAAATCTTCCTTGTGAATGGTAACGTTCAGCTAGCTCAAGTAATTTTTTTGAACTCTCTGCTAACCCAGTAATGAATCGATCATCTTCTGGATAGAAATAATACCCTTGACTATTCATTTCAAATAAGCCCGATGCTGTTGTTTCTTCTCTGACCAGGTTATAGATTACATCTGCAGGACGTTTACCAATTTTAGCATCCGCTAATTTACCTTGCGTCTTTTCACTAGTGGAGTCTAATATGGAAGGTGAAGCTAATATTATTTCGTAACGTTCAATTGCAGTAACAAAATCACCAGCATTATGTTTTCTTACCGCATAATCAAATAATGCTTCAGCACTATCTTGAATCCCTTTAATGAAACGCTGATCATCTGGATAAAACTCATATCCATTTATAAAAAGATTCAACTTATAAGATGCTCTACCTTCTTCTACCGCATCCTGATAAATAGCATCCGCGGAACGCTTGCCAACCTCTGCATCGGATAGTAGCGATTCTGTTTTATTTCTAATCGATTCGTTGATATATGTTGTAGATATAATGATCTCATATCTATTTTTAGCTGTAGTAAAGTCACCGTTATCATGTTTACCTCTAGCCCAAATTAATAGTTGTTCTGCTGCATGATTCATTTCTGTTTCAAACTTTTCAGATTCTGGGTAATAAAGAAAGTTCTCAACACTTTTTCTGAAGATTTCCGATACTTTTGTCTGTTTTTTGTATTCCTCACGTAGTGAAGTAGCAGTCGGGATAGTGTTACGATTTTCTGCTTTCTCTAAATGCAAAGCAACTGAATCCTGAAGTGATTTAGATGTCACTGGACTATCTAGGATCTTAAGATAACGGTCAATTGCTGTACTCCATTTACCAGATTGATGTTGCCCTCTTGCCCAACTCAACAACAACTTGCCACTGTCATTCACTCCATTGATGAAGTCTGTATTATCTGGATAGGAGTCATATCCCTCGATATAAAGTTCTAATTTTCTAGATGCACTATATTCATTTTTTGCTTCTTCATAAATAATCTCCGGAGGCCTTTTCTCTTGGAGTGCTTCATTCAGACGAGATTCTACTTTTGAAAGAAAGCTAGAGGTAAGTGCATCAGAAGTAAGTAGTCGTTCATATCTATCAATTGCCGTATCAAACTTTCTAAGGCCATGTTGCTTAATTGCCCAATTATATAATAACTCTGCACTTGAACGAAGACCTTCTAAAATTCTTTTATTATTGGGATAGTACGTATAGCTTTCTATAAATGCATCAAATCTACCAGAAGCTGTCGATTCTGACATAGCCTCATCATAAAGTTGATCTGCTGTAGGGTAGTTCGTTTTATTAATAGCGTATTCTTTTTTCCATGATGCTTCATCACTATAAGTACTGCTTATCCCCTCGACAGTTATTATATAATTATATCTATCGATAGCTGTATCAAAATCCCCACTATTGTGCTTACCACTAGCCCAATTTAATAGATTTCTTACACTTTCATTTAATCCTGAGATGATTTTTTCGTTTTCAGGATAATAACTGTAAGCCTCTTCGAAAATTTCGACTCTTTTGGTTGCAGAAGGATCATTCATCCCTTCTTCATACCATTCATCTGGAGTTTTCGTACTACTTGTTGTAGATACTTCCCTTGCTTCTTCTTCCTTTTCTACCTCTGCTTCGTCCTCGTTACTCACCGAAAGTTCAGTCGATAGGTTGACATCGTCTTCCTGTGACGTAGGATCTTGTACTTCCTCAACTAAATCAGTCTCATTTTCAACATCTACATCATCACTAGTTTCAGCGAAAACGAAGGTAGGTATAAGGAAAAAACAAATTAAACTACATAAAATTCTTCTCGTCATGCAAATCCTCCTAATAGATAAAATCATTCTATTTTAAGTAGACTATCAAAGCGTATTATAGAAGGATTCGAATAAACCTATCCTCTATTATTCTATTTTTGGACTGCCGTCACTTTCATAGTCCACCCCCTTTTATACTCTACTTAATATATTAGTAGAATATTTGTCGAAAGTAAATGGGGGGATACTACTATTGTCGCTTTATATCGAATAAAAAAGAGCAAGAATACGGAGATTATTTCCGCTTCTTGCTCACAAAAAAATAGTTATTTCCAGTCGTAATTTGAAAGAGAAATGTGATTTAGTTCTTCATTATACTCTTCAAGTAATTTATTTCGAATCGAAGAATCATAAGGAACCCAGATACAATTGGAATTGTAATAGCTTGTTAAATGTTGTTTACAGTTATTGAAATGATAATACCTCTGACCATTCTCTACAGGTAAACGATTAACAACAACGTAGACTTCTTCTGGTTCAATATCAGGTATATAGTGTTGAGATGCTTCTAGAACAACTGGATTTATAATGATTAATTTCAAACATTTAATTTTTTCTCCGTATACTAGCATTTGTATTTTTTCACCATCAATCAAACTTCTATATGCCTCATTTGTCTTGTTGTCTAAATCTAAATTAAATTGATTTATTTGTACAAGTCCGATGCGTTCATGTAGGTTAGATCTTCGTTTTATTTCGTTTAACGTAGCCATAGTGTACACTCTGAAATCAGTAGCAATAACTATTTCAAAATGGCGTTTCCCAAAAGGCTTTTCTTCCCTTAGGGGCCACATTGGCTCAGGAACAGGAAATAGCCTTTTCATTTGAGGATAGGGATAATACAAATTATCAGCACGGTTATGGTAATATTCAAGACTTTCCACATATTCTTTTCGTACTCCTTTAAAGAAGCCATTGTATCCAAATGCAGAGCTTCCTGTTAAGGATGAAACGGATTGTCTTGGTAATGATAATGGACCTGTCTGTAAATCTACATAACGTTGCACGCCAAATTCTTTTAATAAACGACGTTTAAACTCACCATCCGCAGCAAATCGAACACTATCCCAAAATCCTATCTTCTCAATGACAGGTTTGCGCCTAAACATAATAGAAGACATATTAGGAAAAATATATTTACCTGGAGTACCTCGACGATATAATTTAATTTCTTCTGTTAAGCGGGCATGTTCAGATGTATTTGCAATGATATGCTCGTTCACCAACAAGTGCTTCACTTGTATTTCAATTTTTTGAGGATGAGACCAGTCGTCTGAATCATTAATCGTTACGAACTCTCCTGTTGCTTCTTTTAGGGCTATATTTCTCGCAACATATGGTCCACTATTAATTGGGGTATTTAAAAGTTTAATCCTAGAGTCCTTTTCCGCATATTCCCGAACTACTTTCACTGTATCATCTGGACTACAATCATCTACAACCAGCAGCTCGAAATTCTGCCATGTTTGGGCTAATAAGGAATTAATCGCTGTTTGGATACCTGTCTCCGCATTATAAGCCGGTAGAATAATAGATACTTTTGTCTCCGCATTTTCTACTGGTTCTAACACTTCAGTGGATAGATCATCATAACTTACAGAAACCGTTTTTCCTGAGAAGGATATAGTAGATAGATTATAATAATCAAAAGCCTTGTTTATCCAGTTGAGTTTCTTTTCAATCGAATTCTCTAAGTTGGCCTTTGCTAAAAATAAATCTGGATGCTTATCCAAAGTAAGCATCTGATCTATCGTTTCTCTAGCTTCTTGACCTTTATTTAACAAATCCAGACATTCTGCTTTGATTATCGCTATCCTTCTAAGTTGATCCTTATTTCTCTGCTTTAGTGAAGCTGCCGGAATAAGGGTTAACGCTTTTCTTGCACCATGCTCAGAATATTGATTAGCATGCCATAAAACTAGTTCCCATGCAGCTGTTCGCTTTATATATGGATCTTTCGCATTCCCATAAAATTCTTCTAATGCATCAAGTCCTTTTTCTTCCATACCTAAATTATATAGATGGTATTTTATTTTTTGCAGTTTATTTCTTTCTATTAGTTTTTTCCCACTGATTAGTCTTTTTATTTTTTCCTTTACATTCTCCGATAACAAGCTACTTAAAAACTTTCGCTGATTCTCATTTAAAACAGTAAAAAGGAACCAATCCATGGGGAAAGAAAGTATTTTCTTGAAAATGTTCTTCACCGCGGTCAGCCACCATCCTTGATTGATTAAATTATTTATTTATTCTTTGATGATACCTTGTATTTAATTGTATTTTTCACACCCATAAAGGTATAATGAGTAAAGTACCAAAGGCTTTTTAAAATTCCTAAATTTTCAACATTCCGATACACATACCATTGTCTTTTAGCAGCTTTAAACTTATTTCTAGATATAGAATTCTCAACCGTCCTATACTTGGATAATACTTCCGGCAATCCATAGGCACGAAAACCTCTCTTCGTTATTTCTAACCAATAAGCATAATCCTGCCTAGTTCGTATGTCTATCATATCCAAACGACCAACTTTATCACGATCGATCATTACTGTTAAGCAACCAATTACGCAATGCCTTAACAAGTCATGGTAGCCTACGGACTTTGGAGCTTTTGACACTACATTTCTTATTGTACCATCTTCGTCCATCCTTCTATACTTTGTAAATGAAAAAGCAATATCCTTTTCCTGCATAAACTTTAATTGTTTTTCAAGTTTTTGAGGATACCAAAGGTCATCACTATCTAAAAATGCTATATATTGTCCCTGTGCATTTTTCATTGCTGTATTTCGAGCAATTGCAGAACCACTGTTTTCAGGTAAAATATGCAGTTTAATTCGTTCATCTTTCTTTTGATATTCTTGTATAATGCTCACCGTATTATCAGTTGAACGATCATCCACAATAACCATTTCCCAATTTGTGTACGTTTGATCAAGTACAGACTCAATTGTTCTCGATATAAATTTTTCCGCATTAAACGCTGGTGTTATAACTGATATTAAAGGGTAATGTTGTTGTGACATATTTCCCCTCTTTTCTATAAATATCTATTTGCATTAAAAGTTTAGCTCTTATCAAGTAATTCCCTATACCAACTAACAAGTTTTTCCTCTTCTACACTCCAGTTTAGTTTTTCGACTACGGCACTCTTGCCATTCTCACCCATCCGGATTACTTCTTGCGGGTTATTTCTTAAAAATTCAATAGCCTCTTTAATCTCATGTTCGTTATACGGATCGACTGCAATTCCACACTCATAAGTTTCCATAAACTTTTTCCAAACTGGAAAGTTCGAACAAATAATAGGTAGGCCTGCACTCATATATTCAAAAAACTTGGTCAACTCTTTCTTCATGTAATGTTCAGTTGGTGGAAAAAGTGCGATTCCCGCTAGCCAGTTACGGCTAACGTATTTTGCTTCGATATCTTCTTTCTCTATGAAACGATCAATCCCTACAATCTCAATCTGATGTTGTTTATCATTTGCAATTGTAAAAATTTCATCAGCTATTGATTGGTTACATTTGCCTACAAATTGGACAGATACACTAGGATCAATCAAAGGTAACTTTGCATGGATCAATGCTCCCCTTACATGGGTAACATTTCCCGTATATAATAAGCTATCTTCCACTGGACTATTCTCTCGTTGATGATTAATTATATTATCGTTTATGATTGGATAATTTAATATACATTTTCCCCTGGGATAAATATCTTTATAATATTTTTCTGCTAAGCAAAGTTCGATCTTTTTCGCAAAGATATTCTCCATAAACTTATACGCTGATGCCACCAGCTTTTTAATGGGTTCTTTCATATATTCTTTCTGCATAATACTTGTTACGTAGTCTTCGTGAATATCATAAATTACAACATTACTTTTCTTCTTTAAAAGCCAACCAACTGGTAATAACTCCGGGTCATGAAAATGGTATACATCTGCATTTAATCGTTTTGCTTTCTTGTATACATCGTAAGTTCCAAATATCATTCGCTTCAATCTGCTTGAATATGACTTTAGCTTAATATGTTTAATGCTTCCATTATTTCTAGATTCATTTGGATCTTCTTGCGCAATTAATGTTACATCATATCCAGCTTGATGTAATGACTTACATTCCTTATGGTAAATACGTGGATCGTATGGGTGGTGTACTGTCGTTAAATGTACTACACGTTTGGATAATTCCATTCCCTACCTCCTAATTCCTGTCGCTAATCCTATGAGTCGCATGTCGCATAAACACTTCTTCATATTGCTTTACAATAACTTTTGCATCAAACTCTTCCACCCGATGTAGTCCCCTACTAACTACTTGGTGCAGTTCTTCTGTATTATAGGATAAAACATCGGATATTTTATTCGCCAGTTCATCTGCATTACCTACTTCACATAACCTACCGTACTTTCCATCTTCCAATACTTCAACTGCACCAGGTTTACACTTTGTAGATACAACTGGTGTACCACTTGCTAGAGCTTCTGCTAATACATGCCCAAAACCTTCTCGTCTTGAGGATAGTACAAATAAATCCGCATGTTTAAAATAAATATATGGATTTTGCTGAAAACCAATAAAATGTACTTTGTCTTGAATATTTAATTGTTTAGCTTTGTGTTTTAAGGTGTTTTCTAATTCGCCCTCACCTAAAATAAATAGATTTGAATTGAATTTTTTATTTACTTTCGCAAAAGCTTCTAGTAATGTTTTATGATCTTTATCTGGTACTAGACGTCCAGCAGTTACAATCTTTTTTTCTTTACTAGTAAAGATTGAGTCATACTGTTCATGTATCTTGCCATTTAAAATGCTAGAGTGTATCCATTCAATATCTACTGGATTATAAATCACTTTAATCTTATGTGGATTTACCTTATAGCGCTTTACTATATTATCTTTTACTCCTTGCGACAAAGCAATTACGCTTGGAGCAAGCTTATATAAAAAGCCATATGCTAGTAGCTTCAGATTACTAGTAAAAGATCCCCCTAAAAAGGCCGCTTCTCTTACAATGTTTTTTGCTCTACTAAAAGAAACCAAATTAGCAAGAATAGCTACCGTATTATAATTGGGAATAGTACTAAATACAATATCAGCATTTTCCCTTCGAATTACTTTAGCTAATGGTAGAATTGCTGAACGTAATCTTGTTGTTGATAATTTAACAAACTTTACATCTTCTTTTAAATATTCCTCATAGTTTCCAGTATAATTTAACGTTACAAGAATAGGCTTAAATTTGCTTCTATCTATTTTATTTAAAATATTTAACATTGTCCTAGCAGCTCCACCAGAACCTAATTGGTAAATAAAAAATACGATTTTAATCTTCTCCACAGAATCCAGCCTTCCAATCTTTAAAATCTACCTAATGGACTAAATTTACACTCAAAAGATTATACCATAGCGTTGGCAATTTATAAATTATTGCACCAATTAATAGAAGAAAGGAATTCAACTCCGATCTGTCAAATTCCTTTGTAATCAATATACTATTTATAGAATGATTGTAACTTTCTTTCCATATATTCCTTAATATCGTCATGTAAGTCCTCACGTAATAACGCAAAATCAATAGTAGCTTGTACAAATCCCAACTTGCTTCCTATATCATATCTTTTACCATTAAAGTTATAAGCTAATACTTGTTGTTTTTCATTTAATTTTTCTAAAGCATCTGTCAGCTGGATTTCTGCATTTTTACCAGGTCTTTGATTCTCTAGGATTTCGAAAATTTCGGGTGTAAGGATATAGCGTCCCATAATGGCTAAATTAGAAGGTGCTTCTTCTTGTTTAGGTTTTTCTACTAATGAATCAATTGCACTAACCGATGGACCTAAATTTTTAGTGTTTAAAGGTTTAACAATACCGTACTTTGATACATCTTCCCTCGGTACATCGTGAACCCCAATGATAGATTTTTGGTGTTCATTATACACCTCAATTAGTTGCTTTAAGCATGGATCCTCTGACTCGACAATATCGTCTCCAAGCAAAACTGCAAATGGTTCATTCCCAACAAAACTATGTGCGCAAGAAATTGCATGGCCAAGTCCCTTTGGCTCTTTCTGTCTTATATAATGGATATTAGCTAGATTAGATATAGTACGGACCATCTCTAGTTTTTCTTCATCACCTTTTTGAGCTAATTTTTCCTCTAATTCATAGGAAATGTCAAAATGATCTTCAATTGCTCGTTTTCCTCTACCTGAGATAATGATAATATCCTCTATACCCGAAGCCACAGCTTCTTCTACTATATATTGAATAGTTGGTTTATCTACGATTGGAAGCATTTCTTTAGGCTGTGCTTTTGTAGCAGGTAAAAATCTTGTTCCTAAGCCCGCAGCAGGAATAATCGCTTTTTTTACTTTCATCGACAATTTTCTCCTTTTTTTATTATTAAATTAATTTTATCATATTGGTTTATACACTCCAATTTTATTACTGTTATTAGAAAAATGCATTGATATATATTACAATATATAATAGAAATTACTATACAAGGTTATGATATAGCTGTATAGTAATAATGATATTTTCTATAAATTGATGAAAGGGTCGAGAAAATATGAGCTTATTTGACAAAATTCAGTCAAAAGATGAAAAAATTTCCGTTATCGGGCTAGGTTATGTTGGCTTACCATTAGCTATTGAATTTGCTAAGAATTATGATGTAATTGGATTTGATATAAACACTTCTAAACTAGATAAATATCTAAGTGGTGTTGACATTACAGATGAGGTTGGTGACGAAGCTGTTCAAAACACTACAATGAAATTTACAAATAATGAAAGTGAACTGAAAGAGTGTAAGTTTCATGTAGTTGCAGTACCAACACCAATAAATATTGATAAAACCCCTAACCTTAAACCCGTTATTGGAGCAAGCGAGACTGTTGGTAGAAATTTAACTAAAGGATCTATTGTTGTATATGAATCGACTGTATATCCAGGGACAACGGAAGAGATTTGTATCCCTATTTTAGAAGAAGTCTCAGGACTTACATATGGAGAAGACTTTAAGGTAGGTTACTCTCCAGAACGTATAAATCCTGGTGATAAAGTTAATACATTAACTAAAATTATTAAAATTGTGTCAGGATCTGATGAAGAAGCTTTGAGTGAGATTTCTGCGGTGTATGGCTCCATCATTGAAGCAGGAGTACATGAAGCAGAGTCTATTAAAGTTGCTGAGGCTGCAAAAGTAATTGAAAATTCCCAACGCGATATCAACATTGCCTTTATGAATGAGCTTTCCATTGTTTTTAATAAGATGGGGATTAATACAAAAGCAGTATTAGAGGCAGCCGGAACGAAATGGAATTTCTTAAAGTTTACCCCTGGTTTAGTTGGGGGACATTGTATCGGAGTGGATCCATATTACTTTACATATAAAGCTGAACAGCTTGGTTACCACTCTCAAATCATATTATCAGGTAGAAAAATCAATGATGATATGGGGAAATACGTTGCAAGCAATATTATTAAACAAATGATTAAAGCAAAACAGGATATTGATGGAGCAAGAGTGGCTATCTTTGGATTAACATTTAAAGAAAATGTTGCGGATGTTCGAAACACTAAGATCATTGATATCATAACTGAATTGAAAGAATATGATGTTGATGTGTTAGTACATGATCCTGTAGCCGATCCTGAAGAGGTTTATAATGAATTTGGCATTGAATTAGTAGATATCGACCAAGTTAAAGATGTAGATAGTGTCGTATTAGCTGTTTCACATGATGAGTTTAAAGAAACACACAATGTAGAAACGTTGGATAAATTATATAAGAATGACAAAAAAGTAATCGTTGATATCAAGAGTATTTTGGATAGAAAAGAATTCGAATCCAAAGGGTATCATTACTGGAGTTTATAAACTTAAAAAACCACTGTTTGATATTTTCAAACAGTGGTTTTTAGTTTTATTATTATCGAGTTAGATACAGATTGCTATATTTTTCTAATTCATCTGTAGTTACTAGTACCGATGGATAATTTCCTATGGATGTCATATCCTCTTCCCGATTAACCGTCCACACCACTAATTGCACATCCATGTCTTCACACTGTTTAATATGTTTATCTTTTACAGAGTCATATTTTACAGCAAAGTAATTAGCATTTAATTTTTTTATTAAATTGAAGTGAGATTTTTTGACCCTACTAACTAAAGGTCCGATATGTAACTCACTTGAAAGCACACGTAATTTTGCAAGGGTTTTATGATTAAAGGAAATAATATAAACTTGATCAATCATGTCTAATTTCGAAATAACCTCATACACTTTTTTTTCAATACCCGGATATAACTCTGGCTTTTTCAACTCTATCGATACAATGATTTGATCCTTAGCTAACAGTAGAGCTTCCTTTAAGCTTGGTATTTTTTCATCCGGTTCAATGTTAAATTGTTTTAACTCTTTTAATGTGTAATTTTTTATTTCACCTTTGCCATCAGTCATCCGATCAATGGAATGGTCGTGCATAACAACCGGAACGCCATCCTTACTTAAATGAACATCCAACTCCATATGTGTAAACCCTAAGTCAATTGCCGCTTGAAATGAAGATAATGTGTTTTCTGGATAATTTCTTGGATAACCACGATGAGCAACTCCCCTAATTCTCATACCATTCTCCCCCTAGCAATTAGATATACTCTCATTCTAAAGATAGAATATTAAGGAAGTATGAATTAGACTTGAAGCAATTGTAAAATTGGGTGCAGATTGGGGGGATTTGGGGTCAGGTCCCTCGTCCCAGTCAGCTTGGGGGTCAGGTCCCTCGTCCCAGTTGTTTTAATTTTCTGTAAGTGGGACGAGGGACCTGACCCTACGTATAAACCTTCTCTCCACCAATGAATGTTGCTATAACTTTTATATCCTTGATCTTCATTGGGTCGATAGTAGTTGGGTCCGCATCAAGCACTGCAAAATCAGCTAACTTTCCAACTTCAATACTACCTGTATTCTCTTCATCAAAGTTAAGTTTGGAACCATCTATCGTCATCGTACGTAATGCTTTTTCAACACTGATCCGTTGCTCTGCTCCTAAAACATGTCCTTCTCTCGTCACTCTGTTCACAGCTGCCCATATAGAGAATAACGGTGATATTGGTGTGATTGGACAATCCGAATGCAAGGTGTATAAAAGCTTCCGTTTCGATGCATCTGCGAGTGGATTCATTCTACTCGCTCGTTCTGGTCCTAAGAAGATATTTTTATGTCGATCTCCCCAGTAGAATACATGATTAATGAAAAAGGATGCTGCAACATCTAGTCGCTTGAACCGATCGAGATCTTCAGATGTTGCTGTTTGTACATGCTCAATTCGATGGCGATGATCAGAACGAGGTTCGTTTTCTAGTGCATACTCATAAGCATCTAGGATGGAACCGATTGCTCGGTCACCATTTCCATGAATCGTAATACGGAATCCGCGTTTATGAAGATGTAGAATTGTCTCGTTAAAAGTATCTTGATCATTAAGAAGCTCTCCGTAAACGGTTGGATCATTATAATAGGGTTTTCGAAGTGCTCCTGTCATTCCTTGAATAGAACCATCCTGGAAATGCTTAGCACTATCTAGCTTGGCATTTCCATTGGTACGGGCTTGTATTTCCTCGTCAAGCTGCTGTGCGGTATAGTCCTTAAATTCATCATTTAATAAATAATGAAGCAGCATAAGACGCATGCGTAATGGGTTATCTCCATTTGCAGAAGCTTTGATATGAGCCTCATACTCAGAAATCCCTTGATCCAGTCCAACCCCCGCATCTGAACTTGTTGTAATCCCTTGAGCGAGGTAATCCTGTGATGCTTCTCCGATTAATGTAGCAAGTTCATCTGCTGAAGGCTCTGGTATGATCGCTTGAACTGGATCTAACGCCGGTAGCTCGTGTAAGACGCCATTTAATCTCCCATTTTCATCTCTTCCAAAATGGCCACCCTTAGGATCTGGTGATTCTTCGTTCACACCAGCTAACTCCAAGGCTTTTGAATTTGCCGCCGCAAAATGAACAGAAATATGACGAAGAAATACGGGATGGTTCGGTGCTACAGCATCTAATTCGTCTCGAGTCGGATGACGTTTTTCTTCTAACAAGGTATCGTCATATCCCCAGCCCATCACCCATTCGCCTTCTGGTGTCTCTTCAGCAAGATCTTTAACTCTTTTTAGGATATCTGAAATATTCTTGTTTGGCGGTGTACTACAATTAGCTTGTTTACGAAATTGGGCGTACATCAATAAATGATTATGCGTATCAACAAATCCAGGGATCAGTGTTTTTCTCTGTAAATCAATTACTTCTGTATCTTTTGTAATATATAATTCATCTGATGGAGGTTCTGGCTGTAGCCACACTTTTTTAATGCGGCCATCCGAAACGGCTAGTGAACCTGCCTTTGGATTTTTTTCATCGATAGTTAAAATGTTGGCATTTTTGATTACGAGATCAAACGTACTCATGATGCTTCCCCTCTTTTCACTGGTTTAAGCTTCTTCGGTTACTTTTGCTGATTCTAGGTCTTCCCAGTACACTGCTCGAACCTGTTCGGTGTTATCGTGCTGGGTGAATAGGCTTATTAAGACCAAGCTGATGATCGATACAGCGAATCCAAATATCGTGTGGTCAAGTGCAATACCTAAGAATGGCCAGCTCAGTGTTGCAATTAAGGCTAGAATCATACTTCCTATCATGCCGACTTTTGTAGTTCGTTTCCAGAACATAACAGCTAAGAACGGGAAGACTAGTACGGTTGCTGAAAGTCTTAATGCCCATTGATATGCACTTGCAATGTCTGTTACAAAATAGGATACAAATAACCCTAATACTGTAATAATCACAACGGTTAGTCTTGCTGTCACCATTAGCTGTTTGTTGTTAGCATTCGGTTTTACTAAACGCTGATATAGGTCACGTGTTAGGTTGGAGCTTCCTTGTAAAATAAATGATGTCGCACCAGTCATAAGCGCTGCTAATAGACCGATGAACACGATACCGCCGATTGCTGGTGGTAATAATTCTGCTGTTACATAAGAAAAAATCAAGTCTGGATCCATATCTAATGGTACGTATTGACGAGCGATCACTCCAATTGAGTATGGTAAGATAGAAATAGCACCGGCAATAACGAAACCAGTGACTCCAGCTTTTCTAGCGACCGTCTCACTTTCTGAAGCAAATATTCGTTGCCATGTTGATTGCCAAACCATATAGAATGGACCAACAGATAATGCATAAAGCAATATTTCTCCTAAGCCATCTGGACCAAGTGGATTTAGATATTCTGCAGGGATATTGGAAATAGCCTCCCCGAATCCTCCTGCATATACGATACTTGCAATAAATAGAACAATAATACCGATTATAACGATGATCGATTGTATGGCATCCGTAATAATTGTTGCTGGTAATCCACCTAAGATGGTAAATCCTAAAATTAATGCAAATGACAATGCGATTCCTGTACTTGGTTCAATTCCAAGAGTAATGTGAAAAATTGTAGACATTCCAACCATTTGCAAGGCAAGTGTTGGAACAGAATAAATAAATGCGGAAAGGATCGATGGAATGATTCCCGCTCTTCCTCCGAAACGCTCACCGAATAGGTCAGCTAATGTGTATAGACGCTGTCTTCTAAGTGGTCCAGCGAATGCGACGATTAGTAGTAAACAAAATATAATTCCTGGTAATGCAAACTTGAAAAATCCTGACATTCCTACTGTGAATCCCATGCCGACCCAACCAATAAATACGGCTGCGCCACACCATGTACTAATGATCGTTCCAGTAATTTTCCAAAAGCCTGTGTTCCAGCTTCCAATCAAATACTCATCATAAGTTTTTACCTTGAAAAAATAATAAAAACCCATCGCAAACATTAAAATAAAATAAACCAAAATATAACTCAAATACCACGCCATGTTGTTAATACTCCTTTTTGGGACATTTAGGGTCAGGTCCCTTGTCCCAGTTGTTTTAATTTTCTGTAAGCAGGACGAGGGACCTGACCCCTATTTATTTTCCGCTTCAATTTTTTCGTTCCCTAGAATTAGATAGTTTAGTTCTTTTTCTGGGATTTGATTAAATTCTTTACGTTTGATGATATAGAATAGAATTCCTAATCCTATCCAAATAGCTAAGGCAATTCGTGATTCGATACCTAGAAATGCTGGTGATCCTGGGATTAGTAATAGCCCTAAGAACACTAGACTTGCTGCCATACCAATTGCTGAAATTACTTTTTTCGTTGGTGCTACAACATGTTTCGCGGCATTGAATCCAGGTCCCATGTTGGTTTTAAATAAGGTAAATGCTGTAAAACATGTATAGAAATACGCTACCGTTACACCAATAGATGACATGTCTACGACCCAAAGTAATGCTTCGCGACCAAACCATGGAGCAAACATAGATACAATGACAGTAAAAATAATCCCCACATATGGTGTTTTATGCTTCGGATGTAGCTTGGAGAAAGCATCTGGAATAATTTTCGCACGTGACATTGCAAATAACAAACGACTTGATGAAATAATAAATCCATTTAATCCTGTAAATACCCCCATTGTTAATGCAGTCACCAAGATGATTAATCCCATCGTTCCAAGTAGTTCTTGAACAGCAGCGCCAGTCCCCCATACTTCTCCTTGAGCAACAAGACTTTCCCATGGTGCGATCATCGCAGTTGCTAAAATCATAAGACTATATAAAATTGCAGCAAAAAGTATCGCTAAAATAATTAATGTGAATGCTTTTCTAGATGAAAAATGAAATTCTTCTGCCGCCTGTGGTACGTTATCAAATCCAACGTATGCCCATGGAGCAATCGCAACGATGGAGATAATCGCAGCAAATGCAGTTGTCTCTGCTGGAAACATTGGCGCAACATTTGACAGTCCTGCACCTGGTTGTGCCCCAACTAATAACGTTAAAGCTACTACACTTATAACCATTACACTACAAAAGATAAATTGCATACGACCAGATAGACCTGTCCCACGAATATTAAAGAATCCGAAAATCCCTAACGCTACTGACGCAACAACAATTTCCATTCCGTATACATCCCAGCCAGCGATTTGGTAAAGCTTTAGATTTTCAATTAATGCTGGGAAAACAAATTTAAACATAAGTGCAAATGCAGAAGCATTTAGAGCTACAATACAGATGTAACCTAATGTTAAGAACCATCCGGCAATAAATGCATGTGTACGTCCTAAACTAATATAAGAATAAGCAAACTCCCCACCTGATACAGGGAAGCTTTTAATCAGAAACCCATAGCTTACAGCAATCAGCATCATTAATAATGCACCGATTCCAAATCCTGCAATTACCCCCATTGGACCTGCTGATGACATCCATGTTGTTGGCTGTACAAAAGCACCCCAACCAATAGAGGAACCAAGTGCAATGGCCCACACCCAGTGTGCTTTTAATGATTTCTTCAATGTCGTTCGTTCTTTCATATATAATAAACCCCTTTATTATTTCGTTATACTAAATAATTATCTCAAAATCCTGCTTCAATTACATGTTAGCTATTATTAGAATACGACGAGATATCGGAAGAATACGGGGCATATAAAAGTAAATTATAAAAAAACACATAATTTCAAGGAAATATATCCCGTAATAACCGTATTTGGAGTTCAGATATAATATGGAAGTATATGGGACGTGCCTGTCACTTGTCGAAAGTCGGGAGGTGACAGGCACTTGTCGAGGTTTGTCGAATGGAGGTGTGGTTAGGTGTTTTGGGTTGGGGCTATTTGAGTTGAAGGACGATATTCTGCTTGAAAGCTGATATATTTGCTCGAAGGCTGATATTCTTGCTCAAAGGCCGATATTCTCCCTCGAAGGCCGATATCCTGCCTCCGAAAACCAATATCCTACCTCAAAGCCGTTTTCTACTAAAGCGCCTCCCCCCACCCAAACCAAGAACAGGGCAGTAACCCACCCTGTTCTCAACAACAAGCCTATATTATTTTTCCTCGCAACAGACTTCATCTTTTACTTCTTCAATCTTGACTTCGCAGCAGCTTTCTTCCTTATTCTTACAAAAGACTTTAACTAATAACATTTGCCTCACCTCCTTTCATCTATCCACCTCTATACCAGATAGAAAATAAATCCGGATAAGGTTGCCATCGTGATCACGGAAAAAACAAATGCGATGACGAGTTGCTTCTGGAAAATTGATTTTAACAGTATTACTTCTGGTAAACTTGCTCCTGCTGAACTGATCATCATGGCCATCACCGGTCCTAGCGCCATTCCCTTCATGATGAACACCTGGGAGATTGGGATCATGCTAGAAAGTCGGATGTATAACGGAATACCAATGACTGCTGCAATTGGCACGATCCACCAAGCTTCTTCCCCGAGCCATTCCGATACCCATGCTGTCGGAACAAGCCCATGGATGACTGCTCCAATTGCTGCTCCAATAATAAGGTATGGATAGACACTTCTCATTAACGCCATCGTTTCTTTCCATGCACCTTTCCAGTTAAATGTTTTTGTTTCTTCTTCGTACCCAGTCATCATCACGTTTTTGACATATCGATCAAATCCTAGCTTACTTAACATAAATCCGATCAGTACGGAGAAAATCGAGGTTATTAGGGTATAGATGATCGCTACTTTCCAGCCAAGAATGACCCCCATAAGCGTAAGAATCGTTGGGTCTAGAACTGGTGATGCAAAAAGAAAGATCATAACGATTGAAAATGGCATATTTTTTCGAAGCATGTTTACCACTATCGGAATGGTTGAGCAAGAACAAAATGGTGTGATGAAGGCAAAAAGCAATGCAGCTAAAACCCCTATCCATTTATTTTTCTTACCTAGGTAATGTTCTATTTTTTTATAAGGAATATAGGCTTGCAGGGCACTCAATAGGAACGTAATTACGAAAAACAGAACCGTTAATTCCAGTGCAATAAACAAAAAGCTTTTTATCGTTTCCACTTAAAACTACTCCTTTAATCAATTTTTTTTGATGTATTGAACAAAAAATAAATCAAATTTATTTGATGTAATATGTAAAAAATATGTTGTTAGGTTCCCACCTATTAACAAGATGGTACAAACAAACAACATAGTTCACTTGATAAGATATGATTAACTTCTTTCTCGTTAAGTTGATAATAGCCCCACGTACCTTTTGTTTCCTTTTGAATTAGGTTGGCATCTAGTAGGATTTTCAAGTGGTAAGATAGTTTTGATTGAGGCATACCAATCAATTCAACCAAATCACAGACACATGTTGAGCCGTTCTCTGTTAACAGGTGCATGATGTGTAATCTCTTGGGATCAGAAAGAGCCTTGAACTTTGCTGCATACGTATCAAATGTTTTATCTAAAGAGTTATCAATAACTGGAATTTCCTTCATTTCTTTCACCTCACCCTTATTAAATCAAAAATTTTTGATTTATATATTACCATCATATACCATAAATCAAAAAAATCAACTAAAACCATTCGACAAAATTCGAGGAGTGACAGGCACTTGTCAGATAGTAAACCCAAAGAACCGTTGCTCCACTGTGGGGCAACGGTTCTTTGGGTTTGGTGCTTATCTTGCTTATCTAAGTTTATTTTTCCCTTTTGCTTTACCTTGTGGTCCCATAACGACTTGTTCTGAGACGTTACCTAGGCTGTCAGTTGCAACAACGGTCACAACTTGGTTTGGATAAATATTTGTTAATTTATATTCTGTTTCGTCTGTCAATACAATTGGTTCGTTGTTATCCACTTGAACTTCCCAAGAATCTACTCCATTAACATCAGATACTGATAGCAATACTTCTCGTTTTCCACGATTAATATCCGCTTCCACTTCTGGTCCTGTTGCATCCACGTAGATAGGTAGTTCAATTGAATCCCATTCTGCTCCATCGTAGTCAATTACTCCCTCAGCCTGTAAATAATATAGACCATCTGGAACAACTCTATTATAAATGGTTCCGTCCCAAGTACGTGCGGGGTCTAGTGAGTAATAAGGAGCTAGTCCACCATCATAATAGTTTTTACGTACATCGCTTTCCTCAGTTAGTGTTGTTAATAGATTTCCATTTTCATCTAATACGTTAAATCTTACTTCTTTTGCATTCCTCAGGAACGAAACAACTAATAATGCTTCATCTGATTGTCCGTCTCCATTTGGAGATAGAATAGCATCTCCTTCAAAGAAACCATAACTTCCTTCATCATCTAAAGGAGTAGCTAGTCCTGTCATTTCATAGAATGACAATTCATCTGCAGTATCAAAGATTGGAGCTGCATCCCAATTCCCTTTAAATCCTACATATGGAACTGTTAGATCTGGATTAACATCAGTTGGATCTGTTAATGTAACATATCCTTCTAACCAGTAACCATTTGTAAAGATAGAATTTAGATCTGCATCCCAATCAGACACATCTAATGTTACTTCAAATGTAGTAGAACCATTCGCAGGAACTTCAACTGTGCCATCAACTGACGCTACACCATCTAACTCAAGTGCTCCAAATAAGTTAGGTGCACTAACCATGACTCCCGCATTTACAGGTGTATCCGTCTGAGCATTTACATCAACCTCATAGGTTACAGCCTCATCCGTAAAGTTTTCTGCCGTTAATTCAAATGTAACTACATCTTCCGTTACTTCTTTCAACGCAACTTTTGCTTCTCCTGTTTCAGCCTCTGTCACCATTACTGGAGTTGATAATGCTGCATGCAATTGCATCATACCAGCACCTTGACGACGAGGAGATACCGGAGCACCATCAAAGTCTACGATTCTACCAGTGTTCATCATAATATTTTTTGCTAGATTTACACGTTCAGAACCTTCGAAACCAAACTCTTCATCTACACGTTGTAGTACTAATGCGCCACCACCAGATACATGTGGAGCAGCCATTGATGTACCACTTTTCACACCATACTCATCATTGTTTAATGTAGAGTAGATTTGTCCACCTGGTGCAGTGATTTCTGGTTTGAAATCAAGGTTTGGAGTTAATCCCCAAGATGAGAATGCACTCATTTGGCCTGCCTCTGCATTTGGAATAGAAGTTTGTTCTCCATTAAATGTTACAGAAACAGCTTGTCCAGTTTGTACCGCTTCAGCTAAACGATCCCCATCACTTTTAGCTAAGAATAACTGCGGAATTACAATCTCTGGGTCTGACGCCATATTAACCATACCATCAGCATTATTATAAACAAACACTCCAGCTGCACCTGCATGTTGAGCGTTTAGTGCTTTTGTTACAAAGTCTAATTCTCCACGTTGAACAAGCGCATATTTACCTTCTAGATCTTTTCCTTCATAATCCTCAGGGTAACCTAGACCTGCTTCCACTAACTCAAATGTACTTCCATCAGTTGGAGGATCTGTTTGGCTAGCAGATAGATAAGCTGCCACTTCACTTTCTCCATTAATCGTATATTCAAGCGCATCCGCTGTCATATAATCATTTTCATAGGAAGCTACTTGTAATGAGTCATAAGCAAGACCAGGAGATCCACTTACACCATAATCTGGGTTAGATGCATATGGATAGAAAAAGCCATCCGCAAATAGAGCAGAGTTACCAGCAGAAATAGACATTAACACACCATTATCTACAGCACGTGAAACTGCTTGTTGCTCTGGGCTATTTTCATCCACAAAGCCTGAAGGTGAACCAAGGCTCATGTTAAGTGCATCAGCACCTAGCTTAATTGCATCATCAATTGCTTTAATGTATACATCACCATACGTATATTGCATCTCAGGATCATTTCCAAAAACCTTCAAATTCAAAATTTGGGCTTCAGGAGCGATACCTACGATTCCACCGTTCTCTTCATCACCATTTGCACCAACTGTTCCAGCTACGTGCATACCGTGTGCAGATCCACCAGCGAAATCATCTGTATACTCATGGTTTTCGTCCATATAATTGTAACCGTATGGAACTTTTTCTGTGTAGAATAAACCAGGAAGATCTTCATCAGCGATGATTTCGGTTACTTCTTCTTCTGTTAATGCTACCGAATCAGTATCGGATAATAGCATGTCACGATGGTCATGGTCGACACCAGTATCAATTACACCGACAACCATGCCTTCCCCTTTGTATCCATAGTCATTCCATGCTTGCTGTGCTTCTACTAAATCTTTACTGTACGTCATGTTTGGCTCAGCAATAGGACGTTCATATTGAGTAGAAATATAAACTTCTTTTACTCCAGTGATCTCTTTAATAGATTCGATCTCACCGAATTTCACTTTCGCACCAAATCCATTTACTACAGTATCGAATTCTTGAATAACTTCAGCATTTACATTTTTGCCCTTCATAGCAGCTTTAACTGCTCGTTTTTGTTCTTTTGCTTGATTTAAAAGCTGCTTTTTCTCAGAAACGCTTAAATCTCCAAATTTAACACCTTTTTGTGTTGCTTTTTCAATCGGAGCTTCTCCATCTAGTTCGACAATTACACGAACTTCCTCGTTCGGATCTACTGTCGGCTCTAGTTCAGTTGATGCAAGATTTTCCCTCTGCAAATCTCTCTTAGGTGCAAGATCCCCCATAGCAAAGGAGACATTACTAAATGCCATTAAAAAGATTAATAGTAGTACTGAAATACGTTTAAGCATATACTTCCCCCTCATTCAGTTTTTTATTGCCCAAAATAACTTGTCCTCCCCTTCCCACTAAATTTACTAAGACTTCATTACCAAGTGACTTATATGATAGATAATTCTTAATACTTAGACAAGAGTCTAATGTCATAGGTAAAATTAATGGTGGATTCTATGATTTATGATAAAATCCGTAATATTTTTACAATTTGTATAGGTTAAATTACCTAGTTGGAATAGTAACTACTTATTTTGAAAGATTGTTAAATTTAACTGTAGTGTATGCAATGTGTTAGACATCGACATTCAGGAGTTAATAGAGGTGGAGTAGCCTCTCGCAGTAGCTATCGTTCTATGTACGTAAAAGTTGCGAAAAATTTAAAAGGCAAGGAGAAAGCGAAGGTAAAATATTTGAGGTTGTGAATGGTGGTAACTGAAGATTTACAGGTTATTTATAAGGAATGAGACAAAGTAAATAGGGTATATGTTTTAAAGGTGGTGTACGTACCAAAGAATTTGGTAAAACATCACATAGTGCTTACAAGGGTTATCTCTATTTTCTAAATAACAGGCGGTTTTTTCGGTAATAGGTAGCCCCTTACACAAAAAAGAAACCTTGAAGGGCATATAGCCAATCAAGGTTTTTCAAATCTATACTTCTTGCTTAACTAAGTCTAATAAAAAATCACCAAAGTCATTAGCAATTATTTCATATGTTTGACTCTCTAAGTCAACTCCAGGTACAAAAGATACTACTTTTGGTTCTCCATTATCATCAAGTTGATTATAGTCTAAACAAAATATTTCGTCACTCCCAGTATCATATATAACTAGCAGATTATCAGGTAGATTAATTTCTCTTCGTTCTGTTAAAGTGTACCATATAGCGTCTGGAACTGATGAATTTTCAAAATCAGCATTAATAATTCCGTATATTTCTTGCGCTCCGAAATTACCTGCTCCAAATGTCTTTAAATAATCAAAATATAAACCAGTAAACTTTAACCCTAATTTTTCTTCAGCCAAACTAATTAATTCATCTGTATGACCACCCACAAAGTCTCCAATCTCTTCTTCACTCAAAATAATTTCCTTTGCTTTTTGATAATTTTCTACACTCATTTCCATCCCCCTTTAACATTAAAAGTCATTGGCTCTATTTTTCCAGTAATCAGTTCGCCATTTATTAAACTCAGACCTACTTATACCTGAAGGTATAGTATTAGGATTGATGTGAATTACAGAACTGTTATCTTTATGAAACGTCTGTGTAACCTCTGCTATCAAACTTTCATTTCTTTGTGTCATGTGATGGAGGATTATAGATTTTCCATCTGGACCATGTGGGGCTAGTCCCTTCTGCATTCTTTCAAGGTTAGTTCTATCTCTTGCGTCTTTCAAACACTCTTTGCACCGTACTAGCTTGTCTGTTATCGACTTCAATGGCTTTCTTGCCTTTCTTTACTTTGTAGCCTAATGCCACATTTCCACCTGCATAGCCCCCTTGTTGGGCTTTCTTGTTTCTTCCTCTCCTCAATTTCATGGCAATTTCTAAGCGTTGATATTGGTCAAGGAGTTCCATTAGCCCATTGATGAGAAGGTCACTAGGGTCTTTCTTATAAATGCTATACTGTGGTTGTTCAATGCTCTTAATGTCCACTCCATATTTCTTAAACTCTCGATGGATAAGCACCTTCACAATGTCTGAACGCCATAATCGGCTCGTATTCAAGGTTAAAACATAATCTACTTTGTTTGAAGATAGATAGTGCAATACGTTCTGTAAACCTCCCCTATCGACTTCTAACGTATCCTCATTGATCTTCGCCCCACTAATCCCTTCATCATAGAAGGTTTGGAGTAATGTCCATCCTTGCTGTTTACAGTATGCTTGGATTTCATCTAGCTGATAAGCCAAACTATAACCATCCTTGGCTTGTCCTTGTGTCGAGGCTCGTACATAACCGATAACATTCAAAGTAATTCCCACCTCCGTTACGTAATTAAGATTATCGTAACGCTACTCCGTTATATCGTTATTATATAACGGTATTCCGATACTTTCAATGACGAATTTCTTCTCACATGGTATAGTAATGAGTAGAAATACATTGATGGAAGGGAAATAACGATGCCCATACGATTACGCTTAAATGAAATTATCAAGGAACGTGGAATTTCTCAACGTGAACTATCACGCCTTACAGGGCTAAGACCTAATACCATTAGCCACTTGTGTTCAGACAAAGTAAACAGTGCATATTTCGAGACATTAGAAGTGATTTGTAGAGCATTGGACATTGACCTTAAAGACCTTATGGTCTTAGAGGATTAACCTTTGTAATATAACTATCGAAATGACGATAGGAATAGTTGCAAAGGTTTTTTCTTTTCTTGGACAACCTTCTCGACATAGTAATCGGATTTACTCAAAAATAGTTGCCAACATTTATTAACGTAGACAAAATATTTTCATAGGCAAGGAGAAAGCGAAGATAACATCTTGTTAGTTGAAAATGATGGTATCTGCTGATATTGGGGCTGTTGTAAGTAATAAGTTGGAGGAAATAGGTTATAAAATTGTAAGTATTAATTGTGCGTACAAAGTAATTTATACATAGTTGTATTGGTATTACTAGGGTTATAGTTAATAGGGATGGTGTAAAGCGTTTATTCGTCACTGGGTAATCCCCCCCAAAAAAAAGAACCTTGAAAGGCACACAGCCAATCAAGGTTTAATAAGTCTCTTCATGTGTATGAAATAACATAGAAATTATTTTTCTTATAGTTTACCTATCATTAGATGTATTAGGAAAACTAAAAGAAAAGTTAGGTTTAAAAAATACTTTAATCAATTCTTCATTGTTATTTCTTTTTAGTATTAGACAATCTTCATTTTTAACTAAAGCTACAACATCCTTGAACCTATAATCTACAATAGGAGTTTTATAGCTTTGATGACTAAGACTAACTATACATTCATTTTCATAAATAGAAATTGTGAATACTAATTTAAATCCAAATTCATCTGTTTTACTATATATGAAATTTCCTGCCTCATATTGACCAATTACAACTGGATCGCTTTCAAATAATTCTAGCATTTCATACTCATTGAAATTAATATACACCCACATTCCTCCTATCTAGGTATAACTGTAATAACATCTCCATTAGAGTTTGTAACTACTCTAATTTGGTCTCTTTGATATACAGTTGTGCCTGGCGTATTTCCAGGGGACGGTGTCCCATACTTAATTGTATCTTCCACTACACTAGGAGTTATACCTCGTGGGTCAACTTGTTTCTTCATAAAGTCATTATACTCCTTAGTCCCTGGTTTTAATCCCTGCTGGGTAGCTCTTTGATGTGCCCTTGTTGTTAATTCAGCTCTTACCTCTGGAGTATTAGGGGCCATTCTCTCTAAGGCATGCTCTGAATACTTTCTACCATTTATTGTTCCACCACCTTGTGGCATACTCCATCCGATATTATCCTTACCCTCAACAGCATCCTTAACATCCTTAGCTTTATTACTATCACCTTTACCAAACAACTTATTCCAGGCATTTTTAATCCCGTTTGCACCTGATTTTATTGCTTTTGATGTTTTATCAGTAACCGTTTTGGCAGCGTTTTTCGCTTTATTCCAACCTTTTTTAACCCCTTCAGTAACTTTTCCAATTACTTGAGAGTTCGAAATAACGTTATACCCTAACTTAGCCCCTTTAACTACCTTTCCAATAGGAAAGAAATTAGCTGCTGCCATTCCTTTTTCAAGGAGCGACGTATCTTGACTTGTTAACGTTTTAATGTCATCTAGGAATAAAAAGTCTGCTACACCTTTTACAATACTACCTGCCTTTTGCAAGACTCCATTCTTTTTTACGTTCCCTTGCGCTGAATTAAACGAATCCATCACAGGCATTGGTCCATTACGATGTGCTGCTAGTGTAGCATACGAACTATTTCGTTGCACGTCTTCCTTAGCTCTGTAAGCACTCGTACTTGTGATTGGTCCAAGCATTTGATGCTCATTCAACACTCCAGTCGAATGGATTCGATTTGTAATCTCTTCCCCATTCACATAACTCTTTGTTGTCGATTCAAGGTACGTACTCCCTTCTGGTGCCTTTCCTTCTTTTATCAACTTCTCATAGTTGTTTTTCATTAAATCTTCGGCAGTTGTTACTACAGATCCTGGTCGGGTGTCTACCCTACTATACTCTATTGATTTCGAGATATTATCGGTATGACCTACCCCTTCCTCATCAAAATATCCTTTAAGGACTGCTTGGTAATACCAGGTCTCTGTCGTGACTTCATCCCAATACAGTGTTATGTCCTATAGCTTTTTGGATAATGGTGGCTCAATTGAGTGTGCAGTTGGTCCTTTAATTCACCTTGAGCTTTCACCAATGCATTTCTTCTAGTGACCAATTGTTGTATCGACCAAAATAAATCATTAGGCTTCGCGTCAGGCAAATGGTTCAGTTGGTTCAACAAAATGCGTGCCACACATTCTGCATCCCAGCTGTCACTTTTTTGTGTGGTCATATGGCTTTTTCGTTCAGCGTATGAAAGTGCTGGATTCACTTCTTTTACTACCTGTCCATGGTCGTTTAAAAACTGCGCCAACGCTCTTCCATAGCCTCCGACATCTTCTAAACCAAATACAAGTGTCATTCCTTCTTCCATCAGTTTATCAATATCCAGTAAAAACGCGGGGAAGACGGAAGGTTTATTTTCAAGCTTTATTTCCTCCAGTTTCTCCTGCCAACAATTAATAATCACTGCCACATGGTGTTGTTTATGCAAGTCTACTCCAACATACAAGTGTTTCTGTTTTTCATGCATTTTCTCATCCCCTATTCAATTAAATGAAAATGCCGGCAACCTTAGTTCGAGCGTTCACCTTGCGGTGCGCATTGGTACGAAAGCCTATCCATTTTCATCGTTACAAAGTAACCTATAAGAAAATAAGTGCTTTTTTTAAGTGGTAAATTAAATTATTGCTTCATGCTTACCATTTGCTTGTATTTGTCCGTATGTATAAACTCCTTGATAAAAGCTTTCTCGGTCTAATATTCGGTTCACTTGCACTTTCGTAAATGCTTTCCCTTGAGTAGTTCGATAGCCTTCATCATTTAATGCTTCTGCCAATCTAGACAGTGACCATTTTCTATGTTGTATCTGTTTAAGCTCAAACAACCGTTTCACTACTTCTGCATGACCATTATGTATTTTAATTCCTTTTCACCCTTTTGTTTCGTGTATCCAAAGGTTACCCTTCCTCCTGCATATCCACCTTCTTTTGCCTTTTTATTTCTTCCTTTCGTTAGCTTTAGCGCTATTTCAAGCCGTTGATATTGGTCTAATAATTCCATTAAGCCGTTGACCAAAAAGTCGTTTGGGTCTTTTTTGTGGATACTGTAAGATGGTTGTTCAATTCTTTAATATCACAGCCATATTTCTTCAACTCTCGTTGGATCAGCACCTTTACAATATCTGACCGCCACAATCGGCTTGTATTGAGCACTATCACATACTGTGCTTGGATAGACGAAAGGAAAGGTGAGCCAACATCTCCTGTAGGCCCACCATGTCTATTTCCAATGCTTCTTCGTTCAGTTTTGCTCCACTGGTTCCTTCATCTCTAAAAATGTGTATCAGGTTCAAGTTATTCTCTTCACAATATGCTTTGATTTCATCTTCTTGATATTTCAAGCTATAACCATCTTTGGCTTGCCCTTGCGTTGAAACTCGTATATACCCAACAACGTTCAACTTCTCACCCACCCGTTACATAAATTGTAATTTTCGTAACGCTTTTTAGACGAATAGCGAGTATTATACGACCGTCTCTTGTAAAAATACAACCCAAAATTTATGAGCCAAAGTCAATAAAAAACACTTTTACACGTTACCCATTGTTTATCGCCACGAGCATGTACGATCTCGTTAGTTTGTTTGTTACTCCATGTCATAACTACCCCTGCCATGTAAAATGTCATCTCGCCTATTTCTCGTTCTTGTCAGCTATTCCAAGTATTAACTTGATACTCCATGACGGTACAACCATCATGAGTTATGAATTTCAGAGAAAATATCATTCATGTTGTCCTATTCATAAATTCTTTATCTCTTTTTTGTTCACTTGCCTTATGTATCAGTGTATTTCCGCCTTTACCACTACGATCTTTGTCATTCTCGTGTGCAAATATAAATCGAGTAGTAAGTGTGGTTCTTTTATTTAATTGTCACTGTAACCAATCTCATATATCAGTCAACCATCATGAGCTTTTGATTCAAAATTAGTATATTTTAATTCCTCTGTTCAAAAAAACCTCGAAAGGCTATAAAGCCAATCAAGGTTTCAATCCTAATTTTTATTCCACTTATCGCTACCCATTATCCTATCGATAATATGTTCTGCTTCCCAAACTGCAGCAACTTCTAATCCCTTACACTCTTGTTCAGTCGATTTACGGTCTTGACCTTTATGGTAAATTGAATATTTCCCAGTGATGGGGTCTTTAATGTAATAAGGGGGTGGCCATTCTTCCTCTTCATTATTAAATGGTCGATTATCTACAATTGGCCATTTCCCCGACTTCAAAACATCATCATATACCCCAACAATAAATTGGTATTCTTCCTGTTGTGGTAAATCATCTACATCTACCCCGATATACTTATATATCCCGATAGACGCATCCCTATATCTTCTTCCAAATGCATACTTACTGTTTGGTAAAGGGATTGCAAAAACATCACCGATTTTTACCCTATTTCTTTTAGTCATTTTACCACTCCTTATTCGCTGCATCTATATACTTTTGTTTATTAGGGTTACTATCTGATATTCCATTAATTTTATTACCAGAAGTACCACGAGTCGATTTTGCACCACCATTGAGGTCAATAAGTTGCTGTTCTCTTCCACGGATAGCATCTTTATTTGTTGAAGATTTGTCACGTATTGCTGGCCCAAACCCTTCTTTATTCATATGGTGATTAGCATCTCGCTTTGCGATATTTTCTAAAGGAGTTCCTGTACCACTTGTTCTACCAGTGTATACTTCTCCAGTTTTTGGATTAGTTTTTGTATATGTCTGATAAGTTTTTTCTGTACCCTTAGTAAGTTTCTTACTCACATTAGAACTCAACTTAGACCCAGCTTTAATAGCTGTCTTCGCAATTACTTTAGAAGATCCGCCTGTAAACACACCCGTTGCGGCTGCGGCTCGTACAGCTGGTGATAATTTCTCCCCTGTTACCAAGTCTTTTCCGACAATTGCCTCAAGGCCACTTTTTACATTTCCGACAATCGGCACAAGATCGAGACCAGTTGATATAGCAGGGGCTGCTTTTTTCACCGTTTTTTTAACGGAAGAAATAATATTTCCAAATAATCCTTTGGACTTTGATTTTTTCTCCTCTGTCTTATCTTTTACACTTGAATTAACAGGGGTATTTACAGTTGTTTTGCCTATATTTACTTGCGCTGAATTAAACGAATCCATCACAGGCATTGGTCCATTACGATGTGCTGCTAGTGTAGCATACGAACTATTTCGTTGCACGTCTTCCTTAGCTCTGTAAGCACTCGTACTTGTGATTGGTCCAAGCATTTGATGCTCATTCAACACTCCAGTCGAATGGATTCGATTTGTAATCTCTTCCCCATTCACATAACTCTTTGTTGTCGATTCAAGGTACGTACTCCCTTCTGGTGCCTTTCCTTCTTTTATCAACTTCTCATAGTTGTTTTTCATTAAATCTTCGGCAGTTGTTACTACAGATCCTGGTCGGGTGTCTACCCTACTATACTCTATTGATTTCGAGATATTATCGGTATGACCTACCCCTTCCTCATCAAAATATCCTTTAAGGACTGCTTGGTAATACCAGGTCTCTGT
>NZ_WOCA01000029.1 GCF_009728145.1 Ornithinibacillus caprae | reverse complement strand
TTCTATACTTACAAATTCCACTTCATTTTGAGTATTATTTCTAGTATGAAACACAGTTACCACCGCCTTGTATTGTTACTTATATTATAACAAATTAACGCGGTGAATTGTTAAAGTATTCTAAATAAAAACAGGCTGTCGAGGGTTTTTCGACAGCCTGAGTCTCACATACTAATGTGAGACTTTTTAGATTAAGCTTCCATTTTATTGCGTAATACCATTTGTAAAATACCGCCATGACGATAATAATCAATTTCAACTTCACTATCAAAACGTGCAATTACGTTGAATTCAGTTGTTTTTCCTTCATCATTAACAGCAGTTACTTTTAGAAGATCATGCGGTTTAACATTTTCATCGATTTCAATGTTAAATGTTTCTTTACCAGTTAATCCAAGCTTGTCAGCATTTTGACCTTTTTCAAATTGTAACGGAAGAACACCCATCATTACTAAGTTTGAACGGTGAATACGCTCGAAGCTTTCAGCAATAACTGTTTTAATTCCTAATAAGTTTGTACCTTTTGCAGCCCAGTCACGAGAAGATCCCATACCATAATCTTTACCTGCAACAACTAATAATCCAGTACCATCTTGCTGATATTTCATAGCTGCATCATAAATTGGCATAACATCTTCTGTTGGCCAGTAAGTTGTATATCCACCTTCTGTACCAGGAGCTAATAAGTTACGGATACGAATATTAGCAAACGTACCACGCATCATAACTTCATGGTTACCACGACGTGATCCATAGGAGTTAAAGTTTCTAGGTGAAACACCTTTTTCTTGTAAGTATTTACCTGCAGGCATGTCTTTTGCAATTGCCCCAGCAGGAGAAATATGGTCAGTTGTTACAGAGTCACCAAATTTACCAATTGCACGTAAATTGTTTAATGGTTCTACAGTACCAGCTTCTTTTGATAGACCTTCAAAGAATGGTGGGTTTTGAATGTATGTTGACTCTTCATCCCACTCAAATAATGGCTCATCTGTTGTATCAATTTCATTCCATTTTTCGTTAGACTGGAATACATTTTCGTACTCTTTACGGAAGATTTCAGGATTTACTACGCGTTGTACTTCTTCCTTAATCTCATCCATTGATGGCCAAATATCGTTTAAGTAAATTGGCTCACCATCTGCATCCGTACCTAATGCATCATTTGTTAGATCAACATCAACTGTACCAGCTAAAGCATAAGCAACTACTAATGGTGGTGATGCTAAGTAGTTAGCTTTTACTAGCGGATGAATACGTCCTTCAAAGTTACGGTTACCAGATAGTACCGAAGAAACCGTTAAATCGCTATCGGAAATTGCTTTTTCGATTTCAGGAAGTAATGGTCCAGAGTTACCGATACATGTTGTACATCCATAACCTACTAGGCTAAAGCCAAGTTGATCCAAATATGTCATTAAACCTGAATCTTCTAAGTAGCGAGTAACTACTTTAGAACCAGGAGCTAATGATGTTTTTACATAATCTGGTACTTGTAATCCTTTTTCTACTGCTTTTTTCGCTAACAATCCAGCCCCTAACATAACGTATGGGTTAGATGTATTTGTACAAGATGTGATTGCAGCAATTGCTACGGCACCTGTTTTCATTGTAGAAGTTTTACCATTAGAGAATTCAACAGTAGCTTCTTTATCAAATTCAGATTTATCAAGACCAAATCCTTGGTTTCCAGATGGTGCTGTTATTGCTTTATTAAATTCTTTTTTCATGTTAGAAAGAGAGATTAAATCTTGTGGACGTTTCGGGCCTGAAAGATTTGGCTCTAATTCTGAAAGGTTAATTTCAACAACAGTTGTATATTCAGGATCTTTTTGATCTGCTGAATACCACAAATCATTAGCTTTACAATATTTTTCTACAAGGTCAATTTGATCTTCAGAACGACCAGTTAAACGAAGATAGTTAAGTGCTTCTTCATCAACTGGGAAGAATCCACATGTTGCACCATATTCTGGAGCCATGTTTGAGATCGTTGCGCGGTCTGCTAAAGGCATATCTTTTAGACCAGGTCCAAAGTATTCTACAAATTTACCTACTACATTTTTCTCACGTAATACTTGCGTAACTTTCAATGCTAAGTCTGTTGCAGTTGTTCCTTGTGGGAAGCTTCCTGTAAACTTAACACCAATTACTTCAGGAGCCGGGAAGTAAGATGGTTGACCTAACATTCCAGCTTCTGCTTCGATTCCACCAACACCCCAACCAAGAACACCTAGTCCATTGATCATAGTTGTATGTGAGTCAGTACCAACTAATGTATCTGGAAACGCATCATACTCTCCATTGTCGTTTTCAAGAGCATGTACGACGTTAGCAATATACTCCAAGTTAACCTGGTGAACGATACCTGTTGCAGGCGGTACTGCACGATAATTATCAAAAGCTTTCTGAGCCCAATTTAAAAACTCATAACGCTCAGCATTACGTTCAAATTCTAACTCCATATTAGCTTTTAAAGCATTTGGAGTACCATACTGGTCAACTTGTACAGAGTGGTCAATTACTAAATCTACTGGCACTTCTGGATTGATTTTATCTGGTTCTCCACCCATATCTACCATTGCTTTACGTAGAGATGCCAGGTCAACAACTGCTGGAACACCAGTAAAATCTTGTAAAATTACACGTGAAGGTTTAAAAGGAACGTCTACTCCATTGCCTTCTTTTGTACCCCATTTTGTAAGTCTTTTAACATGTTCATCATTGATCACGCGTCCGTCGTATTGACGTACTAAAGATTCTAATAGTACGCGAATAGAGAATGGTAAACGTGATACGTTTCCTAATCCAGCTTCTTCTAATGCTTTTAATTCATAATAGTTATACGTTTTTCCATTTAATTCAAATTGCTTTTTCGCATTAAATGCATTATTTTCTCCCATTGTGTAACCCCTTTCCTGTGGTTTCTTCAAAGTTTGACATCATAAAAAAAGATTATTAAGACATAATAATCTCTTATCTATGAAACCTTGAAAAATATAAAAAGTATAATTTCTACATTACCTATCTTAAATGAAAATCCAGCATAAAACAATTGTTTCATGCTGGATTTTGTATAGTAAAAACTTATTTCGAGTGATAATTTTTTCTTATACACTTAGGGAACATGTACACCGATAAGATAATATAATAAAAATAATTTAACAAATTGCAGGAAACCTCATTCGGAATGTACTACCTTTATCTTCATTTTGAAAAATTTCCAATGTTGCATCATGACGTTCAAGTATTTGCTTCGTAATCATTAAACCAAGTCCAGTACCGTTCTCTTTTGTAGTAAAAAATGGCTCGCCAAGTTTATGTATTACTTCTTCAGGTATTCCTGGACCTTCATCTATGACATCGATTTGTATGCATGAGTCAACGTGGCCAATTGAAATATCAATTGTACCAGATTCCTCCATAGCTTCAATGGCATTCTTAATTAGATTTAAGAGTACTTGCTTTATTTGTGAACGGTCACAAAAAATAGATAGCTCAACGTCTTTGCTATAGGTTATTTCAATATTCTTTAACTTTGCTTGTGATTTCAGTAATTTAACTACATCTTCGATCATTTGTCCAATAGACTCGTTTTGTTTTTGATCGGTTAGTGGTTTTGATATAAAGAGTAACTCGGAAGTAATCTTCTCCATTTTTTCTATTTCATCGATCATAATCTTGTAATAGACATCCTTCCGATTGACACCAGCCTGCAATAATTGCAAAAATCCCTTAATTGATGTCAGTGGATTCCGAATTTCATGAGCTACACCTGCAGCAAGCTGACCCGCAATAGACATTTTCTCTGATCGTACCATCATTTCTTCTATTTCTTTTTTATCCGTAATATCTCTTAGTGTTGATAGATAATAAATGTTACTATTATCATCTTTTAGTCTGACCATTTTACATTCACACCATCTATACCTTTCATCTTTGGTACGAAAATGTAAATTTAAAACCTTATTTGTATGATCTTTCAGGTTTATTGTTTCTTCTAAAAATGGTGTATCCTCTGGTGAAATGATCTCTTTCCAAGATACTCCATATAAGTCGGTTTGATTATACCCTAATACTTGTTTAATAGATTTGGAAAAATAAATTCCCTTCCCATTTTCATCCCAAACTAAAACAACATCATTTAAATTTGTATCAATCCATTGTTGCATAAAGTTGGGTAGTGATGATAAATCTTCGAATATTTTTTGATGACTACTTTCATCTTTTTCATGAGGATAGGTAGTAGAATGAGTATTTGCCATTTCCATTTTATTCGAGTTTTTTTCCACCACTTTCACCCCCTTTTCTACAAATAACTACATAAAATACTTCTATATAACTTATATGTATGTATAGATAAAATTATGAAACTTGTTTATACAAGAAAATCCGATTATAATTATATTAGCATAACTGTTTATGAAATGTGAATGATATCTTGTATAACAGTAGTTAATTATTAGTAATCTTACTATAAAAACAGTTAAAAATAAACGTTTTATAAGATTGTATGAGAATTAGGTGAAAATATGTCAGTTATTGGAGATTATTTTATAATTTTGTGGGGATTCCTTTTGATCGGTTTGATGGCAATCGGTGGCTATTTTATGTTTCGAAAGTTTTTAAAACAACTCCCTAAAGAAGATGGAAAATCAGATATGGATTGGGAAAAACATTATATTGACAAAACAAGACATATGTGGGGAGAAGAGGAAAAAAATTTTTTAGAAGAATTAGTTTCTCCCGTACCTGAATTATTTAGAGATGTTGCTAGACAGAAAATCGCTAGTAAAATTGGTGAGGTTGCTATCGAGAAAGGTTCTAAAACAATTACACAGGAAACGATTATTGAGGGTTACATTATCGCTACCCCGAAGCGAGATCATAAATTTCTACGCAAAAAATTGAAACAGAAAAATATTGATGTCTCTCCATATGAACCGTTTTTTAAGATGTCTAGAGAAAACTATGCAGAGAATTGGGAAAGTAATTATCAGAAACAAAAAAACACGAAGTAATAGATTGCTATTTAAAAAAGGAAGCGTCGACAGGACGCTTCCTCTTCCTTTTATATTGCTGATTGTTTTAATTGCTTTTCCAACTGAATGAATTTATATAACATAGCGATTCTCCATGTAATAATCATTCCAAAAGCCAGTAAAAAGAACATCCCACTTGTCTCACCGAAGGAAACTGTTCCTCCAATTAACAATTTAGCAACAATTCGAATAATCAACAGCCCGAATAAGATAATAACAAATGCTTTGGACGGTACTAAATAGATATCTCGATCTTGAATTTCGAATTTCGATGTTTTAATAAGAAAAAAAGAAAAAAACACACCTACAGAAATTGCTTCTAGAACCTGCACCCAATTAACTTGAAATTCTGGAAATACAAACATAAGTGCCCCAGTACTCATAAATATGGGTGGTAAAATTATTTTTTTAATCGAAGCTGGTTTCCTAGAAGCTTTTAAACGAATGAAAATCATCGCAGTAGCCATTATAATAGCTACTACAGTACTAGCAACAACCCAAAACATATAATCTCACTCTTTTCTCCATCCCAAAACCCAATTACAATTTATTTGTACTTAGATCACTGTTGTTTTGTAGTATTCTATTTACTGTTTCTAATACTCGTTGTTCATCAAATGGCTTTACAATAAAATCTTTTGCGCCCATTTCTATTGCTTCAACGACAACTTTTTGTTGCCCCATAGCTGAACATACTAAGATTTGAGCATTTGGGTTAAACTCCATAATTTCTTTAATAGCGTCAATCCCGTTCATAACTGGCATTGTAATATCCATTGTGACTAAATCTGGTTGAAATTGTTTATATAACTGAACTGCTTTACGTCCATCCTCAGCTTCCCCTACAATTTCGTGGTTGCCTTTTTCAAAGATGTTTGTCAATGTAACCCGCATAAATTTAGCATCATCTACAATAAGAATTTTCGCCATCTATTACTTCCCCCAATAATAGTATTTAATCAGCCATAACCTATTGGTCATTTGCTATATTCAAAATGATGGTTACTGTAACTCCAATAACGGTTAGGTAAACTCCCACGTCAAACAACATTGCTGTGGCTAATTCTATTTCTCCAAATATCGGAAAATGAAAATAACCGAATGTATGGGATAAGAACTCCTCGCTAAACAAAAATGCCCCAATTCCTGTAACAACAGCAATTAGTAAACCTATCAATGCCATTGTTCGGTAATTTATCGGTATAATTTTATCAACTACATTTATTCCGTACGCCATATACATAAGTACAACTGCAGCAGCTGTCACTAAACCGCCTATAAACCCTCCTCCAGGAGCATTATGTCCGGCTAGTAATAAGTAAATTGCAAAACCTAATAAAATAAATGCAATTAATGAAGTAGTTGTACGAAGTATGAGATCGTTCGTTTTGTACATGAATTGCTCTCCTTTTTAGTGTGTATGTAAATATCATAATATAAAACATGGATAAAATCCATCAAAGTGTGAGTTGAATCACGATTAAAACCCGTAAAAACCTATCCATCCAGCTAGGAACGATGTAAGCTTGGTCATCCAGTCAAAAAATAAAGCTATCCCCATTAAAATCATTATGTAACCACCGATTTTAACTAAACGAAGACTGTTTCTCTTAATCCAATTAAGCCTTCCGATGAAAAACGAAAGTAATAAGAAAGGAATTGAGAAACCTAACACATAGCTAATCATCATAACCATACCTGTTTGGGGATTGGTAGCAGCTAATGATAAAACAATTGCTAATATCGGTCCTGTACAAGGCGTCCAACCCATTGAAAATGCCAAACCTATAATATAAGAACCAAAAAAACCTGCAGGTCTATTCTTAAATGTGATTTTTTTATCTTTCATTAAAAATTCGAAATTAAATACCCCAACAATTACTAGACCGAAAAAGATTATTACAATGGCCCCTACCTGTCTTATTATATCTTGATAGGTAAGTAAGAATTCAGAAATAAATGATGTTGTAAATCCAATCATAATAAAGACGCTAGAGAACCCTAATAGGAAAAAAATCGTATGTAAAATGCTTTTTTTATTAAGCATTTTATGATCATCTTTTAATTCACTAACACTCATACCGGTTATGTAAGATAGAAAAGCTGGAAATAGTGGTAATACGCATGGAGAAACAAAGGATAAGAATCCAGCTCCAAACGCAAGAAAGATGTTTATTTCAGACAATCTTAGAACCTCCTTTTGAACCTATTATTATCTATTGTATCAAATGAAACGGACATAATTAGCAACGAATATGACAATTAACTGAATTATGTTCCTTAGATTATTCTGATTTTCGATAATATTAATCACATTGGAAGGATAAGAATATTGAATTACCTTCTCTGAAAATAAAAACCCCATACTACATAAGTACGGGGTATGTGCAATGGTCTATACTAAAAATGAACGGATTAAATCCCTTATTTACCTGTTTGATTATTCATTGCACGCATCATTTGATTGATTTTCTTTTGTGATGGCTTTTGACCCATTTGCATCATTAACGTACGAAGCATTTGCTCATTAATTGGTGGATTCTTTTTCAAGTAGTTCATCATATATCTTCTAGCGATAAAAAATCCAAGAGCAACACCTGCGATTAACGCTCCTATTGCGATTAATACGACCCAAATCGTGTCCATTCCTTGTTTCCTCCTTCGTGTTGTCTCTTATTCAGTATAGTAAATCATCCATAGGAATACAATACTTGTTGACCATGATGCATCATACTTATTGTTACAGGTGAAATCCAACCAAAATTATAAAGATGATCATCCACAATAAATAAAAATGGATAGATTAACCGTAACACTGGGAATAGTAGTTTTTCTGCATCCTGAAGTGATTCACAACGAAATTTTATATGTTTTTCATGAATATGTAAAGTAATATTATTTGATTGTTCCTGTATTTTGATTTCATTTCCATCTATTTGATATGTAGCATGATTAGTAAGATACCATTTCATATTAGAGATAATAGCCTGACTAGGAAAGTTGTTTGTTATATAATCAAACTGTAATGAAAGGTCCCTTCTATCTTCTTTTTGATATGATTTAATAAATCGATATAGGATATCACTCTTATAAAAATAATGAGAAGCAAATTCTTCTTTAATCCAATATATAGAAAACTCTTTCAAAACTACCCCTCCTCTATTTACTCTATTATATGCCTTCATCCTACAAAATCATGTCACAATATGTTAAAAACAAACACTAGTTTTGTCGTTTGAAACCATTGTAAAAAAAAGGATGATTCCTATATGAAATCATCCCTTTTTTAGTCATTATTTAACTAAACGTAATACATTGTTCACAACATTTTCTACCGTAAATCCATACTCTTCTATTACTTTATTTCCATCGGCAGAAGCACCAAACGTATCGATCCCCATTACAATACCTTGATCACCTACATAGCGCTCCCATCCAAAAGTAGCACCCATTTCAATAGCTACTCTACTTTCTACTTTACTTGGTAGAACTTCATTCTTATATGATGCATCTTGTTCGTTAAAGCGGTCCCATGATGGCATACTTACGACACTTACATCTACACCTTGTTCTTTTAATGCTTCTTGAGCTTTCACAGCTAATTGCACTTCTGATCCAGTAGCAATTAACAGTGCATCAGGTGTTTCTTTATTTGCTTTACTTACAACATAGGCACCTTTTTTAACTCCTTCATAAGCATTTTCTTTTGTACCTGCTAATGTTGGAAGGTTTTGTCTAGTTAACACTAATGCAGTTGGTTTATTGGTCGATTCTACTGCCAAACGCCATGCTGCCTGGGTTTCGTTGCCATCTGCTGGACGAATAAGAGATAAGTTTGGCATAGCACGTAATGCTGCTAAATGTTCAACTGGTTCATGCGTTGGACCATCTTCTCCAACAGCAATAGAATCATGCGTAAATACATATGTTACAGGAGTATTCATAATTGCTGAAAGACGTACTGACGGACGTAAGTAATCACTGAAGACAAAGAATGTACCTCCATATACTTTAAGACCACCATGTAATGCCATTCCATTTAGTGCTGCTCCCATAGCATGCTCTCTTACTCCGAACCAAATATTTCTACCAGAATAATTGTTACGACTGAAATCTTCCTCATTTTTAATCGTTGTTTTATTAGAACCAGCTAAGTCGGCACTACCACCAACGAAATAAGGTACAGCTTTTGCAATTCCATTTAGCACTTCTCCAGAAGAAGCTCTTGTTGCTAGGTTATCTTCTCCAGGTTCATAAACCGGAAGATCTTGATTCCATCCTTGTGGAAGCTCTCCTTTAATTGCAAGCTCTAATTCAGTTGCCTCTGTTGGATATTTTTCTTTGTATGTTTGGAATAGATCGTTCCATTGTTCCTCTGATTTTGTGCCTTTTTCAACGATTTTTTCATTAAAATCAGCATATACTTCTTCTGGTACATGGAATTCTTCATGAGACCACTTATAGAATTCTTTTGTTAAACTTACCTCATCCTTGCCTAGTGGTGCTCCATGAGATGCTGCAGAAGCTGATTTATTTGGTGAACCATATCCAATCACTGTCTTTACTTCTATTAGAGTTGGCTGCTCAGTATTTTCTTGTGCCTGTTTAATAGCATTTCGTAAAGCGTTAACGTCATTTCCATCTTCAACACGTAACACATGCCAACCATAAGCTTTAAAGCGATCTTCGATGTTTTCAGAGAAAGAACGATTTAACTCACCATCTAAAGATATGTCATTTGAATCATAAAGCGCAATTAATTTACCAAGTCTTAAATGACCTGCTAATGAAGCTGCTTCATGAGAAATTCCTTCCATTAAGTCCCCGTCACTTACTAGTGCATATGTATAGTGGTCAATAATGGATACATCTTCTTTATTATATTTTGCAGATAAATGCTCTTCTGCCATTGCCATTCCAACAGACATAGCAATACCTTGCCCTAATGGACCAGTAGTAGCTTCAACTCCATCAGTGTGATGTACTTCTGGATGTCCTGGTGTTTTCGAATCCCATTTACGGAAATTTTTCAAATCATCCATGGAAACGTCATAACCTGATAGATGTAATAATGAATATAACAGCATAGAACCATGTCCTGCAGATAGTACAAAACGGTCTCTGTTAAACCATTTTGAGTTTTTTGGATTATGATTCATAAAATCTGTCCAAAGGGTATATGCCATTGGCGCTGCTCCCATTGGTAGGCCTGGATGACCAGAATTCGCATTTTCAATTGCATCAATTGACAGTGTTCTAATTGTATTAATTGATAATTGTTCTACATTGTTCGACATCGTCTGTTCCCCTTTCCATTTTTAAAGGATGTACTACTTTTCTTATCTTATAATGAAACAATATCTATAACAAGCAATAACAAGGATTGCAGAATATTCTTACTCAAAATATTTCATTATGTTCACTTACAACATTGTTACTTAATGTTTTTTGCTTCTTTCTTGTAAATCTTTTACCTTTTGTGGGGTAACATCATTTCCCTCTCGATCTACTACAGTCATAGACTTAAATTGATTCTTAAATGATTTACGAACATTTTTTAAATATTCTTCTCTTAAGTTTTTTTGTTCAACTTTTTCATCATCTGTCAAACCTTCATTTTTTGACTTTCTTGACAATACATTTATTCTCTCCAATTTCTCCTTTGATAACATAATAAACCTCCTAAATCTAAATCATATCTATAGATTTCCCAAACGTATTATTTTCATGTTCTAAACACTTAAAAAGCTAGAACCTATATGTTCTAGCTTTTTTTATGTTACCTCTCTTATGTATCAGAATCAAGCATTTGGTATTCTTGATAGCGTCTATGTATCGTTGCTTTAGATATATCATAGCCAAGTCCATTCAACGTGTTGGAAATTTCACCAAATGTTAAATTTTTTTGACGCAACCGAACAATTTCTTCTATAGGTACAGATTTCTTTTCACGACCTGGAGCTCTATGTCTATTTTTCATGTTCTGAGCAGGGTTATAACCATCTCTAACAGCTTTTTTCATTCCTCGTTTAATCTTTGCATTATGAATCTTCCGTTGATACTCTTCTACAATACTTACAATTTGCAATACCATCGAATCTGACTCTGATATTTCTAATTTACCATCGTGAATATGTGTATAGATTGGAATATGTAATTTTTGCAACTGATGAAATAATGCAATTTTTGTATTCCCCCTACCTAGCCTTGTTTCATCTTGAACAAGAAGACAATTAGCTCTTCCTGATGAAAAGACATCTAGCATTTCAAATACACCTTCACGCTCGATCTCATACCCACTCGCTTTTTCTTCAATACATGTAACTACATTCATATTATAACGATTAGCTAAACTTAGTAGTTCTACTTTTTGTCGTTCTAATGATGACTCTTGTGTTTGTTTATCTGTGCTTACACGACAATATATTATGGCATCCAATGATTTAATCTCCTATTATGCAGTAATTAGTGAAAAGTATAGAAAACCTAAAGTTAAAATAAACGCAACGATGTAGAATATATCTGTTTTAGTAACTTTTTCAAACATACCATCATCATCCCTTTCTCCCTCTTATAGGAACCTTTGTTCTATTTTTAATTATATCAGAACATATGATCCTGTCAATAGTTTTTCGAACGAACGTTTGCTTTTTGATAAACAGAATGGTAAACTATCATTAATAAATCATATGTACGAGGTGATCGATAGATGACAAAAATATCAAAACGACAACAAGCCATATTAGATTACATAAAAGATGAAGTTAACAAAAAAGGGTATCCACCATCAGTACGTGAAATTGCCGAGGCAGTAGGCCTAGCATCGAGTTCAACTGTTCATGGACATCTATCACGTCTAGAAAGTAAGGGTTTTATTAGAAGAGACCCTACTAAACCGAGAGCAATCGAAATACTAGATTTATCAGAAGAAAATAACATACCGAGAGAAGAAGCTCGGTACGCTCCCGTTATCGGTAAAGTAACAGCTGGTATCCCTATTACGGCAGTAGAGAATATTGAAGAGTTTATCCCACTTCCAAGTTCTAGTGCGGGACCAGATGATAATCTTTTCGTTCTTGTTATCGATGGAGAAAGTATGATCGAGGCAGGAATTTTAGATGGTGATATGGTCATCGTGAAGCAACAAAGCACAGCACAAAATGGAGATATCGTAGTGGCAATGACAGAGGATAATGAAGCAACTGTAAAAAGATTTTTCAAAGAAAAAGATCATATTCGTTTACAGCCTGAAAACGCAACAATGGAACCATTAATTTACACGAACGTATCTATTTTAGGAAAAGTAATCGGTCTATATCGACATATTCATTAATACATGCATATAGAAAAAACCCCTTGATTATCAAGGGGTTAAATTTTAATATTGAGTTAAATACTGTTCTCTTTCCCATGGGTGAACAGTCGTACGGAACATATCCCATTCGATCTCTTTTGCTTCCATAAAGTGCTCAAACAAGTGCTCTCCTAATGCACCTACAATAATTTCATCTTTTTGTAATTCATTCAGTGCATCCATTAATGTTGCTGGTAAATCTTTTACACCGTTCTCTTCACGTTCTGCTTTGTTCATCACGTAAATATTACGATCTACCGCAGATGGAGCCGTTAGTTTATTTTCTACTCCATCCAATCCTGAAGCCAATAAAACAGATAAAGCCATATATGGGTTAGCAGATGGATCTACACTACGCACCTCAACACGGGTACTTAATCCACGTGAGTTAGGAATACGAAGTAATGGACTTCTATTGGAACCTGACCAGGCAACATAACAAGGCGCTTCATATCCTGGCACTAGTCGCTTATAAGAGTTTACAGTTGGGTTTGTAACAGCGGTAAAGTTAGTTGCATGTTTGATTATACCTGCAATAAACTGATATGCAGTCTCGCTTAATTCTAAATCTCCACTTGGATCGTAGAATGCATTCTCTCCATTTTTAAATAATGACATATTTGTGTGCATTCCAGATCCATTTACACCAAATAATGGTTTCGGCATAAATGTTGCATGTAAATTATGCTTCCTAGCTATTGTTTTAACAACTAGTTTAAATGTTTGAATATCATCCGCATGTTTTACTGCATCAGAATATTTAAAATCGATTTCATGTTGACCTGGAGCTACCTCATGGTGAGATGCTTCAATTTCAAATCCCATTTCCTCTAGCTCAAGTACGATATCTCTACGGCAATTTTCACCTAAATCGGTAGGTGCTAAATCAAAATATCCACCATGGTCATTAAGCTCTAAAGATGGATCTCCCTTTTCATCTAATTTAAATAAGAAGAATTCTGGCTCAGTTCCAATATTAAATGCGTCAAAACCTAATGCTTCCATCTTCTTTAGATTACGTTTTAAATTGTAGCGTGGGCACCCTTCAAACGGTGTTCCGTCTGGATTGTAAATATCACAAATAAAACGCGCAACTTTACCTTTCTCAGATGTCCAAGGGAATACTACAAATGTGTCTAAATCAGGATATAAATACATATCTGATTCTTCAATACGTACGAAACCTTCAATAGAGGAGCCATCAAACATCATCTTGTTGTCTAATGCCTTTTCCAATTGACTTAACGGTATTTCTACGTTTTTAATTGTCCCCAGCATATCCGTAAATTGTAAGCGAATAAACCTAACATTCTCTTCTTCAATTCGTTTTAAAACCTCTTCTTTGGTATAACTCATGTTTCTCCTCCTGTAATATTTTATATATTTAGAGAAATAAGATTAAACTAATAGCCTATTTCTCTAGATTACTAATGTTTAACAAAAAACCTAGATAGCTCGCCCTGTCTTAGACTAGCTTTACCGAAGCGACCTGCTTCTGTTATCTCGTTTCTTAAAATAGTTCTTAACTCTTTATCAGTCATATCTGATTTTTCATTTTTCTCTGATTTTGGAACTTCTTTTTCCTCTTGCTCTCCAGTTAGTAATAATTTAATACCTGCAAGGTTCAAACCTTTATCTAAGTAATTTTTAATCTCTAATAATCGATCTACATCATTAAAGGAAAACAACCGTTGATTTCCTGATGTTCTCTCTGGGTGTATTAAATCATGCTCTTCATAATAACGTATCTGTCTTGCTGTCAATTCAGTAAGTTTCATTACAATTCCGATACCAAACAAAGGCATCGAACGGCGATCTTTATCATCCATATAGGTGACACTCCTTTTCGCTTAAATTTATTTTATTATATGTTATGTAACGTGTCAAGGGAATGTTAGGTTTTCTAACATAAAATAGTAATAAGCAAAAGAGGTCGATTACTCTTTTGCTTATTGTTGGTTTACTTCCTCAGATAATACCACTTTCACTGCTTCTTTCAAGGCAATTTTGACATGAGCATAGGTAAGTCCACCTTGCACAAAAGCAATATACGGCTCTCTAATTGGTCCATCAGCAGATAATTCAATACTAGAACCCTGAATAAATGTTCCCGCTGCCATTATAACTTGATCTTCATAGCCAGGCATATCACTAGGGTACGGTGTTACATAGGAATTTACAGGAGAATTACGTTGAATTGCCTGACAGAATTTTATCATCTGCTCTGCTTGTTTGAATGTAACAGATTGAATTAAATCTGTTCGTTTTACCTCATACTGTGGAGTTGTTTCAAATCCCAGTAGTTCTAAAAATCGCGATGTAAACACAGCACCTTTTAACGCTTCACCTACAATATGTGGTGCTAAGAAAAATCCTTGGTACATTTCCTGCAGCACATGAAACGTTGCACCTATTTCTTTCCCTAATCCAGGTGCAGTTAAACGATTTGCACATTGATCTACGAGATCAGCTCGTCCAACAATATAACCGCCAGCACGTACAATACCACCACCTGGATTTTTAATTAATGACCCAGCAATAAGGTCGGCACCGACATGTAAAGGTTCTTGTTCTTCTACAAATTCACCATAACAGTTATCAACAAAAACAATTAATGCTGGATTGATTTCTTTAACAAATGAAATCATTTTTTCAATTTCAACAATTGGAAAGGAAGGACGATCATCGTAACCTTTAGACCGCTGGATCGCCACTACTTTCGTTTTATGGTTAATTGCATCCTTAATTCCGTCATAATCTATTGAACCGTCATGCTTAAGAGCTACTTCGTTATACGAGATATTAAAATCTAATAATGAACCATTATTAGCAGATTCGCTTGTTTTGGTACCAATTACTCCTTCAAGCGTATCGTACGGTTTCCCGGTAATATAAATCATCTCATCCCCCGGCCGTAATACACCAAATAATGAAGTACTAATCGCATGAGTACCAGAAGCTAGCTGTGGTCTAACTAATGCCGAATCTCCACCAAATACATCCGAATAAACTGCTTCTAATGTATCTCTTCCCGAATCATCGTAACCATAGCCACTACTTGAATTAAAATGGCTATCACTTACCCTATTTTTTGTAAAGGCTTCTAATACTCGCTTTTGGTTTATTTCTACTGTTTTATTTATTTCTTCATGTTGTTTTTTGCAGTCTATTTCTGCTTGTTGTGCTATTCTTTCAATCATTCATGGTTACTCCTTTAATCTACTCTTCAATGGGTGTTCAGGCGGAACATACCCCTGAATAATGTATGAATTATTTTCTTCATCAAATATTTTCTTCTCTACAATAGTCTCTTGTTCTAATCGATTAATTAATTTCCCTTCTTCAGGATCTAGGTTTGCTATGTAATGCTCCCATTCATCTTTTAATACTTCCTCAACATAAAAAGTAAATTTCTCAATATCCGCTTCTTGCAAAGCACTCATAACCATGTATGGACGATTCATAGGAATGAAGTCATCCATAACTTTGTCTCGTTTGTTATAGATAGTTAGCGTTGGAATGGTATGTGCATCTAACTCCTCTAGTAATTTTAGTACTGTATCTTGATGTCTCACATGATCAGGATGGGAGCCATCGACCACATGCAAAATAAAATCAGCTTCTTTTACTTCCTCTAGAGTAGATCGAAAAGCAGCAATTAATGTCGTCGGTAAATCCTGAATAAAACCAACCGTATCTGTAATTAATGGTTGAAATCCACAAGGAAGCTGAATTTTCCTAGTTAATGGATCAAGTGTTGCAAATAGCTTGTCCTCCTCTAATGAGGTGCTATTTGTTAAACGATTAAATAAAGTTGATTTTCCAGCATTGGTATACCCAACAATAGCAATCTGAAAGACATCATTCGTCTTTCTTCGCTTGCGATACTGCTCCCGCTGTCCTACAACTACTTTAAGTCTGCGTTTAATATCATGGATTCGTCGTCTTATATGTCTTTGATCTGTTTCCAATTTCGTTTCCCCAGGTCCTCTGGTACCAATCCCTGCACCTAGGCGTGAAAGTTCTGTACCTTGCCCTCTTAGCCTCGGTAACATATATTCTAATTGAGCAAGTTCAACCTGCATTTTACCTTCCTTTGTTTTGGCTCGACCTGCAAAGATGTCTAAAATTAATTGGCTACGATCAATGACTCGGACACCGAAAAGATTACTTAAATTTCGTAATTGACCAGCTGACAATTCATCGTTAGAAACGACTAAATCAATTACTAAATCCTCAATTTCCTGCTTAATTTCTTCCGCTTTTCCTTCACCAATATAAAAAGCAGGATGGATACGGACTCGATTTTGAGTCATGATCTTTTCTACCGTTCCACCCGCTGTTTTACACAATGAAATTAGTTCATCCAATGATGATTGAAAACGCTCATCTTGTTGATCTGGTTTTTTTACTGCGATTATTAGTATAGTTTCTAAAGACATGCATAAATAACCTCTTTCTTTATATGTCTATAACAAGGTTCATTTTATATCATAGCAAAGATAATGATGCATCACAAAATTCAGGGACTATTGATGATCAAGAGATAAATCACTACCAGTTAGTAAAATTAAATCCTCTGATGTAACCTGACTTTTATATAATAAGCGGACAGCGTGAAGTCGAATAGCGTGCTCAATAATATTTCGTACACATCGTGCATTGGAAAAGTTTCGTGTTGTTTCTTGTTGTTGTTTATATAAATATGCTCGAAGCTTCCACTCCGCTTCCTTCGTTAATTGATATTCACGCTCTGAAGCCATCTGTCTTGCAATCTCCATTAATTGGTCTACTTCATAATCCTCAAAGTCTAATATAAATGGAAACCGTGATTTAAGACCAGGATTCAGATTTAAAAATCTCTCCATTTCATAAGGGTAACCAGCAAGGATCAACACAAAGTCATTTCCGTAATCCTCCATTTGTTTGACGAGTGTATCAATCGCTTCCTTTCCAAAGTCTTTCTCACCACCACGGGCCAGTGAATATGCTTCATCAATAAACAAGATTCCACCCTGGGCTTTTTGTATAATTGCGCGGGTTTTTTGTGCTGTTTGCCCAATATATTCTCCAACCAAGTCAGCCCGTTCCGCTTCAATGAAATGTCCCTTTGACAACAAATTCATATCAAAGTAGATCTTCGCAAGTTTTCTAGCAACAGTAGTTTTTCCAGTACCTGGATTACCTTTAAACAACATATGAAGCACTTGTTTCGTGCTAGTTAACCCAAGTTCTTTTCTCTTTTCATTAATAACAATTGTTGCATAGATTTCTTTGACTCGTTGTTTTAATCTTTTCATTCCAACGAATGACGAAAATTCTTCCTCAATATGTTTAAATGGATCACGGTCACGGTCCATGGTTTTCACAGTATTAGATGATTCTACATTTACGGGCTTTTTATCACGAAGTATTATATTTATTTGACCATTTTTATTTTGTACCTTTTGTGTTCCCACGTCATCACCCCTTCGTCACCATAGTATACGTTTAAGGAGTAAAAGGTGTGACAAACGCCTATCTTCTTTTTAATATGATACCTTCTACTCCATGTAATGACGTAACCATTCACCACAGGAGGCTAGAGGATGACATGGTTTTTACATTGAAAAAATTTAAAACGAACGCTTAAGAAAGCGTTCGTTATTGTCATTTATTCTTTATCGATATTTACATTTTTTACAGGAGCAAATGTTGATATAGCATGTTTGAAGATTAATTGTTGTTTACCCTCTGTTTCCAACAATACCGTAAAATTATCAAATGCTTTTACAATCCCTCTTAATTGAAAACCATTTGTTAAAAATACAGTCACAGAAATGTGATCCTTTCTTAGCTGGTTAAGATAATGGTCTTGAATGTTTACAGATTGCGCCATCATAAATCCTCCTCTTTTCTATCTATATATAATATATTTCTACCTTTCTTTTAAGAATCCTGCTAAATCTTGTGAAATAATTTGAATTTTATCATCTATAGTTTCAGGTGTAATCGTATACCAATGAACGTCCATTTTATTTTTAAACCATGTATATTGTCTTTTAGCATATCTGCGTGAATTTTGCTTTAATATTTGAATTGCTTGGTCTAAGTTTATTTCACCTTTAAAATATGGTAAAAATTCTTTATAGCCTATTGCTTTCATGGATTGACAATTCTCATAACCTTGCTCATACAAATGCCTGACTTCCTCAACAATTCCTTCTTCTACCATTTGATCGACACGCTTATTAATGCGATCATATAGAGTTTTTCTATCCATTTCAAGACCTATCAGCTGAACATCATATGGAGATTCATTTGATTGGTTTGCATGATACTCACTCATTGTTAATCCTGTTGTTTCAACAATTTCAAGTGCTCTAATTACTCTCCGGTAATTATTAGGATGAATTTTTTCTGCTTGTATTGGATCAATCTTCTTTAAACGATGGTATAATGCTTCATTACCATTACGTTTTAATTCTTCTTCTAACCTTTTGGTAATCGTTTCGTCGCGTTTTTTGGTAGCAAAGTTATAATCAAACAAGGTTGCCTGAATATAGAGCCCGCTACCTCCAACTATGATGGGAAGTTTATTATTGTTCGAAATTTCATCTATGTATGTTTGCACACATTCTTTAAAGTCAGCAACAGAAAATGATTCATCTGGATTCCGAATATCAATTAAATGATGTGGAATTCCTTGCATTTCTTGTTTTTTTATTTTAGCGGTGCCGATGTCCATACCTTTATATACTTGCATTGAATCTCCACTAATAATTTCACCATCAAATTGCTTCGCAACTTCTAAACTCAACTTTGTTTTTCCAACCGCAGTAGGGCCAACAATAGCTACTACTTTATTTTTCATTCGTATTCCCCTAAAAACGTTTATTTATAAGCACGATATGCCGTCAGCATCCAAACGTATTTCTCATAACTCGCTTGTAGACCAATTAACAGATCAGCCGTAGGTTCATCTTTTTGTTCATTTGCCAATGGAATACCGATTTCTTTAATCTCGGAAATAATTTGTTTATAATCCTCCATCAGCTGATCAATGATTTCATCTTCCTTATCATCCGCGTTAGCCTCTACTAACGTCGTTTCCTCTAAGTATTTAGACATAACTGCTAATGGCTTTCCATCAATTGCTAAAATACGCTCTGCCACCTCGTCTAAATCCTCTGCAATCTTCTCATACATCTCTTCAAACGTTTTATGAAGTTGAAAGAAATGTCTTCCCTGTACAAACCAATGATAACGATGTAATTTCACATACATGACAAAATGATTTGATAACAATTGATTCAAGAAGTTTATTAGTTTTTGATTATCCATTTACACTCCACCTTTTAAAACCAATAAGGGCACAATGCACCTTTGTTCCTAGTTTTTGCGAAGTGTAATGGATTTATACCTCATTTACATAACTCTCTTAAACATTTTTTCAAGTTCATAGGATGAGAAGTGAACGATTATTGGACGACCATGCGGACACGTGAACGGGTCTGTTGTGTTACGCAAATCTTGTAGCAAACGATACATGTCATCATGATTTAAATGATGATTGGCTTTAATCGAACGTTTACAGCTCATTAATATGGCTGCTTCTTCTCGAATGGATTCAATATTAATCCGTTCCTCTTGCATTACCTGTTCAATCATTTCACGAATGATCTCTTCCTCAAATCCTTTCGGAAACCAATTCGGGTGCGAACGAATAACATACGTTTGATTCCCAAAACTCTCCAAAAACAAACCCACTTTTTCTAGTTCACTTTTATGATGTTCGATAAAAATAGATTCTTGTTTGGAAAACTCAAATGTCATTGGAATGAGTAATTCTTGAGATTCATTAAATGTCTCCCCTAATTTTTTCTTGAAAAACTCATACTTAATCCGTTCCTGTGCAGCATGTTGGTCAATCATATAAAAACCCTCATCATTTTGTGCTAAGATATATGTACCATGCAACTGACCGATTGGGTACATAACTGGTACACGGGAATTTGTATGTTCTTCCTCTAAGTGAGAAGGTTCTACAGGGTGTCCAGATAGTTTAGTTGATTGTGACTCTATCGTTTCTGATAATTCATCTACTAGTTCCTCATTTGCTTGATGTGGTGTGTCTTGTTGTTCTGCAGTTACTGAATTAGACCGGACAACTGACTGGTCTACAGCAGGCTGTGTTTCATGAACAACTGTATGTTGCTTGTAATTTTTATTCTTGTCCATATCAAAGTCAAGGCTATGCTGCAACGATTTTCTTTTTTCAACTGGTGCTTGTTCAACCTCTGGAATTAATGTTGTCTCACGAAATTTCGATTTAATCGTTTCTTCAACCAATAAACACAATTCTTTTTCCTTACTAAATCGTACTTCTAGCTTTGTCGGATGCACATTAACATCCACTAAAATAGGATCCATCGTAATAGATAATACAACAATTGGAGAACGTCCAATTGGTAACAACGTATGGTAAGCACGAATGATTGCTTGTGTTAATGGATAACTTTTAATAAATCTACCATTAATCATAATTGAAATATATGATCTAGAAGCTCGTGTAACTTCTGGTTTAGCGATATACCCTTCCACAGAAAAATCAAGTGTCTCTTGATTAATTGGAATCATTTTCTTAGCCACACCAATTCCATATACTTGGGAAATGACCTGAAGTAAATCACCTGTACCTGGAGTTTTAAATAGTCCTTTTCCATTATGTGTTGCTTCAAATCGAATATTTGGGTGGGAAAGCGCTAATCGATTTAATAGATCCGTAATATGCCCTAATTCAGTGTGAATGGTTTTCATGTATTTAAGACGAGCTGGAGTGTTGAAGAATAAGTCGGAAACAGTAATTTCAGTACCCCTTCTTGCATCACTTTTCTTTTTTTCTAAAACTTTTCCACCTTCTAAAGAAAGAAATGTCCCAGCTTCATCGCCCTGTGATGTTTTCATGGTTAATCTGCTAACAGAAGCAATACTTGCTAAAGCTTCTCCTCTAAACCCTAGTGTACTTACATGAAATAAGTCCGATTCACTTCTAATTTTACTTGTAGCATGACGTAAAAAAGCTCGCTCACAATCATCCTCAGACATCCCATCACCATTATCGGTAATTTTTATTTGCTGTAAACCAGCTTCCATTATGTCTAATTTAATCCAAGTGCTGTTTGCATCAATGCTGTTTTCAATTAGCTCTTTAACCACAGAGGCCGGTCTTTCCACTACTTCCCCAGCAGCTATCTTATTTGCTAATGCATCAGACATTTGATAAATTTTCATGCAAACAATCCTTTCTATTTTTGTACTTTCTTTTGTAGTCGATATAATTCATTTAACGCGTCTAGCGGTGTCATTTCTAGTAAATTTAACCCTCTTAAATCTTGAACGATTTTTTCTTCTACGTATTTTATTTCCTGTTTTTTCTGTGATGGTTTTTCATCTGCAAAAAATGATAATTGAGCTTCTTGAAATTCTTGAGGCTCCTGTTCATTTGGTTGTAACGTCTTTTCATTACCACTTTCTAGCTGTGTCAAAATTTCACTTGCCCGAGCAATCAAAGGCTCAGGTAATTGAGCAAGCTTTGCCACATGGATACCATAACTTTCATCTGCTGCACCATCTCTAATTTGATGTAGGAATACAACATTCCCTTCAAATTCTTCTGCGCGAACATGTACATTTTTTAAGTTAGGTAAACTTTCTTCTAAGGTTGTTAGTTCATGATAATGCGTAGAAAATAATGTTTTCGCATGTACGTGATGGTGAATATATTCTACTATTGCTTGGGCCAATGCCATTCCATCGTAGGTACTAGTTCCACGACCAATTTCATCTAATAATATCAAGCTGCGATCCGTTGCATTTGATAACGCGTGTTTCGCTTCAAGCATTTCAACCATAAACGTACTTTGACCCGAAACAAGATCGTCAGCAGCACCGATACGTGTAAATATTTGATCAAAAATAATTAATTCCGCTTCATCACAAGGTACAAAACACCCAATTTGTCCCATGATTACAGTTAGAGCAAGCTGTCGCATATACGTACTTTTACCAGACATATTCGGTCCAGTGATTAGTAATATACTACGGTCCTGATCTAGATGAATATCGTTTGGAACAAATGATCCATCCTTCATAACTTGCTCTACAACTGGGTGACGACCATTTTTAATAGAAAGCTTGTCTGTAACAAATCGAGGTCGTTTATAATTATTTGCTTCACTTACAGTAGCAAAAGCCTGTAACACATCTATTTTACTTACTGCATCAGCCAAGTATTGTAACTCTGGAATATGTTCTTTGATTTGATCACGAACTTCAATAAATAAATTATATTCTAGCTCAACACTTTTTTCTTCTGCCTCTAAAATTAATTGTTCCTTTTCTTTTAATTCAGGAGTGATAAAGCGTTCTGCATTTGTTAAAGTCTGTTTTCGTTCATATCTACCTTCAGGTAATAAATGCAAATTCGCTTTTGTCACTTCAATATAGTAACCGAATACTCGGTTATATCCAATTTTGAGTGACTTAATATTCGTTTCTTGCTTTTCTTTTTGTTCCAATTCTGCAATCCATTGTTTCCCATTCTTAGATGCATCACGATAGGTATCTAGCTGTTCATGATAACCATCCTTAATAATTGAACCTTCTTTAATCGAAACTGGTGGATCATCTACTAAACTATTTTCTAACAAGGACACAATGTGTTCTGGAAAAACAAGTGAGTCGGCCAGCTGATCAATTTGCTTGTGATTAAATTGCTTTAGCGTCTGTTTTAAAACTGGTATTTTCTCCAGAGATTTCTTTAACTGAATTAGATCTCTCGCATTTACGTTTCCAAATGAAATTCTACCAGCGAGGCGTTCTAAATCATACACCGATTTAAGTGTTTCACGAACACTATCTCGTTCTATGAAACCTTGATAAAAGCCATCCACAGTTTCAAGACGCTCTTCAATATGATCACGAACTAATAATGGGCGTTCTAACCATTTCTTTAGCATTCTAGACCCCATAGCAGTTACCGTCTTATCAAGGACCCATAGTAAGCTTCCTTGTTTTCCTTTACGCATAATGGTTTCAGTTAGTTCTAAGTTACGCTTAGAATACATATCGAGTGATAAATGATTATCTAATTCAATAATCTCTGCTTGTTGTAAATGGTCTAGAGATCGTTTTTGGGTATGCTGTATATAATTCAATAAACGACTAAATGCTTTCATCAGACGTTCATCATTTAAATTCTCACATAGACTGCGATACTCAGCATTAAAATTCACTTCATTTTGATAAGAAAGGGTTACTTGCAATCTATCCCTCAGCTGTTGCTGGGAATCTTCTGGTAGATTAGAAGAAATAACAACTTCTTTTATTGGTTGATTATATAATTCATGGATCACTGCGTCCCAACCATGTGAAATAAGTGCGATTCTGTTCTCACCTGTCGACAAATCATTATATACAATGACATACGACCCATCTTCAAAATGAGAAAGACTAGCAATATAGTTATTATTCCGTTCATTAAGCATATTACTTTCCATAACTGTTCCTGGTGTAATTAGTTGTACAACTTCTCTTTTTACAACACCTTTAGCCGATTTCGGATCTTCAACTTGCTCACAAATGGCTACTTTATACCCTTTTTCAATTAAATTTTTAATATAATTTGCTGCAGAATGGTATGGTACTCCGCACATAGGAATTGGATCCTTTTGCCCTGCATCTCGCTTCGTTAAAGTTATTTCTAATTCTCTTGCTGCATTTATTGCATCTTCAAAGAACATTTCATAAAAATCACCTAAACGAAAAAATAAAAAAGCATCTTGATAGTCTGCTTTTATTCGTAAATATTGTTCCATCATCGGTGTATATTTTGCCATCATAAAATCCTCCAAAAACCTACATAGTATTTAATAATTATAGCATATGTTGTAGATTTAAGGCGATAACTTGCAATTATTAAAATTTGAAAGGTAGGGTAACCAGTAGGAAATGATGGGTAAGGAATGAGGAACCCTTAAATTCAGTTGAGTTAAAACCAAAGCATATTTCAAACTATGAAGTTCTAAGAAATAGCGGAAAGAGGATCCATCAAATCTAAGAAACGGCTCCTCAGTCCGCTAAATACACATTAGATGTAGAAAGCGCAGCATTCCTGTAGAGCGTTAATTTCAACTTTGATCAAAAGAGAGCTCCCCAGTAAGATATGAGTATAGACACCACTCTAAAACTCAAAATCTTAAGGAGGAACTCTTATATGAAGTTTAAAATGCAA
>NZ_WOCA01000028.1 GCF_009728145.1 Ornithinibacillus caprae | reverse complement strand
GTACTACTCACAGCAGCGTGCCAGAACATGAAGAAGATTGCCACACACCTAGCAAAGCTAGGCTAGTTGTGTGGGAGTTTATTTTCAATAAAAATTTCTTACTTAATAAAACAGTTATGACAGAATTTAAAAAGCTTGTAGAGAAAAAACACCTACTTTCTCTACAAGCTGAAACTCCCTAAGTAGGGAGTTGTTTTTTAGATGGTAAGAAATCTTTCTTATGCTGCATAACTGCAACTTAGGCTTGTGCTCAAGAGTAAGGGTTTAAAATGGAAAGAACTCTTTTAAAGAATCCTTTTAACAGAAGTCAAGATTTACTAACAACTGATAGGAACATCAATTATCCATATAGTGTAGAAAAACAGCGTGAGATTCCGTATAATAAACAATAGATTGTTATTTTGTAAAATCATATGAATTAAAAAGGCAATAATATGGTTTTACCAAGTTCAACATTACTATTTATTGGGGAAAATCCCCGTTAACTAGAAGTTTCACTTTATACGAAGGGGTTTATAAAAACGTGACTGTACTTCATGCAAACAAACAAGAAATTAAATTAGATGATTTAATCGTCTATCATAACTTATTGGTTGATCACGGTGATGAAAAAAATGCAAACAAACTATTAGATTTATATAAAAAAAGTATGAATCGAGAATTTGTTGTTAGTTTTGCTGGACATTTTTCCGCGGGTAAATCATCTATGATCAACGCATTGTTAGGGAAAGAACTCTTACCAAAGAGTCCGATACCAACAAGTGCAAATATTGTAAAGATCAACTCCGGGCAGGGTGTTGCACGGGTTTACTTCCATAAAGAAAAACCCATTGAATATGACGAGCCATATGATATGGAAATGATTAAGAAATATTGTAAAGATAAAGATACCATTAAACGTATTGAACTAAGCACAGGAGATGACTTAATTCCTTTTGGTTGTTCAATTATTGATACCCCTGGTATTGATGCAGCTGATGATGCGGATCGCATTATAACCGAATCGTCTCTACATTTAGTCGATGTCTTATTTTATGTCATGGACTATAACCATGTACAATCAGAAGTTAATCTATACTTCTTGAAAAATATTCAAGATATAGGGATTCCCTATTATATTATCATTAACCAAGTAGACAAACACGATGAACAGGAAATACCGTTTACTACGTATGAATCAAATATTAAACAAACGTTTGAACAATGGGGACTAGCACCAACAAAAATGTATTATTCATCGCTAATGGATTCCAATACTAGCCATAACCAGTATCATCTAATAAAGGAGCAGCTTTTTCAACACTTTACGGATCACGAAACATACATTCGTACTGTGGGTGCTACGAATCAAATTATAGAAGAGCATAAAAAATACTTGAAGCAATCCTTTGAAGAAAAGTTAAAACACGTATCTTTAGGTAGTGAGGATGCAGAAGATATTACTAAGCGGTTAAAAGCCGTAACAAATTCAATCGAAAAAATATCCCAGGAACGAAAAGAGATAGAAACAACCTTTCAGGATAATGTACACTCTACACTAAAAAATGCTTATATAATGCCATCTAGTCTTCGGGATCAGGCTGGCAAATTCCTTGAATCTAGGCAAAAGGATTTTAAAGTTGGGTTATTTGGATCAAAGAAAAAAACCGAACAAGAACAACAGGAACGTCTGAATGAATTTTTGACCGAATTACAAAAGAGTATCGAAGCAAATATCCAATGGAAATTGCGAGAAAAATGCAATTCCATACTACAACAATTCAACGTAATTAATTCTAACTTATTAGAACAAACTCAACAACTTAGTATTGACTATAACGAAGAAGATCTTTTAAGCCATGTAAAATCTGGAGCCAAATTAAATGGAGATTATATTCTCAATTACACAAACGAAGTTAGTACAGACATTAAAAATAAGTTTAAGCAAAAAACTAAATTACTTTGGGAAGAAATACATCAAGTAGTTGACAATGATTTTCATACAAAACGCCAATCTTATGAAGAAGAAAGATCTCAAATTCAAGAGTCTATGAAGGAATTGAATGAATATGCCACTATTCAAGATACACTTCAGAAAAAGCTCGATTTATTGACAAATCCACCTAAAATCACAGAAACTTCTAGAGAATTAATACTTGCTAGAATGCAAGATAGTGAGATCAAGCCGATAAAAATGGACTCGCAGGAAATGAAGATTATCGGTACAACAACTAACGTAAATAAAACGACAGAGGCTAATTCGTCCGTAAGTGAATCTAATTATTCAACGGAAGCAATTAGCCGAATAATCGATCAAACGACTCAGACGGTTGAAAACTTACCAGGGTTTCGGTCACTTATTGGAGATCTAAAAAAGAAACAAGATCGTTTAATAAATCGATCATTAACCATTTCATTATTTGGGGCATTTAGCGCTGGAAAATCTTCTTTTGCGAATGCGTTGTTGGGTGAAGGTGTTCTACCAGTGTCACCTAACCCTACTACAGCAGTAATTAATCGGATTAACCCTGTTTCGGATACGTTTTCTCATGGAACGGTGGTTATTCAATTAAAAGACGAACAGACGATTACCAATGATATTCAAACAATCACAAAACACTTGTCACCACCAACAGCCGACTTATCAACGTTAATTCAATGGATTGATCAAAATGAAATTTATCATTCAAATGAGTTAAATCATCTATATCAAAGTTATTTAATGGCTCTTTATAAGGGATATGGGGATCATAATGATGTAATAGGAAAAGAGATTATCATATCAATAGAAGATTTCGCGAGTTATGTAACGGATGAGAAAAAAGCTTGTTATATTGAAACAATTGACTTGTATTATGATTGTTCACTAACACAACAAGGTATAACATTAGTTGACACACCAGGTGCTGATTCGATTAATGCGCGTCATACGAATGTGGCATTTGACTATATTAAATATGCTGATGCAATTATATATGTTTCTTATTATAATCATGCACTGTCACGAGCTGATAAAGACTTCTTAATGCAATTAGGTAGAGTAAAAGAAGCATTTCAATTAGATAAAATGTTTTTTATCATTAATGCAGCTGATTTAGCTGAAAGCGATTCTGACTTAAAACTAGTAAAAGATTATGTAGAGGAACAGTTATTGCAATTAGGTATTCGTTTCCCGCAAATCTATCCTGTTTCAAGTAAACAATCATTGGAAGATAAACGTGATCAGCGAATATTAAATGATCAAATGGCTTTATTTGAAGACAATTTATATGACTTTATTCATAACGGTCTAGCTACCTTATCAATTGAAGGCGCATTATATGATATGAAACGTATTCAGCGAACATTAACCAGCTTTATTGAAACAGCAAGTTTAAATGAGCACGAAAAGGAACAACATCGTAAGGAGTTAATTAATAAGAAAGAACAATTACTAGAAATAGCTAACTATTCAACTCATTCCGTTTACGAGGAAAGAGTTCAAGAAAAAATTGCAAAACAGCTTCATTATGTGGAAGAAAGGTTATCCATTCGCTATCATGATATGTTTAAAGAGAGGTTTAATCCAACAACCGTTACGGAATCTGGAAGAAAGGCTACTGTCCAATTAGAACAAAATACAAAGCAGTTACTTGACTATGTTGGATATGAACTGCTCCAAGAAGTTCGGGCGGTATCCCTTAGAATAGAAGCATTTTTGTTTGATGTATTAAAGGAATATCATGGAGAAGTAAGAAACCAGATGCAGCGAATCGATTCTACGTTTTTACTTCCTAACGTAGAAAAATTCGATTTAACAACGCCAGAATATGATCAAGCATTGACTAATGTAGATATGAACTTGTTTTCTAAGGCACTTTCTATGTTTAAAGGTACAAAAGCATTTTTCGAACGCAATGAAAAAGAAAATATGAAAGAAGAAATCTTTACAATATTACTTCCAAAAGTTCGAACATATCTACAGAAAATAGAAACGATTATGGGTAGAGTTTATACTGAACAGTGGCAAAAAGAAGTAGAACAACATAATAAACGTATCATCACGGAAATTATGGGCTATATTGATGAACATCTAGCTCTTATGACTGACCATGTTGATCTTGATTTGTTAAAAGAAAAACAAGATACCCTATATGCAATCCTTAATAAAGAAAACGAGGAGGAAAAATGAATGAAACAAAATGTACTATTAGTTGATGGAATGGCTCTTTTATTCCGTGGATTTTTTGCTACTGCGTACCGTGGTAACTTTATGAGAACAAGTAATGGAACTCCAACAAATGGTATTTATCAGTTCTTACGTTATTTATTAGACGCTGTAGATAAATTCGAGCCCACACATGTTATTTGCTGTTGGGATATGGGAAGTAAAACATTTCGTACGGAAATATATGAAGCGTATAAAGCCAATCGTGCTGCACCACCTGAGGAGTTAATTCCTCAGTTTGATTTAGTAAAAGAAGTAGTTGATGCATTTGATATGCCTAATATCGGACTAGAAAATTATGAAGCGGATGATTGTATCGGAACATTAGCGAGAAATTTTGCAGCAGATCATCAAGTGATGATTCTTACTGGCGACCAAGATATCCTCCAGTTAGTGGATGAAGGAATTGATGTTGCGATCATGAAAAAAGGGCAGGGGAATTATGAGGTTTATAATCAACAGAATTTCTTTGAGAAAAAAGGAATTCAGCCTAGCCAAATGATTGATCTAAAAGGATTGATGGGGGATAGTGCCGATAATTACCCTGGAGTAAAGGGGATTGGTGAAAAAACAGCACTAAAACTTCTTGCTGAATATGAAACCATTGACAATCTTTTAGAAAATGTAGATCAATTACCAAAAGGTGTTCAAACGAAGATTAAAAATAATATGGAGATGCTGAAGCTCTCAAGAAACCTAGCAGAAATAAAGTGTGATGTACCAATATCTTGCCAATTGGAAGCTGCTGTATGGCAGTACGATGAAAAAAAAATAAAACAAAAGTTTGACGAGCTGGAATTTAAAAATCTCGCCAAACTTTTATAATCTAAGGTTTTAATACTACTTTAATACAGTTATCTTTTTTCTCCGTAAATATATCATAGCCATGTTGCGCTTCATCTAATGGTAGCTTGTGTGTAATGATATCTGTCGGGTCAAACGTTTCATCTACAATTTGGTCATAAAGCTCTTGCATGTAAGCACGTGCAGGGGCTTGACCCATTTTTAGGGTTATATTCCTAGTAAAGAAAGGACCAAGAGGAAACATATTATATAACCCGCCATAAACACCAGTTAATTGTACGGTACCGCCTTTTTTAACGGCCTTTGTAGATATTTGTATGGGACCAAGCGTTCCACCCTGAAGTTTCAACTTCTGTTCTACAAACTCAAGAGGAGATTTTTTACCATCCATTCCAACACAGTCAATGACTACATCAGCACCTCCACTTGTAAGTTCTTTTAAGGTTTCTCCCATATCATCAAACTTTGTAAAATCAAATATTTCCGCTTTATTCACTTTTCTAGCATGGTTTAAACGATAATCAAAATAATCAATTGCAATTACTCGTTCTGCTCCTTTTTGCCATGCAAACTTTTGGGTCATTAATCCAACTGGACCACAACCTAATACAATGACGGTATCACCTTTTTTTACACCTGCATTCTCTACACTCCAATAAGCTGTTGGTAGAACATCGGATAAGAATAATAGTTGTTCATCATCAAGCTCACATTCCTCTGGTACTTTAAACGGTGTATAATTACCAAATGGAACCCGAAGATACTCTGCCTGACCACCAGGGTAGTTACCAAACTTTTCTGTATATCCGAAGTAGCCACCGGAATCGTAATGTGGATTGGCATTATCACATTGACTTTCTAAGTGATTGTTACAATATGGACAAGTGCCGCAAGCAACCGTAAATGGGATGACAACACGATCTCCCTTTTTTACTTTTGTTACTTCTGATCCAACTTCTTCAACGATTCCCATTGGTTCATGACCTATAATGTAATCGATAGGGGTAGGAAAATTCCCTAAAAATAAGTGAGTATCTGATCCACAAATTGCTGTGGAAGTAATTTTTACGATTACATCTTGAGGATCTTGTATCTTTGGGAAATCAACTTTCTTAACTTCAATTGATTCCTTTCCTTGATAAGTTACAGCTTTCATATATAATCCTCCAAATCATCTATTCATATGCTTATATTTTGCATGAAAGTCATAAGTTTATACCAAGGTTAGTTTTTATCGTAGAATCGTTCGTGCTTCTACTATGAGCGCAAAAATTAATGTAGCTCCAGCTAGATGTAGTACTGCATAAGAAATCGAAATGGATGATTGAATTGTTATAATGCCGATAATTAGCTGAGCAAACATAACGAAAAGAGCTAAGAGAAACCGAATTTTCAGATTAGAAAGATCAATTTTGTAGATCATGTATGTAATATAGAGGAAATATACAGCTGAAACTGCAGCTAAAAAACGATGGATCGTTTGAAAAATCTGAGGCACAGTTTTAGGTATGAACGTTTGCGTGCAAGAAAACCACCCACATGCTAATCCATAATGTTGATGTTTTACATATGCTCCTAATCCAATCGTCACTAAAATTAATAAAATTAAATAGGTCAGGTGATTTTTTATCCTGGTGGATTTTAACTTAATTGGATAATCTAATCTCCAAAAAATAATTAATATCGCTAAAAATACCATGGCAATAAGTAAATGAATGGTTATAACTACAGAAGGTAAATGATAGAATACAACTATTGCTCCCATAACTAATTGTAGTCCTAATAATCCAAGCATCACTAGTGCCAACCTTTTTATAGCAGGTTTTTTATAATTCTTCTCCATTTTAACGTATAAAACAAGCGTTAGTGCAAGTAAGAACGCACCTATTAATCGATGGCCAAACTCGATTAAGGTATCTCCTTTTAAATCTGGTATAATTTCTCCATTACATAATGGCCAATCCGGTCCACACCCCATTCCAGATTCAGAAGATGCCACATAACCGCCAAATACAATTAAGAAATAGGTAAGAACAATGGTTAAAAATGCTAATTTTGTTGTCCCCAAATGCTACACTCCTTTTTGTAAATTATGAACTAGTCATAGTGTAGCAAATAGTTAGAATTTTCATTGTGGTCTCTATCACATCTGTACTATTAAAACAAAAAACCTACATCAAAAAAGATGCAGGTTTTTCGTTGATAAGAATGTACTTATCGATTGTTGTTGTTGCGGTTGTTGTTGTTGCGATTGTTGTTACGATTGTTGTTATTGTTGTTGTTGTTTAAATCGTCGTTGTCAAGAAACTCGTTCTCGTTCGCAAATTCAACATTGTTCGCATTGTTGTTATTGTTGTTGTCGTTATTGTTGTTGTTGCGATTGTTTCTATTAGCCATCTAATGACCCTCCTAAATTTTTTTTGTGTGAAATTAAGCGCTAGAATAAGGGAACTATTCCGTACTCTAATGCTCAATCTCACTTACAACAGTATCTTACCCCGTTTTTCCAAAATAATTCTCCATTTTTTAGGATTTTTTGGTAAAAATAGTATTAATATACCTACAAACCCAAATTTAATAGGAAGTATTGGAATTTGAATGGTATTGTTTGTTAATATGTAGAATAGATTTGGAATTTGATGAAGAGAGGCTGACTAAGAATGAAAGTTGTCCAAAATATTGCAGAATTAATTGGAGAAACGCCAATTGTGCGTCTGAATAAAATTGTGCCAGAAGATGCTGCGACTGTTTATGTAAAACTTGAGATGTATAATCCAAGTAAAAGTGTCAAAGACCGAGCTGCGTTTAATATGATTACAAAGGCAGAAGAGCAAGGTTTGATTAAACCTGGTGATACCATTATCGAGCCAACAAGTGGTAATACCGGGATTGGACTTGCGATGAATGCAGCAGCCAAAGGCTATAAAGCAATCCTCGTAATGCCAGATAATAGTACGCAAGAAAGACGGAATGTTTTACGAGCATATGGAGCAAAAGTAGTATTAACGCCAAGTGATGAAAAGATGCCTGGAGCTATTAGGAAGGCATTAGAACTTAAAAAAGAGATTCCAGGCAGCTTTATCCCGCAACAATTTGAAAACATAGCAAACCCTGATATTCATCGTACAACTACTGCAAAAGAAATTTTATCCCAAATGGATGGGGAATTAGATGCATTTATTTGTACTGCTGGAACTGGAGGGACAATTACAGGAACAGGTGAAACGTTAAAAGAACATTTACCTAATCTACATATTACGGTGGTTGAACCTAAAGGATCACCAGTATTATCGGGAGGAAAACCAGGGAGACATAAATTAGTAGGAACCAGTCCAGGATTTATACCATCCATTTTAAATACCGATATTTATGATGAAATTATGCAAATCCAAGACGATGATGCTGTATATATGTTTAAAGAAGTTGCTAGTAAGGAAGGAGTATTTGTAGGTCTGTCCGCTGGGGCTGCAATCTTTGCCGCAATAGAAGTTGCTAAAAAGTTAGGGAAAGGGAAGAAAGTCGTTTGTATTGCTCCAGATACTGGAGAAAGATATTTAAGCATGAATTTATTTGAATAATTTTGATGGAGACTGTGTTAAAAACAGTCTCTTTCTTTGTTTTGAATACCAACTGTTATCTATTTCCAATAATAACCATGAATCTAGAAAATTGGTTAAGAAAAAATAGTAGCAGAAAACAGAATAGGGATCACTGGAGGTGAGTACATGCTTAGAAAATTTTCTGTTTTATTTTTAGTGTTTGCATTAGCTTTTCCGATGGTAACTAAGGCGGAAATAAAAACGTTTAATGAACCACCTTTTGACTTTTACAAGGTTTCTAAAGGGGATTCCTTTTGGTTTATTGCTCAGCGTTATGGGCTGGATTACCGTGAGTTGATGAGATTAAATCCTGATGTAGAGCCATTAAATATGCAAATCGGTTCCGTTATCCGATTGCGTGATACTGCATCTAGTCCAAGTTCCTTTGAAGAACAGGTTGCACAACTAGTCAATCAGGAGCGCTCAAAAAATGGACTGTCTCCGTTACAGCATCGTGCTGATATTAAAAATGTAGCTGAGAAAAAAGCGATGGATTTGATTAATTCCAACTATTTTTCTCATAATAGCCCGAACTATGGGTCACCATTTGATATGCTAAGGACATTTGGTATTAGCTATCGTACTGCAGGTGAAAATATCGCAAAAGGTCAGAAGACCCCAGAAGAAGTAATGAATGCTTGGATGAACTCTTCAGGACATAGAGCAAATATCTTAAAACCGGAGTTTGACTCAATAGGTGTTGGTTATTACCAAGGTGCTTGGGTACAAATGTTTATTGGAAATTAGAATACGAATAGCAGATAGGTATTAGGATTATTTTTCCTAATACCTTATTTGTATTAATGAAACAATCATAGTAATAGAGTAGTCTAATATATAAAGGGAATCATGGAGGGGTTCGAATGTTACGTATATTTTTCCTACTAATGATCTTACCTATTTTATCGGGCTGCTTCTTTAATGTAGAACGTAGCAATGAAAATTCAAATGAAAAAAACATGCCAAAAGATATGCCTACAGACTTTAATTTTTCATTGAAGTCTGGAATTAATAAAAACAACGAAATCAACACGTATGAAAATACCCTAACAAAGGATTTAATCGAAGATGGAAAAGTTACGACTACTACCACGTTTACTGGTGAGGAGATGCTAGATATTTATGAAAAAATGAGAGGTATTAATATTCTTGCGGAGAAGAATCTTATACCTGTTACCACCTGCATGCAAGAACCTTACGAAGACGATGAATGGAAAATTACCATCAATGGAGAAACCACCAAACTTTTAATCTCTGGAAAATATTGTGAGTCGACTGAAGATGCCAAACAACTTATACAGTTACGCAATTACATTTATAGTAAAGTAAAAAGAAAAGAAGAATATAAAAATCTTCCTAAGGCAAAAGGAGGTTATGAATGATTAGTTTTTTCATTTTCCATAGTATATGAACATAAAGGTATGCTTCAAATATGGAGGAATAATATGAGCAGAATTATACAATTAAAAGTAATGCTAGAAAAATATCGCAATAGAGAGAATGCGATTCAAATGGAAAAATACATGAAAAATCATTTTCCGTTTTTAGGTATAAAAACTCCTATTAGAAGAAAAGTATCCAACATATTTTTTAGAGAAAGTAACATTCTTAAAGAAGATTTTCAACCAGATTTTGTTATGGAACTATGGGAACTAGATGAACGCGAATACCAAAACATCGCATTAGACTATATTGAACGTTCATTACAGAAGATAGGCAAAGAACAGCTACCTTTTTTCGAAAAACTAATCACAACAAAATCATGGTGGGATACGGTAGATATGCTTGCCCAAAAGCCGGTTGGAAAAATTGCCAAGGATCATCCTAGTGTAATAGAAGCTACAATAGATGGCTGGTCGGAGGGACAAAACCTATGGCTACGACGTTCAGCTATCCTTTATCAGTTAAAGTTTAAGGCAGAAACAGACGAAAATAAATTATCTCAATACATAAAGCAAAACGCTAGTAGCAATGAATTTTTTATACAAAAAGCTATCGGATGGTCCTTACGAGAATATTCCAAAACAAATCCAAGGTTTGTTAAACAGTTTATCGAAGAAAATAATTTACCGAAAATCAGTATAAGAGAAGGGAGTAAGTATATAAGTTAAGGTTAAGAACTTGAAAAAGGGGTAGCGTCAGGAAAAAGTTAAGGAAATTAACAAAAAGTCCAATTTTCTCAGTACTAAAATTGAGAAATTGGACTTTTTTGTTACTCTGGAAAAACGCCGTTTGTTGAATATCAATAACATTGTTTATTGATGACATAAAAGGCTGATATTAGGTGTGTAAAGGCTTGATGAAGCCTATGGTTGAAAGAGAGATTGCATTGTGCCTTTTTAAGCAAAATAACTCCGTATTAGAAGCTATTATTTTTTATTATGATAAAATCGCTTTGCTTTTGCACGATTCCCGCAGTCTGCCATCGAACACCAACGTCTACTACGATTTCGGCTTGTATCCAAAAATAGCCAACCACACGGATCCCCTTCACACTTTTTCACCCTACTTAGTTCTTTTTCAGAAGTGAGAATGTCTATAGCAGATTGAACAATTGATGGAAGCATTCCGTCTAATGATTCTTCACAATTCAAAAATTCCAATGAAAATATATTTTCACCAGGCACTAATCGCATCATCCCGTAAGCTTTGCCTAAGGCTTCATTTAAAATAGAAAGATCTTTAGAGGCTGGTGTTTCATTGTTTGATACTAGACTAAAAATTTGGTAAATTGATTCCCTCAACTCAATAGCTTGTTGGAGAACCTCTTTTGCCTTAGCAGGTTGATTTTCTGCTTTTTTAAGTAGTGAATGCGCTTGTTGTTTTTTTAGAATATTGGCTTGCAAACTCCAGTTTACCAGCTTCTCGTAACTCGTCAGCAACTCCTGTGATTTCTCACTGCTATCGTGCCAACCTACTGTATTGGCAAAATCCAAACACAAACGTCCGCCGAGAAAATCATACTCGTGTACATCTTTATTTATATCAGACATGTAACTTCTCCTTGTCTTACCGAAAGTATTTTGACATCCCAGGCAATATAACGTTGAATTTTTTCCTATAACCATTATAAAAGGTATTGACAGTTATAATCAACTACTTCATAATTATAACCATCAAAACATTTTTAGAAGGTTATATACACCTGTGAACAATATACTGTCTTCACTTGAAAATCGTTTTACAATGGAGAGTGAAAGGAATGTGAAAAGGAGTGGTGCGAATCGTATTTTATTTGACCGGTTAATATTTCAATTGACAGTTGTGTGTATGTATAACAAAAATTTATTGGAGGGGATAAACATGAGTGAAACATTAAGAAACTCGGTTAAAACGTTGGTAAAGGAAACATTCGAAGGACCCCCAGTTCCTGTAAAAGGAAGTTGGTTCACCAATTCTGAACCGAATTCTGGAATTTTCGGTGTACTAGAGGGAATATCTTGCGACCAAGCCTCAATGTCAGTTCATGGAACAACATTGGCTGCACATACTGATCACGTCCGCTATCACATGTGGGGAACCAATGAATTCTTAAAAAAACGGAAACAACCGGAAATGGATTGGGAAAAGAGTTGGGCTATTCATTCAGTAGATGAACAGAAATGGAACCGAATTCAGGAAGGATTGCGAAGTGAATACTTAACACTTTTGGAATCGATTGATACTATTGAATGGAATGAACAACTTGCCATTGAAGCGTTATCTTCTTTAGCTCACTCAGCATATCATCTTGGAGCCATCCGTCAAATGTTAAAAGTAGTCAAGGTGTAGCTTTGACATAAAGTTTGATCATTAACCGAGTATCGGAACTAGTAGACGCATAGGTGCACCTATCAATTTTGAGGCCATCTGTCCAATATATGTATTCCATCCTATCATTGAAGGACTTTCTACAAGGTGAGTTGCTGATCAAGATTAAAGTCAAATCGACCAAGAGAGTAATATGTTAATCATATCAAAGAGATGAAACTCGATTTTGCTGTTACAAAAGAAGGGAAAAAACGAACTAAAAATAATTTCTATCTAATTGGCGAACATGATCTGTTCGCTTTTTTTAATTTTTGAATCAATTTACTCCCAAGTAACTATTCCTTTTCCTTTGGATCGGAATAAAAATAATACACTCGAGGTAACCCCCAATATACCCAATAGTCATGGACCATAGAAATTCCTACAAACATTACCATTTGCAAATCAATATATTTCATTATGTATCATCCTCCTCTTTAAGTTATATTTGCTTATAATTTTGTCCTATGTATCTTTTTTCAACTTAGCAACTTGACAAAGACTTATAATTTGTTTAATGTGTTTAATATAAATTAAATAAATTATACAAACTGTATGTCAAGGAGGGGGAAATTCTGAATAACGAACAAGCAAAACTAGAAGAAGCACATGATATTATGATTAGTGCAATCGCACAGGCTATGGTCATTTATGGTGTTACGCCATCGGTTGGGAGAATTTATGGCGTTCTATACTTTTCTGAAGACCCGTTAACACTTGATGAAATTAAAGATCAAGTAGCTATGAGTAAGGCTAGTGTAAGTAATGGGATTAGGGAATTAATTGATACAGAAATGGTCAGCAAGGTATGGAAAAAAGGAGAACGTAAGGATCACTATATAGCTGAAAAAGATTTTCTAAGAAACTTCTTAAACTTCTTTGTAAAAATGCTTCGGCTTGAAAGAGGTTTGATCATGAAAGCATTAGAACAAACCGAACCAATAATAGAGGAACTTTCAACGAATGGAACAGATGAACGTGTTACCAAGACTGCTACAAGAGATCTAGATTTAATGAAGGATTCAAGAGAATATTTAGATTGGATTATGCGACTAGCCAATTCTATGGAGTCGGGAGAAATATTTGATTATTTCCCAAAGAAAAAGGAGTAAAGGAGTTTCAACTATGAACATCAAAGAATCAGCACTTGTCTTAATTGACCTTCAAAAAGAATCAGACTTTGGCTTATTCGGAATGGAAGAAGTCATTCAGAACACAAGTAAAGTTATCGATGCATGTCGGAAAGCTAATATACCGATTATTTATACTAGACAAATAAATCGAGCAGGTGGGGTTGCCTTATCTTTAGGTGAACCATTAAACGATGATGGTACTCCATATTTTTATAACGACACCAGTGAAAAGATAGAGATCATTGATGAGCTTAAACCAATGAATAACGATATTGTTATTGATAAATACCGTTGGAGCGCTTTTTATGAAACAAATCTCGACCTTACTTTAAAAAGTTTAGGGGTGAATAATATATTAATTGGTGGCGTTGTAACTGATGGCTGTTTAATGACATCGGTATTTGATGCCTATTTTAGAGATTATAACGTACACCTCATAAAAGATTTGTGCACAACATCTAATGAAGGTGCTCATATGGCCTCTCTCATGATCATGGCTAATTGGGTGTACAACATAAAAATTTATGATACAGAAGATATGATTAATGTAATAAATCAGGATGATTATAACGTCTGGGAGCCCACAAAGGTTGATTCACTTCCATTCACTCCTGACAACATGAGGGAAGTTTTCAAAAACTTTGAGCAAAAAAGAAGGGGAGAGTAGAAATGAAAAAAATAATGAACTTATTAATTATTTTAGTACTCGTGACACTTGCAGCATGCAAAACGGAAGATAACGAAAATGAAGCACAACAAAATCTGGACAATGAAAGTCCTACTGAAAAGATCGTTTTTGGACAAACATCATGGACTAGTACAGAAGCTCCTACTGAAATTGTAAAGCAAATATTAGAGGAAGTAGGCTATGAGGTAGAAGTTTCGCTCTTATCGCAACCACTTATTTTCCAAGGACTGCAATCTGAGGAAGTAGATTTCTTTATGGATGCATGGCTACCATACACTGAGGCTGCACTTTGGGAAGAGTATAAGGATGATTTACAAAAAGTAACCACTAGTTATGAAAATGTTCCTTTAGGCTGGGTTGTTCCAAGCTATGTTGATGAGGAAACAATTGCTGATTTAGAAGGTAAAGCAGATAAGTTTGACGGAGAAGTTGTTACGATTGAACCTGGAGCTGGAATTGTTGATATTTCCGAAGAAGTTATGCAGAATGAAAATTACAACATGGATGGTTTTGAGTTAATACCTTCTAGTGAATCAGCTATGATGGGAGTTATTGATTCTAAAATAAGAAATGAAGAACCGTTTGTCATTACTGGCTGGCGTCCACACTCTATGTTTGCTAAGTATGATCTAAAATTCTTAGAGGACACAGAGGAAAACTTTAAATACGACAATGTTTATGTACTATCATATCAAGGAATAGAAGATAAATATCCTGAAGCATATGAAATCCTATCAAATTGGAGCATCGAGGTATCTGATTTAGAAGAAATGATGTTAGCTTATGAGAATGGTGTATCATTTGAAGAATCAGCAGCTGAATGGATTGAAGAGAATAGAGATCAAGTAGATGAAATGATAGGTAAATAATTGATAGAAGTAGGGGAGACTAGCCTGGTGGCTAGTCCCTTTATTTATAGTTTCAATGGAGTATTATACTTATTATGTTGAATAAAGTATGAATAGTAATTGTAGTGCATCCTAATTTGGGGGATAGTCTACTATTTGGAGGGGTTTTTTGGCGAATCTCGTTTAAACAATCCCAAACATTATCAAACCATGGAATCTAGAAGATATATTTGACTGAACAATTCCTTTTATTCTGTAGGAGTACAGTAGAAAAACGAGAAACTACTAACATGTTATGAATAGAATTACTATCTGTATTAATGATTATGATTTCCAAAAAAAGTATATCAACTCCTCGTTTATTATGCTTCTATAACCTGTAAATAAGTTGAAACTTAAATTACAAGATTGCCATAATTATTACAAAACCCTCACTTGTAAACATGTTGTCAATACTATATTCCTAGAATTTATTTCCTTTTACCTCATTTAATTCCAATTAATTTAGAAATTTTATTCTTCTGTTATATTAAATAACTCTAGTGTTTTAAAATACTGAGGATGGTAAGAGAGGATACTAAATAATATTAATGGAAAATTAACCCACAAATATTACAAAAATCGTATGTTATGATGTGAACGTAAGTTGATAAACATATTTTTAGCGAAAAGGAGAGGAAAATATCAATGTTTAAGAAACTTGGAATGGTTACAGCTTTATCAGCAGCTTTTATTTTTGGAGCAGCTTTTGATACAGCAAATGCCGAATCAAATAATTCGTTTAACTATAAAACCTACTATTCAATCAATGAAGAAAATGGTAGTTTAAGCGGGGAAGAAGCACAAGCAAAAATAAATGATCTAATCAATAAACTGTTGGAAAAATATCACAGTGATTGGAAAGAATCAAATGTGAACACAAAACAAAATGAAAAGCCAGTACAAAAGGAAGAACCTGCTCAACCAGAAGAGTCTGAGCAAAAAGAACAGCCAGTAAAAGAGCCAACTAAGGAACAAACACCTGTACAGGAACCAGCTAAAGAACAAGCAACAGAACAAAAAGCTGAAGAAACTAAAAAAAGTCAATCTCAAGAATCTGAACTTAGTCAATTCGAGCAAGAAGTAGTAGAGCTTACAAATCAAGAGAGAGAGAAAAATGGCTTAGCTCCTCTGAAAATTGATACAGAATTAAGTAAAGTAGCGAGAGAAAAATCACGTGATATGGCAGCAAATAATTACTTTAGCCATAATAGCCCAAATTATGGTTCACCATTTGACATGTTGAAAAGCTATGGAATAACTTACCGTACTGCAGGCGAAAACATTGCTAAAGGCCAACGCTCTCCAGAAGAAGTGGTAAATGCATGGATGAATAGTGAAGGCCACCGTGCAAATATTTTAAATGCGAACTTTACGCACATTGGTGTAGGGTATGTGGAACAAGGAAACCTTTGGACACAACAATTTATCGGCAAATAAATTTCAACACCTGAAGAGATTAGCATAAATGCTAGTCTCTTTTTATATTTGAGGTTTAGCTATTCTAATGGATGAAACAAATGATCTAGCTGCTAATTACCAGGAATTTGAAAGGGGGGGGAATACAAACAATATCCAGTTATCTACAGTAAGTAGTTAACTGGCTAATGCAACACCATCGAGTTAATCCTTAAATTTTATTCATTATTTTCAATATACCGTTCGACTCCAATTGGAACTAAAGAGTTTTCATCTTCAAATATATTAATGCCTTCAACATATAAAGTCATGGTTTCAAAAAGGCTAATAACTTCTCCCTCAAATTCCACTGTACCATACATCTTTGTTTCGAAATCGATGAGATGACCCGTATCCTTCTCGAGCTTGGCTGAAAATGTAAACTCATCGACAGAAGCTTGCTCCTCGGCTGTTTCAACCAAATTATCTTGTGTAAGTAATTCATGATAGATGTTAGAGTCTCCATTTAAGATCAGTTCATAATACTCTATGTCAACATCATTCACAATTAATTCGTCTATATGTTCAACTAAAATATCATAATTGATGAAAGAAGTGGTACTTTTATAATCTGCGATAATTTCTTCGTGATCAGTGTCAGGAAGTCTTTGCCAAGTTTCACTCTCAGTGTTCGGATTATCTGTAAAATAAGTAGCATCTTCATTAGAATACATGGCAAATTCCTCATTTTGTCCTAATGTGGTCATCAAGACATGTACACTAGAAGAAAGCGGATCAAACATTAAGTTATTATTAATTTGCATTGTGGTTTCCTCATTGATTGAATCTCCTGTAAAGTGTTGAGTTAATATCGTTATTGTCTTCATGCTTTGGATTTCCCTTGCAGCAGTTTGAGCTTTTTCTATAATGGCGTTTTTTTCATTAGGCTCCTCAATAGACGTCATTCTATAGCCTTCAGTTTCTTCTTTTGTGGAACAGGATGAAGCTATAACAAGAAATAACAAAATGAAACATATTTTTTTCATTTTAAAGAAATCCCCCCCCATGAATAGAAACACTTTTTCAGACTTACATTAGCCAATATATTGAACGAAAGCCATTTTGTTGTCATTATAGCATGAAAAAATATTTATAGAATTATTTAACAGAATATTTTCGAAATTATCCATAGCTACAAGGGGGTATTCTTTGGACTTTTAAAACCTACAAAAGTGTGTGGAATTAGGTGGATAGAAGTCACTGTTAAATATCGATTTTATAATACATACTGAGACCCAACTAAAGGGTAAAAAGTTAAACAAGGCGATCATAAAGTGCATCGTCTTTTTTATAGTAAAATCTCAATATTATTTCCGGAATATTACGTTAGTATTGTATTATGAGGTTATTAAGCTAACGTAAGCAGTTAGTTTAGTGGTTGAATAAAAGTGAATTATATATATTTAAATTGTGGAGGCTTGATAAGATTGAAACCACAAACAAAGATTCATATAATCGGATGGATACTAGTCAGCATTCTAGGGTTTCTTAAATGGCAATACCCAGAAGAATCTTCTATCATAACTTCTGGTTTTGGAGGACTTATTGCTGTTCTATTAGTTTTTTACTTAATTTTTTACCCATTTTCAGGTTCAAAAGATTCTGTAGAAAAATAAGAACGGACCTTAATAATCACTCATTTTTTGTTACTAAAGGGGGAGAGGTTAACAAGGTGAACTAAGTAATTGATTGTCGTTTCTTTTGGTAAAACTCAACAAACTTTTTGTAATTTAATATGCACTAAGAGACAGTCGAAAAAGACCGCAAGAGAAGGTATTCAACTGTACAGGAATTTTATAATGCTTGGAAGTCTGTAATAAATTAATGAAATATTAAAGAGGGATGACTTCAAAATAAGTCATCCTTTCTAGTATATTGTGAAGAAACGCACTTAAAGTAAAAGGGGCTTTAACTAAACAAGGCGGTCATAAATGATCGCCTTTTTCTAATCTAAAAATATTAAAACCTGTTTTTGGAATATTATGTTAGAATTGGTTATGGAAATCTTGCACTAACGGAGCAGTTTAGTGAAAGGTGGTATAACTAAAAATACAACTAACTTATTTTATAAAGGATGACTTATTGTTTTGTTTGCTAATTGTATTAAATTTTACGAATGTGGAAGTCCTCAAGATGTATTAAAAGTTGAAAATATTAGCATTGAACCACCCAAAGATAATGAAGTCCTTGTCCGTATGGTAGCACGTCCTATCAATCCTTCTGATTTAATACCGATTAGAGGGTCTTATTCTCATCGTATATCACTACCGAATATCCCTGGCTATGAAGGTGTCGGAATTGTAGAAAATGTGGGGACTTCCGTATCTCAAAGTCTTATTGGTAAACGTGTCTTACCTTTACGAGGGGATGGAACATGGCAAGAATATGTTAAGACAACATCAGATTTAGCAGTTGTTGTACCGAATTCTATTGATGATTTTATTGCTTCACAGATGTATATAAATCCAATTACAGCGTGGGTTGTATGTACGGAAGTTTTAAAGTTAAGACCAAATGATGCTTTATTGGTAAATGCTTGTGGTTCTTCCATTGGGCGTATTTTTGCGCAACTATCAAAGGTGATTGGATTTCGGCTAATTGCGGTAACTAGAAATAATAAACATACAGAGGATTTACTACACTTAGGTGCTTCTTATGTGATTGATACTTCGAAAAACTCATTATATGAAACGGTTATGGAATTAACAAATGGACTTGGTGCTAATGCTGCTATTGATTCAGTTGGGGGGGCACCTGGTACTAATTTAGCTTTTTCTGTTCATCCTAACGGTGTTTTTTTAACAATAGGTCTTTTGTCGGGGATACAAGTTGATTGGGGAGCAATTGCAAATAAGGCGAAAGTGAAAGCGAATATTTTTCATTTGCGGCATTGGAATAAAAATGTTTCAACAAAAATATGGCAAGATACTTTTAATCATGTGATAACACTAATAAATGATAAAAGATTACGTTTAAGGAGCGTATATTCTCAATATGACTTATCAAATGTAAAAGAGGCAGTTCATGTTGTTGAATCCTTAAATAACACCAAAGGAAAAGTGATTTTAAAAGGTTAAAGGATATATTTTGTTAAAGTAACAGGGCAATAGTAAAACAAGGTGATCATAAATTGGTCGTCTTTTTTTATTCCAAAATACAAATTATTTTTAGAATATTATGTTACTATTAAGATAACAGTTATTGAAGTAACGTAGATCTCCAATCAGAATGGCTATGGATAATATGAGTAATTAATTTATAGAAATACCAATGGAGGAGGTATTTAAATGCGTGTGGCTGCTATTTATGATATTCATGCAAACTATTCGGCATTAAAAGCAGTTTTAGAAGAGATTAGAAAAGATAATATTGATCAAGTTGTTGTAGGCGGGGATTTAGCTTGGGGACCCGAACCACGTCAAGTAATGGATCTTTTAATGGATTATAAGAATGAGTTTATTTTTATTAGAGGTAACGTTGATCGTGAAGTTTCCTTCCGTTATGGGAAGGAAAAAGGGTTAGATGATTATACTGTTGAATTAAATAATTGGTGTGCAGATCAATTAACAGAAGAGCAATTAAGATTCTTGAAGAATTTGCCAGAAAAAAGAACTTTGAGTATTAATGGTTTAGGACAAGTCTTATTTGTACATGGTTCTCCCCGCAGCGATGAAGAAGCGATTAGAGTAAATACTACTGATGACGAAATACGACCAATGATTAAATGTGTTTTACAAGATATTATTGTCTGTGGACATACTCACATCCAGTTTGATCGAATTGTCGATCAAAAACGTATTGTAAATGCCGGGAGTGTAGGATTACAAAGTCGAGCAAGTGGAGCTTGTTGGGCTTTACTCGGTCCTAAAGTTGAATTAAAGGTAACACCATATGATACAAAAAGGGCTTCCGAAAGAATTCTTAAAACTAACACACCTTATAAAGAAGATTTCGCTGAACATTACTTAAATCCACCTTTTGAGGGACCTTGATTAACAAAATTGTATTTTAAGTAATAAATATAAATGTTTAAATAAGATTTTAAAGAAGTGTACCTCAGCAAACGAAGCATTGTAGAAAATGTAGTTAAATGCTGATAAGGAGTAAACCTTATATGAGCGTCGATTAATAATAGTTGCTAATAATAATAAACAAATTTTATAAAATAAATTATCCCGTTTTGATCATTTTTAATAAGGTTGTATAATGATGAGTAAATTTTTAGTTTAGACTTTCATGTCTTTGAACACATCGTGACCAGTTGCACAATAATACTAACGATTAAATCCTAATGATATTTAGGATTTTTGTTTTTTATAAGTATTATTGTGATACTGATTAATGTCATAATTTTACTTATAATAAAGTTAAATTTCACAATAATACAGATAAATATGTTTGAATTTTTATGCTAGTATTATGTTAGATATTATTAAGCTAACGGTGAAGTAATGCGGAATAAGAAATGCTTTTAATACTACTGGATATAAAACTATGCAACAAATAACTTTGATAGAAGAATGTAATTTAAAGAAGTTCTTTATAATGTGACTGATTTCTTTAGTCGGATCAGATTTTTGTTTAACATTGTTCTTAACCATTGGATATTTAAGTTAAAATACATATAAGATTTAGAATATTAAGCACTTCAACGGGACAGGTTAGTTAACTAAGGGGGTATTAAAATTAGTAGTTTAAAGGATTACAAAAAACTGGAGTTAAAAATAGCCATCATCTATATATTGATATTATTCCCAGCAATGTCTTACGTGATGAATTTAGGCTCAATTTGGCTTAAAATTGTTGGTTTGATTGTTTTAGCCATTTTCTCATTTTGGGTTGGACATTTTCTAAGAAAAAAGAAAAAGGAAGCTAAAGACGCTGAATCAAACAGTAATAATAAGTAATCAATTTCTTGCTCTACAATTGGGTGCAAGAGTTGAAGAAAAAATAAAGCTATTTAAGGTAAAATGAGTGTAACGTAGAGAAAATACATATTGAGGAGAACGCTTATGAGATTATGCTTTATTGGGGGAGGAAACCCTCTTGTTGGGGAACTTGATGATGTAATGAATTATTTATCAAATTACGTTGAAGTAGGGAATAAAATATTAATAATTCCTTTTGCGACGGAGGAATCAAAAATTGAAAGATGGCTTAACTCTGCCAAAATGTCATTTGAGGATATAGGGGTGGAGGAAATTAAACTTCTCAACTCTCGACTCACAAATCAAGAAATGAAAAATGAAATTAAAGAACATAATGTACTTTATTTTACTGGTGGAAGACCAGAAAAGTTAATGAAGAGTTTAGTTGAAAAAGAATTGATACAAGTTGTCAAAGAATTTTCGGGATTAATGGTTGGTGTTAGTGCAGGTGCGTTAGTTTTTTGTGGAGATTGTATAATCACTAAAGGTGAGGATTATCCTCAAACACAAGTAATTAAAGGTTTAGGATTTGTAGACTTTAGTGTAGAGGTTCACTATGAAGAAACGATAGACGAAGAATTAATTCCTTTGTCGGACAAAAGGAATATATACGCAATTCCGAATGGTAGTGCATTATTTTGGAATAAAAAAGTAGTTACACCTATTAATGATGTTTTTCACATTAGTAAAAGAAATAAAATAAGATTGGCGAAGAATAGGGACTCAGAAAAGTAGGATCCTTATTTAACTAACTTGTGCAATTCGTCATTATCGGAAGTAAAGTCCATAATTACTATAAATTTATTATTTTTCCTAGTTTACATAATATTTATTATCAGAAGTTAATAAAAGAACATTAAAACATGTCTCATAATCAAAGTATACTTATGATAGTGAGACAAAAATAAAAAATGCGCTATATAATTTTAATAGCGCATTTCTCCAATATATTTTACATCTGGTCTAAAAATTGAATTATTACGTCTTTGTTCAATTGCATGTGCACACCAACCAACAATTCTGCTCGAGCTAAATATTGCAGTAAACAAATTGGGATCTAAATCTAGTGTCTTAAGAATTGCTGCTGCATAATATTCTACATTCGTATATAATTTATAATTTGGCTTATAATCATGAAGAATTTTAAGTGTTTCCTGCTCCGTTTTAACAGCTAACTCCATCCATTTTGGTAAATTTTCTAAGGTTACAATCATTTTCTTAAGTGATTCTGCTCGTGGATCGATTGTTTTATAAACTCTGTGGCCAAAGCCCATAATTCGTTCCTTATTCATTAGTTTTTCCATTATCACTTCATTTATGCGATCAAATGTTCTTATTTCATTTAATAAATCAATAACCCCAGTTGGCGCACCACCATGCAATGGACCTTTCATCGTACCTAAAGCACTCGTAACAGCTGCAACAAGATCGCTTTCTGTAGAAATGGTAACTCTTGCTGAGAATGTAGATGCATTTAGCCCATGTTCCATCGTTAAAATTAAGTAAGCTTCTAGTATTTTTGCTTTTGTTTGATCCATTTCACCAGTTAACATATACAAAAAGTTTTCTACATGGCTATGGGTAACATCTGGAGAAATAATACTTTTTTCCATTATATTGCGATACCTATACGCGATAATTGTGGGAAATATTGCAATTAGTTTAATTGCATCTTCATATATATTCGTTTCTGATAATTCGAGTGATGAAATGGCTGTTCGTAAAACATCCATCATCGCAACATTAGGTGGTAATTCATCAATAATATGTTGAACATATATAGGAATTTGCCGATTTTCAATTAATTTCTCTTTGAATTTTTCTATTTCCGCTAAGTTAGCGAACTCTCCATATAAAAGAAAATATACTATTTCTTCAAATGAATATTTTTCTACAAGTCTTTCGATTGGAATACCGCGATATAATAAAACTCCATTTATCCCATCAATAAAACTTAATTCTGACTCAGCAGCAACAATTCCTTTTAAACCGGGTTGATATTCCACTACATCTCTCCCCTTCCCTTTTCTTTCTTTAAGTATAATAGAAGAAAATGATTATTAAAATTTAATAATTTTTAGTATAATAATAAATATACTTAATTAATCGGAGGAAATCCTAATGGATATAAAAGCCCTAAAAACGTTCATCATGGCTGCTGAGCATGAAAATTTCCGCATTGTTTCCGAAAAAATGTATGTAACACAACCTGCAATCACGTTTCAAATTAAACAATTAGAAAAGGAATTAGGTGAAAAACTATTTGTAAAAAAAGGGAGAAATGTTTACTTAACAGAATTTGGAAGAGTTTATTATGATGAAGCTAAAGCAATTATCTCACAATACAATAATAGTTTAGAAGTAGTGAACCGATTTAAACAAGGGTTTCATAAAACAATTAGACTTGCTATTTCCCCTTTGCTTGCTGAAACAGTACTTCCTACTGTGATCCACAAATACATTCAAGCTAATCCCCATGTAGAGTTATCCATCACCGTGAAAGAATCAATAGACATCCCACATTTATTACAGAGTGGAGAAATTGATTTAGGATTATCCTGTATGCCTGGTATATCTAATTTAACAACGATAAAATTCCACGAAGAATCCATTAGTCTTATATGTAGGCATGATGGTTATGATAGTGAATCAGGTCCAATAATCGATGCAAAGGAAATACTTGAAGAGAACATCCTATTTACAGATAATCACCCCGTTTATTGGGATGAAATAAAAAAACAGCTAAACGAAAGTATCCCTATTTTAAGGTTAATGAAAGTGAATCAGTCCTACATAACAAAACGGTTTGTTCTTGAAGGGATCGGTGTTAGTATCCTCCCACGTTCTATCATTCAACGAGAATTAATGGAAGGAAGGCTTCTTGAAGTTCCTGTAGATTTTATTCGTATGCCACAAGCATCCATGTACTTGATATATAAACATGAGCATTTAGTGGATCATGAGTTTATAGATTTTATTTCTAATTTCTATTATAGCTAACAAAAATAAGCAGCTGGCACACTGCTTATTTCGTTTCTTTTAGAACTATTTTTGGTAACGGTCTCTTTGCTGGGCCTTCCACGACTTCTCCGGTATACGAGAATCTAGAACCATGACAAGGACAATCCCAAGTTCTATCTCCTGAATTCCATTCGACCTCACATCCCATATGTGTACAGGTGGTATCTAAAGCATATAATTTTTCCTCTTTATCCTTATACACACCAGTTCGTTTACCATTTATTCGAGTAACAGTAGCATCATCTGGAGAAAGACCCTTAATACTATTATGTGTAAATTCTAATTTTCCTTTTACCATATGTTTTGCTACGTCGGCATTAATGCTAGTAAATTTTCTAAGCGCAGGATCTGCTTGAAACCTTTGAGGAGAGTATAATTCTTCATATTCATTTTCACCTTTTACAATTTTATCGCTAATAATTTTTGCAGCGATGGTTCCATTTGTCATTCCCCATTTCCGAAACCCTGTAGCCACAAAAACGGACTCTTCATGCTCTGTTGCAGGTCCAATGTATGGTAATTTATCCAACGTTGTTAAATCCTGAGCTGACCATCTAAAAGGAATTTCTGTAACGTCAAACTTAGCTTCTGCAAAATCTTTTAATGCATTATAGTGCTCTATAGTTGTTTTACCTTGTCCAGTTTTATGATGCTCTCCACCTATTAACCACAAGTCTTCACCATTCATCTTAGTAGCTCGAATAGATCTTGTTGGGTCTTCAGCATTAATATACATTCCACCAGGAAATGTTTGCTTCGTTTTAATTCCTAACACATAAGATCTGTCCTGATACATTCGGGCAAAATAAAAACTTTGTCGATCATAAAATGGAAAATGCGATGCTGCAATCACATATTTACACTTCACCCGATGCCCATCCCTTGTAATAATTGCAGGATGCTTATAATACTCTACATCAACGGCTGTTGTATTTTCAAAAATTTGGACACCATTTTTTTCAGCTTCTTTAACCAGTGTTTTTAAATATTTTAATGGGTGAAATTGCGCTTGATTTTTCATGACTAAAGCTGACTTCACTTTTAGATCTAATGGGATGTCGTCACGTATTTCACCATCAATTTCTAGTTGATCGTATGCCTTACTTTCTGTCTCTAATTGAGATAGATACTGATCGGAATTCGTAAATACATAAGCATCTTCTTTGGAATAATCACAATCAATTTTATAGTTGTTTATCGTACTTTCAATAAATTCTTTTGCCTCTGTAGTTGCTTTATAGTACTGTGATGCTTTTTCTAATCCAAAGTGTTGTATAAACTCATCATAAATTAATCCATGTTGAGCAGTTATTTTTGCTGTAGTGTGACCTGTAGTTCCGTTTAATAAAACACCTGCATCTAGTAATGTCACTTTAATATTTTCTTTAGCAAGTAAATATGCCGCTGTAATACCTGTTATTCCACCACCTACTATACCTACATCTGTTTGAATAGTTTCTTCTAGCTTAGGATATTCTGGAAGTTGAACAGATTCTCGCCAAAATGGTTCTGGAAATTGTGGCATTTGCTGGTCGTTCATAAGATCCCTCCTTAATTATATGTTTTTAGTATTACCAGAAGAGGAAATATAATGAAGTAAGATATTTATTTTTTCCAGTATATTTATGTAACAATAGGGTTAGATGAAAATATAATGAGGAGAGTTTCGGATGCGAATTCATGGAATTGTTAGTGGAAAAGTTCAAGGGGTTGGATTTCGTTATTCTACGAAGCTGCAGGCTGATAAATACAATCTAACTGGATGGGTGAAAAATAGGGACGATGGAACAGTCGAACTAGAAGTAGAGGGTGATCAAATGAAAATTGATTTACTATTAAATGATATTAAAAAAGGGTTTCACCCGTTTATGCAAGTGAATAATATCAAAACGACGATATTAAATCATACAGGTTATAAGGACTTTCAAATTCTAAACTAAAACCACTACTATTTAGTAGTGGTTATCTTTTATTTACCTATCTTCAAAAAATTTACGATTTAAGGCAATATATTCTGTTTCTTCTTCAGGTACTTCATCTTCCATATAGATTGCTTCTACAGGACAAACTGCTTCACAAGCTCCACAGTCTATACATATATCAGGGTCAATATAGAACATGTCCTTTCCTTCTTCAATACAATCAACAGGACATACTTCTACACATTCGCCAGCTTTTTCGGTTTTACAAGGTGATGTAATAACAAAAGCCATGTAAGACTCCTCCTTTATACCAACATAAATTTTAACCAGATAATAATCCATTGATAATGCCATAATATAGTAATTCTATACTACCAAACAACCTTTTTTCAAGTATTTACTCATATATTCACCTTATTGTAAATTTCTCATACCGTTTATCAGTTACCATTATTAGGAGGATTAAAATGAAAGATACGATCCGCCATGGGGATATATTTTATAAGGAAGCCTAGGAACTATCTAACTAATTTATATTTAAAAAACTAACAGGCATTTTGCCTGTTAGTCAGGCTGTCGAAAAACCCTCGACAGCCTGTTTTTTATTTAGAATACTTTAACAATTCACCGCGTTAATTTGTTATAATATAAGTAACAATATAAGGCGGTGGTAACTGTGTTTCATACTAGAAATAATACTCAAAATGAAGTGGAATTTGTAAGTATAGAAGACTTAGTACCCCAAGATCATTTACTTCGTAAG
>NZ_WOCA01000027.1 GCF_009728145.1 Ornithinibacillus caprae | reverse complement strand
TTCCTTTTCCGTAAACAATCTCTTACTCATATTCTTTCCCCATTTACTATTTTTTTCTTTATTATTACACAAAAGTACCCTATAGGTAGACTTTTTTTAAAGTGTCTACTCTATAGGGTACATTTTACCTAGGAATCATGATTGCTTTTTAATTTCTATTCAGAATCCGTTGCTCTTTCTTTATCTACTGAACGTCCAGAAGCAAACCAACCAATTAGCGCAATTGCTACTAATACAATGTAGAAGGTTGTTTTCCAAATCGTTGAATGCGGGAAGTCATGTGAAATCCACGCAATATCAGGGTGTGCAAATACAATTACAGCTAATTTCACACCAACCCATCCTACAATAGCAAATGCGGCAACCTCTAATCCAGGTCGTTTATGCAGTAAATCGACAAAGATATTTGCAGCAAATCGCATAATGATCAATCCGATCATTCCACCTGCAAAAATAACGAAGAATTGTCCCGCATCTAGACTTCCAATTTCTCCGAGTCCAGTAGGTGGCAATGCTACCGCTAAAGCCACAGCCGCTAAAATAGAATCCACAGCAAATGCCAAATCAGCAAACTCCACTTTAACTACGGTCATCCAGAAGCCACTACCTTTTTTAGCTTTGGCACCTTCTTCTGCTTCTTCTACATCTGTTTTCTTCTTAAAACGATCATACAAGTTTTTAATCGCGATAAATAATAAGTATGCTGCTCCAAGTGCTTGAACCTGCCAAACATCTACTAGGAACGAAATAACAAATAATGATCCGAAACGTAAAACAAATGCTCCTGCTAACCCGTAAAACAACGCTTTTTTCCGTTGTTTTTCTGGAAGATGGCGTACCATAATTGCTAGTACAAGGGCATTATCGGCCGCTAATAGACCTTCCAATCCGACTAAAATAACTAGTACCCATAAATACTCTAATAATAATTCTGCTCCCATGAATGTCTCTCCCTACTGTAATATTGATCCTCACAACAGGTAAGAACACAGAAAAAGACCCTTACCTGTCATGGTAAAGGTCTCGCAAACAACGTCCGTTGCCAACTTAAGCCGGAGATAAAAATCTCGTAATGACGACTTAAACTGTACAGCTACTCCCCTTTAGGAATGATACCATTATTAAACATGCTTTTTCGTGAAATGTCAATTACATGCCTTTACCAATTGATGACCTTAAATTAACCAGAGGTAGGCATCTTTATTCACTAACCAATAATTTGGTTTATCGTTTGATCCATTGTATCCTTCAAGGAGGCTAGGATTTGTTCACTTCCATCCCTAGTTTCTCCACATACACCATAATAGCATTTAATTTTTGGTTCCGTTCCAGAAGGACGTAAACATACCCAGCTATTATTATCTAACAAAAATTTAAATACATTTTCTTTAGGTAACTCAATTACTTTTGTTGCACCTGTATCCACAAGCAATTGTTCACTCGATAAATAGTCTTCCGTTTTTTCTACTTTTAGACCACCAATTTCTTTCATTGGATTTTTTCGAATTTCATCCATGATTGTTGCTATCTTTTCGGATCCTTCTTTCCCTTTTAAAGTTAAAGAAGTCATTCCTTCTTGATAATAGCCATGTTTCTTATATAAATCATCCAACACATCCAAAAGCGTTTTTCCTTTTTGCTTCCAGTAATGTGCCATTTCGCATGCCATAACAGCTGCTTGAACAGCATCTTTATCACGCGCAAAGCTACTAATTAAATAGCCATAGCTTTCCTCGTAACCAAATACAAAGGTTTCTCCTGTTGCGTCAAACTGACGGATCTTTTCTCCAATATATTTAAAGCCTGTTAATGTGTTTATGGTTTCGACACCATATGAAGAAGCAATTGCCTGACCAAGCTCGGAGGTAACAATTGTTTTTATCATCCGACCATTATTTAATGTGACAGGATCTGTATGAGACAGAATGTAATCTACAAGCAATGATCCAAGTTGATTACCAGTTAAGACCGTATAGCCTCCGTTTTTATCTTTCACAGCGACACCAAGTCGATCAGCATCAGGGTCTGTTCCTAGTAAAATATCTGCATCATTCTTCTTGCCCAGTTCAATGGCAAGTGTAAAAGCCTGATGTTCTTCAGGATTCGGTGACTCTACCGTTGAAAATTCAGGATCTGGTATAGCTTGCTCTTTCACAACCTCTACATTTTCAAAATGTAATTGCTCTAACCCTCTTATTACTAAGTCATGTGCTGTACCATGCAATGGGGTGAAAACAATTTGTAAATCTTTATTCTGCTCAAACGCCTGTTGGTCTAATTTAGAAATATGAATTAATTGATCTAAGTATGCATTATCAATATCTTTTCCAACCCAATTTAATAATTGCTTTTCTTCTAAGACTTCACGCTCTAAAACTGGAACCATTAATTCATTTTCTATTTCCTTAATAGCTGTAATAACTTGGTTGGCTTCTTCCGGAACCATTTGCCCGCCATCTTCATTATATACTTTAAAACCATTGTATTCTGGTGGATTATGACTAGCAGTAATCATTACTCCTGCTGCTGTAGCTAAATAACGCACAGCAAATGATAAGAGTGGTGTTGGTCGAAGTGATTCAAACACATAGGCTTTTATGTCATAGGCACCAAGAACTTTTGCAGTTTCAACCGCAAATTCTTGTGACATATATCTCGAATCATAGGCAATAACGACCCCACGATCTTTTACATTGACTACATTATCCAATAAGTATTTTGCCAAACCATTTACTGCTTTACGGACGGTATAAATGTTCATTCGGTTTGTTCCTGGTCCTAACACGCCGCGCATGCCACCAGTACCAAATGTTAATTCTTTATAAAAAGCATCCTCTAATGCTTTAGGATCGTCTTTCATCGCATCCAATTCTTTTTTTAAGGCAGCATCAAGGTTAGAAAATGATTTCCATTCTTGATATACCTTTTCCCAATTACTCATTTACAGAATCCCCCAATATTCAGTTATATGCTCAAATTTTAGCATACTTTCTTGTAATATTCTAACAGTCCATCAAGAATGGTTTAATCTACGTGTAAAATGGAGAGAATTTATCATACCACCACTTCCCAATTGATACGTAAACCGTTAAAATAATACGTATAGTATCTCCAAATAGAAAGTTGTGATGAATTTGTTTGAAAAAAAATGGTTTCAAACTCTCGTGTTTTTTATTTTAGTATTTCTATTAATCTTGTTAATTTCTGCTACAAACTTTATATTTGATCCCGTTTTTAAATATGTAGGAGCCGTTGCCATTCCTATAATAGGAGCTGGTATTCTATACTATTTAACTCGGCCATTAATGTACTTTTTTATGAAATTTAAAATCAATCGGTCCTTTTCTATTTTACTAGTTTTCATCGTATTGATCTTAATCGGTTTTTTCATCACCATGTATATTGTACCAATTGCACAGCGCCAGTTTACTAATTTAGTAAATAATATCCCTAAAATGGTCGATTGGGCACAGGACCTAATTACATATTGGCAGGCAAATCAAACGATGATTCCTCAGGAAGTGGATAAAGCTATTAACAATTTTACAGATAATCTACAAACACATATTGAGAACGTTTTAAATTATATATTTGGGTTTATTGGCCAATTAATTAGTTTTATCTTCGCTTTAGTACTTATACCGTTCTTTCTGTTCTTCATGTTGAAGGATGGTGAGAAGCTAGTACCATTTGTTACGAAAATTTTTTCCAAGAAAAAAGCAGCAAATATTCGTAGCTTATTAAGTAAGATTGATCTTGTTCTAACTTCCTTTATTCAGGGACAGCTCATTGTTAGCTTCTCTGTTGGGGTATTACTTTTTATTGGCTATTTATTAATCGGTCTAGATTATTCGCTAACACTTGCATTATTTGGGATGATAATGAATGTGATTCCTTTTATTGGTCCATTCCTATCCGTTATCCCAGCGTTAATTGTTGGTGCATTCCAGGATCCAATGATGATTGTATGGGTATCCTTAGTCATGATTATCGCGCAACAAATCGAGAGTAACTTTATATCGCCTAATGTAATGGGACGTGTTTTGGCACTACATCCATTAACTGTAATTACTGTTATTTTAGCTGCTGGAAGTATTGCAGGATTCTTAGGCATATTATTCGCGGTACCATTTTACGCAACTGTGAAAACAATCGTCGTACATTTTTATGAAACATATGCAGATTCTAAAAAAGATAAAGAGGATGCTTTAATATAGGCAGTTTTATATGAATGTTGTTGTTTAGGTAGAGAATGCTAAGTAACCTAACGTTCCAAATGATGTTCTCGATGTATATTACGAAAGAACAAAAAAAGCGATCAACATCGATCGCTTTTTTTAACTTTCAAACTGATATACAATAGATGATCCGATTTCATAATAGCCGATTTTACGATAGATGCTATTTGATGTTGGGTTTGCAGCATCCGTATATAAGCTACAGAACTTAAATCCATCCTCTAGGAGTTTTTTAGACAAAGCTGCTACCGCACTAGTTGCATACCCTTTTCTTTTAAATCTATCCGGGGTGAACACCGCATTAATGGTTACACCATTTTTTGTTTTTCTAGAATTATTAACCATAGAAACCGGCTTCCCGTCCACTACCCATAAATAAATAGAACGGTTATCTGTGTAATTTGTCGCCATTGTTTCTGCTTTTAGGCGAGAGATATACATATTTGCTTCTACCCCAAATTGGTAAAGCCATTTCGCAATGATTGATTTATGTTCACTCGTTGCCTGAATTAATTTACCGGTTTCATCTGGGGTTACATTTACATGGTCTAGCTGATATATAAGCTGCTCCATTTCAACTTCAGCTTTTTTCTTTGATAACCCGGACCAAGCTGTTACAAGCGTTTCTACTTCCTCATTTGGACCAAGTACACTAGGAACGTCTAATCCTTCACGATATAAAAATTGGACTACTGCTTTAATCACCTGCTCATCTACATGGTTAACATCAGCGAGTATCCAGTGATTAGGTGGTGTTTGCATAAAAGCAAAAATAACTTCATTTCCCTCCTCAACAAGACCTAAATGAACACCTTCTTGATAAGCTGCTGCATTATTATGTCCTCGGTCCAACAAGCCTAACATCAAATTATTCGTTGCTTCATTTTTAAGTAACAGGTCCTCAACTAATTCCATATACGTATGTAATGATTTCTCTAATCGAACTTCCATCTAAACGTCCCCCCTTTTGATTATAATTATTTTAACTTAATTTCTTGTTTTGTAAAGGGAGGTTCCGCTACACTAGTAATGGGAGTGATCATAATGACAAAAAAAGAATTAGAAGATAAGTTGGATGAATTAAAATCAGATTATGTTCGAATTCAAAGTGATTTGGATAAATTAGTTTATGTTCGTGGAAGAGCATCGTCTGCACAGGAGCAATTAATACGCTTAGAAGAAGAAATTGCAGAAGTTTATAAGAAGTTGGAGGAGTTTGAGGATTAACATTTTTTTCCTTCGAAACGTTATTTTAATCTTTAGCTTTTCATTTTTTCAGTGTCCATTGTATTTTTTGAATAAACAGGGTATGATATACATAAGATGATGGTTAGGAAGAGGATTGCTCCTCTTCCCTTGATACAGTGTTTTGAACTCTCACTAGTCCGAGTGAGGGTTCTTTTTCTTTTTACGTCTACGAACCATGACTGCTGACAGATTTGTTACTGCTATAGCTAGGTTTAACGTAGCCGTAATGAAGATCAACAGCTGTTCCACCAACTTACCACCCCCCTTCAAAAGGAAGGTCGGGCACATATCATACCCTTGTCTACATTATAAGTAAACATGTTACATCATACAACAGTCAATATAATTAGAAAGCGTGATTTGTAACAATGCCTTCTATGGCAAAAGAACTAGTTCAATTATTAGAAAGCTTATGCTTCTTTACTTATAGATAAAAGGATCAGCAACATCTATTGCTGATCCTTTACTTATTCTAATTTTCCTCTAGTCTTGCTTCAATTCTGGCCTTTTCCTTTTTTGGTGGCATCAAACTAACAATGGTATCACCAATACCAGGAACGGTTCGCATTTCTTCAGAGTAGTATTTAATCTGTCCCGAAGGTTTGATTAAATATAAGAACACCGTTTCTTCATCTTTTTCCTGTAGGTATTGCTTATAGCTATACTGCTCTGTAATCGTTGTTTGACGGAAAACAAACCCATTTTCAATCTTCTCAATTAGCGCATCTAAGTTAACTTCCTTCTTAAATAACACTCTTCCGCCTACTTTGGATACAATCTCTTTTGACGTACCGTATTCCGTATCATACGGACTTAATTTAAAGACATTTGTGCGTCCGTATTCTGGCATAAATGTGGTACACACTAACGCATTGTATGAATTGCTAGTTGTAGCTGCAATTAAATATTCGTACGGAATCGTATCTAAATTATACTCCGTTTGTTCCGAAAGCATATCCTCATGATAGAACGGAACTCCTGATTCTCGGGCTAACCGTAATCTTTCCCATGAGTTATCCACAATAATAATTGGTACATTCGCTTTAGCAAGTGATTTTGCTAATTCTACCGTAAATTTATTACTTCCCACAATTAGTGAACCTGGACGACCTTCCATAGAAAGGTTTAGTTTTTTAGCTAACCAACCAATAGAGAATCCATGTGCTAGTACCGTAAAGAATACTAATCCAAATGTTAAAGTAGTCAAGATCGATGCATCTTCATATCCCGCATCGGTTAATATGCTTGCAAAGTAACTTGATACAGTTAATGCTACAATACCACGTGGTGCAATCCATCCCACTAGCAGCTTCTCATTCGTAGTCAATCCAGTTCCAATAGTCGAAAGGAAAATGGAGAGCGGTCTAACTGCAAACATCATGAGTAATACATATCCAATGATATTCGGACTGAAAATGTGTAGCAATGTTTCCATTTGTAATGAAGCTGTAAGCATGATGAAAATCGCTGATATTAGCAGAATTGTAATATTTTCTTTAAAATGACGCATGTCTGAAACGGAGCTAATTCCCATGTTCGCTAACGTAATCCCCATGGCAGTTACCGATAATAGTCCAGTTTCGTGCATAATTTCATCAGCTATTGTGAAGCACAATATAACAACAACAAACACTACTGGAGACTTTAAAAATTCAGGAACATGACCTGTCTCAAACATCCAGCCTATACCACGACCACATACCCAACCAAATATGGCTGCAAAAATAGACGCAGCAAAGAATAAGAGCAGTGCTGATCCATCTGGATTACTTGATGTGAAATAAGCAATAATTTCAAATGCAAATACAGCAAGTAACGCACCAATTGGATCTACAATAATCCCTTCCCATTTTAGAATCTTGGCTGGTCTTGGCTTTAGCTTCGATTGACGTAGTAATGGCATAATAACCGTTGGTCCGGTAACAATGAACAAACCACCAATAACAAATGCTACTGCCCAAGACAATCCAGCAATATAATGAGCAGTTAATGAACCTAAGATCCAGGCAATAAAAGCACCTACTGTAGAAATACGAAATACTGGTTTTCCTAGACCACGCAATTCTTTAAAGCTTAAATTTAAACTTCCTTCGAATAGTATAATTGCGACTGCTACTGAAATAATAGAACCATATAAACGTCCAAAGTCTTCTTCAGGATTTATAATTCCTAGTATTGGCCCTACAAGTAAACCAGTTATCGACATAACAACAATCGCTGGCATTCGATAACGCCAAGCTAGCCATTGGGAACCAATCCCTAAAAGACCAATTAGCATGATTTCAAATAATATCGACGGAACCATCTGATACCCCCTGTACAATGAATTACTGTATTTTAAGAAGTCCCAAAAATTATAGGACAAATTATATACGTAAGTTAAATATAAAGACATTCTAAATGCGAAAGTCGATAATGTAAACTAGTTTATCTTTATATTTTTAAAAGGTCTATTTTAAATAGCTTAAAATCATTATCAACTAAAGGTTTCAAACCTAAAATTCAGAACTATCTTTTTTTATTGACATTATCCTATATAGCTTGTAAGATTAGTTTTGTTTGTTTTCATTTAGTTCAAATTATCTAAATTTTAACTAAATAACACCATTTAATTATTTCTTTCTATTATTTAACGAAATATACGATTAATTCATCAATATTAAAGGAGAACTTAACTTGAATAAAGATACATTTACCATTGGATTCATGTTATTTGCATTATTTTTTGGAGCTGGTAATTTAATTTATCCTCCAATATTAGGAATTGAATCAGGAACACAGTATTGGTCTGCCATTATTGGTTTCGTCATAACGGGTGTTGGTCTACCAATAGTAGCTATAACCGCAATATCATTTGTTAAAAATGATGCAAGAGAGTTAGCTGACCGTGTCCATCCCTTATTTGGACTGTTATTTTCAGCAGTAATCTATTTAGCAATAGGACCATTCTTCGGAATTCCTCGTGCAGCAACTGTAGGTTATGAAATGAGTGTTGTTCCATTTTCCGGGGAAGGATCGAATCTTACATTATTTATATTTACTGTCATTTTCTTTTCACTTGTCTTTTTAGTTAGTTTGAATCCTTCAAAAATGGTAAACAGAATCGGACAACTCTTAACACCCGTTTTATTATTTGCCATTCTTGCATTAAGTATCGGGGGATTCTTCCTGTTAGATGGTCATTTAGGTAAACCAGTGGAAAAATATAACACATCCCCATTGTTTACTGGTTTTGTAGAGGGCTATCTTACGATGGATGCAATTGCCTCATTGGCATTTGGTATTATTGTTGTTAATGCGTTTAAAGATCGTGGTGTATCTAACCAAAGGGAACTAATCATTTCTACTCTAAAAGCTGGTGTTATAACAGGAATTGGGTTAGCTACAGTTTATACTGCTATTGGTTGGATTGGCGCTAAAATGGCATCACAAGGCAATTTCACAAATGGTGGTGAGATCTTATCTAGTGCTGCAACGATGATCTTTGGTAACTTTGGTAGCTTTGTATTAGGAATCATTGTTACACTTGCTTGTTTTAGTACATCAGTTGGATTAGTGGTCGCATTGGGGCAATTTTTCAGCAAGCTCACGACCCTGTCATATAAATGGATCATTCTAATCGTTACAATAGGTAGTTTTATCATTGCAAATCAAGGTTTAAATACAATTATTAGTTACTCTGTTCCAGTACTTGTATTTATTTATCCAATTGCCATTGTACTCATCCTGTTAACATTTATGCACCGTTTATTTGGCGGGGAGAAAACGGTATATCGAGGTGCTATTTTGTTCACAGCAATTATTAGTTTATACGATGGACTCATTGCCTATGGATTAGAAATGAGACATATAACAGAGATCATGGAAAAGCTACCTCTCTTTGATATTGGTCTTGGCTGGTTTTTCCCAGCAGTAATCGGTGGATTACTAGGACTACTGTTTAGAGAACGTCGTATTCGTAATTAACTTTTTGGGATGCACCCAGTGTTATGGGAGCATCCTTTTAGTTTGTGGTAGTGCGTGTTGGGACCAAACTCTCCACTAGAATACCATTAAAATATTAGAAAACTTACCTTTCGTGAAAGGAATTCTTTGCTTATCATATCTCTTGTTTGGCAGTAGCCTTCATTGCACTTGTGCAGAATATAAAAACTTATGTTTCTTCTCTACCAATACAAATTACTAACCGCAAATACGTAAAAATGTGGTAGGATTAGATGGAGAAAGGAGTATAATCATGATTGTTGAACAAGAAAAAATATTACAGACGTACTTTGGCTACGAATCTTTTCGCCCCGGTCAAAAGGAAGTTATTGAACATATTATACATAAGCAAAATACATTGGCGGTGATGCCTACGGGTGGAGGTAAATCTCTATGTTACCAAATTCCAGGCCTTTCACTGGATGGAACTGCTATTATCATTTCCCCATTAATCTCACTAATGAAAGACCAAGTTGATGCCCTTCAAGCGTTAGGAATCCCAGCTACTTATATTAATAGTTCACTTACAGCAGAAGAACAACGCACCCGTCTTCATGATATAGAAGCACGACGATATAAATTTGTTTATGTGGCACCTGAACGCTTTGATTCTTCCATGTTCGTAAATATAGTAAAAAGAATTCCAATTGCTTTAGTAGCGTTTGATGAGGCTCATTGTATTTCTCAATGGGGACATGACTTTAGACCAAGCTATCGGTCTATCGTTCCTCAATTAAAACAAATAAGAAATATCCCGGTATATGTCGCATTAACAGCTACTGCTACCGAAGAGGTAATATCTGATATTCAATCCATGCTGGATATTCAACCACAGCAAGTCATTAACACTGGGTTTGAACGTGAAAACCTATCCTTTCATATCGTTAAAGGAAAAGATCGGACAAGCTATATCCGCTCCTTTCTAGAGGAGCATAAAGACGAATCAGGGATCATTTATACCGCAACGAGAAAACAAGCTGATTCTCTCTATGACCAACTACAAAAACGTGGTATTCAAGTAGCTAAATACCATGCTGGAATGTCTGAAAATGCTCGAAAACAAGCACAAGCTGCATTTATTCATGATGAAAAAACAATTATGATTGCAACGAACGCCTTTGGGATGGGGATTGATAAGTCCAACGTCCGCTATGTGATCCATTATGCGATGCCAATGAATATTGAGTCCTATTACCAAGAGGCTGGCAGGGCCGGTCGTGATGGAGAAGCTAGTGATTGTATCTTGTTATTTTCAGCCCAGGACATTCAACTGCAGAAATTTTTAATTGAACAATCCTTAATGGATGACCAAGCAAAGCAAAATGAATATCGCAAGCTTCAAGCAATGGTGAACTACTGCCATACTCAAGGATGCTTATCAACATTCATATTAGACTACTTTAATGATACATCTTTCAAGCAAAACTGCGGCAGATGCAGTAATTGTGTAGAACGCTTAGAAAAGACAGATATAACTGAGGAAGCTCAAATGATTCTCTCTTGTGTGAAGCGTATGGGAGAACGATTCGGTATTGGCATGACGGCCAAGGTTTTAAAGGGTTCAAAGGATAAAAAAATCAAAGACTTTAATCTACATACGATTTCTACGTATGGTATTATGTCAGCCTATACCGAAAAAGAACTTACCGAACGGATTCACTTCCTAGTCGCAGAGCAACTGCTCGCAACAGAAGAAGGCAGATTCCCAACTTTAAAACTAAACCAAAACTCTGTTGATGTATTAAAGGGAAATCGATCGGTTGCTATGTATACCGCTCCAATTCCAACGAATGAAGAGGCGGATTACCACGAGGATTTGTTCGCTATCTTAAGAGATTTACGAAAACAACTTGCAGACGAAAAAAATGTTCCTCCATATGTTTTATTTTCAGACGTAACATTAAAGGAGCTAAGTCGCTATTTCCCAGAATCAAAAGAGGATATGTTAGAAATAAAAGGGATTGGAGAGAAAAAATACGATCAATATGGCGATATCTTTTTACAAGCCATCCAAGAATGGCGTAAGGAGCATCCGGATGTAAAAAGAAAAATTAGAATAAGTGATTCTCCCGCTCCCAAACGAAAAAGGCAGTCAGACGATACGCCAAGTCATGTCACTAGTTACAACATGTTTAAATCTGGAAAATCGATCAAAGACATCGCAACAATAAGAGAAATCACAAAAATAACGGTAGAAAACCATTTATTTAAAGCCTTCCAGGAAGGTTATCCAATTGCATGGAATATCTTTTTTAACGAAGACGAAGAAGCTGCTATTTTAGCTGCTAGAGAGAAAATTGAAGAGCCTAAATTAAAGCCGTTAAAGGAAGCTTTGCCAGAGGAGTACGATTACACGAAGATCAAGGCTGTTTTGGTGAAGAATGGTCTGATGTAAATACTTGAGGCTAATTGACCTTCCTGCAACAATCCTAAAAAATCGTTTATGAATAATATCATAAGCGATTTTTTTAGGAATTCAGTACATGTCCTAAGGCCTTAAGTATGTAAAAGCTAAAAACCATAATTATATTTGCTGCTACCAACCAATAATTTTTAGCTAATACCGCAAATACTATTCCAATCGGAGGAATAATAAAGGTCATTAGCCAAAACGGACTTGCTATATCAAAAACTACATTTGGTACCCAGCTTATGACTGAAATAATAAGACATAGTAAAGAGAGCTTGCTATACTGTTTTTTCCTCATAAAAAAACCTCTTTTTCTTCCTTAGAGTAAATATCCATTCCTTTACCGAAAGAAACTCTCATACTTAGAAAAGACATCACACTTCTTCAAGAGTGTGATGTCCGCTAATTATTTCCCTTTTACATCCAATGCCCATGTTCCGCTTCGGAATACTGGCTCAGTAGTTCCATCTGCTTTTACACCATCAATATCTAGCTTTTCAGAACCAAACATGAAGTCAACATGTGTTAAACTGTCATTAACGCCATGCTTGTCTAGTTCATCATCACTCATACCTGATCCATCTTTTATGTTAGTTGGATATGCTTTACCTAATGCAACATGACATGATGCATTCTCATCGAACAATGTATTATAGAAGAGTAAACCTGATTGAGATACTGGTGACTCATGTGGTACTAATGCAATCTCACCTAAACGCTTCGCACCTTCATCTGTTTCTAATAGGTGTTTCAACGTATCTTCACCTTGCTCTGCTTTAAAATCAACTACTTGACCATCTTTGAAAGTTAACGTGAAGTTGTCAATTAAGCTACCACCATAGTTTAATGGCTTCGTACTAGAAATCGTTCCGTTCACGCCATATTTATGCGGCATAGAAAATACTTCTTCTGTTGGCATATTCGGGTTAAACGTAATACCTTTTTCTGATACCGCAGATCCACCCTTCCAAATATGACCTTCTGGAAGCTCCATTTCTAATTCCGTACCAGGTGCTTTAAACACTAATTTTTTATAGTTTTTCTCATTTAAGATTTCACGAGCTGTTTTCAATGTTTCATTATGTGCATCCCAAGCTGCAATTGGATCTTCTTGATCTACACGTACGATTTTAACGATAGATTCCCATAAACTTTCGATTGCATCTTCACGGGATTTGTCCGGGAAAATCTTTTGTGCCCAGTCTCCTGTTGGAATAGATATAATTGACCAGGTAATTTTATCGTTCATCGTATACTTACGGAAGTTTTTCATTGCTTGTGCTGCTGCTTTATTGGCTTTAGCAACACGTGTCGGATCAATATCTTTCAATAAATCTGGATTTGTTGAGCGAATGTTTAATACAGCTGCTCCATCTTCAGCAAACGAGTCATGAAGCAATACTTTCCATTCTGGATAGTCAGCAATTACATCATCTGGTGCATTTTCATATTTTAACAAGGTTAACTCATCATCAACCCAATTAATATGTACATCTTTAGCGCCTAATTCGTATGCTTTACGGACAACCATTTTCGTAAATTCTGCACCTTCTAGTGGTGCATTAATCATAAGCGCCTGTCCTTGTTGTAAATTAACGCCCGTGCGTAATGCTAGTTCAGCGTATTTTTCTTGTGTTTGTTGAGAAACCATTATTAAACCTCCAATAAAAATGTATTATAACGTTATTATTTCACAAATAGGTAAATAATCCAACTAACTTTTCCTAATTGTGCAAAGTTTCTATTTCGTACGTATTTTAGTGAATTTTACACGACAAAAGGGATATGCTATTATATAATAAAGAGTTACTTTTTGTAAGTTATTTATGTTTAGAAAACGGTGCTTTAGTAAAGAGGTGAAAATGATGAGCGAGTTATGTCCACGATTTGAAAAAGCAATGCAACTAGTCAGCAAACGCTGGGTTGGCCTTATACTGTCAGAACTTCTAAATGGCAAAAAACGTTTTTCCGAAATGGAGTCTGATTTGCCAATTAGTGGAAGGTTGCTCTCTGATCGTTTAAAAATGCTTGAAAAAGAAGGCATCGTTAAACGAAATATATATTCTGAATTCCCAGTTCGCATTGAGTACTCCTTAACTGATAAAGGAGAAGCATTAAAGCCAGTTGTTCAGGAAATCCAAAACTGGTCTGAGCAATGGATTACCCATGAAGAAGTACAAGATCAAGTTATAGAAAACTAGTAGTAGGACTGTGAGAATACAGCCCTTTATATATTGTTTAGCTTTTCCCTTTCATAAACTGTAATATCACATATGCCGCCACTCTACTTGTCATATTTCGGATATCAACGGTTGGATCGATTTCAACGATGTCCATCGCTTTTACTTCCTTACATGCTGCTAAGTAATGAATTCCTTCAAGTAACGTATAGCTATCCATTCCACCTGGCCCAATAGCAGGACATCCTGGCGCAAAGGCTTGGTCCAATACATCCATATCGACCGATACATAAATTGAATCAAACGTTTGTTTTAATCTCTCCACTTGATGTTGTAAGATTTTCCGCATCCCTGTTTCCTTTACATCAGCCATGGTATACACTTGTATATCTTGTTCTTTTGCATATTCATGATATGCTTTAGCATTTGTGAAATCACGAATACCTATTTGCACCAACTGGTCTCCAGTTATAATGTTATCTTCTAATAATCGACGAAATGGCGTTCCGTTTGTCGGCCCACCATCTTCGGTATTTCGTAAATCATGATGGGCATCAAACTGAATAATTCCAATTGAACCATGCATTTCAGAAATTGCCTTAATGGAAGCGTAACTAACCGAATGGTCACCACCAAGTAAAATCCAATTCTCTGCAGCCTCTGTATGATAAACATCAGACAGCGCCTCGTATAATCTATGATGGTTACCTATAATGTCTGTAGGATCCATGTAGACATCCCCAAAATCTAGAATACGATCTGTTAATTCTCTTTCTGCTTCACCTGAAAAGGTAGAGTAGCTTAGCATCGCATGGCGAATAGCATTCGGAGCTAAGGATGCCCCAGAATGGCTTATCGAAGGTTTGGAATGTGGCAGTCCAACAAGACCAAATTTTCCTTTTTCACCTTCAGACCATGGATGTAACAATTCCTTGGCTTTGGTTGTAAATCGATCTTTAAATATTGCCTCCCCAGCAGGTTTTATATGGCGTATTTCACTCATCGAATCTCCTGCCTTTGATATAAAATTTCCCCATTTTTTATAACTGTATTCGTATGATTCACACCATAATGGTACGGAATATATAAATAATTTGGTGCGTCCCAAATGACTACATCCGCCTTACGACCAATAGTAAGTGATCCTGCTTCACTTCCCCTTCCAATTGCATGGGCTGCATTAACCGTTACCGCATGCCATATTTCTTCCGGTGATAATTTTAGCTTTAATGCAGCTATAGACATAATTAATTGCAGATTTTCCGTTACACAGCTACCTGGATTAAAGTCCGTTGAAATAGAAATAGCAGCACCAGCATTTATCATCTCACGAGCCCTAGCATATTCTTCTTTTCCAAGGTAGAAGCTTGTTCCTGGTAAAATTACACCAATGGTATTAGAGTCTGCTAACTGCTTTATCCCTTCATCCGATGTAACAGCTAAATGATCCCCACTGATTGCTCCCATTTCAACGGCTAATTCCGTTCCGCCTAGTGGATCAATTTCATCCGCATGAATTTTCACACCAAAACCATGATCTTTTGCTTTTTGTAAATAACGTCTTGATTGCTCAACGGTAAATACACCTGTTTCGGTAAAAATATCAACAAACTCTGCTAGATTTTCAGCTTTAATTTCAGCAAACATGTCAGCCATCCGATCTAAAAATGCTTCGGGATCATGCTTATATTCGCTTGGTACAGCATGTGCTCCTAAGAAAGTAGATACAACATCAAGCGGGTGGTTTGCATTCGCTTCCTTTACAGCCTGAAGCTGCTTTAATTCCGTTTCTCGATCTAAACCATATCCACTTTTTGCTTCAACGGTTGTGATCCCATGCATTGCCATTCGATCCAAATGAAATAATGCCTTTTCTACAAGATCCTCATAGCTTGCTTCCCTCGTTGCTTGTACAGTCGATAAAATTCCACCACCCTGTTTTAGAATTTCTAAATATGGAACCCCTTGCTGTTTCAGTGCCATTTCCTTTTCCCTTGATCCTCCGAAAACGAGGTGTGTATGTGGTTCGACCAAACCAGGAGTTACTAGTTTTCCGTTCGCATCAATCATTTGATCTGATTCCACTTGATTGATTTCATCGTTTGAACCGATCCAAACCACCTTACCGTCCTTAATTCCGAGGGCTGCATTTTCCCAAACTGTTAAGTCATTCATATTGGACCCTTTTACTGGTCCTTCTTTATCCATTGGCAGTAACTGCCCTATATTTGTAATTATTAAATCCAGTTGCATGTTCCTCTCCCCTTTCTAGGTTGGTTAGAAAATATAATTATCAAAACAAAAATTAACTTTATTTGATTCTTTACAGGAACGGCCAAGCCTAGATCCAGCGCCCAACGTCTGCAACCTATGAATGCCGTGTTTCCTTTTCGCTTCCAGCATAAGATTCACTATTACTTCCGCCATTGCTGGCGGAAAGTAATGTTCATCTAATCTCCTACGTAGGAATGCCCGATTAAGATCGACGCTTTGCGCGTCAACATCGGACCACCTGGCATGGCCAGGCGCAGTTCGTACGCGCTTCCGCTTTAGTATTTATTCATTGGTATGGTAATGTCATGTTCTTCAGCAAATTTAGTTGCGGTCTCATAGCCTGCATCTGCATGGCGAATGATTCCCATTCCAGGATCTGTAGTCAACACGCGCTCCAATCTCTCCTTAGCTAGATCGGTTCCATCCGCCACTACCACCATTCCAGCATGTAAGGAGTATCCCATACCGACTCCGCCACCATGATGGAATGATATCCAGGATCCGCCTGCTGCCGTATTAATAAGTGCATTTAATACAGCCCAGTCTGCTACAGCATCACTTCCATCCTTCATTCCTTCTGTTTCTCGGTTCGGTGATGCTACTGAGCCACAATCTAAATGATCGCGACCAATTACAATCGGTGCTTTCAACTCCCCTTTACGTACTAAATCATTTATGGCAAGTCCCATTTTCACACGTTCTCCATATCCTAACCAGCAAATACGGGATGGCAAGCCTTGAAATGCTACACGTTCCTGAGCCATATCAATCCACCGAATCAATGCTTCATTCTCTGGAAATAGCTCTTTAATCAACTGATCTGTTCGATAAATGTCTTCTGGATCACCAGATAAAGCTGCCCAACGGAATGGCCCTTTCCCCTCACAGAACAATGGGCGGATATAAGCAGGAACAAACCCAGGGAAATCAAACGCATTAGATACTCCTTCATCTTTCGCAATCTGTCGAATATTGTTTCCGTAGTCAAAAACAATCGAACCGTTTTGTTGATAATGAAGCATCGCTTCTACATGTTTCGCCATGCTTTGTTTTGCTAATGTTATATATAAATCTGGATTATTTTCTCGTAATTCTTCTGCCTCTTCTACGGAGTATCCAACTGGAACATATCCATTTAATGGATCATGGGCAGAGGTTTGATCTGTTACAATATCAATTTGAATAGATTTATGGAGTAACTCATGATGAATTTCTGCAGCATTCCCAAGTAGTGCAATTGATAAAGCCTTTCCTGCTTTCTTTGCTTCATTTGCAAGATTAATAGCTTCATCTACACTTTCCGTCATGACATCACAATATTTGGTTTGTAGTCGCTTCTCGATTCTGCTTCGATCCACTTCAACCGCAATGACAACCCCTCCATTCATTGTCACTGCTAGTGGTTGTGCTCCTCCCATTCCACCTAATCCCGCTGTCAATGTAATTGTCCCTTTCAACGAGTCTCCATAATGCTTTTTAGCAAGAGCCGCAAACGTTTCATAGGTTCCTTGAAGGATTCCTTGCGTGCCGATATAAATCCAACTACCAGCTGTCATTTGGCCATACATGATTAATCCTTTTTGATCTAGTTCATGGAAATGTTCCCAGTTTGCCCATTTGGGTACAAGCACGGAATTGGACAGTAGTACTCGTGGGGCATGTTTATGTGTTTTAAAGACACCCACTGGTTTTCCAGATTGAATCAGCATTGTTTCATCATTTTCTAAGTTTCTAAGTGTTTTTTCAATAGCACGAAATGCATCCCAATTACGTGCTGCTTTTCCAATCCCACCGTAAACTACCAATTCCTCTGGTTTCTCAGCCACTTCAGGATCTAAGTTGTTGTACAGCATTCGTAAAGCGGCTTCCTGCTCCCAACCTTTACACTCAAGTTCTAATCCCTTTTTCGCCTTAACCTCAGCTTTGTTCATACATAATCCCACCTTTATTTATTTGTTTTTGGATATCACTTTCCTCTTCATCCTTAAGCCACTTGGTAAGTTGTTCGATATCAGTAGAAAACACGCGATCCTTCCTAATGCTTGGAACTATTGTGCGTGCCTGTTGATAGTATGCATGTGTCATGCTTGCCATTTTGTATATTCCACGATACTCCACTGCCTGCATCGCACAAATGAGTTCAATAGCAATTACTCTTCTTGTGTTTTCCAACATTTGTAGTGCATGCCTAGCGGCTATCGTTCCCATACTGACATGATCCTCTTGATTTGCTGATGATGGAATCGAATCCACACTAGCTGGATGTGCTAAAGTTTTATTTTCCGACACTAAGGATGCTGCGCTATATTGCATAATCATAGCCCCTGATTCCAGGCCTGGATTAGGACTTAAGAAAGCTGGAAGATCATTTAACTGCGGATTTACTAAACGCTCAATCCTTCGCTCAGAAATATTCGCTAATTCCGCAATTCCTAGTTTTAAAAAATCCATCGCAAATGCTATTGGTTGCCCGTGAAAATTCCCACCCGAAATTACTTTATTTTCTTCAGAAAAAATCAATGGATTATCCGTAACTGCGTTTATTTCTGTTTCTAATTTTTCTTTCGCATAATAAAGCGTTTGCCATGACGCACCCAATACTTGTGGGATACATCTCAAGGAATAAGCATCCTGTACGCGAAGTTCCCCTTGCTTGGTTGTTAGTTTACTATCCTGAAGAACTTGTAAGATCCGCTTCGCTACTTCGATTTGTTCTTGGTGTCCACGTACGTGATGTAAATCCGGATCAAAAGCATCTATGATCCCTTGTAATCCCTCTAAAGTCATCGCAGCAATAAGCTCGCTTTGATGAAGCAGTTTTTCCATTTCCAAGTAAGCGACAACTCCAACAGCCGTCATTGCTTGTGTTCCATTAATTAGTGCTAAACCTTCTTTAGCCTTTAGTGTAATCGGTGTTAGTCCACATTGATCAAGTGCTTGTTCCGTATCCATTTGATTTCCCTTGTAAACTACCCTTCCTTCCCCAAGAAGTGCCAATGCTAAATGGGATAAAGGAGCAAGATCTCCGCTAGCCCCTAATGAACCTTGCTGAGGGATAACAGGATGTATTCCCGCATTTAAATAGTCAATAAACTGTTTTACCAGTTCAGGACGAACACCAGAATACCCCTGTACTAATGCATTCGCTCGTAACAAAAGCATTGCTCGACTAATATGCTCGGAAAATGGCTCTCCCACACCACATGCATGGGAGTGAATAAGGTTTAATTGTAATTCATCTAAATCATGATCCTCGATGATGACATCACTAAATTTTCCAAATCCCGTATTAATTCCATACATCGTCTTTTTTTCTGCAAGCATTTGTTCCACTGTTTCTCGATTCATCCGAATACGTTCCACCACATCCGTAGCTAAACGTACTTCCTCATTTTTAAAAACTACTTGCTTTACATCCTGTAACGTTAATGCTGAACCTGTTAAGATAACCAATATTTATGCACCTCCACGATATCGCTTTACTATAGTAAAGCAAGAAAAGTAAAGGGAGGCTTTGGTATTAAACCAAGCCTCCCTTTATATTTTTAATAGGTTTTCGCTGGTGATGAATGATAAACATAGCTACCACCTCAAACTGTTTTAAATTTTCTAATATTAATTGTAAGCGTTTTCTATTAATTGGTCAATAGGTATTGTGGTGGAGTTATGGAATTGTGGTTTTGGATGCCCATCTGGCGTTTGTGTCCGATGTTCTTCCTCCTGTGTCCGATACTCTCATTCTTCTGTCCGATGCCCCTATACTCATATTCAATGCCACTATAAAAATGCCTCCCCACCATCACTCGGCAGAGAGGCAACACCTACTCACTACTTTCGAACTTGATCCCTACTCCAATATTCAATTCCTGCATCTTCTTCCAATACATCTCGATAAAACACAGGATCTTTTCCTTCTTTTCGTTGTGCACGATAATCCTCTAAAACCCGATGGGCAATTTTATATAGCCTTGTGATCGCATACAGGTTTATTAATGCCATGATCGCCATGGTTAAATCAGCAAGTGCCCAAACTAAATCAAATGTCGCGATTGCTCCGAACACTACCATCGCTAATACAGCTAACCGATAAATAAACAAACCAACTCGACTATCTCTTATATAACCGATATTGCTTTCCCCATAATAATAATTTCCTAAAATCGAGCTATAGGCAAAGAGAAAGATAGCAATAGCTATAAAAATTTCTGCCCAGTCACCGATATGGGCAGAAAAGGCATTTTGGGTTAATTGAATTCCATCCAAATCACTGCCAGCATATCCACCTGCAGATAGAATGACAAACCCTGTTGCTGAACAAATTAATATCGTATCAAAGAACACACCAAGTGCTTGTATAAATCCTTGTTTTGCAGGATGTGTTACCTCTGCAGTTGCAGCTGCATTAGGTGCACTACCCATACCTGCTTCATTGGAAAATAAGCCACGCTTAATTCCCATCATAATTGCTGCTCCGAAGCCACCACCAGCAACCTCTCGAATTCCAAATGCATTAGAAATAATTAATGAGATCATCTCGGGAACAGCAGTTATATTTACAATTAGGATAAATAAAGCTACAACGATGTACAAAATTGCTAGCACGGGCACAATAACTTGGGTTACATTAGCTATCGTTCGTAGACCACCAAAAATCACTGCTGCCGTTAATACAACTAATACGACCGCCACTATATTTTGATCAATCGCAAATTCTCCTGAAAAAGCGAGACTAATTGTATTAGATTGAACAGAATTGAAAACAAGTCCATATGTGAAGGTAATGGTTATGGCAAAAATGATTCCTAGCGTTCTACTTTTCAATCCTTTTTCCATATAATATGCTGGTCCACCGCGATATTGCGTTTTTTCAGGAACCTTATATACTTGCGCAAGTGTGCTCTCTACAAAACCAGATGCTGCACCCAAGAGTGCAATAATCCACATCCAGAAAATTGCTCCAGGACCACCAACAGCAACAGCCGAAGCTACACCTGCTAGGTTTCCAGTTCCCACCCGAGAGGCAGCACTAATTGCAAAAGCTTGAAATGAGGATGTCCCTTTTTTCCCAGAAGCAACCATTGTTCGTCTATCGAAAAGCACACGAAACATTTCTGGCAGGTTTCTAAACTGCACAAAATTCGTACGAACAGTAAACCATAAGCCTAGTCCAATTAAAACAATAATTAGAACATAGGACCATAACACATCATTTACATCACCGATAATACTTTCTAGAAATTCCACCTAATTTCCCCTTTCCAAATAAATGCTAGTCGTTAGCATACCCAAACCTCATAAATATCTCTCATGAAACTTATATGTTATGCACCAAAGCAAATAAAAAAGCCTGCAGGATCCTCCCACAGGCTTACATTTATAAATTACGTTCATCATGCCAAGGATAGTTCGTTCCGAATTTAGTTGCCAGTTCCTTAGACGTGTTTCTTCTTTCCTTACGTCTAGCAGCTCGCTTGGGAGCTTCTTTATGTAGAAGCTTTTCTAGTTCAGTTTCCGGATACACTTCTGGAACAGGGGTCGGTCTTCCATTTTCATCAACAGCTACAAACGTTAAAAAAGCAGTGGTACATACTTTTCTTTCACCTGTAAGTAATTCCTCTGTAACAGCTTTTACAAATACCTCCATGGATGTATTATGCGTCCATGTAACAAAAGCTTCGACACAAATGGAATCTCCTTCTTTTACAGGTGCTAAAAAATCCACAGAATCCGTTGAGGCTGTTACAACCGGATGACGAGAATGCCTTACCGCAGCAATCGCTGCCACATCATCAATATCGGCCATTAATTTACCACCAAATAAAGTGCCATGACTATTCGTATCAGGTGGCAAGACGTGAGATGTTTTGACTGCTAGTGAGTTAGAACAAGGTTTTTTCTCCATGAAATTCCTCCTATATTTATCATCGAGTTCTACATTATAAAATTGGCGAGAGTAATCTAGATACGGACTCTTTAATTTTAATAACGATCGACCGCTTTTCATATAATTTCAATGTTACTTGCGTAGAATGCTGGATATCTTGTTTAAAATAATCCACTAATTTCTCTGCTAAAGTTTGATCGTATAAAAACGCATTTACTTCAAAATTCAAACGAAAACTACGCACATCGATATTGGCTGTTCCTACAGATGCTATTTTCCCATCGACAATAAGCGTCTTAGAATGCAAAAATCCATTTTGATAAATAAATACTTCCGCACCAGCAGCTAATAAGTCACCAACATAGGAAAAAGTTGCCCAATACACAAACGGGTGATCCGGTTTATTCGGAATCATGATTTTTACCTTCACGCCAGACAAGGCAGCAATACGTAATGCATCACGTAAGCTTTCATCTGGAATCAGATATGGCGTTTGAATATATACATATTCTTTTGCAGAAAGTATCATTTTAATGTACCCATTTTTTATTTGTTCCCAATCCGAATCAGGCCCACTAGACACGATTTGAATACCGACATCACCAGATGGCTCAGATGCGTAATACCTTTCATGATATAATATATCGTTTCTAGAGGCTTGGTTCCAATCTAATATGAACCGAGTTTGCATATTTTGCACGGCGTCTCCAGTAATCCGAAGGTGTGTATCACGCCAATAACCAAACCGTTTACTTTTCCCTAAATATTCATCTCCAATATTAAATCCGCCTATATAGCCAATTTTTCCATCTATAATTGCTAGCTTGCGATGGTTTCGATAATTGATTTTTAGATTGATATTTGGAATCTTAGGTGGAAAAAATGCCTCTACCTGAACCCCGGCATTTCGTAACCGTTTAATATATTTTCGCCCGATCCTTCTAGAGCCCATATCATCATATAAAAAACGTACATCTACACCCTCTTTTGCCTTTTTAATAAGTACATTTGCTATCCGCTGCCCAAGTTCATCTTTTCTCACAATATAGTACAGCAAGTGGATATGATCTGTTGCCATCTCCATATCCTTAATTAGGCTGTCAAATTTTTGATGTCCGTCTGTAAAGATTTGGACGCTGTTGTCTTGGGTTAGGATCGCGTCATCATTTTTTAAATGTAAATAATATAATTCCTTGTAGTTTTTTAATTCCTCATTTTTGTATTCGAACTCATCTGCTTCTATTTTTGTAAGCTGTGATTCTACTGCTTTTTGAACACCTAACCTGGATTTAGTATCCCAATGGAATATACGTTGCTTGCTTAAACGTCTCCCAAAAATTAAGTAAAGAATGAAACCAACTACTGGAATAAACAGCAAAACCATTAGCCATGCCCATGCAGAGCTTGCATCTTTCCGCTCTAAAAATACAATGGATATCCCTAAGGCAATATTAAAAAACATAATAAATCCTAATATATAGGGCATGAAATCCATAAAACTAATCCCCTTCTATCTTGTTTTGATTATAATTCTAATATAGCACAAAGTACAAATGCATACATAAATTCGCTAGCTAGACAGATACTCCTTATTTGTTCCGCTATTATCTTTATACTATACTGTATGAAAAAGGAGGTCGTTTTAATGAACGATAAACCACATGCATTAGTAATTGGTGGTACTGGAATGCTGGAACGGGTTTGTCATTGGCTAGTAGAACAGAATTATTTTGTTTCTGTGATCAATCGTAATCGGGAAAAATTTGAAAGGATGAGGAAGAAAAATTCCATGCCGGATAGCTTTCATCCCTTAACCGTAGATTATCATGATGGAGACCAATTGCAGGGTAAAGTAGCAGAGGCTGTAACCCATTTTGGATTGCCAGATCTTGTGGTTAGCTGGATTCACTCCTCTGCACCAGATGCCCTTCCTCTTATATTAGAGCCATTTAAGGATCGTCAAGAACCGTGGAAATTAATTCATGTTCAAGGGAGCTCCTCGTTTTTCGTAAAAGAAAACACGCCCGTACCAGAAACCTGTGCGTACAGACGTGTTTACCTAGGATTTGTAGTTGAGGAAAATGGTTCACGTTGGTTAACCCATGATGAAATTGCAAATGGGGTCATTAAAGTGATTCAACGTGATTATAAAGAAACCGTTGTTGGGACACTGAAACCTTGGAGCAAGCGTCCACAATAATTAACCGATCAGGTTATAGCTGATTGAGCGCTTGCTCTACATCTGCCCAAATATCTTCCCATGCCTCAAGACCGACCGATAATCGAATGAGCTGATCAGTAATTTCCATCTCCATACGTGATTCTTGGGGAACAACTGCATGTGTCATCGTTGCCGGGTGCTCAATTAATGTTTCTGCATCCCCCAGACTTACAGCAATTTTTAAGAACGATAATTTATTAAGAAATTGTTGTGCATCAGCTTTATCACCAACTATATCAAAGGAGATCACGCCACCTCCTCGTTTCATTTGTTTTTGCATGATAGGAAAGTCTGGATTGGTTTCATCATTTGGATAATAAACATTTGAAACGTTTGGATGCGTTTTTAACCGCTCAACAATTTTTTCAGCATTATCACAATGACGATCTATACGAATTGGCAGGGTTTTTAGACCTCGTAATAATAGCCATGCATCAAAAGGCGATATAATTCCACCAATGTCTTTTTGTGTCGTCATCGCAACAGAATCTAGAAAATCTTTTTTTCCTACAACCAAACCTGCAATTACGTCACCATGGCCACCGATATATTTTGTAGCACTATGAATCACTACATCACATCCCAATTCAAGTGGGCGTTGTAAATAGGGTGAGGAAAACGTGTTATCCACAACAACTGGAATATCAAACTCTCTTGCCACTTCCACCACCATCTCTAGATCAATCAACTTCATGGTAGGATTTATCGGTGTTTCTACATAAATACATGTTGTTTCTGGACGAATAAGTGACCGAATCATTTCTTTAGATTCCATCGCAGAAAAATCATGATCAATATTATATTTTTCCTTCATCATAGTTAAAAGTCCAAATGTACAGCCATACAATCCGGATGAACAAAGGATATGATCACCAGCTTTTGTCAATGCAATTAGAACTGCAGATACTGCTGCCATTCCTGAACCAAAGGCTAATCCCCTCTCTCCATTTTCTAATGCTGCAATTCGCTCTTCAAGAACAGTAACCGTTGGATTTCCTAACCTAGAATAAATATATCCATCTTCTTCCCCAGCAAATCTTCGTTCCCCTTGTTCTGCTGAAGTAAATGTATATGTTGATGTTTGAAACAATGGTGTGGCTAAACTACCTAGCATATCTTTTGCATCATATCCCTCATGGATAACAGACGTTTCAAAGTGATTATATTTACGAGACAAGGTAACTCTCCCCCTAATAAATATTTTGTATCCCTATATTACTATCATATTCTATAAATCTAATTTTTGAAAGCGTTTTCTTTTTGTTGTTCCGATTCTAGTTAATTGCATTTTTTTAAGGAACGTTCTAAAATTACCATAATTTAGAGTGATGTTAATTGTTTCGAACTATATATATAAAGAAGGTTATTTTATGGAGAAAAATGTGGAAAGATCAGGCATTGTGTATGCAGCCGGCGCTTATATATTATGGGGATTTTTGCCTATCTATTGGAAAGCAATTGATGAAGTTCCTGCAGGTGAAATCCTCGCCCACCGAATTATTTGGTCGTTTGTATTTATGATTGTGGTTGTTCTCTTGTTAAAGAAATGGCCAGCTTTTTTACGCGAATGTAAAATTATCATTCAGGACCCCAAAAAGTTAATTGGGATTACATTAGCATCTATCGTGATTAGTTTAAATTGGCTCACATATATTTGGGCAGTTAATAGTGATCATGTTATCCAAGCTAGTTTAGGCTATTATATCAATCCGCTTGTCAGCATTTTACTTGCTATAATTGTTCTAAAGGAAAAATTAACGAAACCACAAACCTTTTCTGTTATTCTAGCAGGTGTAGGCGTACTTTACTTAACGGTTAGTTATGGTGTGTTTCCTTGGGTTTCCCTAACGCTTGCAGTAACCTTTGCTCTCTATGGGTTATTTAAGAAAACGGTGGATATTCCTGCGATGTTTGGCTTAACCATTGAAACGATGATTGTTACACCAATTGCTCTTATTTATCTATCCGTTATACCTGTTAACACGTTTACAAATTCAAACGTTCTTTCGCATACCAACCTATTCTTGATTGGAGCAGGAGTAGCAACAGCAATACCATTATTATTATTTGCTAGTGGAGCAAAACGAATACCTTTAGCGATGGTTGGTTTTCTGCAGTATTTTGCCCCTACCATCATGCTATTTCTAGGAATCTTTGTGTATCAAGAAACCTTTTCTCAAGCACACTTAATCTCGTTTGGTTTGATTTGGATTGCACTATTAATCTATTTAAGTACCGTCTATAAGCATCCCATTCGGAAACAGTCTAATTAATTAGTAAACTTGGCTATTGCCAAACAAAAATTCATAGTTGACTTATGCAGAAAAAGAAAGATTATTCTCTCCTTTCTACGAAAAAATTTATTGACAATTTAACAAGACACCGATATAATTCTCATCAAGTTACATATTAATCTCTTATCAAGAGTGGTGGAGGGAATAGGCCCTACGAAACCCGGCAACCTTAGGAAAAATAATATTTTTTTCCTTAAAGGTGCTAAATCCTACAGGTCAAATTGATCTGGAAGATAAGAGGAGGAAACGGTAAACGTTACACCCTCTTCTTAGGAAGAGGGTTTTTTATTTCTCCTCTTCCTCCAGATTTACTATTCAAAAGGAGGAAAAATGAATGACAGATTTTCAATTTCAACGTCCAGAAACACATCTTTTACACGGAGGGCAAGTCGCTGATCCCACAACTGGATCTAGGGCAGTCCCTATCTATCAAACTACTTCCTACGTTTTTCGTAACACGGAACACGCACAAAATTTATTCGGCTTAAAAGAACCAGGTAATATCTATACTCGGATTGGTAATCCTACCGTAGATGCATTTGAACAACGTGTTGCATTACTCGAAGATGGAGTAGCTGCTGTTGCTACTTCATCGGGAATGGCCGCTATCACTCTAGCCATTTTAAATCTTGTTAGTGCTGGTGATGAAATAATTGCTGACAGCAATTTATATGGCGGCACATATAACTTATTCGCCAAAACGTTACCGCGCTATGGAATTGATGTTACCTTTGTAGATGGTACAAAACCAGAAGAAATTGAACAGGCAATTACCGAAAGAACAAAAGCTATTTTTGGTGAAACAATTACAAATCCTAGCCTAAATATTTTTGATATCGAGAGGATTTCATCGATTGCTCATCAACATAACATTCCATTAATTATCGACAATACCTTTGGTACACCAATCCTTTCTAAACCACTGAGATGGGGAGCAGATATTGTTGTTCATTCTGCAACGAAGTGGATCGGTGGTCACGGAACTTCCATCGGTGGCGTTGTTGTTGATGGCGGTAGATTTAATTGGGGTAATGGCAACTTCCCTGACTTTACAGAACCAGATGAAAGTTATCATGGACTACGTTATAGTGATGTTGGTCCTGCAGCATTTGCAACCAAACTACGTGTACAATTACTTCGTGATATCGGAGCTTGTCTCAGTCCACAAAATGCCTTTTTATTATTACAAGGATTAGAAACATTACATTTACGTGTGGGGCGTCACAATCAAAACGCGGAGAAAGTCGCTACCTTTTTAGAAAAACACCCAGCAGTTGAGTGGGTTAATTATCCTGGTCTACCTAGCCACCCTTCACATCAACTAGCGAAAAAGTACTTACATGGTGGATTTGGTTCCATGATTACTTTTGGCATTACTGGTGGTAGAGAAGCCGGAAGAAAATTAATTGACCATGTGAAGCTTTGGTCCCACGTTGCCAATGTAGGTGATGCAAAGTCTTTAATCATTCATCCCGCTTCAACGACCCATCAACAATTAAGTGCTGAAGAATTAAAAAGCAGTGGTGTAAGCGAAGAATTAGTACGATTATCCATCGGAATTGAAGCCGTGGAGGATATTTTAAACGATTTAGACCAAGCAATTGCCAAAGCAACTAAACATCCGAGGTTGATAAAACCGACAGAGGAAGATGCAATTCAGTGGCTATTATCTTCCCCTTTCCAACGAAATAACGGATCAATTCGCAAAAAGGTAATTGCAGTTTATGGTGGAGAAAATGATTTGTTAGAAAATTTAATTGGACTTGGTTATCAGGTAGTTTCCATCAGGAACTCTATCAATCCAGTAGTTGAAAACTTTAATGATTTGGCTTCTGTTCCATATGATGTTGATGCCATTTTAGTACAAAAAGGGCCATTACCCCCAACTACAATCGAGCAGCTTATTAATAAACTTGGAAAAATCATTTGGGTTTTGGAGCCTTGCTCGTCCGATGAAGTATTACAACATGCTCAGGCTGCAGGAATTCACGTGATTACTAATAAAGATATTTTCAATGAAGAACGCTCACTAAAAGGGGAGCCGGCTGAAGTTAGTATCATTACTAATTAATCATCTTAGAAGACGTAGCTTTTGCTTGGGATTATTGAAAATAGGTCTTTGTTTTTTTAGAATCCCTTATATTCTCGAGTGCTAGCCTTTGTTGCACTTATGTAGCATAAGAAAGCTTATCCTTCTTATCTGCATAAATCATTACCTAAAAGGAGTGGGTAAATAGTGGCGGATCCATTGCAACATCAAATAAAACGTAATATAGGAGAAGTCGCCATTGGCCCACTTCTTTTATCTTCTGGAGTTACATTAGATAACGTAACATTGTCGTATGAAATAATTGGTGCACCTAGTAATCCCACTGTCCTAGTGTGTCATGCGCTAACTGGAAATCAATTTGCTGTAGGTACAACAGAAGAACCAGGTTGGTGGAGTGGACTAATTGGTAGTAATCAATATATAGATACAAATCAGTATCAATTAATTACATTTAATGTACTCGGTGGATGCCATGGTTCTACTGGACCAAATAGTATAAACCCTAATACTGGAGAACCTTACCGAAATGATTTTCCAGATATAACAATTCGAGATATGGTTCACGCACAAAATAAAGCATTAGCTAAATTAAATATTTCAACGGTTGATATTATAATCGGAGGGTCCCTTGGTGGGATGCAGGTTATGGAATGGGGATTGCTCTATCCAGATTTCATGAAAAAGTTGATCATTCTTGCTGCGACACCTTCATTATCTGACTATGGCATAGCTTTTAATCATATTGCAGAAACCGTAGTTAAACATGATGCTAATTGGAATAATGGTCATTATGATACCGATTCCCCTATTATAGGATTAGAAATTGCACGAATGATTGGGATGGTTACGTATCGAAGTCCAGAGCTATTCTCAGACAGATTTAAGCGCGAGCAAATAGATCAATCTTTTTCTGTTTCGTCTTACCTTGATTATCAAGGAAAAAAACTAGCTACTCGATTTGACCCAAATAGTTATCTTACACTACTTAGAGCAATGAATTCGCATGATATAGGTACGAATCGCGGTGGCTGGAGGAAAGCTTCTACCCTACTCAACCAACCTATATTACTCCTGAGTTTTGACAATGACTTAATTTACACACCAGCTACCATTCAACACTTTGCTGATAGCTTAGCAAACTGTACGTATCACCATGTAAAAAACATTTTTGGTCATGATGGATTTTTAACCGAATATGAAAAATGGGGACCGCTAATACAGGATTTCTTGAATACGTAGCAATAAAAGAAACTGAGACAAAAGTGTATTAATCAGTTTTCATAAGCTTTGTTACTAATTTGGTATAGAATCCGCAGTAACCGGAAATGATGGTTGGAGCTTTATCCCCGCTCCGAAATTACACTCCGCTTTCACTGCCACAGCAGAAATCCCGTTGCTATTATTTGACCATCTTCTGAGGTTTTTTGAGGAATATGTTGTATCAGTATTTTACCTCAACTATGAATTAAGATTCCTCCGCAGAGAATAACAGCCTAAACTTCCTGATCCTAATTTAGTCCTCTTTAAAATGAAGAACTTTAGTTTTGTGCCAGGCTCTATATTACTGTTTGGAATCTTATAATATATCCTTTAAAATATATATAATGGGATCATAATTGTTCTTTTAAAAGATAGCGAAAATGGGTATATATAATATAGTAAACTTCACATTTTCACATTAAGTGGACAGCTACTGTAATAGTAACCCCCACTAAATTCCCTTGTAATCTCGTACGTTTTAAAACAGAGATTTAAATGCATATCGAGTAGAGATTTCATGGAACAGTACATATGATAATTATAAGAATATTTTAGAAGAATAGGCGGGTATACATGAAGCGAAAAATGGTGATTCTCACATCTCTGCTAATTCTACTTGGGGGGTTGAACCTCACTTTTTTAATAATAAATCAATCAAATTCCGATTTAAATATTACTAAGCCGAGTGTAACAACCAATAAAAAGGAACAAGAATCAGAAACCGATGATGATCAATTATCGGAACAAGAAGTGAGCGAAGAAGACCCTGAGGAAAGTAATGATGGTACTTTTGGCAACTTCATCTCTGAGGCTGTAGAGAGCACGATTGATTTTTTTAAACGAGATGAAACAAATATAGTTGCAATCGGAGATTCATTAACTCAAGGCGTGGGAGACTCCACTGGTCGGGGTGGTTATGTAGGAATAGTAGAAGAAAGACTCAATCAAGCAAATGAACAAGTTTACTTTCATAACTTTGGGAAGCGCGGAAACAGAACTGATCAGCTTATTACTCGCTTACAGGATCCAGAAATTGTTACAGCCATTGAAAAGGCAGACATCGTGTTAATTACAATAGGTGCAAATGATATTATGAAGGTTGCAAAAGAAAACTTCACAAATTTGACCTATGACCCTTTTTCCAAGGAATTAATTCATTATGAAGAACGATTAACAACAATTTTAGAACGAATACATGAGATTAATTCCGATACAGAAATTTATTTAATTGGTTTTTATAACCCTTTTTCACAATATTTCCCTGAAATTGAAGAATTAGATCAAATTGTGGATTCTTGGAATAGTACTGGAAAAGTAATTGTCGAGGAGCAAGTACAGGGGACATTTATACCAACGAAGGATTTATTTATGAATACAAAATTAGACCTATTTGCAGATGATAATTTTCACCCAAATGAATATGGATACGAGTTGATGGCTGAGCGCGTATTGGAGTATTTGCCACACAATAACGAACAGTAGCCCCTAGCTTCAAAATAATATTAGGGGCTCAACTTACCGTAATGGTCCATTTAGCCATGCCTTGTGGTACTACTATTCATTGGGAAGGACCCTAATGAATGAAGATTTACTTTAAGCAAAGAAAGGTGAGCGATATGGCCGAAAACAAACAAAATAAAAGCATGAAATGGAAAAAGTTATTCCTCGCCTTGCTTACTTGTAATATTATTATTTTTCTTGCACTAATTATTCTTATTTTTTGGCCAGTACAAGAATCAGAAATACCGACATCAGAGGAAGAGGAAACACAAAAGAGTTCTGAATTTGTTGTACGAACAACGAAAAATAACTTGAACGAACTAGTGAATGCCTATCTTGATGAATTATTAAAAAATACAAACCATCAATATAGTATTTTATTGGAAGATGATGTACATCTTATCGGGGAACTACCTGCTTTTTCAACTACTGTTCCTTTATCTGTCCATTTTGAACCTATTGTTCAAGACAATGGGGACGTTGTATTAAAGCAACGGTCTATCTCGATTGGTTTATTGGAATTACCAAATAAAAAAATAATGGAATACATGAAAAAGTACTTGCCCACACCTGAATGGATCAATGTAAATCCAAAAGATGAGGAAATTTATGTTGCCGTAACGCAAATGGATATAAAAAGTAATTTTCAAGTTAGTGTGGAGCATATTGATTTGGGAGCTAACAACTTGGCATTTAAGCTAAAGGTTCCTTATGAAACTTTAGGAATTGAATTACCTCCGGAATTCGAATAAAAATGCCGTGGATCTCCACGGCATTCAGCTTGTAGAGAAAGTAGGTGTTTTTTCTCTACAAGCTTTTTTAATTCTGTCATAACTGTTTTATTAAGTAAGAAATTTTTATTGAAAATAAACTCCCACACAACTAGCCTAGCTTTGCTAGGT
>NZ_WOCA01000026.1 GCF_009728145.1 Ornithinibacillus caprae | reverse complement strand
AGCGGAGCTTCGCAGATTCGAAAGAACTGCATGGGCTTCGCTACTGCAGGTTAAGGGGATTGCACAATGCGAGTGAGCAAGTACTACTCACAGCAGCGTGCCAGAACATGAAGAAGATTGCCACACATCTAGCAAAGCTAGGCTAGTTGTGTGGGAGTTTATTTTCAATAAAAATTTCTTACTTAATAAAACAGTTATGACAGAATTAAAAAAGCTTGTAGAGAAAAAACACCTACTTTCTCTACAAGCTGAGTCTCACATTAGTATGTGAGACTTTTTTAATTTAATGAAAAGTATTTGAACATTTTCTTAATAGCTTTACTCTGTTTCTAATCAAAAGTACAATTAATGTAGACTTAATGATTAAGAGATCAGAGGAGCTTACACATGATAAAGCAAATATTAGGAACAGCTTTAATTGCTGTTTTAGGCATTATTCTAGTTATGAATATGCTTAACATGAATAAAGAATCGTCAACTAATGAATATGATGTAACTGGTGACACAGAAGCTGAAGGAGTTGCTATAGGACCACCAGGATCTTCTGGGTTGGAAGTTGGTGAATTATCACCCGATTTCGAGTTGAAAACATTAGAAGGTGAAACAATTAGGCTCAGTGATCTTCTCGGTAAAAAAATCATGTTAAATTTTTGGGCTACTTGGTGCCCACCATGTTTAAAGGAAATGCCAGAAATGCAAGAGTTTTACGATGAGCATGGGGATGAAATAGAAATTTTAGCTGTTAATGTTACAGGTTCGGAAAAAAATGAACAAGCTGTTCACGATTTTATCGATGAGTATAGTTATACGTTTCCAATATTATTAGATACTGCAATGAATGTAAGTGATGAATATAAAGCTATTACGATTCCAACCACTTACTTTATTGGTACGGATGGAACCATTCAACATCCTCGTAAAGCTGGTCCAATGACTTATGAATTTATGGAAGAAATGCTTGAAGAACTTAACTAATATTATTTTTTAACTAAATTATTATAAAATTCTAAGGAAATGGTGATAATGGTTATTAAAAAAGGAGTGAATAACCATTTCATTAAAGAAACGTGTATCCTTTGATGATTTAGTAAAGGCAAATCGACAACAAATATTAGAAGATCGAGCACTATTGGACAGGATTGAAGAAAATATAGAAAAGAAATATTATCAATCCTTACAAGAAAAAAACAAAGAAGCATAGTGTAAATTGCTCTTTCTGCTTGAGACATGACTCAAGCTAGAAGGAGTATTTTTATGCATTTGTATAAGAAGTTCTAATCGATAAATTGTATAGTTCAATTCTTTTTTGAAAAAATAATAACAGCCTTTACGGCTACAATTTTTCAGGAAAGGAGAATGGAATTGACACATCAAAATAAAAACCAACACAATCATAAGCCAAAACCTGATGACCGTAGTGACAATGTCGAGAAGTTACAAGACATGGTTCAAGATACCATTCAAAATATTGAAGCTGCCCATGAAACAATGCAATTTGCTTCTGGAGAAGAAAAAGAGCAAATCATGGCAAAAAATAAACGACGTGAAGAGGCAATTGAAGGCATGCGTGCTGAAATTAAAGATGAATATAGACACAACCATCCAGAGTCTTAAGTCTGTTAAACAGTGTACCATATAGATAAATGATCATATCCTCAATCAATCGAACTAAGGTTTTCGCCATAAAAACTGGCGGAAACCTTAGTATTGAGATAAGCACTGAATCCTACTTGCAAACGGAATTATGGTAAACTATCTATAGAGAGAAGAGGAGGATTTATGTGCTTAAAGTCGATACAACAATTGAAGTTAGATATCAAGAAACAGATCAAATGGGTGTTGTATATCATGCAAATTACTTAGTATGGTTTGAAATAGGACGAACAAAATTTATTGAAAAGCTAGGGTTTAAGTATGCCGATATGGAAAAAAATAATATCGTTTCTCCAGTGATCGATGTACAAGTTTCATTTAAAAATCCAATACGATATGGAGACCAGCCCACGATTTATACTTGGTTAGAGTCTTACGATGGTCTTCGTACTGTATATGGATATGAAATTGTAAATCAACATGGGAAAGTGGCTGTGACTGGTACAACGAAACACGTCATTGTAAAAAAAGATAATTTTCGCCCGTTATCATTAAGAAAAGCATTTCCAGAATGGCATGAAGCTTATATGAAGAGTTTAGAAGGGAATGCATAATCATGGCATTTGGTGTTAAACGAGTTGAGTTAAAGCGATGGAAAACACAAGTAAAAAACGGTGAAATTGCTTTTTTAACTCATTTTTGGTTAGATGATCGATTTCCGGGTTGTAATACCGTTACAAAGGTTGGTTGTAGAGATCTTGAGAAATTAAAGGCCTGGGGAAAGAAATATGATCTTCAACCTAATTGGATACATATGGACCATCAATATCCGCATTTTGATCTGTTTGGTGAGCGTCAAAAGAAAATTTTAGTTAACGAAAATATGATGGACCATATTTCACGGTTTAACTTATAAAAAGTCTGGTACAAAACTAAAGCGCTCCATTCCAATGACGAGTGATTCAGGGCAGGAAGTAAAGATGGTATTTTTTACGAATGGATCTTAATTCATAATTGATATAAAAAGCGCAGTTACCTATTGTACAGTAAACACTCAGGAGAATGCCGAGTAACAGCAACGTGATTTACGCTACAAGCAGTCGCTTTCACTTCCAGCACAAGGGCGACATCTGTTCAAGTTCCTTACAGTCACTTTCACAGTGTCTACTTTGCCGCGGGCACGGCTTAAGCCTCCTCGCGGAAAACCCACCTCTGCGGGGTCTTCAGACACGTGCTATTCCCGCAGGAGTCGACTGTCCTCCGCTCCAATCACTAGACTTAAAAAGAGCATCTTATGTTATTAAAAAACTAAGATTTAATATCAATTGTAGAGCTCAATAACAGCGGAGAAAATACATGAAGACTCCTTGAAAAAGAAAAGCACTTTTTCTGCGTGCGATGAAACGCTGACGTAGCTATCCTTGTCCTGCGGGAGCAAGGCATCGGTGAGACCCCGCAAAACGGAGTTCGAGGAGGCTCACCAGCCGCGCGCGGAAAGCGAAATGTATTTTCGGAGCGATGTCGGAGGCAGTAAATTAACTCATTACTTCTAAAAATTAAACCAAGTTTCATATCTTAAATTACTGCGGGGTTTATGTAAAATATCTTTAAAAGAAATCCGAACTAACTAGTTCGGATTTTTCTTTGACTAATACACTTTTTCTCAGTTTCTTCGTTATTTTTTATGTTTTTTTTCTGGAACAAGGTCCACTCCTCCAGGGTGGAATGGGTGACACTTGCCTATCCGTTTAATCGTTAAGTAAGCTCCTTTGAAAGCGCCAAATCTCCTAAAAGCTTCTAATCCATATTCTGAACATGTAGGGTAAAAGCGACAAGAAGGTGGTTTTAAAGGACTTATTACCTTACGATAAAATTTAATTAAGCCAATAAAAATATACTTCATATCCTATTATCCTTTTACAAAGAACTTGAATCCAATTTATTATAACGTAAAGATGCAACGGCATCATGCATATGAATCGATTCTTCATTCCTACAAGAAACTTCAAATTTTGTAATGAACGGTGATTCGTAAAGGTCTGCAGCAACTAGACGAACCATATCCTCAACAAAACGTGGATTTTCATAAGCTTGTTCAGTAACCATTTTTTCGTCTGGACGCTTTAAAACAGGATGGAGTCTTGCACTTGCATTGCTTTCTGCAGCCTCTAATAGCATCTCTTTCCAATCTGTTTTTGTTTCATCAAAGTCATCCGTAAAGCTTACTTCCATTGTAATATGTCCTCGTTGATTATGAGCACTGTATTCACTAATTTCTTTTGAACACGGACAAAGAGTTGTAATGGAAGCTGTTAATGATGCATGAATAGAACATCCTTTAACAGCATCATAGGTTACTAACATAGAAATATCCGCGTGGTTCATTCCAACAAGATCAGATTGTGGTCCACGTCGTTCAAAGAACCAGGGAAATCTAAGCTCTATCGTTGCATCATTTTGATCCAACCGTTCTGCTAAATCTTTTGTAAATTGTTTTAACGAATCAAAGTTAGCAATAAAACCTTTTTCATGATACTGATTCAATTGTTCTGTAAATCGACTCATATTCGTTCCTTTGCTCGTCTTTTCTATCTTAGAGGTAAGCTTAAACGTTGCTATAGTTGTTTGAGTTGTCGGATTTAAATTACTTTGAACAATAATAGGATGTTTTACGTTTGAAATTCCAACTGCATCTATATCAAATAAAAAATCTTTTTGTACATTCTGTAAATCAGGCATTTTGTTTTTGTCGGTTGGTTTTTGTTTCGGCCCCGGTTTTACAGATCCAAATAATTTATGTCGTTCTTCTTTAGTTGGCATTTTATGTGTCATGTGTTTTGTGTTTTCCATAGTACTTCCCCTTTATAATATACTCGGAGATCATGTAAACCTTCAATCTATTTATTCCTCTTTAGAGTTGCCCCATTTGTTACATGCGGGACAATCTAATCCAAAGTATACTTAAGAAAATAAAAATATTCAATTAATCCGTTCATCTCCAGATCAATTGAATATCAATTCATTTTTCTCTACATCCATTTAATTTTCGGTTCTGTTTTATTCTTTATTCGCTTAATATTTTCTGTGTGTCTATAAAAGACAAAAACAGTTAATACAACAGCAACGATAATCAGTCCGACATCTCCAATTATTATGGATGCAATTACAGTTACAACTCCAGTTATCATTGAAGACAGTGAAACATACTTAGTCAGATACAATGTTAGTAAAAAACTTGCAATCATAACGAAAAATAAAATTGGATTTACTCCTAAAATAATTCCACCCGAAGTGGCTACCGCTTTTCCGCCTTTAAATTTGGCAAATAGTGGATACGTATGCCCTAATACGGCAAAAACCCCAATCAGTAGAGGATAAACATCGGCATTGAAAAATACGGGTATTAATGTTGCCAAAGTTCCTTTTAAGATATCAGCTAGAGTTACGATACTACCTGCTTTAACTCCGAGTGTTCGAAAGGTGTTTGTGGCACCTAAATTACCACTACCGTGTTCGCGAATATCGATATTATATCCAACCTTACCAACAATTAAAGCTGAAGGGATAGAGCCTAAAAGATATGCAATTATGGCAAATAGAATATATTCCATTTTATTACCTACTTTCATTCATATATAAATATGTATATTTTATTTTAACACGAAGTATTAGTAGAAGGTACTAATATTTTTATTTAGCTTTAACTTTTGATATCTTACATCAATTCAATTGATGTATTTCTCCTTAAAATTTAGCCTTAAGACGAGTTTCTAATAGTTATATTTGAAAGGATTCCTTTCAAGCGATATAATTATAGCATACATTATAGTATAGTAAATGGTCGTATTTATACAATCAGGGGTGATTTAAGCTTGGAAAATCCATCAAATGAACAAATAAGACAAGTTTTAGAACAAGGAAGAACGATTGCAGTAGTAGGATTATCAAATAACCCAACAAGAACCTCTTATCAAATCTCAAAAATTATGCAAGAAAATGGGTATCGTATTATTCCGGTAAATCCTACTGTTGAAGAAGTATTAGGTGAAAAGGCATACAATTCTCTACTAGATGTAGAAGAAGAGTTCGATATTATAAATGTATTTAGAAGATCCGAATATCTACCAGAATTAGCGAAAGAGGCTGTTCAAACTAACTGCAAGGTCTTTTGGGCACAACAAGGAGTTGCTAATGAAGAGGCATATGATATCCTTGTAGAGAATGACTTCACGGTTATCATGGATGTGTGTATCAAAGTTGCACATGCTGTATTACTAAAAAAATAGTCCGCTACGGGATGACAAAGTAGTCATCCTTTTTTCTGTTCTATACAATATTAATTCAATTGTAGTATACTATTAGACATGTCACGAGTTGAAAGAAGCCATACGTAATAAATTGGCACTCGATTTTACAACATCAAACATTTGTTCTAATATAAATGTACATGTAGAGAAAGATGCAGTATTAGGAAGGGGTTGGACCGAATGGATAATAAGTTACAGTACTCAGATGATTCCATTCAAGTATTAGAAGGTCTTGATGCAGTACGTAAAAGACCAGGGATGTATATAGGGAGTACCGATCACCGCGGACTTCACCATTTAGTATTTGAAATCGTTGATAATGCGGTAGATGAAGCCCTGGCAGGATATGGTAATGCGATTAAAGTCATTATACATAAAGATAATAGTATTTCAGTAGAAGATAGTGGACGAGGTATTCCAACAGGGATGCACCGTACAGGAAAATCAACAATGGAAGTTATATTTACTGTTCTTCACGCGGGAGGTAAATTTGGACAAGGTGGATACAAAACTAGTGGTGGACTGCATGGTGTTGGTGCATCCGTTGTAAATGCTTTGTCGGAATGGATGGAAGTAACAACGTATCGCGATGGCAGTATTGTAAATCAGCGATTTGAAAATGGAGGAAAAGCTGTTAGTGATCCTGTGAAGAAAGGGTCTACTAGGAAGCATGGAACATTGATTCATTTCAAGCCAGATGCGCAAATTTTTTCTACTACAGTTTTTGATTTTGAGACACTTTCCGAACGATTACGTGAATCTGCCTTTCTACTGAAAGGATTAAAAATTACCTTAATCGATGAACGAAATGATGAATCCGAAGAGTACGAGTTTCCAGATGGATTGAAGTCATTTGCAACGTATCTAAATGAGGAAAAAGATACGCTTCATGAAGTTGTATTTTTCGAAGGCGAAAATCAAGAGATTGAAGTAGAATTTGCCTTTCAATTTAATGACGGTTACGCAGAAAGTATGCTATCCTTCGTTAACCATGTTCGAACACGTGACGGCGGAACGCATGAATCAGGCGCTAGAAGTGCCATTACAAGAATGTTTAATGAATATGCTAGAAGAGCAAACTTTCTAAAGGAAAAAGATAAAAATTTAGAGGGTACGGATATACGTGAAGGTTTAACGGCCATTGTTTCTGTCCGTATTCCAGAAGAAAAGCTACAGTTTGAAGGTCAAACGAAAGGAAAATTAGGGACGTCTGAGGCACGTTCAGCAGTTGACGCTGTTATTTCTGAAAAGTTATCCTTCTTCCTGGAAGAAAATCCGGATATATCAAGCCAATTAATCCGAAAAGCTATTAAAGCCAAGGAAGCAAGAGAAGCCGCACGAAAAGCTCGTGAGAACGCAAGAACAGGGAAGAAAAGAAAACGGAAAGATACGATCTTAAGTGGAAAATTGACCCCAGCTCAATCGAAAAACCCGAAACGAAATGAATTATATTTGGTGGAGGGAGACTCGGCAGGTGGTTCGGCAAAACAAGGAAGAGACCGAAAATTCCAAGCAGTCCTACCGTTACGAGGAAAGGTTATTAATACCGAAAAGGCAAAGCTTCAAGATGTATTTAAAAATGAGGAAATTTCAACTATTATCCATACGATCGGTGCTGGAGTAGGTGGAGATTTTGATATAGAAGATGTTCAATATGATAAAATTATCATTATGACAGATGCGGATACTGATGGAGCACACATTCAGGTATTACTACTAACATTTTTCTATCGATATATGAGAAATCTTGTTGAGGCTGGTAAAGTTTATATTGCATTACCACCGCTGTATAAGATTTCTAAGGGTAAAGGGAAAAAAGAAGAAATTATTTATGCTTGGGAAGAAGATGAGCTAAAGGAAGCTGTTAAGAAATTTAAAAATGGTTATATTATTCAACGTTACAAAGGTTTAGGGGAAATGAACGCAGACCAGCTATGGGAAACAACGATGAACCCTGAGACGAGAACATTAATTCGGGTAACGATTGAAGATTTAGCTAGAGCAGAACGAAGAGTTACAACATTAATGGGTGATAAAGTAGAACCACGGAGGAAATGGATTGAAAACCATGTTGCTTTTGGAATGGATGATGATCCAAATATTTTAGATAACGAAAAAATTCATACATGATAAATTAGAATACGCTACAGTGAAATTATCAAGGGGGGATTGGTTTGTCACAACCAGAGAAATATTTAGATCTTCCATTAGAAGAAGTGATCGGTGATAGATTTGGAAGATATAGTAAATATATTATTCAAGACCGTGCTCTTCCAGATGCACGTGATGGATTAAAGCCGGTACAACGGAGGATTTTATATGCGATGCTTCAAGAGAGGAATACGCATGATAAAAACTTCCGTAAGTCCGCAAAAACAGTTGGTACAGTAATTGGTAATTATCATCCACATGGAGATTCTTCTGTTTATGATGCAATGGTAAGACTCAGTCAAGATTGGAAAATGCGTAATGAATTAATCGAAATGCATGGTAATAATGGTAGTATAGATGGAGATCCTCCAGCTGCGATGCGTTATACGGAAGCAAGATTATCAAGTATTGCCTCCGAGTTATTACGTGACATCAATAAAGAAACAGTAGATTTCATTCCGAACTTTGATGATACTGACTCTGAACCAGTAGTTTTACCAGCAAAATTTCCTAATTTATTGGTGAATGGATCAACTGGTATTTCTGCCGGTTATGCTACAGATATTCCACCACATAATTTAGAAGAGGTTATTGATGCGGTAATCAAAAAGATTGACAAACCAGAAATTACCGTTGATGAATTAATGCAAGTCATTAAAGGACCAGATTTTCCTACTGGAGGAATTATCCAAGGAGTAGAAGGCATTAAAAAAGCCTATGAAACAGGAAAAGGAAAGATTATTGTTCGAGGAAGAGCACGTGTTGAAGATCAACGCAATGGTAGACAACAAATTGTTATAGAAGAAATACCATATGATGTCAATAAAGCAAATATGGTTAAAAAGATGGATGAATTACGCCTTGATCGAAAAGTAGAGGGAATTGCAGAAGTACGTGATGAAACAGACCGAACTGGATTGCGTATTGTTATTGAACTGAAAAAGGATGTAAATAGTGAAGGTGTATTAAATTATTTATATAAAAACACAGATTTACAGGTTACCTACCATTTTAATATGGTTGCGATCCAGGATAAAACACCGAAGCTATTATCTTTACCTAAAATTCTAGATGCATATATTGCTCATCAAAAAGAGGTTGTTACGAGGCAGACAAAGTTTGACCTTAAGCATGCGAAGGATCGATCACATATTGTGGAAGGCTTGATTAAAGCAATCTCAATTTTAGATGAATTAATCCCGACCATCCGAGCATCAAAGGACAAACAGGACGCAAAACGTCAAATCATTGCTAAATTTGATTTTACGGATGCTCAAGCGGAAGCAATTGTCATGTTACAGCTATATCGCTTAACAAACACGGACATTACCTCATTAGAAAAAGAAGCAGCTGAATTAAGAAAGAAAATTACGGAACTGGAATCGATTTTAGCTAGTGAGAAAAAATTATTCCAAACCATAAAAGCAGATCTGCGACAAATAAAGAAAACCTTCTCTACTAGTCGTAGAACAACTATTGAAAATGAAATTGAAGAGTTAACCATTGATATAGAGGTAATGGTTGCAAGTGAGGATGTACTTGTATCCGCTACGAGAGATGGATATATTAAACGAACTAGTTTACGTTCTTACTCTGCATCGAATGGTGAAGATTTTGCCATGAAAGAAAATGATCACATCGTTAGCTTGTTGGAATTAAATACAACGGATAAAGTACTCATGTTCACCAATAAAGGGAAATATTTATATATACCTGTACATGAATTACCTGACATTCGTTGGAAAGATATTGGTCACCATATTTCCAATATGGTATCCATTGATAAAGATGAATATATTATTCAATGTATTCCAGTAAGAGAGTTTGAAGAAAATAATTATCTTATCTTCTTTACGAAGCATGGCATGATTAAGCGTAGTGAATTGAAACTATATGAAGCACAACGTTACTCGAAAGCTTTAATCGCATTGAATCTAAAAAAAGATGATGAAGTCGTTAATGTTTATCAAACCAAAGGGTACTCCGATGTATTTATTGCCTCGAATAAAGGGTATGGATTGTGGTATCACGAGTCAGAGATTTCAGTTGTAGGTCAGCGGGCTGCCGGAGTGAAGGCTATTCAATTAAAAGATGGCGAGTATGTTGTTAATGGACAAGTTTTTGATGATATGGCAGATCCTTCTTTAGTAATAATCACGCAACGCGGAGCGTGTAAACGAATGAAACTCAGAGAATTTGATAAATCTAGTCGTGCCAAGCGTGGATTGATTATGCTTAGAGAATTAAAGAATAAACCACATCGTATTCGAGGGTTCTTTGTAACATATGAAGATGATACGATTAGCTTTACCACATCACAAGGAGAAACACGTCAAGTATTTCCATTAGAACTTTCATACAGTGACAGGTACAGCAATGGATCCTTTGTGATTGATGCAGATAATCAAGGTGAAGTTGTTGAAGTATGGAAACAAGCAACCTATCAAAAACCGTTTGAAGAAATAAAAGAGTAAAAACGAATACAGGAAATTTAAACTATATTTGGATTAAAGAGGTGGTTCATAGTAAATCACTTCTTAATTCAACTATTTATAACACATTCAAATGAACCTAGTTTAGCATAAGGAATAGTACTCCTTATGCTTTTTATTACAGTTCTATGTAGAGTATGAGTGATCGTATATTTAAATGATTTTTATCGAAATATTATGTAACTATTGAGTTATTATTTATTAGCAAGAAGAAATACAAAAAGTATTGCAATTATCGGTGCAGGGGTCCAAAGTAGATTACAGCTTCGTTCCCTTGGCTATTTTAGGGGATTTTCAACAGTATTTGTTTATGATATTGATAGTGAAAAAGCTAGGTCCTTTGTAAATGAAATGAAGCAAGAATGTAAGGCATCAATGAAGATCTGTAAAACTGTAGAAGAGGCAGTTAACAATTCTGATAATATTATTTCAGCCACATGGGCCATAGAACCATTTTTATTTTCCAATATGGTTAAAAAGGAGTACTTATTACAACACTAGGTTCTGATGAACCAGGTAAATGTGAAGTTAGTGCAGAATTAATACAACAATCACTTTTTGTTTGTGATAACCGCCATCTTGCTGTTCAAATGGGGGCAATTGGGGGAGTAGGGTTATCGGAAAAGGACATACATGCTGAAATAGGTGATGTGATTGTTAACGAAGAATTGGGCAGAACACACGAAAACCAAATTACAATTTATGGTTCTGTCGGATTGGCTTTTCAAGATTTGATAGGTGCATGGAATGTCTATCAAAAAGCCATAAAATTAAATAAAGGACGTTATATTAACTTTTTAGATTAATAAGAGCTTGATGACGCAATATAATCATACTTTCTGGTGTTTTAGTTATTACTTATGACACAAATTACGATCAATTACTCATTTTATAAACTGAAATATTTATAAATTGAATTGACAAATTGTTAAATTTAAAATATTATGACGTATAAAGTAACCTCAAATTGAACAAAAAGCAATGATGAGAAGAGTAAATCATATATTCTATTACAGAGAGCTTCGGTAGCTGAAAAGAAGCATTGAATAGTTGATTGAATATGGTCTCTGAGCTTCATATCTGAACTCAATAATTAGGAGTAAAGGTATGACGAGTTTTGGCACTCGTTATAAATGCCCGAGTATAAGAACATGTATTTTGTTCCGTACTTATTGAGACTAATCATGTGAGTGATTAGTGAATTAAGGTGGTAACACGAGTATAACCTCGTCCTTAGACTATTTATTGGTCTATGGACGAGGTTTTTTATTTAAAAGGAGGAAAAGGAATGAATGTATTTATTGGTGGAGCTTGGCCCTATGCAAATGGGTCATTGCATATTGGTCATATTTCTAGTCTATTACCCGGAGATATTTTGGCTCGGTACTATAGAATGAAAGGTGATGACGTCCTTTATGTTTCTGGAAGTGATTGTAACGGAACACCAATAACAATTAGAGCAAAACAAGAAGGAGTTACACAAAATGCAATAGCAGATAAATACCATAACGAGTTCAAAGAATGCTTTGAAAAACTTGGGTTCACTTATGATTGCTACACACGTACAGACTCAGTTCACCATCATAACATTGTACAGGAAATCTTTTTAAGCTTATTGAATAACGGAAAGATTTATAAAAAAGAAATGAAACAGGCTTATTGTATTAGTTGCGAACAGTTTTTGCCGGATCGTCTTGTTGAAGGAATTTGTCCTAATTGTGGTAAAGATGCACGTGGTGACCAATGTGACCATTGCTCAAACATCTTAGAGCCATTACAGCTTCTTGAGAAAAAATGTAAAATATGTGGTGGTACTCCAACATCAAGAAACACAGAGCATTTCTATTTTAGATTAAGTACATTTCAAGCAGAGCTGCAACAGTATGTTTGTAAGGCAAAAGAAAAGGGAATGTGGCGTGAAAATGCAATACAATTAACAGATCGATATTTAAATGAAGGATTACTTGATCGAGCTGTTTCAAGAGATTTACCGATTGGTGTTTCAGTACCTGTTCATGGGTATAAGGATAAGAAAATATATGTATGGATTGAAGCAATTTCAGGATATTATTCTGCAAGTAAAAAGTGGGCAGAAACAAACAATCAAGATGAAGCTAGATTTTGGAATGGAGATACTAAGTCTTATTATGTACATGGGAAAGATAATATACCGTTTCACACTATAGTATGGCCAGTGGTCTTATTAGGTATTAAGAAGTATTCCCTACCCACTCATATCGTCTCAAATGAATATTTAACGGTTGAAAAAAAGAAATTATCTACTAGTAGGAATTGGGCAGTATGGGCTTCTGATATGATCAAGAACTATCATCCGGATTCCATTCGATATTTTTTAACCATTAATGCACCCGAAAATAGAGATTCTGATTTTTCCTGGAGAGAGTTTGTATATAGTCACAATAGTGAATTATTAGGTGCATATGGAAATTTTGTAAATAGAACTTTAAAGTTTATTGAAAAATCCTTTGGTGGAGTAATACCAAATGGAGAAATTGACCTGGAGATAAAAGATAAGGTTCAAGATCTATACATCAATATAGGTACACTGATTGAAGAAGCCCATTTTAAAAAAGCTTTAGAAGTAGTGTTCGAATTTATTAGAAATGCAAATAAGTATTTTGATCAACAACAACCATGGATTCAAGTTAAAACATCCCAATCTGAATGCAAAAATACACTAGTTACGTGTATATATATCATTGGCAATTTGGCTCAGTTATTAAGTCCTTTCCTTCCATTTTCAAGTGATAAAATAAAAGAAATATTAGGTATGTCAAAGCTTCATTGGAAACCAATCGAAAACAGTTTTCAATCTTCCTTAAAACATGTAAAGGTCTTATTTGAAAGAATTGATTTAATAACTATTGATACAGAGATGGAAAAATTAAAACAGCAATATACTTTTTAATATCAGATTAATAGCTGAGGTATAGGAGAGGTTAAAATGGAAAATAGTTGGGTAGATTGCTCACTCGAAATAAAGAATCTCGTGTTTCATTTATTAGAGGAAATTAAAGGAATTGTAGAAGAAGATTTTATGGGGCTTTATATACACGGTTCCTTGGCAATGGGAGGTTTTAATCCCAAGAGTAGTGATATTGACCTAATAGTAGTTACGGCAACATCATTGTCTACTGTTAAAAAGGAAAAATTAGCAAATCTATTTATAACATATTCAGGTAAACCCTTCCCGATAGAAATAAGTTTTTTAACGAGAGACCAATTAAAAAATTGGGAGCATCCTAGTCAATATGATTTTCATTATAGTGAATATTGGAGGGAACGTTATAAAGATGATCTATCAAATGGTAAAAACCAATACCTTAATGAAGAAGATAAATCTGATGGTGATCTAGCTGCGCATATTACAATTATTAGGAATAGAGGAATTTGTATTGAGGGAATGCCAATTGAAGAGACTTTCCCAATTGTTCCACATTCTCACTATATATCATCGATTATGGGAGATTTTGAAGAGTGTATACAAAATATTGAAAAGGAACCAATCTATTGCATTTTAAATATGCTTAGAGTGTACCTTTTCCTAAAAGAAGGCTTAATTTCTTCAAAGTTAGAAGCTGGTAAGTTGGGGATGAAATTCTTGCCAAAAAAAGCTTGCTCAACTGTTCAAAAAGTAGTTAATCATTATTTGGGCGATCAGGGATTAAATGAGTTTGAGAGTAATGAACTATTATTTATAAAGGACGTAATTGTAAGTAATGTGCAAGAGTTATTAAGTTTTGATCAAGTAGATTATAAGTAGTACTTTAAATTAGATTACCTCGATTTGAATAATTCAGAAGTTTTAACCGAATTTAGAGGTATAATATGTTAGAATTAATTAGCGTAGAAGTAAAGTAAAGAAACAGGGGTAAGAGAGAGTTTTGGAGGAGTCAGTATGAAAATTAACGGCGTCACTATTTCAACTAATATATTAAATAATTGGAGTCAAATTGTTCTTCCTAAGTATGATTTGTTTTTCTACACAGAAGAACACAAGTCAATTTCTACTTTGGAGTTACTTATTAGGGATTTTGTGAAGTGAAGCACATAGTTGTTAGGGAGAGTTATAAATAAGATTACTATCCGTAGTAGCCACAAAAAAATCTTTTTATATTCTGAAATATATGATAAGATGATTCTGAAAGTCTTATGAGAGGAGGAGCGATAACGGATTTACGAAATAAAATAATTCATGCTTCCTTACATTTATTTGAGGAACACGGTTACCATGGTGTCACTGTAAAACAAATTGTAGAAACAGTCGGAACATCAAAGGGTGGTTTTTACCATCATTTCACATCAAAAGATGAATTATTATTTGTCATTCATGACACGTTTATCACGTATGTATTAGAGAAGGCAACCACTGCAAATGCAACATATACCTCACCAACGAAGAGACTTCAAGCCATTATTAAAAGCTTTGTAAAAGTATTTGATTTGTATAAACCACACATCTCTGTTTTTTATCAGGAAAGTAATTATCTAAAAGGAAAATATGAATCCTTAATAAAATGTAAGCGCGACCAATTCAAAAAAATTATTTTTGATGTAGTAAACGAGGGAAAGAAATGCGGAGAGTTTCGGGAAAGTCTTTCTGCAGAAATAGCAAGTATGGCAATATTAGGAATGGTTAACTGGACTTACAAATGGTATAAACAATCAGGAGAAAAATCAATTGATGAAATTGGTGATATATTTGTTGATTTAATATTACGTGCAATTTTATCGAATGATCCAACATTTAGTAATGAATATCATGAATTTATACTTGGATAGTATGGGTAATGTCAATTTTTTTATGATTTGAACAGACCAACCAGTCGGTCTAATTTTAAACTACTAGGAGGTTAATATGGATTTCGAACTTACTAAAGAGCAGTCAATGATACGTAACATGGTGCGTGATTTTGCAGAAGATGTTATTCAACCTAGAGCGGTTGAAATGGATACCAAGGCAGAATTTCCACTTGATATTTTTGAACAAATGGGTGAACTGGGTTTGCTAGGAATACCATTTCCAGAAGAATACGGTGGTTCCGGTGGAGATACACTATCATATGCAATAGCTGTAGAAGAGATTGGTCGAATCTGTGGGGGGACAGGATTAAGTTATGCTGCAGCAGTGTCTCTTGGTGCCAGTCCTATTTATTATTTTGGAACAGAGGAACAAAAGAAAGAATATTTACTTCCGCTAGCTGAAGGAAAAGCATTAGGTGCATTTGGATTAACTGAACCAAATGCTGGTTCAGATGCAGGCGGAACAAAAACTACTGCAGTAGAAGATGGAGATGACTATGTAATTAATGGTGAGAAATGCTTCATCACTAATGCTAGTTTTGCTAAAACGGTCATTGTAACCGCTGTCACAGGTAAAAATGACAAGGGAAAGAATATCATTTCAGCTATCATCGTTCCGACTGATACAGAAGGTGTAAAGATCACAAGTAATTACGATAAAATGGGCGTTCGAGCTTCAGATACTGCAGAAGTGATATTAGATAACGTTCGGGTGCCTAAAGAAAATTTGCTAGGTGATCCACAAAAAGGGTTCAAACAGTTTTTATATACATTAGATGGTGGCAGAATTTCAATTGCAGCTCTAGGATTAGGGATAGCACAAGCATCTCTTGAAAGAGCATTAAATTATGCAAAGGAACGAAAGCAATTTGGAAAATCGATTTCCGATTTTCAAGCTGTTCAGTTTAAGCTTGCTGATATGTCTATGGAAGTTGAGCTTGCTAGGAACATGGTATATAAAGCAGCGTGGCTCAAGGACCACAATAAACCATTTACAAAAGAATCTGCATACGCAAAGCTTTATGCAACAGAAACAGCATTTCGAGCTGCAAATCAAGCTATCCAAATTCATGGTGGGTACGGTTATATGCGTGAATATGAGGTGGAAAGGTATTTGCGAGATGCCAAACTATTGGAAATTGGGGAAGGAACTTCTGAGATTCAAAGATTAGTTATTGCTAGACAACTAGGTTGTTAAGAGAACACTTATATAACTTAAACACGATCAAATAGGGGAGAGATTATGATTAATAAAATACTTATTGCTAATCGTGGTGAAATAGCTGCTCGTATTATACGTACATGTAAAAGATTAGGTATACTGACTGTAGCAGTCTATTCAGAAGCCGACCAAAAATCGCCATACGTATCTATGGCTGATGAAAGCTTTCTAATTGGACCACCACGTGTTAACGAAAGCTATCTTAATGTGGATAAAATTTTGTCTGTAGCTAAGGAAAGCGGGGCAGATGCAATTCATCCAGGTTACGGGTTCTTAAGTGAAAGTGGCAGGTTTGCAGAAAGATGTGAAGCGGAAGGAATTACGTTTATTGGTCCAAAAAGTAACGTGATGGAAATGATGGGTGATAAAATTGCTGCAAGAAAAGCAATGAAAGAAGCGAACATTCCAATTGTACCTGGTACAGAGGATGCTGTAGCCTCTCCAGAAGCTGCAATTAAAATAGCAACTGAAATTGGTTACCCAATTATGTTAAAGGCAGCAGCCGGTGGTGGCGGAATTGGTATGCAGGTTGTTCATAATGACGAGGAATTAATTAAAGCTTTTGAGAGTAACACGAAGCGAGCTCAAACATTTTTTGGTGATGGGTCCATGTTTTTAGAGAAAAAAATAGATAATGCTAGGCATATCGAAATACAGTTACTAGCTGATCAACATGGGAATGTAATTCATTTATTTGAACGGGAATGCTCCATTCAACGGCGTAATCAAAAGGTAATTGAAGAAGCACCATCACCATTTATTTCAGAAGCAACAAGAAATAAAATGGGGGAGGCTGCTGTTAATGCGGCCAAAGCACTTGGATATACGAATGCTGGAACAATTGAATTTTTAGTAGACTCTGATGAGAATTTCTACTTTCTTGAAATGAATACAAGAATCCAAGTAGAGCATCCCGTAACAGAGGAAATTACAGGACTTGATATCGTCGAATTACAGCTAAGTATTGCAAATGGAGAAGAGTTAAGGTTATCTCAGCAGGATTTACGTATAGATGGGCATGCCATTGAAGTAAGGGTTTATGCAGAAGATCCAAAAACTTTCTTCCCATCACCAGGACATATAACTACATTTGATGTACCAAAAGGTGAAAACATACGTTTAGAAACAGCAGTTACAAGTAATTATGATGTAACCCCATTCTATGACCCAATGATTAGTAAGTTAATTGTTAAAGGGGCTAATAGAGCTGAGGCTATTTCTAAGTTAAAGCAAGCACTATTGCAATTTAAAGTAGAAGGAATAAAAACCAATATTCCAATGCTATTGAACATTGTTGATCATGAACATTACAAAAGAGGTAATACCACAACAGCTTTTGTTCAAGACCATTACTTAACAGGATTACATAAAAACTAAGGAGGAGATTTAATCATGACTGAAGTAAAAGCAAACATGGCAGGAAATGTATGGAAAATTGTTGTATCTGAAGGAGACTCTGTAGAGGCAGATCAAGATATCGTAATCCTAGAATCTATGAAAATGGAAATTCCAATTGCTACAGAGGAAGCGGGAACAGTAAAAGAATTAAAAGTAGCTGAAGGAGATTTTGTTAACGAAGGTGACGTACTCGCTGTTATTGAATAGATATATCTATCATAGTTAGGAGGTTCCTATGTCTTTAGTTGAATTAGAGATTTTCGAAGAACATATTGCTGTTATAAGACTTAATCGACCAGAAGTAGCAAATGCGATGTCTAAAGCATTGCTGGATGATTTGAATGCAGTAATTTCCAAAGTAAATCAAAATCATTCCATCTATTGTTCCGTCATAATTGGTACCGGTGAAAAAGCCTTTTGCGCTGGTGCTGACTTAAAAGAGAGAAAAGGAATGACAGAGGATCAAGTTATTCAAGCTGTACAGTATATTGGTCAAACAGTTACTGAGGTAGAAAAACTACGAATGCCTGTGATAGCTGCTATTAATGGAGTTGCTTTTGGAGGTGGATTAGAATTAGCGCTTGCTTGTGATATCCGAATTGCTGATGAAACTGTAAAAATGGGATTAACGGAGACATCGTTAGCTATAATTCCCGGATCAGGTGGGACACAGCGCCTACCTCGTTTGATTGGATTAGGGCAAGCGAAACGATTAATCTATACCGCTCAAGCTGTTCAGGCTGAAGAAGCATATCGTATTGGAATAGTTGAGGTTTTAGCACCACATGGTCAGGTACATGATAAAGCATTAGAATATGCTAAATTGATTGCCAAAAATGGTCCAATCGCATTAAAACAAGCAAAAACAGCAATTGATCAAGGGATTCAAACAGATATATCTACGGCTTTAGCGATTGAACATCTATGTTACAAAGAAACGATTCCAACCAGTGATAGATTGGAAGGTTTACAAGCATTTAAAGAGAAACGAAAACCAAGGTATCAAGGGAAATAAGTGGGAGGACCTGTTATGTCTTATGTAGATGAACTACGAAATAAAATAGAAGAAATTGAGAAGGGTGGTCACGATAAATACCATCAGAAAAATGAAGAAAAAGGAAAACTATTTGTTCGAAAGCGTTTAGAGTTATTATTTGATGAGGACATCGATATAGAAGATGCATTTTTTGCTAATTGTGTTGATCCCTCTCTTCCATCAGATGGTGTTGTGACGGGGATTGGAAAAATCAATGGGCAAAATGTTGCCGTAATGGCAAATGATTCTACCGTAAAAGCTGGTTCATGGGGAAAACGTACGGTTGAAAAAATAATCCGCATTCAAGAAACAGCTGAAAATCTAGAAATTCCAATGTTATATTTAGTCGATTCTGCTGGCGCAAGGATTACGGACCAAATTGAAATGTTCCCTGGTCGAAGAGGCGCAGGACGTATTTTCCATAATCAAATTAAATTATCTGGACGAGTACCACAGGTTTGCTTATTGTTTGGACCTTCAGCTGCTGGCGGCGCGTATATACCTGCGTTTTGTGATATCGTCGTTATGGTGGATGGAAATGCCTCCATGTATTTAGGATCACCAAGAATGGCTGAAAAGGTCATAGGAGAAAAGGTTTCATTAGAGGAAATGGGTGGAGCGAATATGCATTGCTCTGTTTCAGGCTGTGGGGATGTGTTAGTGAAGACAGAAGAAGAAGCAATCGATTATGCGCGTAATTATCTCGCTTATTTCCCAGCTAACTTTAGACTAAAACCTAATTCTGTTGAACCCAAAGAAGTAAAATCCTTTGAAAAATCTATAACTGATCTCATTCCAGAAAATCAAAATGCGCCATTTAATATGTATGATTTTATTAACCGCATTATTGATGAAGATAGTTTCTGTGAGATCAAAAAGAAATTCGCTCCTGAACTAATTACTGGATTAGCAAGAATCAACGGGAAGTCAGTTGGGATCATTGCTAATCAACCGAGGATGAAGGGTGGAGTATTATTCCCTGATTCTGCTGACAAAGCGGCTAAATTCATACAACTATGCGATGCGTTCAACATCTCATTATTATTCTTAATGGACGTACCAGGTTTTATGATTGGTACCAAAGTAGAAAGAGCAGGAATTATTAGACACGGTGCCAAGATGCTTGCATCCATGAGTGAAGCTACTGTACCTAAAATTTCCGTTGTAGTCCGTAAAGCTTATGGTGCAGGATTATATGCAATGGCAGGACCTGCTTTTGAACCAGATTGTTGTCTTGCATTGCCAACAGCGCAAATTGCAGTAATGGGGCCAGAGGCAGCAGTAAATGCAGTATACGCTAACAAAATCGCTGCATTACCTGAGGAGGAACGTCCTCAATTTATTAAAGAAAAACAGGATGAATATAAGAATGATATTGATATTTATCGTTTAGCTAGTGAGATGATTATTGATGCTGTTGTAGAACCAGATAAACTTCGTGATGAGTTAGTATCCCGTTATGAAGTATATGAGTCCAAAAATAATACATTTACAGAGCGAAAGCATGGAGTGTATCCAGTTTAGCTTGGTCACAAAAGTAAAAGGTTACCGTCGTTCCAAAATAAATTGATTTAATATTGTCCTTAAATTGCTTCCTTTAAAAAGCATGTAGCAATGTTACAAGAATAAGAAACGTAAGAATAATTTCAGTGCTAGCCCCTCATCTCCTTAATCGAGGTGGGGGGCTAGCATCTAATTAATTATACCTACCATATATTTAAATTCTATCACTTACCCCTTCAAACGCACTATTACTATTGTCTCAACCCTTTTCCTCATCTAAAAATAATCCATAAAATCTTAAATTAATGCTGGTAATTATCTAATAATTTCAATTAATTAATCACTAAAATGAGATTTGTAAGCGCATTCTCGATCTATTTAACTAAGGTATAAATGACTTCGAACAAAGAAAGATTTTAAACTTAGATATAATTTTAAGCGCTTACATTTCCAGATAAAACTAAGTTACATCAAGGTGGTGATAGATTCAACTAGTTAAAAATAGTATCCCTACTATAAAACTTAGCTATTAGGAGTGTGATTATGAGAAAAAAGTTTATTTCCAAGCTATCCTTATTTATTTGTCTTGTGTTATTTTTTCCCATTTTTCCATCATTGCCAATGACAACAACAACAAATGCTGCTACTACAAGTGACTTTTTCTCATCTTTTGAAGCAGATGACGCACAGATCACCTGGGAATCTACGGTGGAAATAGATCCTGATGGGAACAAAATGTCTCATGGAGTTATCGGGGAAATACCATACGATACAATCCAGGGAGATATTACGAACAAGGTAGAAAGAGTTACAGCTAGTGCTAACAACCCTCCTAATGAAATTGAATCAAATTTAATAGACCAAAGCCCGCATACGAAGTGGCTTGCGTTTGAATCTAATGCATGGATCCAATTTGAATTTGCTGAGCCACAAAATGTTATTAAGTATGCATTTACATCGGCAAATGATGCTCCTGGAAGAGATCCGAAAAATTGGACCATGTCAGGGTCAAATGATGGAGAAAATTGGACAGACATCGATGAAAGAACTGATCAAACTTTTGACAATCGATATGAAAGAAAAATCTATGAGTTTGAAAATGATGAACAATATACATTCTATCGATTTTCAATTACAGAAAATTCCGGTGATGGGTTAACACAATTAGCGGAAGTTGCACTTTCCAATGGTGTAGACGTTCCACCTCCTCCACCATCTGATATGAAGGCATATGTCGGTGATGGGCCATCTAGCAGTTATACTGGAAAAACTAATGTAGGCTGGACTGGCACAAAAGCATTAGTATACGAAGGTTTACATGAAGCAGAGGGGGAAGGTTATTCCTATAATAAGGTTTACGATGTGGACGTTGAGGTAGAATCAGAAACACAGCTTTCATATTATATCCATCCACAGTTCATGGATCAAGAAGAATTAGATTATTCAAGTACCTATGTTTCTGTTGATCTAGCATTTACGGATGGATCTTACTTGAGTGAGCTTGGGGCAGAGGATCAGCATGGTATTACACTCAACCCACAAGTACAAGGAAACTCAAACACGCTTTATCCGAATCAATGGAATTACAAACTTTCCGATATTGGTGAGGTAGCTGCAGGGAAAACCATTGATCGGATTCTGATTGCTTATAAGAATCCACATGGACCTAGTGTTTTTAAGGGAAGTATTGACGACATAAAGATTGAAAGCAACCAGGTAGAGGAAACATATGATAGTCCAGCAGAATACGTGGACATTTTAAGAGGAACAAATTCTAACGGTACGTTTTCTAGAGGAAATAATTTTCCAGCAGTGGCGGTACCGCATGGATTTAACTTTTGGACGCCAGTAACGGATGCCGGATCAACGAGCTGGTTGTATAGTTATCAGCAAGCGAATAACGAAGATAATTTACCAGAGTTAGAGGCCTTTTCCCTTAGTCACGAAACGAGCCCATGGATGGGAGACCGTCAGACATTTCAAGTAATGCCTGCAAGTGGTACTAATCCAAGTGGTGACCGCGATGATCGAGCACTTGCTTTTAAGCATGAAAATGAAATTGCAAAACCGTATTATTATAGTGTTACGTTTGAAAATGGAATAAAAACGGAAATGACTCCTACGAATCGAGCGGCGATGTTTACCTTTACTTTTACGGATGACACTTCCAACTTAATTTTTGACAATGTAAACAATAATGGTGGATTGACTTTAGATGCCGATAATCAAACAATAACTGGTTACTCAGATGTTCGTAGCGGTCTATCCACAGGTGCAACAAGAATGTTTATTTACGCAACTGTTGATAAACCGGTAAATGAAAGTGGCATGTTAACTGGTGAAGGAAGAGATAATGTTCTTGGGTTTCTACAGTTTGATACATCCGATGAGGATAAAACCGTCACGATGAAAATTGCAACTTCTTTAATCAGTGTTGAACAAGCAAAGAAAAACCTAGAACAAGATATTAAGGCTGATGATACATTTGAAGATTTGGTTGCTAATGCCAAAGAGCTTTGGAATGAAAAGCTCCGTATTATTGAAGTTGAAGGAGCAACGAAAGATGAACTTGTTACGTTGTATTCCAACATGTACCGTTTATTCTTATATCCCAATATAGCTTATGAGAATACTGGTTCCCAAGAGGATCCTGAGTATCAATACGCAAGTCCATTTTCTGATGCTGTTGGTCAAAATACACCAACGGAAACTGGTGCCAATATTGTGGAAGGTAAACCATATGTGAATAATGGTTTTTGGGATACGTACCGAACGACTTGGCCAGCATATGCATTATTGACACCAACACAAGCAGGAAATATGATTGATGGTTTTGTACAGCAGTATAAAGATGGTGGATGGATTTCCAGATGGTCGTCTCCAGGCTATGCCAACCTAATGGTAGGTACGAGCTCGGATGTGGCATTTGGTGATGCCTATCTAAAAGGTGTAACAAACTTTGATGTTGAAGCCTATTACGATTCAGCAATTAAAAATGCTGCCGTTGCAAGTAGTGACCAAAGTGTTGGGCGTAAAGGGTTAGCGACATCTATCTTTGAAGGCTACACGAGTACAGCGACAGGTGAAGGCATGTCGTGGGCCATGGATGGATATATCAATGATTTTGCCATTACCAATATGGCCAAAGCCTTACTAGAGTCAACGGACGAAGATGATCCAAAAAACGAACAGTATCAGGCTGATTATCAATACTACTTATCACGAGCACAAAATTATGTTGAAATGTTTAACCCGGAAACTGAATTTTTCATGGGAAGAACTTCATCAGGTGACTGGCGAGCTTCTGCTGAGGAATTTAATCCAGCCGAGTGGGGCGGAGATTACACGGAAACGAATGCATGGAACATGGCTTTCCACGTACCACAGGATGGTCAAGGGTTAGCTAATCTTTATGGTGGAAGAGACCAGTTAGCCAATAAGCTAGATGAATTTTTCACAACACCTGAAACAGCCCTTTATCCTGGTCACTATGGTGGTGTGATTCACGAAATGCGTGAAGCAAGGGATGTCAGAATGGGTATGTACGGGCACAGCAACCAGCCAGCACACCATATCATCTACATGTATAATTACGCTGGTCAGCCATGGAAAGCACAAGAAAAGATTAGTGAAGTAATGTCTCGACTCTACATTGGAAGCGAGATTGGCCAAGGATATTCAGGTGATGAGGATAACGGAGAAATGTCCGCATGGTATATCTTTAGTGCTGCAGGATTTTATCCATTGCAAATGGGTCTACCGGAATATGCGATTGGAGCACCACATTTTGAGGAGATGACAATTCATTTAGAAAATGGTGAAGACCTTGTCATCAAAGCTCCTAACGTTAGCAAAACCAATAAATATGTTCAAAGCCTACAGGTGAATGGTGAGAAGTACAATAAAACAACTATTTCTCACGATTTGTTAGTAGAAGGGGCAACAATTGAATTCGAAATGGGGCCAGAACCATCGGATTGGGGATCTAGTGTTGATGCATTACCAACTTCTATTACTGACCCAGCAACGGACGGTACATCATTACAACCTGATCCATTAGCTGATTTGACTAACGATAGTGATGGAAAATCATCTCATAGTGACCGAGGTGTTGCTGACCGTCTATTCGATAATAATTCAGGAACCAAGCTAACATTAGATAGTGATAAGCCTTGGGTGCAATATGAGTTTGAAGATGGAATGGAAAGGGCGACTATGTATACGATTACATCTGGTAACGATAAGGAATCTGATCCAAAGAGTTGGATTATACTAGGTTCTCGGGATGGTCAAGAGTGGACGATTGTTGATAAAAGACAGGATGAAGACTTTAAATGGCGTGAGTTCACGAAACCGTTCAAGATGCAAAATCCGGGAGAGTATTCCTATTATCGAATGGAAGTCACTGAAAATGGTGGAAGCGACACGACTCAGTTTGCTGAAATTGAATTTTTAGGATACAAGGATGTCATCGGTAATTTCGAACATGTACATGCATCATTTGAAGAAAAGCGTGATGCTGGTGACATTAGAAAACCTTTATCAGAGCAGTTAGAGAATAAATTTACACAAGCAGTAAATCAATTTGAAAAAGATCATTTCGATCAAACGATTAAGAAGCTAAATGATTTCTTAACGTTCTTAAACAAAGACTCTAACGAGATTACTGAGGAAGCGAAAGAATCACTTCGTGCGGATGTTGTCGCATTGGTTCATACTGTTGTGAACATAAATACTGGAGGTAATCCTGGGAAAGGACAATGGAAATATGATGGTGAAGTAGTACAGGTGCCAATCTTTGATATTTCTGAACTAACTGGCCCAACCGTTGAACCAGGAGAAGATGCGACCGTTTCTGTTCAAGTAGAGAATATTGGCATGTTAGCAGGGGAGAAGGAACTTCAATTTACTTTTGACGGAGAGGCCATAGGTTCTGAGACAATAACACTTGAGCCTGGAGAAAAAGAGGTTGTTTCTTTCACAGTAAGTAACGTTGAATTAGGATTGCATCAAGTAACCATCAACGAATTATCAGGGTTAGTCAAGGCATTGTATGACGCACCAGTACTATCCCTAAGCTTTGATAATGTAGAAGACTCTACAGTAATGGATGCCTCTCCATATGGACATGATGGCACACTACACGGGAATATTTCATTGGTAGATGGTATACATGGCAATGCTTTGAAACTAGATGGTGGTTATGTTGCAGTAGAATCTACTGAACTACTAAATGGTCATGATGAGTTTACCATCGCATTATGGGTAAATCTTGAAGATCCTAGTGCAGATCAGAAAATCATTGGTAAAACAACTATTGGCAATGGTTATGTGCTGGGTGTGGATGATGGTCTTTATCCAGAGGTTTGGAATGAAAATGGTAGTAGAGTTAGCTTTAATCATGGAGAAATTCCTGCTAATGAATGGACCCATCTAGTGCTTACTTGGAAGCAAAATAATCAAATGGTTGGTTATATCAATGGTCAAGAAGTGATTAGCGTGGATGCCGGGTCTATGATTGTTGGACCAGATAATAATCCACTAATCATTGGTGGAGCACCTTGGGGACCGAATGGATTACAAACAATTGGTCTGATTGACGAGGTTAAGCTTTACAAAGAAGCACTTAGCACAGAACAAATTAACCAACTCTATAACACTAATACACTCAATTAATATTATTTAAATAATTTATCGATGGTAACTCAAAAGTAATACTGAACTTTTGAGTTACCTTCTTATAAAAGAGTTAGTTATTAAATTGTTTAGGAGGTTGTTTATGTTTGTAAGAAAACTGAAGTCTAGAAATATAGTATTCTTTCTTGTTTTGCTCTTCGGTATCATTGGTCTCTCTTCCATTGGTGCAGCAGAAGAGAATACCTCAGAATGGAACGGTACACCAGAGATATTCGAGGTAAACCGTGAGGATGCAAGTGTAACTACAATTCCATACAATAACGAAAGACTAGCTATTAAAGGTGATTTAGATAGTTCGCGTTTTTATCAATCGTTAAACGGGAACTGGAAATTTCATTGGGTGGAAAATCCTAATAAAAGACCAAAAGATTTTTACCAGGTGAATTACGATGATAGTGATTGGAATACCATTCCTGTGCCTAGTAATTGGCAACTGCATGGATATGGAGAAATAATCTACCTCAACCAACGACATCCTTGGCAGGGGCACGGACGGATTGCACCACCAGAAGTTCCAATTGAACATAATGAAGTTGGCTCCTATCGCCATACTTTCCAGGTTCCTGGTAATTGGTTGGAAGGTCAAGTGAAGATTTCTTTCCAAGGTGTTAAATCAGCTTTTAATGTATGGGTAAATGGGGAAAAAGTTGGTTATAGTGAAGATAGTTTTACACCAGCAGAATTTGATATCACAGACTACGTAAAAAATGGAAAAAATACCCTAGCTGTCGAAGTTTTTCGTTGGTCAGATGGTGCTTGGTTAGAAAATCAAGATATGATTGACCTAAGTGGTATTTTCCGTGATGTCTATGTCTATGCTGCCCCTGATGTGCACATCAACGACTACAAGGTTGAAACTGACCTGGATGAAAACTACCAAGATGCAAAATTAATACTTGATGGTGAATTAGTATCACAAAAAAAGGTGAAATTAAAAGACTATTCGGTTGAAGCAAAATTAATAGATGATCAAGATAAAGTAGTACAAACAGGATTGATTGAAGTAAATGAGAATAAATTCTTTAATGAATTAGAGATTGAAAACCCGAAAAAATGGTCAGCAGAAAAACCGAATCTCTACACATTAGTATTAAATTTGAAAGATAAAAAAGGAAAGACGATAGAATCCGTAAGTACTAAGGTAGGGTTTAGAGAAGTTGAGATCAATGGCCAGCAAGTTATGATAAATGGCAAACCTATTACAATCAAAGGGGTTAACCGCCATGAGGTACACCCTGATACAGGATACGCCATGACAGAAGAACAAATACGTGAAGATATAGAAATAATGAAACAATATAACATCAATGCAGTTCGTACCGGTCATTACCCGTTCCATCCAAAATTTTATGAGCTAGCAGATGAATATGGTCTTTATGTTCTTGACGAGGCGAACAATGAATCACATGATATGAGACCATTTCCAGGTAATAATCCAGACTGGAGCGAGGCTGTATTTGATCGCATAAAAACAATGGTTGAAAGTCATAAAAATCATTCGTCCGTTATTTTTTGGTCAATGGGAAATGAAGTAGGGTCCGGTGAAGTATTTAGAGAAGCTTCAGAATGGATCAAAGAATATGATCCGACAAGACTCCTTCACTTCCAACAAGATAATAGTTTAGCAGACTTCGATAGTTATATGTATCCAGATTTGGACTTCATTGAAAGACGAGGAAATAATGGTAGACCACTGATCATGTGTGAATATGTACACGCAATGGGTAACAGTGTTGGTAACATTAAAGAATATTGGGAAATCATAGATAGCTACGATAATTTACAAGGTGGATTTATATGGGATTTTGTAGATCAATCGGTACGCCTTCCAATAGATGGTGGAGTAGATGGTCTTCCAATTGAGAGTGACTATGATGGAGAAACTTATTTCTCCTACGGTGGTGACTGGGGCGATTATGCTCATGATGGTATTTTCCTTATGAATGGTTTGCTTAATCCAGACCGAACACCACAGCCAGAACTACATTCAGTAAAGGCAGTTTATCAAAATATAGAAGTATCAGAAGCTGATTTGACTGCAAATACTATTACGATAAAGAATGAAAACTTATTTACAAATGTTCAAGAATTTGATGGTACATGGGTGTTAAAAGAGGATGGGGAAATAATTGAAGAGGGTGCAATAACAGCGGATATATCTGGTGGTGAGACAAAAGAAATTTCCCTTCCAATTGAAGAACCTGAAAACTTAAAACCTGGTGCAGAATACTGGTTAGATGTTAGTTTCAAGTTAGCGGAAGATCAACCATGGGCTGAAAAGGGCTTTGAAGTGGCTAGCAATCAACTAAAGATGCCTTATGATGTACCTAAAGCTCCTAGCTTTGATACTGACGAAATGTCCTCTCTCGATGTAATGGATGAGGATACACTTGTTAAAGTAGAGGGAGATCAATTTAGCTTAACATTCGATAAAGAACTAGGTACCATTACATCCTTCAAGCAAAATGAATTGGAATTATTAACATCTGGTCCAATTGCAAATTTCTGGCGTCCCCGTAATGACAATGATTTCATGAACGGTATGCTAGGGAGAAATGAATTATGGAAAGATGCCGGCGAAAATATGAATATCACAGATGTAAATATTCGTGAAATTAATGATAAAGTCGTTCACATACAAGTTGATGCCACTCTTCCAACTAATGGGGAGTCATTATATCGTGTTGGCTACTTTGTGTATGGCAGTGGGGAAGTCGTCGTTCGAAGCACGGTTAAGCCAAGTGTCATGCATTCTGAAATTCCGGCATTCGGAATGGAATTAATGCTACCTGGTGAATTTGACAATATTAGCTACTATGGCCGTGGTCCAGTTGAGAACTATTGGGATCGTAAGGACGGTTCACATGTTGACGTGTACAATAGCACTGTCGATGAGCAATTCTTTTCTTACCCACGCCCGCAAGAAACTGGAAATAAATCAGATGTTCGTTGGTTAACATTAACGAACGAAGACGGTAATGGATTAATGGTAGGCGGGTTACCATTATTCGAATTTTCAACTCTTCACTATGCTGAGGATGATCTGGAACAGGCGTCACATCCATTTGAGTTAACGAAACTTGATGATATTGTCTTAAACATTAACTATAAGCAAATGGGTGTTTGGAATAGCTGGACAGGAACAGCTCTTCCACAATATATGCTATATACCGACCAATCCTATTCTCATACGTATACATTACGTCCATTTACTAATGGTCAGTCTGCAATGGACTTAAGTAAACGTCACATTAATTTAGAGTTACTAGAGGATATTAAGATCAATAGCGAATCATTAGATGGATTCCATACCGATGTAACTGAATATACGCATACATTCTCTAGTGCAATCGATTCATCCATTCCTGAAGTGGAGGTGGTTCCAGCACGAGATGATGTGATTGTCGAAATGGAAGAGGCAGATGAATTACCGGGTGATACATTGATTCATGTCCGAACAGAGGATGGATTTTTAGAAGAAACTTATACCATCCATTTTGACCCTGTCACAGATCTTTATATAAGTGACATTCAATGGGAAAGTGCTACGACAGGATGGGGAACGATTCAAAAAGATTTATCCCTTGGTGGATTACCTATCACATTACTTGGTGAAGATGGTAATGGAGTTGTTTATCAGAAAGGTATAGGGATGCATGCTAATTCTGAAATTGTCTACGACTTAACTGATTGGGAATTTGACCGTTTTGAAACGTACGTTGGTGTCGAGCAACATGCCAATAGCGATGGAAATTACTTTGTCTATGAAGTATGGTTAGATGGTGAATTAGCCTACGAATCTGCTCCAATGAGAAAAAGTACACCACAAGAATTTGTTAGTATAGATATTAAAGGTAAGGAAGAACTAAAATTGGTGTATCGCACCATTGAAGGTGGAACAAATGGTCATGGACACGGTGCTTGGGCGGATGCCAAATTCCTTATGGATGATCCAGCTGACAATGAACAATTGGATAGGGCAACATTAACAATCGATCCGACAACGATTGATCCAGGTGGATTAGCACACCTATCTATTGCAGCTATGGATAGAAACGGCGATGAGATTCCTTTGGACAATAGTCAACTTGAATTCCATAGCAGTGAGCCAGACATTGTTACCTTTGATACGCAATATGAAGATTTGTTAATGTATCTCCAAAGTGACGTTGGTTCTGTTTCCTCCTTTGAAATTTGGGCAGTTGTCACAGTTGGAAACAAACAAGTAGAAACGAATCGAGTAGAAGTTAATATTAACTAATAAAGTAAAAGCCCTGTAAAATTACGGGGCTTTACTTAGTAAATAATTTCTATTTTCTACGTATTAATATGATAGATTTGCTATGTCGCCAAGAGCAAGAATTCTAAATACAATTTAAGTATTCTGTATTATCGTAAAGATAACCAAATATTTATGATAGAATGAATTCATAAATAAAGGAGTTTTGATCTTGAAAAATGAAATTAGCAGAAGGTTCACGTGGCAAGGAATCAATCCCTGCAAAGCAAAATTCAATTGAATCAGGGATGAATAAACTACTAATTTGCAAAACTATTTTTCTAAACGGGTGGTGGTCATTATGATTCCAATTGAAAAAAGTCAATATCAAGATATAATCCCTCTTCTTCATGAAACACCACTAACAACACCAACAAACGCATGGGCAATTGCGGAAAAATATATACAAGGGGAAATATTTTCTAATACAAGAAAAGATCCAAAGGCTATTCTATTTGGAACAATAGATGGTACGTATTTTGTATGCGGTGAACCTGATCAAGCATTTATAAATGATTTCACTTCCTTTTACAAAAAGAAAGAAGAGGAACGATTTACAATATTTTCTCCAACTAACAAGTGGGATGAAGTAATTGAAGATATCATAACTAGTAATACGAAAAAGATGAAAAGAACGATTCTACATATTAATAAAGATAAATATTTAAACGATGTTCGTTACATACATAACTCGGGTAGTTTTGATATTCATCCGATTACTCACGAGTCCATCTTCAGAAGCAATTATTTTAATAAAACGTATTATCAAGCATTTTGGGGGAATGTCGACCAATATGTAAAGTATGGTATTGGTTTCTATGCTACTAATCACATAAATGAAATAGTTAGTGAATGTACTTCAATTTTCAGGAGTAAAAATTATGCTAATATAGATATTCATACAACCAAGAAAGCACGGGGACAAGGAATGGCTTTCCATTTAAGCAAAGCGTTTATTGATCATTGTTTCCAACTTGGAATTTTGCCTGTTTGGGACTGTGATTGCACCAATGACGCTTCTTTAAATCTTGCTAAGAAATTAGGCTTTGACCAGTTAAGTGAATATCATCTCTATTATAAAACGGTGATTTGATTTAATTTTATTGTATTATTAAGCAGGAAAAAAGGAGTTACACATATGTGTGACTTCTTTTTTTGAATGATATTTGTTCTTATGGATAACTTATAAAAGTAAATAAAGCTATTTAAGGCGGAGGAGTGAAAGCTCTTGCTATCAAAGAGACATTTGGTATTTAATTTTGCTTTAATATTACTCCCTTGGTTATCCGTGTTTTTTCTGGATAAGCGAAATATTAAGCGATATTCACTAGCATCATTTATCATTGTTGTAATAGAAGTTTTAAATCAATTCGTTGGACAGAAGCGGAAATGGTGGTTGTTTTATGATAAACCACGTTCATTCGCTTCTGATGTATTACCTTTTAGCATTGGCCCTTATATGCCTATGGCAATGTGGGTTCTTAAGCTAACATATGGGAATTTTAAAAAGTTTCTACTACTCAATGCAGTTGCAAATGGGATGTTTGCATTCCCATTCGTACAATTGCTAAAAAAAGTAAAGATAGCCAATTTACATAAACTAAATCGATTCCAATTCTTCCTTTATTTGTTCTATAAGGCATTCATTCTTTATGGGGTTCAATACTATATTGAAAATCCAAAACGTACGAAAGGAATTATTGAAAAAAATATTATTTAATTATCAAGAGGGATAAGAGATTTAACCTATGAGTTAAACAAATAATACAACATCCAAACGGAGGGAATAGATAACATGAAAAAAGAAGAAAAATTAAATGAAGAGGCTGCATTAAATAATAATTTAGGTTCTACTATGCTACAAAGGAACAATGATATTGCTAAACAACATCAGAAACCGAAGACTTATAAAACAAACGAAACGAAAAATTAACACATAATAAGGATTTAACTATTACAAGATCATTTAGAAATGGTCTTGTATTTTTTAATCATCATTACAGTTAACCATAATATAATTATGTAAACTAATACGAGCATTTAAATTTAAATAATTTTATATAAATGGTAACCTTGTTTTAATGTATTTGTAATTAAGGGGAGAGAGGGACTTCAGCATGAATGATCGAGATTTTCGTGATGCAATGGGCAAGTTTGCTACAGGGATTACTATTGTAGCTATGCGGGATAACCAAATAGGCGTTAAAGCTATGACAGTTAATGCTTTTATGTCCATTTCGTTAGACCCAGAATTAATTGCCATTTCTATCGATAAAAAAGCTAGTATGCATGATAGATTTAAACTTTCAACATCGTTTGGTGTTAGTGTTTTATCTGAACAACAAAAGGAAGCTTCTATGGTGTATGCAAAACAAATAAAAAAAGAGAAGGATATACCTTTTATTTCGCTTGATGGTGCGCCAGTTCTAGAAGATTCCCTAACTAGCTTATCGTGTAAGGTCAGTGATTTGGTGGAAGCGGGAGATCATACCATCGTAATAGCAGAAGTTACATCCCTTTCTATGAATAACGGTGAGCCGCTGCTATTCTTCGAAGGTAAATATCGAGAAATCACATCGAATTAATGTACACATTTGCCAACCAAAATTAAATGGTTGGTTTTTATTTATCCCGCATGTAACTGTCAGGCCGACAAACAACGTGACAACCTATCGCATTGTCGGCATTAGCACTTCCTGTTCGCCGTAACCCCCCACTGATTGAAGATTCACTTTATCTTCATTTGTTTTTAAACCTTTCGTTTTATATAATTACTATTAACTCTAACAAGAAGGTGTTTGAATGAAAATACGGGATTTCATGATTACGGATGTAATTAGTGTAACGGAATCAACAACGATCAAAGAATTATTAAAAATTCTAGTTGCAAACAAGATTGGGGGAGTTCCAGTTGTAGGTGACAATGGAGACCTAATTGGAGTGATTAGTGATGGAGATGTAATTCGTTATGTAAAACCTCAAGGTAGAACTGTTTATGATATGTTCTCACTAGTATTAGTAGCTGAACAAGAGGATTTTCAAGACAAATTAACGTACTGCCTTGATTTCCAGGTCTCAAAAATTATGCGTACGAAAGATATTATAACAGTAAATGAGTCACAAAGGCTTGAGGAAGCCTTGAACATATTCTCTAAACACCGGATTAAAAAAATACCTGTAATTGATGAAAACAAGAAACTAATTGGTGTAGTGAGTCGTGGAGATATTCTTCGTTATGTATATAACCAAATAATCAATAAAACTCCCTAAGTAGGGAGTTGCAGGCTGTCGAAAAACCCTCGACAGCCTGTTTTTATTTAGAATACTTTAACAATTCACCGCGTTAATTTGTTATAATATAAGTAACAATACAAGGCGGTGGTAACTGTGTTTCATACTAGAAATAATACTCAAAATGAAGTGGAATTTGTAAGTATAGAA
>NZ_WOCA01000025.1 GCF_009728145.1 Ornithinibacillus caprae | reverse complement strand
GAGTCTCCGCCTTCGTTAGTATTAAGAAATCGCTTTACTGCTTCAATTTTTTCTCTTGAAGAAAATTTAGCCATAAAAAACTACACCTCCAATTGTTATTTGTGTCTAACAATTGGGGTGCAGTTCAATTATGATCGCCTGAGTTAATCTTGTTGCTTCCGTTACAATAAGTACCTGCATCCTTAGCAAAGTAACCGATTAGCCAATTTTACTATGTTAAACAAATTTAATCCTGTTTAATAATGTTATCTTGCCATTTTTGGTAAAAATAGATGATAACAGCTAGTATAACCATTATGACAAATATGCCAAAATGCCCCATATTGTTAAGTTCATAAATCCCAAAGTATATTAATATATTGAGACCAACAAAAGCATAAATGGCATCCACAATTGCATTAGAAAGAATATAAATAAAAAAAGACTTATTAAAAGTAAAATGAAAAATCCAAATCGTACCAGCTATAAATACACCATATGTTAATGGAAAACTCGTGATATGTCCCCATGGTACAATTTTCTCTTGCACGATCCACCACTCAAAAACGTAACCCATTTCAAAAACTATCGTAACTAATAGAGAAGCAAATATAGCTACAGGCATAAACCGCTTTAAAGAATGTTTTTTAATAAAAAGCAAAGATATCCACGGTATAATAATCATAAGCCATAGGAGAATTTGGGCCATTAATAAACCTCCTCTTTCATCCATAGCTTTTGAAATTCTGGTGAATGTATACCTATAAAGAAAAAACCAAATCATATGCGATTAGGTCTGCAAAATAGTATGCTGATTCGTATGTTTTTCCACTGAAACGGAACTTATTATTAAAACATCGCTCTCCTTGTTTAACGATCAATCCTTCACTTCAACCACAATAGTTCCAAACAGTTTTTCACCAATATAAGCATCAAGACGCCATAAACCAGAACTTGGAAATGTAATAACTGTATGTTGAGATGATTGGGCTTCTAGTATACCTAAATAATCATTCTCAGGGTATCCGATCATTTCCCAACCATTTGAGTCAACTAATATTATTTCTTCACCCGTTTCTCTATGAATACCAACTAAAATGAAATTTTCTTCATTTAATTGTTCTAGGTCATCTCCCCAAAAAAACCATCTTGTTTTTCCTGGGTTACCAGCAGTTAATTCCATATCAAGGAATGCGACCTCGCCTTTAACTCCCCTAAACACTCTTTCGACACCATCTACCTCCACGGTAAACGGTGAAGTAACCTCCCAATTCCCCTCAACTTCCGTATTCATTCCACGATTTAGTCCCATATCATCAAGAATAACTTTGTTATACAAGATATACCCACCAACAACTAAAAATAATGCTATCGTAATAGATGATAGAATAGGGTTCATTAATGCCACATATTTTTTCTTCTTTTTAGATTTGTCGATACCTTCCAGTATATTTGATAACATTTCCTTTTCATCAACTTCACTTACATCAATTGTATTAAAGGAATGAAAAACATCTTCAATTTCGTAGTTATTTAATTGGTTCATGTTCATATCCCCCCTTGACCATTTCTTGCTTTAATGCAGCTAATCCTCTAAATAACGTATTCTTAACTTTACTTTCATCCCAATCAAGTACCTCAGCAGTTTCATGGATGGAAAGTTCTTTAATCTTTCTTAGAATAATAACTTCCTGGTATGACCTTTTTAACTTTCTTAGTGACTGATACAATTGTTCTTCAACTTCTCCTAGTTCTGCTATACGTTCAGGGCAAGGATCGTTCGACGGCATGGATGCAAATGTTTCGATCATGAAACGTTAAAGGCTTTTTCTTGCGCAAAAAATCAATGGTTACGTTCCGAGCAATTCGATAAAGCCAATTTTTATCACTTGTAATTCCTTGGAAAGTTGCCATCGTTTCATAGGCTTTTATAAATGTATCTTGAGTTAAATCCTTTGCTTGGTCATGATCTCCTACCATCATTAGAATATACCGATAAATTCCTTTGTAATATAACAGGTACCATTCCTGTATTTTCTGTTTCTTAAAACTATCCCCCAAATAAATCACCTCTCTGTTGAATTCTTCATCTTAAGGACGATTACCTCTCGAATAAGTTTCGCAATATTTTAATTTTTTCTGCTGAAAAAATCGCGAGAATTCACATTACATTCTCGCGATAAATTTTGCCTATTCTATTAATAACCTAGATTGAACCTGCACATTGACATAACAATTATCGATAACTGTTGTGAATATGTTGAAACAAATCTTCATTCGCATTTCTTACAATTGAAAAATTGTCTACATTATAATGACCGTGAAGTACCTCATTGTGGTGGTGAATGATTTGTTGGGCAGTTAAGTTTTTAGAATCAGAAGTAGAATGGCCATCTCCAACCAATGTTACATCAAAATGATTAATCGTTGCCGTTCTAACAGCTGTATCAATACAATGTTCCGTCTTACTCCCATTATTACTAGATGCTCTACATTGTTTTGATCTAAATGTTCCTTTAAAGGAGTTCCATAAAACGAATTAGTAGCTGCTTTATCAAAAATGACTGCTGTGGAGGGCACTTTTATGTCGTTATGTATTTGGAATCCTGATCCCTTTCCATTTGATACATCTGTATCTCTTATAAAAACGATCAGAATGTTCTCTTTTAACGCTTTTTGAATTACCATGTTAATGTTACTGACTATCAAATACACCCTGTTCTTCTTTGTTACCTTCTATTAATTCCTGTTGAGCATCAATTATTAATAATGATTGTTTCAATACTTCTCCCCCTTAAGTAGTTATTTCTTATTAATCTTAAATATTCAAGATATTAATTCTATTTTTTTAGTAGCTATGGCATCAACGAAATATTCATTATGGTCAACCCCAATCATCGTTGGCCGATAGTACGTTATAGAATCAATAAGCTGCTGAATAACCATCATATCCAAGTAATTGGTCACTTCATCCCAAATATACAATTCATTTTTTCCTAATAGTGCATTCGCTAAAAATACTTTTTTCTGCTCTCCAGAACTCCAGTTTTTACTAGATTTATCCGAAAAACTGGATCGATGGATACCTAATTGATGTAACAGATGCCAAAATTCTTCTTTTTCTTCTCTAGTAGTTAATTGATCGATCAATGAAGAATAATCCACATCTTCTTGACGTTTTTGACTTAGAATCGATAAATGTTCAGGTAGGTTTATAGTATAATTACCCATAGTTTCTAGTTGTTCTTTGCCAAGGATAAAATGTAATAGAGTAGATTTACCGACACCATTTTTTCCTTCAATAAAAAATCGATCAGTTGGATATACATCTATATTGATAGGTTCAAAAAGTGGATGACCATTTCTCAAAATAGAAAAATCCCGAAAGAACATTACCTGTTTTCTAGGTTGTTCCACAATCATTTTAAGATCTGAATCATTCTCGACATTATTAATAAGAGCTCGCTTTTCCTCCACCATCTCTACCGTTCTTTTTTTAATTGCTTTTGCTCGTTTCATTTGTTTCGCAGCTACTCGTCTTTCGGCAGCATCTTTTGTACTATTTTCTTTTTTAATCCCCCAACTATTCACTTGCCGTGAAACATCATTAAGCCGGTTAATTTCAGCTCTAAGCTTGGAATTCTTTTCCTCGGAAAGCAAGTCGGCATTTTCTTTTTCATACTTCCATGTATCAATGTTTCCCGTAATCAGATCAATAGATTCTTTGTTTATTGATAGAATATGATCAACAAATTGATTTAAGAAAGATTCATCATGACTGATTACAATATATCCTTTTTTACTATTTAGATATTGGCCAACTACCTGTCTACCATGCAAATCTAAATTATTCGTTGGTTCATCGATTAACGGAAAAGAGTTTTCATTCAAGAAAAGTTCGATGAGTAATAGCTTTGTTTGTTCCCCACCACTTAACACATTAAATTTTTTATGTAGCATGTCATGTGGTAAATCCATATACGTTAACTCCCGTTCCATTTGCCAGATCTCTACATTGGAATTATGTCTTTGTAGCACTTCTATAGCAGTTAAATCTTCATCACGATCAGGATATAACGGAAAATATTTGAACTCTAACGTTGACTGTATTGTACCTTTATACTCTAGCTCGTTTAAAAGAATTTTTAAAAAAGTCGTTTTTCCTCTACCATTTCTGCCAATCAACCCTAACTTCCAATTTTCATTGATGTTTAGATTAACATCTTTAAAAATAGGTTTGATCATTGATATATATGTAAAAGTCATATTTTTTATTAGAATATTCCCTCTGATTTTTATCAACTCCTTTAAAAACGGCTTTTAGCATTCCTTTACTTTAATTGCTATATAGCTTCATTCCAGAAATGAAAGTAATTACTGCGAGAAGCGCTAATCGTAACCATGCCAAACAAAGCCAAAACCATCCTCTATATACAAGAACAGGTGATGATCCGTAGTCGTCCGCATACACACCCACATTCCAAAATAGCTTCAAAGAAATGAAGAATGAAAATAAACTCAAAACAAAAATGACGATGGTGAACCCTCTTTTTTCAACATTTACTTCTTTTCCTGCTCTTATGAAGTAAATCAATGTAAAAATGCATAATACCCCTACAACTATTGCCATATTAAAGAACACCAAGGAACCAATAAGAACACCAATTAAAATAGCAATAAACAACATGTTATACATTCTACGTTGAATACCTTTCAATAGCTTTTGATCATTTTTATCCACATCTTCATCCAATGAATCAGTATCATTAGGTAAATCTCTTTCAATATTTCTAAGATAATTCGTACAATCTTCACAAGAATGAAGGTGCTCCTCAATAAATTGAGTACTATTTTCACTTGTAAGGTTTTCTACATACATAGGGATTAAATCCTTTATAATATCACAATTTTTTTTCATACCTCTTCACCTCCATACATAATTGCGGACAGTTTATTTTTGGCTCGATAGAAATTAACCCTTGCCCATGTATCAGACTGATTAAATATTTCACCTATTTCTTTAAAACTTAATTCATTATAGAAACGTAAAATAATAATCTCTTGCTGTGATGGTTTTAATTTTTTTAAAGCATGTAATACATGGATCGATTCTTCTTTTTTCTCATATATATTCTCCGGTGTTTCCTGATTTGAATTTTCTTTTTGAAATGAATTTAGATCAGCTACAGGTTCGACTTTTTCATTTTTCTTCAGATAATTGAAAAAGGTATATTTGGCAATTTGATAAAGCCATGTAGAAATTTTACTATGGCCTTTAAAACGATGAATGGATGTAAGGACTTGAAAAAATGTTTCTTGTGTCAATTCCTCAGCAATAAATTTGTCTCTTGATAAATAAAATAAATACTTATAAATCTGCTTTTCGTATTTCGTGTATAACTGTTTAAACTCATCCAATTATGTACCTCCTTTCAAAGTCCTCAGTATATAAGTGTCTGAATCCAATAAAACGTTACATTATTTTATGATTAGAAAGGCATTCTCTAATTCCTGATTGGTGAATTTAGGAAAGTTTATACTTTCCTATCTACCAAAATAATAAAAGGGTAGGATTTCCCCTACCCTCACTTTCACCAATTCTGCCCTAGTAAGACTATTAATATAGATCATAGTTAAGTGAATCTTCCATTTGATTCGTTTGTTCATTGTAATACACTAAAAAATCTTTTCCACTATTTAATTCACGGACCTTAGCTGCATACTCAAATGCACCGTAATTTCCCATATTATCATATAAAACATCATAGATTTCATATTGATTAATCTCATAGTTTCCCTCTAAATATTCTTCTGCCTGTTCAATTACCTTCTCTTCTTCTGCTTTTTTAGGAGTCATCTCAACAATAAATATCAACACAAGATATTAAGGTAATTTTTTCAATTCTTTATAAAAACTCCGAACAGAAAAGAACAAAAATATAACAAAAAGTATCATAACTATTATTCTATTTACTGTATTCGGTTCCCCAAGTATAAGAGTCAATACATCATAAAATGAAAATGGAATTCCAAACCAATCTAGTACAGCAGGTAAAATAAATAATCCAATAATAAAACCTATTATCAAATGAAAGACATAACTTTTTCTAGTCATTAAATCCCTTCTTTCCTGTATTCTGAACATAATATATCTATAAATTAATATTTAATTGTAATTGCTAATGTTCCCCATTCCTTTTCTTGTTTAGGGGTGTATATTTCATAAGTTCCATCAATCATTGCTTTAATTGTCCAACCTTTGCAATCGAACTCTTCGAAGGGAATATCTTCAAACATTGCTTGAAATGTATCGTATGTTCTAAGATCTGTTACCTGAACTTGTAATGTGTCATTTTGTTCAGGGAGTTTAATAAATTCAATAGTATCACCAACTCTAATTTTTCTTCTTTTTTCATCATTCAAACGAACCTCAACTTTCTTTTTCCCCTCTTTAATTGCATTAAAATATTCACCATATAAACCCATTTGATGCAACACTCAATATTCTCCTCATTATGTATGTTTGTCATTAAATTAAAGTTTACTATTGTGTTAACTGCGTCATTACTACATTTACAGTAGGAAAACTGCAACCCAACATTTCCTTCACTAAAACTATCCATTACTTAAAGACTTTTTGAACACATAACTTACTTTGACATAATCCATTCGGCTTTCATAAAAACGATGTGCGTCAGTGCGTTGTAACCCAGAAGACAAAGCAACACTTTCATAATTGTTTTCCTTTGCCCACTCATGTACATATGAAATTAGTTTTTCACCGTACCCTTTAGAACGGTTAGTTATATCCGTTACTAAATCACATACCCAGACAAACCTACCATAATACAGTGTGATCATTGGCTTAAAACCAGTTACAGCAATGATTTCTCCTTCATTAATTAAAGCAAACATTTTATAACCATCTTTCTCTTTTGCTTCTAAAACTAAATCAAGATATTTCTGTTCATCAAGTGAGTTCTCAATTGTTTCATAACTGGGTATGCTTCTAAAATTTCATTTTGTGATTGAAGTTCTTTAATTGTTAATGGATCCATGACCATTCCCCTTTTATTTAAAATTAGCTTCGTTCAACACACTTCAATACTAACATAATCTTCCAAATAAATTATCAAAATCTGCAAAAAAGAAGATGACCACCATGTGTTGATCACCTTTTTTAACTTTTTTCGATTCCATTTTAATGACCCTATAACAATGACTCTATAACACTTTTGCCTCTATCACCAAGTTTTCAAGAAGTCGCTCCGTTAATTGAACAAACCACCATTTTTAGAAGACCTTATGGTTTTGCCCATATCAAATATAGATAACCTACCAGGTAACGCTCTTCCTTAATAAGTTTTAAATCAGATTTTTTTACAATATCAGAAATATTTCTGTTTTGGTGACACCCTACAACCTTTAGCATCAATGGATCCAAGGATTTTTGCACCCCTGCCAAAAGTTTGTTTGTGCTAATGCCGTGTTCCATCAAAAGTATTTTCCCTTCTGGCTTACACCACTTTTGAAAGTTGTTTAGCACATTGACAGGTTCTTGGTAAGCACATAAACTGCCAGAAGATATAATAGTATCAAAACTGTTTTCGTTAAATTTAACCGTTTCAACATCTTTTTGCATAAGTGTTGTTTTAAAAGGATAATCTTTTGCCGCATTTTCTGCTGTTTTCAACATTTCATGACTAAAATCCAATCCTGTCAATTCAATATCTCTACTGTAGAAGGGAAAATTAAGTCCAGAACCAATGGCAACTTCCAAAACCTTTCCGGTGGCTTCTTGAAAAATTCGTTGACGATACTTATTAACTTGATCGTTATTTCGTCGTTTATTGTATTTTTTCGCCTGTTTATCATACTTCTTAATTAATGATTGACGATCCATACCATCCCTCGATCTCCTATCAATTTAGGCAATTTTAACTTTGAATGTCTCACTATATGTTTTTAATTCATCTGATTGTTCCCGCTCGATTTTAGATTACTGATGTCGTCTACTTTATACTACTCGAAATAAACATTGAGGCATCTTGATTCATAAAAATACGATTTCCATGATAGAATGTTTTCATTTCAATTGATTTATATCCAACTTCGGATAATAATTTTTTCAACTCTTCATGCGAAAAACCGTTATGAACTTTCGGATGGTATACTTTATCGTTTTTGTCAAAATCAATAATAATTAGCTTGCCACCATCATTTAAAATGTTGAACATTTCATGTAAAATTTTTTTAGTATCTGGAATATGAAGAAGGACTAGTGACATTAAAACAATGTCTGTCTTATGTTCAGGAGTTTGTTTTGTAAAGTCAGAATACAATACTTTATAGTTGGTAATTCCTTTGTGAGAAATTTTAGCTTTCGCAACCTTCAACATTTGTTCTGATGAATCCACAAGTAAAATAGATTCTACTAAATCTGATAATTCTAGACTGATTAGACCAGTACCACTCCCATAGTCAATTAAAGATTTTGATTTACTGTTTCGTAATTCTTGTCTTACTTCCTTAACTATAACTTTAGCTAATTCTTTTCTTTCTTCTGTATCATATTTTTTTGCCATCTGTTCAAAAACGTTATTTTCCATATCATCATTCTCCTATTTTTTGTAAGAAAGTTTTACTTTTGTCCATTAACAATACTCACAGTTTATATTTTCATTTGTCATACGGTATTAGTATTAGTTTGGTTTCAAAATTAAAATTTGCCAAAAAGAAAAAGTGATCACTCCGATGATCACCTTATTTAACTCTTACCCCGTAAATTTAAAAAACTATGTCACATATTTTAGATTATTATTTATTCTTTAAATGATAACCCTTCTTCCTCTAATGAAGTTCTCATAATTGGTAAGGAAGCTGGTCCAATACCATGAATTTTTAAAATTTCTTTTTCAGTGTACATTGATAGCTCTTGCAAAGTGTCAATCCCTTCGTGAACCAATGCATTTCTTGCAGGTGAACTGAGTTTCGAAAGGAAGCCGCTTTTAGGCTTATTCTCTTTATCGCAGGTAGGGCAACTAGAACACTCACTACTTTTATAATACTTATGTCCCTTTTCACAAATCCTTAAACTTCTTTTCACTGCCAAAATCATCCCTCCAAAAAATTCAAAATTGGATTACAGATAATGGGTCCATCTTCGATCTCGAGGTAACGCACCCAGAAAGAAATTACAGCCCCCCCCTATGTACGTTCTACAAAATTTAAACTCTTAGCGAACCACGGAACCCTCTGGCAGCATAGTAGGAGTCTGCACCATTGTGATACACGAAGACATGACCGAAGCGATAATCGCAAAAAAGGGCACCACCGAGTTCTCTAATATCAGAGGGTGTTTGCACCCAGCTTGACGTTTTCTTATCAAAAATTCCAAATTTCTGCAACGCCCGATATTGTTCTTCCGTTAAAAGTTCAATGCCCATGGCAGCTGCCATATCAATAGCGTTATTTTCTGGTTTATGCTTTTTCCTTGACTCCAGTGCTTCACGATCGTAACAAACACTTCTTCGCCCTTTAGGACTTTCCGCTGAACAATCATAAAAAATGTACTCGTCTTTCTTTTTATCATGTTCAACAACATCCGGTTCACCACCAGTTCTTTCCATTTCATGGAGAGACCACAGTTTGTCTGTATTAGCCTCCAGCTTCTCTTGGACTTTAGCCCATTCTATTCCTTTATGACGGTCCATATTTTTCTCAAAACGAGCTTTCAATACTTTGAGTAATTCTTCACGTTGTTCTACTGATAATTCCTCTTTATTACTCTCTGTCATGTTTATTTCCTCCTTATTGATTAACTCATAATGGTTTAAGTATATATTATAATTAGGTTATTAATAAATTATTTCCAAAACTAGTTGGATGAAAATGTTAATGCGGCGGTTTAGTTCAATAATGGCAACACATTAATAACTGGCTCTTCATAGGGATGAACCTTTGTTATAATGTTTTTCACTTCTCCTACCTTCGTATATAAGCATGTAAATTCCATTTTACATTCAGTCCCAAAAGATACTTCACCAACATTACCGTTGAAAGGAGCTGACCCTTCAAGTGGTCTCCATTCGTTTTTTTAGTTAACTCACCCGATAGTTTGTAGTGACAATATCCTGCTTTTTCACATCCACTTAAAACTAAAAGTGTTGAAATAATGACAATAAACATATACTCGATGAATGTTTTGTTAGCTTTCAACAATCGCTACACACTCCTTTTAACAATTTCTGAATGCAACCTAACAGTATTGTTTTTACATTAGAAAAGGTGATCCGTTATTCGATCACCTTTTACAAAAGATAAAATGATCATCAGAATTCCAAACATGAAGATGATCAGCAATGTATCCGCGTAGCCACAACACGCCATTCATTCGTCTAAGATAAAAACCTTTCGGAAATTCATCGTCGTCAGTTAGTATCTCCGAAGCTATGGTAATAGACCCTGATGGAGCTTGATGACGTTGTAAAGGATTCCCCGAATAACCTTCAGGCTGATCCAGATACTTCAGCCTTAGGTGAGGCCCCAGCTCAAGCGGACACATTTCCAAACCAAGTTCGCCCGCTCTTTTAAAGATCTGAGGGGTAGTAGCTCCATCAGAAAACCCAAGGTCTCCAACGGTTAGTTCAACGGTCTTAAGGCTGTACTTTGTATCAGAAGTCATAAATCTTCCATCAGCTAATAGCATCTCACCATACTTATTCATTAAAATAGCGTGCTGTTGCAATTTCTGGATAAGTTGTGATTTCGTTAGTCCGCCAACCTCCAATGTTCTATGAACAACCGGGCAATTAGGGTATGTTTGCTCATTCTCGTGACACATTCATAGTCACTCCTAACAATTTGATCCATAGGCTATTAAACTGGTATATTGAATCGTATTAAAAGTCAACATAAAAAGGATGTGTGCTTTCGTCTAAGCAATATTCAATTCTTTGTCTAAAATTCTTTAAAGTTACCATTTCCAACGCTTTTTTAATTGGAAAAAAGCCAACTTCTAAACTCTCCGAACTCGTAGTTGGCTCTCCTCCGATAACTTTACCCAAAAATAATGTATTACAAATCGAACGCTCTACGTTTTGAAAGATTCCACAAAATTTAGTAACCTCTATATCTATACCGGATTCCTCTTTCGTTTCTCTAATTGCTGCCTCTTTAAGTGATTCCCCCTCTTCAACTTGTCCACCAGGCATTTCCCATCCTCTACGTGGTCCTTTTATTAATAAAATTTCATTTTCGTCGTTTATTACAATAGTGGCTGCAGAAACAATATGCTTCGGTGGGTTCATAGATTCATCTCCTAAATAATCGATTATTTTGATAGCTAATAAGAATTCTTACTTCAACAACCCTTCTTTATTAGTTCACTATCTCTACATTTAATACTAACATAATATTCCAAAAATATTATCAATTTTTACAGAATAAAGGTGATCTTTTTATCATCTTTTTTAATACTACCTTTAGTCCTATCCCCTCTTGCATAAAACGATATGATATATTCTTCATCCTACTCCGTTGGTTCAATTAAAAACAACTTTCCTAATTCTAGTTACCACTTTAAATTTTAACAGAAAATTTTAAAAATATACTGTAAATATATTTTTAATCATGCTACATTCTACATGTGTCAACCAAATAATGATAATGGAAGGAAGAAAAATTATGAAATTCAAAGCCGAAACACTACCAAACTGTCGTATCGCTTACGTAAGACGAGTTGGTCCATATGGTCCAGCCAATATTAAAGTAATGGAGAAGTTAAAAAAATGGGCTAAGGAGAAAAATCTTCTAGAATCAGCGACCCTACTCACAATTGCACATGATAATCCAGACACAACACCACCTGACAACTGTAGATTTGATGCTGGAATTGTGATTTCGAAGGACTATTTATTTGATGATTCGATTTGCGAAAGTGAACTCTCTGGTGGAAAATATCTAATATACGAGGTCAATCATACGTCAGTAGATATCCAAAAAGCATATGCTAGTATTTTTCCATCCCTACAAAACAATGGATATCTACTTGATAATAAACCCATCATAGAAAGATATACTGGTGATTTGGTGACCAACCCTTATTGTGAAATATGTGTACCAGTAAAACCCTTATAGATTTTTAAAAATTAATGTTGATACTTAAACATCACAAAAAGTCAAATAAGTAAGAAGAACAAGATCTTATCTAGTACCGAAAAACTTCTTGTTCTTCTAACATATTCTGCACGATCAATAATCCATCAACACGTTCAAAAGATTAAATTATCATTGAATTAGCTTAACTATCTTATTTAACGATTCAACTATTATATCTGGTCGATCACTGTGTATAGAGTGACTTGCATTTTTAGCAAATATCAAATCACTATTCCTGCTTAGATTAGCTTGATTTATAATAAGCTCTTGCCATTTTTCTTCCAATTACTTATTTCAGAATACATCGCTTTATATAAACTAGGGTTTATTTGAAAATTTATGAAGCGTTCCTGTATATCCAATGGTAGTAGTTTTAGTTTTTCTGTAAGAGAAGGATTCACAATTCCTCTTAATTCTTCCTTATTCATTAAAGAATAGGAATAACATTTTCTCATCCAAATTTCGTCAGAATCCTCTCCATCTAACACGGGTAAATCTAACGTATCCAATTCCTCTAAATCTATAGAAGTTGAATCTACTAAAATAACACCTGCAACCTTTAAGGGATGCTCTTTAGCAAAATGCTGTACACATAGTCCCCCATAAGAGTGACCAACTAAAATAAATGGTTCATGTATTTCAAGTTGATACAAAATATCATTTAATTCGTTTACGACCGCTTTCGTATTACGCAGCTCTGAACCAATTTCACTTAATCCAAGTCCAGGTCGATGAAACATTATAACTCTATTTGATTCACTTAATGTTTCTGCCACATCATACCACTCATAAAACGAACAACCCATACCGGTAAGAATTATTATAGGTATACCCTGATCACCTAAAATTTGTATCTCTACCTTTTTATTATTTACTTTTAATAAATGACTAATAACACTTCCCCCCCAATCATTAGACAACTTAGCTTTGATTAGCCTTTATGACAAGAGCTTAGTTAATCACCATTTATGTATATACGTAACTTTATGATTCCTTATTTTGTCTACGAGTTCTTCAGAGTCATTGTCCATTACAATCAAATCCTTATAATCCTTTTTAACAAACCCTTGGTCAATCATATGATCAAAAAGAGACAAAAGAGGAGAATAATAATCATTGATGTTAAGTAATGCACAAGGTTTATTATGATAACCAAGCTGAGCCCAAGTAAACACTTCGAACCATTCTTCTAACGTTCCAGATCCACCTGGCAATGCAATAAACCCATCTGCATGCTCTGCCATTAATGCCTTTCTTTCATGCATCGTTTGAACAACATGAAGCTCTGATAGCTGCTGATGGGCTATTTCAACATTTTTTAACTTCTCAGGTATAACACCAATTACCTTACCACCGGCTTCCATTACAGCATCAGCAACTGCACCCATGCAACCAACTGTTGCTCCTCCATATACAAGGTCTAATCCGTTTTCAACCAAGACCTTTCCAAGATTTTTAGCTTCCTTCATATAGATCGGATCAATTCCCTTACTAGAACCACAATATACTGCAATAGTTTTCATAAATACTCACCTCTAAAAATTAGTAAAGTAATAACTCAGCATTATTGAACAAATGCACATGTTAGTGCACCCCATCGGGAGGTAATATATTCGTAATATATTCATGTAGCTGTTCTTCGTTTAGTTCTCCTATGTGATGTTTATCAACTGTTCCATCAGAACGAATAAAATATGAAGTTGGTAAATAATGGACCTTATAGTCATCACTAACAAATTGAGCCTCAATTAAAACTGGAAACTCTAATGAAGGGTTTTCGATTAAAAATCGGTTGATAGCTTTTTCCGTTTCTCCTACATTTATAGCTAACACTTCAAACTCTTGATCTTTGTAGCTATCATATACGTTTTGTATAGCAGGCATCTCATCTTTACAGGGACCACACCAACTTGCCCAAAAATTAATCATTACCGCTTTTTCTTCTAACTCGCTTAACTTAAATTCCTTTCCGTCTAAAGTAGTAAGATGAAAATTAGGAGCCTTTTCTGTGTTCGCCTCTGTTTGATCATAGGTTTGGGGTTGAACGTTTACGTCTTTAACTAAAATTATAATCAAACACAATAATAATAAAATGCCTGCTACATTAGCTATTTTTCTAATCGTTATCCCCCCATTCTTCCTGATTACTATAGAATCTAAAACCCTTGAAAATCTTTGAAAATTGGTTGTAGTAATGAATTGATGAGCGTAAATTTATCAAAAAACAGAATAATGCCCATAGCAATCATAATTCCCCCACCGATTTTCATGAAAGTACCCGTATATTTTTTCACCCAATTAAGTTTGGTAATAAAAAATGCCATTAATAAAAACGGAATACTAAAACCAAATATATAAGCGGACATATACCATAGCCCTTGTGATGGGTTTGCACCAACAAGTACTAAAGTAGCAGATAAAATTGGTCCCATACAAGGTGTCCAACCTATTGCAAAAGCTAGTCCAATAACTACTGTACCAATATAACCAGACGGCTTATTACGAATAGTTAATTTATGATCCTTCATCAAAAATTTTGGCTGAAATACCCCAATCGTTATTAAACCAAAAAATACTATTAAAATAGCACCAATTTGACGAATCAAATCTCCATATTGAAAATACCAAGTTTCTATTAAAGTTGCACTCCCTGATGTTCCTACTCCCAATACTAAATAGATAATTGAGAATCCCAATAAAAAGAAAATTGTATGAAAAATTGCTTTTTGTTGTCCCTTTATTTTTCCATTTTGTATTTCTGATACACTCATCCCCGTAATATATGACAAAAATGCTGGATATAGCGGAAATACACAAGGTGACACAAATGTTAATATACCTGCACCAAATGCTAAAAATATAGAAATGTCTGCTTGCAATATTAATCCCCCAAATGCTCTATTTTGTATAGTTAACTTATGGAATTAATTTCTTAAAGTTAACTAAATCCAAGTATTAAAGGTTTGCATTATTATCTCGTTTAAAAACTATAATTCCTCTTCATACATAATTTCAGCAAATGCTCGGACTGGGAATGTTCCAACACCTTTAAACTTAGAGGGAACAGCAAAAAATTGAAAGTTTTTGTTAACTAGCTCATTTAAATTGCACAGATGCTCTACAATAAGTATCTCAGACCCGAGTAAAGTGGTATGTACTGGACGAGATTTCCCTGATGTGTCATCAATATTTACAGAATCAATTCCAACCAAAGCTACTTTTCTATTAGATAAGTACTTCGCAGCTTCTTCAGTTAAATAAGGATGATTCTCAAAATATTGATCTGTATTCCAATATTTGTCCCAACCTGTTTGAATTAATACAGCTTTTCCTTCGATATCAAGATTATAGAATACATCTTCATCTATTTCTTTTATGCTACGATCCTCAATCTGAATCACTATACCATCTAATCCAGCCATCTTATTAATGGAAATTTGAGATAAATCTTTTCCATCTGCGAATCTATGGAAAGGAACATCAACATAGGTTCCAGTATTTGAAACCATTTCGATCTTTCCTATCTGAAATTCTGTACCTTCCTCATAATACTGTTTCGATTCCTCTCGGCTAAGGTAATCACAAATAATTGGTGCAGGAAGACCCTTATAAGTGATTAAACCATCTTCAATCGTATGACTTAAATCGATATACGTCTTTCTTTGCATACATACCGCTCCCTTATTATTCATTCTTCCTAGATATTAAATAAAAGTCCGTTTAGAGTATCACTTTGGTTACACAAATTTACTCCTCCTTTGATTTTGATATAAGATAATTTAATGGTCCAGCAAACACCAATCCACCAGCAGCTGTACCTAAGAAAACAGCAGAATATGATACTAATTCAATGTCCTTACTTAAAATATAATCGGTACTGATACGAAGGATAGTTATGATGATTGGAAATACAAGTGTCCAAAATAACATTATTTTTAAACCCTTGGGCATGAGTTCCCCCCCTTTGATATGTTAATAAAGTGAATCTCCACAGCAAACTGTGCAGTTGTTATATCTTTCTTCTCATTGATAACCGTCTGAGAAAATGAGGGAATCCTCTTCCTAACTCGAGGATAAGTATTTTTAAACCATTTTTCGATTGCTATAATCTCCTCTAGAATGTATCATAAATATGATTAAGAAAGACCAAATCAAGATATGAGTATCCATTCTTTTCTCCCCAATTCTATATTTACATGTCCTTAACTGATTCCACTGCTCTGATCCTTGAACTATTATAGTTAAATTTTAACATTAACCTTCTTTGGATTACATCATAATTTTTAAAAATCAAAATTATTCTGTATTCAAAATGGAATTTGTGAATTAGAAAGAATTTCTACAATGTAAAAGGAGCAACGCCGATAAACCTGCATTGCTCTGTTTAACACTTATCCTCGAAAATGTTTCTTTTAATAATAATGTAGTTTAACTAAACAGAAATGATTTCATTCTTTCACCACCTGAAACCATATCCTTAATTTTAATCTGGTTATTAGAAACTTCATTTTCACCTATCATAATAACGTTGCGAATCTTTTCTTTGTTTGCTTTCTCAAGAGCTTTACCTATTCTTTTATTATTCATTTCTACCTCTACCTTATAGCATTTATTTCTTAGATCAGTTGCTACCAATAAGGCTTCTTTTGGCATGCCGATTGGAATAATATAATAATCCACATTAGAATTCTCTTTTAAATTAGTACCTGATGCGTTCAATGCTGTATAAATCACATCCAAACCAAATGATATTCCTACTGTTGAAAAGTTTTCATCTGTTCCTATCAGTCCACCAATTGCATTGTCATATCTACCACCACTCCCAATACTGGACTTAATAGATTGATCAGTTAGGAATATTTCATAAACCGTACCCGTGTATATCTCTAATCCTCTTGCTAAAAACGGATTAAATACGCAGTGTTTCTTAACATCAAGAAATTCCAGATAGGATTCTAGTTCTCTCCATTCCTCTAGTCCTTGACTAACCTGTTTATTTTGTTTGGCGTAGGGTTCAAAATAGTTAAAGCTAGTATTATTTTTATCCGTTAAAAACTGTCTGATCGAGTGAATCGTTGTATTGGATAATCCTTGTTCATGAAGCTCAGCAATAACCGCTTCTAATCCAACTTTTTCTAGTTTATCAAGTATCAACACGGTTTTATTGATTTTTTCATCTTCGGCACCAAACACTTCTAGCATTCCAGTTAGTAATTTTCGATTGTTATATTGAATGGTTACCTGTAAATCCAGCTTATTACATGCATCCAGTGCCATGATCATTAATTCAGCTTCTGCTATTTGAGATTCTACGCCCACAATATCAACATCGCACTGTGTAAATTCACGAAACCTCCCCGTTTTAATTGGTCCATCTCTAAATACTTTTCCGATTTCATATCTCCTAAATGGCATCCGAAGTGTCGGATTCATTGCAACAACTTTTGCAAACGGTATCGTGAGGTCGTATCGTAAAGATAAATCTCTTTCTCCTCTGTCAGTCAATGTGTACATTTCTTCTAGTATTTCTGCTCCTCCTCCATATTTTGAAGCAAGCAATTCCGTGTAATTCAATATTGGTGTTTCCAGAGGTCGACATCCGTATTGAATAAAAACATCCTCCAATGTTCTCGTTATCTCTCTTCGTACTACTTCTGCGTTCGGTAAATAATCTTGTGTACCCTTTACATTCTGATAATACATTTTCTTCATATCGCTTTACCTCCAATGTATTTTAATATATAAAAAACCGCACCTGAGTTAAGTGTTTCACTTAATTCAAATACGGTTTAATGTTAAATAGCCTTCCTATTTACGATATTTAAAATCGAATAGCAAGGCTACTTGATATGATGATGTAATTGTGAGAACGAAATCCTAATTTGACGCATTTTCCTCACCTCTAAATTTTATTAAATGTACCATATTGCAATGAGGTTTTCAATAATTAACTTATTCATAGATGCATTTGCTTGGATAAAGCAAATGCATCTATTAGCAAAATATCTAATACCGTCTAGAGCACAAAGTTTCTAATTCTCTTATGATTAAATTTAACCTTTCATCAATAACTTCCCTAGGTCCCATTTGCTGTATTATTTTGTTGGTTAACTTTTCCTCATGTAATACTTCATAATGCTCATACGCTTCTTGTAACATCCATAAAGTATACTCATCCATTAACCTCTTCACTTGATTCGTATATTCATCAAGACTCATATCATGGAAATAGCCTTTGATATATCCTTCAGCTATATCGTTAAGAATACCGCTCTTTTCACTATAGGCATTATTAATATATCTAGGAGCGTTTGAGAAGGATGGTAAAAGAAATTTATAACAGAAAACAAAATAGGCAGCGTATTTCAAGCCAAAATCTAGCTTTGGAAACGGATCAATGATGGATATCTTACCAGTATTTAAGATAATATTTTCTGGTGTTATATCTTGATTTACGAGTGATACTTCTTGAATCTGTTTCCTTCTACACTTAATCAAATCATTTACGTTTTCAGTTACATTTTCTTTGTTGAAATCCAATTTGGAATGGTTTAATACATACAGTATTTTTATATAATGATCATTATCCTCTTCCCAAAGTTCATTAATAGATTGATGATTATTTCCTTGTAAGGTCTCTCCATTCCAATATAAATTTCCGAAACCCTTTATGACTGGAGATTTATTGTGAATTTTCTTAAAGAAATACCCTAGTCTTTTTCCATAGGAAATTGCGTCCTTGTTCGTAAGTAAGGATAGATCTTGCCCAATTCCCATAAAGGTTTCTAAGGTGAAAACTAAATCTTCCTCTATAAAATATTGGAAAAAGGATGGGCATACATTCGAACAACTCTCATTAGCATGCTGATAATAAGATCTAGTAGACTCATATTCAGAACACAACTCATCTGAATCAAAATCTTGTACTTCACCATAAGCTTCCTTCTTTTTTATTCTTAATACAAATTCTTCATCCCGTAAGTCTTCTAGCTTGTAAACCCTATGCCAAGCACCTTCACCTATTTTGGTTACTTGACCTGGCAAGATATTTTCATTTCGGAGTTTCTTTAATGCCTGATCCAACATAATATCCATGAAATTATCCCCTCTTAGACTTTCAAACTCTTATTCTAACTTTAATTCATAACTATAATATTTCCTTCTAGAATCATCTACATTAGTAGCTGTCTGTTTAAAGCCTAAGCCTTCAAATAATTTCCTAGAAGCGACATTATACTCATAAACCTTATTAACTTTTATTTGCTCCCAATTAAACTCCTTAGCTTGTTCAATTAGAAGCTTTATTACACGTTTGCCAATACCTTTTCCTCTATAATCTTGATCACCTATTACGATTGGAATCATGTCTTTTGATAGAGTGACATCACCAACTGGAAGCCAATTATGTCTATCATGTACTTCGATTAGATAGACTTCTCCAACTGTAGTCAGGTACTTATACATTCTTTCAATTGTAGGTAAACCGTAAGCAGAAGTACCTACACCTTCAGAAAAATATAGAACTTCTTCGTCTTGATACCAAGGAAGTGCAATAGGTAAATCCTCCGGCAGTCGAATGGGACGTAATCTAATATTATTGTCTTTTATTACCTTCATATAATTCTCCTAAATTTAATTTCCCGCACAAGACCTTATTGGGAATAGATTCCTTTTAATCCTATTGAAACAATAGATAATTTAATTAATATGAACAGATTTGACAGTCACTGCACTGCCTACATCTGCACCAATCCCCAATTTAAATCGACATGATGCATAATTGCCTTTTCGTTCCAAAATGGTGTTACCGTCTACTGTAATGGAAGTTTTATCAGCATCCATTTTCCACTCGATTGATGCAAAAGAGTCGTATGGCAATTCTGCATTCTGAACCCATATTTCCTCTTTTGTAATAGGATCGGTGAAGCAAAGATTACCTTCAGAACTCCATTTAATTCGAGCAGAATGTCCCCCGTATAACACGACCGAGCGTGTAAAACTATGAATATCTGTTTTCAGTGAGAACGGAACGGAATAAGTATTATCCGTACTTGCGTATCCCCAACGTTCATCACAGCTAAGCCATAGTCCTTCACTGGTTGTTACCGCATGGCACGCAGTATCAGCAACCAAGCGATCTTCTTCCACTTCTCCTCTTTTAACCGATAGGTCAGCCGTTTTCTCCTGATCAGTCAAGGTTTCTACATGAAAAGATTTAACAGTTGTCTTGCCCATTACACCCGCGATTCCCGCCTGACCGACTAAGTTTCCGAAATACCCATCCTGACGATGAAACAGTTTTCCGTCAACATGGATCTCCATGCTCCGTTCATTAATTGTCCATTCTACATGAGCCCACTGCCCAATAGGAATGGAGCCCTTATCATGGAATGTAAAATGTTTATTCAGTTTAGGATTTACAATATACAAATCATTTCCATAACCTTTTTCTTGTACCTCAGGCGAATTACCAAAATTCAAAGCCACTAACCCATGACGACTGAAAGTTAGATAAAGAGATCCTTTATCTATACGTACAGTTGTTTCAATTCGTAAAGGTGTTTCATACGTAGTCTCCGTACGTGCATTACCTGTTAGTTCAAGTCCATTAGGAGTTATATTGGAGTGTGTAGCTTCCTTAGTTACAACCAAACGCGTGCCTCCAGCATCATAGCTAATCTCTTGTTGAGCCGTAATGGAAAGTTCCTCTTCTTTATCGTCATCACTTCCTGGGTCACCACAAACCATGAGTAGGTTGTCGTCTGGATCTCTAAAGGTAAAAAAGGACATGCCCGGAAAATCCATAATATCCTCAACAATCTCAATTCCAGAATCCTTTACAAACCTATAAGCTGCCCGTACATCTGGGGAATCAAACATCAGGATCGCTCTGTCTTCTGTAGGTAATCCACTATCAAACCCATTTTGATCCAATACAAAATCGGACCCACCGTCCATCGTAATCGAATGTACCTTTTCCGTTGAAGCAGATCGTTCAGACATACCAAATAACTTGTGATACCAATTGATCGACTGTTCCATATTGCTAACATGCATAAATACTCCGCCCACCTTATTACGAATTGGGTGAACATTCCTAGACTTCACTTCTAATGTTTCGTTTTCTTTCATTTTAAAAGCCTCCTTGATAGTAATGGACCTATATTGCCCTCAAAGAATGTGATGCATGAAATCATTTTTTTCTTACATATATTTTTTAAAAAATTACGTAGGATTTTTTCGATTTAATATCCAAGCTGCTTCTTCTAATGCGTTGGCTGCTTCGATTTCTTCTGCAGAGGCACGGTTTAATAATTGTGCTGCACGATCAGCTGGTCCAGGTGCAGTAGGATCTGCGCCATATGGAAGTGGAAATAGCTCGGTGATAGTCTTCATTTTTACAAAAATAGAATCAAATAGTTGAGTTGAATGAACTATGGCCGATAGTGCTGATTCTGGAAGTGGTCTCCCCTGCCTGCTATCGTCTAGGAGTGTATGTAAAAATCTTGAAGCATGGAACCGTGACTCCCGTACTACAGCTAAATTATACGCTACACTAAGAGGATTAATTGATTGCTGTCGATTGAATGAATCTATCCACTTGCTGTACGTAGCAGTTCCACTGACCGAAAAATCATTGTCACTGCGATCCAATCCGTGGATGTTTTTAACCGCTTGTAACAACATACTAGCAATGGGGTATGTTCGTTGTTTACTGTATTTGTTTTTCTTCGGTATTACGACAAACCAATCCATAGGATGCTGCATTCTACCCAATTTATAGTAAGGCAGCTTTTTACGGCTTGTGGAAGTGTCCATAATGGTCCAGCTCTTCGTTTTATCGTTATATCCAGTGATTAGACCAAACTCTGCATTATTCAGTCCCCAAGAAATAACCGGAATTCCATCTTCAAGTGCTTGAAATACGTCTTCCATACAATCCGTCAATTCATCAGGATGTTTCAACTGATAACCAGATCCACCGTGTACATTTGCTGACAATCCTAGATTTTCCATACCGGATAATACCGATGAAGTCCAATCGTGGGCATACGGTCCACTAACCCCAAGGTCATCTGTAGCATGGAATCGAAATGCATGTCCCGTGGCGGCAAAAACATCCGTCAGTGTTAACTGGTGAGAACCTATCGAACTAGCAGTGAGCATTATCATCGATGACAACGTATCATAGGCACCCGCATAACTATAATATTGTACATTAACGTTTCCTCCATTATCTGGTTTTCCAAATCGACGTCTTGAAGAAATATATTTATCTAACTCATCTTCAAAGCGAAAATCATTCAACTTTTTCCTTGCACGTGATAATGCGGTGTAGACAGCTCCACTCTTGATCCCAATTCGTTCTGCTGTCTCCGAAATACTCAAGCCTTCCAGCACATGCGATCGGATAACAGCCTGTTCTCGCTTCCCCAGCCTATCAATCCCCGCCTCCATCTCCGAAAGCAGTTGCGTACCAAGTGTATAGGTGAATGGCTCATCGAGATGGCTATGTTGAAAGTGACTACTAATTTCATCTAATGATCTATCATCATAGAGTGATTCACCCCGAACGCTTGACGACCGGAGAGTCATCAAAGACTGATTGCGGACGATGGACCTGAGCCAAGGTAAAAACTTTTCTGGGTCATCCAGACTGTCAATATGACGAAGTGTTTGAATAAGAGCGTCTTGAACGATGTCCTCAGCTTTTGCAGAATTCTGCACTATTTTATTGGCCCATTGAAGCATTTTCATTCGATGCTGACTGATCAGACTACTTAGTGCTTCCTGGCTTCCTTTCTGTGCTTTTTCCACTAACAACATATGTGAAAGTTCATCGTACGACATCTTTTCATTTCCCTTTGTCCTTTATCATTTATATAGGCGGTTTTATGAAGGATATATTATCAAATGCATTTCCATTTTTCTTTAGAAAGAATGTAAAGATCATATAGTTGTTCTTCAATACTTATATGTTTATGAAACCGAAAACCACATTTTTGTATGACTCTATTTGAGCTGATATTTCGAGGAAGAACAATATCAATAAGTAATTCCACATCTGTGTTGTTAAATAAATATTTGATCAACCCGTTCTTTTTTCTTCAAATATGACAATAAAGTCAGCTTTACTATTTTCCTTTCTATAATCCAATCAACAGTAAACATACAGTTCGATTATTCATAACAAACACTTCTTTTTATACAATGAATGTACTAGATTTACATATTATGTTGCATATTATTCCATTCATGTAATAGAAAGTTTCAAACAATATTGACAACCATCTTTTTCTTTAAATCATGTGCTAATCGACCTTAATCCCAAATCCTAGCCACCTTCCATCAATATCCTCAATTACAAATTCGTGATTTTTATAGTCTGTATCGTTTATAGCACGTACTATTTTAACCCCCTCATTGTTAAATTCTTGTTGAAGCCCCTCTTGATCCTTTGTGATAAAGTATCCATCATAGCCATAGCCATATAATGTTCTATTTGGAATCACTTTTTGTCCATTTGTCTTTGTTAAAATAATTTCTATCTGGTCACGGTATAGGCAAATATGAGGTTCACTAGTATGTAAATACCGAACTGAACGAAATCCTAGTTTTTGTTCATAAAAATCCGCTGTTTTATTTATGTTTGGAGTTGGAAATATGCAATGAGACATCAATAACTTAAACATTTTATTTCTCCTATTAGGTTATTTAAAGAAAATTCGCTTAAAGTAATTACTCTTTAAGATTCATAACTTGATATTAACAACAATCTCTTGGAAAATGTTATAAAAAAGAAGCTATCCGCTATAATTTATCATATAGCAAAAATTGTTATTATAAATTCTCTAAATAATTTAAAATAAGCATTAACTTGCATTTAATTTAACCCACACTTATCTAGTTCTTAATAAAGGAGAATAATAATGAAAATTGAAACTCACAGATTAATAATCGTTCCTTGTACAGAAAAAATGGTTTCAACAATTACCAAAGATCGTTATGATATAGGCCCACATATAACCTATCACCTAGAGGAACTTGCAAAGGATCCCTCCCTACTAGGCTGGGGACCTTGGTTTGTAATCGACAAAAAAGACAATAAAATTATTGGTGATATTGGATTTAAAGGGAAACCAAATTCTGATCATACTGTTGAGGTAGGCTATGGTATTATACCTTCAGCACAAGGGAAAGGGTTTGCTACAGAGGCAGTGGAGGCATTATTTAAATGGGCATTTTCTTTTGATCAAGTTGATAAAGTAATTGCTAAATGTCACGTGGATAATATTCCTTCTATTAGAGTGTTAGAGAAATTACAGATGGTTAGGCAAAAACAGGAAGGTACTATGTTACACTGGGAATTACAATCGTTGATTTAAGTTTAAATTATTCTATAACATCTTTTTGGTGTTATACGATAAATTAGAAGAGAGCTTTCGTATTTACATTATTTCAAGTTTACATCTGCTAAAAAGTACAATGAAATAACAATATAGAGTTAACGTCGTTCATAAATATTACCTATCTATAACAAAAGGATAGATATCCAAAGTGAAACTTTTTCTATTCAAATGCGTATGGAATTATAAGCATCAATATAATTGGAGTGTAACCCATGAAAAAGTATATTATTTTTATCATAAGTTTTTTAATATTGTTTTCATTATTCCAAGTCTTGTCTGGATTGTTTCTGACATATGTATATACTCCAGATATAGCAGAGGCTTGGGGGATGGGTGCTAATCTTTCTCAAGAAGTTGCAATTAAAAGTAGTCAAAGTCCCTTTTTATTTACATTATTTTTAGCTCTTCTTTCTGCTACAATTGCTTATTTTATACCGGAGTTAACTAAGTATAGCACAGGACCAAGTAAGTAATTTTGCGATTACGATGGAGAAATTTTGATAAACCCTATACTAGTTTATATAAAAAAGGAGATACAAATTCAATTACGAATTGTATCTCCATATTTTTCACAAAAACTTACTTCCCTAACGTCAACAACATCTCACGAATCGTCTTACAAGCTACTGCTGTTGATGCACCAGATGGATCATACTGAGGCGATAACTCCACAACATCGGCTGCTACAATCTGATTCAAATTTTGCAACTGACCTATTGCATCCAATAATTCACGATACGTAATCCCACCTGGCTCTGGAGTTCCTGTACCTGGGAAAACACTAGGATCTAGTACATCCAAATCGATCGTAATGTACACTGGAACATCCTGGAGCTCACGAATTTTCGCAGCCAGTGAATCTAAGGAAAACTTCTCCAAATAGGTATGCTCTTTTGCCCAGTCAAATTCTTCCTTTAAGCCAGAACGTATTCCAAATTGAAAAATTCTTCCATCACCTAAAAAGTCATGACAACGACGAATAACCGATGCATGGGAAAGCTTTTCCCCCATATAATCATCACGCAAATCGGTGTGCGCATCAATATGGATCACATGCAAATCTGGATATTTTTCATAAGCCGCTTGAATAGCTGGCAAGCTGACTAAATGCTCTCCACCAACCAGAAACAATTTCTTACCTACCTGTAGAACATCCTCGCTATAGGCATGAATTTGATCCATGACTTTTTCTGTATTTCCAAACGGCAATTCTAAATCGCCACCATCATAGATTGCAATATCTTCCAGATCTTTATCTAAATAAGGTGAATACGTTTCTAGCCCATAAGAATCTGGTCGAATTGCCTGCATAGCAAAGCGAGTTCCCGGTCGAAAACTCGTTGTTCCATCAAAAGGCACACCAAACAGGACAATCTTTGCCTCCTCGTACGTAGCTTCACATCCAATGAAGGTACTTACGTTCAACGGTTTATTCCCCACGCTCAAGTGCCTCCTTCACGTAATTTGGCAGCCCAAACGCACCAACATGTAAATCCGTATTGTAGTATTTTGTGTTTAAACCAATTTCCTTCCATGCTTCTGCATGTAAATCCTTCAACGGATCAAATCGTTTCGATGCAAAACCGAATAACCAGTGGCCAGAAGGATAGGTCGGCATATGGTATTGGTACACATTCGTAATTGGGAAAATATCTTTTATCTTCTTGTGTGCCTTTTTCATATTTGCAGCATATTCCTCAAAATAAGGAGATTCATGCTGGTTGATTAAAATTCCATTTTCATTCAATACACGATAGCATTCTTGATAAAATGCAGTCGTAAACAATCCTTCTCCAACTGAAATAGGATCCGTAGAATCAACTAAAATAAGATCAAACGATGAATCAGGTGCATTTTTCACATATGCCAAACCATCCTCAAACAACAACTGCATGCGGCTGTCTTCTTCTACCCCACTTGCAGTTATTGGTAAGTATTCCTGACATAAACGAAATACACGCTCATCAATTTCAACCATGACAACCTCATCTACTGATGGATAACGTAACACCTCACGCGCAGTTCCGCCATCTCCTCCACCTATAATTAACACCTTTTTGATGTTCGGATTGGTCGCAAAGGCAGGGTGTACGATCATGTCATGGTAAATAAATTCATCCTTTTCGTTTACCATCATTAAACCATCTAACGTGAAAAAGGTACCGAACTCTTTGCCCTGATAAAAGTCAATTTGCTGGAAGGGTGTTTTTTCACTATGCAATTCGTTGTCATATGCAATGGAAAATCTAGAATTATTGCTCCATTGTTCGGTATACCATTTCATTACTTAACACCTTCTAATTCTGGTTTCACGGAAACTTCACGAATATCACGTTCTGCAAACTGGCGAATTTTATCCACCATCCCACGAGGTACTTCAAATGATTCTGTTTTCTTTGCTTGTAGCTTTTCAGACAAGTAGTCTACAGCTTTCCAAGGACTTACAGAGTCACCACAAGTATACACATCTACAGAAGCAAAACCATATTCTGGCCATGTGTGAATAGTCAAATGCGATTCAGCAATAATAACCGCTCCTGATACCCCATACGGATTGAAATGGTGGAAAACCGAATCAACAATAGTTGCCCCCGAATAATCTGCAGCTTCTCTCATAAGTTTTTCAATCAATGCGTTCTTTTCAATAATCTCACTTGGACAACCGTAGTACTCAATTAACACGTGTCTCCCTAAGGCTTTCAATTCTAAACTCATTTACGCATTCTCCTTTACAACTGTAATATGGTTTGCTTCTTTTGCTTCCGACAGAACCTCTCCAAATGTCTGTTGGTAATAATGATATTGCTGTATGACTTCACGAGATATTAATTCTCCTGGAATAACTAGCGGGATACCGGGCGGATAAATCATTAATGTATCCGCACTGATTCGTCCTTCTGCTTGATCAATTGCGATCGACTCATGCTCTGCGTAAAAGGCCTCTCTTGGATTTACTACCAATTCATTGACCTGATCTGCCGTAACGTGAGTAGACATCAGTGTTGCAGACTCCCCAAACCGATTTTCAATGTCCTGTAACGCAAATACTAATCGCTCAATGGATTCACTCGTATCGGCACTCGTAATGACGGCCATCACCACATAGCCTTCTGCTAGTTCCATTTGAATCCCGTAATTTTCTTTTAATAACGTATATACTTGAAACCCTGTTAATCCAATCCCATTCACTCGGATAACTAATTTCGTCCAGTCGTGATTTTGGATAAAATACTCGTTTACAAAGCTAGATTTCAAGACTTCGTAACGAGAACCTGATTCAATTTCTTGGATCGCTTCCTCAACAATTGGTTTTAAGTGTCGAAATCGGTCCTGGCCAAATAATGCTAATTCTCTTCTCGCTACATCTAACGAACTCATTAACAAGTAATTCGCACTCGTTGTTTGTAGCATGCTTAACATCTTTTGGACTTTTTCAGAAGCGATTCGATTTCCATTCAGAAGTAGTAATGAACTTTGTGTCAGTGATCCGCCTGTTTTATGCATACTTACGGTAACAGCATCTGCTCCAGCAGATATCGGATCAACCATCTCGCCAGGCATAAAACCAAGATGAGCACCATGTGCACTATCCACTAGCACCGCAATGTCCTTTTCATGGGCAAGACGACAAATGGTCTGTAAGTCACTCATTGAACCAAAATAGGTCGGATACGTAACCAGTAACGCTTTCGCTTCCGGATGTTTTTCGATCGCCTTTTGTACATTTTGGACACAAACACCATGAGAGATACCAAAATGATAATCTATTTCCGGTTGCATAAATACTGGGTTCGCACCACTGAGAATAATCCCATCCATCACAGATTTATGGCCATTACGTGGAACAATTAAAGTATCACCTGGCTTACAAGCACTCATCACCATCGCTTGGATTCCAACGGTTGTTCCATTTACTAAGAAATAAGCATGGTCAGCACCAAATGCGGCTGCAGCTAATTCCTGTGCTTCTTTTATCACGGATTGGGGATGACTTAGCAAATCTAGTTCCTTCATGGAATTTACATCCATGCGCATCGTCATTTCCCCAACAGCCATTTTCATTGGGTCCATTTGCGAGCCCATTTTATGACCTGGAACGTCAAATGGTGTTACATCTTGCTTTGCATAGTGGACTAACGCTTCGAACAAAGGCATCTTGTCTTGACCTACCAATGGGTTGCTTTTCGTAACAAGCTCCTTTACGTTGTTCATTACTGTCCAACTCCCGCAACTTCATAGATGGCTTGTTTTAAATTTTCTACTTTGTCCGTTCTTTCCCAAGGCACATCTACATCTGTTCTTCCAAAATGTCCATATGCTGCCACTTGCTTAAATTGTGGCAAACGCAAGTCCAGCATCTCGATAATTCCAGATGGTGTTAAATCAAAATTCTCGCGGATCGCACGTAGCAATTGCTCCTGTGATACCTTCTCCGATCCAAATGTTTCAACTGAAATGCTGATTGGCTCACTCACACCAATCGCATAAGACAATTGAATTTCACATGTTTCAGCTAGACCAGCAGCAACAATATTTTTCGCTACATAACGAGCAGCATAAGCAGCTGAACGGTCTACTTTTGTACAATCTTTTCCTGAAAAAGCTCCACCACCGTGACGAGCTGCACCACCATACGTATCAACAATAATTTTACGCCCTGTTAATCCTGCATCTCCATGTGGTCCACCAACAACGAAGCGTCCAGTTGGATTAATTAAAATTCGAAAATCGTGATAAAAATTGAATTCTCTAGCTGTGTCTAAAATAATATGTTCGGTCACATATGCTTCAAACGCTTCTTTATCGTAATCCTCGTCATGCTGAATCGACATTAACACTGTATCGATACGAGGTTCAGCTGCATTCGTATAATCAATAGTTACTTGTGATTTCATATCTGGACGAGCCCATTGGAATGCTCCGCTTTTACGAAGTTGCGAAGCTTTTCTCACAAGCGTATGTGCCATTTCGATTGGAAGAGGCATTAAATTATCCGTTTCATTTGTCGCATATCCAAACATAATCCCTTGATCACCAGCACCTACTGCCTTTGTATCACTGGATGAATCAACCCCCATCGCAATGTCAGGTGACTGTGTGTGGACAAGTACTTGGATGGTACAGCTGTGTCCGTCAATTCCAAAACGATCGTCTGTATAACCAATTTCAATTAGTGTATTTCGTGCAATCATTTCAATATCTAAATCAGCTGTAGTGGTAATTTCTCCCCCTACAATTACTGTATTTGTTGTTGTAAATACTTCACAGGCTACTCTTGAAAAAGGATCCTGTTCTAGTGCTGCATCCAATACCGCATCAGAAATCTGATCAGCTATTTTATCTGGATGCCCCTCTGAAACCGATTCTGATGTAAATAAAATCTTCTCTGCCAATATTAATCACTCCTATTTAAAAACTCGACTTATCACATTGCTTTCTATAGCAAAGCCTTCGTCGCACGTTTGTAAGATAAGAACGTTTTACATTGTCTCAACTTACAAAAAATTACATTTTTGAGCATAAAAAAAGCTCTCCTACAACCTAAGGAAAGCTTCGATTAATATCAGCTGCTTATCCTCTTATTGTTCACAAAACTAGGAAAGTTTTGCGCTCAGGTTGGGCCCCATATTTGACTCTTCTAAATCAAATTGGCTTGCCACCGCATCTTCGACCCCTCGTCTCCACGGCTATTAATAAGATAGACTTTATTTATGCTGAAGTTAATATTAAGGCATACAGACTTACATGTCAATTCATTTTTTTGTCGTTTTTTAAGAAAGATTACAAGGGTAATAGGTAAAGGTGAATCCACTCCTATTACAGCGGTTTTGAATCCATAAAATGCAACGTAGCTACACCATCAATTGCAAAATAACGGATTAAAAAACAATTATCTAATAATGTTCTTCTAAAAACAGCATGACATCCTCGTTTATCCGCTCCACATACTCACTAGATGGAAAATGCCCCATGTTATAAGACTTGAATACGGTTAAATTAGGAATAATATCTGTTGCAACCTCTTTGATCCTACTTTCTGGAAAAAATATATCCTTTTGACCAGAAATTACTAACGTTGGAGAATTATAGTTTTGCAACTCTTCCATCTCCGTCAACTTTGGCATATCCTGCTCTAGTTTTAAATATTTAAATATATTTCGAAGCACATGTTGATCCATTTTTTTCATAGAATGATCAGACATGACATTCGATATTTTGTGAATATATTTTTCGGATGAGGTAAGGTGAAAAAAGATTAACGGAATTAATATTTTTCTAATCATCTCTCGTTTAGAGCCTAAGCTCATACCTGCTGGCGCCACAAGTACAGAACAAGCAATTTTTTCTGGCATATATGTTGCCAATCTCAGCGTAATCCCTGCACCATAGGATGGACCAATAAATGCGGCTTGATCGATTTGAAAGTGATCCATTAATTCCTTAATCCAGTGAGCAAAACTATGATCTTCTGCAGAAATTCTATTTTCATCACTATAACCCGGGTGACCAATTGTGTCTGGTGCGTATATTCTATATTTCTCTACCAAAGGTAAGAACCAGGATAAGGTCATGGGATTAATACAATTTCCACCTTGAAAAACAAACACCGGCTTTCCATCATCTGGCCCCGCAACAAGGACATGTGTTTTCCCATAGCTTGTTTCCACAAAGATACGCTCAACATTAAAATCAAATGTGTCTAAATACCGTTCATAGTTTTCTTTAATGATTCTTTTACCCTCTTCATTTTTATAAATCGTTTGATTGCCCATACAAGCATCCCCCTTCTCCCTTATCCAACCAGTCATAATTATTATACGTGCCAAATCTACATTCGGTTTCATTTCATTTCGTTTTCAAATTCTATCAATCTGTAACACATTCATAAACTTTCCCAAATTATTAACACAATTCTTCCAAACTACTCACACATTTATGGGTTACATTTATAATAATCCAATTAGAAAGGAGAATGAAATTGAAACTAAAAAACATATTGATTGGATCTGTATCTGCAGCAACTGTACTAACCCTTGCAGCATGTGGAGGGGAAACAGAAGAAGATCCGAGTCTAGAAGAAACACCTGAAGAAGAAACAGATGTAGATGGTTTTGACTCTGACGTTGAATTTGATTCAGAAACAGAAACGGAATCTGAAACAGATACCGAGTCTGGATTAGATTCTGAATCCGATACAGAATCCGAGTTTGATTCCGAAACGGATACTGAAACAGAAGAAGGGTCTGAGTCTGATGATGGACTAGAAGATGACGCTGGTATGGATTCTGATGAAGAAGATGATGATGCTGAAGATGATTCCGAATTTTAATTAACCCTTGACCGTTTTGCTCATTCTTGTTCCTCCCTTGAATTTGAGTAAAAGCCCAAAACAATACTCCCTTTGATTATATATAGATAAAGCTTACGCCAACTTATCGGCGTAAGCTTTTTTTACTAAAATGCACTTGAGTATTCCACAACTCCTGAAACATTTTCTAGACTATTTTCATGTAACTCCAATGCCATAAAAACTTCATCCGCTACCAGAAAAGGGGCTTTAATTCCCCACATGGAAGCTCTTTTGAATCCAAACTTCGGATAATATTTCGGATGCCCAAGTACAATTACAGATTGATAGCCTAGATCCTTTGCCTTCTTTAAAGCATTTGTAACTAGGTGAATTCCCACCCCTTTATTTTGATATTCTGGTGAAACCGAAACAGGTGCAAGGGCAAGAGAATCGACCTGCTGGTTATCGTTTTTTATCTTTATTTTCGTCAAAAGTATATGACCTATAAGTTCTTCTGTATCATTGTTAGCAACTAATGCTAATTCTGGGATATAAGCTTCTGAGTTTCTCAGTCTAGCAACTAATTGATGCTCCGTATGATCACTTTGTTCCACATCCTCAAAAGCAAGTTTCACAACTTGTTCGATGGTTTTATAGTCCTTTGGGTGTTCTTGTCTAACTTCGATTTTCATTATTCTTTCTCCTTTGATTAATACGAACTAGCAACACTATAAATTTGATCCTCCGTTAGATGACCACTAATATGAAAATAATACTGTTGCGTCATCCAAATGATTTCAGTAGAGGCATCCTTGAAAATTAACAATCTAGCTGGCAAACCATTTACTTCTACCTCTTTGACTTCTGTATCATCAGCAGTAGTCATACCCATGGAAAAATCTGTCTCAGAAATTACTTTTTGCGTAGCATAAAATTCTTTCTCATCAGCCATGTAATGTAACGTTACTTCCTCACTCAATTCATTCTCTGGTTTATGTATGATTGCTTTTTCAAAAGCGTATTCACTTGGAACTTCTTTAGGGACAACTATCTTAAAAGCTGTTTCTTCCTGTGCTTCCTCTAAGCTTAACTCCTTCGTAACCCAATTAACATCATCTACAATAATATATTCCTCATCAGGGAGAGGTACATCAGGTAATTCATCCGACTTTTCCATCGAATTCATAAAAATATGTTGAACTGATCCTCGGATTTCATGGAAAATATCTGTGAGTTTACTATTGGCATCCCCATTTTGGGGTAGGAAAACAAGCATTCCAATCATTGCAAACATAATAGCTACTGCATAAAATCTTTTCCTGCGAAAGAATTGAAATTTCTTGTCCTTACGATGCCTTAATTCCTTATTTATTCGTTTCCAGGCTTCTTCTTTAGATAATGACGGAGAAGGAGATTGATCTAATTCTTGCTCAAGCATCTCTTGAATCAATGGATCCAAATGATCTTTATGTTGTTCCTTCAAAAAGTCTCCTCTCCTTTCACTTCTTGATACAGAGCCCTTTTCAGTTTTTGCTTTGCTCGTCGAAACCTTGTTTTCACGGTATTTATATTTATACCCAACAGCTCTGCTATTTCTTTATCCATTAGTTCATAGTGATACTTTAATAAGACAATCTCTCTGTATTCTGGTGGTTCCAGTTTCTTAATAGTTTCATGGAGCATCTCTTTTATATAGTTTTCTTCCATATTTTCTTCAACAGGAGATGCATGAACATCGAATTCTTCCACTTTATCTATATTGACGTTTTCTAACGGCACATAGTTTCTTCTTTTTCTTAATAAATCTATGGATGTTCGTGTGGCAATGGAACCAAGCCACGCCCCTAATTTATACCCATCCTTTACGGAATCTATATGTTTAAAGGCTTTTATAAACGTTTCTTGAACAACATCCTGTGCAAGATGTTCATCCTTGACGATATAATAAGCCGTTCGAAATATACGACCATAAAACATATCAAAGAGTAGTTTTTCATAATTATCTGCTTCTGTTACAGGTTTCTCCTTCCGCAATAACCTTCCCCCTTCGTATCCCTATTACATCTTTTCTGTCTCTTTATGGATATATTCGACATATTTTTCCAAAATCCTCTTTTTTGACAGATGGGAAAGTATATACTTTCCATAATTCAACATAAAGGCTTGACGAATGCCAAGTTTTCTAATAGTTAAACGTACATTTATAAAATCCACTCACCTTTTAGTTCACTTGTCCTTTCTTAATCTGTAAAGGTTGAATACATTACTAATGTGAAATAGAAAGGAGTGTGCCAAGTGTCTGAGTCAAAAAGCAGCCAAATGACACCTAATCTAGCTCAGCAGTTACTAAAAAACGAGAACGTCTATTTGACTGAAGAAGGTAAACGACTATTACAAGAATTATCAAAGAAACGTTAATGAAATAACCTCTCCCCTTTTCTTGATAAAATAAAAAAACATCCACATGGATGTTTTTTCAGGCTGTCGAAAAACCCTCGCCAGCCTGTTTTTATTTAGAATACTTTAACAATTCACCGCGTTAATTTGTTATAATATAAGTAACAATACAAGGCGGTGGTAACTGTGTTTCATACTAGAAATAATACTCAAAATGAAGTGGAATTTGTAAGTATAGAA
>NZ_WOCA01000024.1 GCF_009728145.1 Ornithinibacillus caprae | reverse complement strand
CTAGCAAAGCTAGGCTAGTTGTGTGGGAGTTTATTTTCAATAAAAATTTCTTACTTAATAAAACAGTTATGACAGAATTAAAAAAGCTTGTAGAGAAAAAACACCTACTTTCTCTACAAGCTGAAAAGATGTCCTAAAAAAGGACATCTTTTCATTCTGCTTGCTTAAAGTAATTCTGTTTCATCGTTTTTAATGAATTAGAGATTACCATCACAAGCTTTCATTAACTTAGTGAACTCGGAGGTTAGCTAAGCTGGTGGTTTTGCAATTGTTGCTCTAACTGCTGTAACTGTTGTTTTTCTTGGGGGGAAGCGTCGTTATATGCAGCTTGAATTGCATTGTGTGCAGCTTGCTTATCTTGATCACTAGCCTGGTTATTATTTGTTAAACGATTGACGGCGTCCATAGCTTGTTGTAATAAGTTGTTGTTATTTCCGTTAGCCATTTAAAACCCTCCTAGCGTATGGTGATCTGCTTCATCGGCTTTGCGTTCAGCATCCGTAAAGTTGGATCGATATGGGAATTTCTCATCATGTTTTTTAACAGAATCAGCACTTTGTTGACTAAAGCGTTTTGATTTGCTCTTTTTACCCAAGATGATTCCTCCCAACAAATAAGTGAACGTCTTTTATAACGTTCACTAGCTAGTATGGATCATTTTCCTTTTTATATAGAAGGAAATTTTCGGCACAGGTTTAAAATACTAGTAATTAATACGTTTTAGATTCTAATTTTAAATAGTTCTCTAAAAACGTTCCAATTCCATCTTGTTCATTCGTATCGGTAACATGTTTTGCAATGGATTTTAACTCGTCAATGGCATTTCCCATTGCGACACCAACACCAGCATAATCAATCATTTCCAAGTCGTTATCTTCATCACCAAATGCAATAATTCGCTCGTTCGGGATATGATAATAATGAGCAATTTTTTGTAAGCCAACTGCCTTGTTCATCCCTTTTTTTACAATTTCAATGATATTCCAAGGCGCACCCCACTTACGGTGCTCAATGACCTCTGCATGAAATTCTGTTAAATGGTTTCTGATATCACGTATATGATCCTCTTTCGGATGAATTAGTAATGAAGTAGGATCCTCCGTTAAATTATTTTTTAAGCTACCAATTGTAAATGGAGATTCTTCATGACCTACATGTTGGAATAAATTAATGATTTCTTCATCATATTTATCTAAATAAACGTCATCCTTTACTTCTGCTAACAAGTTGTTAACATCTAAATCATAACAAGCCTCAACGACCCTAAGGGCTGTACGCTTAGGCATAGGACTATGAAGAGCATCCCATTTGTGATCAGTAGGATGATGGATTAGAGCACCATTAAAGTTAACCATCGGTGTTTTTAGTCCGAGTTGGTGGTAATATTGAATGCTTGCGCGGTGAGGTCTTCCTGTTGCTATGACAACTATATGACCTTGTTTCATGGCTTGAAATATAATTTGTTTGTTTTTAGTACTGATCTCTTTTTTATCAGATAGTAATGTCCCATCTAAATCTAGAGCAATTAAATGTTTTTTATTTTCCATCTATTTCACCTCGTATTTATTTAGTGTATAAGGGATTTTCAAATAAGTAAAGGAGTAATTCCTTTGCCTATCGTAAAAAAGGTATTATGATATTTAGTATAGATAAATTTTGATGAGGGGATTAACTATATGATTAGTGTATACAAAGAATCCATACAAAACATACCAAGTTTAATTGTAGTGGATATAGCTAAAAAGGAAGAACCGTTACCAGTCATTACATACTTTCACGGCTTTACGAGTGCCAAAGAACATAATTTGCCTTTAGCTTACCTTCTGGCTGAAAAAGGATATCGTGTGATTTTACCTGATAGTAAATATCATGGGGATAGAGAAGTAGATATTTCATCCATTAAACTACAGATTTCATTTTGGGACATTGTCATGCAAAACGTAAAAGAATTAAATGACATTTGGAATGATTTAGAGCAACGCGGACTCATATTGGATGGAAGGTTTGGTGTTGCTGGGACAAGTATGGGAGGAATTACAACCTCTGCAGCACTAACTCAATATCCTTGGATTAAAACAGCTGCTATCTTAATGGGCTCTCCTAAAATAACCACATATGCCAAAACATTGGTCAGCAGCTTTAAGAAAACAGGGAACCTGCCTTTAACGGACGATGTAATCGAACAGCTATATGAGCAGCTTGAAAATCTTGATCTATCCTTGCAGCCTGAAAAGTTAGACCAGCGACCATTACTATTTTGGCACGGAGATCAGGATCCAACCGTACCATTTGATCATTCTTATACATTTTATGAAGATGCAAAAAAACGATATCATCAACAAGATGATATTGAATTCATACAAGAATCTGGTCAAGGTCATAAAGTAACTAGGTATGCGATCTTAGAAACCGTTAAGTGGTTCGATCAACACCTGTAATGTGTGATGAAAATCATTTTTAATTGCTTGGAAAATATGTTTAAATAATAGTATGAATGGTAAAGGAGGTTGAGGTCATGGATGAAGCGTTAAAAGAAAATTTGATGGGCGCATTAGAAAATGTAATTGACCCTGAATTAGGAATTGATATTGTTAATCTAGGCTTAATATATGATGTAGATTTAAATGATGAGGGTTTATGTACGGTAACAATGACTCTTACTGCAATGGGGTGCCCTCTTGCTGGCCATATTGAGTCAGATGTTAAACGTGCACTTTCAGATATCCCTGAAGTAAAGGAAACGAAAGTAGATATCGTTTGGAACCCACCATGGGGCAAAGAAAGAATGTCACGTTACGCTAAAATTGCATTAGGTATTCCTGATTGATCGGAATCGGATAAAACATAGAGAAACACTTGCAGGTTTAGAAATAAATTTGCAGGTGTTTTTTTATTTGGCAGGTAGGAAAGGATGAACTTCCTATCCTGCATATTTGCAATTAAGGTATTCACCATAAAGGCTTGACGAAATATCAAGTTTTCTAAATAATCGTTAGAAAGTTGAGGAATGTTGAAACCATTTTTATTCGGTAGTCGTCAAATGGTCAAATTACTATATAGATTGAAGAAAGAAGGGGGAATTATGGATACACCAAACGAAGAGATATTAGAAAACATAATGATAGAACACGGAAGTGACTTAGTACGATTAGCATATCATTATGTTAAAGATAAAGAAACGGCAAAGGATATGGTCCAAAATACGTTTATCAAGTGTTATGAGAATTTAGATGATTTTCGGTATGATTCCACTATTAAAACTTGGTTATATCGAATCACAATTAATCAGTGCAAGGATTATTTAAGAAGTTGGCATTATAGAAAAGTTCAATTGAAAAATGTATTAGAAAGTACCATTCCAACCTTATCAAGAACTGAAGATGCAGTGATAAAGGATCTACATAGTGTGGAGATGAAACAGGTTATATTTTCACTACCTAAAAACTATCGAGAAGTTATTTTTTTGTATTACTATAAGTCACTTTCAATAACTGAAATAGCTGAAGTAACTGAACAAAAGGCAAATACAGTTAAAACAAGGCTCAAAAGAGCAAGAGAAAAATTGAAACCTTTAATAGAGGAGGCGGATATCTATGGGGAAAGAGTTTAATAAGGAATCTTTTTCTTACCTTGATGAAGAGGGTCTACTCTTTTCTAAAGAAGATAGGGAAAAAACATGGAATAAAATTAAAAGAAATAATAATAAAAAACGAACAAAGAATTCCATGCTTATGCTTTTTGGAAAACGATATGTAACTCCTATCGTTGGAACACTGATGGTATTGCTATTAGCTATTGGTGTGTTATTACCAACTCTATTTTCAGGAAATGATCTACGTATGCAGGGAGAAAATGATCACCAAAAATCCCAGTCAGAAAGCATATCCTTTTCTGTATTATTAATAGGTGAAGAACCTATAAGCCATAGGAACACATTGAATATTTTGCTTACGTATAATAGTGGAAATAATAGTATAAAATTAGTGCCAATCCCTCATGACGTATATGTTAATTTATATAATTCTGAGGGGGAAATGATAGGTGAAGACAAATTAACTCATACCTTAGCGTATGATTCAGAGCCGGAATCGGTGTTAATAACTGTATCTGATCTGTTTAATATTCCGATTGATTATTATGCTGTTTTTCCTAGCGAAGATATGTATCAAATCTTAGAAATTAGTGATCAGGAAAAAAGTACTTACCACGATCAAGATATAGTTGATTTAGTAAAAGAGCGTTTAACATTTTCTGAAATTAAAAGTATTATTAGTGAGAATAAAACCAATATGACGGAGGATATATACAATAGATTTCAAATGGATGAAAATCGTCCACAAGCGATACAAGTATTAAATCTAGTAGAAGGAATTGAAGAAAAATATATTGATGATGTCTATTATTTAGATATCAATCAGAGCGTATTAAACATGACTTCTCAAACCTTGAAACAGCATTTAGGTAAGCAATAATCTATTCTTAGGTTTCTTAGGCGGTATAAAATAAGGACCACCAACGTTTATTGAATCTTTTGCCTTTGTAAATCGTAGAAATGGTAGTAAGGATATCAGTGGATAAGGGAAAGGAGGTATCATATGAAATTCGTTAAGGGCTTATATGTTTCGCTAGTACTAATGAATTTTGCTGTTCTTATCAATACAACGATATTTGATGATGCCTATTCTGGTATAGTTATGTTTTTATGTGCTGCATTATTTTTAATTGGTACAGTTTTTTATATAAATGCTGTAAAGTTAGATAAAGAAAGGTGAAATTAGTTTGTAGGAAAAATAGGGGAAGTTGAAATTGGAGGAAATAATTTGACTATTAAAGAAGGTTTTATCGAAGTAACGGGTGGAAGGGTTTGGTACCAAATACATAATAGACATTTAGAAGAGACACCTGTCATTTTATTACATGGTGGTCCAGGCTCATCTCATTGGTCCATGCAAGGATTGGACGTTTTAGCAGAGGAACGACCAGTTATCTTTTATGATCAATTAGGGTGTGGAAAATCTGATCGACCAACAAATACTTCTTTATGGAACATTGACCGTTTTGTGGAGGAATTACACCAAATAAAAGAAGCGCTCCAGCTAAAGGACTTTCATATACTTGGTCATTCCTGGGGAACAACACTAGCTGCAGCTTTTTATTTAACATATCCTGAGGGAGTGAAACGTATCATTTTCTCTAGCCCATGTTTAAGTGCACCGATGTGGGCTCGAGACCAGGAAAGAAATCGCAAGAAATTACCAGTTGATGTACAAGAAATTTTAAAAACATGTGAGGAGAATGGAACAACCGATTCGGAGGAATATAAAGAAGCAACGAAAGTATTCAATAAGCACTTTGTTTGTAGACTAGAAGATGTACCAGATTTTCTCAAAGAGGGTTCACAGTATAAGAATAGAGAAGTTTATAATATAATGTGGGGACCATCGGAATTTCATGTTACCGGTAATTTGAAAAATTTTGATTGTACCTCAAAACTTAAAACAGTTACAATTCCAACCCTATACACCTGTGGTCGGCATGACGAGGCAACACCAGAGTCAACGAAATATTTTAGTAATCTAACACCAAATAGTAAATTCCATGTGTTTGAAAATAGTGCACATATGCCATATATAGAAGAGCCTGAATCGTATGTACAAGTAATTAGGGATTTTTTGAAATAAATACGTTTAAACGCTTGGAAAACGAGACATTTTCCAAGCGTTTATCTTAGGAAAATCCAAGCATTTCTTTAGCCTTTTCACTCATTTTTGCAGGAGTCCAGGCTGGTTCCCAAATAATATTTACATCTATTTCGCCCACACCTTCCACCTGGCTGACTTGATATTGGACACCATTTTTAATACTGTCATGCATAGGACATCCAGGAGTAGTTAGTGTCATTGTGATTTTTATGTTATCTTCATCATCGATTTCAATGCCATAAACAAGGCCTAAATCCATAATATTAACACCAAGCTCCGGATCAATTACTTCAAATAAAGAAGCTCCGACCTTTGTGAGTAAGGACAATTTGAACACTCCTCTCTGATATTACAGGAATAGAATACGTATGATGGAAATGGTATAAAGTAGGGAAGCAATAGTAAGAATTCCTTGGAAAAGGACAACCACTAATCCATATTGAGCTAGTGCTCCTAAAGTTAACCCCACAACACTAATAATAAAAAGACTAAACAGTACAATATTTGCTTTTTCATTAATCAGATCTTTAAGTAGCGGAACTTTTTCCTTACCAATTTTCTCTGAGTACTTATATGTCCACCAAAGAACAGGAACAATTTTATTTAGATAACCAAGGATGCTAAAGATGATCCATCCCATAATATAAAGGAAAATAAGCCAACTCCACACGATCGAGTCATTCATTCCTACTAATCGAAATATTAATGCTAGGGCATGTATTGTCAGGCCATTGATAATTGCTAGCAAAGCAAATGAGAATGACTTATCTAGCTTTTTCTTTACACGCTTTGATAGGATATCTTTTATATCAAGGCAAAAGAAACCAAATCCAAAAAATAAAAGCCCCCATCCAATTGTTTGACCAATTTCCCTACTCGACCAAAAAGAGCTTATTAAAACAATAAGTCCGATTACGTAAGTTAATAGTGCCGGTTTAGCCCACTTCATTGAGAATCCATGGGATAGACTAAACATGGGAACAAGCTTATACGAAAAACCAAAAATTAATAGCGTAAACCACCCTGCAACACCTAATAGGATATGAGTTGATAATATGGTGTTGTGGTTTCCAATTCCTCCAACAGAGATATTCCAGGCTAAAAGAAAGCCAGCTATGATGGTTAAGAAAAAGCAGGCAATTGCCCCAATGACAAAATAAGTCATCATTGTTTTCTTTTCCTGATTCCAAATCGACATAACCATTTGGAAAATAAACATAAGGATACCGGCAATAGCGATAATTCCTCCAAATATAGCCTTGTCTGGGTTAACTCCTAATAAAATGGCGAAAGCAGTCACCCCAATTACGGTTATTCCTAGCTGAACAAAACCAAATTTCTGACTCCAAATGGGTGTTAAAAATGCTACAGGAACGAGCTGGTACATAGCGCCCATTGCAACCATTACGGCATAACCCAATAGAAGAAAATGTGCTCCCATCCATATGTCAGGAATTCGAAAGTGACCTGTTAGTAAGGCATCATTGCTTACGAATAGAATTACTTGTGAGATTACAAGAGCTAATAGACCATAAAGAATAAACGATAATGGTAAGCGAATGTCTGTATCTATTTTCATATTTGCTCCAGGCATCATTATTAATCACCTGTTTTCGTTATGGTTATTTTAAAGCTTCCATCCTCCTGAGGCTCCGTTTCATGTAAGTATCCCAGGTCGTTTAATTCTTCGTACAAAAACATTGGTCGACGATCGTTTATAATAGATAGCTTTTCGCCTTCATCCATCTTTTCTAATGCTTTTAATGTGCGCATCATTGGTTGTGGTGGTTCCAGCCCGCGATTATCAATTACTAGCATTATTTGGAGCCTCCTCCTTGGTATAGGTCACTTTCCAATGCTTCTTTTCTATTTTTTCTGATTCATAGGTAAAGCCTTTTCGACCCAATACTTTATGAAGTGGAACAGGGTTAAAAGGGGCGTGTAAGATAAAGGCCTGGCCATCCTTTAATTCCTTCACAGTTCCCATGATTTTATCGAAAGGCTCTTTCTTTAAACGTAAATCTTCACGAACATCTAATTCAACAAATGATTCATTGTTGCTCATTCTCATCACCTCATGATTAGAATTAATAAAGGATGTTTCCCTCTAAACCTATGATAATCATTTTCAATTAGAAAAGAAGTGACGAAACTCACGGATGTAAAAGGAAGTAAGAAAAAACGAGGAGTGCCTGTCACTTGTCGAATTTTGACAGGTGACGGGCACTCCTTCGATTAAAATAATTCAGCTTCGAGGGCTTCTACGTCTAAGAGGATGTTTCCTTTGCTGTCATTACTGATTAGTTCTGCTTTTTTTAGTTGGGTTAGTGTCCGGCTTACGGTTTCACGACTGGAACCAATCATATTTGCCAGCTCTCGATTGGTAAATTGTGTCGTTATTTTGACATTTCCATCTTCTAGTTCCTTTCCATATTTCTTGGATAGGCGAATCAATAACATAATAATTTGCTCATATGTATTGAGCATGATTTTTTCTTCAAGCCTTCTTTGTAGATCAACAATAATATCACCAAGTACTCGAAATAGTTTTACGCAAATTTCCGGATGTGTGAGAAGAAAGTTTTCAAATAAGTTAATTGGAATATAGATTAGCATGGCATCCTCAGCAACCTCTGCATGTGCCGGATAATCATCTTGCCGGAAGAAGCCTTGGTGTGGAAACATATCCCCTTTTTGCAGGACATTCACAATTTGTTCCTTTCCATGTAAATCCGTTTTATATATTTTTACTTTTCCTTGGTGAATAAAATAAACATTGGTGAGTGGGTCTCCTTGCATAAAAATATGGGATCCCTGCCGATACATCCGATGCTTCGCCAAGTCTAGAATTGGTTCCATTTCCGCATCGTTTAAATCTTTGAAGATAGGAAACTTTTGAAGCAACTCTTTTACAGATTGTATATTCATAATAAACTCCTTTCATATATGTAAAGAAATATAATTTTATAGGTGTTTGTAATTCCACCTAAATAGTAACACGATATGTTTCAAATGTAGACATAAATCTTAGCGTCCGTGATAAAAATCATATGCTGAACGTGTGTTTTCTCACATAGAGAGAGTAAAAAACACTTTAAGATATAGACGTAAATGAATAATAGGAGGGATTTCAATGAATGAATTAAAATATGCTGCAAAATTACACGCTCCAGATATTGAGCCAAGAATAAGACATCCAAGAATCTTTGAAGTGTTTGATGGACTAAAAGAAGGTGAGTTTATGGAGCTTACCAATGATCATGATCCCAAACCATTACACTATCAATTTATGATGGAAAGAGAAGATACGTTTACTTGGGAATACGTAGAAGAAGGACCAACACTATGGCGTGTTGTTATAGGTAAAAAATAAAGATGTAGAGTAGATCCTGGCATTAGGGGGTCTACTTTTTATTTTTATCTTCCAATCGGTGTCATTTTTTGTCCGTTTTATGAACAATATCGTAATTAGTGAAATATATCACATCTTTTGAGTGTGAACTATATTAAGGTTGAATTAAGTCATTAAGAAGGCTGGAGGGATAATATGTTTTCTCGAGATTATAATGAAAACCCATTTATCGTCATATGGGAGTTAACCCGAGCATGCCAATTGAAGTGTCTACATTGCCGTGCAGAAGCTCAATATCATAGACATCCATTGGAGATTACATTTGAAGAAGGTAAAAAGTTAATTGATGATATATATGACATGGATAATCCAATGCTTGTATTCACTGGAGGAGACCCATTAGAACGACCAGACGTATTTGATATTGCTGAATATGCTGTTAAAAAAGGTGTACGTGTTTCCATGACTCCATCTGCAACACCAAATGTGACGAAGGAAGCAATGCAAAAAGCGAAAGATGTTGGATTGTCCCGTTGGGCATTTAGTATTGATGGTCATTGTGCAGAGGTGCACGATCATTTCCGTGGAACATCTGGTTCTTTTGATTTAACGATGAATGCGATCAATTATTTACATGAGCTAGATATGCCATTACAGATCAATACGGTTATTTCTAGATATAACTATGAATATTTAGATGAAATGGCTGAAATGGTAGAAAAGCTAGGTGTTGTATTATGGAGTGTATTCTTCCTCGTTCCAACTGGCCGTGGAAAAGAATCCGATATGATATCACCAGCAGAACATGAAAAAGTACTTCGTTGGTTATATAAACTTTCTAAACGAGTTCCATTTGATATCAAAACAACTGCAGCACAGCATTATCGACGAGTTGTTATACAGAGCAAAATTCGTGAGCAAAAAGGAATGAGCGACAAGGATCATATCTTTTATGAAGATGCGCTTATGAATGGAAAAACGGGTTCTATTGACGGTTTAGGACGAGCACCAAAAGGCGTAAACGATGGAAACGGATTTGTATTTATTTCCCATACGGGTGATGTTTATCCAAGTGGATTACTTCCAATTAAAGCTGGGAATATTCGTCAAACTCCATTAGCTGAAATCTATCGTGAATCCGAAGTGTTCAAAAATCTACGGAATCCAGACAAGTATAAAGGGAAATGTGGAGTATGCGAATTCAGACATGTATGTGGGGGATCTAGGTCAAGAGCCTACAATGTCACAGGTGACTACATGGAAAGTGAACCATACTGCGTATATATCCCAAGAGCAATGCGTGAAAAGAAAAAAGCTAAAGCATAGGATTTGGGCTCCTTGCTCGTACAGGGAGCTTTTTGGTAGATAGGAAAGCATAAAGCCTATGTGCTAATTAATATATTTACCAAAAATAAAAAGGAATTGCATGCTTGTGCAATTCCTTTCTCTAATTTTAGCGCATAAATAAGATAGCCAAAATACCCACGATGAAACAGTAAAACGCAAAATATTTTAAGTTTCCTCTAGCCATAATTCCCATAAACCATTTTAGAGCAAAATAAGATGCGATAATGGATGCCATAAATGCTAGCAAGTATGGGATCGCTAAGGCACTCATATTAGGATCTGTGATCATATCTCCAACAGATAGTATTCCGAGTCCTAAGCTAACTGGGATATATAATAGGAACGAAAATCGAAGTGCAGTTTCCTGTTTCATGCCAAGAAGCATGGCAGCAACGATGGTAGCACCAGATCGACTGATTCCCGGAATTAATGCAACTGATTGAGCTAGTCCAACGATAATGGCATCTTTAACCGTAATTTCTCCATCATTTTTGTTCCCACGTAGGTTACGGATAATCCATAATGCCCCTCCAGTTATCAGTAATGTAATCCCTACTGTAAATGCAGTACTTTCTCCAAATAAATCTTCAAAGAGGAACCCAATAATTCCAGTTGGGATCGTAGCGATAACTAAGAATAAAATAAATCGAAAATCACTTTGTGCCTCTGGGTCACGTGATACAATGTACCGAAATCCGTTCTTTATTAAACGAATAATGTCATTGCGATAAACAAGTAAAACGGCAATCAAGGAACCAAAGTTTACGAATATCTCAAATGACAGCCCTTCCACCTCTAAATCAAATAAATCTCTTAAAATAACTAAATGACCACTTGAAGAAATCGGAATAGGCTCCGTTATTCCTTGGATGGTTCCTAATAAAATATATTTAACTATTATCCAAAATTCACTCATCGCTTCCAAACTATTTACCTCCTAAAACGTTTTGCTATCAATTCCATTTACTCTCTCCGCCATTGTCACCATTTACTAGGCATATGAATAGTCTGTTGGTGAGGAGGTTGGTAAAATGCACAAACATAAACATATGTACGATTTGTGTAAAACTCACATGCATTCGTATGTTTTAGCAGAACTTAATGATGGATCCCAAGTTGATGGAATAATTACGGGGTTAGACGATGATTATGTCTATATGGCAATTCCAATAGATGGTGATCCAGCAGCCCAAACTATGCCAGTGGGCCAAATGCCAGCAGGTCAACAAATGCCGATGGGCCAAATGCCAGCAGGTCAACAAATGCCGATGGGACAAATGCCGGCAGGCCAACAAATGCCAATGGGCCAATTACCAGCAGGTCAGCAAATGCCGACGGGTCAAATGCCAGCGGGTCAGCAAATGCCCCCTGGACAACAAATGCCGATGTGGCAATGGGACGATGATGATACCCGCTATGGTTTCGGATACGGATTTCCAGGTTATGGATTCCCGGGATATGGATTCCCAGGTTATGGATTTCGTCCACGTAGAAGATTCCGTAGACTTGTCTTACCATTAGCTGCACTGACTGCATTAAGTGTATTACCTTGGTACTAAAATTATGCAAATTTAAAGATGAAAACCCTTGCCGAGCTTTACCAGGTGGCAAGGGTTTTTCTTGGACACAGTAAGAAAGTATAAACTTTCCTATCCTGCGCATTAGCGCAATGGGGCACTAGTCAAAAGACTTAGCGAATGAATATGTAACATATTCACAATTAGTTTTCGCTATTAACCTTTAATACGCCATCACCTAAAACAAAGATAACAATGGAAACAATCGCTGATAATACAAGCGTATCTGTAACAGGAAATGGCTCTCCTGCCATACTAGATAATACGTAAGATAGTGTAGAACTTATTAACACAGCCCAAATAATCGTCATAAGATATCGCATACATAACACCTCATTCTTTAACCATATAATTTTAAAAACTAGTTTATTTATAGCACATATATAATATAGTTTACCAAATCATTAACCAAAATAAAAGCATTTCTTCACCGTTTGTCGGTGCCTGTCACTTGTCGAATTACATTGCGGATTACATGTGTGTGATGAGAGGGGATTATATGTCTATTTTAATTGCTAATTGTTTTCATTGGGTTGGGTTTCATTTATTAAATGAGTTACTTGATCGTGGGATAGAGGTAGCTGGGATCGATGCACTTGATACAGATAGAAAAGAGCATCTTTCCATGTTTATAGGTAGGAACAGTTCATTTTCATTCATTGATAATAGTGAAGCATCAAATTATGAAACATTTATTATCATTGATAACTCAGATGATATTCCATCCAATTTCACATCAAGAAAAATAAAAATTGGATTTGGAGAGAGTAGGGAGGAAAAAGAAAATATCGTTCATGTCCATGCACCAATATTATATGGGGAATGGATGCCAATGAACGAGAAGGGATGCCTGCATCAAGAACGATTTATAGACTTTGACTCTGAGGAATTTCAGTCAGAGGCGATTTATATTGGGGACTTTGTAAAAGCATTTATTCAATGGTTAAAGGTTGATAACTTACCAGGCCATATAGAAGTTCGAACAAAGAAAAATAATGAAGATCAAGCCCTTAAACTTGAAAATTCCATTTATATTCGTGACAATGTACCTAAAGAAGAAAATTTGAAAAGAGTCTTGGCCCATTATAGGCGCTATAAAGAATTCTATTAAGACGTATTGTTAACGAATGGAGTGCTCAAGTTTTGAAGAAGCGATACATCGTACTAATTACTATGGTTGCAACTCTACTCTTATTTACAGGCTGCAGTGGTGAAACCAAACAGGGTAATATTCAAAAAGTAGGCTTACTTTTAGAAGGGAAGATTACCGATCAAGCCTGGGGAGAAAAAGGTTACAAAGGATTATTAAACATCAAAGAAAAATATGAAGTAGATGTAGAATATAAAGAAGAAGTTATAACCGAAGAAGAAATAAAGGAAACGGTAGAAGAGTTTGCACGTGACGGTGTTAATCTTATTTTTGGACATAGTAGTACCTATGGAAAACCATTTTTTGAATTAAGCAATGAGTACCCTGACGTTCATTTCGTTTACTTTAACGGTACGTATTATAATGATAACGTTACTAGTTTAACCTTTAACTCGCATGCAATGGGGTTCTTTGCAGGAATGTTAGCAAGTGAAATGTCGACAACAAACCAGGTTGGTATTATAGCGGCATATCAATGGCAACCAGAGATTGAAGGGTTTTATGAAGGTGTAAAATATCAAAATCCTACGACTGATGTTCAAATGTCTTTTATTTATGATTGGAATGAATATCAAATTGCTTTAGAAATGTATGAGGATATGAAGGAACAAAATGTAGACGTGTTTTATCCTGCTGGTGATGCGTTCAGTGAGCAAGTAATTAAAAGGGCAAGTGAAGATGGATTATATGCGATTGGCTTTGTATCTGATCAATATGAGCTAGATCCTAACACCGTATTAACGAGTACTGTACAACGGGTCGATCGATTATATTCATTAACTGCTGAGAAGTTCAGTAAGGGAGACCTTGAAGGTGAAATTCTAACGTTTGACTTTAAGGATGACTATATTTCCTTTGGTGAATTTAGCCCCGAAGTACCAGAGGATTTTCAAGTAACGTTAAATGATGCAATTGAAGAGTATACAGAAACTGGATTTTTACCTAATCAATGATTAGGTATTTTTTTTATTCTAAAAAACCTAAAATTAGTATTCAACTTGCAAGAAATGTAATTATGCATTAAAATTAGTACCAAGTCATAAGAATTGATAATAAGATATACTACGTAAGGGGATGTCTATATGGGTGTTGGCGTATTAGGAACTGGACATTATGCTCCAATGAAAGTCGTTACCAATAAAGACTTAGAAAAAATAGTAGATACAAGTGATGAATGGATTCGTACAAGAACTGGAATAGAGGAAAGAAGAATTGCAGAGGATGACATGGATACATCCGAAATGGCTTTTCAAGCATCTTTGGCTGCATTAGAAGAGGCAAAGGTTAAAGCAGAGGATTTAGACCTTATCTTAGTAGCAACTGTAACTCCAGATACACCATTTCCATCAGTATCTTGCATGCTCCAAGAAAAATTAGGTGCAGTTAAGGCAGCAGCAATGGATCTTAGTGCAGCATGTGCAGGGTTTATGTATGGGATGGTCACTGCGAAACAATTTATTGAAACTGGTGTTTATAAAAATATTTTAGTAGTAGGGGCCGAAAAGCTTTCTAAAATTACGGATTGGTCTGACCGTAATACGTGTGTACTATTTGGTGATGGTGCAGGTGCAGCAGTAATCGGCGAAGTCTCTGATAATAAAGGAATTTTGTCCTTTGAATTAGGAGCAAATGGTGCAGGGGGAGAACATCTGTATCAGGATGCAAATGAAGGGTATTTACAAATGAATGGTCGTGAAGTCTTTAAATTTGCTGTACGCCAGATGCCAGAATCATCCGTTAATGTCATTGAGAAAATTGGCTACAATAAAGAAGATGTTGACTATTTAATTCCGCATCAAGCAAATATTCGTATCATGGAAGCGGCACGTGAAAAATTAGGAATTTCAGAAGATAGAATGGCTACTACCATTAAAAAATATGGAAACAATTCATCAGCATCTATACCTATGGCTTTATCAGAAGCTGCGAAGAGTGGTAGAATTAATGATAATGATCTAGTCGTATTAGTAGGATTTGGTGCAGGACTAACATGGGGCGCAATCGCTCTACGTTGGGGAAGGTAAGGATTCATTTTAGGAAAAAATATGCTAATAATTGTAGAATTTTAAGTAAGTAGGAGGGAGTATTAATGGAGGAAAGAAGAGTGGTCGTAACAGGACTAGGAGCGGTAACCCCTGTAGGTAATGATGTGAATTCAATGTGGGAGAGCATTATTACGGGCAAATCAGGTGTTGATTTTGTAACTCGAGTAAATAAAGATGACTTTCCAGCTAAAATTGCAGCAGAAGTAAAAGATTTTGAACCAACTGCATATATGGATAAAAAAGATGCACGTAAAATGGATGCATTTACTCAGTACGCGGTTGCTGCATCTAAAATGGCTGTTGAAGATGCTGGATTAACGATAGATGATTCCATTGCTAATCGTGTTGGTGTTTGGATCGGATCGGGAATTGGTGGTATGCAAACATACGAGGATCAATTCAGAAAATTTTTAGACAAAGGGCATAAAAGGGTTAGTCCTTTCTTTGTACCAATGATGATTCCAGACATGGCAGCTGGGCAAGTATCTATCCAACTAGGTGCAAAAGGAATAAACTCCTGTACCGTTACAGCGTGTGCATCAGGTGCAAACTCAATCGGTGATGCATATAAAGCAGTACAACGTGGAGATGTTGATTATATTATTGCAGGTGGTGCAGAAGCGCCTATCACAAACATGTCTTTTGCAGGTTTCTCTTCTGCTAAAGCATTATCATTTAATCAAGATCCGAAAACAGCTAGCCGTCCGTTTGACAAAAATCGTGATGGATTTGTTATGGGTGAAGGTGCAGGAATTTTATTACTAGAATCATTAGAAACAGCACAAGCACGAGGTGCACATATATATGCTGAAATCGTAGGATATGGCTCGACAGGTGATGCTTACCATATAACTGCTCCAGCAGAACACGGTGAAGGTGCAGGAAGATCCATGAAGCAAGCACTTGAAGATGCTGGAATTGACCCTACAGATGTTGACTATATTAATGCTCATGGAACAAGTACTGATCTTAATGATAAATACGAAACACGCGCAATTAAAGATCTATTCGGAGAACATGCATATAAAGTAGCCGTTTCATCGACGAAGTCAATGACCGGTCATTTACTTGGAGCAGCAGGTGGAGTAGAATCAGTTATTTCAGTTAAATCTATTACAGATGGAATTATACCACCAACAACTAACTATGAAACTCCAGACCCAGAATGTGACCTAGATTATGTACCAAATGAAGCTAGAAAACAAGAAGTAAATGTTGTAGTTAGTAATTCATTAGGCTTTGGTGGACATAATGTAGCGTTAGTATTTAAGAAGTTTGACGCGTAATTTATAATATTTTTTATGTGTAAAGGCTGATCCTTTTTGGGGTCAGTCTTTTTGGTTTTACTGTAGACTTTTTGAGGTATTATCTGCTCTTTATTGAGAGTTATCGGCTTTCAAGAGGGAGTATCGTCTCTCAAGCGGAACTATCTGCCTTCGAGTGTAGATATCGGCTCTCAGCCCCAAAATATCGTCCTCCATCTCACAAAATAAACCACACCCCGGATTCCAATCAAAATCATCCCTATATACCAGTCCCGATAACATCTCTCTATTAAATTTATCATTTATTCACATTTCCTAGCATAGGATGAATTAATAATATAACGGACAAGCATGGTGATAAAAAATGGGATATATGTTTTTATTTTTAATAGGATTTGGACTAGCTGTTACAGGTGGAGTAACTACCATTGCTTATATGAACTTTTTACCTGCAGGTGTTTCTTGGGTAGAATATTTTATTTTTATTAAAGGTAGAATAGAATTCTACTTCCTCCCAATCGGCCTTCTCATCATGACTCTTGTGATTTATCGTTTTCCAAATAAACCATAATCTTACTATCACTTAGAATAAATTTTTTAAGGATGGTCATAATGTATGTTAAGTGATGTTCAAGATCGCATAAATAAACGGTTTTGAACAACCTCGAAAATGATTCATTCAAAAGTGAGGGGTGTTGTATGTTATATTTGCACGATGTTTGGGTGAACTGGTTTGAAGGTGAGGAAAATGGCTATAACGTTTGTTATTATCACGAATGGCGTAAGGATGATAAGATTGAGCTATTAGACCAGGTTCCATTGTTATACATAACAGAAGGCTTATATAATTATATTGAAAATGATATGCATGACTTACCGAAGGCCTTACTAGATAGCATTTACAAACGAGCATATACTAGAAAAGGCCAAGAAAGAACCGGTTTAGACTATGCATGCGTTGTAACCGATGGGAATGATATAATAGCTTTTGACACAATTGGATACCGCATTCCAATTCGAAAAAGTAGACTTATTCCAAGGCAGGAACAACTCGTATACGATATGATTGAGAAAGTAAAACCGCAAGACTTTGATTTTGATGAAGAATCTTATGAAAAAGAATATCACATGCTTTCTATGTCACCAGATTTGGTATTTGGATTAACTAGAAGAGAGCGTCAACTTAAACAATTACTAATGATGGGACTAGATCAACTGCGTACAACCAACAATATTGAAGAATTAAGATATTGGTTAACCGAATGGAATCCGAAAAAATATCCATTCATACGATTTATGAATGAAGAAAAAGTATGGGAAGCATTATATGAAGGTGTAAAATATGGTTGGAGCCAAGCTCATGAGGAGCTTTGTGCAAAATTAATTAAAGGCCAACCGTTCTTAGAGAAAATGTGGGAAATTGAACACAGTTATGAACAAGGGATACCCAAACAAAAATCAAAAAATCAGTGAGAAGCGTCTCACTGATTTTTTTTCTTTTTAACCCGACCTAAGCCCATCGCTTTTTTTGCTTTTGAGATTGTTTTATTTGCTGTAAACGATGCTTTTTCAGCACCTTGATCAAGGATATCGTCTAGTTGCTCGGAGTCAATTAACTCATCATAGCGATCCTGAATTGGCTTAAGCACACTAATAACGGCATCAGCTACACCTTGCTTGAATTCCCCGTAGCCTTTACCAGCGTATTTTTCTTCGATAACTTCGATTGACTCACCAGTACAACTCGCATAAATATTAAGTAAGTTTGATACGCCAGGCTTGTTTTCTTTATCATATTTTACAATGCCTTCGGAGTCGGTAACAGCACTTTTAATTTTCTTTTCAATTTTCTTCGGAGTATCCAGCATCGAGATAAATCCTTTTTCGTTTTCATCAGATTTACTCATTTTTTTCGTAGGCTCTTGCAAGGACATAATACGAGCACCTACCTTAGGAATACTAACTTCTGGAATCTTGAAAATATCGTTAAATCTGTTGTTAAATCGTTGTGCTAAATCACGTGTTAGCTCCAAATGTTGTTTTTGATCTTCACCAACAGGAACAAGGTCTGTATTATATAAAAGAATATCTGCTGCCATTAAAGATGGATAAGTGAATAATGCAGAAGATACAGCTTCTTTTCCTTCTGACTTATCTTTAAACTGAGTCATGCGTTCTAGTTCCCCCATATAGCTTATCGATTGTAACATCCATCCCAGCTGAGTATGTGAAGGTACTTCCGATTGAACAAACAGCGTTGATTTTTGCGGATCAATGCCAGAAGCCAGGTATAATGCTGCAAGTGATCTGATATTCTGACGCAATTTTAAACGATCCTGTGGTACTGTAATGGCATGCTCATCAACAATACAAAAGTAACAATCTTCTTCTTCCTGTAGTTTTACAAACTGCTGGATAGCTCCCAAGTAGTTTCCGATTGTTAACGTACCACTAGGTTGTATCCCAGAAAAAATGGTTTTCATCTTGAAATTCACTCCTCTATAATTTTTGGGGAACGTAAAAAAAGCCCATTCATTCCCTCTGCTAAGGGACGAATGAACCGCGGTGCCACCCTAATTATTCTGTTCGTACAGAATCACTTCATTTAATAGATCAGCTCCAAAGTCCAATTCCAATTTACCTTGATGCTTGTTTCCACCAACCACAAGCTCTCTAAAAATCAGCGGGTAATTGTACTACGCCTTTTTCATTGCTAATGATATTGAGTTTTTTATATTATATAAATCCTGTTGAGGAAATGCAAGGGGAAAACTCATGAATTGTTATTTATAAGAATTTGATTATCCAAATAAAGATGGTAATGGAGGAGGACGGTACGAAAATAGAAGTGGGAGAGTTTGCAATAAAAATAGAGTCGATGAGTTACCGAATGAGGTGATGAGGAGTTCAAACGGTAACTCATAGAGCTGATGAGTGCCCAAATGAAGCGTAGAGAGTTCAAACGGTAACTCAAAAGTGAGATGAGTGCCCAAATGAAGCGATGAAGCACTCAAACGGTAACTCATAGAGCTGATGAGTGCCCAAATGAAGCGAGGAAGCACTCAAACGGTAACTCATAGAGTTGATGAGTGCCCAAATGAAGCGAGGAAGCACTCAAACGGTAACTCATAGAGCTGATGAGTGCCCAAATGAAGCGAGGAAGCACTCAAACGGTAACTCATAGAGCTGATGAGTGCCCAAATGAAGCGAGGAAGCACTCAAACGGTAACTCAAAAGCGAGATGAGCGCACAATGAAGCGAAAAAGTGATTAAACGAGCTTAGCTTTTCATTCTGATCAACCCCACTAAAAAGTTATTCATAGTAGGTCCATTGCTTGGCTCCTACAACTTTAAAATTATTTACCAAGATTCTTCTAAGGGTCTTCTTCGACCCCACAACGCGACACCAATCATAAATAACAGTAGTAGTAATTTTTTTATCTGGAAATAGAATCTTAAATTCTTTTATAGCTCTTAATACAGCATTTGTTACGAGCTCTACATTCCCACACTCCAGACACACGCATTTACTATTTGCAACAGTTACTGAAAATGAGTTACATGAAAGACAGGTAATTCCTTTTCGTAATTCATCATATTGATAGGCAGTAATTTGACTAAATGGGGAGTCGTCCAGATTCAATGACAATAGTTTCTCTGCAAGTTTCTTATGATTATCATTCAGTTTTGAAGGGGTTACATTCAAATCTTCCATGTGTTGATTAATTTGGGTGGGAAAAATAAAAGGTTTATCCAGAGGTGCTTGGTATAAGGTGAAAGTAGGGTTGATAAAAACAACGGATGCGTCAATGGGTGGATTGAAACCGAGGCTGAGGAGTAGTTGACGGAGTAGGGATTCGCTTCTGCTCAATTGGTGGAGAGGGTTAATAACTTCTATTCTTGGTTTCTTGAATAGTTTATCCGATTCGTAAATATAATCGCCTTCATAATTTTTCACCTCATAAAAGTAGATTTTCACTGGCGCAATCAGGAGGGAGTCAATTTGGAAAGTGGTATTATTTACTTTTAGCAATAAATCATTTAATATCAAGCATTCACACTGTAATTTTTCTGTTAGGGTATCAAATATCAGCTCTCCATCATAGCCCTTTTTTAGATTGAAAAGGTGTTGTTTTTCCTTGTTCGTTAACGTTTTGCGTTTGTTTAACAGCTCAAGAATGATCAATTCATTCGACTTGGTACGTGGTTTGTGTGGCATAATCTACATCTCCTTTATATAAATTATTTACTTTTAGTCAAATACGACTGTTTAACGACCCCTTTGTATATTATACTAAAAAATCCTACTTAAAATATAAAAAATTCAAATAATAAGTAATCCTATAACCGTGAGAGGAAGTAATATCCAAAGTATTTACGTCACCCAACAAAATTTCACATAAAATTCAAAGTATCATTGATAGACTGTCATACTTAAATGGAAAAAAATGAAAGCGGTTAAGTTTTGTGTTATCAAATTCGAATAAACTTGCAGAATAAAGATAGACTGAGTAGACTTGAATTGTATAAATAATTTCCAACAGAAGAGGTGTGACAATGAGTATCCATATTAGTAATGAAGCTGCAAAATGGTTTAAAGAAGAAATGGATTTGGAACAAGGTGATCACGTTCAATTTTTCCTAAAAATATACGGAGGCATCCCAACTGTTCATCCGAATTACTTTTTAGGAGTAGCGGTTGGAAAACAAGGAAGTATTAGAGAAAAAGATGAAACAGAAGGTATTACATTTTATTATAATGATGAGGACGAATGGTTTTTCTCTGATTATAATTTAGAAGTTATTCGAAAAAATGATGAAGTGGAATATATATTTAATAATAAATAACAACTTGCCGTCTGTTGAACAGACGGCTTTCAATTAAACTCCCCTACAAATCCAGTTCGACAAGTACTCCGAAAAAATCGACAAATTCTATCATTTTCCATTTAACTATTCTGTATTGTGCTATATAATAGACTCAAAGATTGTCTAGTAGCTATTTGTTTTTTAATACAAGAATAGGAGATTGATATATATGAAATCAAAACAACTTAAAATTGTAACCTTCGTTAGTATTCTCCTAATAATTATTGCCCTTCCCTATGTGATTCCGGAAAAAAGTAGTGGAGAAGAAGAAAGAGTAAGTAAATTGCATCAAGAAAGACAAACAAGTGTTCAACCTATTGATGAGGAAAAAGAACACCAACGGTTCACATTTGAATCTGGTTATCATTTTGAATATCCAGATGCTGTAAGAGGAATCTATGTTACTGGACATTCTGCTGGCGGCAGTCGTTTTGATACGTTATTGGAATTAATTGGTAAGACAGACTTGAATTCAATGGTAATTGATATAAAAGATGACCATGGATACTTAACATTTGAACCAGGTGAAGATTCACCATTTGAAGATATCAGTCAAAAATATATTCATGACCCTGAAAATATGATGCGTGTTTTAGAAGAAAATGAAATTTACCCGATTGCTAGAATAGTAGTGTTTAAGGATACTGTTTTAGCGAAGAAACGACCTGATTTGTCATTTACAGAAGATGGTGAGGTTTGGATCAATGGTCGTGGAGAAGCGTTTGTTAGTCCTTTTCAAAAAGAAGTCTGGGAATACAATGTAGAAATTGCAAAACTAGCTGCTCAAATGGGCTTTAAAGAAATTCAATTTGATTACGTTCGTTTCCCAGAAGGATTTGAACATCGTGATGAAATATTAGAATATACACAAGGTGACTATGCTGATTCTGAATTAGATAATATTAAGCGTCGTGTAGAAGCTGTAACTAACTTTGTCACATATGCTAAGAAGGAATTAGAATCATACGATGTGGATGTATCTGTAGATATTTTTGGATATTCTGCGACAATTGAAGAAGCTCCGGGTATTGGACAAAACTTCTCAAGAATATCTGAAAATGTAGATGTCATTTCATCCATGATTTATCCGAGTCACTGGACAAATAATTATTTTGATATTCCAATTCCAGATAAAGAACCTTATCGACTAACAGATGAATATGCTAAGGTTGAAAATGAAGTTCTTGGTAAATTGGAAAATCGTCCTGTATCTCGTCCGTGGATTCAAGATTTCGAAGCACCTTGGATTTATAGCGGAACAGGGGTCTCTGTACAACAATATGGAAAAGAAGAAGTAGAAGCACAAATCCGAGCGCTTCAAGATAATGGGATAAATGAGTTTCTCATTTGGAATGCAGGTAACACATATACGGAAAACGTTGATTATACGCCATAATAGCCGAAAAAAGCGGAACTTAAGTGAAAAGTTCTGCTTTTTTTTAGGTATGCGGAGAATACGTTTACAATGCATACTAAAAGCGGATTTAACAAAAACTGTTCAATGACTTATAATAATAACGGTAAAACGGACTGGAATAGCAACTAAAAAAGGAGTAGATCAATGAAAAACTGGTACGAAAAACTAAATGAATATTTCCCTGTAGAAGAAATGAAATCAAAGGAGCATATGGAACTTCTTCTAAAAGAAAAAGGGGATGTATATCACAAAGATGAAAGTCCAATGCACGTAATGATGTATGCGGAATTTGATACATTTATTTTTATAGATTATGTGTGGGTATCCTCTAAGGCAAGAGGACAAGGTATTGGGCACAAGCTTATCGAAAAGCTGAAAAAGAAGAATAAACCGATTATCCTAGAAGTAGAACCGGTTGATTATGATGACACAGATACGGAAAAGCGACTTCATTTCTACAAACGTGAAGGATTTACCCACGCTCAATCCATCGGTTATAACCGCCGTTCCTTAGCTACAAATGAAGAAAATCCTATGGAAATATTATATTGGTCACCAAGTAATGAATCAGAAGAAATGATTTATGAGCAAATGAAGAAAATGTATGAAAATATTCACACCTATAAAGATGAAGAGATATATGGTCAGTCATACCAACCAGTTGACGAAGTATTAACTTATGATGAAAATCGAGAAGCAGAAGACATTCTTGGAAGCTTAAATGCAACGAAAAATATGTAAGTATATAAAAAACGAAGCCTTATGATGAAGGCTTCGTTTTTCAGTTACTCTGTTTTCATACTCTTTCCAACAGGTAAGTTATTTAAACGATCGGCAAGCGCTAAACCTGTTGCTGTATCAGTATCATCATTGGTTAGTAATGTGTCTTTGAAGTCATAGGCATTCGAACCATGTTCAGCAAAGTCAAGACCTGCGACCTCTTCTTCCTCCGAGACGCGAATTGGTGAAATGAGGTTCAATATATACGTAAATCCACCGATAGTTAAACCGACCCAAGCAATTACCGCTAGAACTCCAATTGTTTGAATGGCTAACTGAGAAGTACCATACCCATAAAGTAATCCGGTATCCGTTGAGAAGAAACCAATCGCGATCGTACCCCATATGCCGCAAATCCCATGAACTGCAATTGCTCCTACAGGGTCATCTATTTTACATGTTGCATCTAGGAAACGAATTCCTTCAACAAGTAGAACCCCAGATACTAAACCAACGATAATCGAACCACTTAAAGAAATTTCCGCACAGCCTGCTGTAATACCAACTAGCCCAGCCAAAACACCATTAAGTGATAGAGAGGCATCCACTCTTCTAAAACGTAGCTTTGTATAGGCGACAGAAGCTACTAATGCAGCAGATGTAGATAATAACGTTGTTCCGATCACCATTGGAACTAATTCTGGATCAGCGGCAAGTGAACTACCGCCATTAAAACCAAACCAACCTAACCAAAGAATGAATACGCCAAGAGCCCCTAGTGGAATATTGTGTCCTGGGATAACATTTACTTTTTTTCCTTTATATTTCCCAAGGCGTGGACCTAAAATTAATACAACCATTAATGCACCAACAGCTCCAGTTAAATGTACGACAGTTGAACCTGCAAAATCACTGAAACCTAACGTAGTTAACCAGCCGTCGCCTTGCCAAATCCAGTGACCTACCACCGGATAAATTACTGCTGTCATTACAATGACAATTAATATATAACTACCTAGCTTAATTCGTTCTGCAACAGCTCCAGACATGATGGTCGCACAAGTTGCAACAAACATAGCTTGGAAAATAAAGAATCCGATATCGTCGACACCACTTAATAAGAAACCATCCACTCCAATGAATGAACCACCTGAAGTTCCGAACATGAGGCCATATCCTATTACATAGAATAAAATTGCTGCGACACTGATCGTTAGAAAGTTTTTCATTAAAATGTTAAGCGTGTTTTTGGAGCGTGTGAAACCTGATTCCACCATGGCAAAACCTGCATGCATAAAGAATACTAGAAATGCACCAAGCATCACCCACACAAGATTAACGGATAATTCCAGTGACTCTACGGTTGGTGCCGCGTAAACTGGTGATGCAATTAAAAAAACAACCAAAAACAAGAAAAAACTTTTTCTAAACAATGAAACTCCTCCTTTAGATTTTAAACTTATCGTACTGCTTCAACTCCACGTTCTTTAGTTCGTATCCGTATAATTTCTTCAATAGGATGGATAAATATCTTTCCATCACCGATATTTCCAGTACTGCAAGTATTAATGATGATATCTACAATTTCATCCACTTGCAGATCATCTACAACCATTTCCACTTTTAATTTTGGCAGTAATTGAATCTGAAACGTATTTCCTCGAAATACTCCTGTTTGCCCTTTTTGTTTCCCAGTTCCAGCTGCTTCGGTGATGGTTAAACCTCCGATACCAATGGAAGAGAGTTCGCTTCGAAGTAATTGGAACTTCTCAGGGCGAATAATTGCTTCAATTTTCTTCATCCAAACACCCCTTTCTTTATGTTAGGTTTTCTAACATGAATAAGTAATATAAATTATCATAAAATTAAAAAACAAAAAAATCAAGGATATTTTGTTATTTTTACAAAAAAATAAATGATAATAATGTAATTCATGTTAAAATACCTTACAAAGGGTTTTTGTTTGAAATAAATTATGTTATACTCATTTTCAGGCAAGAGGGACGCCTTGAGGAATTCTAAAAGGAAAATAGTTAACAACCTTTTTTCAAATAAAATGTTTAATTGAAAACGATTTAGGGTATGTTACAAATAAATGAAAACATTTTGTGAACATCTAGAAAATAACCAACTTTTTCTCGGAAATTCCCTACCTTTTGCTTGACAATTATAGTATACTTATACATATGAGGTTATTTAAACTTATTTTAATTTAATAAGTTATTAAATGTTTATGAAATGAAGATAAACATTAGATTGAGGAGTGAAGTTTCATGGTTACACTTTATACCTCACCAAGTTGTACATCTTGCAGGAAAGCAAAAGCATGGTTAGAGGAACATGATATTGCTTTCAAGGAACGAAATATATTTTCCGATCCATTAACATTAGATGAGATAAAGGAAATATTACGAATGACTGAAGATGGAACGGATGAGATCATTTCAACACGATCAAAGGTATTCCAAAAACTAGACGTAAATATTGATCAACTTCCATTGAAGGAATTGTTTAATTTAATCCAAAATAACCCTGGATTATTAAGGAGACCAATTATTCTTGATGAGAAACGTCTGCAAGTTGGGTACAACGAAGATGAGATCCGACGATTTCTACCAAGAACAGTTCGTACATTTCAGCTACGAGAGGCACAACGGTTGGTTAACTAATGATCATTACCACATAACAAGTGAAATAAGAAGCGTAGATCCCATTATTGGAAGGTCTACGCTTTTATTCTCTATTATAGATGACAAAATCAATGAAATACGTTAAAATTAAACTTTAAATAATTGATTTGTATAGGCATATTAATTTTCAAAAAGTAATATGCTATCATACAATTGTTAATAAGATAAGAAATCACTTAGTGATTATTGGATATATGGAGAAGAACCTCTTCGACTTAAGGACAAAAAGAAGGGAGAGAAGTGCAGATGGAGATAGAGAGAATTAATGAAAATACGGTTAAATTTTATATCTCGTATGTTGATATTGAAGATCGTGGATTCGAACGTGAGGAAATATGGTATAACCGTGAACGTAGTGAACAGCTATTTTGGCAAATGATGGATGAATTGAATTATAAAGAAGACTTTCATGTAGAAGGTCCACTGTGGATTCAAGTCCAAGCGTTAGAAAAAGGATTGGAAATTATAGTAACGAAAGCACAACTTTCCAAAAATGGTGATAACCTTGAACTTCCAATTGATGACGGAAATACGATTGACATCCCTGTTGATGAAAAAGTTGAAAGTCTGTTGGAAGAAAAGTTTGGTAAAAATATATCAGATGACGAGTCATTGGAAGATGTAGATGACTCCAATTTATGGATAATTGTCAGCTTCGAAGACTTTGAAGATGTTATTCAACTAAGTCATTCATTTCAAGATGAAACCAATAGCATTGAAGAAGCCTTGTACGCATTAAACGATAAATATTATCTATATCTTGAATTCTCAAATGAAGATTCAGATGAAAGTCTACAAGAGGATATAATCAGTAGAGTCTTGGAATTTGCGGATGATTCTGATGTTACCATCCATTATCTAGAGGAGTATGGTAAAAAAGTCTTTGCTGCAAATACGTTTTCACAGGTACGCGAATATTTTCCACCTAAAGCATAGATGCCTTTTCATGAGGTGTCTATGTTTTTTCTTATTGTTTGCAGGATAATGGCCACCAATAGCGAATATATAGAGGAAGGAGGTGGTCATTTGTTGCAAGCAAAGACCCAAATAGGCGTTGTTACATCGCTTACTAAGCTAACAAGTAATGAAATTTTAGAGCTTAAGAAACATAAGCGATTCTTCTGTCCAACCTGTAATGAAGAAGTCATCATAAAAGCTGGTTCTCAAGTAGCACCACATTTTGCACATCTTTCGAAAGTAAATTGTCCAGCGAATGAGAAAGGAGAAGGAGCATATCACGAACAAGGCAAGCTTTTATTATTAAAGTGGTTAAAGGATCAGGGATATCAAGTAAGCTTAGAAGCGTATCTTCCCAAAATAAATCAGCGTCCAGATATCCTACTTAAGATCAACGGAAAACATATTGCGATTGAATATCAATGTGCTCGAATTCCGACCGAAGTGATTCACAAACGAAATACAGGATATCGATCAATCGGCATTACACCGCTTTGGATTCTTGGAGCAAATCAATTTAAAAGAGAAAGCTCCAATTTGATAAAAATAGATCCGTTTACACTTCAGTTTCTGCATCAATTTAAAACCCCTAATCAACATTCCCTTTACTATTTTGATCCGAATACTAATGTACTTACTACTGCCCAGGATTTATATGAAGTCAAAAAAAGAAAAGCCCTAGCCAAACTGAAATTCTCCCATTTAGATCAAGTGCTTTTCCGAAGCATGTTTCTTTATCGACAATTTACAAAAAATCAATTGTTAACTAATTGGATTTACGAAAAAAATAAGTTTCGTGTTCAACCCCGAAAAAATTCTTATGGAAATGATTTAAAGTGGAAACGCTTGCTATACCAAAAAGGGATAGCAATCGACCACTTACCGTCTATCATATATCTTCCAGTTTCCTCTCAATTTTTAATGAAAACTCCACTCTGGGATTGGCAAAGCAGAATTGTCCTAGATATGATTAATCCACTAAAAATTGGTGCGCACTTCTCCATTGGGAAATGTTTTGCCCTATTAAGAAATCAATCCTTTTCCTCGGACCATTTTTCCATGCTTCACACGATAGAAAGTCCTATAAAACAATACCTTCAGTGGCTTTGTAAGTTGAATATTATTCAGCAACGATCGGCCACAATCTATGAAAAAATAAGGGAAGTTGAATTTTATCAACATATTGAAGAGGCTGTTATGGGAGATAAACAATTAATCTATACATTAATGAATTAATTTTGAGCAAAATAGGAGCGTGGAGGGTAATTATTTCGGTATACTAAATAATGTAATAGTTTAAAGGAATATTTTTATACGTGTCGAATTAACATGGTATAGAAAGAAAAAGGAGGAGTTATAATTGGCTAAAGCTACAAAAGAACTTCAAAAACGAAGTGAAGTGCCAGTAGAGAAAACGTGGAGATTAGAAGATATTTTTGAAACAGATGATGCATGGGAGAAAGAGCTAGAAAGCTTAAAAAATGATATCCCGAAAGTAACAGATTATCAAGGGAAATTAGCTGACTCTGCAGATACTTTATATGAAGTGTTAAAACTGCAAGATGAAATTTCAGAACGTTTAGGAAAGTTATATACATATGCTCATATGCGCTATGATCAAGATACAACTAACTCATTCTATCAAGCCTTAAATTCAAAAGCAGAGAATGTTTTAACAAAGGCATCTAGTTCTATGAGTTACCTTATTCCAGAAATATTATCAATGGATGAAGGTAAAATTGAAAGCTTCTTAAATGAAAAAGAAGAATTAAAAATATATGAGCATACATTAAATGAAATTACTAGACAACGTGATCATGTATTAAGCGAACGTGAAGAAGAATTATTAGCTGAGGCATCTGAGCCAATGTCAGCTGCGTCTCAAACATTTAGTATGTTAAATAATGCGGATCTAACCTTCCCATCTGTAAAAAATGAAGAAGGGGAAGAGGTAGATCTCACACATGGTCGCTATATTGGGTTCTTAGAGTCTAAGGATCGTCGTGTGCGTGAAGATGCATTTAAAGCAATGTACGCTAAATACGGTGAATTCAAGAATACATTTGCTTCAACCTTAAGTGGAGTAGTGAAACAGCATAACTTTAACGCAAAAGTGCGTAATTACGATTCAGCTAGACAATCAGCTTTAGACAACAATAACATTCCAGAACAGGTTTACGATAATTTAGTAGAAGCAGTTAATGAAAAATTACCATTGTTACATCGCTATGCTAAATTGCGAAAAAAAGTACTAGGTGTAGACGAATTGCACATGTATGACATGTATACACCATTAGTAAAAGATGTTGACATGAAAATTCCTTATGAAAAAGCACAGGAGTATACATTGGAAGCATTAAAACCACTTGGTGATGAATATGTAAATATAGTTAAAGAAGGCTTCGAAAATCGTTGGGTTGATGTAGAAGAGAACAAAGGAAAGCGTAGTGGAGCTTATTCTTCTGGAGCATATGGTACAAACCCATACATCCTAATGAACTGGCAAGACAACGTGAGTAACTTGTTTACGCTTGTGCATGAATTCGGCCACTCTGTACACAGTTACCATACTAGAAAGAATCAACCATATCGCTATGGAAACTATTCTATTTTTGTGGCAGAGGTTGCATCTACATGTAATGAAGCGATTCTCAATGATTATTTATTGAACAATTTAGACGATGAAAAGCAAAAACTATTTATCCTAAATCACTTCCTAGAAGGATTCCGTGGTACCGTATTCCGCCAAACCATGTTTGCAGAATTTGAACATGAAATCCATAAGCGTGCTCAAGATGGTGAGGCATTGACTGCAGATATGTTAACAGAAATTTATTATAACTTAAACAAAAAATACTTTGGTGACGATGTCGTTTCTGATGAAGAAATTGGACTGGAGTGGGCTCGAATCCCGCACTTCTATATGAATTATTATGTATATCAATATGCAACAGGATATTCAGCAGCTACAGCATTAGCTAATAAAATATTAGAAGGTGAAGAAGGTGCAGTTGACCGTTACCTTGACTTCTTAAAAGCTGGTAGCAGCGATTACCCAATTGAAGTATTGAAAAAAGCTGGTGTAGATATGACATCCAAACAGCCAATTCTCGATGCTCTAGAAGTATTCGAAGAAAAGCTAGAAGAAATGGAAAAAATGTTAGTAGACTAATGTGTATTAATAAAACCACCAACTTGTGAGCCAAGCTGGTGGTTTTGTACTGTTTAGCAAATGTGTAATGGTATGTTATATTTAACTTCGACCACAGAATGTCATAGGAAAATAGAGATGGCATCTATCATTATTCGATAGATGCCATCTCTAAGCTATAGATACTAACATTTTTACCGCATCCTTCCGCGGTAGGCGTCTCTGTGCGTGAAAGAAAAGATCGTAAAATAAATAGAAAAGAAGAAGAGTGGTAATGTGAAATAAAGTGGGATTAACTGCATTAATCCTAGAAGGTTAAGGAAAAACGCAAAAATAGTTACCACAAGAAATAAAAAGGGAAGTAATTCTTTCATGCAATCAGCCCCTCCAAATATAGTATATGGTTAGTAATATCTATATGTTTCCAAAAAATGAATTAGAAGTGACGATTTTGTGAATGTATGAACATTTGTATTGCGCAAATAAATGAATCTTGTTATATTATAAATGTGAGATGACTCACAAAACAAAACCCCTTTGTTTGATCATGAAACTTTCTCCCATCCCCCTTTGTTTTTATACAAAGAAGTGAGAAGTAAAAAGATATACGCTGCCCCGTATATCTTTTTTTTTGCCCAAAAATGGGCGGAGGTATTAAATTTTAGTTATCCTTCATGTAACGGACAGTACGATTCACACTTTAAAAATCAAAAATATAAAGGGTGGAAGAAAAACCTCACTAATGGAAGGTTTATTTTATATGCTTCCAAAAAGAACCATACTTTGCAGTGATTTTTTCCGTTTTTTGTCTCAATTGTAGCTTCTTCATTTCTCGTTCTGCCTTATTTACCGTCCAGTTATAAACAACCGATACTTCTTTACTTCCTACCACATCGTAATAGGATAAAAAGTCTTCAAGAGGTGGCTTTTCAGATGGGATCGGCTGCTTTTGTAGCATTTCACTTAATACACGTACATAAATATCATATGGATAAAGTCCAGAAATCTTAAGGCCTTGTTCTTCGGCATTTTGATTAAAGAAAACAATAGTAGGTGTGTAATCGACATCCATCTCTTTAGTTAATTTTAAGTCACATTGCAGTGCTTTTTTGGCAGATGGGGAATGCAGGTCATTTTTAAATTCATTTAGGTCAAGTTCAGCATCTTTAGCACATTGTATTAACACATTCTCGTCGGATATATCCTGCTTATTAAGGAATACACTTTCCTGTACTTTTCGTAAAAATACTCTTCCGGCACGTTTTCCTTGAAGTTCAGCTGCTTTAATAGCTAAGAATGCCATTTTCGGAGAATTAATTGGGTTCTCAATCCACAAATCACCATCACAGCTCATCCCAGTTCGCTTTGCTGTTTTTTCCCAAATATCTTTTAATTTCTTCGGTTGATCAAATTTATCTTTTGTTAGTGGATTTAAATATCCGCCCATGATTGGGTAGAGTGTAAAAAAACGACCATATTCAATAGATAATTTTTTTAAATAAGGTTCTAATGACCAACATTCAGGACATAATGGATCAATAAAAACGTAAATTTCAATCGGTTTATTGACAACGTAGCTATATTTATGCGATGTGTTCGTCTGATTGGAGCTTTCTAGCTCAGCATGATTCCAGCTCACATCGATTCTCCTTTCTAGTGTATTAAGAATGTGCAAAGTTTTGGAGTTCCTCAACTCATTTACAGGAACCAGCCATGTCCAGTACATACCGATAACAAGGATGTTTGCACGTTTACTCTTAATCTGGTGTATTCATCATATGGTGGGCGGTCATTGTTAGTCTTTCAAATATAGCTGTACGATATGGTTCTTCAATGTTTGCTTCCTCTAATGCTTCAGCCATGCATTCTAACCATGCATCTTTTCTAGTTGGAGTTATTTCAAATGGTAAATGACGTCTTCGTAACATAGGATGCCCAAATTCTTCTGAATAGAGTTTAGGACCACCTAAGAATTGTGTTAGAAATAAACTCTGCTTTCTAGCAGTTTCTGTTAGATCATCTGGAAATATAGGAGTTAGTTTCGGATGATTGCCAACTCGTTTATAAAATGCAGTCACTAATCGTTTGACTGTTTTAAAGCCACCTATTGCTTCATATAGTGTTCCGTATTCTGTCATAATTATTTTCTCCTTGGCAGATGAGAAAGTATACTTTTCTATCCGGCATAAGTACAACCAGGTCATTCACTATAAAGTCTTGGCGAATGCAAGTTTTCTAAAAATGTTAGGACGATTTCCTTGAATCTCTATCTGTTAAGTTCATTTATCCCGCATGTAACGGGCAGTAAGACCCCCACTTCAAGACTTTGAAGTGAAGAAGGATAAGTGGGGGATCAACTGCCCGTAAATGTCCGATTGGTTCAACTAACATTCAGTGGGGATGAAGAAAACCCCCACTGAATGAAGTTTCACTTTATTATTTATGAAATAGTTGTATACATTGTAGCAACGAAACTAGTATTGGGCAAATGATCTGATTAACATTCAGTTAATATTTCTTATTTTTTCAATGTTGAGAAAAATCTTTGAATCTTGTTAGCTGTTTCCCGTTGAGGTATGTGAAGCTCTTCCAATAAAGAATGAAATGCTTGAATTCCTTCCTTTTTATGAATAGCTTCTATTTCCAATTCGTAATCTTCTTGGTTATTATAGGTACTGTAATCAAGAACATATATGATGCCATTATCTTTATATTCCCGCCGTTCAGTTGTTAAGCTTCCAAAATATTTCAGATCTTGTAAAGATACATTTATTTGGTTTAACTGCTTCAAAATATTCTCTTTTGGAATACAATTTCCGTTTAACCATTCATTTGCTTCCTCCACTGTTAAGTGATCATGTGTTTCAAGGAGGCCATCTGGATGAGGTTCCTTTAATGTTAAACGATAATTGCCGTTCTTTTGGCGAATACGTAATGCTGATTTATTTTTTCTAAGTGAAAAATCCATTGTTTCAAAGTAAAAGTTGGTTTGTTTGTCGGCTTTTTCTGGAAAAGGTAATCGGTTTAATATACGATCAAATTCAGGTTTCGTTAGTAAATTTTTAAATTCTATTTCGATTTCTTGCACGATTTAATCCTCCATGTAAATGTAAATTGATTATTAATTGATTATGGCTAAAGAAATGGATTTATGCAAAGATTATCCATTCACGTATCTTATGGTAAAATAAAACTATTGAATTGTTGAGAATTTTAGGTGGTGTTAGACAATGAATTGGGAAGCAGTACTTGCACCTTATTCACAAGTAGTTGAAGAATTAAAGGTTAAACTAAAAGGTATGCGGGCTCAATATGAATACGAATCCCGGCATTCACCAATAGAGTTTGTAACGGCTCGAGTTAAACCGGTAACAAGTATTATAGAAAAAGCTGAGAAAAAAGGAATTCCTCTAGACAAAATTGAAGAATTGCAGGATATAGCTGGAGTGCGAGTAGTTTGTCAGTTTGTTGATGACATTTATACAGTAGTTGAAATGATCCGTTCGAGAAATGATTTAACAATTATTGAAGAAAAGGATTATATCGCTAGAGAAAAAATCAGTGGATACCGTTCCTATCATATGATTATTGAATATCCTGTGGAAACTATTCGTGGGATGAAACTTGTTTTAGCAGAAATTCAAATTCGCACGCTAGCAATGAATTTTTGGGCAATAAATGAGCATTCCTTAAATTATAAATATGAAGGGGCTATACCAGAGGAAGTAAAAGAACGATTACAGCGAGCAGCAGAAGCAGCATTTAAACTAGATGAAGAAATGTCGAAAATAAAGAGTGAAGTACGTGAAGCACAACGAATATTTCGTCGAAAATAAGAGTAGAATACATATTTCCAAATCGATATAAGGGGGATTCCAGCAGATGAAATTTAAAATTGTATCAAAAGGCGACGAACGATCCGAGCGAATAAAAGCGACAATGAAAAATTACTTAACAGAATTTGATCTAGTATATGATCGAGCTGAACCAGATATTGTTATATCAGTTGGAGGAGACGGTACGTTTCTAGAGGCATTTCATCGGTACGTCCATCGGTTAGATAAAACAGCTTTTATCGGAGTTCATACAGGTCATTTGGGTTTCTATGCAGACTGGGTACCTGATGAATTAGAAAAGCTTATTATCGAGATTGCCAAAACACCATATCAAGTTGTCGAATATCCCTTACTAGAAGTAATTATTCGTGCAAAGTCTGGAGGAAGTGAGGATCGCTTTTTAGCCTTAAATGAAGCGACGATTAAAACACCAGATGGATCAGTAGTTTTTGATGTGGAAATTAAAGGGGAGCATTTTGAAACGTTTCGTGGAGATGGACTATGTATATCAACACCATCTGGTAGTACAGCTTACAATAAAGCGCTAGGTGGAGGAATTATACATCCAACATTGGAAGCTATCCAATTAACAGAAATGGCATCCATTAATAATCGCGTTTTCCGTACAATAGGTTCACCACTTATTTTACCGAAGCATCATACTTGTTTGTTAAAGCCATTAGTAGATCGAAGCTTTTTAATTACCATTGATCATGTTACGAAAAACTATACTAATGTAAAATCAATTCAGTGCCGTGTAGCCAAGGAAAAAATTCGTTTTGCGCGTTTTCGCCCATTTCCGTTTTGGAATAGAGTACGTGACTCCTTTGTTACAGATGATGACCGTAAAAGTAGAGATGATCTTATTAAATAACGCAGGTGAAACAGCATGAAATGGACGATCACGAAAAAATGTAATGGAATGCTTATTCGAGAGTTTTTAAAAACAGAGCATTCCTTTTCTAGGCGTATTATCAAAGCTATTATTTATGATGGTGGAAAGATTTTAGTAAATGGAACTCCAAAAACAGTTAGATATCAATTGAATACGGGAGATGTATTAACGATTCAATTTCCTGAAGAACAAAAGGGAACATATATGAAACCTGAAGAAGTCCCATTAAATATCGTGTATGAAGATGAAGCGGTGTTAGTTATTAATAAACAGGCAGGTATCGCTAGCATTCCTTCCCTACATCACCAATCTGGAACGATAGCAAATGGTGTGTTGGCTCATTATCAACAAACGAATGTTCCTTACACTGTTCATGTTGTAACAAGGCTTGATCGGGATACCTCGGGTTTATTGTTAATCGCCAAGCATAGATATAGCCACTCGATTCTATCTTCCTTTCAAAAACAAGGATTGGTAAAAAGAAAGTACTATGCAGTGGTGGAAGGCTTGGTTGAGCAACAGGCTGGAACCATCGATGCTAACATTGGTCGAAAAGAAAATTCAATCATTGAGCGAGCTGTCATGGAGGAAGGGCAGAGAGCCATCACACATTATTCCGTAAAAAACAAGGGTAGTGGTCACTCTCTACTCGATATTGAATTAGAAACGGGAAGGACACATCAAATTCGTGTTCATTTTTCACATATTGGACATCCATTAGCAGGTGATGATTTGTATGGTGGAAAGCTAAAACATATTAAACGGCAGGCGTTGCATTGTTACCAGCTTATGTTTCTACATCCGACTACAAAGAAGAGGGTAACCTTTACCTCCCCTCTTCCAGAGGATATGGGTACAATCGTCTCTAGTAATTAGTCCTCTGGGAATGACCGGAATTTTTCTTCTACATATGGCTGTTGAGATGGAACAGATACGGTTGTTTCTTCTGGCAGCCTAAAGGCAGTTAATGAATTTCCAAAAACACAACCGGTATCGATATTAATTGTTTTATTGATAATTCGTGGTGATTTAACAGGAGTATGACCATACACGATCCAACGATCTCCAGTATAATGTTGTGCCCAATCTCTTCGGATTGGTTTACCATTTTCATCAAACTCACCATTTATATCTCCATATAAAACAAATGTTTCTACCTTTTTATCACTCCGACCAATATAAGACTCTTTTATACCAGCATGGGCAATTACTGCGTTAGCTTCTGGAATAACCAAGTAAAGGTCAGCTTGGTCATACAACGTCATAAATTGTTTTCGGATCGTTTTCTGCATTTGTTGATCTAGTATTTTGTATTCCGCAACGGTTGTTTCTAAGCCGTGCTTTTGCTGTACATTATTTCCAAGAAAAAAGCGGTACAATTTATTACAATGGTTACCTGGCACATATTTGGCCTTCTTCTCTTTGACAACCATATGATAAACGAGTTGAATGACAGCAATGGAGTCAGGTCCGCGATCGGTAATATCTCCAACGAATACAGGTAATCTACCATCTGGATGGATATATATATCATCTTGGTGTTTATAGCCTAGTTCCTGAAAAAGAGTGCATAGCTCTTTATAACAACCATGAACATCACCAATGATATCAATTTGCATACTTCACACTCCTATTCTCATCTATTCAAACATATATTTTCTCGTTCTCGAGTGAACATTTAATACAATGCCAATGGCAATTAAATACGTTAATGTCGAACTCCCACCATAGCTTAAAAATGGAAGTGGTAATCCTGTAATTGGCAACAACTGAATAGACATGCCAATGTTTTGGAAAATTTGATAAGCAAACATCCCAATTACCCCAGTCACCAAATAGCTCCCGTAACTATCATTACTTAAAATAGCTATATGAATGAGCCGATAAATAAGAAAGAAAAACAAAGCAATAACAATACTGGAGCCAACAAAGCCAAATTGCTCTGCAATTGCAGTGAAAATCATATCTGTATGACGTTCAGGTACATACACTTCCATTGTTTGCATTCCTTTTCCCATTAGCTGGCCAGAACCAATCGCAAGCATAGCTAAAATTAACTGATAGCCTGAATCAGAATATTGTTCAGGACTAATCCAACCATAAAAACGACTTGATACGTGTTTAAATACTGACTCCTCTAGGAATGTAGCAACCGAATCAGGGAAGATATAGTATGCAATAATAATTAATGCAATAGAACTAGCACCTACTAAAAGGATCGAAAAAATAATACGCCATCTTATTCCAGATACAAGAATCATAAATGTAGTAATGGCTGCTAAAACTAACAAACCACCCAAATCAGGTTGAACAGCGATAAGTCCTGTTGGTGGTAAGGAAACTAGTAAAATTTTTGCTAAAAGCAATAAATCACTTTTAATTGTTTGGTTTTGATACTTTTGATTATGGTTATATATAACATGGGCAAGAGCCAGTATTAAAATTACTTTCATAAATTCAGCGGGCTGCAATGTTCCCATCACAGGAATCTTGAACCAGCTAACCGCTCCATTTGCCTCATGAATAATCGCTGCAGGAAAACGGAAGAAGAGCATTAATAGCATCGTTATTCCGGTCCCATAAATAACCCAGGTGAGTTGGCGAAAACGATCATAGTCAATCAGCATAATCAAAGCGATTATAAACCCACCAGCTAAATACCAAATGAATTGTTGTAGAATAAAGTTAGTATTATCATATTTTGCTGGTAGGCTAGGTGTAATCGTATATAGTGTAAATAAACTAACTAGGCCTAAAAGAATTACAATTAGTACCAATGTATAGTCAATCGTATTATTTTTTAAATTATTCATCTTATAACCTTTCTTTCTGTTAATCTATGAGGGGGGCATTAAAGAAGTTAAAGACTCTATGGTTAATTTTACACGATATTTGGGATTTTTTTAAGTAGAATCGCGAATATATATTTTACGTAATGTAAATGTATAATAATTTATGATGATATGTTATAACTAAAAGGGTACATTGGTGAAGGGGGATGTAATTATGGAAGAAAACAACATTCAAGAGAAAAATATCGAAGAAATCAAAAAAGCCCTTGTCAATGAGCAAATCGAGGATTTTCGCTCACTGTATTTAGATTTGCATCCATATGACCAAGCCCAATTTTTCATGGAAATTGAGCCAGAAGACCGGCTTAAAATTTATACTTACTTGTCTCCTGAGGAAGTTTCAGACCTCATGGAACATATTGATTTTGAAGATATCGAACCTTTTTTCACAGAAATGGACCCGAGATTCGCTGCTATGGTGCTCTCTGAACTGGCAACAGATGACGCGGTTGATATTCTAAATGAAATGGAAAAAGACAAGGTTGCCAGCTTTTTAACCATTATGGAAAAAGAAGCTTCTGATGAAATAAAAGAGCTTCTCCACTATGAAGAAAAAACTGCTGGTAGTATCATGACGACTGAATTTGTTTCAGTTTATAAAACGCAAACCGTCAAACAAACAATGATCCAATTAAAAGAAGAAGGTCCAGACGCTGAAACGATTTATTACATGTATGTTGTTGATGATGATAAACGATTAGTTGGAGTTGTCTCATTACGAGATCTTATAATTTCTGATGATGAAATAGTCATAGAAGATATCATGAGTGAAAAAATTGTACATGTTTCTGTCGCAGATGACCAAGAAGACGTTGCCCAAACAATTAAAGACTATGATTTCTTAGCTGTTCCTGTAGTTGATTTTCAAAAGCATTTATTAGGGATTATCACGGTTGATGATATTTTGGATGTTATGGATGAGGAAGCAAGCGATGATTACTCCAAGCTAGCCGGTATTTCTGATGTGGACCGTCCAGATGGAAATCCTTTCACGGCAGCAAAAAAACGACTCCCATGGCTAATTATTCTTTCCTTTTTGGGAATGTTAACAGCCAGTTTAATTGGACAATTTGAGGATACATTAGATGAAGTCGCAGTTTTGGCTATTTTCATTCCATTAATTGCTGGTATGGCTGGAAATACAGGGACGCAAGCTTTGGCTGTGGCTGTTCGAGGGTTGGCAACTGGTGACTATGGAAACGAAGGAAAGGTTAGTTTAATCTTACGAGAAACTGGTACAGGCTTGATTACTGGTACTGTCTGTGGGATTGTGATTGCAATCGTTATTTCCCTCTGGCAGCAGAATTTGTTCCTTGGACTCCTTGTTGGAATTTCTATTATGGCTGCTTTAGTTGTCGCTACACTAGCAGGATCATTGGTACCACTGATTATGGACCGATTAAAAATAGATCCTGCAGTAGCTTCGGGACCGTTTATTACGACGATCAATGATATTATTTCTATTTTAATTTACTTTGGTATTGCAACAGCGTTTATGGGGTTGTTGGCTTGATTAGAAACGTATGGATCTTCGTTAGATTCATACGTTTTTGTTTTGAAAAGGCTATTTGTATTGTTGTTTTTAGTATCAGCGTATGTATAGAATGCGGAGGTACTCCTCATCCTTTGTGCAGTAATGGAACGAGGATTCGCTTCACTGACACTGATGGATGGATATCCTCCCTTCCGTTAAATGGCTATTTCTATTTCAAATTTTGATAAATGCATATCACCAAAGTTAAACACTTCCAAATCAACATGACTCCTTCCCAATTCCTACCACCTCATACAAACACGTTTCAATTTCTGGGTTCATATAATGAGTTGAATAGATGTATAGAAGGAGAGGTGCCCTATGGGAAAAAGAAAAATTGCCAATGATCCATTGATGTATATCCATCAACCAAGACTTAAACGATCTGGAGCAAAAATGCAACATCAGTATTCTTCAACAAATAAAAAATCGGAAAAAAATACAAGTGCAAAAGCAGAGGAAAATAATGAGCAACAAAAAAAAACGATTCCAAAGCGACCTTCCGGGAATAGATTTACCCAGCAGCTACAGGAACAAAAACCCAATACAATAAAAAAACCGATTAAAGCTAAAAAAAATGAACCAACAGAAGAAGAAAATGAATCTAGTGAAGAACAAATGGAAAATGCACGAGAGGAACGTAGGAAATTTAAAGATATGACTTTACGAGAAAAAGTAGAGTATTTTGCTAGAACACCAAAGCACTTGCCAAAGTTGAAATGTGAGATTAAAACATCCGAAAGATCCTATCGAGGAGTTGTTTTAGAAATAAAGAAAGATGATACGGTTCTAATGCTTGCTGGTAGAAAAAGTGTTTCCATAGTTTTTGATGATATTCAAGAAGTTAGAATGCTAGGATTTTAACTTCTTATATATGTATTTTTAAAAAGTAAAAACACCATTGGAAGTAAATCTTCCAATGGTGTTTTTGAAAGGATTAATCAATTACAGAAATTGCTGGTAGGCATGTTACATGACAGAAGCATTCTAGATCTACTGTAATACAAATTCCAGTGTTATCTAAGTTGCTTAAGTCTTGGTCACAAGGATCTTTTAAGTGATCACAATGTGTTGGATCATCTGGAGCTCTTAGTAATTCTAATACAGCACAGCAATCGTCGTCGACATTTTTTACTCGGAAGACAAAGCTTGATACACACTCACCGATTTCTCCTAGCATGTTACCTCGGAAAGCACCGAAACCTTTGAATGGTTTACAGCTATCTTTGCAGTACAAGATTACTGGAACGGTATCCAATCCAGTTCCTGGAGCAGTTTCTCCTAATAAATCATTGATTGATTGTTCACAACTAGTATCACAGCATGCCTCTACAACATCACTTTGCGCATCCAAGATTTCGCGAAGGATATCACATACACAGTTATCAGCTGCACCTTCTTTTTTGCATCCACAACCCATGAATTATTTCTCCTTTCTGTTTGTTTATTGACGTATTGTCCCTATTAGAATATGTGGTATCGGCTTTATGGTGTGGGCGTGCGTTTGGATTTAAATAACTTTACTGAATCGGTACTTTTAACACTCATATTGGGTAAAACATTGAGAATAAGGGCACCTGTCTATACCGTATGACATTTTTTACATAGACTAATATCGACTAAATTTCTATAGGGAGAGTGACCATTAATGTCTGATAACAAGAGAGTTATTCGTGTGAAAGATTTAGTTATAAAAGCAGACAATGTATTTGTTGAGCCACCTAGACGTCGTGATCCGTTTTTTGGTGGATTTCGTGATCGTCGAGTAGATGATGACCGCCTTGAGTCAAGTAGCCTTTCACTGGAGTCAAGCAGCAGTGAATTAGTTGGTGGGGAGAGCGACGAACAAGATCGTAAAGATGACAGAAGACCTTTCTCCTGGATCTAATAGCATGAAAAATCCTACCCCTTTGTTTGATGCAGCTTATACTTAGCTGCATTCTTTTTTTAGCAGATAGGAAGTATAAACTTTCCAATCCTGCATAAGTGCAACTTAGACATTCACTATAAGGGATTAGCGAATGCCAAGTTTTCTAATCAGCTTTGAGTTTAGTAAGCAAAATATAATACGAGTGAAAGGAGGGGGAATATGCGGCCTGGAAGACCTTTGTGGATAAAACATATTCAGGCAATTGATAAACATCTAGATAAAAATGAAAAATGGTTTCAATATCCAGAGAAAAGAATGTTGGAGTTTGAAAAGCGAATGGATCAGTGGAATGGAAGGTTTATGAAAAACATGAATGTACTCGAAGACTGGTTTGATAAGTTTGAAAAGAAAATGGAGGAATAATAGGTTTGATTTTTCTGAAAAAAGGGTAATAATTATTAAATAAGCAGTCATAAAATAAGAATTAGCTTCGAATTATATAGTAAGTATACGAAATATATAGGAGATGGTTAGAATGGGGTATATATTACCGATCCATCAACATGAATATACGGACTATCAAAAAAGAGTAACCAAAGCTAGAAAGAATCATTATGAAATTGAGCGACCATTTAAGGTTATTTTGGAAGCACAATATGAAGAAATTAGGAAAGATAACTACCAAATCAATAAGTATAACTCACAACGATTAAACAAAGAACAACCATATCCTACTGATCATTTCTTTATACAAATGACAGGTATAGGTGAGTATATAAATGAGAAAGTATAATGCATGAATAAAACGAGGTTTTCATACCTCGTTTTAATTTTGTTTGTTTTTATTAATATAAGGGAAGATAAGGAGTTTTTGGCCTTTCGTATATTCCGCATAAAATATATCTTCAATACGTGTATACCCTTGTTGAATCATTTCATCCATCAACCATTCTTCTGTTACTCCTAGTTCTTCTAGGTTATCGTAAATAATCTCTCCGTCATTAATTATTGTATATGAGAGTTTAACTTCATGGGGAGGGAGATTTAGATCTTTTCTGGAAGGCGTTTGATAGTCTGATTTTCTTAATACAGAAACTGTACCATTTGATTCAAGGATTGCAAATTGTACTTCCTCTATTGTAAAAACACTCTTTTCTCTTAAGAGATGCTGAAGTTGATTCACATCGAGCCTATTCTTTTTCATTACATCTCTAATAAGTTTACCGTTATGAACCACAATAGCTGGTTTTCCTTCTAAAAAACTACGTGTTCCTTTTAGTTTTTGTGTTATGATCTCAAGAGTTAATAATAATCCGCCCCAAAGTAAAATGACAAAACCGATATCAAGTATTCCTGCATTTTTATCAAATAACGCATTACCGACTAATTCGCCTAATATTAATGCTGAAATAAAATCAAAAGGAGTAATCTGATTTATTGAAGTCTTTCCAAGTATTTTGGTCAGTGTAAATAATGCCACGAAACCAAATAATGTCTCGTAGAGCATTGGTAAGTAATGATTCATAAAAAAGTCCCCCTAAAAAGAGAATTTCTATTTTTAATATGTCCTAGAAGAAAAAAGAAATTCATAGCATTCAAGGTGAGGGACTGTTAAAAATAATAAAAGACCGCAAAATAGCGGTCTCAGCTTGTAGAGAAAGTAGGTGTTTTTTCTCTACAAGCTTTTTTAATTCTGTCATAACTATTTCATTAAGTAAGAAATTTTTAATGAAAATAAACTCCCACACACCTAGCCTAGCTTTGCTAGGTGTGTGGCAATCTTCTTCATGTTCTGGCACGCTGCTGTGA
>NZ_WOCA01000023.1 GCF_009728145.1 Ornithinibacillus caprae | reverse complement strand
CACGTTTCCGCGAGTTATCCCAGTCTTACAGGCAGGTTGCCCACGTGTTACTCACCCGTCCGCCGCTCGTTCCACAAGTTCACGCCCCGAAGGGCGATCACTTGCTTCCCGCGCTCGACTTGCATGTATTAGGCACGCCGCCAGCGTTCGTCCTGAGCCAAGATCAAACTCTCCAAAAAAGTTTGTATGTGATTAACACCAATCAATCACATGAAAGTTCTTAGCTACTAGAAACACTAGCTTCTAGATTTAATAATAAGAAAAACAGGGTTGCTTTTCTTGGCAGGTTGAAAAGTTCAACTTTCCAATCCTGCATAAGCTCAACTAAAACTTTTCTCCGTAAAGTCGGAAAGTTAAGTTTCGCTAAACATACTAGTTGTTTTGTTCAGTTTTCAAAGAGCAAATATTAACGTGTCGTTTTTAGCAACAACTTTTATATTATATCAAACTACCAAACTAAAGTCAATAACTTTTTTAAAATTTATTTAAAAGAAGCAAGGATGTTTGATGTCGCTTCTGAAAAAGGCGACCGAAATAATATATCATATTTCTAAAATGAATGTCAACATATTTTTAATAGTTTATTAACGTCATATAACTTTTTGTTATTAAAGTATAATAAAAGAAACAATCTGTTGAACATGATTCTCCGTCGAACCGAAGCAATAGTACCTCTTGTTGAACAACGGATATTCATCATACATCGGTTGCAAATAAAAGTCAACAACTCTTTCATTCTTGTTTTTTCCAATTTTTCAAAACAATCCATCATGTAACCTATAAAATAGATTACTATTTAATTTCTTCTATATAGTATATGCAACCATCTCGACATAATGTATGATTTTTGTTAATAACTTACAACAACTACAAATGTTTTCTTAAAGGTCTACTTTATTCTTCCGATAATATTAGCTCTATTTTTTTATCTAGTTCTTCAATTAATAACAATTCCTTTAGAGAATCTATATTTCGGTAATGATGTAAATTATCTGGCTGCTTGTCTTTTTCGTCCGCTAAGTGGACAACTTTTTGTAATGGGCTCAATTCATAATTACCACTTGGCAGAGCTGAATCGGTATGAAAAAGAATTGCATGAGAAATTTCCTTTGCTGCAAGTTTATCTTCACCTAATCGCACAAGTAACTTATGAGCTCGTTCTGCTCCTTTGATGGGATGAATATCGTAATTCCGATACAGTTGATAATCCCACTCCCCATCACTATACCATTCATAATGCCCAATATCGTGCAAAAATCCTGCCTTACTGGCCCAGTCTGGATTGACATCATACTCTTTTGCAAGACCAAATGCATGATACGCTACAGAAATAGCATGAGCCATTCCAGAACGTCTTACATATTTTTGCGTAATTGGATGTTGATAAATGGCTTTTAAAGTAACCTTTCTCACTCTGGAATCCCCCTTGTTATATTTTTTATTAATAATGATACCAATATTTAGATTAACCGATACATTCCCCATTCATGCTCATCTGAAATCAAAAAACCATTCTAGTTTTAGAATGGTTTCAATCATTTAAACATTGTTTTCAACTATATTCAATCATCTACTTCTATAATGACATCTCCATAAACCTCTTCATCAAATACGATTTCAAACCTCCACAATCCACTATGGGGTAATTCAATAACTGTAGTAAACTCTTCTAAGCTAGAATAACCTGGGCTTGGATCAGAAATTTTTTTTGGAGATAAAGCCGTTATACGTTCTTCTTTTTCTTTATGGTAGGCATATATCGTTAATTCTTTATTTTTATACGCATCAAATGATTCCTTAAAATTAAAGACATAGCTATAAGGTTTATCCGCTGTTAAATTTGGATCAGGTAACACGCTAAAAAGAATTTGACCATGATCATCTAAATAATCATTTCGAACTTGCCAATCAATCGGTGAATCCTTCTTCGGTGTTGCATTTTCTTCCGCTTCTTCCTTTGTGGTATTCGTTGCACATCCAGTAATAAATAATACAATAGCAAACAATATAGTAAACTTTCTATCTCTATACATCAAAATACGACACCCCCAATATATAAGACGTACTATTATTTAATAAGGTTTCAAAAAAAAATAAGGTGGCTTTCAAAATATGACAAGCACCTAAAATTAGTGTGTTTCCTTAATAGAACAATGCTTCCATCGAATAACACCATTAAATTCCTACCACCAATGTCGGTGCCTGTCACTTGTCGAATTTCGACAAGTGACAGGCACCTGTATATAAAAAAAATTCCTCTTGACACTTTTTTATTTATCTACTAATATGTTATTTAACTTTAATACGTAAAAGCGTTGAACTATTATAGTAGCCTATTCATTCATTGAAATATAGAGACCTGGTGGTTGGTGCAAATCAGGCAAGGTGTATAAGCGAAGTACAAATAGGGAGCTGACTTTTCCGGTTTCGGCCGTTATCTAATTGAGCGAGCAGATCTAATCTGCTAACTAGGGTGGTACCACGGAGCTTCCGTCCCTTTCGGGGATGGAGGCTCTTTTTTTATTACCTTCCACTCATAAAATTCCATATCATAAAAGTATTGAACTATTCCAGTAGTTATACATCCATTGAATTTCAGAGACCTAGTGGTTGGTGCGAACTAGGCAAGATGTATAGCGAAGTACAAATAGGGAGCTGACTTTTTCCGGTTTCGGCCGTTATCTAATCGAGCGAACAGAGTTAATCTGTTAACTAGGGTGGTACCACGGAGCTTCCGTCCCTTTTTGGGGATGGAAGCTCTTTTTATATATTTTTTTAAATAACTAGGAGGAAACAAATATGAAGAAAGAAATGACAATAGGTTTATCAATTATTCCAATACTTGCGCTTATGGTTGCAGCAGCGTTTTCTATATTGGTATGGGAGGCTGGCATGCATTTTCCATTGATGATTGGGATCATTGCTGCAGCGAGCATCGCAATGATTTGTGGTTCAACATGGAATGATGTTCAACAAATGATGGTAAAAGGAGTTTCCATGGCTTTACCTGCAATATTTATACTCCTTATTATAGGAACAATTGTTGGTTCTTGGATTGCTAGCGGAGTTATTCCGACGATTATTTTCTATGGTTTATCCATTATTAAACCAGAGATCTTCATACCTATTGTTGCACTCGTAACTGGGATTGTAGCTGTAACATTGGGTAGTTCTTTCACTGCAATCGCAACCGTAGGGCTTGCCTTTATGGCAATTGGGCAAGGACTTGGATTTCCTCCTGGTCTAATCGCAGGAGCTGTCATATCCGGCGCATTTTTTGGTGATAAATTATCTCCTCTTTCCGATACAACGAATATCGCACCTGTAATGGCAGAAACTGATTTATTTAGTCATATTAAACATATGCTATGGGATACACTGCCTGCATTTTTACTATCCATCCTCCTCTTTTGGATTGTTAGTAACACTGGTGCTATTAGTGGTACGGCAGATGCAAATACAATAAATGAACTTCAAGAGGGGTTAGCAGCGATATTTACCATCCATCCGCATCTATTGCTAGTTCCTATTATAACGATCTTGTTAATGATGTTTCGCACACCTGCAGTCCCAGCACTGATGGGAGTTGCTTTATTAGGGGCTGTTTTAGCAGTGGTCATACAAGGAGGATCTATATCTTCCATTGTTCAAGTTATGACAAACGGATATGTAAGTGAATCAGGCGTTGCTACACTGGATTCCTTATTAAACCGTGGTGGACTTACATCGATGTTGGGTACTGTTGCATTAGTAATCTTAGCCACTTCCTTAGGTGGGGTATTAGAAAAATCTGGTGCATTTGAAGTTCTAACCCGAAAAATAATGACGAAAGTAAAAACGACAGGTTCGTTAATCAGCTCGAGTATACTCTCGACATTTGTTGTATCTTTCGCCAGTGGTGCACAATATTTAGCAATCATTCTACCAGCTAGAACATTCGTAACGAAATACAAGGAAATGGGCATTGATACAAAAAATCTATCACGTGCTGTGGAATCAGCTGGTACGGTAGGGATCAACCTCGTGCCTTGGGGTGTCCCAGCAGTATTCATAGCTGGTATATTCGGACTTAGCCCTGGGGAATTTATTCCGTATGCATTCTTTGTTTTCCTTGTGCCCTTAGTTAATATTCTATTTGGCTTTACTGGTTGGACGATCGCTAAAAAGGATTACAGTAATGAATTAACTACTACTGAAAAAGAGGAGCAAATAGTATGACTAGAGTATGTTTATATCTATTAGGAACTGCGCAAGATGGTGGGATTCCGCATCCGAACTGCTTTTGTAAAAATTGCAGCAAAGCTATTTACGATCCTCAGTTTAAAAGGAACGCGGCATCATTGGCGATTGTACTACCAGAGGATCAGCAGTGGCATTTAATTGATGCGACTCCAGACCTGAAAGAGCAAATGGTGAAATTACAAATGAAGCATAATCTAAAAGGTAAAATCATGGATAGCGTCTTTTTAACCCATGCTCATACTGGACATTTTCCTGGTTTATTATTTTTAGGTCGCGAAATGATCAACACAAGAGAGTTACCTGTTTTTGCTGGTAAAAAAATGAAAACTCTATTAGAAACGGAAGCACCTTGGCGTCAATTAACTCAGTTGAACAATATAGTGGTTAATGAGATCGAAAACGGAGATCATTGTTCTATTTCCAAAAATGTTACTGTCATTCCTGTTGAGGTTCCACATCGGAATGAATTCACGGAGACGTTTGCCTTTTGGATAGTTGGTCCAAATAAGAAAGTACTTTATATTCCTGATATCGACCGTTGGGAAGAATGGAGCGTTGATATTTATCAAGCTTGTCGGGAAGCAGACATTTGTTTACTAGACGGTACCTTTTATTCAGCAAAGGACTTCGAGCATATTCATAGAGATTACCGTGAAATCCCACATCCACCTATGACCGAGACAATGGGTCGGTTAAGTGATTTGGTAGAAGAAACAGAGATATTCTTTACACATGTCAATCATTCAAACCCCGCAATAGAATCTGAAAACAAAATACGTCATATAATTGAAGAAAAAGGATTTAACATTGCTGAAGATGGAATGGAGTTTGAAATTTAACTATTGAAAACAGGCGATACACGTGATAGTGTATTGCCTATTTTTATTCATCGGCTAACTAGGTACCCAACCTATTACAACCAGTAGTCTCATAATAACTGAAAGAATTTTTCTTTAGTCGGAATTGTATTTTCATAGTATAACAAAAGTTACATCACTTTCTAATTGAAAATCCTACTCAAATTGCAAAGTGGATAACAATTGGGATGGTAATCAAAGCAACCGAGATTAATTTTAATATTTTCGTAGATTTATGCGATAATTCTTCACTATTTTTGCTCGGACTCCACCGTGTGAATTTCAATTTGTTCTGTTCAATCACAAATAGTAGTATGAATACCCCAACCATTCCTAATTTCACATAGAAAGCATCACCATCTATTCCAAATTTGGAATATAAAAATAAAACAACTCCCCCCATTAAGCCTCCTATTATAACGACTATGAGATAATATATAATTTCATTTATAATCTTCATCTAATTCCCCCTTTTTAAATCTATCCTTTTCATCTTTATTAGACTAATAACTAGAAGAATCAATATATATCCGATAAAAATAAAATATTGAATAGCAGTAAAAGGATACCCGAGGATTTTATGGCTAAGGATATCATAACCAGCATAGGAAAATACTAATAGTAAGCAAATGGAGAACCACTTATTTTGTAAAACACTCCGTTGCATTGCAATATAAAAAACAACTACCAAACTTATTAAAAACAAAAAAGGGGAAATTCTAGTATTAAATAGATCAATAAATAATCCTGAGCTAGGTGAAATAAACAAGACAATATCCTCTTCAGGAAGGTTATCAAAATTACCTTTAAATGTATAACTCCCTTCTTTTTCCATTAGTAAATTAACATGAACACTCGACCTTGATGGAACATCTATTTGAATCGTTAATTCGTTAAAATCACTCCAATAGGATGCTGGATGCAGAAGATAATCTAATCGATAAACCGGATGTAAGCTTGCACGCTCATCCTGACCAAAAGACGCTACATACTGAACTACTAGAGAATGAGTTTTCCCTGCTTTTAGAACTACATCAAAAGTTTTCGATTCGAAATTCTTTACACATTCTAAAACATTGAATCCTTCGAATGGATATGTCTCCCCTGTACGCGGTTGAATCCAATCGTCATGCCTATCACTTCCCATCAATTCCTGCTGGTGTATGTTGATCGTTCCAGTTAAAGCTACCTCTTTTCCATCCAATGTGATGTTCCATTGGTCAGATTGACCCGGTTGCGGAAAAGCAATGGGCATAGTGAGGTCTTCGTCCGTTTCATTAAACATTTCGTAATGTACCTCTATATCTGCACGTAATGTCGGATTTTCTAGATTGAAAAATCCTGAAGAATCCTGCTTCACATCAATGAATAGCTCCTCACGAAGTATACTTACAATCCCATCATCTAATGGTAAAACATGCCCGGTCGGAAACTCGGAGTCCTCGAAATAGCTTGTACCATTTGCTGAAGTTAATCCTGGAAGTAGTAATAAGCTCTGTAAGAATAATATAATGGCTGCAAATTTTTTCATGCTTCTATCCACCCCAGAGTTTATTCAGCACCTCATCAAAATAGTAACATATATTGCTAGATGATTTAAAATCTTTAAAAATGATTATAAAAAAGAAGACAAAATCTCAATAATTTTGTCTTCCCATAACCAATCCTAGCAAATATTTTTCTCTTTTAGTTCCTTTACTCGCACAAAACGCTCTAGCTTATTCAACTCCGAAATTAACTCAATAATACTATTCGCAATTGGAAAAACATACTTCCATTTGGAAAACTCGGACCCTTGTAATTCTTCAATTAAATTGTTAATGGTAACTTGCATTGCTTGCCTTGTTTCCTTCTGTAAATCTCTATCTAAGACAATTTTATCTTCATATAATAAGAGAATGTTTTCGCTATAACTGTTAATTTCATTGACAAGCTTTTTGATAAGGTACGACTTATTACTTTTACTATTTTCAATTTCTAGCAGATTTTTTTCTAAATGATTAATCAATGTTTGCTTTTTAATTAACACTTGAATCATATGCTTGTAAATAATAATATTGCGGAAAAAACCTATCCGGTTTTTAATAAAAATTCGGTTTCTCTCATCTGAAATGATTTCAAAGTAATCCTTTGTCTGGTCAATTAATTTATCAATTTCTTCATTCTCCGCTTTCATCTGCGGAATACTCATTGTTTTATTTGGAATGACGCGAAGTAAAAAATTTGTTTTCTCGCTTGCCTTTTTAATCATTTTAAATAAGTTCTTTTCATGATTTGGTGGAAATACGACTACATTTATAATGAATGCGGACAATACTCCAATTGCTACAAGGGATAATCGCTCCACGATGTAAACGAAGCTTATTCCATCACCATGACCTAACATCATGGTAATAATAGTCAATACAGTTAAGCTTACGGTTTTGTTTAACCCTAGCTTAATGTTTATGGCAATGGATATGATAACAACCGCTCCAACCGATAGTGGATGCGTTCCAAGTAGAAAATATCCAAATAACGCAAATGCGAGCCCAACACTGTTAGAAATTACAACCTCTTTAATGTAGGCATAGGACCGCATAATCGATGGCTGCATCGCCAAGACAGAAGCAATTGCCGCGACAATCTCCAATTCAAGTCCTAGCACTCCTGTAACCAACAATGACAAAGCAACCGCGAGACCCGTCTTCACCATACGCGGGCCAATATTAAACTCCATCTTCTGCACCTCTGACTCTCTCGACAGGTGCCTGTCACTTGTCGAATGCCAAATAACAGGTACCTTATTTTAGATAGACTTATTATAGTGATTCCTACATTGGTTTTCAATAGATATCTAACACTATTTTATGACGTTTTATCTACAGGTGCCTGTCACTTGTCGAAAATCGACAAGTGACAGGCACCGACAAATCTGTTATTCTATTGGTGGAACAAATTTAATTGCATATCCGAAATAGCACTAGGGGAGCTACGTTTTGTGGCTGAGAAGGCAATGCCTGACCCTTATTACCCGATCTAGATAATACTAGCGTGGGGAAGTGCAGTTCGTTCGTATGTCTATGAATATTTCAATCTGTAGATTACATACTTGAACTGCATTCCCATGGGAGTGCAGTTTTTTTGTTATCCAAATTTATTTAGGAGGAATTTATTATGAACAATTATTGCGGAACAAGCAGAATCGCAGGCTGCCAATTCACACTATATCCAATGAGTGACAACTTTGTAGACATTATTCTGTCTGCGCTTAATGAGGTGGACACATCAAAGGTTTGGAAGGACACCGACGATGTGAGCACATGTATCCGTGGGAAAATGGTACATATTTTCGATGTAACAAAAGCAATCTTTCTACATGCTGCCAAAACTGGTGAACATGTAGCTATGAGTGGAACGTTTTCGATCGGTTGTCCTGGTGATACCGACGCTGATGTTTACATGGATGAAACAGATCACCCATTAAATGAAGAAAAGGCAGCGTCAATCAACCAGCAAGCTGGATGTAAATTCGCACTCTATCCAATGGGAAGAGAAGATTATATGGATGCGATTTATGAGCAAATCGATCTTTCTAAAAGTCGTGGTGTGGAGGTAAGCCATTCCCATTATGCAACTCGACTAGACGGAGATGTTCACCATATCTTCCGAGCGATGGAGGAATCGTTCGTGAGCGTTCAGGAAGTCGTATCCCATGTAACAATGACATTTAGTATTTCGGCAAATAGCCCATCTAACAAATAAAAAGGAGATATCCAATCATGGTTAATCAATGGAAATTAAAAGAAATTGTTCTTATGTCTATTTTAGGAGTCGTTTTCGCCGTTGTATATTTACTCTTTTTCTTCATCGGTCAAGGAATCAGAAACTTCCTAACCCCATTTGGTCTCGCACCTTTTGGTTATGAAATTATTTTTGGAATATGGTTTATTGTTTCAATTATCGCTGCTTATATCATTCGCAAACCCGGTGTTGCTTTTACATCGGAAGTGATCGCAGCAGCGGTCCAAGTATTACTTGGTTCACCAGCAGGTCCAGCATTAATTATCACTGGAATTATTCAAGGTGCAGGAGCTGAGCTCGTTTTTGCTGCCACCAAATATAAAAACTATCGTTTGTTCACTCTAATGTTAGCAGGAATGTCAGCAGCATTCTTCAGCTTTTTATGGCATCTATACTCATCAGGAAATATCGCATTAGCACCAGCGATCATCCTAACTACATTTATCGTACGTTTAATTAGTGGCGCATTATTAGCCGGCGTACTCGGAAAATGGATTAGTGAACAGCTAGCTAAAACAGGAGTTCTTCGAGGTTATGCATTAGGAAAGGAGCTGCAAAAAAAACGTGAACAAGAAGCAGCTTAATCAAGAATCGAAGCCACTGCTTCACGTTGAACACTTTTCCTTTGCATATGAATCATTGAAAAATCCATTGCTTCATAATCTAAGCTTTACATTACATGAAAATGAAATAACGCTACTTATGGGTGCTAGTGGCTCAGGAAAGAGTACGATTTCACTTTGCTTAAACGGATTATACCCTGAAGCTGTGGAGGGGTTTGCCAGAGGGGATATATATTTTCAAGGGAAACATATTCAAGACTTTCCTAAAGGTAAACTAAACCAGGAAATCGGAATCGTGTTCCAGGACCCTGAAAGTCAGTTTTGTATGATCACGGTTGAAGATGAGCTTGCTTTTACATTAGAAAATTTGAATGTACCTGCGTCCGAAATGGCTAAACGCATTTCGGAGGTACTTCAAGCGGTTGACATGGAATCATGTAAAAAAGAAAAAATTCATGAGTTGTCTGGTGGTCAAAAACAAAAGATTGCTTTAGCAGCAGTTCTTCTCCTTGAACCTGAACTATTAATCCTAGATGAACCTACTGCCAATCTTGATCCTGTTTCTAGCATAGAATTTATTCATCTCATCCAGCAGTTACAAAAAGAACGCAAGATGTCTATTTTTATTATTGAGCATCAAGCAGATGATTGGCTCGATATCACTAATCGAATCATCGTACTTGGACGCAACGGGGATATAATCGCTGATCATCATCCTGAAATAGCGTTCACAGAAAAAAGACAGGTATTAGAGAAGGAAGGAATTTTTCTACCGAAAGCATATGATCGTTCTCTAGATTTTGATGGTCCTTCCCCCTCTCCCGTTGCTAAAGACAAAGTTTGCTTATCGATCCGGGATTTATCCTTTCGTCGTAAAAAACAACCAATTTTACAAGGAATTGATTTAGACATCCATCAAGGCGAATTCCTTGCGATTGTTGGTGAGAATGGTGCTGGTAAATCGACGTTATTACAGCTAATCGCTGGATTAATAAAAAAGGATAGCGGTGATATCGACCTATTCGGAAAACCCATCTCCAAGTGGAAGGAAAGTGAATTACGCAAGCGATTAGGATATGTTTTTCAAAATCCCGAGCACCAATTTATTACGGATACCGTATATGATGAACTCACGTTTGGATTGAAGTTAAATGGGTTTACCCAATCAGAAATGGATAAAAATGCAAATAGGCTAATGAGGCAGTTCCATTTGGAAAACCATACATTCAGTAATCCATTTTCATTGAGTGGTGGTCAAAAAAGACGGCTTAGTGTAGCAACGATGCTCGATGAAACACCTGATATTTTACTATTTGATGAACCAACCTTTGGTCAGGACGCTAATACAACAGCAGAATTGATGGATATGATTTTCGATTTAAAAACCAATGGAACGTCCATCGTGTTTGTTACCCATGATATGGATCTTGTTGATACTTACTGTGAAAGCGTATATGTACTGCACGATGGGAAGATTGCATTCTCTGGAGAGCCACGAGGGCTATGGGATCAAGATGAATTACTAGAAAAAGCGCGTTTACGCTTGCCATATCGAATTCGCAAACATACAAAAGCAGGTGAATACTATGATCTCATCCATTAACCCATCCATAAAGGCATTTGCGATTCTTGTACCAGGTATTTTATTGAGTTTAACATTTGATATGTTTACACCACTGATTTATTTACTATTTGTACTTGTCGTGACATTTGGCTTTTCAGATGTGTCATTTAAAAGGTGGATGAAAATCTTTGCTCCGTTTCTACTTGTTGCGCTTGGGTTTGCTTGGATGACAATGCTTTATACGAGTGACAGCTTTTCTGGAGGAAGAGTTTTATTTGAAATATGGATGTTTGAAGTCACAACTGGGGCAGTAATGGTGGGAATCAGTTTAGCATTACGCTCTTTGTGCTTTGTAGCTCTATCGTTACTGTTTGTGTTAACAACAGATTCGACTAAATTTATGTTGAGCCTCATGCAGCAATGTAAGCTTCCACCAAAAATCACATATGGGGTTTTGGCAGGCTATCGCTTTTTACCAACCTTTCAAAATGAACTGCAAATTCTTAGGCAAGCACATCGTATCCGTGGAGTTGGACGAGAACGCGGGATAAGGGATAAGTTAAATCAATTCCGTCGCTATTCTGTACCACTACTTGCTAATGGAATTCGTAAATCTGAACGAGTAGCTATCGCGATGGAATCAAAGGGGTTTAAAGGTGATGTAAATCGAACACATTACCACAAAATGACCGTCAGAAAAAAAGACTGGATCTTCTTAAGCGTAATGATCGGCAGCCTATTCCTTGTAGGCTTCCTTTCATACTGTCTAGGATACCTAAACATCTTCGGAAAAACATTTTAATGGAAATAATTGTAAGGTGCCTGTCACTTGTCGAAATTCGACAAGTGACAGGCACCTCTTTTTAAAGATTAACATTGATACTTTTATTTACTCGATATTTAAATTGGATAGTTGCTTGTTGGTTTGCTGGTATTTGGATGTTGAATTCAATGGTATTGGCATTTATTTTTTTATAATCATGTGTTGTATCAACCATTTGCCAGTGGATATGCCTAATCGGATGGTCGATCACCATAGTTATTTCTTCATCCTTCCGATTTTTTATCACATATTCATAAGCAAAATATTCATTCTTCCCTTCCTTATATTTATCCGTACTTCTGGTTTCACATACAATATCGAATGCCTGACCTAAAGAAAGCTTCACAATCTCTTCTTTTGGTGTATGCTCAATCCGATCTTCTCCAATAAATTCTAAGCTTTTATCACTCGCATCTTCGCTATAGACCTTCACCTTCCCTTTTGGCAATGGTAGGCCTAAATGATTTTCTTTTGTATTAGCAAATTCTAGTATGATATCAGCTTGTTCCTCGCCAAACGAATACTCATAGTATCTCTTAAAGGAAATATTTTCTTTGTCCAGCAATGTAATTTGCTTCTCTTGGTGATTTTTAAGAGTTGTTTTTCCCTGAAGTGTATAGAGATGATAATCATTGAAGCTCTTTTCCTCAAAATTAGCTTCTGACTGAACGACCATGGAAGCTTCGTAGGGAACCTTTTCATATAAAGAAGTAATACTATCGTGAACTCGGTTGACATCACCAGCTATTAGTTTTAGTTGTGCATTTTCAAAGGTCGTTCCAGATTGGTTGTTCAGTAGCACCCAGCCAGTAAGATCTAACGTATGTTGCTTTAGGTTAATAACATAATTAGAATGCCACTTCAGTCCACCGGTAGTATAGGTAACGTCAACGAGGTCAGTTTTTGATGGTTTAACCTTCCATATTAATGATGGTTTAACAATTAATCCATCTGGTAATTTGGGCAAAATTAATTCCTCTTTTGGATCAAGAATGATCTCATTCGTTTTCGAGTCTTCTAGGACAAGCCCATCATCCACACTGAGTAAACGATATTCCTGCTTTGTGTCTTTTTCGCGATCTACCAGATAAACCGTTCGATCAATATATTTCTTAAGTAACTTTTTCTTTTCTACTAAGTCATAATCAAAGTTTAGTTCTTGAATGGTTAAACCTTTTACGATTACCGAGTCCGTTTCGATTTTTTCAGATACATCCATGTAATGAACGTATTCTTCTTCGTTATAGCCCTCTATGTTTCTTTTTTCCTTTACCACAGCAAAATCCTCGTTGTATACCGTAACTGCTAAAGCTGTCGTGTTTTTATTCGATAATTTAAATGGCATGATACACTCCCCTTTACAGATTCTCTTAAATACTTTCGCCATACATAACAGATATTCCTTCCCCAAAAAAGGAAGGTGCCTGTCACTTGTCGAAATTCGACAAGTGACAGGCACCGACAAAAGCTACTGACGTTTTTTCGTTTTTTTATTATTGTATTTTTCATTTGGGGTTAGTGGTTCATTGGCAAATTCATGATCAAATTCACGTGATAAGTTTTTTCTAACTGCTTGCTCATCACTAAAGCTGCTGTCTTTCTTTTTATTTTTTCCCATGTATCACACCTCCATAGCATCTAGTTTGGCTAGGATAAACCATTGGTATGTATTGAAAATAACCCCCCAAAAAAATGAGGATGTCGCTAGAAATACTACGACACCCTCATCACATTATCTATGAAGTTTTTTCCATTTTTCTTTATAACCCTCTACCTTATACGTCAACTTATCATAAAGTCCATTTACCCAATCAGGATTATGTGCATGTTTTTCAATGTCCATTGATCGGAGTAACGTTGCATACAGAACTAAATCGTGCAGTCTTAAAAACATCGGTATTCTACGTAATTCCTCGTCAGATATATTCACCTTGCTTCTATAACCACTCATAAACATCTTAAATTGCGGATTTGATAAGTCTATTTGCTCTGTAAATAAATCACGTAATGCAAAAGCAATATCAGCAACATACCAACCTTCCAAACCACTTTCAAAATCGATTACCGAGACTTTGTCGTCATTCCAAATTAAATTATCTAACTCAAAATCGAAATGAATCCTCCCATAATTATCTGAATTCATTTCTAAAGAATCCAACCAAACTTTTAAGTGTTCTAACTCGTTAATCGCTTCTACATCATTGTTTGGGATTAGTTCCTCTACCTCTTGTAGCAGATCATATTGTATAGTCTTCACTTTCCCACAAGGTAAATAATTCCTAGAAGCTTGGTGAATCGCACCTAATGACTCTCCCCATAAGAAGAAATGATTCGTAGAAATATCTTCAATCTCGAAACTATCTCCTGGTATAAAATTAAATACCACTGCATGAAGAACGCCAAATTTTGTATGAAATTCCTCTACTGTATTTCCGTTTTTGGATAGGATTGGTCTATTCACACAGATTGATTGATTCAACAAAAAATGTAGAAAGCTGCATTCCTCCTCTAAGCTAGACCAATTACCTTCAGGTGTTATTCTTAAAATAAACCTTTCATGTTGATCCTGAAATGCATAACTAAAATTATTACTTGCTCTAATTAATTGAACCGTGTTAGCGTTCCCCCCCCATTTTTCTAAAATTGAACTGATCAACGCTTTAGATCCTTCAAATGCAAGAAAATCTCTCATTAACGAAAGCCTCATCATCTGTTTTTTTCCTCCTATTGTTTCCGAACAAGAATAGTTAGGATTACAGACCTAAACCTTCAAGCATCATAAAGTGAATCTTCCATCAAGGGGAAAACACAAAAAAGACCATCTTATTACGATGGTCTTTAGAATTATATATTCGTCTTTAATTACTCCATGACAGAAGGTTTATATTGGACATCGTAAGTTTCTTGTTCAAAAATATAAAATTAGTTTGACACACAATATCACCTTCCTTATCTCTTAAATTTCCTAACACTATTATATTATCCTTTTTGCAAACATAAGTAAATAAAAATATCAGAATATTTTATAAAACGAAGAAATTCACCATGCCTTAATTGCACTATTTTCTTTTTTTCAAGAGAAAACGTGTAGAAAAAATTCTACACGCTACCTATTATCGATGCTTATTCACATACTGCCTCATATGCTCGGTAATTCCAGAAACACAAATGGCAGCTGGGTCTTTTCCTATATCCAACTCAATATTAGATCCATCTGTCGGTAATGTATGTTGAAAAATCTCTTCATACTCAGCAACAGTTACCTCAGTTCTATCATCAAATAACTGCTTATGTCTTTCTACATATAAGTGCTCTCTATAATTTGGTTGTAAAATCCCAGAGAATAGCTCGCCAACTGCACCTGAACCATAGCTATACAACCCTATACGTGAACCTTCTGGTAGATCCTCTTTTAGCTCTAATAATGAAAGTAAGCTTAAATATAGAGAACCAGTATATATATTTCCCACGTTTCGATTATAGGTTGTGCTGACCTTATAATTGGTAGTTAAGCGTTCTTGTACCTCTTCTGTTGTTTCATCTAAAACGGTACGTAATGCTTTAAGCCCCATTTTTGTATATGGTAAGTGATAGCAAATTGCTTCAAAATCACTAAGTCCTAGGCCAGTTTGTTTTTTATATCGCTCCCAAACTTGTTGGAAGAATGCAATATATTGTTCATTCGAGAATTTCCCATCTACAAATGCTTTATCAGAATACACTGGACGCCAGAAATCCATAATGTCTTTTGTTAAGTATGCCGTTTTGTCCTCAAGTACCATTACTTTCGGATCTGCACTAATCAGCATTGCTACTGCACCAGCACCTTGAGTTGCCTCTCCACCAGTGTTTAACCCATATCTAGCAATATCAGAACCTAATACTAATACCTTACTAGTAGGATGTAATGCAATGTGTCCCTTTGCCATTTGTATCGCAGCAGTTGCTCCATAGCAAGCTTGCTTTACTTCAATACTACGTGCATATGGATTGATATCTAATAACTCGTGAACATAAACCCCAGCAGATTTCGAATGATCAATACCAGACTCTGTACCAAAAATGACAAAGTCAATTTGTTCTTTATCGTTATCATCCAAAATTTCCAAGGCAGCATTGGCCGCTAATGTAACCGAATCCTGTGTAATAGGAGGAATAGCCATTTTCTCCTGTCCAATTCCAATTGTAAATTTCTCCGGTTCAACATTTCGCTCAACTGCTAATTTGTTCATATCAACGTATAAATGCGGTGTATAAAATCCAATTTTGTCTATACCAATTTTCAACGTTAAAGACTCCTTTACAAAACAATAATAACTTCATTGTAATATATTAACTGGTGCCTGTCACTTCCCGAATTTTGTCGAATGGGTTGTGTTTCTTCTATTATATATGTTTATTCCATTATGATCCTGGTAAATAAGGGTATCCTAATGTTATCTATTTATGAAGGGTATGATTTGGGTGGATGCGTTTATATATATTTCTTTTTTTGCAATTTATATTTGTATATTCATTTTTGGAATACGAATTGCGATTAGAGAGCAATGGCCGATACGTGCTTATACCATTTTCATTGTAATTATTGGTCTCCTTTATGACAACGGTATTCTTGCGCTTGGACGTTATGTAGGTGAAGGAACTATGCTGGAAATTCTTCATCTAGCAAGATATTGGTTACATGCTTTCGCAACCCCTCTCCTTGTTATATTTGCCTGGGATCTATTGATCAACTCCCATGTTAATTGGGTAAAAAAACAATGGGTAAAATATTCATTTCTTTTATTTACTATAGGGTTGATCCTGCTAGAGCTTGTCACAGTGGTATTCAAAATCTCCCTTAAACCATCATGGCAATACGGTGTGATAAATTATGAAAATATTGACCCTTCAGGTGATTCACCGTTCATGATCATCATTGTATCTACTGTTCTAGCCATTACTTCTATTATTATTTGGAGAAAACAAAAATGGATCTGGTTATTCAATGCAGTTTTACTAATGGGTATAGCCAGTGCGGTTAAGCTTCCCATTGAAAGTAATGCAGTGACAAACTTAGCTGAATTAATACTAATCATTGCATTGCTTGCCACGAAATCTTTTCTACATAATAGGAAGGGAACTAGCGATTACTAGTTCCCTTCTGTGTTGCTCACACGATTAATTCAAGCGATTTAATTGTTGACCTTGTATCGTATAGACCCCTTCGCCCTCTACACCACGAAGCTCTTCATTAACAAAATAAGCACAGGTATGTTCGTCGATTCCATAGTTTCTAAACCTACGATGCTGTTGAACTGCATCACGAAGATGCTGTTCTTCATGCCACTGACTAAAATGGACAGCGATTAACACATTGGAAAGTAAGCCTAGTCCCTCTCTTTCCTGATATACCTTGCTATCATTATCCTTGGCAGATATTACACATTGATTGGGACTGATTAAGGCACCAGCAGAAAAACCAGCTACCGGAATCCCTTGTTCATGCCGTTCTACAATTACTTTGGCAATGGGCGTATCTACAATATAATCTGCATATCGATTCGTATTTCCACCACCGATAATAATTCCAGAACTAGATCGCACATGATCCATTACTTCTACAATTGGAGTAGAGGGTAGTGGGCATAAATGAAACCGATGAATTCCTTCCTTTTTAAGTAATTGAGTATAGTTAGGAATATAATCCTCCCAGCCTTCTCTCTCAACGGTTAATATGGTAACAGATGGATTCTTTGATCTCTCTACTAATTTTGCAAACTCCTTAGCCATCCTACACGTAAACGGAGGTACCCCACCAAATAAAAACAAATGCTTCACCATCTCACCTTCCCCATTCGACAAGTGACAGGCACCGACAAAGTTCTACAAAATCCGAGGAGTGACAGGCACCACTATAGTATATTCTTCTCTACCTTACCATTTTTGATGACAACTTGGATGTTGTCGTTGTTTGCTAGGGAGTAGATGTCTTCTAGTGGATTTCCTTTTACAACGATGATGTCTGCTAGTTTTCCTTGTTCTAGCGTTCCTACCTTGTCATCCCAGCCAAGACATTCTGCTGCTGTTTTGGTGGTAGCAACAATGGAATCCATTGGTGCCATCCCTGCATCCACCATTAATCCTAATTCTCTTAAGTTCGTTCCGTGCTTCATTACACCAGCATCGGTACCCATAGCAATTTTAACACCAGCTTTGTATGCTTTCGTAAAGCTTGCCTTATGTGCTTCAATAACTTCTTTTGATTTTTGCACAGCAGTGTCAGGCATGCCGGTTTCCTCAGCTGTTTCTAATACCGCAACAGGTGCTAGTAATGTTGGTACCAAATAGGTACCATTCTCTAGCATTAATTCAACTGCTTCATCATCTATGAAAATACCATGCTCAATCGAATGAATACCTGCACGGACCGCATTTTTAATTCCTTCTGCACCTTGGGCGTGTGCCATAACCTTCACACCTTTACGGAAGCGTCCCTCTTCCACAATTGCTTTTAATTCATCAAGAGAGAATTGGGTGAATTCTGGATGGTCTGTCGCACTTAACACTCCACCTGTAGCATGCACTTTAATTACTTCCGCACCCGCACGTAGCATTTCGCGCGTTTTCTTACGTACTTCAGCAACCCCATCACATTTTCCACTTGGCATTCCTGGATATCCAGAAGGCATCAAATCTAATTCATTACCCGATACTTGGTAGCCATCTCCATGACCTCCCGTGATCGTCAATGCATTGATACTTAGCTGTAATCTCGGTCCAGGGATCAAGCCTTCTTCTACTGCTTTTTTCACCCCTAAATCTGTTCCAAGTGCATCTCTTACCGAAGTAACCCCTGCTTGTAACGTATTTTTCAAGTATTCAGCAGCTTGATAGTACATGAAAGAAAACGGAGTTTCTAGACGCTGTGATACTGGAGAATATTCCAGCATCATATGAACATGGGTATCAATCATGCCTGGCAAAATAGTCCCATCAGCAGCATCGACAACAATTTCCTTCCCTGTTACGGAATAACCACTTTCAGGTCCTACGTAAACAATTTGATCATTCTCTGTTACTACCACATGATCTTTCTTCGGCTCTCCACCATTTCCATCTACTACTAATCCATTTTTAATTAATTGTTTTACCATCATTCTTTCCTCCTATTGTTTACAATAAACTATTATAATGTTCCTACTAATATTCCAGCTATTACAACAGAAGCTATCGTTACAGTTGTGAAGCCTCCAATTAGCATCGGTGATAATAACTCATTAAAAATTATTTTTTCTTCCTTTTTATCTCGTCCGATACTCCTAGCCACTTCCTCACAAAGGATGTAGTCTCCTGGGAATCCAAATAAAGCAGTTAAAGCAACAGGCATTCCCTTGAATGGGTGCCATTTAACGATCTTGGACATGATATAACCTCCAAGAGAAAGACCAAATGTACCAATTAAAAGAATTAATACAACACTTGGTAAGTTACTCCATGCTTGTTGCGGAGTCACACCTGCCATGGAACCAACTGCAACGAAAATGATGACAACCATCGTTATTGTAAAGGAATTTGATTTTTCAAGAGATTTTGGTTCAAATAATTTAAGCTTGAGACCAACGATCCCAAACGCAAGGCACCATAATGTGTAATGAATTGGTGTTACTTCACCAAGTGCGACTCCAACAGCAGCCCCAGCAAAAACAAAGAATAATTTTAATGTCTGACTAGACTTTAATGGGCTCTCTTTCGTAGCAGCTATTTCTTTTCCATTTAATTCCTCATCGGTTGCCATTGGTACAAATGAACCAGCATCGATATCTTTTTGTAGTTTAAGCGCGTATCTTCTCATTAAATTTAACGCAAGAGGCATTCCGATTACTCCCTGGAACGCGACAACTAGTGCTGGAACAATGACTAAACTAGCTAAACCAATTTCTGTTAATCTTTCCGTCGTAATAATGAGTGCGATTATTCCACCAGTGATAGGGCCAACACCAGCGACTGCAGTTGGATAGTCAAAAATCAAGGTGATAACGGCTAATATTAATACCCCTGAAACAACCAAACCACCCAAAGCAATAAATACTGCTTTTATTTGACTCTTCAATAAAGAGAAGGGAATCATTGTACCCATATGTAAAATAGCTGGGCCAATTAAAATCGCTCCTAATGCTCCAAATGTTGACTTCTCCATAATGTCAGTCGGGAATATTCCAGTCCACGTTAAGACTAGAAAACCTACCATCGCCGTTAAGAGCATAGGTACTCTTGCTTTAGACTTAATAGAAAGCCATTCCCCAAAAGCGATTAATGCAAAAATAAATACTGTTGCGATAAGCGGATTGCTTAACATAATACCCCTCCTCTAATGATCCAAAATGTTTAATAATTATAAATAATGTTAATTAATATAACACCGTGAAAATATTTTGTCTATACAGTTTTTCGATTCTTTTAAAATTATCAAACAAATCTGTTAGCTATGTAAACGCATACTCCATTGCCCCATCAACACTTATCCATCTTAAAAAATTTTTTTAAAATTCGAGCGGTGCCTGTCACTTGTCGAATTTCGACAAGTGACAGGCACCGACAACTATCCCGACAATAGATTTTTTTATGGTAAAAATAGCCTATTCAATTTATACTATGTGTGTAGGGGGTTTTGTTTAAATGGCAAACGGTTTCGGAGAAAAAATTAAATACTATCGATTAAAAGCTAATATGACACAGGAAGAGCTATCAAGAGGAATAATATCGGTTTCCTATTTATCAAAAATAGAAGCTGGAAACGTAAATGTCACTAAAGAAGTTCGAGAATTACTTTGTGAAAGACTTGGAATTGATCCTCTTGTTATCGAAGATGATAAAATGAATCATTTGTGTGAAACTTGGTTTAAACATCTGCTAAATAGAGAAACAGCAGAGGCAAAAGACCTTTATGAAAAAATTACGAACAATATCGATTACATCGCCGATCATCGGTTAAGAAATCTATTCGAAATACATAAGCTAATCTATTTTATACTAATTAAAGATAAAACAAAGGCAGAGCAACAATATGATTTTCTCCATAAACTATCAGGGAACTTTGAAGGAAAAGAATATTACTATTGGTTAAAGGCATCAGGAGATTATCATTACATCAATTTATCCTTTGCAGAAGCTCTCGACCTTTATCTCGAGGCCGAAAAAAATATTTCTCTTGAAAAAGTCAACTTCCCTGAAGCAGAGGAAAAAGACTTATATTTTCTGATTGCAGCAACTGCTAGCAAAATTAGAAAAACATACATTGCGATCGTATATACACTAGACGCTTTAGAATATTATCGAAGCATTTATCACCTAAAAAGATGTGCTAATTGTCATATCTTACTCGGAATCTCTTACCAACGGGCGAACGAATACATGAAGGCTCTGGAAAGCTATGAATTAGCTACTACCATTGCCGAAAATATAAACGACAACAATATACTTGCATTATGTCACCAGAATGTTGGAAAGCTATATTCTTTAATGGAACAAAAAGACAAAGCAATTGAATATTATCAAAAAAGCTACCGTTTACGGGAGAATTATCCCGCACATAAAAAGATTATTCCAATCTCTAGTCTCATGAAAGAGTATTATGAACTTGGAGATTTACATCATGCTAGAGTATGGTTGGAAAAAGGTTTAGAGGTTTCTAAACCACTGAGTCCAGAAGATTCCATATATGTCCATGAATTTAACGTATATTCTCACTTAATTAATGGGGAACAAGCTTCTTTTGAAGACTTAATTACAAAACAAGTCATTCCATTTCTAGACAAGAAGCATTTTTACTACGAAAAATCTTTTTATTTAAACATTCTAGCCGATTATTATTTTAGAAATCGAAAATACAAACTAGCAGCAGCAACCTTTCAATCAGCCTACAAAGTACTAGGAAAGTTTCATTCCGAGTAAAAAAAAGTGCCTGTCACTTGTCGAAATTCGACAAGTGACAGGCACCTGGGGAATAAAGGAAACCACTACTGTTATTTTGGTCGTTCGATGGAAAAGATGTCACCTATTTTTGCATAGTCGAATCCTGCTAGTCTGCTCACTGCACCAAGTGCATCATAATTAATCCTACCTGTTTCAGCATTATAAACCGAGTCATCCATATGATACTTCACAATTTTTCCAATTATGAAGTCCGTATCAATATAATCCCCTTCACCTAATTCGATATGTTTTTCCAGCTTAAACTCCATTCGAACTTTTGCCTCTTTTACTCCTGGAACAGTAATAACGTCACTCTCTACCGTTGTCATATTAGCCATTTCAATTTCACTCTCATTTGCAGCTAGTGACGCAGCTGTCGTATTAACCGTTTGCACATTTTGAACATCTACAATGTGTATAACAAATTCGTGTTTCTCCAAAATGTTGCGAGCCGTGTCTTTTATCTCTCCTTCTCTTCTCTGTACAGAAATTGAGATCATCGGTGGATTTGATGAAACAACATTAAAAAAACTAAATGGAGCCCCATTAACTATGCCATCCTCTGCCAAACTAGTAACAAACGCAATTGGCCTAGGAATAATACTTCCAATTAATAATTTATAATTTTCCTTAGCTGATTTTCCTCGTGGATCAATAGGAATCAAAAAACCCCTCCATTCTATTTCATTAGTTTTCTTACTTCAACCGGTATAAGTGTCCGATTAAGCTGTTCACGGTATTGCTCATATTGCGGTGGTAATTTTAACTCCTGTCCCATGGTTTCGAAAGACTCATCAACAGCAAATCCTGGTGGGTCCGTTGCAATTTCAAATAAAATCTCTCCATGCTCTCTAAAATAGATGGCATTAAAGTAATTTCTATCCCTCACTGCTGTTACTCCGAAGCCTAAGCTATCTACATAGTCTTGCCAATCTAATTGGTCATCATCATCTTCTGCTCGCCAAGCAATATGGTGTACCGTTCCTACTCCCATATGCCCGCGCCCAGTATGGCTACGTTTTATATCAATCACATTTCCTATTTCACCATCAGACTGATATCGAATTAAATCATTCTCTTCGCCTACTTTTTGCAGACCCATATTTTCTAGTAGATCTGCTGTTTTCATTGGTTCAGAAGAAAATAGTGTAGCCCCAGCAAAACCCTTAATTGCGACATCTGTAGTTATCCCATCAAACGTCCAATTATTCTGTTCACCAGATTCTCTTTCAACCAATTCTAGACTTAGACCATGAGGATCACTAAACACTACATAGGTTTCTCCAAACCGTTCAAGTTTTTCATAATTCACCTGGAACTTCTCCAGTCGATTTTCCCAAAAAGAAAGTGCTCCAGTTGGTACAACATAAGAAGTCACTCCAACCTGTCCATCACCAATTCTACCTGGATACGCATTTGCCCATGGGAAAAATGTAATAATCGTACCAGGCCTTCCTCCTTCATCACCAAAATATAAATGATAGGTGCCAGGGTCATCAAAGTTGACTGTCTTCTTCACCATGCGGAGTCCCAACACACCAGCGTAAAAATCAATATTTTCTTGTGGATGTCCAACAATTGCAGTTATATGATGGATTCCTGCAGTTTTCTTCATCACGATCACTCCTATATTATTTTTAATTAATTTATTCTGAATTAAAGTATCTTTAATTAAATATAATATTAAGGTGTTTTTTTATCCTTGTCAATACCTTAGCTCTCACTTAAGAAAAAAAGATAAGTTATAACAGCCGATAGCGACTGTAAACTTACCTCCCTTAATTTCTTACCCTTTCCATATTTACAAAGGAAGCTTCCGTATTTAGCTTCCCCTTTATTTTTTTCACAAGCAGCTTTTCTCCTGTAAGCCATCTTCCGAAATCTATATTCACCGGATATTGATCTCCACCAATAGCAAACCAAGCTCTCATATCCTTTGGAAAGTATCCAGAGGAATGCAGTGTTCCAGCCCATGCACCATATTTTGGAGAAAAAACTCCTTTATCTGTATTGTTCATGATCTGAAAAGCCTTATATGCATCAGTTGTATTTTCTTGATGTTCCCGTATAGTTTGCTGTCTAAATTGAGATTCATCCATTCGATAACGATTTTCTCCAGTTAATTTTTCAAAATGATTAGTACATGCATTGCTTTGATGTACATCTACTGCTCGAGGTGAAGCTTCCACTACATAGGAAAGACCCTGCTTATCTAATAACACATAACTAAACGAATGACGATGAGGTATTTCCTTTAACAGAGCAACAGCCTCTTCCACACTGGCACAGGATTCCAAGACGAGTCTACCGATCATGTTACATATGAATCCACTACCTGATTTCTTCCGATTCACAAAATTATACCCCATCGCAAGCCCTTTTTCGTTCATTCCATCTATTCTACCCGTAATCTGCATAGATGGGCCAATCATCGCATATCCTTGATCCGATGGTTGATACAACATATATCTGCCCTCATAAGATAGTGGATGGTTATCATAATTTCGAATCATATAATCCATTCCTGTAAAAATCGAACAACCACTTCGTCCATATTCTAAATAATAACCACCAAACTCACGTATCGCATCATGCATCCTCCACTGCAATGCATCCGCCAATCCCTCGATCTCATCCCAAATTCCAGGAGCAAAAGTACGTATTGCTTTCTTCACTTCTAGTTCATCAATGGTAAAATGATACCTTCGTTTCGGTCCCCATTGTTTCTCTCGATTTGGCAAAATAGGTGAATTCTTTAACAACCCTCCCTGCATATATCCATATTGAAAATGGTTACCTCGAAATTGAATAACATCACTGTAAACATGGTTCATATTTTTCCCTCACTTCTAATCGTAAGGACAGTTTACGTTATTTTATATGGTAGGGAAATATTTATGCTTTCATTTTAAAGATGTTTACCCCATTTTCTGTGTATAAAAAAATGGAGAAAACTTGTCCAAAACAAATTTTTCTCCATTTTTCGTTTCGTATTATTGAGCAGTGTATCCACCATCAACCAGAATGGTAGTACCTGTTACAAACTCATTTTCACATAGGAAAACAACAGCATGTGCGATTTCTTCTGGATTACCCAGACGCCCAACGGGATGTTTGGCTACCAAGTTATCATAAAAATCACCTAGCGCTTCCTTATTTACCATCCCAGATTCTACATAGCCTGGTGCTACCGCATTTACTCGTATTCCTCTGTTTGCATACTGTAATGCTAACGATTTGGTCATTAAATTAACAGCACCTTTTGAAGCATTATATGGGAAAGCACCTGGTTCACCAACTGACCCTAAAATAGATGACGTGTTTATGATGACACCACCACCGGTTTTAAGCATCTCACGGATCGCATACTTAGCACCAAAAAATACACCATCTTGGTTAATGGAAATTACCTTTTGATACTCCTCATAAGTCATTTCGTGTGCTTCACCTAAAATACCAACACCAGCATTGTTTACGATAATATCAATTTTTCCGTACGTTTTAACTGTCTCAGCAATTAAGCTTTCAACTGCCTCCTCAATCGAAACATCCACCTTTACAAATAAAACATCAGCTCCAGTTTCCCTCAATGCACTTTCTGCTTGCATTCCATTTTGTTCATCAAAATCAGCAATTACAACTTTTGCCCCTTTTTCAACAAAAGTCTTTACTGTTGCTAGTCCAATCCCCGAAGCTCCGCCTGTTACAACAGCAATTTTACCTTGTAATTCCATACGATTCCCTCCATCTAAATTGGATTTATTTGTATCACGTTACAATTAAATTGTACCCCAAAACTTACCAACTAAACTTCCTAAATCTTGAAAATAATGTGTCTAACCTCTCGTCGGTGCCTGTCACTTGTCGAAATTCGACAAGTGACAGGCACCGACAAGTGAGGATATTATATTTTCAACGGAGAATATGCTAGTATGTCTTCATAGGAGGACGTAAGTGACCAGACTCTTAAGTTAACAGTTAACTAATAAGATTTTAGTCGAATTACTTTTAAGGAGTATATGCATGCCTATTATTATACATAAAAAATTTATACAAGCACCTATCAACCTATGCTTTGATCTTGCTAGAAACGTAGAAGTTCACACACGGACAACATCTAAGACGAAAGAGAGAGCAGTAGCTGGAGTGACATCTGGTTTATTAGTAGAAGGAGATATTGTCACATGGGAAGCTACACACTTAGGTGTGAAACAAAGATTAACAGCTAAAGTAATTCATATGGAAGCCCCGACTGAGTTTATCGATATCATGGTATCAGGAGCATTTCATTCTTTTACACACAAGCACCAATTTATAGAAGATCAAGATGGAACATGGATGATTGATACGTTTGAATATAGATCCCCCTTTGGCGTTATTGGTATCATCGCTGACAAACTGTTTTTGAAAAAATATATGCAAGCTTTTTTGACTAATCGAGCAAACGAGTTAAAAAAGCTTGCTGAAAGCCTTAGTAGTTCAACTTATCTCTCCCACAAGAAATAGAGGTGACTTCAGGGGGATCTAAAAGCCACCTTTATTCTGTTGGTTCACTGCCAAATATTCCATACATAAATAAATATGTCATTTCTTTTCGTAATTCCACGTCTAGGTTTTCTCTTATCTCAGGATTACTCATCATCGTAGTTAAAGAGTTCATATACATGATAATAGCCTTTGCAGAAACCCCTTGTTTAATTACACCTTCTACTTTTCCTTGTTCAATTAATTTCATAAACATTGGAATAATTTTTTCTTTAGATAGCTCTTCAATATATTGTTTAAAGTCAGAATCTTCAAACATGAAGTTTTTCAATCCTTCACTATTCAGCATTTCTTGATTTTTTGATGATATAGTTAACGTTTTATTGATTTTTTCATTAAAAGGTATGTCTACATCTTCAAAAAGCTCCTGAAACTCCTTAATGATTTCTTCTGTTGCTTCATAAAATACTTGTTTCGCTAACTCTTCTTTGCTACCAAAAAAATTATAAATTGATGCTGGAGATACGCCAGCTCGCTCTGCAATTTCCCGTACTCCAATTTCTCTCAAGTTACGCGTTCCCACAAGATCTGTTAACGCATGAATAATCTGCTTTTTTTTCTCGTTTCTTCTTTTTTCATATCCATTCATCTGATAAACACCTCCATAGTATTTTAAAACAAAATTATGTAACAAATCAAATGTATTGTTACAAAAAGTATAGACAGAGAAGATGTAATTTGATAATATGTAACAGAAGTTGATTTTTGTTATAAAACTTTATATAGGGTGGAGGGAATACGATGATTCAAACAAAATCGCTTACGAAGAAATACGCTAATGGCAAAGGGATTTTTGATGTAAGTTTTCAAGTGAATCATGGAGAGGTGTTTGGTTTTCTTGGTCCAAACGGGGCAGGAAAAACAACTACGATGCGTCATTTATTGGGATTCATTAATCCCACAAGCGGTAGTGCTTCGATAGCAGGGTTAGATTGTCGAACAAACGCTGCAGAGATTCAACGAAAACTAGGCTATGTTCCAGGAGAGATCGCTTTTTTCGATAATATGACAGGGAATCAGTTTCTAAAGTTTATTGCAGAAATGCGAGGCATTCATAATAAGAAGCTTCAAGACAGTCTTACAGAACGTTTTGAATTAGAGAGCGATAGAAAGATTCGTAAAATGTCAAAAGGAATGAAACAAAAAGTAGGTTTAATTGCTGCATTTATGCATGATCCAGAGGTAATTATTCTTGATGAGCCAACGAGTGGGTTAGATCCGCTAATGCAGAAAAAGTTTGTCGATCTGATCAACGAGGAAAGAAGTCGCGGGAAAACCATTCTTATGTCATCCCATATTTTTGATGAAATTGATAACACCTGTGAGCGAGTTGCAATTATTCGTGATGGAAGACTAGTTGCAGTTGAGAACATCACAACCTTAAAGACCACCTTGCAAAAACGCTTTACAATTACGTTTGGCAACGAACAAGATATGGCTACCATTAACGCGAGTGGATTGAATTATGAAAAGAAAGACAGAAACAAAGTAGAGATTGTTGTTAGCGGGGATTATAACAACTTGGTAAAAACGTTAGCAGAATGTAACGTAATTAGCATGGACGCTGCAACACAGAGTCTAGAGGAAATATTTATGCGCTATTATGGCAAGGAGGGGAACAAACATGTCATGGACATTGTTTAAAGCTAATTTGAAAGCTAATCGGTTTATATGGATACTCATTACGGTGATTTATTCGTTCTATGCTGTCATGTTGGTAACAATGTTTGATCCGGAAAATACCGAAACAATGGCAGAAATGATGGAAATGATGCCGAAAGAACTTTTAGATACCCTCGGATTTACCATTGGAACGACACTGTTAACTCATATTTCAGGGTTTCTGTACTCGATGCTCTTATATTTATTTCCACTAATCATTACCATCATTGTTAATCATCGACTGATTGCAAGTCATGTAGATAAAGGGAGTATGGCATATTTACTTTCCACATCGAATTCACGTGGGAAAATTGTTATGACTCAGGCTCTATTTAGCCTTCTTTCGATTGCATCAGTATTCATGGTGATTACGGTTGTACAAATCCTTGTGGCATCTTCTATGTTTCCAGGTGAGTTAGAAATAGGTAAATTTATCATGCTAAATATGTATGCATTAATTCTTTATTTTGCAATTAGTGGCGTTTGCTTTTTTGCTTCGTCCATTTCCAATGAGTCAAAGTATAGCTTAGGCCTTGGTGCAGGTATTCCTATCGCTTTTGTCGTATTAGATATGCTTGGTAATACAGCTGAAAATGTGAGCTGGATTGGAAACCTATCCATTTTTGGACTATTTGAACCAGATCGATTATTTGCTGGTGATGCCTTTGCTTATATTGGGATGGGAGTACTTGGGGTCATTGCAATTGTACTATATATTGGAGCAATTACTTTCTTTAAAAAGCGTGATTTGCCGTTATAGGCTCTAGCGTTTGCCGTGTAAATGTACAGTCTGCCCCTACTCAATCAGGTGAACCAATGCTGGAATTACGGTTACTTGCCCCACCAATAATAAAAAGTGGCAATATCAAGCAACAAAAAGATAATTACTCCCCTATTTCAAAGAAACTAAAAAAGGCTGTCGAGAATTTCTCGACAGCCTTTTTTTATAGCATTACTTACGCTTTTTCAACGTTAGCTGCTTGTGGTCCACGGTTACCTTCAGTGATTTCGAAAGTAACTTTTTGACCTTCTTCTAAAGTTTTGAAACCTTCGCCTTGAATTGCAGAGAAATGTACGAATACGTCGTCTCCACCTTCAACTTCGATAAATCCAAAACCTTTTTCTGCGTTAAACCATTTTACTGAACCTGTGTTCATATAAAATACCTCCATGGTGCTTTGTGCACATTTATTACTATTTCTGTTCAAGATATTAATTCAAGACGAAGATAATCACTAGAAAGCTTTCCCATAAATCTTGTATCGCTAGCACGAACATCAATTAGTTAATAACTAGTATACCACTAATAAAGAAAAATATATACCCTTTTTTTATTTTAATTGAATGTCGACAAGATAATACACCATTCGATTATTATTGTATCGTTACTTTAACCCGTCGTACGCCCCATTTTATTGCTTCTTTTTGGGATGACACGAACACATCAATCTTTTTGCCTTTAATTGCACTACCCGTATCTCCGGCAATTGCATAGCCATACCCTTCAACATATACGACAGATCCTAATGGGATTACGTTAGGATCAACTGCAATCACTTTCTTATTGGGGTTTTTACGTAAATTAATTCCCGTAGCAGTTACTCCACTTCCCCCGGCACTATCAATAGTATAGGCGGTAGAAGTGACTGTAAATGACTTTTCTTCCTTAGAAGTTTGAACTAATTTTCCAGAAGAACCTTGATTTGATTGATTTGTAGTTGCTTTTGCTTTTTCACGCTCTGCTGCTTTTCTTGCTTGTTCTTCTCTTTTTGCTGCTTCGATGCTTCGTTTGGCTTCCGCTTCTAGTGAAGCAAGGTTAGTATCCTTCGATTCTAATTCCTTAACCAATATGTTTAATTCACGCTGTTTTTGATCTAGCGTTTCTCTACTATTCTCAATTTCTACTTTTTGTTCACTAATAAGTGCCAATGTTTCTTCCTGTTCGCTCTTCATCTTGTTTAAATCATCAAGCTTTTCAAATGCAAGCTCCTGATTATCAGCAACTTTGTTCATATCCTTCTCGAGCTGTTCCATTAAAGATACATCAGACTCTGCAATTTTAGTTACTGTAGACACGCGGCTAATCAAATCTCCAAAGCTTTTCGCGCCGAAAATAACCTCTAAATAACTAATCGAACCGCCTGCCCTTTGGTAGGAAGACATTCTTTCTTTTAATAGGTCCGAACGTTTTTCGATATCAGCTTCTAACTCTCGTATCTCTTCCTGAAGAGCTTCCACCTCATCGATCGTATCAGAGATTTTTTGTTCTGTATTCTCAATTTGTGCTTCATTTTCAAGTAATGCTTGATTTGCCTTGTCATATTCTTTATTTAATTCTTCTAACTCGGATAAAACGTTAGCTACCTTCTTTTCCGCTTCTGACAAATCTTCTTTAATATTCTCGCGCTGATCTTGAATGCTTTTTAAGTCATTATTCGGTTCTGCATAGCTTACATTGCTAAAACATACACTTCCAATTACAACCGTAGTAGCTAAGGTAATTGCAGTTAATTTTTTAGTCAACTTTTTTCCCCGCTCCCTATTATCATTCTTTGATAGTTTGTAGCTTCCATTCTATCAAGTATATAAATAGATATCCCCTACTATATCATGATAAAATAACAGCTCGATTATAGGGATATTACAATTGTATTGCATAGACAACGGATTAAATAATTGATTAATCAATCATTTTTTCTCTTGAATCTTCCCGCGTTCGCAGATTCATAACATTAACCATTAATAATACCCCGATTAAACCAAGCAAGAAAAAGCCTCCGCTCATTACATAAGCTGGTACCTTTCCCCCAATCGTAATTGCGGCTCCTGCAATAATCATCGTCCCCTGCCCAATAAAGCTATTTAACGCTAAATAGGAACTACGATAATTTTTATCGGCCAGATCTGCTAATAAACTTTGGCGAATGGGAATGTACATTAATTCACCAATAGAAATGAATAACATAATGCCAATCAACCAAATTGGTGCCGTTACATAACTTAGAAACGAATATCCAACAACATATAATAGCATTCCCACAATCAGTCGGAGTTGATCTGACATATTCCTCACCAGCCGTGTGATCATACCAACTGTAAAAACAATAACGAGTGTATTTTCAGCATGTAGAATACCAACCATATTAACACCATCAACAGTAAAATGGCCAAATAAAGAAGATTCTTTAACGCTTTCCTTAAGGTAAACAGCAATATAGTTTGTTAAATGACTTTCTAGGGAAAGTACCAGTAAGGTAGCAATAAGAAAGATAACATAGGTACGATCATGTAGAACCCTTCGATAACTGGACCAAATGGATGTAGTGCTAGTTGAGACTCGATTCACATCTTTTTTCGTAAACGTTTCACCAATAAATAGATATGTAATCGCAGAAGAAATTATGGAAGTGATTGCAACAATGATGAATAAATAAAAATGATAGTCCTGAAAGATGAATGCTCCGATAATAGTCCCAAATGCAGTTGCTAAATTGGATAGCCAATATATAGCCGTAAAAACAAATTTCCTTTCATTCTTCTTTACTAGATCATGAATCATAGCCGTCGAAACTGGTATATACATCCCATTACAAAACATATTTATTAGAAAAAACACAAAGCTAACGTAAGGAAGTACAACCCATGAAGAATTGACAAATGCAATAGCCAAATAAGAAATACCCAGTCCAAACTCAGATAGAACTAATAGTTTTTTACGACCTATTTGATCTGCTAAATGCCCTCCAACTAACCCCCCGAGTAAACCAGAGCAGATCACACATATAACTAGAATACCAGTAATCGTTGTCCCAACAAGATGACTGAAATAAATAGCAAGGTATGGGATAATGGTCATCGTTACTAGATGAGTAGAAAATTGTAAATACAACCTAATCTTAATGGAACGGTGCAACTGAAAAAATGAATTCATACGCTTCTTCTCCCCATTACACACCAATTCCAAATAGTCGAAGTGCTTGATTTTTGAATCCATTGGTTAACTGTACATTCTTATGGTCAGTATAGGTTAATCGAGCCCCCATTAAAAATGCCAAATATCCATGCCCTACTTCTTCTGGATTACTATTAGGTAGAAAACCTTTCTTCATCCCAATTACCACAATATCTTGGATGAACTGGGTAAATTCATTTGCAAAACTGTCCAACTCTTCCATTTCTTGAAAACGTTCCGGTTGTCCAATCACATATTGAATGACCCTTATTTCCCTTTCCTTTTCAAAAAACATATCCACATGTTGGTCAATAATCTGCTTTAACTGTTGGAGTGTCAATGTTTCTAATCGGTTACGAATTTCCATAATATGCTCACGAAATTCAACTAATGGTTCCGTTACACAGGCATGAAATAACTGATCTTTTGTTTCAAAATAAGTAAATACTGTTCCAAAGCTTACACCTGCCTCTTCTGCAACATCCTTAATGGTTGTCTTCGAATAACCATGCTGTGAAAAAAGCTTTAACCCCGCCTGAAATATATCTTCTCTTTTCTTACTTGAACGAGCCCTTGCCATAATACCACCCCTCATAATTGATTGATCAATCAATTACTACTATACAACACATTACAGGTGCCTGTCACTTGTCGATTTTCGACAAGTGACAGGCACCACTCGAATCAAATCATATTTAAGTTATCTATAAAATCCGGGTCCGGGCTGGCCGTGAGGTGGATAATAAGGTCCATATCCTCCGTGAAATCCATAACCTGGAACACCTGGTTGACCGAATCCGCCTGGTGCAACACCAGGTCCATATCCATAACCTGCACCGTACCCTGGACCAAACCCTGGTCCGTACCCCGGCTGACTACCAATGTAATAACCTAACCCTGCTCCAATAAGTCCGGTAGCTAGAGGACCAAGAGCACCTCCTGTGGCAAATAACCGTGGATCATCATCTCTATACATAGGCATATTCGTTCCGTACATATGAATTCTCCTTTACATAGATTAACCATCGTTTTACTGGCTTCACTATAGCCTATGTATAGATGTCGATCGTGACTAGGCAGAGTCATTACTTTCGGTATATTTTTTAAACAAATACCCATTCCATCTAGACTCTGTTTGACAATTAAGAAATATTATATTAAACTAACACAAACATACGTTCGCTTTATATGGAATACTATTTTTTAAAGGGGGAAAATGAATGGTAGAACTTACGTATCAAGAAAAATGGAGTTTAGAAAGCATATTCCATGGCGGTAGTCATTCACCACAGTTTCGCAACCACATAAATAAACTAGACAAACTGACAGCTGCATTTGAGGAAGTAACAAAGGAATTATCGATACCTATAGAAATGGATGATGTCGCAACAATGATCACTAATATAATCGATCATCACATTCATATTCGTACAAATCTTTCACAAGCCAAGTCTTTCCTTACTTGCTTAATCGCACAAAATTCCAACGACCAACACGCAATTACACTCCAAGAAAAAGTCAACACGATCCGTGCTCGTTATGAGAATTCCTTACAAAAGGCACAGCAATCACTCGCTGACATTGATGAACATCTATGGGAAAAACTCCAAGAATCATCATTAAAAAAATACACATTTATTCTAGATCAATGGAGAAAAAAAGCTAGATATCAACTTCCCCTAAAAAATGAAAACATTATTTCCGATTTACAAGTGGATGGCTACCATGCCTGGGGAAGTTTTTACAAAACATATATTGGAAAAATTAAAGTTCCTATCTTAATAGATCATGGTGTTAAAAAACTTTCCATTGGGCAAGCAATTAACCTACGATCACATCCAGATGAACAAATTCGCAAACAGTCTCACGATGCACTTGAAGATACCTGGTCTAAGCATGAAGATATACTAGCTAAAATACTCAATCACATTGCAGGTTTTCGCATAGAAGTTTACAAGAAGCGTGGAATTGAAAATACTTTAGATGAAGCATTGCTAAATAATCAGATGCAAAGAGAAACGCTAAACGCGATGTGGAAAGCCGTCGATCATTATAAGAAACCTTTTGTAGAATACCTCAACCAAAAGGCTAAACAATTTGATACAGAAAAGATGCAAGCCCATAACTTTTGGGCACCAATGAAGCAAACTAAACAACGGATGAGCTATCAAGATGGTGTAGACTTTATTTTAGAACATTTTAGCCAATTTGGTTCACAGCTTGAGAACTTTTCAAGACACGCTTTTCATCAAGGGTGGGTTGAAGCAAAGGATCGTCCAAATAAGCAAGCTGGTGGATTCTGTGCTAGCTTTCCGTTATCAAAGGAATCAAGAATTTTCATGACATATGGTGGTAGAATTACTGATATTTTAACGCTAGCGCACGAATTAGGACATGCATTCCACAACTATGCGATGAACTCCATTAGCGCAATAAATAAACAGTATCCATTGAATATGGCTGAAACTGCATCAACCTTCTCTGAGATGATCGTGTTAGATGCTGCAATGAAAAAAGCCGAATCATTTGAAGAGGAATTATTCTTACTCGATGAAAAGTTAAAACGAAGTGTCATGAATTTTATGAATATCCATTCACGTTTTTTATTTGAAACACGGTTTCTTGAAGAGAAAAAAAGTGGTTACGTACCAGCTAAGCGGTTAAATGAACTGATGAACGAATCGATAAATGAGGCATATAAAGGATCCATTATAAATCAATCGATCCATTCATGGGCATGGGTTCCACATTTCTATCTAACAACTTTTCCCTTCTATAACTTTCCTTATACATTCGGATATTTGTTTTCCATGAGTTTATATGCAAAAGCAAAAGATACCGGAAAAGAATTTGAAAAAAATTACCTTCAATTACTTCGTGATTCTGGAAGTATGCCAGTTGAAGCATTAGTCAAAAAACATTTACATGAAGATATTACAAAGGAAGATTTTTGGGAGAAGGGTTTAAAAATATGCACTGATGATGCCATGAGATTTGTTACCTTATTAAGAACTAAGGAGAACGATCAAAAATCAAATTGAAGGAGAAGAACGATGAAAAAATATTTTGTACGTTTATCTAATAAACAAAAATCATTGATGACGAAGGAATTAATGCGCTTACACGCGTTGTATTTAAGAGAATTAAAGGACCGAGAAGTACTCCCCTTTTGCGGTCCATGTAAGGATGATACGGCAATCATGATTATTGATGCACCTTCCTATGAGCTAGCAAAGCAATATGTAGAAGACGATCCCTTCTCAAAAGTTAATTATTATCTAACACGTGATATTATCGAAATGGAAGAAGCGACTATTGAAAATGAATTTCTAATGAAAGACGTATTCAAAAGCTTACCCGAATAATGAAAAGCAATCTAGCACATTTCTCCCCTAAATTGTGCTCTTTTAATCCAACATACAATTACATTATTTGCAAATGATAAGGAAAGATTATACATAAGGAGGTGATTAGCATGCCAAACCCTTTTGAGGCGGTATGGAACATACTTAAGACAACATTAGATAATACAAATGAACCAAAATCCCCGTTAAATGTCATTGAAATCGGGGACTGCTGGAAATATGTTTCTGTTATAGAGGAATTTATTCGCTATGAGGAAATTGGTTTAAATACTAGTACGGACGACGAAGTTATTGAGTTACTTAATGATGTTATCAAAACATGTGAATCGCAAGTCAAACGAATAACTACTTTTATGAGGGATGAAGGGATTCCCTTACCTGAAGTAGCTTCTGCTAAACCAAAATCTAATTCCAAAGAGATTCCGTTAGGTGTTAAGTTAACAGATGATGAGATTACAAACGGAATAGCGTTTAAGTTGCTTACGTGTATGCAAACATGTGCGAAAGGACAAGCTGATGCAATTCGTAACGATGTTTCCATTATGTGGCTACAATTTTATTCAGAATGGGTCACACTAGGTACCACGTTAAAAACACTCATGCGTAAACGAGGTTGGTTAAAGGTTCCACCATATTATTATCCACCTGGATCACCAACAAATTAAACTGAAAACCAACTCGTTAGTTTGAGTTGGTTTTTAAACTCTTAGTATGTTTAGTTTAAAAGTTATATTTTTGCTTCGCTTCTTGCATTTGTTGACGTGTATCATGTAATCGTTGATAGGCTTGTTGGAACTGAGGATTCCTAGTAGCCTCTTCTCCAGATAGCTTATTAGCATCTTGTAAGGCTTGTTCCGCATGTTGTAATTGCTCATTAGCATGTTTTAGTAATTCCACATTGTTACCTTGAGCATTTGCAAAAGCCTGCTGAGCATCTGCAATTTGTTGACTCGCTTGTTGTATTTGTTGATGTAAGGTTTGCTCTTCCATTTATTACCCTCCATTTCAATAACATCCTTATATATTTTCTCTAAGAAAAATTCTATTATGTATCCATATAATATTACTATTTTCTGTCAAAGATTTTACAAAAATAATATTGACAATTTAATTTAACAGGAGTAGATTAAGATTTACAAAATGAATTCCAATCACCTTTTATCGCTGAATCAATGATTGAACGGGGGAACCAATTAGGATAGAGCATCTATCTTGGGGTGAATCTTATGAAAATAAGAGGGGATACTCTCAGGTCCCTAATCCGACAGCTAACCTCGTAAGCGTTTATTTATTTGAGAGAAGGTCTAAGAGGAGCCAAAGACCACTCTTTTTATGATGGTCTTTTTTCATGGTGTACGGAGTAGAAATAAGGGGATAGTATGAAAAAACAATTTGTAGTTATTGGGCTAGGACGATTTGGTAGCAGTGTATGTAGTCAATTACATAATATAGGTCATGATGTATTAGCCATTGATAATGATCCCGATCATGTTAAAGAAATGTCTGAGTTTGCTTCACATGTTGTACTAGCTGATGCAACGGATGAGAATGCTCTTAAATCTTTTGGAGTAAGAAACTTTGACCATGCAATTATTGCTATTGGAGATAATATACAGCCCAGTATCCTTTGTACATTAATATTAAAAGATATGGGAGTAAAGAAGGTCTGGGTAAAAGCCCAAAACCTTCAACACAAAAAAGTGCTTAAAAAAGTTGGAGCAGATCGGATCATTCAACCAGAACAAGAGATGGGAATTCGAATTGCTAATCAATTAGATTCAGATAAAATCATAGATCATATCGGTTTGTCGAAAGAATACAGCATTATAGAATTAGTAGCTACGAAAAAGATATCTAATAAAACAATTGTTGATTTGGATATCCGAGCCAAGTATGGTTGTACCATACTTGCAATTAAGCGTGGAGAAAAAGTAAATATCTCCCCTTCCCCAAATGATATGGTTAATCAAGAAGATATACTCGTAGTTATGGGGAAAAATAATAACCTTAAACGGTTTGAAGAAAAAGGATTATAGAAAAGGAATTAAGGAGAAAAATACATGTTACGTTTTTTAAAAAAGGACCCATTAAGTCCTGCACAAATTATCGTTTTATTTTATGTAGTTGCCGTCATTCTTTCAATATGTCTATTGAGTTTACCAATTACAACAAATCCTGGTGTAGACTGGTCATTTTTAGATATTGTGTTTACAGCTGTTAGTGCCATAAGTGTTACCGGACTTACGGTTGTTTCTACTGTAGATACGTTCAGCACACCTGGAACGTTTATTTTACTATTTATCCTTCAATTCGGTGGGATTGGAATTATGACACTCGGTACGTTTTTTTGGTTACTAATTGGTAAAAAGATTGGACTAAAGGAGCGTACACTAATTCGTACGGATCAAAACCAATCGCATTTGTCGGGACTAGTATATTTAATGAAGCAAATCTTAACGATCATTCTATTGATCGAATTCGTTGGAGCTATTATTTTAGGTACCTATTTCCTTCACTATTTCCCAACATGGCAGGAAGCATATTTACAAGGATTATTTGCCGCAGTGAGCGCAACAACAAATGCCGGATTTGATATTACTGGTAGCTCCTTAATTCCATTTGCACAAGATTATTTTGTGCAAATGATTAATATTATTTTATTGACACTAGGTGCAATTGGTTTTCCAGTACTCATTGAAGTAAAGGATTTTATAAAAGAAAAAAGTAAGTATAGAGGACATTTTTCATTGTACACAAAGCTAACAACGATCACATTTTTTTCACTAATGGCATTTGGAACGATCGTCATTTTAATCTTTGAAGCAAACTATTTTTTTGCTGATAAAAGCTGGCATGAATCATTTTTCTATGCATTTTTCCAATCTTCAACAACTAGAAATGGTGGACTAGCTACCATGGATGTTAGTGAGTTTTCAATTCCAACGTTATTAACACTATGTTTTCTAATGTTTATTGGTGCTTCCCCAAGCTCTGTTGGTGGTGGTATAAGGACAACTACGTTTGCCGTGATTATTTTACTTATCTGGTCCTACTCAAAAGGACGTAAACATATTAAAGTATTTAAACGTGAGATTCATGAGGATGATATTCGGAGATCGGTTGTGGTAAGCTTCTTAGCAATTGTATTATGGTTTACAGCTGTCGTCATTCTAACACGCTCAGAAACCTTTTCATTAATGGAAATTATGTTTGAAGTTAGCTCCGCATTCGGAACGACGGGATTATCAATGGGGATTACTCCTGAGCTAAGTTCTATAGGAAAAATTGTTATTATTTCTCTCATGTTTATAGGAAGAATTGGAATTCTATCATTTGTTTTCATATTCCATAGAAGATTGGAAGATGTAAATTATCATTATCCAACAGAACGATTGATAGTGGGATAGTTTAGTGAAAAAATACTTGATTAGGCGCAATTCAACAGTGGATTGCGCCTTGATTTTTATCTTTACGGATGAATTCTTACCCTAGTTCCTATTGGTACAATACTAGCTAGTTCTTCAACATCCTGGTTATACATTCGGACGCATCCTCTCGATACAGCTTTTCCAATTGAACTAGGATCATTTGTGCCATGAATTCCATAATGCTGTTTGGATAAGCTCATCCACATTGTACCAAACGGTCCACCTGGATTGGGAGCTTTATTGATGATGATATATTCCCCAACAGGGGTTTCATGTAGGATCCTACCAACCGCAATTGGATATTGTTTTTGCAATACTCCATTTCTTAATAACCTTAATGATCGATTATTGATCGATATGTCAATCTCGTATGGAATTGTATCTGGAGAAGGGTAACTTGGAATTTCTATAGATTGACCTGGATAAATAACATTAGGGTTCATTCCAGGATTCGCCCGTAGGATTGTAGCTAAGTCCACACGATAGTCCAGTGCTATTTGGTTCAACGTTTCACCAGGCCTTACAGTATGAATCAGTGTAAACACCTCCATCGATTTAATTAATACATCATATGAAAACCCACAGAAGTGTTCCTATTCTATTCATGTCATGTGTCATGTCGGTGCCTGTCACTTGTCGAAATTCGACAAGTGACAGGCACCGACATTCGTGTTGAATTTCTTCTATAAAAAAGGTATTTAGGCACTCGAAATAGAATATAGTTAGGAAGATCAATAGAAAGAGGGTTTTGTGATGGCAAAGTATACGATTGAGCAGTTTATGAATACGGAAAGTCTTGCAGGTGTATCCATTACACATAATGATGGGTCCATTCTATATGGTAGTGATAAATCAGGGGTGTACAATGCCTACTCCATCAAAAGAGATGGAACGGAATCCCACAAACTTACAAATTCAACGACAGACGCAATTTTCCCGATATCCTATTATCCAGAAGATCATCGCTTTTTATATCAAAGTGATCAAGGAGGAAATGAAATCACACATCTGTATGTACGAGATAAAGATGGACAAACAAAAGATTTAACGCCTGGAGAAAAGGAAAAAGTAATGTTCGAAGGCTGGAGTGCTGACCGAAAAAGCTTTTTCTACCAATCCAATAAACGGGATGATCGTTACATGGATCTTTATGAAATGGACATTGAAACATTCACTCCAAAAATGCTATTTCAAAATGAAGAAGGCTATCAGGTTGAAGCAATATCTCCTGACAAAAAATATATTGCACTACATAAGCCAAATACAGCGAATAATTCGGATATGTATCTATTTTCTGCTGAGCACGGAGTAGAACACCTTTCGAAACATGAAGGCGATATCCAATATAATCCACTAATGTTTGATGGGGATTCGTCCTATCTCTACTTTGTAACAGACGAGGATAATGAATTTCTTCACTTAAAACGAATCGATGTAGACACTAAATCGGCGGAAAAAGTCGCTGTAGAAGAATGGGATATTTTAATGGCAAAATTCTCTCCAAACTATACGTATCTCATTTATCTTATAAACAACAACGGAAAAATAGAAATGAAAATACTAGATACAAAGACGGGAAAACCAGTGGAGATACCAGGACTTCCAGATGGTCAAATTAGTGGTGTGACAATTTCTAGAAGTGAAAAACTGATCGCTTTTCTATTAAACAGTTCTAATTCTCCATCAAATTTATATGTATTTGACATTGCAAGCAATGAATTAACATGTCTAACCGATACACTAAATCCAGAAATTGACCAACATGACCTTGTTGAAGCCAAAGTAGTCCATTTTCCATCATTTGATGACCTTTCTATTCCGGCAATATATTACGAACCACATGTAAAAGAAGGAGAAAAAGCACCTGCTCTTGTTTGGGTACATGGGGGTCCAGGCGGCCAGTCCATGGTCAATTACAACCCGGTGTTCCAATACCTAGTGAATCATGGATACGCGGTTTTAGCAGTTAACAACAGAGGTAGCTCTGGTTATGGAAAAACATTCTTTAAAGCTGCTGATCTAAAGCATGGAGAAGTTGATCTAGCAGACTGTGTCGAGTCGAAAAAGTTTTTAGTATCAACAGGAAAAATTGACGAAGAGCGAATCGGAATAATTGGTGGAAGTTACGGTGGCTATATGACGCTTGCTGCATTGGCCTTCCAGCCAGACGCATTTAAGGTCGGAGTTGATGTTTTCGGTGTTTCCAACTGGGAACGAACCCTTAAAAATATTCCATCCTGGTGGGAAGCTGTTCGCGATGTACTTTACAAGAAAATCGGCAATCCATTTACCGATACAGCATACATCCGCAGCATTTCTCCATTATTTCATGCAGAGAAAATTACAAAGCCACTAATCGTGCTACAAGGTGCCAATGATCCTCGTGTTCTTAAGGCTGAATCAGATGAAATTGTGGAATCTGTTCAGAAAAACGGTGTACCAGTTGAATATATTGTTTTTGATGATGAAGGACACGGGTTTACCAAACGAGAAAATAGAATAACAGGTTATCGAGCAATTAAAAAATTTCTAGATCGATACTTAAAGTGAATCATGTAGTGCCAAGAACACTTGCAGTAATGGTTGCAAGTGTTTTTGTTTCGATTATTAAAATTATTGCTGTTTAATCAAATAAAATTGTATCTATTAAACATATAACATACATCAAATGCTTATTTCTAAGGAATGATAAAGCATAAAAGGAGCGAATATCATTGAAGAGATTTATATTGATATTTTTATTTATCGTCACTTTACTATTGATACCAATTTCAAGTGGTTCGGCAGACAACATGCCTGTTCCTCCAAAAGAATCAAGAGAAGAATTGTATCATGATATGTTTATCAGTTTACTCTTACCCAATATCAATCAATTCATTGATGATTATTACTCCAAAATGTTCACTCGTTTACCGACTATTTATACTTATATGGTCGATATCACGGACGTAAAAAGAGTAAACGGTTACCGTTCGTTTAGTTTTTTAGTTACGCTTGAAATTATCCCTGTTGTTGGTCCACACATATCCGTTGGAAAAGATAGACTAACCTATGAAATAGGGGCAAAAGCGGTACTATTTGAGCATGAGCACTTAGAAACACATGAACTTCCCGAACATTGGAAGCACATAATAAAGTAGTGATAAGCAATAACTTAAATTAATGGTTAATAATACCCCTTAGTAAGTTACAACATCGGTTGATTTAGCAAACAAAACGTAAATGATCAAACTGGTTACTTATCTAAAGGAACATTAATTGGTTCAAGATCAAATGATTCTTCCAACAAATTCCAATCTATGTCATAAATTTCAACCATTGGTATAATTGTTAACGAAGATGCATTCTTATCAACCATTGTGGTCCGGATTCTATCTCCAAATTCGTTATTATCACCATAACTAGACATAAATATCACTTCATATTCTTTCCCTAAGTCATCATATATTTTATAATCATACAGAACTCTTTCCCATTTTTCTTTTGCAAATCCGTCTAGATTTTTATCTACCCACCCAGCAAAATGAAAATCCCACGAGATTGGAGTAGTTGTCATTCTAGTTAATTCAATACCAAATCCATTTTCATATACTTGATATGTTCCATCTGTGAATCTACTTGTTTTACTTTCAAGAGCATCTAGGGTAAATTGAAAAGACCAATCTCCCGAGACGGAAATTTCTGGATTTTCAATAGATCGAACTATATCTCCTTTCCATTTAACATGAACTTGATCTGCTTCTTGCCCGGTCACCAATGTCGCAATTAGTATACCCGCATATTCATTCTCGCCAATTTTGTTAGGAAGCATTTGTCCAACATTTAAGGGATTAATAATCTCTTCTATTTCTAACTCTACACCACTCAAAACAGCATCATCACCTAAATCATGATCACTCTTTATTTTATATGCAATTGTAATGCTTTCCCTATCATATACAGCATCTGTTATTGTCACACGTACTCCTTTACTCTCTTTAGTTAGATTTATATCGGTTGATTTATCCCCATATTCTTCAAATACAAACTCCTGATTATTACCACGGAAAAATTCATAAATATTGTCCATAAATGGTATTTTTTCTGCAAATGAAGGAAAAGCAACACTTAAGGTAACGAAAGATGCAACAAGTAAAGCAACTGCAATAGTTGAAATTCTAAATAAAGGTCTCTTACTTTTACCACTTTTTGCCCCCATTTGTACCCCATTCCGAATTGCTTGCTGGACATCCTCTCTTGGAACTTCAATTTGCTCATAAGCCTCCTGTAATAATTTTTCTTTCATCATACTCAGCCCCTTTTAAAATGGTTTTTAATTGTTCTTTTCCCCTATGGAGATAAGTTTTCACCGTATTCTCAGGGATGTCCATGATACTTGCTATTTCTTTAATTGGAAGATCATGAAAGTAAAATAAGATGATTGCATTACGGTACGTTTCTCGCAATTCATTAATTGCTCTGAATAAATCTATTTGTTCAATATTAAACTCCTCTTGCTTCTTTAATAGTTGTTCAACATTCTCAATTGGTATATCCCTTTTTCTCTTTTTTATATACTCATAAGCGGAATTGATAAGTATTTTTGTTATCCATGTAGAAAAATACTTATTCTTTTTTAGCGTTTTAATTGCTATGTATGCTTTATAACTAGTTTCCTGGACAATATCCAAAGCATCTTCATGATTACCTGCATAAAGATACGCTGTACGATATAATTGGGCACTGTACAGCATTAGAAGTTCCTCGAATGCTTCCGTATCACCAGATTTAGCTTTTTTTATTAGCTTTAATCGATACATGCTTTCCCACCTTTCTCTAACCATTAGATCACGTTGCTAATGGAAAAGTTTCAATATATTTTAAGATTAAAAAACGTGTTAAACACCATTTCGTTTAACACGCTCTAATATTAATTGTTTTAAGTCAATCGAAACTTGCCAAATAACCCTACTTCCTAATCAGAAGATACTGTTATCAATCTACATTCAAACTATCCGCTTATATCATGGAATTGCTATCAACTAAAGCAACTCATAAAAATACTCTTACTTATGCTCCTTACAGGTGAAATAAGCTGCAGATGAGAGTCATTTTCCAACTGGAACAATCAAAATAGGTTTCATTGAACCATTAAAGCTTAAACTTACCTTGTCCTCTAGTATAACTGTTAAGGCTTCCATCAGATAATTACCATCAATCGTAACACATAATACCTTATCACCAGCTATAAGTTTAATATATTGTGTCTCTTCAATTTGCCCTATTTCAGACAAAATCAAACCAAGTTGATATAATCCTTGATTAACTCATTGAAAAGCTCTTTCTCCTCCCTGAACGGTGAATGATTACTTTTTTCAAAAACATAGAGTTTTGATTTTGGTACGAGTTGATGGATTTGTTGTGAATAAACAAGTGGACATTGCGAATCATACTTTCCACAATAAACGATTGTTGGAGTTTTAATTTTAGTAATATTATCTCTAATATCGTAATTTGGTAGTTCCTCATATGAGTAATAATCCAATCGTTTTTGAACCACCCTACCACTACTTGGTTTAGAAAAATACTCATCAAATCGATTCGGGTCATATAATGACATTTCAGTCCATTCTCTACTTACCTTTATTCTATCCGTTCGCGTAGACTCACTTGATTTAAGAATGGAAAATATCTCTTTTAGTCTTTTATTTTTTTGATTCTTTTGACTATAAATGCTGTCTTCGTGTTCCATATATTCATTTGTTGCGGTAGCCCCTCCTACTAGCAATCGGTTCAATGAATGTGGATGATTGAAGCCATAGACCAATCCCAACATTCCACCTGTTGAATGACCTGCAAAATTCCACATCTTTATATCTAAAGCTTCCCGTATTGCTTCTAAATCATTTACCGTTTCTGACATACTTAACTCATCGTTCTTTTTGGCCTTACTCGAATTACCAGCTTCCTTTAGATTTACAAGATAAACACGAAATGAATCCGTAAACATATCAGCGAAATAGCTCCCCAGCTCATTAAACTCACTATATAAATGAGTAACACATAAAGGCTCACCTCTCCCCGAAACAAATACTTCGAATCGTCCTCTTTCTGTGTCTACAAGCAATTGTTCCCACATAATTCTCCCCTTTTCTCAAATCCATTATCAAATGCCCAACCACAAGAAAAATAATTCCATACAAATTATTATTTGAAACTTCTTCAAATATTTCTCATAGAAACAAACTTACCAGTCTTTTCCCTTCTTTTGTTCCATAATCAAAAAAATGACTAATCAAATCAATCGTCAAGTGATTATGAAAAAGTTTTAAGCCTGTTATTTTAGATAATTGCAGTCCAACAGTCATTTTTCCAACTACTTGAGGTCCAAATATAAGAACAAATTTCATATACTTCCCCATTTTCTATTTCCTTACAACTCTTACACCCGGGTAGTTGAACATAATTATCTTGTTTTCTTTGCCCATAAATTAACAAATAGGTTTGTAACTGTTACATCAACCATTACTTCTTCTTTCAAATCAAGAATAATATCGTCTGTAAAATCCAAATAAAACCCAAACTCATCCCCATCACGGTAATTTAAGCCTGAAGAGCCAGAAGGACTTAATTCATGAGTTTCACCTTTATATGATGCTTTTACTTCAGCTTGCAAACTACTATTAAATCCACCATTATAATATGTGTGTGTAACTCCTGAAACTAACGAAGCACCACCTAAACTATACCTTCCACGTGACCTAAAGAAAAATTCGTACTCCGCTTCACTATGTACGATGACTTCAGACAAGTATATTTTGTTTTCCCCGTCGTCAAACAGCACTTTTCCTTCGTTACTCGCCAAATCACTTAAATCAATCGTAACCGCATATTCCCCCTCCACAGGATGTGCATTATTATGATATTTTTCCACGTCATTAGCTACATAACTGATTCCCTGTACCTGAAGATTATACAATTCAATTCCCTTAGGTATGAGTAAAGAACCAAGGGCAATTATTACTGCAATAATATACACCGTGTTCAAATTAAAAATATTTTTAATTAATACCACCCCCATTTACAGCGAAGATTTTTCACTATAAAATATATTTCTCTTAACTCTTCTATTAACCTGCTATGCTAGGAATAAATATAGGTTATTATCTTTTCCACTCGTATTCCAAAACTCTGTATAATAAAGAATCCCGCCACCCATCTTTAATTAGCCTTCTTTTATCATCCCTACCTTCTCCAACACCATTGAAGAAGCAAGGTTCCTCGGATCACAGGTTGCGCGAAAATACGATGAAGTTTTAGTTTATTAAAACCAAAATCAATTAGTAAACGTACACCGGTTGCTAATTAGCTAAATATATCCATATTTAAATATTAACATAATATTCTAATTAAAAAAGATAACTAACAATGAAAAAGGCGATCAATTATGAAGTGACCCCATAAAGTTAGACAGAATATTTCACTAGGCAGCTGGTTGGGCATGAGTTCGATATTTTATCGGGCTCATGCCCTTCAATTTTGCCTTAATTCGCTTGTTATTATAGTAATCTATAT
>NZ_WOCA01000022.1 GCF_009728145.1 Ornithinibacillus caprae | reverse complement strand
CGATATTCTGGATCAGCTTCTAATAAAGCACGAGCGATTCCGTGGCGGATTGCACCAGCTTGACCAGTAAATCCTCCACCATCAACGTTTACTAAAACGTCATAAGTTCCTTCCGTTTCTGTAGCCTTAAGTGGCTGGTTAAGAATTAGAAGTTGTGTTTCATATGGGAAATAGTCTTTAGCGTCACGACCATTAATTGTTACATTACCAGTTCCTGGTACTAAACGTACGCGAGCAGTTGAACTTTTGCGGCGACCTGTGCCGTAGTATTGTACTTGTGCCAATTGATTAACCTCCTTTTAATTATCCACGAAGCTCGTAAACTTCTGGTTTTTGTGCTTGATGAGTGTGTTCAGAACCTCTGAATACGTGTAATTTTTTACCCATTTTACGACCTAAAGAACCTTTTGGAAGCATTCCTTTGATAGCAAGCTCTAACATTTGCTCTGGGTATTTCGTACGCATTTCGTCAGCATTACGTTCTTTTAATCCACCTGGATGTCCTGAATGACGGTAGTACATTTTGTCATTTAATGAGAATTCTGTTTGGGAAGATAGTGAAGATATGATTCTAAAACTTTGTGTTTTAAAATAGCACAATCATATATCGATGATTTTCCCGAAGATTATTAGGATATATGGCTGTTATTATCATCAATAGCAGCCTTATATCGGGATAATAAAAACTTCGGTATAATCCTTTGGATGACCGGAATAATTGTTGTATTATAATATTCCGCCATTTCTTGATAAGTTCAATTAATATTGGGTTCTGTTCGTGATGCTTTTACAACTCCGGTTTTTGATTATCTGGAACTACGATTCTTGTTACACCACCTTAAAATTGAAATGCGTGAATATGAGTTGTAATCCAATTTTCGCTTTCCATGGAAAGAATGGCTTCTACAGGCATATTGACTACAAGGTAAAGTTGAAACAAATACGTATGCAGGAATATCTTCACCGGTAATGTTGTCTTTTACAATCATAGTTTGACCAGCCTAGTCCACTTCTAATATTTCTCCAGGTTTCTTTTAAAACGCATGGTAGCTTTCGTCCGAGTGGCATACTCATTATAAAAACGATAAAATTGACGATAACTATAAGGGATTTCTTTATTCGATCTACAACTTAAACAGCATTCATCCCATAAAAGCGACAGAGTACTCTACTTTTAGCTATTCTTTGTGGATGTGTTCACAGTCTGGCTTTCTTCTAAAATTAGAAGTACCCCCTTTTCCGGAAATAATAGTTCTTGAAGATCACCATCTGACATGTCCTTATCAAATGGCCACGAAATGCTATGGGCATTCACTCTCTCAAGGACCTCACTGACGGTATTCCTGGAACTGGAACAACTTGATGCGATCCCCCGCTGACTAAATCCTTGGGCATGAACCCTAAGAATTTCACTATATTTAACCACTAAAAAACCTCCTATATAACAGATTGGCACATTCGTTGTGCATGCCTATTATTATAGGATAAAGCTCCGTTCATGTCATAGCTGGCTCAAAAATATGGCACAGGCGGTATTTTCTAATGTCTTTATTCATTATTTAGATTGAACTATTTTCACGGACAATAAAGCTCACGGATAAATTGAACCACTGTAAACGGTGGTAAAGCTAGACACTACGAAACCCATTGACTACAGCATCAATTCTTAGTGTTCGGTGGAAGGGGACGGGAAACCACCTTCGAACGATGGCAAAATCAAGGTCATTGGTGGATACCAAGTAAACAAAATGACTCTGGTTCTTATCGAACGATATATTCACAATATGCATTCTATTTAAGTAACTAGATTTTTTTATCATATTTTTCACAACCTAGGTATAAAGTTATACTTATTTTATTTATAAATAGTTCTTTATAATTATTTCACAATGAAAAAGAAGGATAATTTTTACTTTTGTGGAAATTAATCTATATAGCAAGAAGACATCCTAGTAATTCTGCAAATATATAATTGGAGGTGACTTTTTAACAATGTTAAACAGATTTATTAAATATAACTAAAAATTGGAGGTTATCAAATGAAGTTATCATTTTCAAAAAAGCGATTTAAAGTATTAATGCTAGGAATTATGTGCTTGACGTTACTTATAGCACCTTTGAATACATCTGCAGAAAATATTGATACTAATCAGGACTCTGAAAATATCCTACAATATGAAACACTTGAAGGTGGAGAGAAAAATCATTATTTACGAGCACTTGAAAAAAGTGATATATTTAAAAATAATGTAAGTAGTAAAAACTTAGATAAAAAATATGCTCTAGTAGCCGACCTAGGTGAGCATGATTATGCTGACGAAGATATAATAATGATTAATGCTGTAGTAAAGAATCCTCAAAATGATGAAATAGATGTGGTTTATGCATTTCTAAGTAAAGAAAGTAATGACGTATTAAAACTTTCTCACTTTAGTATAAATGATGAATTAACAACTTATAAAGATTATGATGAGTATGGTACGTTAATGATTCATAATGAATACAGTACAAATGACTTCAGCGAAGGAAATATTGATAATCCTTTATTTGAATATAATCATAATCCTGGTAATTCTATACAAGTTAGTGATTTTTGGGTTAAATTCGCATGTGGTTTTGGCGGACTTTATACTTGCACACTTGGTTGCTTAGCCTTTGCAGGCCTTGGACCAGGTGCCGTATCATTATGTGTAACCATGTGTGGTCTAGTATGGGGAGCAGCTTTATGTTAAATGATTAAATATATCTATCAATAAATTTTATATTTACCCTAGGTTGTAAGTTACACGAAACCTAGGGTTTTTAATTTTGGTTCCTTATCAAATTGTTTATTTTTATTAGAATTATTATTCTAAGCTTCAAATAACTTCATTGTAATCTTATTTTTTTTAAAATAAGTTTCACAAACAACCAAATAAGCAAAAGGATTATCCAATAGACAAACATATAGTACAAAGAAAACATTACAATCCCTTCACTAGACTTTATGGAAATCCAAAGAAACAACATTGAAGCTGGGGAAAGTAAATAAAGTATAACTTTAGGAATAACATTCACTGTTTTTATTTCATCAGGTTTCCAATGTTTTTTTATGGTAACAATAATTACAAATATTAATGTTAATAAACCACCAAAGATAATAAAAGCTAGATCCAGACTTTCTTTTAAAATAGGTAAAGCTAAAAATGATAACCCGAATAAGCCTATATTAATTATAGCAATTGAAGTTGTATTTTGAAAATGATCATTAGTTTTATAATTATCTTTTAGATATTCTTCTGATAATTCCTGTGGTGGTTTAAATTCGGTTAATACTTTATTTATAGCAGCTTCATTACTATAACCACTTTTTATTAGATCATTAATTTTTTCATTTAAATGTACTTCTATTTCTTCGAGTATGGATGCTCTTTCATTAGTTGGGAAGTCAACTAAACTTTTCTTTAAACTATTTATATATTCGTTGACGCTTGAGTAGGTCATTAATTTCCACCCTTTTCTAATGAATTAATGATATTAGCAGATGAATTAAAAATTTCAAGTCGTTTTTCGAGAGTTATCCATCCCTTATCTGTTAACTGATAGTACTTTCTACGTGGACCAGATTCTGGTTCATCCCAATACGAATATAACCATCTATTGCTTTCCAATCTTTTAAGTATTGGATATATTGAGCCTTCTGATATTTTTAGTTCAGGAATATCATTTAAAGTTTTTGTAATTTGATATCCATAAAGAGCTCTATGTTTAACGAACAGCATTATCGCTAATTCAATTATTCCTTTTCTTAACTGTAACTCCCATTTATCAATTCTCATTTCCTCCCCCCTTTTGCATATATTTTTATTGTACATCAAAAACACCTATATGTCAATGCTATATAGGTGTTTTTGATGTATACTTATGTTACTTTAAAATTCATATGACAATGAACAACCTTACGCACGTGTCAGATTATTTAAAACCTGCATTCCCGGAATGTATAACGAGAAACTTCTAAAAAACCTCTAAAAACACATGATAAAGCGGTTTTTATATTGACTTTAACCTCGTTGCAGATTATAACGTGTAACGAGGATTGTGGTAGTGGTGGGAATTATCTATCAAAAGAACAAAAAGTCAGGGATTACCTATGCTTATCATAATGAACCTTATTGGGATAAAGAGAAAAAACAATCAAGGGCGAAACGAACACTTATCGGGAAAGTCGATCCTGAAACTGATGATATTATACCCACAAGAGCTTATCAAAAGACACAGATGTTCCATCTGCACCATTGAAACCAGGTCCTATTCCCATAACCAAGATGCAGAGAAGTTTTTATGGAGCGACTTATTTATTTGATCAGATTGGAGATATAACAGGTATTATTGCGGATCTTAAAGCCTGTTTTCCAGACACCTATAAACAAATGTTATCTCTTGCTTATTATTTGATTCTGGAGGAAAATAATGCACTTAGTCGCTTTTCTCATTGGCAGAAGTTACATATCCATCCGTTTGGTCAAGATATTCCATCGCAACGAAGCAGTGAACTGTTTCAGTCGATGGATGAAGAAGGGAGAATGGCATTCTTTCAAAAACAAGGAAAACGTCGTATCGAATTAGAGTATTGGGCATTTGATATTACTTCTATTTCTAGTTATTCCGAGACATTGAAACAAGTGAAAAAAGGTCGAATAAAGAAGACGATCGGTTGCCACAACTAAATCTCGCCCTGCTTTTTGGTGAACAATTAGGACTACCCTTTTATTACCGTAAACTTCCAGAGAACGTGACAGATGTGAATACAGTCAAGCAACCGATGGCAGAATTTGATGTCATGGGCTATAAGAAGGTTAATGTCATTTTAGGTCGAGGCTTTTATAGTAGAGATAACATTAATGCTCTTTATAAGCATCATCAGAAATTCATCATTGGGGTAAAATTAGGGCTTAACTATGTAAAGGAAGTGCTAGAGGTAGAACGAGAAAACCTTCAAGTCTGGTCCACTTTTGAAACACAATTCGGTACATATTGGATATGCAAGAAAATAGTATGGGATTATGAACAGAATCGACCCTACAAAGGAGATATTTTAAAAGAGAAGAGACGTGCGTATCTTTTATTGTTTTACAACCCAGAAAAAGCAGCCAAAGACCAAGCGGACATGAATGATTATTTGACAAGCCTACATCATGATATACTGGAAAATACACCGAAAGAGTATCGCAGAAGGATTATGACAAATACTTTGAAGTGACGGAAACTCCAAAGCGTAGTAGGAAAGTCAAACCGAAAGAAGAAGCAATGCGGGAAGCCGCCAAAAATTATGGATATTTTGCATTGATGTCCAATGAGGTCAAAGATCCGTTTGAAGCATTGTCGTTATATCGCAGTAAAGATATCGCGGAAAAAGGATTTGGCAATCTCAAAGAACGTCTTAACTTTAGACGATTACATGTTTCTTCCGAATTATCACTTAACGGCAAGCTTTTTATCGAATTTATTGCACTCATTTACTTATCTTATATCAAAAAGAAGAAGCAGGATGCTGGTTTATTTGAAAAATGGACGATCAAAGGATTACTCGATGAATTAGATATTATTGAGCTGTTGGAAACGCCAGAGCACAGTCGCGTATTAGGGGAGATGACTAAGAAACAAATAGAACTTTATGATGCGCTCGGAGTAATCCCTCGTTATAAATATCGGGAATCCAGGTTAAAAGAGAGGATAGCGGAGGATTTTTTAATGTATATTGAGAAGGAAACGTGGCCAAGTCTGGTCACAAGTCTTTTTCATAAAAAAAGACCCCCAACCAAATCGGTTGAGAGCCTTTAATAAATATTGATATATTAACGTTTTGAGAACTGAGGTGCACGACGAGCGCCTTTAAGACCGTATTTTTTACGTTCTTTCATACGAGCGTCACGAGTTAAGAATCCTTCGCGTTTTAGAGAAGCGCGATATTCTGGATCAGCTTCTAATAAAGCACGAGCGATTCCGTGGCGGATTGCACCAGCTTGACCAGTAAATCCTCCACCATCAACGTTTACTAAAACGTCATAAGTTCCTTCCGTTTCTGTAGCCTTAAGTGGCTGGTTAAGAATTAGAAGTTGTGTTTCATATGGGAAATAGTCTTTAGCGTCACGACCATTAATTGTTACATTACCAGTTCCTGGTACTAAACGTACGCGAGCAGTTGAACTTTTGCGGCGACCTGTGCCGTAGTATTGTACTTGTGCCAATTGATTAACCTCCTTTTAATTATCCACGAAGCTCGTAAACTTCTGGTTTTTGTGCTTGATGAGTGTGTTCAGAACCTCTGAATACGTGTAATTTTTTACCCATTTTACGACCTAAAGAACCTTTTGGAAGCATTCCTTTGATAGCAAGCTCTAACATTTGCTCTGGGTATTTCGTACGCATTTCGTCAGCATTACGTTCTTTTAATCCACCTGGATGTCCTGAATGACGGTAGTACATTTTGTCATTTAATTTGTTACCTGTTAATTCAATTTTATCAGCGTTAATGATGATTACATAATCACCTGTATCAGCGTGTGGAGTGTAAGTAGCTTTGTGCTTTCCACGAAGGATTGAAGCAACTTCACTAGATAAACGACCTAAGCGTTGTCCTTCAGCATCCACAACAAGCCATTTGCGTTCAATATTATTTTCATTTGCCATGAAAGTTGTGCGCATGATTGGTTTCCCTCCATTATTTTCAATTAATTCATTTTCAATTCGTTATATTCCTATATCTTCAACACAATTAGTTCCGGGGCTAATCGCGGTTTTAGAAATAAAATGCCATAGATCATAATATACCAAAACAGGGGTAAATGTCAAGGGAATCTCGTTTATTTTATCGAAAAACATCATGTTTGTGTTTTCATTGGCATACTATTATTTTTTCGACAAATAAGATAAGAATACTGTCGACATTTCCCGGGAAATGATTGTTTATTTTCTATGATTAACTAGGTTACTATCATTCATACTTCACTTGCCATAAATATAGCCCTTGAGACGGAACTGTTTCTCCTACCATTCTTCGATCTTTCTTCTCTAGTAGCTCTGGAATAGTTTCTGGATCTAGTTTTCCCTGCCCTACATCGAGCAGAGTTCCTACCATAATTCGTACCATATTATACAAAAATCCACTCCCTCGAAAAATAAACTCTATTTCTTTTCCATTCTGCTTACAGGATGCTTCAAATAAGTTTCGAACTTTACTTCCCATAACAGTTGCTTTAGCAGAAGAAAAAGTCGTAAAGTCATGTGTACCCTCAAAATAACTACAGGCTTTTTGCATTGCCTGTACATCTAATGGATAGGGGAATTGGTAGGCATAATTCCGCTTAAATACATCAAACTCTTTTTCATTCCAAATATAGTAGTGATATTCCTTTTCTACTACATCATATCTTGCATGAAATGTATTTGAAACCTCTTCAACCTCTTTTACATAAATATCATCGGGCAACAGTGTATTCAATGCTTTTCTCCAGTTATATGCCGATAAATCAAATTCCGTTTCAAAATGAATAGTCTGGCCGATAGCATGTACTCCTGTATCTGTTCTACCTGATGCATGTACGCGAATAGGTGTACCTTTATGGATCTTTTGTAAGGCATTTTCTATTTTCCCTTGAATCGTGCGTTTTTTAGGCTGGATTTGGTACCCCGAAAAATTAGTACCATCATAACTAATAATACATTTTATTTTCCTCATCTACATCCAGCCTTTCTATCGATCTAATATATTCTCGTTACAAACAAACCTATTACTACACAGCCAAATATTATAAAAACAATGAAATCGATGGATTCTATTTTTAATTGGCGCAGCTTTGTTCTTCCTTCTCCACCTTGGTAGCCCCTTGCTTCCATTGCCATCGCTAACTCTTCAGCCCGTTTAAAGGCACTAACAAAAAGCGGAACAAGTAATGGAACAACCGCTTTTATTCGCTCTTTAACAGGACCCGTTCTAAAATCGACTCCACGAGAAGCTTGCGCTTTAGATATTTTTTCTGTTTCCTGCATTAAGGTTGGAATAAAGCGTAATGAAATAGACATCATAAGTGCTAATTCGTGAACAGGAAACTTGATTTTCTTTAGCAGGTGAAGCATATCCTCTATTGCATCCGTTATTTCTATTGGTGTTGTCGTTAATGTTAATAGAGATGTAACTAATATTAATAAAAAGAATCGTAGCGATATTGCAATCCCTTGTATTATTCCTCCAGAATATATTTTGAAGGTAAATAATTCAAATACTACCGATCCTTCTTTGGTTACAAATATATGCAAGATAAATGTAAAAATAATTAAGAACCAGACAGGTGTTAATCCTTTTAATATATAGCGTAGCGGTATTCTAGTAATCAGTGTTGTAGCAATAGCGAACAATGTTAAAATTCCATAACTTAATACAGAATTAGCAAAAAAAACAAAGATAACAAAAAAGAATATAATCGTTATTTTTGTACGCGGATCTAATCGATGTACGATAGTATTTCCCGGCACATATTGACCAATAATTAGTGAATTATTCATGGGATCCAGCCTCCTTCATGGCATGCTGAATCTCATCTGCAAGCTGTTTAACGGATTGTCGCTTAAATGGAATGGGTAGACCAAACCGCTTTTCAAAAGCATACAGAAATTCAATCATTTCAGGTACATCTAACTGAACCTTATTTAAAGCCTCCTGTTGCGTCAAAACCTCTTCTGGCTTCCCTTCCATATACTTAGTCCCTTTGTTCAATATAATGACGTGATCTGCGTATTTAACAGCATCTTCCATGCTGTGTGTTACTAATACGGTCGTTAAATTTTCTTTTTGATGCAAATCATAAAACATTTCCATAATTTCTTTTTGACCTCGTGGATCTAGACCAGCTGTTGGCTCATCTAGCACAAGTATTTCTGGTTTTATAGCTAACACCCCAGCTATTGCAACCCTTCTCATCTGTCCCCCACTTAATTCAAAAGGGGACCGCTCTAGTAACTCTTCTGAAAGTCCCACAGCAGGTATAATTTCCTTTATTCGTTTTTCGATGTCACGCTTATAAACACCGAAATTTTCAGGTCCAAAAGCTATATCTTTTGCTACGGTTTCTTCAAACAACTGATGCTCTGGATATTGGAATACAACGCCTACACGGCTTCTTAGCTCTTTCATATTCTTCGGTTTGTCATCATTCGTTAAACGGAAATCTCCAATATGGACTTCACCATTACTCGGTCTAATTAAACCATTTAAATGTTGAATTAATGTGGATTTCCCTGAACCTGTATGACCAATAACCGCTACAAAGGATCCAGACGGAATATGAAATGATAAATTTTCTATTGCTTTATGAGCAAAGGGGGAGTTTTCTTGATAAATATAATCTACATTTTTGAATGTAATGTCCATAAGTCCTCCAACAGTTCTTCATGATTTAGTGGCTCATTGCTAATACGTAATCCGGATTTATTTAATTCATCTGCTAAGGTAGCAATAAAAGGAACATCTAATCCTATTTCACGTAGTCTATCCTTTTTAGCAAAAATCTCCCTTGGTTTTGCTTCATCCCAAATAACTCCCTCGTTCATTACGATTACTCGTTCAGCTTGTACAACTTCGCGAAGATCATGTGTAATCGTGATTAACGAAAGTTCATTTCGGTCCTGTACGTTAGAAACTGTGCTCATAATTTCTAGTCTTCCTTTTGGATCGAGCATCGCAGTTGCTTCATCCAAGATAAGTACTTGGGGTGAAATAGCTAGTACACTTGCAATGGCAACGCGTTGTTTTTGTCCACCTGATAAACGATGTGGCTCCGTTAATCGATAATCTTGCATTCCAACAGCAGTTAATGACTCATCAATACGTCGAATCATTTCATCTCTAGGGATACCTCGGTTTTCCATTCCAAATGCTACATCGTCCTGAACAGTTGTTCCAACAAACTGATTATCTGGATTTTGGAATACCATCCCTACTTCTTTACGAATATCCCAAATTGTGTCTTGATTAACAACCTGGCCATTAATATATATTTCGCCCTCTTGGGGAAATAGTAGTCCATTCATTAACTTAGCAATGGTAGATTTGCCGGAACCATTATGGCCTATTATGGCAACCCACTCATTTTTATATATGTCGAATGATACATCCTTCAAAACCCAAGGCTCTTCTTCTCCGTATCGAAATGATACATTTCTAAACTCTATTAACTTTTCTCGCAATGGTATTCCTCCTCTAATGCTCTACTAACCCTGAGTTTTATAATTATTATTTCACGTTTTTAATTGTACAACTATTTTTGTGCAATGTTAACTCATTCCGTTATCTAACCAATTCCTAATCATAATCCCATTATATCAATAACAACTAACTATCCCAAAAACGCATATAACAAAAAAAGGGCTGGGATTCACCTCGTGGAAGAGATTCAGTCCTGCCCTTAACGCATATGGTCTCATTAAACTAATTCAATGATTGCCATTTTCGCTCCGTCACCTTGACGCTCGCCAAGTTTAAGAACGCGTGTATAACCACCTTGTCTGTCTTCATAGCGTTTAGCAACATCATTGAAAAGCTTTTGAAGAACAGTATCTTCTTCATTAGCTTCTTTATTATATAAGAACGCTGCAGCTTGACGACGTGCGTGTAGATCACCACGTTTACCTAGCGTAATCATTTTTTCAACTACTGACTTCAATTCTTTCGCTTTTGCTTCTGTTGTTTCAATCCGTTCGTGAATAATTAAGTCAGATGCAAGGTTGCGAAGTAATGCCATACGTTGATCTGTTGTACGACCTAATTTTCTAGCCATGGACTATCCCTCCCTTTCTCGTGAATCTAAAGGTGTCTGTACCTATCAGTCATCTTTACGTAAGCCTAAGCCAAGATCCTCTAGTTTTACTTTAACTTCTTCTAGTGATTTACGGCCTAAATTACGTACTTTCATCATATCTTCTTCAGATTTATTTGAAAGCTCTTGAACTGTATTTATGCCAGCACGTTTCAAACAATTGTAAGATCTTACAGAAAGATCTAATTCTTCAATTGTCATTTCCATTACTTTTTCTTTTTGGTCTTCTTCTTTCTCAACCATAATTTCAACATTTTGCGCTTCGTCTGTTAAACCTACAAAAATATTCAGATGTTCCATATAGACTTTAGCACCTAAAGAAACTGCCTCTTCAGGACGAATACTTCCATCTGTCCAAACATCCAATGTTAATTTATCAAAGTTTGCGCTTTGTCCTACACGAGTATTCTCTACTTGGTACGTAACACGTGATACAGGTGTAAAGATCGAATCAACTGGAATGACGCCAATCGGTTGATCCTCTTGTTTATTTTCTTCAGCTGGACGATAGCCCCGACCACGTTCTGCGGTGATTTTCATATGCAAGTGACCTTTGCTATTTAATGTAGCAATAGGTAGATCCGGATTTAATACTTCTACATCACTATCATAAGTAAGATCTGCAGCCGTAACTTTTCCTTCTCCCTGCACATCAATTTCTAATGTTTTTGCTTCATCAGAATAAATTTTAAGAGCTAACTTTTTCAAGTTTAAAACGATGGTTGTAACATCCTCAACAACACCATCAATCGTTGAAAACTCATGTAATGCTCCATCAATTTGGACTGACGTAACAGCAGCACCTGGAAGTGAGGATAGTAGGATACGACGCAAGGAGTTTCCTAGAGTAGTACCATAACCACGCTCTAGCGGTTCTACCACAAATTTTCCAAACGTAGCATCTTCGCTAATCTCTACCGTTTCAATTTTTGGCTTTTCTATTTCGATCATTCCATAAAACCCTCCTTAAAAACGTCGAAACCCCGGTTAGACAATCTCGTCTAACCGAAATTCCTCAAATAGGCAGTTGGCGTTTCTGCGCTACCTAAAGTTATCGTACTCTTTTGTCTATGCGATGCTGTATACTGAGGATTTAATCGTACAGAGTACGATTAATTTAACCTCCTGAAATTTGTTAAAAACTTCTTTTTTATATACTTTTAGCCATCATAACCCATTATTGACAGGGTGACAAATTATATACGTTAAAAATTAAACACGACGACGTTTTGGTGGGCGGCAACCATTATGAGGTACTGGTGTTACATCTTTAATAGCTGTAACTTCTAATCCAGCAGCTTGTAGTGAACGAATAGCAGCTTCACGACCAGCTCCAGGACCTTTAACAGTAACTTCTAATGTTTTCATGCCATTATCAACTGCAGTTTTTGCAGCAGTTTCTGCTGCCATTTGTGCAGCAAAAGGTGTAGATTTACGAGAACCTTTAAAGCCTAATGCACCAGCAGAGCTCCAGCCAATTACGTTCCCTTGCACATCAGTAATCGTTACAATAGTGTTATTGAACGTAGAACGGATATGTGCAATACCTGTTTCAACATTCTTTTTCACACGACGTTTACGTGTATTTTGTTTACGTGCCATGAATTAGCTTACCTCCTTTATGTTATTTTTTCTTGTTTGCGATTGTACGACGTGGACCTTTACGTGTACGAGAGTTGTTCTTCGTTTTTTGTCCGCGAACTGGTAGGCCACGACGGTGACGAAGTCCTCTGTATGATCCAATTTCAATCAAACGCTTAATGTTAAGAGAAACTTCACGACGAAGGTCTCCTTCAATTGTATATGCCTCAGTAGCTTGACGAATCTTACCTAATTCATCCTCTGTAAGATCGCGCACACGAGTATCTTCTGAAACGCCTGCTTCTTTAAGGATATTTTGTGCAGTGTTTTTTCCGATTCCATAAATATAAGTTAATGAAATTACTACACGTTTATCACGTGGAATATCAATACCTGCAATACGTGCCATAAGCTTAGATGCACCTCCTTATTATTTAGCCTTGTTTTTGCTTGTGTTTAGGGTTTTCGCAAATCACCATTACTTTGCCTTTGCGTTTAATAACTTTGCATTTTTCACAAATTGGTTTTACAGATGCTCTTACTTTCATCATCTTTACCTCCTTTTATATCGGAGCTCGCTTATTTATAACGGTACGTAATTCGTCCTCGTGTTAAGTCATACGGAGAGAGTTCTACCGTTACTTTATCACCTGGTAAGATACGGATGAAATGCATTCTAATCTTTCCAGATACATGTGCTAAGACCGTATGGCCGTTTTCAAGCTCTACATTAAACATTGCATTTGGCAATGTTTCCGTTACGGTTCCTTCCACTTCAATTACATCGTCTTTCGCCATCGTGTTGATCTCCCTTCTTCAAATCAGTCACAATCTCACCTACAAATTTTGTTAAGGCAAATCGTAATTTCCCATTTGTGACACGACCAGTTTCTAGAAGGCTGTTTTGGACTTCCGGAGAGGTATAATCCATAACTTCAATATGATGTATATTCTTTTTCTTTGGCCGATCATATTTACGTTTTTCCCCATCTGCTAGCAAGACATACCGATCGTCTATCACTTGGATGACGACCATATATTGTCCCGCCTCACGCCCTTGCATAATACGAACAACTTGACCTATTCGTGGAATCGAATCATCTTCGCTCAACAACGATCACCTTCACTTAGGTATATTTACCTTATTTATAAGGCTTATATATATTCATAACCACCATGCGTCACGTTTTTAATCATGTAGTAAGCTATAGCTTACCCACAATTTATTATATCTTTATACAAACAGAATTGCACCTATTCGTGTTGGCCATACAGTTAATTGCTTAGTTTTCAATGTGTTTTTGAATATCTTCGAAAACTTGATCAATATCTTGATCACCGTTTATCGTTTCAAGATATCCTAGTTTTTTGTAAAAGTCTAGTAACGGTTTCGTTTGCTCAATATTAACAGCCAAGCGATTCTTAACCGTATCAGCTTTATCATCATCCCGTTGAATTAACGTCGCGCCATCATGATCACATATACCCTCTTCTTTTGGAGGATTATAGATCACATGATATGCTCTACCACATGTTGGACAAATTCGACGCCCTGTTAAACGCTCCACTAAGATTTCTTCTGGTACATTCACATGTATTACATGGTCAATCGATTGATTCATATCAGATAAAAGATTTTGTAAGCTTTCGGCTTGTGCAATCGTTCTTGGAAATCCGTCTAATAAGAATCCGTCTTTACAGTCATCTTTACTTAGGCGTTCTTTCACAATGCCGATTGTTACATCATCCGGAACTAAATCCCCTTGGTCCATAAAGCCTTTTGCCTTTTTTCCAAGTTCTGTTCCTTCCTTTATTGCTAAACGGAACATATCTCCTGTTGAAATATGAGGGATGTTATATTTCTCGTTTATTTTTTCTGCCTGTGTGCCTTTTCCAGCACCAGGAAGACCCATTAAGATTAAATTCAACACTATTCCCCTCGCTCTCATTGGCAGCAGATCTTTACTTAATAAATCCTTTGTAGTGTCGCTTCACTAACTGACTTTCTAACTGTTTCATTGTTTGTAATGCTACACCAACAACGATTAGTAAGCTAGTGCCACCGATTTGTATTGCTTGAGGTAGATTTGCAAGACCACCTAATAAAATAGGTAGTACAGAAACGGCTGCTAAAAAGATAGAGCCTACAAATGTTAAGCGATACATAACGCGTGTTAGATACGTTTCTGTATTTTTACCAGGACGAATTCCTGGGATATATCCACCTTGTTTTTGTAAGTTTTCAGCCATTTGCTCTGGATTAACTTGAACAAATGTATAGAAATACGTAAACGCAATGATTAGCGCCACATAAATCAACATACCAACAGGCTCAGTATAGTCAAAAATCCATTGAATAGTTGATGCTACATTACCTTCAAAGAAACCTGCCACTGTTTGCGGTGCAATAATAAATGCAATAGCAAAGATAACTGGGATAACTCCCGCAGCATTTACTTTTAACGGTAAATGTGTCGAATGTCCACCAACTGGAGAACGGTTGACTAGTTTCTTCGCATATTGAATTGGAATTTTACGCAATGCTTGTTGGATGAAGATAACACCTACTGTTACTGCGATAACAACCAAAGCAATTAATACAACAATTACAATATTAATGAACAATTCATCACCTGGGTTTGTGAAGTATTGTGCTAATAATTGCTGTACGCCATTTGGAACGGCAGCAACGATACCTGCGAAGATCAAGATGGAAATACCATTTCCAACTCCATGTGCAGTGATTTGTTCACCTAACCACATTAAAAATGTTGTGCCACTAGTTAATACGAGTGCAATGATTAGGAATTTAAGTGGATCAGGATTTGCAATTAACAAGCCACCAGCCATCGCATTAAATCCGATTGACATAGCAATTGCTTGAACAAATGCAAGAACAACTGTTCCATAGCGGGTAACCTGAGCAAGTTTCTTACGGCCCATTTCACCTTGTTTTTTCCATTCTGCAAACTTTGGTACAACATCCATTTGTAGTAATTGCATAATAATCGATGCTGTAATGTAAGGCATTATCCCCATTGCAAAAATGGAGAAGTTTTGTAATGCCCCACCACCAAATGTATTTAAAAAGCCAAAAACATTTTGTTGGTTCATAAAATCAATAGCTGTTTTATCTGTGAACGGCACAGGAATAAATGTGCCTAGACGGAATACAATTAACATAAGCAATGTGAATATGATCTTCCGTCTAATGTCACCTACGCGCATAAAATTGGAGATTGTACGGAACATTAGATCACCTCTACTTTACCGCCCGCTGCTTCGATAGCTTCTTTAGCTGAAGCAGAGAACTTATGAGCTTTTACTGTAAGTTTCTTTTCGATAGAACCATTACCAAGTACTTTAAGACCAGCTTTTAGGTTCGATACGACACCTTCTTCAAGTAAGAGCTCAGGTGTAATTTCTGTGCCGTCTTCAAAACGATTTAGTGCATCTAAGTTAACAATAGCAAATTCTTTACGGTGAATGTTTGTGAAACCACGTTTCGGTAGACGTTGGAATAATGGCATTTGGCCACCTTCGAAACCTGGACGTGTGCCTCCGCCTGAACGTGCATTTTGTCCTTTATGTCCTCTACCAGATGTTTTACCATTACCAGATGACGTACCACGACCTACACGATTACGATTTTTGCGAGTTCCTTCTGATGCCTTCAATTCATGAAGTTTCATGCGAGCACCTCCTCTTTACGCTTTGTATTTATTAAACTTCTTTAACCGATACTAGATGAGATACTTTGTTAACCATTCCACGAACAGCTTCAGTATCCTCAAGAACTACGGTTTGACGAATCTTTTTTAATCCTAGTGCCTGAACCGTCTTAACTTGTTTTTCCTTTGATCCAATTACACTACGAGTGAGGGTGATTTCTAATTTTTTAGACATAATGTTTCCCTCCTTATCCTAACAGTTCTTCTACAGACTTTCCACGTAGTTTTGCTACGTCCTCTGCACGTTTTAAGTTTGTTAAACCATTGATTGTTGCACGAATCATGTTAATTGGCGTGTTTGCACCAAGTGATTTCGTTAAGATGTCACCTACACCAGCTAACTCTAGTACCGCACGAACTGGTCCACCTGAGATAACCCCAGTACCTTCAGAAGCTGGTTTCATTAGTACGTTACCAGAACCGAATTGGCCATGAATTTCGTGTGGAATTGTTGTTCCTACGATAGGTACTTCGATTAAGTTCTTCTTCGCGTCGTCAACTGCTTTTTTGATAGCATCTGGTACTTCTTGTGCCTTACCAGTACCAAAACCTACGTGACCGTTTTTATCGCCGACAACCACTAATGCAGCAAAACGGAAACGACGTCCACCTTTAACTACTTTAGCTACACGGTTGACCGCTACAACACGTTCTTCAAGATCTAATTTGTTCGGATCAATCATTTTTTTCATGTAAGGTTTCCCTCCTTTATCGATTAAAATTCAAGACCTGCCTCGCGGGCAGCATCTGCTAAAGCTTTTACACGTCCATGATAAAGGTAGCCTCCGCGATCGAATACAACTGATTTGTAACCTTTATCTTGGGCACGTTTTGCAACTAATTCACCGACTTTTGTAGCAGCTTCTACACTACCAGTAGACTCAACACTTAGTTCTTTATCTACTGTAGATGCACTTACTAATGTTGAACCATTAGTATCATCAATTAATTGTGCGTAAATGTGTTTATTTGAACGATACACGTTTAAACGAGGACGCTCCGTAGTTCCAACAAGATTTTTGCGAACACGTGCATGTCTTCTTTTACGTGCAACATTTTTGTCAGGTTTTGTGATCATTTAGGTCACTCCTTTCTCGCCTAACTAGCCTTACTTAGCAGTTTTACCTTCTTTACGTCGTACATATTCATTAGCGTAACGAATACCTTTACCTTTATACGGCTCTGGTGGTCTGATCGCTCTGATGTTTGCAGCAACAGCACCAACTTTTTCTTTATCAATACCTTTAACAACAACGTTTGTGTTTTTAGGTACTTCAATTTCGATACCTTCGATTGGATCGATTTCAACTGGGTGTGAATAACCAGCGTTGATAACTACTTTATTACCTTGCTTTTGTGCACGATATCCAACACCGATGATTTCAAGTTGTTTTTCAAATCCCTTGGAAACTCCTTCAACCATGTTGGCGATCAGGCTGCGAGTAGTTCCATGTAATGAACGATGTTCTTTGTGATCACTAGGACGTTCAACTGTAACTGTATTATCTTCAATTACGATTTTCATTTCGCTACTAAAGTTTCTAGTTAATTCACCTTTAGGGCCTTTTACAGTAACAGTAGTTCCGTCAAGTTTTACTTCTACACCACTTGGAATTTCAATTGGTTTAAGTCCTATACGAGACATTCGATGCACCTCCTCTTAATAAATGTTAATTACCAAACGTAAGCTAGAACTTCGCCACCAACTGCTTGAGAGCGTGCTTCTTTATCAGAAAGTACACCTTTAGAAGTTGATACGATCGCGATACCTAAACCATTAAGTACACGTGGTACTTCATCAGCTTTAGCGTATACGCGTAGTCCTGGTTTACTGATACGTTTGATTCCTGTAATTACTCGTTCTTCGTTTGCACCGTACTTAAGGAAAATACGCAGAACGCCTTGTTTGTTATCTTCAATTACTTCATAATCACGTACAAAGCCTTCTCGTTTAAGGATATCTGCAACCTCTTTTTTCATTTTAGAAGCTGGAAGCTCTAATTTTTCATGTTTAACCATGTTTGCATTACGAATACGAGTTAGCATATCTGCGATTGGATCTGTCATAACCATTACTAATTACCTCCTTCCCAAATCGGGGTTTACCAGCTTGCTTTTTTGACACCAGGAATTTGACCTTTATAGGCAAGTTCACGGAAACAAATACGGCAAAGTTTAAATTTACGAATTACAGAATGTGGACGACCACAACGCTCACAACGAGTATATTCTTGTACTTTATACTTCGGAGTGCGTTTTTGTTTCGCAACCATTGATTTTTTAGCCACAATTTTCCCTCCTTGTACTAGCTCTTAGCTTATTTTTGGAAAGGCATGCCTAGCTGAGCTAAAAGTTCACGTGCTTCTTCGTCAGTATTAGCAGTAGTTACAACTACAATATCCATACCGCGAATTTTACTTACTTTATCATAATTAATTTCTGGGAAAATCAGTTGTTCTTTTACACCTAATGTGTAGTTACCACGACCATCAAAAGCTTTTTTAGAAATACCACGGAAGTCACGTACACGTGGAAGTGATACCGCGATTAGCTTTTGTAGGAATTCGTACATACGCTCACCACGAAGGGTAACTTTTGCACCAATCGGCATTCCCTCACGAAGACGGAATCCAGCGATCGACTTCTTAGCGCGCGTAACCATTGGCTTTTGACCAGAAATCAAAGATAGTTCTTCGACTGCGTTATCTAGTGCTTTTGAGTTTTGAACTGCGTCACCAACACCCATGTTAATAACGATCTTTTCAACACCAGGCACTTCCATAACTGATTTATATTCAAATTTATTCATTAAAGATGGTACTATTTCATCTTGGTATTTTTGTTTTAATTGATTCATCATGTCGCCCTCCTTTCGTCGCTAAATTATTTATCTAATGCTTCACCGGATTTTTTAGCGATGCGGACTTTCTTTCCATCACGTACTTCATAGCCAACACGAGTTGGTTCACCGGATTTAGGATCTACTGGCATTACATTAGAAACATGGATTGGCGCTTCTTGATTAAGAATACCGCCTTGTGGATTATCCTGCGAAGGTTTCGCGTGTTTTTTAACCATGTTAATTCCTTCTACTAGGACACGTTCCTTTTTTGGGTAAGCTTCTAAAACTGTACCTTGTTTCCCACGGTCTTTACCGGAAATTACTTTTACTTTATCACCTTTTTTTACATGCATGCTTGACGCACCTCCTTACAAGGCTTTTCAATTAGTGCTTATAGTGGTTGTATAAAAGTCCGGTGAAAATGACACATCGAATTTCTTCGTTAGCTTGCTTTTCCGTTGCTCACGTATTAACTGTATACGTTCCGCTACTCAAAGCTACGCTGCCTCGAACTTCTCGGTCCTTTTCATCTTCCTTTTTACTCTCACTTATAAAACTTCTGGAGCTAGAGATACGATTTTCATGAATTTTGCATCACGTAATTCACGTGCAACTGGTCCGAAGATACGAGTACCTCTTGGACTTTTGTCATCACGGATGATTACGGCAGCATTTTCATCAAAACGAATATACGATCCATCTGTACGGCGTACACCTGATTTAGTACGAACTACAACAGCTTTTACTACTTCACCTTTTTTAACAACGCCTCCTGGTGTTGCTTGTTTCACCGAACAAACAATTACATCACCAATGTTAGCTGTTTTGCGTCCAGAACCACCTAGTACTTTAATCGTCAATAATTCACGTGCACCAGAGTTGTCTGCAACTTTTAAACGAGTTTCTTGTTGAATCATATCGCTGTGACCTCCCTTCGGATACCTTCCGAGCGAACTTTATTATATAATTACCGCTTCTTCAACGACTTCAACTAGACGGAAACGCTTAGTTGCTGATAGCGGACGAGTTTCCATGATGCGAACAACATCACCAGTTTTTGCTTGGTTGTTTTCATCATGAGCTTTGAATTTTTTAGAATACTTAACACGTTTACCGTATAGTTTGTGGAATTTATATGTTTCAACTAAAACAGTGATAGTTTTATCCATTTTATCTGAAACAACACGGCCTGTGTATACTTTACGATCATTACGTTCTGTCATTTGAGGCTAACCTCCTCTCATTATCAGTTATTTACGCTAAGTTCACGTTGACGTACAACTGTTTTCATACGTGCAATTGTTTTTCTCACTTCACGGATACGTGCAGTGTTTTCCAATTGACCAGTTGCAAGTTGAAAGCGCAAATTAAATAATTCTTCTTTTAACGATTTAACTTTTTGTTCAATTTCGGCAGTGGTTAGATCTTTTATTTCATTAGCCTTCATTGCTTTCACCACCAATTTCTTCACGTTTTACGAATTTAGTTTTAATCGGTAGTTTATGAGAAGCAAGACGCAACGCTTCGCGCGCAACTTCTTCTGATACACCAGCGATTTCAAACATTACTTTACCAGGTTTAACTACTGCTACCCATCCTTCAGGAGCACCTTTACCAGAACCCATGCGGACTTCTAGAGGTTTTGCAGTATATGGTTTGTCTGGGAAAATCTTAATCCAAACTTTACCACCACGTTTCATATAACGAGTCATTGCAATACGAGCAGCTTCTATTTGACGGCTTGTAATCCATGAAGCTTCTGTTGCTTGAATTCCATATTCACCAAAAGCGACAGTTGTACCACCTTTAGCTTGGCCTCTCATTTTACCACGATGTTGTCTACGATATTTAACACGTTTAGGCATTAACATAGAAATGTGCCCCCTTCCTTAATTGTTGTTTTTAGTTGGAAGGACTTCACCACGATAGATCCACACTTTGACACCTAATTTACCATAAGTTGTGTCTGCTTCTGCTGTAGCGTAATCGATGTCAGCACGCAATGTGTGTAGTGGTACTGTACCTTCACTATAATGTTCCGCACGAGCGATATCTGCTCCGCCAAGACGTCCGGAAACTTGTGTTTTAATTCCTTTCGCACCAGCGCGCATCGCACGTTGAATTGCTTGTTTTTGTGCACGACGGAATGAAATACGGTTTTCTAATTGACGAGCAATGTTCTCAGCAACTAGTGTAGCGTCAAGGTCTACTTTCTTGATTTCTACGATGTTAATGTGAACACGTTTGCCAGTCAAACTATTTAATGATTTACGTAGAGCTTCTACTTCAGAACCGCCTTTACCAATTACCATACCAGGCTTACCAGTATGAATAGTAATGTTTACACGGTTTGCTGCACGTTCGATTTCAATAGAAGAAACAGCAGCTGTTTTTAAGCGGTTTTCAAGATATTCTCTAATTTTGATATCTTCGTGTAGTAAGTCTGCATAGTCTTTGCCCGCATACCATTTTGACTCCCAGTCTTTAATGATACCGACGCGAAGACCGGTTGGATTTACTTTTTGACCCACTGACTATCCCTCCTTCTTTTCTGTTACCACTACTGTAATGTGGCTAGTGCGCTTATTAATTCTGCTTGCACGTCCTTGTGCGCGTGGACGGAAACGTTTCAATGTTGCACCTTCATTTACAAATGCTTCGGAAATAACTAAATTATCCGGATCCATTTCGTAGTTGTGTTCTGCGTTAGCAACAGCAGAGTTTAATACCTTTTCTACGACTGGAGAAGCACCGCGTTGTGTATGGCGTAATATAGCAATTGCTTCACCAACGTCTTTTCCTCGAATTAAATCAACGACTAATCGTACTTTACGAGGAGCAATGCGAACTGATTTCGCTACGGCTTTAGCTTGCATACTTTAGTGCCTCCTCTCATTAGCGTTTTGTTTTCTTATCATCGGCAGCGTGCCCTTTATACGTACGGGTTGGCGCGAATTCACCTAATTTATGTCCAACCATGTCTTCAGTAACATAAACCGGTACATGTTTACGACCATCATATACAGCGATTGTATGACCTACAAACGTTGGAAAAATTGTTGAACGACGAGACCAAGTTTTAATTACTTGTTTCTTATCGGATTCGTTAAGCTGATCGATCTTTTTCAATAGATGATCATCAGCGAAAGGTCCTTTTTTCAAGCTACGACCCATGGATAAACCTCCTTTCAGAGTTAAGAGACAGGACAAATTGTCCAATCGAAAATACGATTATTTTTTGCGTTTACGAACGATAAATTTATCGGTAGTTTTATTACGTTTACGCGTTTTGTAACCAAGTGTTGGTTTGCCCCATGGTGACATTGGTGATTTACGTCCGATTGGAGCGCGTCCTTCACCACCACCGTGTGGGTGATCATTCGGGTTCATAACAGATCCACGTACAGTTGGGCGGATACCTTTCCAACGAGAACGTCCTGCTTTACCAACTCGAATTAATTCATGTTCAATGTTTCCAACTTGACCGATTGTAGCACGGCAACTTGAAAGAATTAAACGTACTTCACCAGATGCTAAACGTACTAGTGTGTATTTTCCTTCACGTCCAAGAATTTGAGCTTCTGCACCTGCAGAACGTGCGATTTGACCACCGTTACCAGGTTTTAACTCGATGTTGTGAATGATTGTACCCACTGGAATGTTTGCAAGTGGTAATGCATTTCCTAGTTTGATATCTGCATTTTCACCAGATTCAATTTCTTGACCTACTTTTAATCCTTTAGGTGCTAAGATATAACGCTTTTCACCATCAACATAATTAATTAATGCAATGTTAGCGGTACGGTTTGGATCATACTCAACCGTAGCAACGCGTCCTGGTATTCCATCTTTATCGCGTTTAAAGTCGATAATACGGTATTGACGCTTGTGACCGCCACCTTGATGACGAACTGTTAATTTCCCTTGGTTATTACGACCGCCACGTTTTGCTAGTGGAGCTAATAGGGATTTTTCTGGTTTGTCTGTAGTAATTTCAGCAAAATCAGATACAGACATATTACGTCTACCATTCGAGGTAGGTTTATATTTTTTAATCGCCATCTTTTTTCCCTCCTTCACATAACTTTTTCTTAAGCTTCAAAGAAGTCTAGATCTTTACTATCCTCTGAAAGCTGAACGATAGCTTTTTTGCGATTTGGGCGGAATCCTCCGTAACGTCCCATTCGCTTGAATTTACCTTTAAGGTTCATTGTGTTTACTTTTAGAACTTTAACACCAAAGATTTCTTCTACAGCATCTTTGATTTCAGTTTTATTTGCTTTTGTACTTACTTCGAACGTGTATTTCTTCTCTGCCATTAGGTCAGCAGAATTTTCTGTGATGACAGGGCGCTTAATGATATCACGTGCATCTTTCATTATGCAAGCACCTCCCCTGCTTTTTCAGCTGCATCTTTAGTTAAGATCAACTTGTCATGCGTAAGCAAATCTAGTACGTTAACCTCTTCCACAGTAAGAACTTTTACTCCTTGAAGGTTATTTGCTGAACGGATAATAGTTTCATCTTTATCAGCAGTAACGATTAATGCTTTTTCATTCACATTTAGAGCAGCTAGCATGTTTACAACTTCTTTTGTTTTTGGAGCATCAAATGATAGGCTCTCTAAAACAACTAAACTTTCTTCTTTCACTTTAGAAGATAATGCAGATTTAAGCGCTAAACGACGTACCTTTTTAGGTAGTTTATAGCTATAGCTGCGTGGTGTTGGACCAAATACAGTTCCTCCACCAACCCATTGTGGTGAGCGAATAGAACCTTGACGAGCACGTCCAGTTCCTTTTTGACGCCACGGTTTACGACCTCCGCCGCTAACTTCTGAACGGTTTTTTACTGCATGTGTACCTTGACGTAATGATGCACGTTGCATAACTACCGCTTCATGTAATACATGTGTGTTTGGTTCAATACCGAAAACAGATTCGTTTAAAACAACATCTCCAGCTTGTGAACCATCTTGTTTAAATAGTGCTACTTTAGGCATGACATATCCTCCCTTCGTGTATATGATTAGTTAGCCTTGATTGCACTTGCAATTTTAACGACTGATTTTTTTGCACCTGGGACATTACCTTTGATAAGTAATAGATTGCGTTCTGCATCTACACTTACAACTTCAAGGTTTTGAATAGTTACTTGTTCAGCACCCATATGTCCTGGTAGGTTTTTACCTGGGAATACGCGCATTGGGTCAATTACACCCATAGAACCTGGAGCTCTGTGATAATGAGAACCATGAGACATAGGTCCGCGTTGTTGGTTGTGGCGCTTGATCGCACCTTGGAAACCTTTCCCTTTAGAAGTTCCTGTTACATCTACTTTTTCGCCTGCTTGAAAAACTTCAACGCTAACTTCTTGACCAACTTCATAGTCATCAAGATTTGCGTCACGGATTTCACGAACGTAGCGCTTAGGGGCTGTGTTTGCTTTTTCAGCATGACCTTTTTCCGCTTTGTTTGAACGTGATTCCTTTTCATCAGCAAAACCGATTTGCACTGCTTCGTAACCATCATTTTCTAATGTTTTCTTCTGCAATACGACGTTTGGCTCAGCTTGAATTACTGTTACAGGGATTAATTCACCATTATCAGAGAATAGCTGAGTCATGCCGATTTTACGACCTAAGATTCCTTTCGTCATCCGTTACACCTCCTATTAATAAAACATTAATTATAATTTAATTTCAATATCAACACCAGATGGTAAGTCAAGACGCATTAACGAATCAACAGTTTGTGGTGTTGGGTTAACAATATCGATTAAGCGTTTATGTGTACGCATTTCGAATTGCTCACGTGAATCCTTGTATTTGTGCACCGCACGTAATACAGTATAAACAGCTTTTTCTGTAGGTAGTGGAATCGGACCAGACACATTTGCACCAGAACGTTTCGCAGTATCTACAATTTTTTCAGCAGATTGATCTAAAATACGGTGATCATATGCTTTTAAACGGATTCTAATCTTTTCTTTTGCCATTATTTTCCCTCCTTTACGCCCATTTTATAACAGACATTCTCCATGAAAATTCCTTGACACCCCGCCATGGCAAAGGGGCCGGGTGTGCCAACAACCTTTCACTTCATCGCCTTTAATGACCAACATTCTTATTATATAGAATTTACTTGGTCAATGCAACCCTTTTTTATGGGAAATCTATTTTGTTGCACATCTATGTATTATACTTACTATTGTTAGTGATTGCAAGGGGTGTAGGGATTTTTTTGTTGGGAAAGTTTGGTGGCTAATAGACAAGCCTGTTTTGCTTCCAACTTATATGGTAAATCATCTATTAATATGGAATAGATTTGTGCTCTTAATCCTGTGCTTTATTCCTAGTAAATCTACGTTTATAGTAACGCTTCCCATGCATATGTAATGCGTACTTAACAGAAGAACAATCCGCTCGCTAGATTTAACAAATCCTCCTTCCGCTAACATTCTCTCCCACCCCTGTTTGGAACTACTCTAGATCACACGTCACACCATCATCTTTCACTATCAAACCAGCTAGTATACAAAAAACAGGTAGCTAATGAATAGCTACCTGTTTTATAGGTTAAAACTTATTTTTCGATTGTAGTTACAACGCCTGATCCAACAGTACGTCCACCCTCACGGATTGAGAAACGAGTACCGTCTTCGATAGCGATTGGAGAAATAAGTTCTACACTCATTTCGATGTTATCGCCAGGCATTACCATTTCTACTCCTTCTGGAAGTTGGATAACTCCAGTTACGTCAGTTGTACGGAAGTAGAACTGAGGACGATAGTTAGCGAAGAATGGAGTATGACGTCCACCTTCTTCTTTTGATAATACATAAACTTCAGCTTTGAAGTTAGTGTGTGGTGTAATTGAACCAGGTTTTGCTAATACTTGACCACGGTTGATGTCTTCACGAGCAACACCACGTAGTAGTGCACCAATGTTGTCACCAGCTTCAGCATAGTCAAGAAGCTTACGGAACATTTCAACACCAGTTACAGTTGTTTTAGAAGCTTCTTCATTAAGACCAATGATTTCAACTTCATCACCAACTCTTACTTCACCACGCTCAACACGTCCAGTTGCAACAGTACCACGACCAGTGATTGAGAATACATCCTCAACTGGCATCATGAATGGTTTGTCAGTGTCACGTTCTGGAGTTGGAACGTACTCATCTACAGCATCCATTAATTCAAAGATTTTAGCTTCATAGTCAGCGTCACCTTCTAGAGCTTTAAGAGCAGAACCTTTGATTACTGGTACATCATCACCAGGGAAGTCATATTCAGATAATAGATCGCGAACTTCCATTTCAACTAGTTCTAGTAATTCTTCGTCATCTACCATATCTACTTTGTTAAGGAATACTACGATTGAAGGTACCCCTACGTTACGAGATAGTAAGATGTGCTCACGAGTTTGTGGCATTGGACCATCTGCAGCAGATACTACTAAGATAGCTCCGTCCATTTGTGCAGCACCAGTGATCATGTTTTTAACATAGTCAGCGTGACCTGGGCAGTCAACGTGCGCATAGTGACGGCTGTCAGTTTCGTATTCTACGTGAGAAGTAGCGATTGTAATTCCACGCTCTTTTTCTTCTGGAGCACCATCAATTTGGTCATAAGCCATTGCAGTACCTTTACCAGATTTTTTGTGCAAAGTAGTTGTAATTGCAGCAGTTAATGTAGTTTTACCATGGTCAACGTGTCCAATTGTTCCAATGTTTACGTGACTTTTCGAGCGATCAAACTTTTCTTTAGCCATTTATAGTTCCTCCTTAAATAATTGAAAGTATTTTTTAAGTATATTTACAGCCAAGAAATAACATCATGTGTTATTTCTTAGCTTACAATAAAAGTTATACTTGAGAATAAAGAAAAAATCAATTATTCTCCTGCATTTTTCTTAATAATTTCTTCAGCAATGCTTTTCGGTACTTCTTCATAGTGATCAAAATGCATTGTATAAGTTCCACGTCCTTGTGTGTTTGAACGTAATGAAGTTGCATAACCAAACATTTCAGCAAGTGGTACGAATGCTTTAACTACTTGCGCAGGTCCGCGAGCTTCCATTCCTTCCACACGTCCACGACGTGAAGTTACATCACCCATAATATCTCCCATGTATTCTTCTGGGATTACAACCTCGACTCTCATCATAGGTTCTAAGATAGCTGGGTTACATTTATTTTTAGCTGCTTTAAGTGCCATAGAGGCAGCAACTTTAAATGCCATTTCATTGGAATCGACATCATGGTAGCTTCCATCATACAATGTAGCTTTGAAGTCGATTAATGGGTAGCCAGCCAATATACCATTTTCTGCTGCTTCTTTAATTCCATTTTCAACAGAAGGGATGTATTCACGTGGTACTACACCACCAACAATGTTATTAACAAATTCAAAGCCAGCGCCTTCTTCGTTTGGTTCGAATTTAACCCATACGTGACCATATTGTCCACGACCACCAGACTGACGTACGAATTTACCTTCGACTTCAGCAGCGGCACGGATAGTTTCACGGTATGCAACCTGAGGAGCACCAACGTTTGCTTCTACTTTGAATTCACGCTTCAAGCGATCAACAATGATGTCAAGGTGTAATTCACCCATACCAGAGATAATTGTTTGACCAGTCTCTGGGTTTGTTTCTGTTCTGAACGTTGGATCCTCTTCTGCTAATTTACCTAAAGCAATAGCCATTTTATCTTGGTCAGCTTTTGTTTTTGGCTCAATAGCTACAGAGATAACCGGTTCAGGGAATTCCATAGACTCTAGTATTACAAGATTTTTCTCATCGCAAAGTGTGTCCCCTGTAGAAGTATCTTTTAATCCTACAGCAGCAGCGATCTCTCCAGAGTAAACTCTTGAAATCTCTTCACGTGAGTTAGCGTGCATTTGTAAGATACGTCCTACGCGTTCACGCTTATCTTTAACTGAGTTCTTAACATATGAACCAGAATCTAAAGTTCCAGAGTATACGCGGAAGAATGTTAACTTACCAACGAATGGGTCTGTCATAACTTTAAATGCTAGCGCTGAGAACGGTGCGTCATCAGATGATGGACGTGTAACTTGTTCTTCTGTACCAGGAACGATACCTTCAATAGCTGGTACGTCAGTTGGTGCAGGAAGATAATCAATTACACCGTCAAGCATTAATTGAACACCTTTGTTTTTAAATGCTGAACCACAGAATACTGGGTAAAATTCAACACTTAATGTTGCATTACGAATTGCTTGTTTTAGCTCCTCTTTAGAGATTTCCTCTCCTTCAAGATACTTCATCATAAGCTCTTCGTCTAATTCAGATACAGCTTCAACAAGTCCTGTGCGAAGCTCCTCTGCTTTATCTTTGTATTCTGCAGGTATTTCACGAGCCTCTGCACGTGTACCTAAATCATCTTCATAGAAGTAAGCAACCATGTCGATAAGGTCAATAATACCTTCAAACTCATCTTCAGCTCCAATTGGAAGCTGTACTGGATGTGCATTAGCACCCAAGCGATCTTTTAATGTTCCTGTAGAATACAAGAAGTCAGCACCGATTTTATCCATTTTATTGATGAATACAATTCTTGGTACTCCGTATGTTGTCGCTTGACGCCATACAGTTTCAGTTTGTGGTTCTACCCCAGATTGTGCATCTAGAACTGTTACCGCACCATCAAGTACACGTAATGAACGTTCAACCTCAACTGTGAAGTCTACGTGTCCAGGTGTATCGATGATGTTGATACGATGGTTTTTCCATTGAGCAGTTGTAGCAGCAGAAGTAATTGTAATTCCACGCTCTTGCTCTTGTTCCATCCAGTCCATTTGTGAAGCACCTTCGTGTGTTTCACCAATTTTGTGAATACGTCCTGTGTAGAAAAGAATACGCTCAGTAGTAGTGGTTTTACCTGCGTCGATATGTGCCATAATACCAATATTGCGTGTCTTTTCCAAGGAGAACTCTCTAGCCATGTATTCTTCTCCTTCCTGTTAATTACTTTATTTTTGGTAATATTACCAGCGATAGTGAGCGAATGCTTTGTTCGCTTCAGCCATTTTATGCATTTCTTCGCGTTTCTTAACAGAAGCTCCAGTGTTGTTTGAAGCGTCTAAAATTTCATTAGCAAGACGTTCTTCCATTGTTTTTTCTCCGCGTAAGCGTGAGTAGTTAACAATGTAACGTAACCCTAATGCTTGACGGCGTTCCGGGCGAACCTCAACAGGTACTTGGTAGTTAGATCCCCCAACACGTCTAGCGCGAACTTCAAGAACAGGCATTACGTTTTTCATTGCTTGTTCAAAAACTTCCATAGGATTTTGTCCGCTTCTTTGTCCAACAAGATCAAATGCATTATAAAGAATTTTTTGTGCCTTACCTCGCTTACCGTCAATCATGATTTGATTGATTAAACGAGTTACTAGTTTTGAATTATAAAGTGGATCTGGCAAGACATCGCGTTTAGGTACTGGTCCTTTACGTGGCATATGTCCCCCTCCTTTCCTATCATTGCTGTCTTAAAACCTATTTATTTTTTAGGTCTTTTTGTTCCGTATTTTGAACGTCCTTGCATGCGGCCATCTACTCCTGCAGTATCAAGTGCACCACGAACGATATGGTAACGAACCCCTGGTAAGTCTTTTACACGACCACCACGAATTAATACTACACTGTGCTCTTGTAGGTTGTGTCCAATTCCAGGAATGTATGCAGTTACTTCCATGTTGTTAGACAAACGAACACGTGCATATTTACGAAGTGCTGAGTTCGGTTTTTTAGGTGTTAACGTACCAACACGAGTACATACACCACGCTTTTGTGGAGAGCTTTCATTTGTTAATGACTTTTTGAAGCTGTTGTACCCTTTGTTAAGTGCTGGTGAGTCAGATTTTTTAACTTTACTTACGCGACCTTTGCGTACAAGTTGGTTAATAGTAGGCATGTTATGTTTCCTCCTTCCTTGATTAATACATTACTAACTAAATCAAACTAGCAAGCCCTTTTGTAAACCCACACATCCAGGCGGTTCATCTTTGGGCAAAAACAAAGCTTTCGCGATATATTCATTCGCCAAAACTATCTTTTTTTATTGCTACAGTTGATGCGCTCACGTCTATACCACATGCAATTCCAAGCTTTTTCTTAGAATTAACACGTTCGCACGGAATATTCAGCGCTTTTGCTAAATCTAGTACTTTGCGTATCAGTTGCTGATCAGCATCATCCGCAACGATCACTTCACTTATTTCGCCATTTTTCATAGCCTTAAGTGTTTGTTTTGTTCCGATAATTACTTTTGACTGTAATTGCGTCACTTTCTCATAAGACATTTACTCATATCCTCCAAAGTAACAAGAATGAATCGGAAGCACCTTGAATATATTATCAAACTAACAATTTAATGTCAACTTAATTTAGATATATTTTTTAGTGCTCCCGATATATTTACTTGTTTAAACAACAGAAAACATTACTGAACTGGTTGTTCTACCTCTTCTATGTCACTTTCATCCGTTTGTTCTTCTGGAATTTGAATCTTGCGATAACGCTGCATTCCCGTACCAGCTGGAACAAGCTTACCGATAATAACATTTTCTTTCAGTCCTAATAACTCATCGCGTTTACCTTTAATTGCAGCATCAGTAAGAACTCTAGTAGTTTCTTGGAATGACGCAGCAGATAAGAATGAATCTGTCTCAAGAGAAGCTTTGGTAATCCCAAGTAATACCGGTTTACCAACTGCCGGTTGTTCACCGTTAACCAACACGGATTTATTAGCTTCTTTGAACTGATGGATCTCTAGTAATGAACCTGGTAGTACTTCTGTATCACCAGAATCAATTACACGAATCTTACGTAACATTTGACGAACCATTACTTCAACGTGTTTATCACCGATTTCTACCCCTTGCATACGGTATACTCGTTGAACTTCACGAAGAATGTAATCTTGCACACCCTCTACACCTTGAACACGTAATAATGCTTTAGGGTCAACAGATCCTTCTGTTAACTCTTGACCAGCAATTACTGCATCTCCAACAGATACCTTTAAGCGAGCATTGTAAGGAACGGCATATGAACGTGATTCTACATCACCTTGGATAACAATTTCTTGTTTATCCTTAACCTCTACAACTTCATGTACTGTACCATGAATCTCACTAATAATCGCTTGCCCTTTTGGATTACGCGCTTCAAATAGCTCTTGGATACGAGGTAGACCTTGTGTGATATCGTCTCCTGCAACCCCACCAGTGTGGAACGTACGCATCGTTAGCTGTGTTCCTGGCTCACCGATAGATTGTGCAGCAATAATACCTACTGCTTCTCCTACTTCAACTTCAGATCCAGTCGCTAAATTACGGCCATAGCATTTTTTACATACACCATGTTTAGTGTTACAAGTAAACACTGTACGGATTGTTACATCTTCAATACCTGCTTCCACAATATCTTTAGCTTGATCTTCAGAGATAACTGTATCGTTTTCAACGATTACCTCATTTGTTTGTGGATGACGTACTGTTTCAAATGCCGTACGTCCAACTAGTCTGTCTAGTAATGGCTCGATCATTTCTGTGCCATCCATTAATGCAGCAACTTTTAATCCGCGATCTGTTCCACAGTCTGTCTCACGAACAATAACATCCTGTGCCACATCTACAAGACGACGAGTTAGATAACCTGAATCGGCAGTCTTAAGCGCTGTATCAGCCAGACCTTTACGCGCACCGTGAGTCGAAATAAAGTACTCTAATACCGTTAAACCTTCACGGAAGCTTGATTTGATCGGTAACTCAATAATACGACCAGCCGGGTTGGCCATTAGACCACGCATACCAGCAAGCTGTGTAAAGTTAGATGCGTTACCCCTTGCACCAGAGTCACTCATCATGAAGATTGGGTTACGATTATCTAAGGATTCCATAAGTTTATCTTGGATGGTATCTTTAGCTTGTGACCAAATGGCAATTACTCTGTCGTATCTTTCTTCTTCTGTAATTAAACCACGACGGAATTGCTTTAACACTCTATCTACCTTAGCTTGAGCTTCTTCTAGAATCTCTTCTTTTTCAGCTAGAACTACGATATCTGATACACCTACAGTCATACCAGCTTTTGTGGAATAGCTAAATCCAAGATCTTTCATGCGGTCAAGCATTTTAGAAGTCTCACTAATTTTAAATCGTTTAAATACTTCAGCGATAATGTCGCCTAAGAATCCTTTCTTAAACGGCTTAATGATTTCACGCTTTTTAATTTCTTCTCTAATATCAGTCCCATTTTCAACGAAATAGTTTTCAGGAGTTCGTTCCTCAAGATTCACTCTTGTAGGTTCGTTAATGTATGGGAATGAATCAGGTAAAATTTCATTAAAGATCAACTTACCAACAGTTGTTAGTAACAACTGGTTTTGTTGTTTGTCTGTAAAAGTCTTATTATTCAAACTAGACGCTTGAACAGCTACTCTTGTGTGCAAATGAACATAGCCATTTTGATATGCAAGCATAGCCTCATTTGTATCTTTAAATACGGAACCTTCACCAATTGCATCTTCACGTTCTAATGTTAAATAATAGTTACCTAAAACCATATCCTGTGACGGCGTAACAACTGGTTTACCATCTTTTGGATTTAGTATGTTTTGGGCAGCTAACATAAGAATACGTGCTTCTGCTTGTGCTTCTGCAGATAACGGAACGTGGACGGCCATTTGGTCACCATCAAAGTCTGCGTTATACGCAGTACATACTAATGGGTGTAAACGAATTGCTCGCCCTTCGACTAATGTAGGTTCAAATGCTTGAATACCAAGTCTGTGTAATGTAGGTGCACGGTTAAGTAAAACTGGATGCTCCTTAATTACATCTTCTAATACACCCCATACATCTGGATGTACACGTTCAATTTTACGTTTTGCAGATTTAATATTATGAGCAATGCCTCTTTCGACTAGCTCTTTCATAATAAATGGCTTAAATAACTCTAATGCCATTTCTTTTGGCAGACCACATTGATACATTTTTAAATGCGGGCCTACAACAATAACAGAACGTCCAGAATAATCGACACGTTTACCAAGTAGGTTTTGACGGAAACGACCTTGTTTTCCTTTTAACATATGTGATAAAGATTTCAATGGACGATTACCTGGTCCTGTAACAGGGCGGCCGCGACGACCATTATCAATTAATGCATCAACTGCTTCCTGGAGCATACGCTTCTCGTTTTGCACGATTATGCTTGGTGCACCAAGATCCAATAAACGTTTTAAACGATTATTACGGTTGATGACACGACGATATAAATCATTTAAATCAGATGTAGCAAAACGTCCTCCATCTAATTGAACCATAGGTCTGATTTCCGGAGGAATAACTGGTAGAACATCCAAAATCATCCAAGAAGCGTCATTTCCTGAGTTTCGGAACGCTTCTAACACTTCAAGACGTTTAATCGCCCTTGTTCTACGTTGCCCTTGAGCTGTTTTTAACTCTTCTTTCAACGCATCTACTTCATTATCAAGATTTACATCTTGTAAAAGCTTTCGAATTGCTTCTGCACCCATTTGCGCTTTAAATGTAGCACCGTATTTATCGTAATAAGCTCGGTATTCTTTCTCAGATAATAATTGTTTCTTCTCTAATGGTGTACTACCCGGATCTGTTACGACATAAGCTGCAAAATAGATCACTTCTTCAAGTGCACGTGGAGACATATCTAATACAAGCCCCATACGACTAGGGATACCTTTAAAGTACCAAATATGTGATACTGGCGCAGCAAGCTCGATGTGTCCCATACGTTCACGACGAACTTTAGCCTTTGTAACTTCAACACCACATCGGTCACATACTACTCCTTTATATCGTACACGCTTGTATTTACCACAATGACATTCCCAGTCTTTTTGTGGTCCAAAGATACGCTCACAGAATAACCCATCTTTTTCTGGTTTCAACGTACGGTAATTAATTGTTTCTGGTTTCTTAACCTCGCCATAGGACCAAGATCTGATCTTTTCCGGTGAAGCTAAACCTATTTTCATATACTCAAAGTTGTTTACATCTAGCAAGGGTATACCTCCCTTTTAATGTGCGATTTTACCAAACAATTTATTTTATAGAGGGGAGGATAAAAATTACAAACCAATTCTTATCCCCTTCTCTTTGTTGAATTACTTAACGTTCTAGTTTTCTTCAACTTCAATATTTAACTTACTTGCCGCTTGCGTTTCTTCATCTTCTAATTCACGCATCTCAATTTCTGTTTCATCACTTGAAAGAATCTTAACATCCATACCCAAGCTTTGTAATTCCTTGATTAATACCTTGAATGATTCAGGTACACCAGGCTCAGGAACGTTATCACCTTTAACAATTGACTCGTATGTTTTCACACGTCCAACCACATCATCTGATTTCACTGTTAAGATTTCTTGAAGTGTGTAAGCAGCACCATAGGCTTCAAGTGCCCAAACCTCCATCTCTCCAAAACGCTGTCCACCGAATTGCGCTTTACCACCAAGTGGTTGTTGCGTTACAAGTGAGTATGGACCTGTTGAACGAGCATGTAGTTTGTCATCAACCATATGCGCTAGCTTGATCATATACATAACACCTACAGAAACTCGGTTGTCAAATGGATCACCGGTTCTTCCATCATAAAGAACTGTTTTTGCATCTCTTGACATTCCAGCTTCTTCTAACGTGTCCCATACGTCTTCTTCTCTTGCTCCATCAAATACAGGTGATGCAACATGGATGCCAAGTTCTCTCGCTGCCATTCCTAAGTGTAACTCAAGCACCTGTCCAATGTTCATACGGGATGGTACACCTAGTGGGTTAAGCATAATATCAATCGGAGTTCCATCAGGCAAGAAAGGCATATCTTCTTCTGGTAAAATTCTAGAAATTACACCTTTGTTACCATGACGACCAGCCATTTTATCCCCTTCATGGATTTTACGCTTTTGTACGATATAAACCCTAACTAACTCATTAACACCCGGTGGTAACTCATCGCCATCTTCACGGTTAAACACTTTAACATCAAGTACAATACCACCAGCACCGTGTGGTACACGTAGAGAAGTATCACGAACTTCACGTGCTTTTTCTCCAAAGATTGCATGTAATAAACGTTCTTCAGCTGATAGCTCTGTTACACCTTTAGGCGTTACTTTACCAACTAGAATATCACCGTCTGTAACCTCTGCCCCAACTCGAATAATTCCTTGTTCATTCAAGTTTTTAAGAGCTTCTTCACCAACATTAGGGATATCTCTTGTGATCTCTTCAGGCCCAAGCTTCGTATCACGGGCTTCGGACTCATATTCTTCGATGTGGATAGAGGTATAAACATCATCTTTAACCAATCTTTCGCTCATGATGATGGCATCCTCATAGTTATAACCTTCCCAAGTCATAAAACCAACAAGAACATTCTGACCTAAAGCTAGTTCTCCATCTTCCATGGAAGGACCATCTGCTAAAATTTCTCCTTTTGTCACACGGTCCCCTTCACTAACAATCGGACGTTGGTTGTAACAAGTACCTTGGTTAGAACGGATAAATTTCTGCAATTTATAACGATCAACGTCACCTTTTACTTCTTTTCCATCTACTTCAGTGATACGGCGAACATGAACTTCTTTTGCTTCCACTCGTTCAACAATACCTGCATTTCTACAAATAACTGCTGCACCAGAATCTTTACCAGAAACATATTCCATTCCCGTACCAACAATAGGAGCTTGTGGTTTTAATAAAGGTACTGCCTGACGTTGCATGTTCGCACCCATTAACGCACGGTTTGAGTCATCATTTTCCAAGAACGGAATACATGCAGTCGCCGCAGATACAACCTGCTTAGGCGATACATCCATGTAATCGATCCGATCACGAGATACTACGATGTTTTCTTCACGGAAACGAGCAATAACCTCTTCATTCTTGAAGCTACCATCTTCATTTAACTCCGCATTCGCCTGAGCAACAACGTAATTATCTTGCTCATCTGCTGTAAGGTAATCGATTTGCGAGGTTACCCTTCCCGTTTCTGGGTCAACTCGGCGATAAGGTGATTCGATAAAACCAAATTTATTTACTTTTGCATAACTTGATAACGAGTTAATCAAACCAATGTTTGGTCCCTCAGGTGTTTCAATTGGACACATACGACCATAGTGAGAATAGTGAACATCACGAACTTCAAAACCAGCACGTTCACGCGTTAGTCCTCCTGGTCCTAGTGCGGACAAACGACGTTTATGTGTTAATTCCGCCAATGGGTTCGTTTGATCCATAAACTGAGATAGCTGTGAACTACCAAAGAACTCTTTAATAGACGCTATCACAGGACGAATATTAATTAGTTGCTGTGGAGTTACACTAGATGTATCTTGGATAGACATACGTTCTCTTACAACACGTTCCATACGAGATAGCCCGATACGGAATTGGTTTTGTAAAAGCTCACCAACGGAGCGAAGTCTACGATTACCAAGATGATCAATATCATCTGTATCTCCAACTTGATGAAGTAAGTTAAAGAAATAGCTAATAGACGATAAAATATCTGCAGGTGTAATGTTTTTAACGCCATTCTCAACATTTGCATTCCCAATAACGTTTAATTCTCTTTCACCACTTGGATCAGTCGGATCAATGATTTTAACAGACTGAAGTCTAACAGGATCATCTAACACGCCATCTTGTGGTTCAAGAATCCGTTCACCTAGCATATCTTCCTTATTATCTAAGTAAGGAATAATTTTGTCTAAAAGCTTACGTTCTAACTTATCACCTTTTTGCGCTAGCACTTCACCTGTTTCTGGATCTACTACAGTTTCCGCTAGCACTTGATTGAACAAGCGATTCTTTATGTGTAATTTCTTGTTCATTTTATAACGACCTACATGTGCAAGGTCATATCGTTTCGGATCGAAAAAGCGTGAAATTAACAAGCTCTTCGCATTTTCAACTGTTGGTGGTTCACCAGGACGCAAACGCTCATAAATTTCAAGTAAAGCTTTTTCAGTTGTTTCTGTATTGTCTTTTTCTAATGTATTTATAAGGTATTCGTTATCGCCGATTAGATCGATGATTTCTTGATCCGATCCAAAACCTAGTGCACGTAGTAATACAGTAATTGGAAGTTTACGTGTACGATCGATACGTACATACGCAACATCTTTAGCATCTGTTTCAAACTCCAACCATGCTCCACGATTCGGGATAACAGTTGCAGCTACACCTCTTTTACCGTTTTTATCTACTTTTTCATTAAAATAAACACTTGGTGAACGTACTAACTGAGAAACGATAACCCGTTCAGCACCATTAATCACAAAAGTACCTGTATCTGTCATAAGTGGGAAATCGCCCATGAATACTTCCTGCTCTTTCACTTCACCAGTTTCGTTATTTATCAAACGAACTTTAACGCGAAGAGGAGCGTTGTACGTAACATCTCTTTCCTTTGATTCATCTACAGGATACTTTGGTTCACCTAAGCTATAATCTACAAACTCTAGTGATAAGTTCCCTGTAAAATCTTCAATTGGTGAAATGTCTTGAAACATTTCGCGCAAACCTTCTTCTAAGAACCATTCATATGAAGCGGTTTGAATTTCGATAAGATTTGGTAATTCCAACACTTCACTAATACGCGCATAACTTCTACGCTGCCGGTGCCGTCCATACTGAACTAGTTGACCTGTCAACTGCTTCACCTCTCAAATCATGCATTTTTTGTTCTACTGATAGAATTTTAATAACCCTTTCGGATATCAGTATTAAGAAAAGACATCGACTTCCACCAACTATGGTGATCCATCGCGTTTTTCTGATGTGAATGAATGTTATGTTCACATACAAAATATCTATTTATTTTTAGAGAGCTAAAAACGTAAACCCATCTGATTTCAACTCTCTAATAATTAAACTAGTTTAATGAACATGGGATCAAGGTAAAATAATTGAAAAAATACGAATAGAAAGGTCCAATATTACTAACCTTTACAATCTTCAACATTTCCTTTTAAAATTATAAAACACGAAGAGGAATAAAATCACTCTTGCCATCCCCAAGATAATGGGGTATCATTTTAAAATAGAATAGAATTTTAGAAACCCTCTTCTGAACCAAATATGTATAAGGAATACTAGAAATACGAATCAAATTCGATTTTATTAGTGTTTCCCAATACGAATGTTTTATACATTTCATAAAAATTCCTCTTGACAAAGGAAGTCCCATGTTAGCATTTTATTATATTACCATAACGGATCTACTCAAGTCAAACATTAATAGCGCGTAAAATAAAATACCCTTTATCTCGCGCTACAACATAGACCTCTCCAAATAATTCTTCTAGCTTTTCTCTCGCCGAAGGCGCACCTTGTTTTTTTTGGATAACAACCCATAACTCTCCACCGTTAACTAATGAATCCTTACTATCTTCAAAAATACCATGTACTACTTTTTTACCAGCTCGAATTGGAGGGTTTGTCAAAATCGCCGCATACTGTTGATCTTTTAAATTAGAAAATTGATCACTCTTAACAAACGTAGCATTAGTCACGCCATTATGTTCTGCATTTTTCGCAGCAAGCTCTAAAGCTCTCTCATTTACATCCGCCATAATAACAGACCTATCCCGAAACTGATCCGCCAGCACAATACCAATAGGACCATATCCACAGCCCATATCTAGTAAATCTCCTTGGACATCAGGTAACTCAAATTGCTCAATTAGTAATCTGGAGCCAAAGTCTACTTCATTTTTCGAAAACACACCAACATCACTAGTAAATATATATTTTTTTCCTCTTAATTGATAATTCCATGTCTTGGGTGAACTTTTTGATTGGGGTTTTTGTGAAAAGTAATGCTCAGACATTTGGGCACCTACTTTGCTTATTAATTGTTAGAGAAGAATAGATGTGTAAGTATAGAGCCCGCCGAAGTACGACGAGCTCAATTTAAAACAAATTATTTAACTTCTACAGATGCTCCTGCTTCTTCTAGCTTACCTTTAAGCTCTTCAGCTTCTTCTTTAGAAACGCCTTCTTTAATAGCTTTTGGAGCGTTATCTACTAATTCTTTAGCGTCTTTTAACCCAAGACCAGTTGCTTCACGTACAGCTTTAACTACTTTGATTTTTGAAGCTCCAGCACTTTCTAGAACTACATCAAATTCAGTTTGCTCAGCAGCAGCGTCTCCACCAGCAGCTGCACCAGCAACAGCAACAGGTGCTGCAGCAGTTACTCCGAATTCTTCTTCAATTGCTTTTACTAAATCGTTTAAATCTAATACAGACATTTCTTTAATAGCATCGATAATTTGCTCTTTAGTCATTTTTATTTCCTCCTAATTTCTAATTGATATTTTATATGACCGAAACTTTTAATAGACTATCTAACTTATGCGCCTTGTTCTTCTTTTTGCTCTGCAATAGCTTTTGTAGCATAAGCGAAGTTGCGCATAGGTGCTTGTAACACGCTGAGTAGCATAGAAACCATACCTTCGTAATTCGGTAGATTTGCAAGTTCTTTAATTTGCTCAAGTGATGCCATCTTACCTTCAATTACACCAGCTTTAATTTCTAATGCCTCATGCTCTTTCGCGAAGTTATTTAGTATTTTCGCAGGCGCTACTACGTCTTCCTTACTGAAAGCAATAGCAGTAGGTCCTACTAGTAATTCATTTAACTCACCTAAGTTAGCATCTTCAGCAGCACGGCGTGCCATTGTGTTTTTATAAACTTTAAATTCAACACCAGCTTCACGAAGCTCTTTACGTAGTTGAGTTACTTCAGCAACATCAAGACCACGATAATCAACCAATACAGTAGATTGACTTTCACGTAGTTTGTCAGCAATTTCTTGAACTACTTGTTTTTTCTGTTCGATAACTTTAGACATTATTCCACCTCCCGTAGATTTATCCATTATACCGCCTACAAAACACAAGTATTATAAAAGCCCCCATGTAGACATGGAGGCTTAACTAAACACATTTATGCTGTATTTATTATTAAACACCTCGGCAGGGTATTAAGCGATTCTTCGCACCTACTGTCTACGGTACAACGTATTCAATTAACAACGAAACTAATTATATCGAATCGTAACTGAAAAGTCAATTACCAATTAACGGTAGTTTGATGCATCTACTTTGATCCCAGGACCCATTGTAGATGTTACAGAAACGTTCTTGATATAAGTTCCTTTAGCTGCTTGTGGTTTAACTTTAACAATTGTTTCAATTAAAGCTTCAAAGTTTTCAACTAGCTTTTCATTATCAAATGAAATTTTACCAATTGGTACGTGTACATTTGATTGCTTATCTACACGGTATTCCACTTTACCAGCTTTAATTTCTTTAACTGCTTTTTCCACTTCGAAAGTAACTGTTCCTGTTTTAGGGTTAGGCATTAAACCTTTAGGCCCTAATACACGACCAAGTTTACCAACTTCAGCCATCATGTCAGGAGTAGCAACAATCACATCAAAATCAAACCAACCTTGGTTGATTTTATTGATTAAATCTTGGTCTCCAACATAATCTGCTCCAGCAGCTTCTGCTTCTTTTAGTTTTTCACCTTTAGCGAAAACTAAAACGCGTTGTGTTTTACCAGTACCATGTGGTAAAACCATTGCTCCACGAATTTGTTGATCTGCTTTCTTAGGATCTACTCCTAAACGAAATGCCACTTCAACAGTTTCGTCAAATTTTGCTTTAGCTGTTTCTTTTAACAAAGCAACAGCTTCTTTTATATCATATGCTTTTGAACGATCAACAAGCTTTGCAGCTTCTTGATAGTTTTTACCTCTTTTAGCCATTTATATTTCCTCCTCTAATGTGGTTATAACGGTAATACCTCCCACTTACAAAAGCAAAAGGATGCTTTTATAAAGCCCGCGAAATGACTCATCTTAGATTTACCTTAAGCGTGAATCATATTCATGAAAAAGGTTGCGCGGATGAAGATCCATCACCGCAACCTTGGTTATTCAACTGTTCCTGAGTATTAGTCTTCGATTACAATACCCATGCTTCTTGCTGTTCCTTCAACCATGCGCATCGCTGCTTCTACATCAGCGGCGTTTAAATCTTGCATTTTTGTTTCTGCAATCTCTCTTACTTTATCACGTTTTAAAGTCGCAACTTTATTACGGTTTGGCTCACCTGAAGCAGTTTCAATACCAGCTGCTTTTTTAAGCAATACAGCTGCAGGTGGAGTTTTTGTAATAAAAGTAAATGAACGGTCTTCAAATACTGTAATTTCAACCGGAATAATCATACCCGCTTGATCTTGCGTACGTGCGTTAAATTCTTTACAGAATCCCATGATATTTACACCTGCTTGACCTAATGCTGGTCCTACTGGTGGTGCTGGATTAGCTTTTCCAGCTGGAATTTGCAATTTAACTAATTTGATTACTTTTTTAGCCACGAGACACACCTCCTTAAAGTCCGTGATGTGGTAATAGGGGTTTGGTTTTTTCCCCTCCCACTCATATTTAGCCATTATCCCTCCATGAATGAGGGCATGAATAACAAAAGAATTTTAGCATGAATCTACAAATAATGCAAGTTCATTCGAATAACTATTTTAAACTATAACTTTTCAACTTGCGAGAAGTCTAATTCTACCGGGGTTTCTCTACCAAACATATTAACGTGGACTTTTACTTTTTGTTTGTCCATATCAATATATTCAATCGTACCTGTAAAGTTAGAGAATGGCCCGTCTGTAACTCGAACACTCTCTTTTAATTCAAAGTCAACTTGTACAACTGGCTCGTCCATTCCCATGCGTTTTAGGATCGTATCTACTTCATCAGGTAACAATGGAGTAGGTTTTGTACCACCTCCACTTGAGCCAATAAAACCAGTTACTCCAGGGGTGTTACGAACAACATACCATGAGTCATCTGTCATAATCATTTCAGCCAATACATACCCAGGGAAAACCTTTTTCTTATTTACCTTCTTTTTCCCGTTTTTAATTTCTGTTTCCTCTTCTTCTGGAACAATAACACGAAAGATCTTATCTTCCATCCCCATTGTTTCCACACGTTTCTCTAAATTTGTTTTTACCTTGTTTTCATACCCAGAATATGTATGAACGACATACCAATTTTTTTCCATCACTACAGGACAATCGTTGTTGTCCTTCCCTCCCTTTGGATAAGTTTACTTATTAATGGATTTTGTTCTAAAGTAAAAGCATTTATACGGTTTTTATTATTTTTAAAAATACTAAAAAAACCCGTTATTTCCCCGGGTTTTTTAATACCAATCACTTATTCACTTACATTATAACATAAATACGACGTTATTATTCAAATAATAGCATTAAAATAAATTTAAAACCAATGTTATTAACTGATCAATGATCGCGAAGAAAACCGCTACAAATACAACTGTTGCGATAACAGTGATTGTATAACTAGTTAGCTCTTTACCTCTTGGCCAGCTAACTTTTTTCATTTCACGAGATACATTTTTAAGGAATTTAAACATTTTGTACCCTCCCCAAACTCTACCCGAAGAATGCGTTTATTTCGTTTCGCGATGCAATGTATGTTTTCCACATGTTTTACAGTATTTTTTGACTTCTAACCGCGTAGAATGTGTGGATACATTTTTGTTTGTCGTATAGTTTCTGCTTGAACAAATTGCACACGCTAAAGTAATTTTTTTAGTCATAATTCTCACCCCACTAAGGGTTTTCCTCATATAAATGTAGCATGGTTGTCCACCCGTGTCAACGGGACTATCGATTCTATTATTTACGAATAGAGTGAAATACAACCATTACACTTAACTTTATAAGTTTACTTCATTCGTTTCCAATAATTGCTCTAATTTCCGCTTCACTCGTTGAAGTGCATTATCAACTGATTTAACGTGACGCTTCAGCTCGTCCGATATTTCTTGATATGATCTCCCATCTAAATATAAATGAAGGACATCCTTTTCGAATTCGCTTAATAATTCGGATAATTTGATTTCCATATCCCCAAATTTTTCTCTATTTACAAGTAGTTCTTGCGGATCAATAGCCTTGGATCCAGCAATAACATCTAGCAATGTTCGGTCAGATTCTTCATCATAGATTGGCTTGTCCAACGAAATATAGGAATTTAGTGGAATATGCTTTTGTCTAGTGGCTGTTTTAATTGCGGTAATAATTTGCCTCGTAATGCATAGCTCAGCAAATGCTTTAAACGATGACAGTTTTTCTCCATCGTAATCTCGAATAGCCTTATAGAGCCCAATCATCCCCTCTTGGATAATATCCTCTTTATCGGCACCAATTAAAAAATAGGTTCTTGCTTTAGCGCGGACAAAGTTCTTGTATTTATTTATTAAATAATCCAATGCCTGCTTGTCCCCTTGATGAATCAAGCGGATCACTTCATCATCATCAAGCTTATGCATGTTGTTATGATTGTCTACCTTTTGCTTGATGTTCACCTACAATGCCCCCTGACCACACAGTTGTAAATATACTTCATTATACAGTAAGCGTTTTAATAACTCAATAGTTAAAAAATACTCGAAACTCTAATCAATAGGGGTTTCTCCTCCCCTATTGACCCACTAAATAAAGCATATGTTATAAAACTAATTCCATGTATTAAAAGGATTCAAAGCTCGCCACGACGCATTTTTTCAAACTTTTCTAGTACCTCTTTATCCAAAGCTATCTTAGATACAGGTTTTTTGTTCTTATGTTCTTCCACGTTTTCTTCGATCTCTCGTCCGATATTTTCTAGTTCAATGAATAACTCGCGTGCAGATTTTCGAAGTGCACCTTGACCAAAAACGGTTCGCTGTTCTGCATAATCAGAAGTTGCTACATAAACTTGTGTTTTTATATTCTTTATTTTTTTTACAAGCCTCTCGATACACTCATCCGCCGTTTCTTTTTCCTTTGTGTATATTACATCCACCTTGAATTGCTTTAGCTTACTTTCCATTCCACGAACATAATAAGCATCAAAAACAATGATCACCTTGTGCCCAGAATAAGCTTGATATTCTGCCATTACCTCTATTAATCGATCTCTAGCCTGTCCAATATCTTTTTCTTTTAACTTCTTTAGTTCTTCCCAGTCACCAATTATGTTATATCCATCAACAACTAATACAACCATGATTATTCACCAAGTGGATGCCTTTTTCGATAAACCTCATAAAGCAACAATCCACAGGCTACTGAGGCATTTAACGATGATACTTTCCCGGTCATTGGCAGACTTACAGTCCAATCACATTTATCTCTGACTAACCTACTCATCCCCTTGCCCTCATTTCCAATAACAAGCGCTATTGGCATTGCCCCATCGAGTTTTCGATAGTCCTCCGTAGCATTCATTTCTGTACCAACTACCCAAACATTTCGTTGCTTTAATTCATCAATAGTGTTTGCAATATTGGTAACCCTTGCTACAGGAATATGCTCCATCGCACCAGCAGCTGTTTTAGCAACGGTTGCCGTTAGTCCAACTGACCGTCTTTTAGGAATGATGACACCGTGAACCCCTGTTGCATCAGCCGTTCGTAAAATAGAACCTAAATTATGTGGGTCCTCCAATTCATCTAGGATGATAAAGAAGGGTTCTTCCGATTCTGCCTGCGCCTTTTCAAATAAGTCCTCTATCGAGGCATACTGATAAGAAGCAACATATGCTATAACACCTTGATGGTTACCATCAGTTAAACGATCCAGTTTATTTTTAGGAACCTTTTGAACAATTGTTCCAGCTGATTTCCCGAGCTGAACCAGTTTTCCTTGAACATTAGGATTCAATTGCTCAGATAACAAAACCTTGTTAACCGATCGCCCTGATTTTAATGCTTCTATTACAGGGTTCTTTCCAATTATCATTTCTTGATCCACTATGCTTTTCTCCCTTCTAAGAAGTATACGGCTTTTTCCAGTAATTCATACAGTCGCTTTTCTTGCTTCGATAGATAAAGGTACCCAATTAGCGCTTCAAAGGCAGTACTATAGCGATATGTTTGTACACTCGTGTTTTTAGGTACAGAACCAGACTTAGCATTTCTACCTCGATTGACGATACTTTTTTCTTCACCAGAAAGCATATCCGCTTCAAGCCAATATAAAATAACGGTAGCTTGTGCCTTTGCAGATACAAACGTTATAGCATGCTGGTGAAGCTGCTGAGGCTTTACCTGTCCCTGTTTAAGTAAATGCTCTCTTACAAAAACCTCATAGATTGCATCACCCAAATAGGCGAGGGCTAGACTTTTCATTTGTTTAACATCCAAATTCATTTTCTAGCCCCTTTTCCAACGGACGCCTTGAGGTGTATCTTCTAAGATAATATTTTGTTCCTTTAGCATATCCCGTATTTCATCAGCACGGGCAAAATTTCGTTCTTTTCTAGCTTCATTTCTCTCTTGGATTAACGCTTCAATATCCTCATCCAATAGATCCTTTTCTTCTTCGATAGAGATCCCAAGAACTTGAAGAAGTGTTTTTATGGCCTCTTGGAATGCATCAATAACATGTGTAGATGTCTGATTAGATTGCAAATAAACGTTTGCTTCTTTCGTTAAGTCAAATAGCACAGATATTGCGTTTGCGGTATTGAAATCATCATCCATTTCAGCATCAAAACGCTTTTTAAAGGATTCTATTTTTTCCAGCCATGAATCGGCTTGTTTATCTATATCTGTACTTGCGGCTTTTCGGTGCTCTAAATTAAAATAAGCAGTTTTCATCCGTTCCAAACTATTTTGCGCTGAGGCCAATAGTTCTTCTGAGAAGTTAATAGGATGACGATAATGTACACTTAACATAAAGAAGCGAATGACTTCTGGATTATGCTTAGCAAGTAATTCTCTTGTTAAGACAAAATTCCCAAGTGATTTTGACATTTTTTCATTATCAATATTAATATACCCATTATGCATCCAGTAGTTAGCAAATGTTTTCTCATTAAGAGCTTCAGATTGAGCTATTTCATTCTCATGATGTGGAAATGTTAAATCCTGTCCGCCAGCATGAACGTCAATTGTTTCACCTAGGTATTTTTTAGCCATAGCCGAACATTCAATGTGCCAACCCGGCCTTCCTTTCCCCCACGGAGAATCCCAAGCAATTTCTCCTTCTTTAGCACCTTTCCATAATGCAAAATCTAACGGGTCTTCTTTCTTTTCGCCTACTTGAATCCTTGCTCCTGAGCGAAGTTCATCAATGGACTGATGGGATAATTTACCGTATTCCTCGAAAGCTCGTGGTTTAAAATACACATCCCCATCCGCTTCATATGCATACCCTTTTTGAACTAAGCCGTCAATAAAGGCTATAATATCTTCCATTGTTTCTGTTACCCGAGGGTTATACGTAGCTTTTTTAACTCCTAAAGCTTCCACATCTTCCAAATAAGCATCAATAAATCGGTTGGCAACTTTAAACACATCTTCTCCAGATTCGTTTGCCGCTTTGATGATTTTGTCATCTACATCGGTAAAGTTTAATACATAATCAACTGTGTACCCTTTGTATTCAAAATATCTTCTAACGGTATCAAAAACAATAGCAGGTCGAGCATTTCCAATATGAATATAGTTATATACAGTTGGGCCACATACATACATACTTACCTTGCCATCTTCTATTGGTTTAAATGGTTCTTTCTCACGTGAAACTGTGTTATAGATTGATATTGTCATGTTGTTCCCTTCCTTTCAGCTTAGAAATTTCTTCTTTAAGTTCATCTATTTCATGTTGTAATTGCGTACATCGATCTTCTATTGGGTCAGGCATTTTATGATGATCAAGATCTTTTCTTACCTTATAACCATTTTGCACGACCACTCTTCCCGGAATCCCAACTACCGTTGAATGGTCAGGGACATCCTTAAGAACTACGGATCCAGCACCAATTTTTGCACTTTCACCTATTGTAATAGAACCAAGTACTTTTGCTCCTGATGCAATTAAAGCATTGTCCTTTACCGTTGGATGGCGTTTACCCTTTTCTTTTCCTGTACCACCTAACGTTACTCCTTGAAATATAGTTACATTATCTCCAATTTCACACGTCTCACCAATTACAACACCCATTCCATGATCGATAAATAGTCTCCGACCAATTTTAGCTCCTGGATGAATTTCAATACCTGTAAAGAAACGACTAACTTGGGATATAACTCGAGCAATAAAAAATAGTTTTCTTTTATAAAAAGCATGGGCAATACGATGTGACCATACGGCATGTAGTCCAGAATACGTTAAAAACACCTCAACATATGTTCTTGCAGCTGGATCTTGTTCAAAAACAACATCCATATCATCTTTCAAACGCTTAAAAAAACCCATTTTACCCCTCCTTTTCACTCTGGTAAGCAGGTTAGAAACCTTGGCTTTCACCTAGCCTTTATGGGAAAAGCCTTGTGCGCTTGAAGTAAAAGAAAACTTATACTTTCTTATCTGTCAAAAAAAGCGTCCCTGTGTATAAAAACACAGAGACGCTTTAGCGCGGTTCCACTCTGTTTGAAAAATCCTTATGTAGGATTTTCCCAACTTGTACTCTGATAACGGTAGAGTCTTGACCGCCGTTATGTACAGCTAGCATAAACTAGGTTCCATAACGGACTCCAAGGGGCACTTCAAAACAGACGCTCAGAACCACTTCCAGCCTTAGGTGATTCTCTCTGGATAAGCTAATCCATTTCTACTTTCCCTCTTCTGCGTTCGATATCGTATTACTACTATATTATATTTTTATAAGAATGTGAAAAGATTAGGCTCCGAGTTCTTTTAATACAGAATCTAAACGTTTTAAAATAACCTCTTTGCCTAGGAGCTCAATAGCAAAAGGCAATTCAGGTCCATGAGTCTGTCCTGTTGTTGCAACACGAATCGGCATAAATAATTTTTTTCCACGATGGCCAGTTTCTTTTTGGGTTGCTTTTATCTGCGCTTTAACTGTATCTTTATTAAATTCATCTAAGTGAATTAATTTATCGGTAAACACTTGTAATACTTCGGGAACTTGTTCTTCTGCTAACACCTCTTTTGCGGCATCATCATAATCAATTTCTTGTTTAAAGAATAGTTCTGTTAATTCCACAATCTCTTGGCCATATCGTAATTGTTCTCGGTATAGAGAGATCACATTTTCTGCCCATGTTCTCTTATCCGCATCCATTTTTTCTGGTAGCTTACCTGCTTCAATTAGATGTGGTAAAGCTAGGTCAATAACTTTTTCCAAATCGCTTGCTTTAATATATTCATTGTTCATCCATTTTAATTTTTGTGCATCAAAAATTGCCGGTGAGGTAGATAATCTTTCTGGATCAAAGATTTTAATTAATGTTTCTTGATCAAAAATCTCTTCCTCGCCAACTGGTGACCACCCTAGTAACGCAACGAAATTAAATAATGCCTCTGGAAGGTAACCTAAATTATGATATTGCTCGATAAATTGCAGAATATGCTGATCACGTTTACTTAGTTTTTTCCGTTCCTCATTTAAAATTAATGTCATATGGCCGTATTGTGGTGGTGTCCAATCAAAGGCTTCGTAAATCATCATTTGTTTCGGCGTATTAGAAATATGCTCCTCACCACGCAGGACATGCGTAATTTGCATCAAATGATCATCTATAGCTACAGCGAAATTATAAGTTGGAATTCCATTTTGCTTTACAATAACCCAATCACCAAAATCCTCAGATTCAAACGTGATATTTCCTCTTACAATATCATTAAATACATAGGTTTTACCTTCAGGAACTCGGAAACGGATACTCGGCTTTCTTCCTTCCGCTTCAAATTGAGCAATTTGTTCCTCCGTAAGATCACGATGTGCCCCAGAATATCTCGGTGTTTGTCCACTTGCTAGTTGCTCTTCACGTTCTTTTTCTAGCTCTTCTGCCGTCATATAACATTTATAAGCTAGGCCTCTTTCTAATAGTTCATCAATATATTTTTGATAAATATCTAATCGTTCCATTTGGCGATAAGGGCCGTATTCGCCACCAACATCAGCACCCTCGTCCCAATCTACGCCAAGCCATTTTAGAAACTTAAGCTGGCTTTCTTCTCCACCTTCAACATTTCGCTTATCGTCTGTATCCTCAATACGAATAATAAACTTTCCATCAAAGTGTTTTGCGTATAAGTAATTAAAAAGTGCTGTACGCGCATTTCCAATATGTAAGTGACCAGTTGGACTAGGCGCATAGCGCACACGAACTTCATTTGTCATTATATAATCCTTCCTTTCAAGAAGATGTATTAATTAAATAGGCTGTTATAAAAAGATTGTTGCTCTTTAGTATGACTTAGCTATTAGTTGTGTAGAATGCGAATTAACTTGGTGTACATTTTACCTTTCTTTCGATCCTTCAAAACAAGTGCTATAACACCGCTTCGGTGGAATATTTCATTTTCCGTGGGCACGGTCTCAGCCTACGCTAATGGTGATGTTCCGATTAATTGGAAGAATTAATCACCCTGAAATATATGTCTTAAGAACTTTTACATTCCACGAAACTTAAAAATACATAATTAATTTGTATTTTAATTAAGCAATAAAGCAAGAGATATTAGTATTACTACGCACTACATAGCGGAGAAAATACACGAAGACTCCTGCGGGAGGAAAGGCATCGGTGAGACCCCGCAGTGCGTCAGCACGAGGAGGCTTACCAGCCGCCCGCGGAAAGCGTAGTGTATTTTCGCAGCGGTATTAACGCTCCAACAGTCATTTTGCTTAAAAATATTAAAAGAGCCTTTTATATTATCTATTGTATACGTATAATAAAAAGCGATAACATAGCCTGTTATCACTTTTTATATCCACTATAAGTTATACCCTTTTTATAATGCTTTTTCAAGTAATTTCGGTTTTGCAAAGATCATTCGACCTGCGGAAGTTTGTAAGACACTAGTTATGAGTACTTCAATCGTTTTACCAATATAATTTCTTCCTTCTTCCACAACGATCATTGTTCCGTCATCCAAGTAAGCAATTCCTTGATTTTGTTCTTTTCCATCCTTGATTACCTGAACCATTAGTTCCTCACCTGGTAAAACAACAGGTTTAACAGCATTAGCTAAATCGTTAATATTTAGTACAGGAACACCTTGTAGATCACAAACTTTATTTAAATTAAAATCATTCGTTACCACGATTCCATTGATTACTTTTGCTAATTTAATCAACTTACTATCTACTTCTGGGATATCTTCAAAATCTCCTTCATATATTTCAACTTTAACAGGCAACTCTTTCTGAATTCGGTTTAATACATCTAGCCCTCTACGACCTCGGTTACGCTTCAATACATCAGAAGAGTCAGCAATATGCTGGAGTTCCCCTAAAACAAACTGAGGAATGATAATCGTTCCCTCTAAAAAGCTGGTTTGACATATATCTGCAATACGTCCATCTATGATTACACTTGTATCTAGTATTTTTGCCTTCGGAATGAGTTGGTCTCCGTCGCCACCATCTTGCTCAGCTGTGGTTTTCTTTTTGTCACGTTCTTTTTTATTGATATTTAATAAGTTCACAAATTCATCACGACGTCTAAAACCTACTTGGAAACCAAAATATCCTAATAAAATAGTAACAAATAACGGAATTACTTGTGAAACAAATTCGATGTTAATATACTGTAACGGAATATTCATTAAGTAAGCTATTACAAGGCCCATTATCAGCCCTACACTTCCAAAGAAAAGATCTCCAACTGGTATTTTTACCAATCCTTCTTCGATCCACCTTAGAAACTCTACAATATAATCTACCAACCAATACGAAACAAAAAATAATATAATTGCTCCTACAACAGATCCAAAATACGGGGATGCTACCCATGCCGCATCAGTAAAGTCTAACAAATTAACAATTTCCGGTATATATAAATATCCAATGGTACCGCCTGTTATAATAAAAAACAGATGTACAATTTTTTTCAGCACCACCCTCACCTCCTAACCATTATTATTACCTATTCATTAAAATAATAACCATTATTTTCAAATTAAAAGATGGTACAACCTAAATAATAGCACAGCTACTCAAAACAATCAATTGAGTAAACAGAAAATTTTATCACACCAAAGTACTAATGTCAATTTATTTTTGGCTAATTTTCGACAATTTTTTCAGCACCTAGTAAAAATTTCTTGTTAAAATTTACCTAGCTAACCCTACTTCCAATGCTTCTTGAACCGTGTTTACACCAACTATCTGAATATCTAACGGTGCAGTCCAACCATCTAGATTATTTTGTGGACAGATTACTCGTTTAAAGCCAAGTTTTGCAGCTTCTTGTACACGTTGTTCTATTCTGGATACACGCCTAATTTCCCCAGTCAATCCTACCTCACCAATAAATATATCATCTGGTCTTGTCGGTTGATCTCGGAAGCTTGAGGTAATGCTAACTGCAATTGCTAGATCAATAGCTGGTTCATCTAATTTGACCCCACCAGCAACCTTTATATAAGCGTCAGATGTTTGGAGCATTAATCCTACTCTTTTCTCAAGCACGGCCATTAATAAGGGCACACGATTGTGGTCAATCCCTGTAGCCATTCTTCGTGGGTTTCCATAGCTTGTAGGTGAAATAAGTGCTTGAATTTCAACTAAGACTGGTCTTGTACCTTCCATGGATGCAACAACCGTAGAACCTGATGCACCTTGAGAGCGCTCCTCCAAAAATATTTCAGAAGGATTCATAACTTCACGTAAGCCCTCTTCTTTCATTTCAAAAATTCCCATCTCATTGGTACTACCAAATCGGTTTTTCACACCTCTTAAAATACGATAGGAATGATGTCTTTCGCCTTCAAAATATAATACAGCATCAACCATATGCTCTAATAATCTCGGACCTGCTATTGCTCCTTCTTTGGTAACATGCCCGACGATAAAAATAGGAATACCGCTTGTTTTAGCAATTCGCATTAATTCACTTGTACATTCTCTTACTTGTGAGACACTACCTGGGGCACTAGTGACCTCTTCTCGGAAAATGGTTTGAATCGAATCAATTACCACAAATGATGGTCGTAGTTGTTCGATATGATTAGCAATATCTAACATATTCGTTTCGGAAAGTACATATAAGAGTTCAGATTTAATACCAAGCCTGTCCGCTCTTAACTTTGTTTGCCGAGTTGATTCCTCACCTGAAATATATAAGACAGGTAACTCTTTTTCAGCTAATTGAGCTGATACTTGAAGGAGTAGTGTCGATTTACCGATTCCTGGGTCTCCACCAATCAATGCAAGTGATCCTGGAACAATTCCTCCACCTAGTACCCGATTAAACTCTTTTAACTTAGTAGTTACTCTCGGCTCTTTTTGCGCTTCAACAGCAGTAATCTTTTCTGGTTTACTACCAGATGCCGTTACACCACTAAATGTATGTCTGTTTTTCGTGCTTGAAGCATCTATTTCTTCTACTAATGTATTCCAATTATTACAACCTGGGCATTTCCCCATCCATTTTGCTGATTCATAACCACAATCCTGACAAACATATTTAGTCTTTCGTTTAGCCACTTTTATATTCAATCCTTCCCCTTGACTCTATTATATACGATTAACATCACATATAGGTTACAGTCATCTATCAATTTCTTACTTTTTTTACCTTATTTATGCCACATACTGAGATTGTAGCATGGTTGAATTCTTTTGTAATATAGGAAAAAAACTAGAAAGTTAGTCCTTTCTAGTTTTTTTACCTACTTTTTCAAGGAGAAACTTTCTATACTACGGTAGTATGATAAATTCTCCTTTACTATTTAAACCAATTTTCACTTTTTGCCCAATTGAGATCGTTCCTTTTAACAGCTCTTCAGACAATAAATCCTCAATATTTTTTTGGATGGAGCGTCTAAGTGGTCGAGCCCCGTACTCTGGATCAAATCCTTCACTCGCAATTTTCTCAACTGCTTTATCTGTCAGGGTGAATTCTATATCTTGGCCTTTCAAACGTTTTTGAAGTTGTTTAACCATCAATGTAACAATATCTTTCATATGTTTCTTCTCAAGTGAATGGAAGACAATGGATTCATCAATACGGTTTAAGAATTCTGGACGGAATGCTTTTTTCAATTCGTCGAGAACTTTCTTTTTCATATCATTATATTCTTTGCCTTCTTCTTCTAGGTTAAACCCAACATATTTATTACGTTTTAATTCACTAGCACCAACATTAGACGTCATGATTAAGACGGTATTTCGAAAATCAACTACTCTTCCCTTCGAATCCGTTAAACGCCCATCCTCTAGGACTTGTAATAGTATATTAAATACTTCTGGATGTGCTTTTTCTATTTCATCTAATAAAACTACAGAGTATGGTTTTCTACGTACTTTCTCTGTTAACTGCCCACCCTCATCATAACCGACATATCCTGGAGGGGATCCAACAAGTCGAGAAGTAGAATGTTTTTCCATATACTCCGACATATCAATTCGAATCATCGCATCCTCATCTGCAAACATTGCTTCTGCCAGCGCTCGTGCAAGTTCTGTTTTACCTACTCCAGTAGGTCCAAGGAATATAAAGGATCCAATCGGGCGCTTCGGATCTTTTAATCCTGCTCGCGCTCTTCGAATTGCTTTAGAAATTGCTTTAACTGCCTCTTCTTGACCTATAACTCGATCATGTAAGACATTTTCCAAGTTTAACAAACGTTCACTTTCATCCTTCGTTAATTTGGAAACTGGTACACCAGTCCATGTAGAAACAACACTAGCTATATCCTCAACCTGAACCTGAGAATCTTCTTGGCCCTGTTTTTCTTTCCATGCATTTTTTGTTGTATCTAATTGTTCACGTAACCTTTGTTCTGTGTCACGTAACGATGCAGCTTTTTCAAATTCTTGGCTTTGAACGGCAGCATCCTTCTCTTTACGGACTTCTTCCAGTTTTTCTTCTAATTCTTTTAAATTTGGTGGAACAGTATAAGAACGTAAACGAACCTTAGATCCTGCCTCATCAATTAAGTCAATTGCTTTATCAGGTAAGAAACGATCTGTAATATAACGATCAGAAAGTGTAGCTGCAGCTTCAATTGCCTCATCCGTAATAGTTACACGATGGTGTGCTTCATACCGATCACGTAAACCGCCAAGGATTTGAATGGTTTCCTCAACAGTTGGTTCATCCACTTGAATCGGTTGAAATCTACGCTCTAACGCTGCATCTTTTTCGATATATTTACGGTATTCATCAAGGGTTGTAGCACCAATACATTGTAATTCTCCACGTGCTAGGGATGGCTTCAAAATATTAGAAGCATCAATTGCACCTTCAGCACCACCGGCACCGATTAATGTGTGCAGCTCATCAATAAATAAAATAATGTTACCTGCTTGTCGAATCTCTTCCATGACCTTTTTTAAACGGTCTTCAAATTCACCACGATACTTTGTACCCGCGACAACTGTACCCATATCCAAGGTCATAACGCGTTTGTCACGTAGTGTTTCTGGTACTTCATTATTTACAATTTGCTGAGCTAACCCTTCAGCAACTGCTGTTTTCCCAACTCCTGGCTCACCAATTAATACAGGATTGTTCTTCGTGCGTCTACTAAGCACCTGAATAACTCGCTCGATTTCTCTACTACGTCCAATGACGGGATCAACATTTCCATCTTTTGCACTTGCGGTTAAATCCCTAGCCAATGAATCTAAGGTTGGTGTATTGGCACTAGATGCCTGTCCTCGTCCTTGTCTACCTGCCTGTGACTCATTACTTCCTAATAGTTGAAGTACCTGTTGTCGAGCTTTATTTAAGCTAACACCTAGATTATTTAAAACACGTGCTGCAACACCTTCGCCTTCACGTATTAAACCTAGTAAGATATGCTCTGTACCGACATAGGAATGTCCGAGCTTTCTAGCTTCATCCTGTGATAGTTCCACTACCTTTTTAGCTCGTGGAGTATAATGAATGGTTTGCATTGGTTGTTTTCCAACACCAATTAACTTTTCAACCTCTTCTTGAATTTTCGATACTTCTAACCCCAAGGATTCCAAAGCTTTTGCTGCGATTCCTTCACCTTCTCGAACAAGGCCTAATAAAATATGCTCTGTACCTATATTATTATGACCCAGACGTACTGCTTCTTCTTGGGATAACGCTAATACTTTTTGTGCTCTCTCTGTAAAACGTCCAAACATCATATAGCTTTTCCTCCTATTTTTCCTCTAATTGTAACCTTTCCCTAATTAAGGTGGCTCGTAACACATCACGTTCATTTGCTGTCAATGTTTTTTTAGCATAATGTTGGAGAAAACCAGGTTGAGTTAATACCATTAATTCATTAAGTATATTACGTGATATATTTTTTATGATATCTAAATCAATACCTAATCGAACATTCGATAGGCAAATTGCTGCTTCTTTTGATTCGATTATTCTGCTATACTTTAGCACTCCTAGTGACCGATAGATTCGATCTTCTAATTTAGTACCTGATTGCTCCATTAATCTAGTTCTCGCTTTTCGCTCATGCTCTATTAGTTGATGAACGACGCTTTGTAAATCCTCAATAATATCTTCTTCTGTTTTCCCAAGAGTAATTTGATTAGATATTTGAAAGAGATTTCCGATCGCCTCACTACCTTCACCATAAATGCCTCTAACAACAAGCCCAAATTGATTAATTGCAGGCATCATTCGATTAATTTGTTTAGTTAGAGCAAGTGCAGGTAAATGCATCATCACAGATGCTCGCATTCCTGTACCTACATTAGTAGGGCAGCTTGTTAAAAATCCCTTTGTCTCATCAAATGCATAGTTTATTTTTTCTTCTAACCAATCATCAAATTCAAAGGCCTTTGTTAATGCATTAGATAGTTGTAATCCTGGAAAATAAAGCTGAATGCGAATATGATCTTCTTCGTTAATCATGACAGAAACTTGTTCGTTATGAGAGATCATTGTTGCAGCAAATTCTCCATGCTTAGCTAATAAGGGACTTATTAAGTGCTTTTCCACTAATACTCGCTTTTCTACAGCAGATAGATCTTTTATCGGAAAAAATTCAAAGTTATCATAATCTCGGAAAGATGCATTTTCATATTCATTTCGAAAAAAGTCTCGTATTTCCTCAAGATCATTGTTATCGGCTATAATAGGAAACTTTCTATCCGCAAAATTTCGAGCCAACCGGATTCTACTGCTCAAAACGATATCACTATCAGGACCATCTTCTCTCATCCATGGACTAATCGCCTCGTTCATAAAGTGTTGCAGTGTCATCTATCCTCACCCGCTTCTTTTTTTCGAATTTGCATCTCCAATTCTTTTATTTTATCTCTTACTGTTGCCGCTTCTTCAAACGCTTCATTTACAATTAATTTTTGTAACTCTGTTTTATAGCTTTCTACCTGTTTCTTAAGATGTAGATTTCCTCCCTTTCGTTTAGGGATCTTTCCACGGTGTTTGGTATTACCACTATGAACACGTCGAAAAATAGGGTCTAAGTGCGTTGAAAAAGTATGGTAACATTCCGCACACCCAAACTTTCCAATCCTTTTAAATTCAGAAAATGTCATATCACACTTGGAACACTGCAACTCCGTATGTTGTCCGAATTGTGTTCCTTGAGGGCTTTTCATCTGTGAAGAATCAAAATTAAACAAACCAGTTAATAAATTATGGAGAGAATACCCGTCTTCTGGATAAGACATATAACCCTTTTCTTTAGCACATACCTCACACAACTGCACTTCTGTTTTATTGCCATTAATAACCTGTGTAAAATGCAGGGTTGCTGGTCGTTTTTGACATTCTTGACATTGCACGTTTATTCCCCCTTTTTATAAAAATATGCCAATATATAAAAACGCATCTGTACATAAACAATCAATAGTTAACTAGAGGAAATCCAAAATTGAAATATCACTTATTTAAATATTTAAGCGTAGTAAGCATTGCAGTTAATACACGTGCTCTTACTTCATCACGAATCGGTAATTTTAACCCTAATGTATTTCTATCAATTGCACTAGCCATAATTTTAGCTTCACGTTCTGTAACGATATTTTCCTCCATAAGTCGTTCTAAAACATCTATTGCAGCTTGTTGTGTAACAGTTGGATTAATCAACTTTATTATTTCATCAATTAGTTCCGACTTATCTTGATGTTTTATACGAATAATTCGGATATATCCCCCACCACCACGTTTGCTTTCTACGATATATCCCTTCTCCATGGTAAATCGCGTATTAATGACATAATTTATTTGTGAAGGTACACATTGGAATTGATCAGCAATTTCACTTCGTTTTATTTCTATAATATTCTGTTCTTTTGACTGCAGTATATTTTTTAAATACTGTTCGATAACATCGGATATGTTACTCATCTTTATTACCTCCTTTATTCCCGATAAAGTGAAATTTCAATCATAGAGAGCTTTATCTCACAATGAAAATTAGATCCCAAAACGTTATGAAAAGGCTCTTGAACAAATCGGACATTTAACAGACAGGTGATTCCCCCAGCATTTTTTCTTGGCTTTAACCCAAATCACTAACCTAGGGACCTGCTTGTTTCATACGGGATAAACAGCCAGAGTAATCCGTTCCAATATACCCCTTTGACTTTGACTATCTTTGACTATGCATTTATTATACTGTAAAACTTTAATTATGCCAACTATCTTATCCCTTCTTATTCTAGACAAATTGGCTAAAATAAAAACACTATTAGGAACGAAATAAAAGAAAAAACCGTACAAAATTACAGTTTTTTCTACAGGTTTATATTTAATTTCTTTCACTTACATTTCTCACGTGTTTAATTTGGGATAACTCTTCAAAAAATGAAATATGATCAACTAGGCTATCTCGTTCTATTTTTATAAAGATACTTCTTAGATCATTCTCTACTTTTACAATTTCAACCTTTTTAATGGTTACATCAAACTCTTCAATTACAGAAATAATATTGTTAATAGCTAATCCGGGTTGAGCTACAATTTCTATAACGGATGACTTTTTCCCCTTTGTAAATAAATTTTCAAAGTTATTCAGAAATACTAAGCTTAACAAAATTACAACTGTCGTGAAAACGGCTGTCGTATACATTCCCGCACCAACAACTAACCCTAATCCCGCAACAGCCCATATGGAAGCAGCAGTAGTTAATCCGCGTATGGTACCTCCATAGACCATAATTGTTCCTGCACCTAAAAAACCAATTCCACTTATTACATATGAAGGAATCCGCGCGGGGTCAAATCGTACATTTTCATGTGCATCTATAAATGCTTCAAAACCAAATAGAGATAATACCATCATTAAACAAGAACCTACACCAACCAAGATATGAGTTCGAAACCCAGCAGGATGATTTTTAAACTCTCTTTCAAAACCAATTAACCCTGATAAAACTAAAGCGATTAATACACGCACAACGATCAGAAGAAAGTTATCATCCGCTATATTATTTATAAATGCTTCCAATTTATTTAACCCCCTTCTTTTATCCTTTTTATTAGTTTACAATAATACGAAAAAGATAAATAGTAATTAATTTTTTTACTCGTATTCAAACTGTATGTAATTATGATTCGTACATAATTAGGGTATGATTAAATTATATTAATAGGAGGAAATGATATGAATGAAAAATGGTTGCATTGGGCAAAACGAATACAAGCTCTATCACAATCCGGATTAGCATTTTCAAAGGATAAATATGATATCGAACGCTATCAAGAATTACGAGATATTAGTGTCGAAATCATTGCATCCTATTCAGACATGGATATAAAAAAAGTAAAAGAATTATTTGCAACTGAAACAGGTTACCAGACTCCTAAAATTGATGTTCGTGGAGTTGTTTTTCATCAAAATAAAATACTATTAGTAAAAGAGAAGATGGATGATAAATGGTCTTTACCTGGTGGCTTTTGCGAAGTAGGCATATCACCTGCAGAAAACTGTATAAAGGAAATTAAAGAGGAAGCTGGCTTTGATGTTAAAGCAGTTAAATTATTGGCTTTATTTGATAACCATCATCATCCTCATCCTCCTCAACCATACCATTACTATAAGTGTTTTATTCAATGTTCAATTGTTAAAGGTCATGCCTCGGGTGGATTAGAAACCAATGATGTTAGATTTTTTGACGAAGATAACCTCCCACCTCTATCCACTCGGAGGAATACAGAATCTCAAATAATGAAGATGTTTTCCTTCTTAAAAGATGATCAACAGGATTCTTTATTTGATTAAGAAATATGTATACATAAATCGAGGTAAACAAAAAAGCTAAGTACCACTTAAGGTTACTTAGCTTTTTATATTGCCTGGCGGCGTCCTACTCTCACAGGGGCAAAGCCCCAACTACCATCGGCGCTGAGAAGCTTAACTTCTGTGTTCGGCATGGGAACAGGTGTGACCTTCTCGCTATCGCTACCAGACATACACATATATGTCATTCATGTTAAAAGAGTTTGTACCCTGAAAACTAAATAAGAAGTAAACAACGAATCAAAAATATGTTAGTTAAGTCCTCGATCGATTAGTATCCGTCAGCTCCACGTGTCACCACGCTTCCACCTCGGACCTATCAACCTCATAGTCTCTGAGGGATCTTACTCACTCGAAGTGATGGGAAGTCTCATCT
>NZ_WOCA01000021.1 GCF_009728145.1 Ornithinibacillus caprae | reverse complement strand
ACCCGTCCGCCGCTCGTTCCACAAGTTCACGCCCCGAAGGGCGATCACTTGCTTCCCGCGCTCGACTTGCATGTATTAGGCACGCCGCCAGCGTTCGTCCTGAGCCAAGATCAAACTCTCCAAAAAAGTTTGTATGTGATTAACACCAATCAATCACATGAAAGTTCTTAGCTACTAGAAACACTAGCTTCTAGATTTAATAATAAGAAAAACAGGGTTGCTTTTCTTGGCAGGTTGAAAAGTTCAACTTTCCAATCCTGCATAAGCTCAACTAAAACTTTTCTCCGCAAAGTCGAAAAGTTAAGTTTCGCTATACATACTAGTTGTTTTGTTCAATTTTCAAAGAGCAAATATTAATATGTCGTTTTTAGCGACAACTTTTATATCATATCAAACTATCAAACTAAAGTCAATAACTTTTTTAAATTTATTTAAAAGAAGCAAGGATGTTTGATGTCGCTTCTGAAAAAGGCGACCGAAATAATATATCATATTACTAAAATGAATGTCAACATATTTTTAATAGTTTATTAACGTCATATAACTTTTTGTTATTAAAGTATAAAAGAAACAATCTGTTGAACATAATTCGCCGTTGAACCGAAGCAATAGTACCTCTTGTTGAACAGCGGAAATTCATCATACATCGATTGTAAATAAAAGTCAACAACTCTTTATCTCTTGTTTTTTCCAATTATTCCATTAAATCCATCAACTCTTATACTACCATCTTAAATTACATTAAACACATATATTTCCATTTGATAATTTTATTCCTCAAGCATATAATAAGAACAAATGTTCTGTATAGGTGGTGATTATGGTGGATTATTCTTCTTATCCCCGTAACGATGTACTCTGTATTGATATGCGTTCTTTCTACGCAAGTGTAGAAGCAGTTAAATTAGGATTGGACCCCATGAAAGCATTGGTCGCTGTCGTCGGAGACCCTAATCGTTCTGGGAGTATTGTTTTAGCAGCATCACCAGAGTTAAAAAGAAAACACGGAGTTAGTAATGTTAGCCGTTTTTTTGAACTACCGAATGATCCAGATATCCATATTGTTCGTGCACATATGGCGGACTACCTACAAGTTTCTGTAGAAATTACGAAGCTTATTCATCAGTATGTACCAATGGATGCTATTCATCAATATTCTGTAGATGAAGTATGGGTAACAGTTAATGGTTTAAAGAGACTATTTGGTGATTGCAGGGAAGTAGCACACAAGATTAAACAAGAAATTCTCGATAATTTCGGAATAACTTGTTCCATTGGTATAGGTGATAATAAATTTCTAGCTAAGGTTGTAATGGATTTACACGGAAAAAAAGTAGGGATTGCTGAATGTAGATATGAAGATGTAAAAGAAAAACTTTGGCCATTTCCTGTGAAAGATATTTGGGGAATCGGTGGCAGAATGAAACGAAATTTAAATCGCATGGGTATCGTAACTCTCGGACAACTCGCCAACTTTAGTCTTGAGCTTCTAAAGAAACGGTTTGGTGTCATGGGGGAGCAACTTTATTGGCATGCTTGGGGAATTGATTTAAGTCCAGTATATGGAGATTTTACGAAAACAGATCAAAAAGGGTTTGGACATGGGATTTCTTTATTACGCGACTATACCAAAGAAGAAGTCTCTATTTGTATTCTTGACCTCTGTGAAGAAGTATGTCGCAGAGCACGTACTGCTGAGAAAGTGGGAAAGACCATTCATCTAGGGATAGCTTATTCAAAAGAAACTGGCGGCGGTTTTTCACGTTCTAGATCTGTTCCCCTCCCTACCAATGTAACCATGGATGTTTATCGAATTTGTATGCAACTGTTTCATGAATTTTATGATGGTGAAAGTAATATCAGGCATGTATATGTCACATTAGATAATCTATTTGATAAAGGAGAAATCCAATTAAACCTATTTGAAGATCGCTCAAAGAAAACAGATATCGGCTATGTGATGGATGCAATCAGAGAAAAGTACGGAGCAACTGCTATACTTCGAGCAACTAGCTACACGGATGCAGGAGTCACACTAGATCGAAGCAAGAAAATTGGAGGCCATAACGCTTAAGGGGTGCACATGCACCCCATTATTAAATGAATTTTTTATGAATGTTTTCGCAAAATTCCCTAATAGAATTCATCAATTGCTATGATAAGGTAAGAAATATTCATAGAGAATGGAGGGGATTTGAATACAATAATTATCTATGCTACAAAACATGGTACGGTTGAGAAAGCAGTATCACTATTAAAGAGAAATCTAAAGGGAAATATAATCATAGCTAATGTTAATAAGCATGTTCCTTCATTAGAAATATTCGATACCGTTATCATTGGTGGATCTATTTATTATGGCAAAGTACAAAAAGAATTAACTCAATATATGAAGAAAAATTCCCGTCTCCTACTAACCAAACGACTTGGTCTATTTCTCTGTGCAGGTCATCCCAACCCACAACAACGAAAAATAGAAATGGAAAATGCATTTCCAAAGGAGATTCTTGAACATGCACTATTGACATCCTCCCCCACCTAAAATCCTAACGGATTTTTGAGGAAGGGGATTCCAATAGACCAAAAGACTATTGGGTGGTTACCGTTACCTCACCTCAGTCCCGTTTTTCGTTTATGCGAATTACGGGTAGAGCGTCATTAGCTAGGTGTACAGCGCAGTCAGGCGCCTTACAGAAAACATTAGGTTTCCTGCAACGACCGCTAAGTCGCAGTTATTGCTTTTTCTTCGTTAGATGGTCTTGTGGAAATGACAAAACTGGCATTAACGTCAGCGTCTTTCTTATACCCACAAGAGCATGTATACAGCGAACCTCGACGGTTCTTTTTAACTACGTTACCGCAGTTTGAACATTCTTGGCTAGTTTTGAACGGATTTACTTTAACCACTTCTAGCTCGGCTAGTTGTGCTTTGTAAGTAAGCTTTTCTTCCAAGTCAAAAAAAGCCCAAGAATTAATATTTCGGTCGCTACGTTTCCAAATCTTTTTCATAGAGCGGATACTCTTCAAATCTTCGATTTTAATAATAGAGGCTCCTTGTTTTTGGGCGAAGCGTACAATTTCTTTTGAAATCACATGATTCCAGTATTGAATGATGCGCTGTTCTTTGTTTTCAAGACGTTTTAAAGCCTTCATATTTTTATTTTTCATAAAAATTCTTCTCAAACGATAGTATTTTCTACGTATATGTCCAATATGTTTTCCGGAGAAGTGTATATATTTACCGGTTTCTTTATCTCCGGCAACCGCAATGTATTTAAGCCCACGGTCCACGCCAACTTCTTTTTCTTTTGAAGAAACTTCGTTCTTTAATTCAAATGTAATAGCGAACGAAAAATACCATTTTCCATTCTTGAAAAACAGTTGTCCGTTTCCTTTTTTAGGTTAAGAAATATTCTCGTAGGAGGGTAGATAGTATTTTGAAGCCCTATCCATATATCCATTCAGTAGATAGTTCACCCAAAAAAGATTATAATCATTCACCTTCAACGGAACATATTTATCAACCGTAAGGTTACCTTCTTCTAGAGTTGGGATTCCTAACTTTAAGTACCCATTGTCAAAACGCAATCTCCAGTTTTGATTATTGAATGGAATAGCGATTCTCTTCCGAAACTTCGGAAAACCTTTGGTTTTCTTATTTTTATTCCAATCTTGATACCTTGAAACAGCTAGTTTTCTTGCTTCTTGAATTAATGTGGTAGGCAATCCAGTATGGCTTATTTTAGCATCGATTTCAGAAGCTTTTAATTTCGGAGTTTCTTTTTTAATGTTAATCGCCAAGTTACTAGATTCGGAAAAACGATGTTGCATTGTTTCATACATTTCTTGTTTAATATTTGTTGGTTCAAACAATGGCATTTTGATTGATAGTGTTGGCATATTGAATTCACCCCCTCATTGTTAGTTATATTTTACCAAACAGAACACCCGTTTGTCTTGATTTTAGATTTTAATTTATAAAATAGGCGATTCATCTCCCACCTAAACACTATCGCTTTTTGAGGAAGGAGTCTTCTCGCCCAAGTTCGATAAAAAAAGCACATGGAATACAAAAAAGTACACATAAATTATCTGAAGACAAATTAATTCATTTTGCCAAAGCATTTAATTAGTCTCCAACAAGGACAACTACCTTCTATAAGATAGCTGTCCATTTATTTTTCCTTCGATTTAATTTCCTATAACATAAAAGAATGAAAGCTGTCATAATATCGTAATTTTCATGTGCACAATAACACTATTTCGAGTGTTAAAATAAAACTATACTTCTTAGACGGGTCGTAAAAAAATGATATTCTTTAACAGGAATGTTAAAAAGGGGGGGCTTAAATTGCAAACCAATATACTGTTAAAAGCACATAAAGACGAGCACATATCTACTGAATTGGAACAGCTATTATATTCTATAGGAACAATTAAAACTGCAGAAAAGGATTCTTATATATTTCATGCAGGAGAGGTGGCACATGAAATATATTTAATTCAGTCGGGTTTAATTGAAATGACATTACTTACTTCAGATGGAAAAGAACTATCATTACGGATATGTAAAAAACAAGACATTATTGGCGAGTTAACACTTTTTAGTGACGATCCGGTATATTTTCTTAGCGCGAAAGTATTAGAACCAGTTGAGGTAATTACGATTAATAAAAATAGACTTGAAAGAGAATTGATGACAAATAGCACGCTCACATTTGAATATATGAAATGGGCCAGCAACCATATGAGAAAATTTCAGAGCAAAATTCGAGATTTATTATTAAATGGTAAGAAAGGTGCATTATATTCTACCTTAATCCGCTTATCAAACAGCTACGGTACTAAACAGAGTAATGGAACACTAATAACCCTTGCCTTAACTAATCAGGAACTCGCTAAATTTTGTGCAACAACACGTGAAAGTGTCAATCGCATGTTAGCAGAATTAAGAAAATTAGAAGTGATAGCAGTCGATCAAGGCAAAATACTAATAAAAGATATACAATATTTACGAAATGAAATTGGGTGTGAGAATTGTCCAATTGAAATTTGTAACATTAATTAAAGTACAGAATTTCAATTGGGAGGTTCTTTTCAAGTAGTGTGTCGCTATTGGTATAGAATACGCAACACTTGAATGTGAGTTCGTATTCTTTTGTGCGATGTAAAGGTGTCAAAGTATTCCTTGGGCTTACGATTACTCGCCCCACCGGAGACACTGGACTGATCGAACCTACGTCTTCTAGTATCGCTTCGAACCGTAGTTCATCGGCGCAAGGGCAATGAAGCATACAATATGCTCCCTAGCTGAAACCGTGCCCGCGACAAAATCATTTCACATTTCACGTCTTATATCTAGCAGATTCGTTTCTAAATTATAGAAAGCAGCCAAACGGAACGAGCCCTCCGCCGGTGTGCACCTCATAAAGAACTAGCACTCTTCCCTCGCCAAACTCACCCACTCTAGATAAATCCACTCCATGAGTTCGTCCACTTTCTCACGATTATATATAGGAAAGGAAAAACCACTCCCAGACAAAGGGATGGTTGATACTACGGCAATAATATTATCTACCTGATCTAATACATGTAAGTCATCCGTATGCCTAATTAAAACAATCTTTTTATACGAATAACTTTTGTATCCTTCTACAACCAAACATTCAACACCAAAATATCGATAAAGGTCAACAACTTGTTCCACATCCCACTCATTACGGTTGGATAGCTGAAGAACCCCTCCCCCTTCTACACCAGCAATGACAGATCCAGCTCTACGATGCTTTTCACTATCTGTAGATTCTATACCTATTGGTTGTCCACCGTGACCATGATGTTTTAAAGAACCTACTCGAATTCCTTTCGCTGTTAAAAAATCAATAAGTTTTGTACTTAAGGTTGTTTTACCACTATTTTTATAGCCGACGACTTGTATAACTTCCATCTTGCTTTACCCACCACTAACTGGAGGAATTAGGGCTACAGTATCTCCGGAATGAACGGAATCACTATCTAACGCATATTCCTCATTAACCGCAACCATTACACTTTCCAAGCGAGATGACGGATAATCATTTTGCAATTTTTCCTTTAATTCTTGCACGGTCAGTTCACCATATTCCAATTCGAGCCGATCCGCACCTATTTCCTCTTGTAAATGCGCAAATAATAAGACAGTAATCATTTATTCATCCTCCATCTCTGGTTCTCCACTAGGGTAAGCAACATTTTCTAATTGATCTCCAATCCAGGTTTCGCCATCTTCCCAATGTTCTTTTTTCCAAATTGGTACGATTTGCTTAATTCGTTCAATCGCATATTCGTTGGCTTCATAGGCCGCTTTACGGTGGGGTGAAGATACAGCAATTACAACAGCAATATCCGAAATGTCTAGCCTTCCAACCCGGTGAGTAATTGCAACTTTCGTGTCCTGCCATTTTTCTTCTATTTCCTCTCCTATCTTTGCAAGCATTTTAACAGCCATAGGGATATAAGCTTGATATTCTAAATACATCGTTCTTCTACCTTTTGTCCATTCACGAACAGTTCCAATAAATGTAGTAATAGCTCCCGCTTCTCTACGTTCAACCTTTTTCACTAGTTCTCCTACTTCAATTGGTTGATCAATTACTTCAAATAAATTATCCGTCATGCCGCTGTCTCCTTCTTGCATTTCTATCTGACTGAATAAATTCTTGCACTTTCATACCTTCCTGATCCTCTAATAAAATAACAGAGACCTCCATCCCCCGTTCATATCCTCTTGTTCCACCAGGAAGTAAAATCAAAATATTAGCTGCCCCCAGCGAGGAAACAACATTCGATTTATCCAAACCAACTGGTGTAGCCATTAGTCTTCCATTCTCATACGATAGGTGTCCGCGAACGAAACGGTCAAACGGATTTGGCTTTGGAAAATCGGTTCCTAGAAATGCTACTTCTTTTTTCAATACTGGATGATCAGAATGTAAAAAGTTACGGATAATCGGTCTAGTAAAGAGCTCAAATCCGACATAACACGCAGACGGGTTTCCAGATAAACCAAACAATAATTTACCATTCTTTTCTGCTACAGTTGTCACACTTCCAGGTCGCATCCCTACTTTATTAAATAAAACAGTAGCACCTATTTTTTCATAAATAGCGGGCAAATAATCAAAATCCCCTACGGAAACTCCACCAGTAGTAATAAGAAAATCAACTTGATGAAAGGCATCGTTTACCTGTTCATAACAAGTATCAAAGTCATCACTAAATTGTCCAAAATAAATCGGCTCACCACCAGCTCGTATGATTTGGGAATAAACCATAAAGGCATTACTATTTCTAATTTTCCCAGGTTTTAATGGCTCGTCTATATCTAACAGCTCACTCCCTGTAGCGATAATTCCAATTTTTGGCTTTGCACTAACAGGAACCTGTTTATACCCAAAGGTTGCCAATAAGGCTACAATTCCTGGATTAACATACGTCCCTTTTTGTGCAAGCACGTCGCCTTTTTTTGTATCTTCACCAGCAACAGATATATTTTCACCAGCTGTTAAGCTCCGTTTTAATAGAATAGAAGATTTACCATCCTCATTCAGTTCCTCTACTAATTCGAGCATAACTACTGCGTCACATCCTGCTGGGATTTGAGCACCAGTCATAATCCGAACAGCTTGCATATGCCTTACCTCTCCATCAAATACACTACCAGCACCAATCTCTCCGACTACTTCAAATTGCAATGGGGAATTACGTGATGCTTCCTCGGTATCCTTAGCTCGCAAAGCAAATCCATCATATGGAGACCGATCAAATGGAGGAACGTGGTGGTCAGCAATTAAGTCTTCTCCCAAAAAGTGACCATAGCTCTCTTCGATCGAAACAAATCGAACACTGCCTCCCCGTTTATAGTTCATTACTCGTTCTATAGCTTCATTCACTTTAATTGGTTTCCTTCGTTCTACCATGATAAGCTCCCCCTACCCAGTTAACTGATAATAAATTTTCTTTGCCGCATCAATCGAGTTTGTTCCGTGAATTAATGCTCTACCATCCTGAAAAAACACTACTCGATATGAATCGTATTCTACGGACACTAAAAAATCATTTTGTTTAACTTTTCCAACGGATGTTAAACGTTTCGCTAATTCTACCATAGAGACGTGACGTTTATTTCGAATTTGTACGGTATTTCGCCCGCAAAGAATTTCTGTTTTCGTTTGATTTTCATAATCTAAATAACGATATGTGGGATTCTCTCCACAGCTAGGGCATTCATTCTTTTTGGCGCGCTCCATATTCATTGTATGATAATAATTATTCCAAAGATCAAATGTTACCATTTTGGTTCGAAGTGCTTGAAAATCTTCTACTAACAGCTTTAGCGCTTCTGCCTGCTGGTGAGCAACAACCATTTGAACGGTAGGATAAATAATCCCAACTGAATCACATGTCGCACCTGATATCGGGGTAGCATCTAATATGCATTGCAAGCAAGGAGTCACGTTCGGTAAAATGGTATAGCTCATACCGGTACTTCCTACACAAGAACCGAATATCCACGGCTTTTCAAGTTTTTGCATGAGATCATTCATCATGAGACGGGTATCAAAATTATCTGTTGCATCAATAACAAGATCCACATCCTTTAATAAAGGTTCCAAGGATGCATATGATGCGTCCAACACATATGCTTCAATCTTAATAGTAGAATTAATAGCTTGTAACCGGGTTTTAGCAGCTACTGCTTTAGGTATTTGCTCCAACCAGTCTTGCTCCGTAAAAAGTTGCTGTCTTTGAAGATTTGATTGCTCCACATAATCACGATCAATAATAGTAAGCTTTCTAATACCTGCACGTGCAAGCCCCTCTGCGTTTGCAGATCCTAATGCACCACATCCTAGTATCAATACATGCTTCGCTTCCATTTTCTGCTGTCCATGTTTCCCTATCGGCTTAAACAATTCTTGGCGCGAATATCGATCTGTCATAATCATTTTCCTTTCCTAAGTCCTAAGTATTTCTAATACCTATCTATATCTCTACGCAAAAACACAATCTATATGAAATTAAAGTAAAATATGTATAGCTATAAAACAAAACAAGCTTAAACCGATATATAGATGAGCTTTTCGCTTCCTACCGGTTGGTCTTACTAACCTCATCCATCCAGTTGTAACCATTGCAATTAAAATAAGACCAGCTAATAAGCCACTGACTACTTTTAAATTTCTCCAATTGAACCCAAATAAGTCAAGTACAAGTAGTGCATGAACACTTATTATTACCAATGCACTAGTGCCAATCCAGCGGTGAAATGGCATTATCTTTTTCGATATATTTGCTAACTTAATTTTTCGCTTTCGATCAGTTGTATTGCGAATCGTGGAAAACACAGCATGTCTTGTCCAATTAAATAAGACAAAGCATAAACCGATAAAGCCAACTAATACATGTGTAGGGATAGAAGGGAATGTCTGAAAGACCTGCCATGCTGCTACAATAAGTACTGTTAAATTAAAATAAAACCATCTGTTCATAAGCTCCTCCTGATGTTTTTGGGGTCTCCTTATTACTTAAGTAATGCACCAATTGCCCCAGCATGAGAGCCTTTCTCTAGAAAAACAGGCTCATAGGATAGCATATCACTGAATCCTGATAATACCGTTTGTAACGGTTCATTACTAGTTAACGTACTACCAGTAAATACAATTGGTTTCACTTGATGAGCAATAGCTGCTTGACTAGCAAGTAGTATAATTGTTTCACCAATCATTTTAACTAAGCTTGCTAGATGGTCTTCTACATGTATATTTTCCTCAAGGTGTGCCTTACCAAAATTTGCTGCTGTTAGGTCTCCCTTTAAAGGCGGCTCATTTGGGGTATATATGTCTCGGACAAGCAAGTCACTATTTCGATGATCACCTTGTCCTGCTAGATTTATGATCTGTTTAAAATCACGCTCTCCTGTTATAAGGCTTCCAAGTCCCATCAATGTTCCCCCGCCAATGCCAGTACCAAGTAATCGTTCAAATGAATTAGTTGTAACTAAGAAAATAGACGTTCCTGTTCCAATACTAACTAAAATAAATTTTTCTAAAGTTAGCTTATTCTCTTTCCGTAATAAATAACGCGTTCCTTCTGTAACCGCTTTAAATTCCTCAATTATAAAACTTTTTTGTTTTACTAAGCGTTGAAGATAACCACTTTTTCCACCTGTTAAATAGAGTGTTGCATCCGGAGAAATCAGGTGTAACCACTGCGTCAACTGATCGATCTCATGGACGGGGAATGACTTCGCATGTAAATGTCGATTTTCTTCGTATGCTATTTTAACTAATGACCCTCCTGCATCGATCCCTATTCTAGCTACCATATATACACATCCTACATAAAATTTACATCATGTTGATTCAATTTTAACATTTTTTTACGTAGAGTTTAAAAATATTTATCTCATTTCTTATTTATATATATCTACATTTTGACGCATATTAACAATGCACTACATTACATGTTTTTAGATTATCAAAAAGAAAGGAATGCTTGCCATGAACAACAATAACATTATTGATTGGCCAACCTTCATAGGTGCCCTAGTAATACTATTTGGAGTTACGATACCACTCATTTTTTTCCCCGAAGTTGGAGCGGAAGTAATTAACGCGGCAAATACTTTTATGACAGGGAACTTTGGTGTTTTATTTATACTAATGGGCTTATTATCATTGGTTTTTCTTCTGTATGTTGCATTCAGCAGACATGGGAAAATCAAGCTTGGTGGTAGAGATACAAATAGAGAGTTTGGCAGCTTTTCATGGGCAGCCATGCTTTTCTCAGCTGGAATTGGCTCAAGTATCCTTTACTGGGGAATGATCGAATGGGCTTATTATTATCAAGGACCTCCATTTGGAGCAGAACCAGAATCTCATGAAGCGATTGAATTCGCAGCTACTTATGGGATATTTCACTGGGGACCAATAGCTTGGGCAATTTACACATTACCAGCTCTTCCAATTGCATACTTTTTCTATGTTCGGAAAAAACCTGTACTTAAAATTAGTGAAGCAATTAGACCAGTTTTAGGTAAATATGTTGATGGACCTCTTGGAGTAATCATTGATGTGTTATTTATATTCGGTTTAATGGGTGGAGCTGGTACAACACTAGCACTTGGGACACCAATGATTACAGAAGGTGTTAATGACTTAACTGGACTTCCTGTAAACTTAGGAACCCAAGCAGGCATCATGTTATTATGTACTGCCATCTTTGCGGTTAGTTCCTATTCCGGTTTACAAAGGGGAATTAAGGTATTAAGTGATTTAAATTTATGGTTAGTATTATTCATACTAGGATTTATTTTCCTATTTGGTCCTACTGTATTCATTAGTGAGACAACCATCACAAGTATCGGAATTTTATTAGATGATTTTTTCCGGATGTCCACATGGTTAGAACCACTTGCCAATATTTCTGGGTTTCCTAATACTGGTTTCCCTGAGGCATGGACTGTTTTCTATTGGGCATGGTGGCTTGTTTATGCTCCATTTGTTGGATTGTTTGTAGCACGTATATCAAGAGGGCGAACTATTAAAGAAATGATTCTTGGTACAATGATCTATGGAACAGTGGGCTGTATCTTGTTCTTTGGAGTTCTTGGAAACTATGGTCTGTATTTACAGTTAACAGGAACATTCGACGTTTTAGCGTTTATGAACGAACATGGTGCACCGGCAGCTATCATTGCCATCTTAAATCAATTACCAATCTCAACCCTTATCGTTGCGGTATTTACAATCTTAGCGATTATTTTTCTTGCAACAACGTTCGATTCAGCATCCTATATACTAGCAGCTGTTGCACAGAAAACAGTTCAAGGTGGCGATCCATTAAGATGGCACCGTCTATTTTGGGCATTTACCCTATGTATCATGCCGCTTACACTTATGTTTATTGGTGATTTGGAAACCTTACAGACTGCCAGCATTGTATCTGGTTTTCCAATTATTTTCATTATGTTTTTACTAGCGTGGTCCTTTATGAAAGCTTCTACAAAGGACTTAAAGGCTTCAAGGGAATATCGTTCTCCTACCATCTTTATTACGCAACACAAAACAGATGATACTGGAAACAAAAATAATAAATTATAATAGCCGTGCAACCCGCTAATAAGGGTTGCACTTTTTTATTTACGTTAATAGTAAATTTTTCCCTTTCGTTTTATCAGAATATTATTTATAATGGCACTACATATAGCATCATATACTATATATTTTTAAACATACGGAGGGATATGGATGGATCAATCAGGTATTTTACAAGTTGTAAAAAATAGTACACTAGTGTATCCAGACAAAAAGAAAGAGCAAGCGACATCAATTGGTAGTAGCAAAGCTTTTCAAGAACTCCTTAATCAATCGCAAAAAGAACCAGCAGCTTTCTGGGAAAATGTTGCAAATGAACTTGTTTGGTTTGAACCATGGAAACAGGCAATCTCTGGCACTCTACCAGACTTTCGCTTTTTTGATGGAGGAATTAGTAACCCTTGTGTAAATTTGTTGGATCGACATATTGAGAATGGAGCTGGAAATCGTACCGCTCTTATTTGGGAAGGAGAAAATAGTGAAAGTAAATTTTACACATATAATATGTTGCTTGCTGAGGTGAATCGTTTTGCAAACGCTCTCAAAACCTTTGGCGTAAAAAAAGGAGATTGTGTTGCTGTTTACCTTCCAAATCTTACAGAAGCATTTATTGCTGTTCTAGCTTGTTTTCGAATCGGTGCAGTGTATAACACCATTTTCTCAGGATACTCGGAAAAGTCATTAAAAGATCGATTAACGAATTTTGAACCTAAAGTAATTGTTACTGCAGATGCTACTCAGCGTCGTGGCAATATAATCCCTCTAAAAGAAAAAGTAGATCAAGTTATTCCTAACATCCCCTCAATTGAGGCCGTTGTCGTAGTCAACCGATTACGTACAGATATTAATATGCAAGCAGGAAGAGATTATTGGTGGGATGAGGTTATCAACAAAGAAAGTATCCATTGTATACCCGAACGTATAGAAGCTAACGAACCAGGCATTGTATTTTATACAAGTGGAACAACTGGAAAACCTAAAGGTGTTGTCCATTCTGGGATGGCGTTTGTTATCCAAAACTATATTTATGCTAAATATCATATGGATCATCATGATGATGATGTATTCTGGTGCTCCGCTGATATAGGCTGGCTAACCATGCACATATGGGGGATAGCTGGAGCATTAGCCAATGGTGTTACTACAGTAGTTTATGAAGGTGCACCAGATTACCCAACAAAGGATCGGTTCTACCAAATAATGCAGAAGTATCGAGTAAATAAACTCTTTACCGCACCTACTGCATTACGAATGCTAAAAAGTATGGGAGAAGAAACTCTACAAAAATATGACTTATCTTGTCTAGATGTCATTTCTCTCGTAGGAGAGCCGTTTGATCCAGAGACATGGCAATGGACATATGAAGTACTCGGTAAGAAACAGATTAGTGTTAATAATACATGGGGACAAACAGAAACAGCAGGTTGCCCTATAGCTGGTGCAGCCTGGTTAACCCCGATGAAACCAGGATCTGCAGGTGTACAATTTTTAGGAGCAGATGTCGCTATTGTAGATGATTACGGAAATCCTGTTGAACCAGGTACATTAGGCAACCTCGTCATCCGAACCCCGTTCCCTATGCTATGTCGAACACTTTGGAAAGAGCCGGAACGATATTACAGTGCCTATTTTAGCAAGGTAGATGGATGTTATTTTGCCAGCGATCTAGCATTAGAGGATGAAGATGGTTACTTCTGGGTTGTAGGTCGTTCCGATGATGCATTCAATGTCGCTGGTCACCGGTTAAGTACGATGGAAATGGAAAGCGCTGTACTTGAAGTCAAAGGTGTGTCAGAAGTAGCAGTAATTGGTATTCCAGATGAAATTAAAGGTGAGGCACCAGTTGTTTTTGTTCATCTGTCAGATGGTCATGATGCATCCGATGACATAAGGGAGAAAATCTCAAATAGTATTATTGGACAGATCGGCAAGATTGCTAAACCAAAAGAAATCATTTTTACAGATACACTACCTAAAACCGTTAGTGGGAAAATTATGAGACGACTGCTTAAAGAAGTTGTCGTAAAAGGTACAGTTACCGGAGATATAACTGGGCTTGAAGATCCAGCTATGGTAGAACAATTAAAACAAATGGTCACTGCACGTACTAAGGTATAGTATTAAAAATTTGGAGAAGGATAAATCAGTCCTTCTCCTTACAGAAAAATAGCATCTCCCATAGGAGATGCTATGATTATTTAATACCGTACCGCATTATACGCGTTAATCACACCGTAGCGTACATAATATCCACTACCATTCATCGAATCTGTTGTGTTTTGAATAGCTGCTCTAACCTGTGAATTACTTCTACCTTGACCAGTTAACAAAGCAGCTTGCCCTGCAACGTATGGTGACGCCATGGAAGTACCAGATAAGTATACATACCGATTTCCCGGATATGTCGATGCAATATCAACTCCTGGTGCTGCTACGTCCACCCAAGTTCCCCAATTGGAAAAGCTAGCTTTATTATTATTACGATCTACAGCACCAACTGCAATGGCATTGGCATAGGATGCTGGCTGAAACTGCTGAGAAGTACCATCATTACCAGCTGCAGCCACCACTACAGAACCTCGATTCCACGCATAGTTAACGGCATCTTCTAATGCTCGAGTGTCACAAGCACAACCAAGAGAAAGGTTGATGACCTCTGCACCATTATCAGCCGCATAACGAATTCCGTTTGCAATATTTGCTAAGGAACCACTTCCATTTGCATCTAACACACGAACAGCAAGGATTCTTGTGTTAGGTGCCATACCTGCTATACCTGTTCCATTATTCGTTTCTGCAGCAGCTATACCCGCTACATGTGTTCCATGTCCATTTAAATCTGATGGTGTATAATCTCGATCAACGAAATCATAACCACGAATGGTTTTCCCATCTAAATCAGGATGATTATAATCTACCCCAGTATCAAGAACTGCAATCTCTTGACTTGAGGAACCTCTTGCTACATCCCAAGCAGAGTTTGCCGATGTATTAAATAATCCATATTGATAGGATGGACTAAAATACGTGTCATTTGGTGACCATGCTGCTTTTAAAATATAATTTGGCTCAGCAAATTCCACATTTTTATTTTTACTTAGAGCATTCACTACTGCATCTACATTTCCTACTTCTAACACTAAAAATGGAGACCTAACAACCTCTGGTGTAGCTTGAACTTTTGCACCTACATCTTGTAAAATTTGCTCTTGTTTGCTAGCAGACACTCGGTCCTTAAACTGTACAACTACTTCCCCTTTTACGTAGGCTCCTGGTTCTACCGTTTTGTTGACAGCTATTTCTTCCCCATTATTCTGTAAAGCATCACCTTCTTCTGCAGTTGCTATCACTAATGGTGAAAACAAAACTAAAACCAGTAACGCTAAACCACTAAACCACTTTACCTTCATGAAACTCCTCCTTCCAGATTTACTTTAAAATTTATATGGAAGAAGGAATTGTCTCATGAGTATTTTGAGACCGAATTATATTGGGAAAGAAAGGGTAACAAAACAAGCATAAATGATTAACAATATACCTAGATTTTCTAAACCAAGTAAAATTCAATTTGAATAAGGGTTTATCGTACATCAGTTTACAACACGAAAAAATCCTCCTAGTTAGTTGTTCTTACATAAGTACCAAAAACCAACCAATTTACTAGTTAATTAAAACCTGTCATGTACCAAAAGAAAGAGCCTGTCATTTGACAGACTCTACTCTACCGCGTTTTTTGCTTTTTAACTTCATTCATCAAATAATGGACAAACACATCATCTCTTGCTAACCATGCCTGAAAATTTCTTTTTAGATATTTTTCTGCTTCCTCAAAACTAGTATAGCTCTGTTCTAAAAGGTGGTTATTATGTTCAATGAACCAATTATTCTCTTCAGTTGGAGAAATCAAGAATAGGTCATCATTTCGGTCCTGATACATCGAACCAAAAGAAGATTTTCTCACGTTAAATCGATTTCGTCGTGCATCTTCACGTAAAGGCTCAAGAGGGAAAGTATCCAAAACAAACAGCTTATATGCTTCGTCGGTTAAGGAACATCCTGAAGCTTTGGCATGACCACCACCACCAAACTTTCCAGCTATTTCAGAGACATCTACATCATCGTGAATTGTCCGAAAACCGGCTCGCTTCGCACCGATATTTAAAATCACTATATAATCTAAGTGTGGGTTATCTTTTCCAAGTTCGTTCCCTAATTCAGAATGATACGATTCTGCATATACGATCCCAGCATAGTGATGATCAATTTTTGCTTGAACCAGTTCTCTTCTTTTCCTACGGATATACCGATCTGTTTTATTTTCTTCCATATCCAATATTTTTTGTTCAAAGGAATCAAAATGAAAGTGATCACTGGACTGGAGTCGCTCCATCATTTTATCTTCAAATTCATCAATCGAAATAAGGAAAAACAATGCATTTAAACGTTGCGCATCTTGATTATCATTTTTTTCCCATTCCCATGTATCGTACTGTCTTACTAACTCCACGTATTCGGCAATAGCTGGAGTCGGTTCCAGGTGGTTTTGCTCTACCAAATATTCGTATAATAACGAAGTAGCTGAATTAAGTTTACCTACCTCATCCTCTACTTCAACATGTCCCCATTCGTAATTATTAAAATGAAGTGCTGTTTTATGATGATCAATAAGCTGTAGCCCGCCACCAGCTTGTGCAAACTCATCTAGCTTTTTTTCATTTTCTTCATTAACAGATAAATCTGTAATAAATAAAAATGTATTCTTATCTCCCTTTTCCAAGAACCACTCTACTTCTCGGTCTAGCCCTCCAACGGAATTATACCGGACGTAAACATCTCTTCCGAAAGCAAGCTTTGCTAGGATTCCACAGCTCACTCCATCTAAATCATTATGCGAAAGTAGTTTATACATTTATTTCACCTCTTCAAGTAGTATGTGATGTTTCATCCGAAAAAAATATCGCATTCTATTTACAATAAGTGGTAACTGGTGAAATGTATTTTTTTAGTCGGTTGATCAAAACTAAAGATGGCTTTCTTTTAAGAAAGCACTTTTAATAATTAAAGGATGGTTGGTATGAATAACCGTGGGATGATGACTTCTATATTGACAGTGGGGGCTGCAGGGGCTGCCATTTATGGTATCACTAGAGGTATTCAGAACGGAACTTTTCAACGCTTGCCTCAAACCTTATCGAATGCAATGAATAATCAAACTGTCCAACAAATCACACAACCAATTCAGAACATGATGAATAATAATAATAATCAGGGCAGTCAACAGCAAGGTATGAACATGAATATGGACACAGGCGATCAAAGCATACAAGAACAAATGACAAATGACACCAAACAATGGTAATACGTTACCATCAGACGGAAAATACCCCTCAATTTAAATTGCCTGCATCGTTGTGATGCAGGCTTTTTTCACCTTAATAATATTCTTTTTCGATTTCTTTGGTACTTCTTACCGTATCAATTGGGCGAACCGACTTCTCAATTTGTTCACGTTTAGACTCTAAAAATGGTGGCAGTGACAATTTTTCTCCAAGTGTCTCATAAGGTTCGTCTCCCATAAAACCAGGGCCATCAGTTGCGAACTCAAATAGAATTTGTGGAGCCACTCTTACATATAAAGAACCAAAGAAAAATCGGTCAACAAATCCAGAAGTTTGGAATCCAAAGCTTTGCATTCGGCTGTCCCATTCCTCTAGAACATTTCGATCATCTACTCGTAAAGCAGCATGGTGAACAGTTCCATAGCCTTGCAAAGCTTGTGGTAAAACAGGGTTATACTCAACAACGATCCGAGCACCATTTCCTCCTTCACCTACCTCAAATAAATGGAAAGAACCATCGTCTGCAATTTCTTTATATTGTAGTACTTTTTCTAACATTTCTTTGAAATAATCAAAATTAGCTACTCGCACATGTATTGGCCCTAGACCAGTAATCGCATATTCGAGTGGTACAGGGCCTTTTTGCCAAGGTGTACCTGCTTTCACTCCATCTAAGCCTTCATCTGAAATCAATTGATAGTTTTGATCATCAAAATCAACGAAATTTAATACTTTCGTGCCAAACTGTTCTTTTATACCTGTATGTTTCACTTCATAGTTGGCCAATCGTTTCACCCAATAATCTAGTGCAGCATCACTTGGAACTCTAAAGGATGACTTATAAATTTCGTTCGTACCATGTGAGCCTTTAGGTATTTCAGGAAAATCAAAAAATGTCATATCCGTACCTGGACTTCCTTTGTCATCTGCGAAAAATAAATGATATGTCTGGATATCATCTTGGTTCACCGTTTTCTTCACTAAACGCATTCCTAGTACATAGGTGAAAAACTCGTAATTCTTTTCCGCACTACTTGTAATAGCTGTAACATGATGCATTCCTTTTAAACCGTTCATGATATTGCCTCCCATAGTTACCATTATATATACAAACATTAAGAAAAAAATATACTTAATTAAGATATCTTTAATTCAAGATAAATGTATCATGATTCATTCAATCTGTCAATTAGTATGGTTTTTCAAAAAAGGTTTATTACATTGATTGATTGTTAGCTATTGATAAAACAGTGAAGTAACTAGAATTTGCTTCAACTACCGTTCCGGAGTGTTAAAAAATGCCCCTACACTAGTAGGAGCATTTTTCAATGTGTTTATTCTATTTCATCTAATATCGCTTCAATTTCCGTCATAATTTCGCCAGCCTCTTCCCAATTACCATTCGATAGTGCTGCTTGGTAAGCCTCGAACAATTCAGCAAACTCACGTAACTGGTCCTCCGCACCTAATATTGGTTGAATTGGAGTCTCTGTTTCATCCTCTTCTCCAGCATCGGGCTGGTTTTCTTGATCAGGTTGTTCATCAAGGTCTGGTTGTTCCTGTTCCCCTAAATCAACAGTTGGATCATTCATTTCCAATATTTTTTCAATCGCATCTTCAAAAGTTGCTTCCATGACAATTAGATCACCATAGGCAACAATGACCTGTTTCACTTCCGGTAAGGAGGTCGCATTTGAAGATTCAATATAAATTGGTTCAACGTAAAGAATCGTATCTTCAATCGGAATAGCAAGTAAATTTCCTCGTATAACTTCTGATCCACCTTGTGACCATAAGTTTAATTGCTGAGAAATGACACTATCCTGATTAATTCGATTTTCGATTTGCTGTGGACCATAAATGTTTTTTTGTTTTGGAAAACGATATACAAACAATTCTCCATAATTTTCTCCGTCATTACGCACACCAATCCAGGCAATCATATTTTGGCGATTCTTCGGCGTGTACGGCATCATTAAAATGAATTCTTCTTTATCATACTCAGGAAGTTTCATCGTAATATAGTACGGCTCCATAACGATGTCTTCATTGAAATATTTTTCTGTTGGAAACTGCCACGTATCCTCACGATTATAAAATACTTCTAAATTAGACATATGGTACGTACCATACATGGATGCTTGAACCTTAAATAACTTTTCAGGATAACGGAAATGCGCTTGGATATCCTCTGGAATTTCTTCTGTAAATAAATCTGGGAACATACTTTGATATGTCATTAACAATGGGTCCTCTGGGTCAGCAACATAAAAATTAACTTCCCCTGAATACGCATCAATCGTAACCTTTACCGAGTTTCGAATATAGTTTTCTTCATATTGATGTGGTTCAGCATAAGGATAACGTTCAGCCGTTAAATAAGCATCGATAATCCAAGTTAGACTTCCATCTTCACGAACAATGATATACGGGTCCTCATCATAAGTGAAGAAAGGAGCAATTCGATTAACACGTTCCATTATATTTCGTGTTGCTAATAACTTACTTTCATCCGTAATTTGATCGGACACTAGCATACGGAAGGATCCTTCATTTAATGCAAATAATAAACGATTAAATCCTTTCATAGGTATTCCTGCATCTGCTTCGAATCGAGAAGATGCGTTCTCTTCTCCCATTGGATAGTCAAACTCATCCACTGTACTGTTAACAATAACATTTTGATATGGATTTTCTCCGAAATAAATTTGCGGTGTATTGACATCCATAACACCCTCAGGCGGTAAATTCTCTAGCATATATTCCGGTTGCCCTTGTCGAGTGATTTTATTAACATGACTCATCGACAAACCGTAACCATGCGTATAGCGTAGGTTTTGATTCACCCATGTTTGAGCTTGAGAGGGAAGATCAACGGTACTCAATTCCCTTGCCCCTACAAAAACTTGGTGATACTCTCCATCAATTTCATATCGATCAATATCAACATCATTGAAGTTATAGTATGTTCGAATCGTTTGCGTTTGATTATACACATCAAGGATTGGCCTTGCATCATTAATTCGCATATTATCAATGGTTAATGCATTTCTTTCTAACATATCTTCATCTAATGAATTATTTCCGGGATGCTCCTGTTCCTCAATTTGATCAAGATCATATGCAGCCCTTGTAAATTCAAGATTATGTTCCAAGTATGGACTTTCCTTAGAAAATTCATTTGGTGACACAACAAAATTTTGTACGACTACCGATCCAATTTGCCCAATAATTACCAAACCAACATAGATAGCTATTGGAGTTACCATGGATTGTAATCTACCTTTACTTAAGGCAAAGATTAGCCAAATTGTTCCAATAATAGCTGCTGCAGCTAATACATAGGCTTTTGGAATATTAAACACATCATCCGTATAACTTAAACCATGAACAACACTTTCTTGGAAAATATTCACTTGGCTCGTGAGCAATGTCTCGTATGGTGCTAATAAATGCATGCCAGCAAGTAAAAGACCAATGAATCCTAGTGTAATCCCCATATGAAGCTGTGCAGATCTGCTCATTCGATACATGTGAAATGCTGAGTAAAAGCCAATTTCAACCAGTAGGAAAAATACTCCTAACACCAACAACACATTTACAATAAATTTTATAAATGGCAAAACAAATAAATAAAAAGAAATATCCATATTAAAGTGAGGATCTGTCTCCCCAAACGGTGCATAATTCAATAGCTTTAAGGCTGGCTCCCATCCAAACCCTTGTATAATGGAACTACCTATAATTCCAACAAATAAAGCAATCCCTGAAATGATTAGTATGCTATACTTACGGCTTTGGATAAAGGATGGCAATTGGTTGCCATGAAAATGTCCCATATAGGAACGGCGTATCCAAGAAAGTGTAAAATAAGTAAGAGCAAAATATAAGATAAAACCAATTACTCCTAATACCACTTTACTCCCTAATACGGTTGTAAAAACACTTCCAAACCCAAGGGAATCCATCCAAATATAATCTGTTAGAAATTGAGAAGCTATTAATCCAATAACTAATAGCACGATAATAATTCCTAACAAGATACCTACTCTATTCAGTAATTTCTTAAACCTCACTACTTGTTCTTTTGAAACATTACCTTCATTATTGTTAAAATCCAAAATTGATCCCCCTATAAATTCTCTTAAGTTACGTAACTATCATACCAAAAAATGAAAGAACTTTCTTTCCTTATTTATACGGATGAACTTGAATTTGGTTTCATTTTTGTTTAAATACGAACCCGAAAGCAAATAATAGTGGTATTGAGGTGATTTTGCATTGAATAAAACATACCTTTCCCTATCTAATGTTCAAATATATTGTGAGTACATAATAAATGATAAACCACCAATTATGCTTATTCATGGTTTTGTATCTTCTACCCATACATTTCATCGCTTAATTCCATATCTTAAAGATCATTTCTCTATTATCGCAATCGATCTACCTGGGTTTGGAAGAAGTGAAAAATCAAAAACCTTTGTCTATACGTATAATAACTATGCAGAATTAATTATAGAATGTTTGGATTACTTTCATCTGAAAAATTGTTATATTATTGGTCATTCCATGGGTGGACAAATTGCAATGTATACCGCTCGTAAAATTCCAAATCGAATTAACAAACTGATTTTACTAGCTAGTTCGGGATATTTACAACGAGCAAACAAATGGCTTATTTATGCATCGTACTTACCTTTCTTTAACATAGTTGCTAAACATCGTATTAAAAAGAATGGCGTTCGTGAAAATCTAGAAAATGTTTTATATGATCATTCTCTCATCACCGATGAATTAATTGAAGAATATAAAAGACCAATTAACGAGCAGAATTTCTCAAAATCACTCGTGCGTTTTGTACGATATCGCGAGGGAGATTTAACAAAAGAACAACTTAAGGAAGTAACTACACCTATATTATTGATTTGGGGAGCGGAGGATAAAGTGGTTCCATTACGAATTGGAAAAAGACTTGTTAACGATTTACCAAATGCTAAGCTGGTTACCTATGAAAAAACTGGACATTTATTAACAGAAGAAAAACCATCCGAAGTAAGTAATCAAATTCGTGAGTTCATTCATATCTAGCTAAAACGAAAATTCCGTAAATGCCCACTACTATTTTTCAAGATTTGCATAATGTATAGTGTAAATTCTTGAAAAAAGGGGTGAAACAATGGCTTCAAATAAAGATAAACTTCCAAGTAAATTCGACATTGATATGACACCACTTCATGACTTTATGAGGCAAATGGACTCTTTTTTCAATCATTCATTTAAGCACATCAATTCACAATTTAACCTGAGACCATTTTGGGTAGATGTGCGCGAAACGGATTCCAAATTCATTGTTGAAGCCGAATTACCAGGATATAAACGAGATCAAATTGAACTTGAAATCATTGGTAACCAACTAAGAATTGGTGTAGAAGACCACGCCGTAATAGAAGAAAAAAATAACGAGGATACGTACTTCAATAAACAACAATCCTATCAAAAAAGAGAACGATTTGTCACATTACCATTTGAAATACCTAAAAGAGAAACAAAAGCATCTTTTCGTGATGGCCTATTAAAAGTAACCATTCCAAAAAGACACTCCGAACGTAAATACCTTGATATTCATGAGTAAATAAAGATAAGAAGCCGGTCGTTCCTAAAATGGAAAGCCGGCTTTTCATTTATATATCCTAATCTAGATCTTTTTCCATCAGTGTAGAAACATCATGAAACCCTATTTTTTCATACAGTTTTTTGGCATGATTTCCCGCAAACACGTTTAATTGCACCTTATTAACATTCTCTGTTTTAAGATGACGAAACGCTTCATGGAACAGTTTTTCAGCAACCCCTTGACCACGGTAAGCTGGAAATACATAAACCTCTGGAATGGTACCTACCACTTCCTCCGAATAGCTATCATATATAGTCCCAACGCCAATCCATCCATGAATGGTACGGTTTTTTTCATAAATTAAATAATAACCACCATCTGCTAATATTGGGGCCATAATCAGATTAGCTATTTCAACTCTAGGTTTAACAAATCCCATGGTGGATTCTTTTAAAACGACTAACGCATAGTCTAAAATCCTCTGCGTTTCATCGAATGTTGCTTTTCTAATGGTCACTCACAATCATCCCCTTCCTAGAAATTGAACGGATTAAGGTTTTTACTACGTTTAAACCGTACATCGGAACATTCGATAGCCTAAAACATCCTTATATTTTTCAATTAACTGTTCATGTTCCTTTAATATATCGAAATGTACATCATCAAGATTTTCTGATAAAAGGAATTCTGGTGCATGATCTGGGTCATGTGCATCAAACTGTGAAGTAAACGTTAAAATTTTTCTGTCTTGAAAACCTGCTTGTTGAAATAAGCTATCCCATTCGTCAACGGTTAATAATTCGGATAACCCGTAAAATTCCTTAATTTCATTGACTTCCTTCATAGGAATTGCTTTTTCTACTACCATCTCAACAGCAAGTAATACCCCGGTTGGTTTTAATACCCGGGAAAATTCATTCACTGTTCGTGATGCATCCGTAAATGCTATGACGGATTCAGAAAGGATAATATCAAATGTGCTTTTCTCAAACGGAAGACTCTCTGTACTTCCGTGCTGTACTTCAATTGGGAGATTGTGAGACAAAAATCGTTGCTTTGCTTTTTTTACCATCGTTTGATGGTTATCCAATGCTGTTACCTGACAAGCAAAATGTTCTTTCACATATGCAGAAGATCGACCAGTACCACACCCAGCATCTAAAACAGTGGTTCCATCCTGAATGGGTACTTGCGATAGAAGCTGTTTGGTCAAAGGAAGCCCACCAGGATGTGCCCCCCCTATTCCTAACTCTGCTAAACAATCCATATACGAATAATTCATTCCTGCCCCGCCTTCTATTTTGGTTACATCATCTTATGATTTTAATAGTGACTTGTTCCACTTATCGCTTGAAGAATTGGGAAATTAACGGACTAACCTGACCATAAATACTATTAATTTGTTGTGCAGTGGTTGAAATTTTTTCAAGATCTAGGTTTCCATCTGGATCCTGAAACAAAGACAGTAAATTCGGTCGGTTGGATTGTTGCTGTCCTGGAAACGGTGGTCTTCCAGGTGGCATTGGCGGGTATGGTGGCATCGGTCGTCCCGGTCTTCCTGGAAACATACAACACACCTCCTAAGTTTTAAAAAATCTACTATATATTATTCATTGAATATATTATTGAAAAGGGTCGCTGTCCCATATAAATAAAATTGTGTATGAAATTCTTGTAACTGGTGGCAAAACAGTATCATAAGTTATTAGATGAAGTTAATGTAGAGGGGTGTGGCTATGAGCGTCATTGAAACGGATCAATGGTTGTTGAACGATTACGAAGACCCGTTAAAACTATGCGAAAGAATCGAGGATTATTTTAGTGGTGCTTCTGCTTCAGAGATTTATCAGCATTTAGCCATTAATGGTATGTACCGGAGACCGAGTAAGCATGGAGAAGAAATTGTACAAGGACTACAAGATAAAAGATTCTGGGATATCATTAAATGGGAAGAACGAAAGCTTCAGAAGAAGTGGAATGGTCCAGATATTCCAATTCTAATTTTACCTTCCGATACAACTAATCGTACAATGAATGCTGAATATAATGGAAAATCAGGACTGGCGTTTAACGATAAGTTATTTTTATTTCTTTCAGAGGATAATTCGGTAAAAGAAATACAGGCGTTATTTACCCATGAGTATAATCATGTTTGTCGATTATCCGTCTATTCAAAGCCAGAAGAGGATTATGTATTATTGGATACCATTATATTGGAGGGTTTAGCTGAAAATGCTGTTCGGGAGCGATTAGGCGAAGATTATACAGCAAACTGGACATCCTATTATACCGAGGATGAAGCAGAGAAAATATGGAAGCAGATTATTTATCCTCATAAAGATCTTCCTAAAAATCATCGAAAACATCCGGAATTATTATATGGGCTCAAGTTTCAGCCTAGAATGGCTGGCTACTGTGTTGGCTATCATTTAGTTAATAAATATTTAACCAAGACTGAATTGAGATGCAAAGATTTATTAGGTAAGTCATCAGAGGAAATTGCTCAAATTGCAAATGAATAAAGAACGTTTTCCTAAATAGATGTATTCTGCTAGTTACTTTATCTCTAGGATTATAGGTAGATAGTAACTGAGACAAAAGTGTATTAATCAATGAAAAATCTGAACTAACTCTGACGTAACCATCCTTTGGCCTGCGGAAAAAAAGGCATCGGTGAGCCGCACAGTGCGTCAGCATGAGGAGGCTCACCAGCCGCCCGCAGAAAGCGAAGTGTATTTTCGGAGCGGTGTGCAAGCGTTACATTCCGTCTTAGTTTTCAACCAACGTATTTCAAAGGATATGTTACTGCGTAGTTTACTACGAATTATGATCCAGTAACATCCTAAACTTCCTTATCCTGAATCATCCGTCTTTAGAATAGAGTGCTATAGTTTTTTTCTAGCATTTTCTAAGCAGTTATTTTTTGATTAAATGAATAAAAACGGCAACAAAGTTAAGGCTGCAATGGAGCCTAGACCAAGGCCAAAACCTCCAAAGCCTCCAAAACCACCAAAACCGCCAAATCCGTATCCATATCCTCCTAAATGGCGTCTTCCGTCAAGTGGACGCAAGTAAACCTTTCGTCGATCCACACCTTGAACAATTCCACGATGGACACCTCCATCATGGGTTCTAATTTCAACAGCTCTTCCCGTACACTGCCTGCAAAGGCCATGATAATATCCAACAGACATTTTTTCACCCCCATATGATGAGCCTTATCATATCGTATGTGTAAATCTGAAGCATGGTAAGGATAGATAGACTGAGTTAACAGCGGAATATCCATCCGTTTATTATTACCTAAGCCCAATTTAGGTCAAATTAGGATTCTATCCATATCACACATTATTTATCTGCGTATATTATTAACAAATGGTTATGGAGGTGTTGAAGTAATGGGTGGTGCAGTTGCTGGAGCTGGATACGGATATGGCGGAGGGTTCGCCTTAATTGTAGTGCTGTTTATACTATTAATCATTATTGGAACAGCTTATGTAGGGTATTAATTTACCGATTAACTAAAATATTTAATTAGGAGGGTTTTTCTTATGTCATTTGGATATGGTGGATATGGCTATGGCGCAGCTGGAGCCGGAGCTGGATACGGCGCTGGCTATGGTGCTGGCTATGGCGGAGGATTTGCATTAATTGTTGTATTGTTCATCCTTCTTATCATTGTTGGAGCAGCATGGTTATAATTTCAAAACTTCCATTTAAACACAGTCACTTGTGAGTGACTGTGTTTTTACTCACTTTTTTGGACAAGTTAGATAAAAAATAATCCCATATTACGTGCTTATTCGTAATATGGGATGCTTCTTTGATGAGGAAGTTGGTAGTTATAGAATATCTGGTTCTTAAATAAAGAACCAAGGAAGTAATGCAAGTGTAAAAATTGAGCCTAGTGCAATCCCAAGGCCAAATCCTCTAAAACCGAAAAAGCCATATCCATAGCCTCCAAGGCCACCAGCACCACCCATTGGTTGTAAATATACCTTTCTATGATCTACATGCTGGATGATTCCACGATGAACTCTACCATCTCTCGTTCTTATTTCCACAGCTCTCCCCTTATACCGATTACACAGTTCAAAATAATGCCCTGCTGACATACTCTCACCTCCATTATACATGAGCTATATGACATTGTATGTTGCAATATAAAATGTCGTAATGGATAGATGCATTAGGGGAATAGCGGAAGAGATTCATATACTAAAGAGCCCATTTTTAGAATTCGTGACATTTTCCATATCAAGATCGGGCGTATTACATATAGTATTAACAAATGACACATGGAGGTGTTATGTAATGGGTGAAGCTGTTGCTGGAGCAGGATTTGGCTATGGCGGAGGTTTCGCATTAATTGTAGTGCTATTTATTCTACTAATTATTGTTGGAACAGCTTTCGTTGGCTACTAATCTTTTAAAAACAATCTGATTGAATGACTAGGAAAGAGTAGCCCAAATTAGGCAAATTGGGACACTGTCCCATACAAAACTAGGGCAACTCTCATATAGTATTAGCAAATAGCACATGGAGGTGTTATTAATGGGTGAAGCTGTTGCTGGAGCAGGATATGGCTATGGCGGAGGTTTCGCGTTAATTGTAGTGTTGTTCATTTTACTAATTATTGTTGGAACAGCTTACGTTGGTTATTAATTTTCACATTTAAAAAATTACTAAAACAAGGAGGAATTGTGTTATGTCATTTGGATATGGTCATCATTGTGGTTACGGCTATGGAGCACCAGTAGGAGGAGCTGGCTATGGATACGGCGGTGGTTTTGCACTAATCGTTGTATTATTCATCCTACTAATCATTGTTGGTGCTGCTTGGTTGTAAGGTAAACGTAAAGCCTAACTACCGATATAGTAGTTAGGCTTTACTACATTTTTCCATTTACTCATGTTCCTACAATCTTAAGGAGGTTGGTCGTAGACCGACCTCCTTCTTTAGCAGTTAAGAAAGTATAAACTTTCCTATCCTGCATAAGTGCAACTAGGGCATTCACCATAAAGGCTTGGCGAATGCCAAGTTTTCTAATCAGCTCAAACAATGCATCTGCTTTTTCGCCTGATCCCATGGAACCGTATATCCTTTTCCTTTCGCGCAAAAAATGGAGTTTGAGGAATACTCAGGGTCCGCATCTTTTCGGTAGTCCATTTTATGAATAACATCTGCTTCATTATGACAACGGTCATATCCTGCAAACCTAAGATTTAATATTCCTTTTCCATGTGTGAATGAAGCAAACTCTTTTTGATAATTCATAAAGGTGGCTACTGGAACTCTACCTGTAACCACTGTCTTATCATCAACCGTTTTAGGAGCATTAAATGTCCCAGATGCTTGTTGAATATCTGATAAAACCCTACCTATTTCATCGATTCCAACTTTTATTTTAAAGTTATAGTAAGGTTCAAGGAGTATATTTTGTGCTTGTTCTAGCCCTTGTCTTAATGCCCGTAATGTCGCTTCACGAAAATCACCACCAGAAGTATGTTGATGATGGGCACGTCCAGTAAGTAAGGTAATTTCAACATCCGTTATGGGTGAACCCGTCAGTAATCCATGATGATCCCTTTCAACTAAATGTTTCCGAACTAAATTCTGACTCCCTACTGACAGATCATTTGCATGACAATCATTATTAAATGTTACTCCAGTACCTCTAGGGGCAGGTTCTAATTTAAGGTGAACTTCAGCATAATGCCCTAAAGGTTCAAAATGCCCATACCCAACAACTGAGGTTTCGATTGTTTCCTTGTACAAAATTTCCGGTACTTGGAAGGAAACGTCATAATGGAATCTTTCTTTTATGAGTTGCTCTAACACTTCAAGCTGGATAACCCCCATAACATGGATGTGTATCTCTTGAAAATGCTCATCCCAAATCACCTGTAAAGATGGGTCCTCAGCATCTAGTTTGCAAAAGCATTGCAGCATATCTTTTGCCGGTATAGACGGGTCAAAAACAACTTTTGACCTCAATGTTGGTACCAGTTCAAATATGCTTTTTTCCACATTCACACCAACTCCATCTCCAATTACAGCATCTGATAATCCTACTACTGCAAAGAGTTCTCCTGAAGATACTTGATTGATCGTCGTATATTTCGTTCCATTATACACTCGTATTTGAGTAACTTTATCAGTTTTTCGCTCCTCACCCTTCCCATAGGAAAGTTCGTCACGAACTGAAAGGGTACCACCTAACGCTTTCATAAACGATACTCGATTCCCATTTTCGTCATAGCGAATTTTATAGACTTGTCCAGAAAAATCACCTTCATCCGAGTACCTAGTTTCTGTTAGTAGATCTAACTTTTCTAAAAACTCATGAACACCTACATCCTTTAAGGCTGAACCATGTACACAAGGGTAGACTATATTTTTTCTTATCATTGTTTTAAATGTCTTATGCCATAGGCTTTGTTCATAGCCCGACTCCATGTAGGCTTCAAATAGTTGTTGATCTCGCTCAGCAATGAACTCCACTAATTCTTCATCCATTTTTCCGTTATCATAGGACTTGGTTATATCAACTGCATCTTCTGTAAGATTTATTCGAATTTCAGCTAATACGCTGTCAACATCTGCACCTTCACGATCTGTTTTATTAATAAAGAAAAATGTCGGTACTTTATGTTTTTGAAGCAATTGCCATACCGTTTCTGTATGTCCTTCGACACCTTCCACTGCACTAATAATTACAATTGCATAATCCATTACTTGGATCGCACGCTCCATTTCAGGTGAAAAATCCACATGACCAGGAGTATCAATTAAATAATACGTTGAATCATTATAGGAAAACGTTGCTTGGTCAGCAAATACTGTAATACCACGCTCTTTTTCAATCTCATGACTATCCAAAAAAGCATCTTTATGGTCTACTCGACCTCTATTTCGAATGGTTTTTGTATGATAAAGCAGCTGCTCAGAAAAAGTTGTCTTTCCAGCATCTACATGTGCTAAAACACCAATAGTAATATTCATTACGTCACCCTCTATATGTAACTATGATTCTACTATTATAACAGAGGATTTTATCGGGTGAAGGTTGATTTCTCCGGTTAATGGTGATTGCTGGCACTCACCTAATCTCAAGCATACAAAAACCCCCAAACCATAATGGTTTGGGGCATGCTAATTAAACCTCCGAAAGATCAAAGGAGATTACTCTGTTTGTCTGAGGATTATATACCACATTCCCTCTAACGGTCATTTGGCCCTCTGGAGACTGTAAAATAAAGTCATACGTTTCTTTTGTTTCTGTCGCTGAGACTTGGGATTTTTCTACCGTATTGTATTCTGTTACATTTGCATTAGGATACGCTGTTTGAACAACTTCTAATAAGTATTTTCCCCAACGCTCCTCCTCTAGCTCAGGATCAGCAATGATCTCTACATTTAATACTCCAATATCTGGATTAGCACCTAATGCCTCAAACGCTCTACGGTGTAAAGTAATCTGACTAGCGTCACCGCTAGAAACCTTATCAACAACAGTTACAATAACTTCTCTACCTGGAATTGCTGGATTTCTCACTTTAATGGACTGTCCACACTGATATGGAGAATTCTGCCCAACAGCTACTGTCATATATTCGTTAGTAGACCAAGGGATCCCACATTGAGTTGTTGGTCCACCTTCTGTCCATGTAGCACGGCCGCTAACTGGCTGTTGACGTGTCCAAGTAGTCGGAATCATACTAGTTGTTCCATATGGATATGGAACATACGCAACTCTATAATCTGGATAATAAGCATATGGTACACATGGGTAATATGGATAACTTGAATACATTATTTTCCTCCTATCTTAAGACTAACCTTAAATAAGATATGCATTCAAAAGGTTGACCCGTGACAAAAGCCTTTTTCTTTTCCAGAAAATTGTTCGTTTCTTATTAACTAGCACGTTTTGAATCCCAACTATGTTTGGTTTTCTTGTACAACCATTCTACTTTGGAAAAACCCCACTGAAGAGCAACTCCTTGAATCACAATCCCTAAAACGGAGGTAATCGTAAGCAACCAAATAGATAGTGAATGATGAATCACAAATATTTCATGGCCAAAAAATAACATATGCCCAATAATGACATACAATGCATCTATATAGGATTGAACTGTTTCCTCTACATTCAAGATAACGATTCCTTCCATAAAGAATAATGCCAGAAGAAAAAGTACAATTAATGTAAGCGATTGGAAATTCATTTTATTCACATAAGGTAGAATATAGTATTTAGCAATTGTTTTAATTCGGAAAAAGTAAAAGATCCGTACAATTCTAGCAACCTGGAAAAACTGATCAAATGGAATAATGGCAATTACTAAAAATGGATTTTTCTTAATAAAGATCCACTTTTCCTCCGAAAGTAAGAATCTAATCAAAAAATCTACAAAAAATACAAACCAAACCACCCAGTTTATAGTGGAATTATACGTATTTTGCGTCCATAACGTGATAATGGTTAGCATTACGAGTAGAACCATAATACTTTCATACATTGCTTTTAAAAATTTTTGCAAAACGATTCCCCTCTTAAATTTCTATTTCCATCTATTATATTGGAAAATAAATATTCGTGCATCCCTCCAGCAAAAAATTAGAAAGCTTGTACTTTCCGTTTTACTTATTACTTGTTATCGCTTATCCGCCACTCCAACGATAACTACATCGTATTACTCTGTATACTCGTATAAAACTAATTGGATGAAGCATCCTATGCATACAATATTTGTGAAAGCAGGTAAGGATATGGAGATAACCGAATTATTTCTACGAGGATTTCTTTCATTTGTTGTGTTATTTACGCTAGCTAGAATCATGGGTAGAAAAGAAATTAGTCAAATGACATTTTTTAATCTTGTTTCAGCAATTGCTATCGGATCCATTGCGGCTGCACTTGTGACTGATCAAAGCTTCAGTATAAGAAATGGCATACTAGCTCTTATCGCTTGGACTATATATACTCTAGTAATGGATGTTATAGATATTAAGTTTAAAAATGCTCGTAAAATTACAACTGGAGAACCAATTATAGTCATTAAAAATGGAATGGTTATGGAAGGTGCCTTGCGAAAAACTAGACTGGATATGGATTCATTAAATTCCTTATTAAGGATTAACAAGGTTTTTTCAATTAAAGATGTGGACTATGCCATCTTTGAATCAAGCGGAAATCTTTCGGTACGATTGAAGGACAGTAAACTACCAATTACCAAAGGAGATTTAAACATTTTAACTTCAACAAAAAAGATTTATCCAACTGCAACAGAAATTATTTCCGATGGCAAAATCAATATGAATAACTTAAAACGATTAGATCTAAGTGAAAGTTGGGTTAGACAGCAACTTAAACAAGCAGAAGTTTCTTCTATTGAAGAGGTTTTTTATGCTGAGGTACAGCAGGATGGTTCGATATATATCGATATCAAAAATGATAATATGAATTATTAAAAAATGAATTATTGCGTCCGTAGCGGTCTTGTTTCCCGTCTTATGTAACAGAAATTTTTTTAGAAAATCTTACTAAATTCGTCCTCAGGTGTACAAGTAGTGCATATACATAAAAAAGTAACTTGTATTCTAGGGGGAAAAAGAATGTTTTTGCTGTTTCATAAAGCAGTTATAGGTATGGCACTACTTCGTGTATTATCTGGATTCATTGAGATATCTGCAGCATTATTAATGCTTCGATATAATAGCGTTGAAAAAGCATTGATTATAAATAGCTCGCTTGCTTTCATTGGACCACTTGTATTGCTTCTAACTACTACAATTGGTCTATTCGGAATTGCTGATCAATTATCATTTAAAAAGTTTTTTTGGATTTTTCTTGGTGTCGCCTGTATTATCTATGGTGTGAAAAGTAGTTAATTCTTACTTTCACCACCTCCCTATCCTCTTGTTTACCACTTGTAATGGCCCCTTGTCCGCATTACATTCTAATAATTTTCACCAACAAACATATTTTTCTTTTATTTAGGAAAACTATAGACACATGTTATAGGGAGTGAGATAAATGGGAGTTCTAGGCGGAAAACCAGAGGAAGAACCACTTCATTCAGGAGAGGTTTTTCACTTGTGGACTTATTTATTCCATATGAAAGCACACTTAGTTACAATGCAAGTACTGATTAATCACTCAGGAGATCATGATTTAAAGACGTTGTTAGAAGACCTTGTTGAAAGCGTCTTTACTCAAGAAGCTAAACAGGTTGAATCATTACTAAAAGAAACTGGGATACGTTTACCACCAGCACCACCAGATCGCCCTAATGTTGAAGTACAGGATATTCCAGCAGGCGCAAGATTTAACGACCCTGAAATTGCTGCGCTAGTACAAAAGGAATTAATAACTGGAAAAATGACGTGTAGTTATGTGATGGGAATAGCTCACCGAGAAGATATACGTGACATGTTTGGAGATTTCCATACACAAAAAGAGGAAAATGAAGTAAAACTATTACAACTCACAAAAGAAAAAGGGTGGATCGTACCACCACCAATAAACATAAAGTAACCATTTCTGATTTGTAACCTAGGAAAAACAAGGAGTAGAGAAATTGTGAAACCCAAAAATAAAGGTATGGTTATCGCTGCAATAGGGTCCATTCCTCTAATCATGACCCTTGGAAATTCCATGTTAATACCTATCTTTCCGGATATGAAATCATCTTTAGACATCTCTCAAATGAAAGTCAGTCTAACGATAACCGTTTTTTCCATAGCTGGAGCAATCTTTATTCCCATTGTCGGTTACCTGTCTGATCGTTTTTCTAGAAAAGTGGTCATCATACCATCGTTAATCCTATTTGGACTTGGCGGACTGCTGGCTGGGTTAGCCGCAGCTTTTTTTTCGAATGCATACGCTTGGATACTTATTGGGAGAACTCTCCAAGGAATTGGTGCAGCAGGAACTGCGCCTGTGGCCATGGCACTTACAGGGGATTTATTTAAAGGTGGAGAACAAAGTCGTGTGCTTGGGATATTTGAAGCATCGAACGGATTAGGTAAAGTATTATCCCCTATCATAGGGTCCTTGCTAGGATTATTAGTGTGGCATTCTGTATTTTTCGCTTTTCCTGTAATTACACTTGTGTCATTAATCCTTGTATTCATTTTTGTAAAAGAAAAAAGCAATCGCCAGGCACCACCTCCGTTTAAGAAATATGCACATGGACTGTTTAGTGTTTTTAAACATGAAGGAAGATGGCTATTTACAACCTATCTAGCAGGTGGGACATGTTTGTTTACGTTGTTTGGAATATTATTTTTCCTATCTGATAAATTGGAGACAAAGTACGAGATTGATGGAGTTATGAAGGGATTAATCCTCGCTATTCCATTACTTGTAATGGTTACAACGTCTTATATTACTGGAAGTAAGATTGGTAAAAATTTTGAAAAAATGAAAAAGCTACAGCTATTAGGGTTCGCATTTATGACGATTTCCTATGGCTCTCTTGTATTTTTAGAAAAAATTGTTCCATTTTTGGCAGTGTTAGCAATCAGTAGTGTAGGGGCTGGATTAATTTTACCATGTGTCAATAGCTTAATTACTGGAGCAGTAGGCAAAGAAAGAAGAGGATTTGTTACCTCGTTATACGGATCTGTACGATTTCTTGGAGTCGCTCTCGGGCCACCCATTTTTTCCCGGTTAATGGATTGGTCACGTACCGGGATGTTTGTATCACTTGCAACCTTCACCTTGCTTATTGGCCTACTCGTATTACTGTTACTGCATGTGAAAGGGAAAGATGGGAAGAAAAATAAAAAGACGAAATTTCGGTATAAGTATGTTTAAGAATGTGAATTATTGCAAATAAATGTAACACTACATTACAATTTTACATGTAGGAAGGAGAAGATTCAGATGAACGAGATCACCTTTTATGTAAAAGAAGCAACATCAGGTCCAACTATTCAAGAAATTGAAGATATTTTACATGAGCTTGGTGGCATCGAACGAGTCCTCATAGACACGGATGATGGTGAATTGAAAATTGAGTATAATGATAAACAGATTTCAAAAGAGCGAATAGCAATTACACTGCAACAGCATGATTATCAAATTTTACTACATTAAACTTAAGGTTTCTTTCTCCACCCAAAGCTGTAGGAACGAGGAATATCTATTCGACAAACAAGATCAATAACTGTCGTTGATATCCATTGGCTAATCAACGCTAAAAAGATGATTTCCCAGCTAATTACTGCTGCAGTAATTAAAAATATAACGGAGTTCATGTAAAATAGAGGTTTTCCGGGAAGTATATTTCTTCCATGAGATATCATCACTGCAACAACACCAACGCCACCGTTGGAAACATTATTCCGCATGAGGATTCCAATGCCTGTCCCAAGAAAAAACGATCCGATCACAAGATCATACATAAGGTTTCGGTGGGTAATAACAAAATGTGTTTCAAAAAAATCAATAGCTAAGGATGTCATCGTTATTCCGATGAGCGTCCATAATGTAAATCGTTTACCAAGGTATTTAATACCCAGTAACATGAGGGAAAAGTTCACAATCCAAAGAGCTGGCCCCATATTTATTTGAAGAAAGTGGTTTAACAATATTGCAATTCCACCGGCGCCACCAGACGGAATGGACTGAGGAAATAAAAATACCCCCATTCCAAATCCCTGACATATACCCCCGAGCATAACTAGTCCATGTTTCTTCCAAAATGGTCTCATGAGCAACTCCCTATCAAAACCCAATTTATTCAAACAACCCCTACTAACCTATTCAAAACCACCAGAAAAAAGAACAAGTGCCTGTCACTTGTCGAAATTCGACAAGTGACAGGCACTTGGCACTCCACTTTTCTGGAACTTCCTAGCTTGTTTAGTAGACCATACTCGTGTCGTGATAATATTTAAATTCTAGCAAGTTATTAGCTGGGTCAATTAAGAAGAAGGTCATATGCTCTTCTTGTTTTCCTTTAAATCGTACCATCGGTTTTTTAAAAAAGGGTAACTCTTCTTTGATTGCATATTCTAATGTTTGATCATACTCTTCCTTTTCCAAAAACGTAACTCCAAAGTGACGAGGATACATAGTTGGTTCCCTGTCTACGTTTTCAGGGCTTAAATGACAAACTACTTGATCCCCAAAAAAATCAAAGGTTACACGATCATCATATCTTCTAGCCAACCTACATCCTAATTTTTCATAAAATGTTACCGTTTCATCAAGCTCCTTACATGGAATAGCTAAATGAAACACTTTATTTGTTTCTCGCATGCTATTACTCCTCCCCGCATTTCTTCTAAACATTAAATGTATCGGAACGCAATCCAAGACGGAGCGTTTCTACTGATATAACATCATTCAAAGCAATATTTGCAAGGTTGACATTTGGACCTACCTGCTCGATAAAGAATGTTTGCAGCTTTTTATTAGGAGCTTCGAAAATAATTCTTTCAAACGGAATACCAGATCCCTTGATCAAATCAAAAATGTCTAAACGAATTTCACCATTCGCCATACAAATGCCACTTGTTCCACTTTCTCTTGCTTCTGTAATAACCTTCGTGGCCCCGGCTTCAAAATCCTCATGTATATGTTCTAGCCATTCTGCTGAATCTTTCCCACTTGCCCTTAACTCATCCTTATTACCAACCTCGCTAAAAACCACAAATTCATCTGCAAATTCTTTAATATATAAAGCTTTCTCTTGATTTGAAATATCAACTGTTCCATTTGAAACCTCTACAAAATGACAGTCCATCTTTTTACAGAACTCGTAATACTCCCCTACTTTATCTTGACTAAGGAATTTTTCAAATAACGTACCGCCAAAAAAGAATTCGATTCCCTGTTCCTGTAACCAATCAATTTTTTGTTCCAAATAACTCGTAATCAAGGATGTCCCCCACCCAAACTTAACAAAGTCAATGTAGTCCTTAGAACTTTGAATGGTATCCTTAAACAAGTTTAAAGGAGCCCCATTGTCTATTAGTATGGTTAACCCATTCTCTCGTGGTTTCGTTTCTCTAAATGGCAGCATTAAACCTGTTTCTCTCATAGTTGAACCCTCTCAATCTTTGGAATCTTACTCGTTTGATCCACTTTCATCACAAAATTGGTATCTAATTCTTCTATGCAATACATGATATCTTCTCGATTAAATGCTGTATTGTATTCATCAAAGAATTTTTCAGCCACATGAGCGTGTATTATTCGATCTATCACCTCATGGGCTGAAATAAGAACAGAGTCCCCTTCCATAATTTGTTTCATAAACTCCGCACAAGCATAATCATCATCTCCACTCGGATGGGAGGCGATAATATGAACAATCTCGTTGTTCCCAGGCAATAGGTTATCTCGAATAAATTCAGCCGTCTTTCTCGCATTGGTAAATCCAGTAACAAATAGATGGTTGGAGGATAAATTGTTTAATGTAGCTCGAACACCGTTTGTTGTCTTCTGAACAAGCGTTTTCCCTGTTAATTCTTCTTCTTGAATATGGGAGGGTGAATTATCCAAATCAAATTCATCAATGGCTAATCCATTTACTTCACCTGCCAACACAAAATCTGGGTTTTTTTCTTTCATACGAAAGGCATGTTCAACCGTTTCCACAAGATAGATTTCCTTTACTCCTTGTAAAAAAGCATAATGAGCTACGGTAAATGCTCGAATCACATCAATCACAACGGTAACTTTTGCTTCCGTTTCTATAGCGTCACTTCCTTGATATATTCGAATATCCATTTTGTTACTCTCCTAGTTCTCTTAAAATTGACTTCAACCACATACACCAAGTATATTCGCCTATTTATTTTTCGTTACAACTTTAAAAACAGTTAAGGGTACGTACACCTCCATTTGTTTTAAAAATCTACCCTTCCAGCAAAAATGGGCTCTTATCCTTTTAACAATCGCCCAATAGATTGAATACATTGATTTAAGGCAAATACCTAGGTTAATTGTTTTAACACTTAGAACTTGTCGAATAAGCAAAGCGGGGGAAGTATATGGAGAAAAAATTAACGTACGAAAACTGGGATGATCAATTCCAAGACCAGCTTAATCATGAATTAAAGGATTTTATGGATGTTATCAAATGGGCTTATAGCGTCTACGAAGATAAAATCGTATATTCTTGTAGCTTTGGAGCTGAAGGGATCGTATTAATTGATCTAATCTCCAAAGTCAATCCGCATGCTAATATTGTTTTTCTTGATACCGACTTACATTTTACGGAAACCTATACTCTAATTGAGAAGGTCAAACAAAAATATCCTAAGCTTGATTTAAATATTGTGAAGCCGTCCTTAACGCTAGATGAACAAACAAAACAGTTTGGAGAATCGTTATGGGAACGTAATCCTAATTTATGTTGTAGCATTCGCAAAATCCAACCGCTAGAAAATGAATTATCAAAAGTTGATGCATGGATCTCTGGATTACGACGTGAACAATCGATAACTAGAAAAAACACGGAGTACATTAACAAGGATGAGCGGTTTAAACGAGTTAAAATCTGCCCATTAATCCATTGGTCATGGGAGGATGTTTGGGACTATATTAAACTAAATGATTTACCATATAACGAACTGCATGATCAAAACTATCCAAGTATTGGCTGTGAGATGTGTACCCTTCCTGTCAGAAACGGAGACGACTCACGCGCAGGTAGATGGGTGAATTTTGAAAAAAAAGAGTGCGGCCTGCACCAGGCATAAGTAAGGATTGTGTTCAATGATCATCATACTTTTATTTTTCGTGGCTTTCTTTTTTGCAATCAATATTGGGGCAAGTGGAGCAGCTGCTTCCATGGGAATTGCCTATGGTTCAAAAGCTGTTAGCAATAGAAAAATGGCACTGCTCATTTGTGGAATTGGGGTTTTTTTAGGTGCTATTTTAGGCGGAGGAGAAGTAGTCAAAACACTAGGTTCAGAGATTGTTCCCGACCATATGATCTCCATTAAAATTGCTCTAATCATCCTTTCATCTGCATCCATCTCCCTTTTCATCGCAAACCTAAGTGGAATTCCTTTATCCACAAGTGAGGTAACCGTAGGAGCAGTAGTAGGTGTCGGCATAGCTTTTCAGGTTTTGTATGTAAATACTCTTCTAATGATTGTTTTGTTCTGGTTATTCGTTCCATTCATCGCCTTTTTACTAGCTTTTATCACAAACAAAGGAATTCAACGCCTGCAACCCACTTTACAAGGAAAAAGTACCAAACTCCTTGCTATAGCTGTTATCCTCACTGGTTTTTTAGAAGCATTTTCAGCTGGAATGAATAATGTGGCGAATTCAGTAGGTCCTCTTGTTGCTGCAGGCTTACTATCCATCGAACAAGGAACATTTTATGGTGGAATTTTTGTAGCCCTAGGAGCAATATTTCTCGGAGGAAAAGTAATCGAAACGAACGGAAAAAAAATTACCAAATTAACTCTTTTACAGGGCGGTGCCGTGTCTGGAATTGGAGCCACACTTGTGATTATTGCATCAATCTTTGGTATTCCTGTCCCCCACACCCAAATAACCACGTGTAGTATTTTAGGTGTCGGTGTGTCTGCACATGGAAAAGCCTTATTTAAAAAGTCGATCATTACCAAACTGGTTAAAACATGGGTTTTATCCCCATTCTTTTCTTTAATTCTTTCCTATAACCTTGTGAAGATTTTCATACGAGATGATTATTCTGGTTTAACTATGATTTTCATTCTTGTGGCCATTATTTATGCAGTTGGCATATGGCAGCGAGGATTTAAAAGTCGACCTTTATATAAAGAAAAAGTTGTACCGAAAAAATTAGGAGGTAGTTAACATGATCAAACCCCATGGTGGTTCACTCATCAACCGAGTAAATACAGAACTCGACCATGACCCTACAAAGGAACAAATTCAACTAGATGCTATTGCTTTAAGCGACCTTGAGTTAGTAGCAACTGGTGCCTTTAGTCCACTTACTGGCTTTATGGTTAGTGAGGATTATCAGTCTGTCGTTCACCATATGCGACTTTCTTCAGGGCTACCTTGGAGTATTCCAATTACGCTTCCGGTCAAAGATGAAGAAATTCAACAAATAAATATCGGGGATACTGTCAATTTGGTCTATGAGGACATCGTTTATGGAGTTATGGAAGTCAGGGATATCTATACTCCAAATAAAGAAGAAGAAGCGAAACATATCTATCAAACTACAGATTTGAAGCACCCTGGTGTTAAGAAATTAATGGAACGTCCAACCAGCTATCTTGGTGGGCCGATTACATTAATCCAATACCCTAAAAAAGAACAATTCCATACGTTTCATTTAACTCCAAGCCAAACAAGAGAAGTATTTCAGAGACTGGGATGGCAGACAATTGTTGGATTTCAAACCCGAAATCCAGTTCACCGAGCACATGAATATATTCAAAAAACTGCTTTAGAAACAGTTGATGGATTGCTATTGCATCCACTAGTTGGTGAAACAAAAGCTGGTGATATACCAAGTGATTTACGAATGGAATGCTATCAAATATTGTTAGAAAACTATTATCCAACTAATCGTGTATTTCTATCTGTCTTTCCAGCAGCAATGAGATATGCTGGCCCTAGAGAAGCTATTTTTCACGCCATTGTTAGAAAAAATTATGGTTGTACACATTTTATCGTTGGTCGGGATCATGCTGGTGTTGGCGACTATTATGGTACGTATGATGCTCAGATAATCTTTGACCATTTTACAGAAGAGGAAATCGGTATTCAAATTCTTTGTTTTGAAAATAGCTTCTATTGTAGGAAATGTGAAAGTATGGGAACGTCAAAAACATGCCCACATGATGAATCGCACCATATTTCCTTATCTGGTACCAAAGTAAGAGCAATGCTACGAGAAGGAGTCTTACCACCAAAAGAATTTAGTCGTCCCGAAGTTGCAGTAAAATTAATCGAAGGTATGACAAAACCCTTAGTAGAGACGGGGGAATTCTAATGGTTCATCAACATATTGTTTGGCATCCAACTGCAATAACAAAAAAAGATCGTCATAAACTAAATAATCATAAAAGCTGTGTCCTTTGGTTTACCGGATATTCTGGATCAGGAAAATCAACAATAGCCAATGAATTAGATTGTCAGTTATATGAATTAGGAATTCAAAGCTATGTATTAGACGGTGATAATATTAGACACGGATTGAATAAGGAACTAGGATTTTCACCAGAAGATCGTGTAGAAAATATCCGCCGCGTTGGTGAAGTTGCAAAGCTATTTGTGGATAGTGGGCAAATTGTAACAACTGCCTTCATCTCCCCATTCCAAAAGGATCGTGATCAAGTTAGACAGCTATTTGCGGGTAACGAATTTATCGAGGTATTTGTAGATTGTCCATTTGAAATATGTGAGCAGCGAGATCCAAAAGGGCTTTATCAAAAGGCTAGGAAAGGTGAAATTCGTGACTTTACTGGAATCGACTCACCGTACGAAGCTCCAATTAATCCAGAATTAACCATTAACACCGCAAAACATACCGTCCACGAAGCAGCCCAACTTATCATCACCCACCTCAAAATAAATGGAATAATTTAACAAGTGCCTGTCACTTGTCTAAATTCGACAAGTGACAGGCACCTTTTCATTTCTTTTCTTATTGCTGTTGGTTTAATTGGGTTTGGCATTGTGTAACAAGTTGCTGAATTTGTTGCAACTGTTGAGCAGCGTTTTGTTCACGTTGTGCTAATTGCTGTTGCTGAGCACCTGCATTCATGTTTGCCCCACCCTGTTGCTGTGCACTCTGTAATTGTTGTGCATTTTGTTGCTCCGTTTGTTCTAACTGTTGAGCAAGCTGTGCAATCTGTTGAAGGGTTTGTTGAACTTGATGTGTCATATTATCACCTCTTTTATATTGGACTCCATTGTATTGTCTCTTTTATTTACAATTTCATACGATGAATACTTCCATCACTTAATTTTTTTTCGAAGTGGTGTGTTCTGAGGTATCAACTTTAAAAATGACGTTAAACCATCAGTGGGGTTAACTCATCGGTGTACAAACCCTCCCAATCCCATCAACAATTCACCTCCCTACCTGAATTTTAGAAGAAGAAGTTCTTCATGGCTAAAATGATGATGGAAATTAACTTTCCTCACCGATTATATTTGCAATATATGGGAAACATAAGCGAAGTAAAAAGCCTAACCGTAATGAGGAGTGCTAATGATGAAACCTTATGAATCGCTAAATAAAAACTATATTTCTGGTGAATGGAGAGATGGACGAGGACAATCGACCATTGAAGTTACTAACCCTTATACCAATGAAAAAATGGAGACAATTCAAAGTGCAAGTGTAGAAGATATAGACGAAGCGTACCAATCAGCAAAACAAGTTCAACAGGAATGGGAAAAAGTAAATGCGTTTGAAAAGTCTTCCATTATGGAAAAAGCAGTTCAACTATTAGAAGAAAGAAGGGAAGAGTTCATAGAGCATTTAATTGAGGAAAGTGGTTCTTCTTTTATTAAAGCAAATGTGGAAATGGACTTTGTCACAGCTATAACACGTGAAGCCGCTTCTTTTCCGTTAAGAATGGAAGGTCACATCGTTCCCTCTCTTATAGCCGGTAAAGAAAATAGAATCTACCGTAAACCATTAGGAGTCGTTGGTGTTATTGGACCATTCAATTTCCCTATGTATTTATCCATGCGTTCGGTTGCACCAGCCATTGCCACTGGTAACGGAGTTGTTGTAAAACCAGATAGCCAGACCCCAATAACAGGTGGGGTATTATTAGGAAAAATTTTTGAAGAAGCAGGAGCTCCTAAAGGATTAATCAATGTGATCATGCCAACCATCAAAGAGGTTGGGGATGCGGTTACAGAACACCCTATACCAAGGCTAATCTCCTTTACAGGTTCAACCGCAGTTGGCCGTCACATTGGTGAGCTATGTGGAAAACATATCAAAAAATCAATTCTTGAATTAGGTGGAAATAATGCACTAATTGTGCTGGAATATGCTAATGTTGAACGAGCTGTTAATTCTGCATTGTTTGGGAAATTCATGCATAATGGCCAAATTTGCATGGCCATTAATCGAATTATTGTTCACCAAAGCAAATATGATGAATTTGTCGACTTGTTCGTCCAAAAAGCGAAAAAAATAAAAGTTGGAGATCCTCGTGATAAAGATACGCTCATTGGACCACTTATCAACCGTAAAGCTGTTGATGGAATCCTAGAATTTATTGACCAAGCGAAAGAGCAAGGTGCAAAGGTTGTACTAGAAGGTAAAGCGGAGGGAAATGTTATGTACCCATATATTCTAACCGGTACAAATGAAGTTGCTACGGCAAAGAATGAAATGTTTGGTCCGGTAGCTACGATTATTTCAGCTAAAGATGACGATGAAGCAATTAAAATTGCAAACGATACTGAATACGGATTAAGCGGTGCAGTACACGCCGGCTCACCAGAACATGGTGTGGAAGTTGCCAAACAAATTGTAACGGGTATGGTCCATGTGAATGACCAGAGTGTCAATGATGAACCATTGATAGCCTTTGGTGGGGAAAAAGATTCTGGATTAGGTCGTTTTGGTGGAGAAAGATCCTTAGAAGAATTTACAACATTACAGTGGATTTCTGTACAATCTGAAGAAAGAGAAAGCCCATATCATACTAATTACTTAGAATAAGGAGGCTTATAAATGGATAAGAAAAGAAAAACAAATTTGAAGAATGTTCGTGGTGTAGCACCTGGAATCGATCCTGAAGATTCCTACGGTGAGGATGCAACGAATTCAGAAATTGAACAAGGTGAATCAACTAAGGTAATTAGACTAATTAATGATGAATATGATCCTAGTGAAAAATAATATAAACGAGCTTGAAAGAAAACTTTCAAGCTCGTTTCTGCGTTACAATCTCACCAACCTAAAACCATTTGGCTATTTCATAATACATTGGTATTCCAATAATCAGATTAAATGGAAACGTTACGCCTAATGCTAATCCTAAATAAATGGATGGGTTTGCTTCAGGTACGGATGTTTTTAAAGCTGCCGGTGCTGCTATATAGGAAGCACTTCCAGCTAAAACTCCCATTAATGTAGCCCCACCTAATGATAAACCAACCAAGTTACCTACTAATACACCTAAAGTACCAAATAATAATGGAGTGGTTAATCCAAATAGGAGTAGCTTCACACCGTGTTTTTTCACCTCAGGTAACCGTTGTCCAGTGATTATTCCCATATTTAGTAAAAATAATATTAATACACTATTATATAAATCAATAAATAATGGCTTAACCATTGGAACGGCGCTTTCCCCCAGAATAATACCGATCAGTAAGCTTCCCATTAGAAGCAAAATGCTTTTTCCAAAGATACTCTCTTTTACAACCCTTTTATCTATTAATTGTAGAGGCTGTGAAATGAACCCTACACGTTGTGTGGAATTTCCAGAAATATTATCCTTATTTTCCACAACTTTTAACATTAGAAGCGAAACAAGAATTGCTGGACTTTCCATCAGAGCCACCAAGGCGTTCATAAACCCTTCATAGCTTATGCTGTTACTCTCAAGGAATGATACTGCAGCACCATAAGTTACAATGCTAATGGAACCATAAGTTGCTGCTAGTCCAATGGAATTTTTTAGGTCCATATTGATAAACTTCAATATAAACAAGGTAATAATCGGAATAATGATTCCTAAAAATATCGCTCCTAATATTGGACCAATTACCGATTCCAAAGAATAATGCGAGAGCTCAATGCCTCCCTTTAAGCCGATTGCAATTAATAAATATATACTTAATCCTTCACTTAAACCATGAGGAATTTTTAAATCAGATTTAAACAAAGCGGCTACGATTCCTAGTACAAAAAATAACACAACTGGAGATAATAAATTTTCCATTATTATATCAGTCATATAAGTTTCCTCCTATTACAATCATGATTAATAAGTAGGATTACCTTTAACTAAACTTAATGTTGTTTAAAGCTCTTCCTATACTTGTAATAAACAAAACCTTTTGACTTTTTTCATGAAAAAATCGACATATTTCCTAAATCGTTAGGAAGTATGCCGATTTATTTTTAATTTTTAAAACGAATGATTACTAGATTCTTTTTCAAATAGTCAATATATGTCATTAACGATTTGCTAAAGTACCTAGTATAAGTCGAATTAAAATTAAACATCACTCGGTTCGTTTATGAATGTAAAATATATAATATCTTGATTTTGAGATCCTGTCAACTTGTGAGAATCAGACTATACCATTCTTTTTTTATTAGTTAATGCACAATTTAATATCTCTTGATGAAACTCATGCCAACCTTGATAATAATTAGTTATTTCGTCTGTTTTGATGAACACCCGTTGGAAGGATTCAAATTTCGCTTCAAAAGGATGTAACTGTTCGATATCCATCCGATAAAATACTTGGTACCCAATTTCAGGATATGGACTTGATTCATCCCATTTTGTATTTTCACTGTGATCTACAATTATATATCCTAACGGGTAACACCTTCCTTCAATATAACCTTCCTCCATCGCTTCACGTTTAAAGCATTCTTCCGGTGTTTCGTCTTGTTCAATATGTCCCCCTGGAATATCCCAGCCTCTTTGATTTAAGTTTACCAGCATTAATTTTTCCTCGTGAAAGCAATAGCCGTGAACACTAGTAATTAAGTTACGAGAAGGTAATGTTTGATTGGCATGCCATGTTAATTTAACCTTCGATTCTCCCCAATTCACATAGGTAGTAGTCAATGATTAGTCCCTCTTTTCTTTTTTCAGCAGATTTCCTTACATTTAAAGCAGGTAGATAAAAACAATTAATACCCTTCCTTTGTTAAAAATTCATTCAATATAGCTCGATGACTACTCACTATATTTTTAGGTAACTCATTCGGATAAAAGAATTCAAACTTAATAGATTCCGATTTATCCACATCTAAACTGCCTTTGTAGCCTTTCGTATAATATGCAATTGTAACGACATAGAATTCATCACCATTTTCAGCTTTTATGTATTGATCAGGACCAGAATATACGTTGATTAACTGAAGATCATCAACGATTAATCCAGTTTCTTCAAGTACCTCACGCTTGGCAACTTCTTCTGTAGATTCTCCTAATTCCATAAGACCACCAGTGATGCCCCACATTCCATTTGGAAACTTTCTTTGCTGCAATAATAGTCTTCCTAGATCATCTACAATGATTGTAACTGCTCCTACGAATATTAATGGTCGATGACCTACTATTTTTCTAAGTTCTTCTATATACCCCATGCACTAATTCTCCTCTAAGATATTGGTCTACCAGATTTGCAAACTTTGCATTCGCCAAGCCTCTATGGTGAATACCTTAACTGCACTTATGTAGGATAGTAAAGTTTAAATCTTACTATCTGCTTAAAAAAACTCATACAATCCCTGTTCGAAGTACCAATATTCTTTTTCATCAATAATCTTCTCACCATACCCTTCGAAAAACACTTCTTTGTCGACTTCTTTTTCAAAGGCATTCGGCTTTGGACGGATTGCAAGAGCAGCATCATATCTCGGATCACCGTAAGCTCCCCCACTCCAATCAATAATTGCGACGATTTTTCCGTCATTTACCAATACATTATCAATGGTAAAATCACCGTGTATTAATGTTTGTTTAAATGGTTTAGGTCTGGTCTTTTTCAGTTGATCAAGTAATTGCTGTGAACCGTCTACTTCATAATGGTCAAAATTATATTGAGACTGTTCTAGCATATCCTCAAGCCAAGGCTTGTCTGTAATTAATGCTTTAGGACAAGGAGTTTCATGTAACGTTTTTAATTTATTTCCAAATTGATAGATTAAGTGCAATCGTTCTTCCTCATTGTGACTTTCATGAAGTACTTCGCCTAGAGGCTTTCCTTCAATATAATCCATCAATATCCAGCTTTGACCTTGCTCCCTATCTTCGAAAAAACGATGTGATTTTGGAATGGCTAATTGAGTGGCTTCCAATTGCTTAAGTATGTTTGCTTCATCGGCAAGCCACTGACGATATAGTTGATTTTTGGAACGCTTAACAACAAACTTACCTTCACTTGTTTCAATAATCCCTACATCAGAGGTACATCCTTGTTTTGGAAATGTAATGGCTTTAGTATTTTTCATAATTTCTTTTGGGATCTCAAATAATTCAATAGGCTTCATGTTTTCGTTCCTCCCATTAATTTATATAAAAATTATCTCATAGATTTCCATAATGATGCCACTGATAATTAAAATATTTCGACTATTATTGCTTCTTATATATTATTAATGGCCGTTTTTTGAAAGATTGTTGATTTATTCAAGAATTGAGGTTCGATAAGTATTTGATGAAAACATGTGTAGTAATCTATCTCCAAAAAACACTCTGAAGAAGGCAACGTTTTCATGGCACAATTTACTACACATTCTTTGTTATAGCATTATGTTATGTTATATGAGCCCTAAAAAAAGTAAAACCTGCATCCATAAAGAACGCAGGTTTAATCCATGGGGTTTGTAATAAAAAATGTAAGTACTTCTGCACCATCATTATTCACGGGAACAAATAAATGCGGCTTGGAGCCCTGGAAATAAGCACTATCTCCTTTTTCCATGTAATGCTTTTCTCCATTATATAACAAATAAATCGCACCTTCTAATATGTAAATAAATTCATCCTGAGAGTGAGTATATGTATCTTCCCGTAGGTTCATATCCTTCGGTGTAACATGGATAATGGTGGGTTCTATCCCCGTATATTGAGATCGGTTTGCTAGTAATTCATAGGAATAACCCATATTTTCATCGCCAATTTTTGATGGCCGTTTTGCCTTTGGTAATAAAACCAGATCCTGCTCGGGTTTTTCCTCTAACACCCAAGAGAGAGGAACTTCTAGAACATCACTAATTTTGGATAATGTAGCAATCGCAGAGGCAGTTTGTCCATTTTCAATTTTAGATAAAAGGCTTTTGGAAATACCACATTCATCTGCTACCTGTTGTTGTGTTAATTTCTTACGTAATCGCATTTCTTTTATTTTTTTTCCAATATGATCAAGATTTATGGTTGCCCTCTCCCCTCTGTTACGTCTATATTTGTTATTCAATCATAGAACAGCTGCATCACAATCGTCAAGATGAAGACATTGACTTAGACCGAATCTAATGCTATCTTTTGATGGTATTTGTTATTCATTTTATTAAAGGAGCATTAGTCCGATGTAAAGCGTAAATCCCAATACTAATATAATAGAAATAAGAATGAAAATAAGAAGGGATTTGTATATGAGTCTACAAGAAGAAGTACAAAAACGAAAAACATTTGCTATCATTTCCCACCCAGATGCGGGGAAAACAACGTTAACGGAAAAATTATTACTATACGGAAACTTAATTCGTTCTGCTGGAACTGTAAAAGGTAAAAAATCTGGTAAGTTTGCTACCTCTGACTGGATGGAAATTGAAAAACAACGGGGAATTTCAGTAACTTCCAGTGTGATGAATTTTCCGTATAACGGATATCAGGTCAATATATTGGATACACCTGGGCACGAAGATTTTAGTGAAGATACCTATCGAACATTAACAGCGGTTGATAGTGTTGTCATGATTATTGATGCAACAAAAGGGATTGAGGCTCAAACCTTAAAACTTTTTAAAGTCTGTCGGATGCGCGGAATTCCAATTTTTACGTTTATTAATAAATTAGACCGTGAAGGAAAAGAACCGCTTGAGTTAATGGAAGAGATTGAGGAAGTATTAGATATCGAAACCTATCCGATGAATTGGCCAGTAGGCATGGGTAAACGATTCCTTGGTATTTTCGACCGACATGGCAAGCAATTTGTAAAGTTCAACGGAAATGAAGAAGAAACCTATATCCCATACAAGGAATTGGATCAACAGGAAGAACTAGTAGATCAAGCAACTTATGAGGCAACAAAAGAAGAGCTGGCTTTACTTGATGAAGCAGGTAATGAATTTTCATTAGATGCTGTTTTGGATGGGAAACAAACCCCCGTGTTTTTTGGTAGTGCACTCGCTCCATTTGGGGTACAAACCTTTTTCGATACGTTTATTTCCATGGCTCCGGCACCAACTCCTAGAAAAACTACAGAAGGTGTCGTACAGCCTGATAACCCTGATTTTTCTGGATTCGTATTTAAAATCCAAGCGAATATGAACCCAGCACATCGTGATCGTGTAGCCTTCTTAAGGGTGTGCTCTGGAAAATTCGAGCGTGGTATGAGTGTGAAATTAGCACGAACCGATAAAGTTATTAAGCTTTCCCAGTCCCAACAAATCGTTGCCTCAGCTCGTGATACGGTTGATGAAGCCTATGCCGGGGACATTATTGGAATCTATGATCCAAACGCTTATCAGATTGGGGATACTTTAATGGAAGGAAAATCAACATATGAATATGATGAACTTCCTCAGTTCCCACCAGAGGTTTTCAAAAAGGTAGCTGCTAAAAACGTTATGAAGGCGAAGCAATTCAAAAAAGGAATTGAGCAGCTCGTTCAAGAGGGTGCGATTCAATTGTTCCGAGACAAACGTACGGAATCCTATATCTTAGGAGCTGTAGGTGAATTACAATATGAAGTATTCCAATATCGGATGAAAAATGAATATAATGTCGAGGTTGTATTTGAAACAATTGGAGATCGGATTCCTCGCTGGTTAAAACCAGACCAAAAAGTGGATGAAACATTATATGATGAGCGAAATATGCTCGTACGTGATCGAGAAGGAAACTTCCTCGTCCTATTCAAAAACGAATTCTCCCTAAACTGGTTTAAAGACAAAAACCCAGACGTAGAGCTAATTGACTTATTTGAAGTGAACCAATATGGTGTCTAAATGTCGGTGCCTGTCACTTGTCGGAATTCGACAAGTGACAGGCACCTTATTCATGTTAGTTGTGTAAGGAATATGGTTGCAAGTCCAAAATATATAAATAGCGATATAATATCATTGATGGTTGTTATTAGTGGACCTGATGCTACGGCGGGGTCTACATTAAATTTATATAATATAAGTGGAATAATCGTTCCAGCTAACGTACCAATGATTAGCGTTAACAATAAGGATGTCCCTACAACAAATCCTAAGGTCATATCCCCTTGCCAAAAGTAAGCAATAACCGCTATTAAGATCGCACACACAATTCCAATGATAATACCTACCCATAATTCACGTAGAACAAGTCGAATGACCTGCTTGAAATTTAAATCATTTGTGATTAATCCACGGACGACTACAGCTAAGGACTGTGTCCCGGTATTGCCCGTCATCCCTGCAATCATTGGCATAAAAAATGCTAGGGCTACCACTTGATCTAAGGTTTCCTCAAATCCACTAATGATACTTCCAGATACAAGACCAATTAATAGTAATAAAATCAACCAAGGTAATCTCCGATAAGCTGCCACCAATGGCTTGGTATTAAAATCAATTGCTTTACCTGTTGCTGATAGCTTCTCAATATCCTCATTAGCTTCACGGATCACGACATCCATCATATCATCAACAGTTACAACACCAACCAATCTTTGATCCTCTTCCACAACCGGAATCGAAACAAAATCATAACGACTAATTAATTTTGCAACTTCTTCTTGATCTATTTGTGCATTAACCATTACTAACCTGGTAAACATAATGTCTTCTACTTTATCTTGTAAATCGGCTAGCAATAGGTCCTTGTAGGATACAACACCAACTAGCTTCTTCTCTTCGTCGATAACATAAAGGTAATTCAAATACTCTGCTAGTTCTGCAAAATGCTTTATCTTATCAACAGCTTCTCTCACCGTATACGTTTTCGGTATCCATACGTAACGATTGGTCATAATTCGACCAGCAGTTTCTGGAGGATAATTCATGAGGTTTTGAACAACATCTATTTCCTCTTGCTTCATCTCGGAGAGTAGTTCTTCAATTTTTTCCGGTTCTAAATCGGAAAGCAAGGTTGCTAAATCATCATTTTCCATTAAATCAAGCACTTTGGATGATTTTTCAATTCCTAGTTTATGTATGACATCTAATTGATCTTCTTTTTCTTCTAGCTCTTGAATCAGCTCTGATAATTGTTCAATCGATAGATAAAGGATGAATTTATTTTTATGTTTTCTAGGTAATTGAACATACTGTTGTGCTATATCGTAAGGCTGCAGCTCATCTACAATCGTTTGGAAAGAAGATTTCTTCCCCTCCTTCAACGACTGAATCAAAGCCACCATAACCTCATTTTCATTCATCGATAAAGCCATACAAATTGCCCCCTTCTGTTCGGGAGGTGCCTGTCACTTGTCGAATTTCGACAAGTGACAGGCACCTATTCATAGTATGTCGAGTCTAGTTAACTTTATGATGGTTTGTTGCAGATATGTTAATTAGTAAGCCTGCGGTAATCATGGTAAATACTAATGAAGATCCTCCGTAACTAATAAACGGAAGCGTAATTCCCGTAATTGGCAATAAACCTGATACAGCACCTAAATTAATTACAGCTTGAATGATTAACTGAAATGTTAAACCCACCGCAAGTAGCTTTGCAAACATAGTAGGCGCTTGTTTGGCTATTCGCACGCCTCGAAACATAATGTACAAATAGCTAAACATGATAATTGCTAGACCAACGACACCAATCTCTTCTAAGATAACCGCCATAATAAAATCGGTGTGCGCTTCAGGGAGATATCCTAGTTTTTGCACACTATTTCCTAACCCATTTCCCCATATTCCCCCAGAACCGATGGCGATATATGAGTTAACTAATTGATACCCATCACCTAAAGGATCATTAAATGCTTGCCTAAAAGATGTTAGTCGTTCCAACCGATATGGAGATGAGTAAGCAAAGTAACTAAATCCAGCAACTGCTATACTTGCAAGTAAGATTAAATGGCGAAACCTTACCCCAGAACAAGCAACAATGATACCGCATGATAATAAGATCATGGTAGCAGTACCTAAATCGGGTTGCTGCAAGACTAAGAGAAATACAATTGCTAACACAATTAAAGGAGGTAACACTCCTTTTTTAAACTGATCTATATAGGACTGTTTCTTAGCATATATATAAGCAAAGTAAATAATCATAAATAACTTTACCGCTTCTGTTGGTTGAAATACAAAAGTACTTAGTTGAATCCATCTTTGCGAATTATTCCGTTCTACACCTACCCCTGGCACCAATACAAGAATGAGTAACACAACTGAAGCTATTACAAGTAATGCACTTAATTTTCCAATCACTTCATACGGTACTATAGCAGTGATGACCAAGAAAATGAAACCAATAACAAACCATTGTACTTGTTTCATAAAAAAATAAGTAGCATCTCCATAAAAAAGCGAACTCATTGGAAAGCTTGCACTATAGATCATGACTAAACCAAAAAGGGCAAATAATAATATAAATATAGTAAATGGATAATCAATATGTTTAAGTTTTTTTACAATCATAGATGTTCTCCTAGGCTAATTATTATCACTAAACATGTAATCTCTAGACCTAATTTGCACACTTAAAACGAGACCGAGCGCTATAAAATTAGTTAATAACGCACTCCCTCCATAGCTAATCAGCGGTAAAGGAAGTCCAGTGATCGGCATGAGACCAACTGTCATTGCAATATTTTGGAACACCTGGAATCCAAATAATCCAACCGCACCAATGCAAATATACACACCAAATAAACTATTTGAACGAAGCGCAATAGCAATAATTCGATAGATTAATATGAAATATAGTGTTATTAATATACTAGCTCCAATGAATCCAAAGTCCTCGCCAATTACTGCAAATATAAAATCAGTGTGTGCTTCAGGGACTTTTCCAGATTGGACTTGCACCCCTTGGTTAAAGCCCGCACCTGTTAGTTGCCCTGCTCCAATCCCTGTAATTGCTTGTTTTAATTGATAACCATAATCGGATGCATACTCGTTTGGACTAAGCCATCCATAGATTCTTCCCATTTGATGCGGCTTAAATATTTTTGAAAATAATTCAAAATTATATTGAAATAATAGGATTAAAGATAAAATCATTCCAACTCCACTAGCCAATAATAGGCCGATCATTTTAAAGGAAATACTAGAAACCAAAATCATAGATGCAGCGATTGCAGCAATCATCAGCGCTGATCCGAGATCGGGTTGAATGAGTATCAATAAGAAAGGAATTGTTGAATAGAGAGCAATCTTTAACGTAACAGGAATACTAGCTAGAAAGGCAATTCGGTTTTCTCCAATTTTACTTAACAAAACTCCTAACTGGAGAATGAGAAATATCTTTATAAATTCGGATGGTTGTAGATCAAATATACCGAGGTCTATCCAACGTTGAGAGCCGTTTTTCGTTGTACCAAAAAAGTGTACGACAAGCAATAATCCAACTCCAACTGTGTATAGATAAATGGCTACTCGGTCGAGGAGTTCAAAATCAAAATAAGCAATACCAAACATAATAATAATTCCAATAATATACCAAATGACTTGTCTTTTAACAAAAAAGAACGAATCATCAAGTGTATATTGCCCAGAACCACTATATACAGCTATTAAACTAAAAATAAATAAACATCCTAGTATTGTTAATAAAATATAATCGATTTGCTGTTCTCTATGCTGCATATCCTTAACCTCATTATCCTGTATTTCAAAAAAGGGTATTTATTCTTTCATAGAAATTACACTAGTAATGTATTGGACAACTAATGCATCATCTAAATAGCCGACTGGAAAAAAATAATCCGGTACAATATCGATCGTAAAAATAAAGTAAAGCAAAGCACTACCCATTAGCAGTAAATGTTGAGTCGTCCCCTTTTGTAAACGAAATGCCTCATACATTTTCTCTAATTTTTGGATGTACGGCCCCGTACTACCTATTTTTGTGAGTTTTTCCTTAAAGCCATTTAATATCGTCAGTTTACCTTCATCTGTTTTACTATAATCTTGATAATTTGATAGTAAATGTTCCATTCGTTCTAACGAAAACTCAATATCTTTAGCATCTGCTGCCTTTAGAAGTGACTGAATATGGTCAGCAGATTCCTGTAGATCGGATTTTGTTTTATCAAAATTATTATCTTCACTCACATAACCTGCAACTTTTAAAAATTGGTATAACGGAACGTCTAGACCTTCCGAAAATTTTTGTAGATGCTGCAGGTTCGCCTTACGTTTTCCATTTACTATTTTTGAAATTATTGCCGTATCAATACCGGTAGCTTTACTTAATTTTCTCATCGATAAAGATTTTGATTGTATTAACTCAAGTAGATATTCTCCTACTCTATTTTCATGATGTTCCTCTAACATTCTTTCACCATCCCACGCTCTTCAACTACTATATTAGTTAGTTGTACTATACAAAATCATTGACATTATGTCAACGATTTTTGAGTATTCGTCAACATATTGCGACTCATAGTTATAACGTGACAAACATCATATTTCGATGGTAGTATACAGATTGTGTCTTTTTTGGCAGGTAGTAATGGATATATTTTCTAATCTACCTATTCCTTGTAATGATGTGCTAGATTTTAAAGAATATTCAAGAGCCTAGTGATCAAGATTTGGTTAAACACTGACAGAAAAGGAATACTAAATATAGAAAAATTAAAGGAGGAAAAAATGCGTCAAAAAGGATTTCTAAATAAAATAAAGAATATTGGCCCTGGAACGATCGTAGCAGCAGCAATAGTCGGGCCAGGCACGATTACAACAGCATCACAAACAGGTGCAGAATTTGGGTTTACATTAATATGGGCACTTGTATTTTCACTTGTAGCAACAATGTTTTTGCAGGAAATGTCTACAAGATTAGGTGTTGTCTCCCGAATGGACTTAGGTACTGCATTTCGGAGACAGTTCGATAATCCCATGTTACGAACCATAACAATTGTGTTAGTAATTTCAGCTATAGCAATCGGGAATGCGGCATATGAAGCAGGAAATATTACTGGAGGAGCTATTGGTTTAGCAACTATTACGGATATCCCTGTAAACATCTGGGGGATTCTAGTTGGGGGAATCGCTGGATTGTTTCTTTGGTTTGGGAACTATAAAACAATTGAAAAAGCATTTGTTGTATTAATCTTGATGATGAGCTTGAGCTTTTTCCTTACTGCTTTAGTTATTAGACCAAATATTAGCGATATACTTTCTGGATTTGTTCCAACGATTCCAGACGGAACTGCACTATTAGTAGTATCTCTCATCGGGACAACGATTGTTCCTTATACTCTATTTTTACAATCGTCCACGGTTCAGGAGCGCTGGAAGGACAAATCTGGCTTACAGGAGAGTCGTTTTGATATTATCTTTTCCTTAATAATTGTGATGGTCATATCGATCTCTGTTATTGTTTCGGCTGCAGTAGCATTTCCACTCGGTACCGGGATTAGTGATCCAACCGAAATGGCTGTTCAACTTGAACCATTATTAGGTTCTTGGGCAAAATATATCTTTTCTATTGGTATTTTTGCTGCTGGGATAACTTCTGCAATGACTGCCCCATTGGCCGCTGCCTATGCAACCACAGGTGTATTAGGTTGGAAACGCGATTTAAAATCAACTAGATTTCGTATCATTTGGGTTACTATTTTAGCAATCGGAATTTTCTTCTCAGCAATTGGATATAGTCCAATCGAACTTATTGTCTTTTCACAATATGCAAATGGATTAATTTTACCCGTTATCGTTCTACTACTCATGATCGTCATGAACAACAAACGATTACTAGGGGAAAACACCAATCCATTAGTCATTAACATCGTCGGATGGACCATATTCGCAATCACTTTACTACTATCCCTTAACTCCTTCGGCATCCTATAGGCTCGGTTCGAGTGTAGCGATGTCAGTGTCGGTGCCTGTCACTTGTCGAAATTCGACAAGTGACAGGCACCGTAAAAAGCCATGTGTCTTAGCGACACATGGCTTTTCTACTATTTTCCTGTTTCTGCAAATCGTTTGATTCGTTCACCAATTTCATCACGAACGCGTTGGAACACTTTCCATTTCTCCTCTTCAGTGCCTTCCGCTTTCGCTGGATCATCGAAGCCCCAATGCTCACGCTTAACATGTGGAGGTGTAACCGGGCATTTATCTTTTGCGTCTCCACAAAGGGTTACCGCTAATTCTGCATTATTTAAAATATCTAGATCGATAATGTCAGAGGTTTGCTCTGAAATATTGATACCAACTTCATTCATCGCTTTAACCGCATTTGGATTTAATCCATGTGCTTCAATTCCAGCACTTTTAACTTCCCAGTCATCTCCCAGATGTTTTTTCGCCCATCCTTCTGCCATTTGGCTTCTGCATGAGTTTCCAGTACATAAGAAATAAATCGTCTTTTTAGCCATGATAATTCTCCTTTTTTTTAAAGTATGGTAAGTGTCAAATACAGTCCTAACAATGTAATAAATAAGATTGGTAAGGTTAGCACAATCCCCGTTTTAAAATACGTTCCCCAAGATATCTTGACTCCTTTTTGTGCCAACACATGAAGCCACAACAATGTCGCTAAGGAACCAATTGGTGTTATTTTCGGACCTAAATCTGATCCAATCACATTTGCATAGATCAATGCTTCTCTAATTACTCCAGTTGTATCAGTTTCTGCAATTGCAATTGCATCAATCATAACGGTTGGCATGTTATTCATAATTGATGATAAAATCGCTGCAATGAATCCCATGGAAATCGTTGCAATAAATAACCCTTCATTCGCTGCTAATTGAATCACATGAGCTAATAAATCGGTTAAGCCTGCATTTCGTAAGCCAAATACAACAACATACATTCCAATGGAAAAGAACACTATCGACCATGGAGCACCTTTTATAACAGCTGTTGTATTTACTACCTCACTATTTCTAGCCATTAATAAGAAGAATATCGCTATAATTCCAGCAACAATGGAAACTGGAAGGTTAATAAATTCACTAATAAAATAGCCAACTAATAATACACCAAGAACATACCATGATAAATGAAACATTTTACGATCTTTAATTGCTTCCTGTGGTTGCTTTAATTGGGATAGATCATAATTTCTGGGAATACTTTTTCTAAAGTAAAATAGTAATACCCCTATTGTTGCTACAAGTGAAAAAAGATTTGGTATAATCATTCTCGTTGCATATTCCACAAAACCAATATTAAAGAAATCAGCAGATACGATGTTCACTAAGTTACTTACGACGAGTGGTAGTGATGTCGTATCAGCGATAAATCCACTGGCCATAATAAACGGAAACACCATTTTTTCTTGAAAATTTAAGTTTCTAACCATTGCTAATACAATCGGCGTAAGAATTAAAGCAGCTCCATCATTTGCGAAAAAGGCAGCAACGATAGCACCTAATATACTGACATACACAAACATCTTAATTCCATTTCCTTTTGCAGCTCTTGCCATATGTAGCGATGCCCATTCGAAAAATCCAATTTCGTCAAGTACTAACGAGATGAGGATGATCGCTACAAATGCCAATGTTGCATTCCAAACAATTCCTGTAACCTCTATAACATCTTGAAATCCTACAACACCAACAAGTAATGCAATTATGGCTCCACCAACTGCAGACCAACCAATCGATAACCCTCTTGGTTGCCATATAACTAGGATTAGTGTAATAAGAAATATTATGATTGCTAGTACAACCTGAGTTGTTGACAACATTTGTCCCTCCTGTTTAGCAACAAGAAATTCTTGTTCCTTTCTCTTCTAACTCTTTTAATTTGTGATCTTGGCTAGGGAGTTGAGCTAGAACGTGTTGTACAAATGGATAATACTCATTTTCTGTATTTATCGAATAAAATATCCACTGCCCTCTTCTTTCTTCCTTCACCAGGCCAATATCTCTTAACTTGCGTATATGTTGACTAATAGATGGTTGACTTGCTTCGAAAATTTCAACGAACTCGCAAACACAGCAATCATTGTTTTCAAGTATTTTCATCATAGTTAACCGAGTCCGGTCCCCTAACAATTTCAACACTACTGCTGCACGATCCATATCAATTGTGGTTTTCAACATAAACTCACCCCTTTCCAAAAATATCACTATATTAGTATATAACGATTTGCTTATATATACAAAATAAAAGCTCAAATAAAAATGAAATGTCGGTGCCTGTCACTTGTCGAATTTCGACAAGTGACAGGCACCGACAAAAGCAAGGCAGTCTAATTTTTCCATTGTTGTTGGAGGTGTTTTTCTATTTCTCCGGTGTTGGCGTTGATGTAAAGTGTGTCTGTGACCGGTTCACTCGTAATGTTTATTTTCCATAATGGCAAATAAACTAATTGTAAGTTTTTCAATTCATGCAATGGTTTTTTCAAGATATAGCTTCGGTTAATTTGTTTTTCTTGTACATCCTTTACGAACCTTTTCGCCTCATTCTGACTAGCAATCTTTAAGGGCACAATCTCACCGCTATCGACTTCTTCCTTTTGAATCGGTGGTACTTTTGAAAATACTCCTCGATATCCTGACACACCATCTACAAAAATGACATTTGGTAATTTACGTGGTGGAAACGGTGGCCGTTCCGCTATCACTAGTACCTTAGCAACCCAAAACGGATGATATATTAATCTCTTATCCAACGTGTGCTCACGTAAAAATGCTTCATCGACCCTTCGACTAAATTTTGCTTGAAACGGCATGCCTTTGTATACATACTTGTAAATTTCCTGATCAGAGATGGATTGTTTTCCTATTCTTAGTATCGTCTTTTTTTTCGTTGCCACGTTCTCCACAATTCTCATCCTTTACGATTGGTTAGAATGGTAAAAATCAACTCTAGCTTGAATGGCCGCAGATGGTGGTTTCGTCATCAAGCTTACAATTATCATCAGAACCAAAGAAATTGGTGCTGCAATAATTGGCTCCGCATTCGTTGGGAGCACCTGTGAAATAATTAATACTAAGAATGTAATTGCTCCCCCTAGCATTCCAACCAGTGCTCCTGTTTTATTGGCACGTTTCCACCATAAACCAAGTACAATTGGGAATCCAAACGAAGACAACAAAAAGCCTCCAACCCATCCAACCATAACCGCGATTAAACCTGGTGGATCAATTGCAAAAATTATCCCAATGATACTTGCAACAACCATTACCACTAATCCAAGTCCAGTTACAAAACGCTCACTAGCATTTTTATTTATATGTCCTTTGTAAATATCATGAGCAATCCCAGCTGATATTGCTAAAAGCATTGCATCAGCAGAAGACATGATTGCAGCCATTAATCCCGCTAACATAATACCACCTAAAATGGCAGGTAAGTAATGCTCGATAACTGAAACGAAGATCATATCTTTATTAACTAACGTTTCAACAATACCTAAGCTTGCTCCTGCAGCTGTTACAGCAAACCCAGAAATAAATAAAGTTAAGTAAATTAAACACGCCCACATGGAAGATCTTCGTGCAGTTTTTGCATCACGAGAGGCAAAATTACGCATTACCACTGAGGGTGATATAATTCCAAACCATAGAAATGCTATAAATAAGCCAAAGTACGACATCCACGGCTGTGTAATTGATCCAAAATTCGGATCTACTGCTAATGCGTCATTTATTAAATTTCCAACCCCACTATGATCAATTAAAATAAATCCAGCTAATATGACGATACCTATTAGCATTACCGCCCCTTGAATCAAGTCGGTATAAGTAATTGCCCACATACCACCTAAAGCAGCATACAAGGTAAATCCCAATCCAAGAACAATTACTGCCGTTTTGTAATCAATCCCAAGCACATAGGAACCAATCAAACCAGATGCTGTTAGCTGTGGAACCATATAAAAAGTCATTCCTATTACAACAATGACTGCTGAAACTATTTGTACAGAATTCCCATAACGCTGTTTAAAAAAGTCAGGCATGGTTTTAACTCCAGCACGTCTGATTTGACCAGAAATTAAAAACATTGCAAATGGTAAAATTGCTATTACCCCAAACGCATACGTGAAAAAGTATGGAACACCTAAAGCAACCCCAGATCCAACAGCCCCCATAAGAGAGCTAGAACTTGCTACTGCTGCAAAAATAGCAAATGCCCCAACAAATGTATTTATACTTTGTCCAGCGGTAAAATAATCGCTTTCAGATTTACGAGCCCGCTTATAAAAGTAAATCCCAATACCCGTCATAATTACTAAGTAAATGAATAGAATACTAGCTTCCGTTACTCTCATCCGTCAAACCTCCTTTTCTCCTTATTCCTCTTTCTTCTCTAGATTTTCAATCCATAAACAATAGACAATCGCTAGCAAAAACCAGAAAAATAAACCTACAAACATTAGCCAACCTACTAAAGATATACCTGCAACATATACATCTGCTGGCCACCAAATAAATACGAACCCTGCGTAGATTAGTAATACAACTGTTAAAAAGAATCCAGGATCCCGAAGCTTCGAACATCCTCGCATGTCCTCACCTCCTTATTACTAAACACACTATGCACAAAACCTCCATAGTATGAACATATAGGCAGGTGCCTGTCACTTGTCGAAGTTCGACAAGTGACAGGCACCTGGAAGTAACTGGAAAAGGAGCTTTTTAACATGAGGAAATATGTGGTTGCATTTGTGCTATGGGCTTTAATAGTAGGAACAACGTGTTATGTTGCTTTTAATGGTTCAGGGAAGGATTTAATTCTTACAGATCAACAAATGGAGTTAACTATAGAAGAAGCTCAGAAACAAGCAGATATCGAGATGATAGAAATTAATGATATCCCTTTTGAGTCAGATACCAGTGTCAATCTATACCATTATCGATACGGATCGGAGTCGTTACAAAAGGTTGTAATAGTAAATAAGAATGATGATAAAGATAAAAGCTTTAACTTAATCATTTCACCAGAAAGCAGTAATCTACAAAGCGGATTAACTAATGAAGATATGAAACAAGAAGCACAAGTAGAATTAAATGATGGAACTGTTGCTTACTACTATGAAAAGGACCTAGGAGAAAGAATCCAATTCGAAAAAGATGGACTCACTTATGGATTGTATCATCTTACACAATTTGAAGATCCTTATGGAGAAGAAGAGATGATCAATTTTGCCAATCAACTTATTGAGGATTAGAATGATTCCTTTCATGAAATGAATCTTAGTGTTATTGATGTAGAATGCGTAGCATTCCTGTAGAGCGTTAATTTCAACTTTGATCAAAAGAGAGCTCCCCAGTAAGATATGAGTATAGACACCACTCTAAAACTCAAAATCTTAAGGAGGAACTCTTATATGAAGTTTAAAATGCAA
>NZ_WOCA01000020.1 GCF_009728145.1 Ornithinibacillus caprae | reverse complement strand
AGATGAGACTTCCCATCACTTCGAGTGAGTAAGATCCCTCAGAGACTATGAGGTTGATAGGTCCGAGGTGGAAGCGTGGTGACACGTGGAGCTGACGGATACTAATCGATCGAGGACTTAACTAACACATTTTTGATTCGTTGTTTACCTCTTATTTAGTTTTTAGGGTACAAACTCTAGCTACATACAAAAAAATACTTGATTTTTTCCAGAAAAAGATTATAATAGAATTTGTCACTGAAAAAAGTGAGATCACTTGTTATTATAATTCATGTCTGGTAGCGATAGCGAGAAGGTCACACCTGTTCCCATGCCGAACACAGAAGTTAAGCTTCTCAGCGCCGATGGTAGTTGGGGCTTTGCCCCTGCGAGAGTAGGACGTCGCCAGGCATTTCCATTCATTCCACAGTAGCTCAGTGGTAGAGCAATCGGCTGTTAACCGATCGGTCGTAGGTTCGAATCCTACCTGTGGAGCCATTTGGAGAGCTGTCCGAGTGGTCGAAGGAGCACGATTGGAAATCGTGTAGGCTGCGACAGTGGTCTCGAGGGTTCGAATCCCTCGCTCTCCGCCATTAGATTTTATTTTAATGGCCCGTTGGTCAAGTGGTTAAGACACCGCCCTTTCACGGCGGTAACACGGGTTCGAATCCCGTACGGGTCACCATTATGTGGAGGATTAGCTCAGCTGGGAGAGCACTTGCCTTACAAGCAAGGGGTCACAGGTTCGAGCCCTGTATCCTCCACCATTAAAAAATCAGTATTTTTCTCATATCGCGGGGTGGAGCAGTCTGGTAGCTCGTCGGGCTCATAACCCGAAGGTCGTAGGTTCAAATCCTGCCCCCGCAACCAATAATTTTTAAATAACTACTTCGAATCAACTTCTATGCTAGTTGGAAATCAGTAGTGCTGTTAAGTGCAACCAATTAATTTTGGTCCGGTAGTTCAGTTGGTTAGAATGCCTGCCTGTCACGCAGGAGGTCGCGGGTTCGAGTCCCGTCCGGACCGCCATTTAAATAGTAACAAACCTTATGGCTCGGTAGCTCAGTCGGTAGAGCAAAGGACTGAAAATCCTTGTGTCGGCGGTTCGATTCCGTCCCGAGCCACCATTTATTATTAGTAAGTGGAGGGGTAGCGAAGTGGCTAAACGCGGCGGACTGTAAATCCGCTCCCTCAGGGTTCGGCAGTTCGAATCTGCCCCCCTCCACCATTTAACATTTTCATTTTAATATGCATAATCTAGTAGGGGTATAGTTTAATGGTAAAACGAAGGTCTCCAAAACCTTTGATGTGGGTTCGATTCCTACTACCCCTGCCATTTTCATTTATGGCGGTCGTGGCGAAGTGGTTAACGCACCGGATTGTGGCTCCGGCATTTCGTGGGTTCGATTCCCACCGGTCGCCCCATTAATTATATATTGGGCTATAGCCAAGCGGTAAGGCATCGGGTTTTGATCCCGTGTATCCTAGGTTCGAATCCTAGTAGCCCAGCCAAACGCGGAAGTAGTTCAGTGGTAGAACACCACCTTGCCAAGGTGGGGGTCGCGGGTTCGAATCCCGTCTTCCGCTCCAGAGCGTGTGGCGGTATAGCCAAGTGGTAAGGCAGAGGTCTGCAAAACCTTTATCACCGGTTCAAATCCGGTTACCGCCTCCAATACATGCCGGTGTGGCGGAATTGGCAGACGCGCGGGACTCAAAATCCCGTTCCTTCACGGGAGTGTCGGTTCGACCCCGACCACCGGTATCCGCAGATCAATTTAAGTTAAGATTATTTGGAGCAAAAATGCTCATAAACCTTGGTATATGTAGGTTTATGGGCATTTTTTTGGGTTGAGATAGATGAATATTGATATTAAAGTGACACAATCATCTATCTTCTATTCGTAATTCTTTTAATACATGAGTATAGACATCTAACGTTGCTTAGAGATAAGCGTTAACTTACATAATGAATAAATGCCTTTTTGTATAGCAATATACTACGATGTGAATGACGTAATCCAAGAAGAGTAATAGGAAAAGAATTAATTCATCCAATAATCTTTTAAGTGACTTATTGATATTGGGGTGGGTAATTTGAAAAGCAACATTGAAAAAGTCATCTATTATGTAAAAAGCTCTTGTTTGTTCATATACCTCATGTGGTAGTTTTTCTATAAACTCCTTTCAAATCATATAAAACTTTTCATCTGATGATTCTAGGTCTCTAATTGTTTCTGAAATTTCAGTTGCGTTCGTAGGCTCTTAAAAATTTGGGAAGGTTAATGAAAAAATCGGTACATTTCAAGTTGAAATCATATATTTTCTAGTACATTAGTCGCGAACTATTGTTCTTATTGGGCAACCTACCAATATTATTGTAAGTGAATTATAATTTGATATAATAATCAATAATATATAATAATATTTTGGGAGATAGTGGCTTGGAAGTATAGAAGCCATAAGAATTTGAAGGGAAAGAAAGTAATCAGTCTTTTGATTTGGTTGTGTTATTAGGTTGGTTGCTAAACACCCAGAAAAGTAAATATATTTATTTAACGGTCAATAAACGAGATATGTAATACAACAAAGAAAGGGATCTTCGTGATTATTCAAAACTTAGCTTTTTTAAAATTTATATTTGCTAATGAGGTATTTATACCATATTCCACCGAAGCTAATACAAGTATTTTCGTAGTCTTATCCATTGTCTACCTGATCTAAATCCCGCTAGTTTATTATTTATAATCTGCGTTTAAAAGCCTAATCTTTTTAAGGAGACTAAACATAGTGCTTGGTATCATTTTTTCCATCTGTATTAGTATTGGACTTCCACTTTTTGCATTATTTTATTCTTGTGCCAAGAAATACTACATACCATTCTTTTTAGGTGTTTTTGCATTTGTTATATCACAGCCTTTATTTCGTCTGCCACTATTAGATTACTTGGAGAGTCATAGCACTTCCTATTTAATGTTTAGCGTAATACATCCCGCATTAATTACTGTAATAATTGGTTTATCAGCAGGGATAGTTGAAGAGTTGGCACGTTATATCATGATGAACTTTTTTATGAAGCAAAAGGATTGGAAGGCTGGCTTTTTATTTGGTGCAGGGCATGGTGGTATTGAGGCAGTTATGTTTTTAGGTATTAGTTCATTAGTTATGATGTTTTCCCCCGTATCTAATGCTTACAATATAGATTACTTTATTGGTGGCACCGAACGCTTTTTTGCACTAATACTACATATTGGATTATCAATTATCGTGTTACAAGGTGTCACACAAAAGAAATTTCTTTATGTTGCACTAGCCATTTGCATTCATGGATTCATTGATACATTAGTAGGGATCTTTCCACTACTATTCGAGTCTACAAACCATGTGATTATTGCTTCAGAAGTTTCATTAGCAGTAACTGCGTTAGTTGTTATTAGTTATAGCTTTATACTAAAAAGGAGGAAAATATTATAATGAAGAAAATTTTATTACCAATTTTTATTGTTGCATTGATGCTCATGCTTGTTGCATGCAGTGGTGAGGAGAATTCTGATTCTACTACTGAAAAGTATATCGAACAAGCAGAAAAAGTTATATCGTTATTAAATGAAAATAATTATGAAGAAGTATATGCCAAGTTTAATGATGAAATGAAACAAAGTTTAACACTGGAAAATATGAACACATTCACTCCTCTGCTTGAGGAATCTGGTGACTTTGTGGAAATTGATCAATCATCTGTAGAGGAAAAAGACGGTTATTTTGTCACTGTTGTTGTTGCAAAGTACACTAATCAAAATCGTGTGTTCACTATATCATTTAGTGATAATGAAGAAATAGCAGGATTATTCGTTAAATAAGTTTACTCATGATGAGTGGGGGGATTGTTTCCTATATAGACCTCTCCATTATGAATTACTCTTCCATCTTTAACAAAATGAAGAGGAAGTTTCATTATAGTTAGCTTTATCCCCTTTATTTCAATTTTATATTAGGCATTTTCAAAATTATTGGTGCTTTCCACTCGGAAAGCACTTTTTTACTAATAATTTAGGGAAGCATGGGGAGGGTTCGGAGCCACTGAAAATCATTTCCTCATAAACTTATAGAAAATATTCTTGTTGACTCCTAGTTGGTATGTCACATGTCTTCTTTCTTACAATACGTTTTCTATATTTTGCTATTAGCTTATAAACATTATCTCTTATTATCCTAGGTAAGATTTTTAAAGTAAGTACTGGATAAAACTTTTTGTTTATATTTGTTAATACATGGATAAATGCATCTGAGTAAGTATATATCTTTCTTTCATTTATAATTAAAATCATACTATCAACATTTGGTAGTAATTCAGAATGTGTGTAATACCAATCACTATTAAAATCTGTAATTCTGAAATCCCTATTTTTATTATTTTTAATAACAAATCGAACAAAAGCACTACACATATTACATTCGCCATCGAAAATTAATACGTTCATCTAATATCATCCTTTATATGATTGACCTCATTTTAATATAATTCTAAAATGCGTATAAACTAAAGACCCAAAATATTAATGTAGTAAGTCAGCTAGTATTCAGTAAAGTATCCGAAATTCTTTCTTTGCTAATGACTCACTTAATAAGCATAATTCGAATTAAAAAGATAAACATTGTGAGTATAATACCCACAAAACCAATTAATAAATTAAACGAATCAAGAAAGCTATTTTCGCTCAAGCTTATTTGAATTGTTTTCCAATGAATTAAGGCGAATATCAATACGATTTCTATATTTATCCAACTGATTAGTAACTTTCCATTTTTATAAAATTTAACTGCATTCTCCTCAGTAACATGACCAGGGTAGTTTAATAAATGTGGAAACCTAGCAAGTATCCTAGTCAATGTGTATATAATTATGGCTATCGCGATATTTAACAAAAGTACCCATTTACCTCCAAATTGATCTGGCGATTCTTGGGTAAAGTGAATAGCTATTTGTTGTGGTAGTTCTCTCCAATAAATGAAGGTAGTTATAATCATTCCTAATATAATTACTACAGCAGAAATGTCATGTATTTTTTCAGTTAGTGTTTTTGGTACAGGAATTTTTGGGTGCTTAATCAAGCATATCACTCCTACTATTTAATTATAAACAATAGCAATATCTATAAACTAGACTTTACAATTTATTATCAAAATCTTTAAGTTTTAAAACAGAAACTATCAAACTACAAAATTATAGTTTGATAGCTTCGTAATTTTTATTTTGAAAATTCCTCTGCTAGTTGATTTACTAGCATTTCTTTTTTCAACGTAACATCCTTAGGTGTTGTCGTAGAATCAGGACCCCACCATGTTGTTTCAGCATAAATTGCTGCATAAAGGGTTATACCAAATGCACCGGTAGCGACAAGAGCATGACTATATCCTCCTACCGTTGTAATCACTGCACCTAATACTGCAACATAGAACAGTCCTTGACCATCATCATTATGCTCAATATTTTTAATTTGGTATTGATTGTTTTCAATTGCTTTAGTTAATAGCTCTCCACCTTTTTCAAGCGAAGAATTAATATTTATATGGTTTCCACTGTAAACTGCTTTCTCCAATTCATCAAAGTATTGTGGGTCCAATTCATAAATATCCTTAATTAGAATATCTATTACTTCTTTAGACTTTTCATTATTTGCACTCTCTACAAGTTCTTTAGGAAATACATTTGGGAATAACTCTGCTACTGGCCCCTGACCAAACACAACACCTCGATAAATAGTTTCGCCATTAAAATCTTTTGTATTTGTTACACTAGTAGCCAATACATTGGATGAAAAACTTCCCATCATTACTACTAAAATCAATAGTACAGTAATACTTTTCTTTTTAAACAATTTCATCTACCTCTCATTAATTTTTTTAATAAAAATTGGATGTTTTTTTACTAGTCAATACCCACGCTTTAAACTAACTAACTCATCCCTTTTCAAGATTTAGAGTAAATCCTTTAAATTTTCTCCTAACTTTCACCTCCAATAATTGATAAAATCTAAACTTATCTTCCAATGGGCGTAGGTATAAAACTAGAGCTCCAATCATTACTAGAGAAAAACTAATTAATCCAAACATAACGGCTATTACTTCGTGTAATAATAGTGCTATTATTAAAAAGGATCTCCAGTACTTTTTAGATGAAAATAGTGCTGTAAAAAGTAATGTTTGAAGTATTAGAGTTCCCCAAGTAGCTACTACAACTAGTGGGGAGCTTAATATTGGATTGATAAATGTTAATAAAAAAGGATTTAAACCTAACATTGGGTCATTTAAGTAATAGTAAACGGCGGTTCCGTTTAACCACGTCTCTTCAAATAGTTTAGCAACCGTGGCATGAAAGTAGATGATAGCCACCTGTACCCTGATAGCATTATAAGAAACTAAAGCTATGATTTTGCTATATATCAATTTATCAGAATTCGCAGTATCCTCTTTTTCCATACTTTGCCAATGCCATTTTCTGCGATCAGTCAAGGTGATTGGAATTAGTAAGAAAGTAATTACAGCAGCAACCTGTTCTCCACCGTCAATAGTAGTTGCCGAAATGTTCATACTATAGGAAATCCACCAATGGATGATTCCAGTAAATTTAGGTCTCCAACCTGAGGCAACGACTAAAAGACAGATAATAGCAATCCATTTTAATACAGATAACGTAAAATAATCATTTGGTCCAATACAGAAAAAGCTAATATTATTATTACAGAGAGGAAAATACTCTCTGCCTGCAGATGGTTTAAATAGTAAATTTATATCATTAAATACTAATGTAAGTGCAGTAGCAAGTGCTAGTAAAGACCTTGAAAAACCATATACATTAGTCCATGGGTTAAATGTTAACGTATAATTATAGATTCCTTTACCTAAGTTTCCGAACATTCCACATTCACCCTAACTACCTGTGAAGGCATTGTTATTTCTTTACTATTCTTCGACCAAGCCCATGGAACTGGTTCTTGATATACAATCCCTAGATCTCCACATAAAGTCGGGAGTGGAGTAGGATTTTCTACTTCAATACTTTCCTTAAAGTTTTCTAGACAAGTACGAGGGTCATCTTCGCAGTCTACTAAACTGTCTTGAGATAACTTAGAACTGATTAACCCTGCTTCAATCCCTTGACTTCGTCCTAATCTTTTTAAACCGAAATAATTTTTGACTCTGTTATTTGGCCAATAGACTACTTCCTCACTATCCTCGACACTTATTATTTGAAAAGAGGGTTCTCTAGGGTCTTTACTAAAAAACCCCCATCCCTGTGGCAACCAAGTTTCAATATTTAGTTCTTCTGCTAGAGGCAAAGAGGTAATAGGATTATGAGGTAGAACTCTATGTATGGATGCAATAAAAATATAAGACCAAAAGAGCACTGCAAGTAAAAAAACAATTCCATACTTTAGATACTTTTGTTTTTCCTTTCTCTCTTTCATAAATTCGAATCTCCTTCAATGTATTATTACTACAACATAATAATACATAAGTTTTTTTATACTTTGTATTGGGAAAGTCACAGGACAAAAGAATGATAAGATACTATATTCATTGAATTTCGACACATTATGCGGAAAGTGTTCATAATAATGACATTTTTCCGTATTGTTCGTCAATTGTTCGAATTTATTCATTAATATTTATTCTATTATTCAATTAGTAGATTCTAAGGCCAAAGGGTCAGATTCTTCTATCACAGGTAGTTAACCTGTTTCAGAGAAGGTAAATGGGAGTTCCACTGAGTATAGAGTGGAATAGTTCATTGGAACCGGTTGGTCTTTGATGTCTCCGTTGGTTTGCAGGACGAGGGTAGGGGAGGTCCCTTGTCCCAAGGTATACCTAAAAGACTAGATATGATTACATTTATTAGAACAGACCATTTCAGTTTAAATTAACTCTTACCATAATCCATTAAAAGTTATTCCATTACACGAAAAAGTAATAAGAGTAGGTTGCTTTATGAATAAGAAGGAACCTTCACTGTCTATTACATAATTACTGTGCAGTTAACCCACCATCAATAACAAATTCTGATAAATACAGTAGATGGACAATCGAACTTAATTACGAATTATCGCAAGTGTCTAGCCAACGTCTTAATGGTGAGTCTTTAAGAATTGGACGTAGCGGAACTTTTGAGGAGTCCTTACTATGTGAGGGAGTGTAAAATTATATGAGTGGAACTTACGGATTTCTCTACTCATTATTTTTGAACTTATTGAAATAATAAAAAGATATGCCTCAATTCGCTATCCTAGTAAAATTTGTAAAATTATATTACAATGAAAAAGCTGCACATTTTTGAGGTAGCTAATGGCTACGGATTCTATATGAATTCATTAGTTGTGCTGTGATTGGAGTTACTATATTTCGGATAAAGTAACTTGTGCATTACATAATAACTAATACAACGAAGAGAGGATGTATTCATCATGAGAAACATTAGAAACATTTTAAAATTTGCCTTTTTCATTGTTCTAGCATTTGTTTTAACGGCATGTGGAAGCAGCAATGATGATAACACTACTTCTGGCAGTGAAGGTGCTGAACAGGTAGAAGATAAACAAACGAATGAAGAGGAATCTGTTGAAAGAGAACAACTAGAATTAGCGTTTGAAGTAAAGGTTTATGATGCAGAAAATAACGTGCTGAACGTTTCCTATGAAGCTAACTTACCGAATGATACCGTGATTTATCGTGCTGTTTTGAAAGACGAAGAAGGTAAAAGTCAATTAATCGAGTATGAAGTTACGGTAGATGAAGCGCAGGAGATAGCCTTTTCTCTAGAAGGAATCGATAAAGAGGCTTTAGTCAATAAAGAGTACCATTTAGTTTTCGAATTTAACGTAACGGAAAAAACGAATAGCAACTTATTCGAGGATAAAAGCTTAGGTGGTTCTTTCGCAGAGATGGATGAAGCTTATAGCGATTCTGACCAAGTCGTTGTAACAGATCTTGGTGTTGATGATGCTTACACTATCTCGCTAATGTCCTCTAATACAAACCCTATTGCTGCAGAGAAATTTGAAGAAGAATCAGCTAGCGAGTAAGTAGAAGACAGCTTGAACTTATTCGAATAATACAATATAGCTCCAACCACAATTTAAAACACCTAAAGACATTGGTAACAAAATGTTTTTAGGTGTTTTTTATTCTATAATGGATATTAGACACGTTTATCAAAGAAATGTAAACTTGTTATATAGAGGATACTAGTTACAATTTGAAGAAGATTCATTGTTAATGTGAAATATCTATGAAGTCTATATGTATTTGGTTGAATAAGATAAAATCTAACTTTTTGTAGATGGTTCTAAAGGGGCAAGTGGAAAAGGAGAACATTATTATACATATTCCATTAAAGATTTAGGTGACTCAACAGAGGTTATTTTACATGGTGAGCTTAAAGGAATGACAGGTATTGCAAAACTTGTTAGTATATTTATGACCCAAACATTTAAGAAGATTTGTGCCAAGGATTTGGATGCAGAACTAATGAAGGAACGGGATTCTGTAAAACCAGTAACCATTGAAAATTCAATGATTATTGGTTTTTTTCATTGGGGTCTGCCTCAAGATGTAAAGTGTAAAATTATCGAAATTTACTGTAGTTTGATTAAAAATGCTTATCCGTGGTATAAGTGTAAAAGGAAGCAGAGATATATTTGCTTTTATTTTTGGGAGCATATCAGGGTTTGCCCCGGTGTCTCATAATGAAAGGATTTGAATTTAAAAATGACAGACAATTTTTGGCGTGATTTACCACGACCGTTTTTTATACTAGCACCAATGGAAGATGTGACGAATGTTGTTTTTCGCCATGTAGTGAGTGAAGCTGCAAGACCCGATGTGTTTTTTACAGAGTTTGCAAACACGGAAAGCTATTGTCATCCAGAGGGACAAGATAGTGTGCGTGGGCGTTTGACTTTTACAGAAGATGAACAACCAATGGTGGCCCATATATGGGGAGATAAACCTGAATATTTTCGGCAAATGAGTATTGGAATGGCGAAAGAAGGGTTTCGTGGTGTGGATATAAATATGGGCTGTCCTGCACCTAATGTGGCACCTAAAGGGAAGGGATGCGGTCTGATCCGTCGTCCAGAAGTTGCAGCAGAATTAATACAAGCAGCAAAAGCAGGAGGATTGCCGGTAAGTGTGAAGACAAGGCTTGGTTACACGCATGTAGATGAATGGCGCGACTGGCTTACACACATCTTAAAACAAGACATCGTGAATCTTTCTATTCATCTGCGTACAAAAAAGGAAATGAGTAATGTAGATGCTCATTGGGAATTAATTCCAGAGATTAAGGAACTTCGTGACCAGGTGGCACCAGATACACTTTTGACAATCAATGGAGATATTCCTAACCGTCAAATTGGTATGGATCTCGTTCGCAAGTATGGAGTTGATGGGGTTATGATTGGGCGTGGAATTTTTAAAAATCCATTTGCCTTTGAAAAAGAACCTAAAGAACATACCAGTAAGGATTTAATTGATCTCTTAAGGCTGCATCTTGATCTACATGATAAATATTCAAAATTAGATTCACGTCCCTTCATACCGCTTCGTCGCTTTTTTAAGATTTATATCAAAGGGTTTCGCGGAGCAAGTGAATTAAGAAATCAATTGATGACAACAGAGTCAACAGATGAAGTGCGTGCATTGCTTGATAATTTTGATGAAAGAACGTTGAAATGAGTATTCCCCCAAAACTAGTTCTTCCGATGTGAAATATATTAGGAAGAGTCTAATTCTATAGCCTTTTATCTTATTGTTAAATTGCCGTTATTCTTAATATCTATGATTAGTAAAAACCCAAACCTCATATGGTTTGGGTTTTTACTATTGTACATCAAATGAAGAAGTGACAATAATATCTCAGGATAAATAAATGATGGAATACTTTTATATATTTCACTTTAATATTTCAGAAATGCATATTTAGTCAAGAGAATTAGTAGATGATATAGAAGATAATACCGTGAAATAACGATGATGTCTTCTGTTTTTTGATAACACCTCCTCTTTAATTAATAATAGTATTCTATCACTTTAAAAAGTATTATAATAAAATTGTTTTAGTATAGTGTGAAAAATACAAATCATTTAATAGAAACGGAAAGAAAGACAAGGAGGAAATTTATTGCGATCCCATAAAGGATACATGGAGGCACAGGGCGTGACGGTTCCATTTACGATGTCAATAATAATTGGTTCAACTAAAAAGCTTGCTATTTTACTACCTGATAGGGAATATACGTCCCAAGGTCCCCTATTTTGGTATGCCAATCAAGTATATTTCGGAGAAGGTTTTGATACACTACAATTTCATTACCCTACTAAAGATATAGAAGAACAAGATCTTCCAATGATTGTGAATGAAATGATCGTCTCGTTTTTGCAAAAACAAGATTATGATTCAATCCATTTTATCTCAATGGGAATGGGATCGACGATTGTTGCTTATTTACTTACTCATCAGCTTTACCCAAATGCACATGCTGTTTGGTTTTCGCCTTATATCCACGATCCAAATGTACTTGAGGCTTTATTGAACCGTCCAAATAGAGGGCTTATCTTTTTAGGAGAAATGGGTGACTTAATTGAGGAAGAAGGTGCTCAGTTAATAGACGAGAAGGATCATTTAATTGTTGCTCATGTAGCAGGTGGAAATGACCTTTTAGAAGAAGAAAGTCCCGAATTCAATATACATAACATGGGATCGATGATACAAGCGATTCAACAGTTCATTAAAAAAGAGGAGATTGAGCTCATTGAGGAAAAAACCAAAATCCAAGTATACTTTAGATTATATGGTGATGACTTTCCACTAGATGAGGTTACGGAAAAACTAGGTCTCGAGCCAACGAAAACTGAGAAAAAAGGAGAAGAAATTATTCCACCGAATGGAAGGGTTAATCCACATTTCAGGAGATATTATCCAGATACCTGTTGGGAATTCGACATCGGTTATGAGGAATCGATTGATTTAGACGAGCAACTGGACAAATTCATGAGGAGTTTTCGAAGTAAGACCTTCTTAATTAATGAACTTCGCGAAAAGTATGATTTGAAATCGTTTATTCAAGTTGTTCTTCAAGTTGAAAATGGAGAATCACCAGCTCTCAGATTGAATAAGAAAATCATTCGTTTTGCTCATCAAATCCAAACGGAATTTATTGATTTTGACATGTATGTGATGCCATATGATGAGAACTTACGATTTGAAAGTGATGGTGTGAATTTTAAGGGGCGAAATATGGATTAGCTATAGGGTAAAGCAGGATGGTGCAATATCAAGATAACACCTATTTTTTTGACATCGATTACAAATCGAGGTAATATTTTATTAATTTAATAGATTGTGAAGAGCCACGGAGACACACTTAATTTTCATCATTAGAAAATTTCGTGTGTCTTTTTCTACTCCCCTCATAATACTATTAAATAAAGAAAGGAGGTTTGTATCATGGCAATTCAAGAAGTTCAATTTGAATCATTTAACCAAAAAGACACGATTAAAGCTTGGATCTATACTCCAATTCGTCAACCAAGGGGAATTGTTCAGTTGGTTCATGGTTTTGGGGAACATTCTCGTCGTTATTTACATATGATTCTTGCATTAAACGAAGCAGGTTTTGTGGTAGCGGCAGATGATCATGTCGGACATGGGAAAACAGCTTATGATTCTGGTAATTGGGATGACTGGGGAGATAAAGGATACATGACGATGTCAGAGGATGAGCATAACCTTCGAAAGATTGTGCAGGAACATTATGAAGGTCTCCCTTATTTTATGTTTGGACATAGCATGGGTTCTATGATTGCGAGAGGGTATGCTGCCAAATATGGAGAGGGTATCTCCGGATTGATCTTATGTGGCACATCTGGTATTTTTCCACATGCGAATGAAATTTCCAAAGAATTAAAAGCACGCATCGACCAAGGGGATGGGGAGGTTGTTGATCCTGTATATCTGGAAGGTTTACTCGGCTGGATGACAGAGCGAATCGATAATTCCCGTACTCCAAATGATTGGATAAGTGGCGATCCTGATGTTGTAGCTGATCACGCCAATGACCCGTTTAATAATTTTACATCCCCTCCTAATATTCGTTCGCTTTATTATTTTGTGCAAATGATGGAGACCATTATTGGAACAGAATGGGCAGAAAAAATTCCTTCTACGGTACCTGTCTATAATATTGCTGGTGATCAGGATCCAGTTGGTTTGTATGGTGAAGGAGTATACGCTGTATCAAACTGGCTAGCTGATACAGGGCATCGTGTGAAAACAAAACTATATTCTGGTTACAGGCATGAAATCCATAATTACCGAGATATTCGCGATGAAGTGGAAGCGGGAATTATCGAATTTATTAATAGGGTTATAGAAGCTCATAGTTCATAATTTTAGTGTGAGCTATTCAATTTCCCAGAGTATTGAAGGTTTGAGGTTTCTACCTCAAACCTTTTATTTTAGCATTGGAAATAGAGAACAAGTCTCAGCGTTTTCCACTAGTTATTAACGGCCATTCTTCCCAGTGGGCCATCTTCTTTAAGGATGTCCTGTAAATTGTACACAGAAATCGGAAACATTGGGAAACCAAAGACGTATGGCGTGATTTCATAGAGTTGAAAATAGATGACCAAAGTTTTATCTGCAATGTAAAAGTCTTGATCAGGCTTTATTTTTGTAAATTCCTCTAGGGTCTGAATATCTCGTTCTTTGATTTGGAGCTGAATGAAGGAGGAGAGTCTGTTTATATAATTACTTCCTGGTTTAAATAGATCGCTAAGTTTATAAAGCGTCCCTTGTTTAGTATCAAAGGTCAATGACTTCATATATGTCATACCGTGGGCTGCTTGGTAGTGATACGTATAGTTGGATTGGCTTAAGCTAAGAATATCACGCTGGTTGTTTTTAATCTCGTACGTTCCAAGCATCTCTTCTACAGTAGTAGACAGATTTCCAATCTGTTGGTTAATTAGCTGTTGGGCTTGGTTAACTATTTGTTGATTAATGAACTGTTCTAACTGTTGATTCTGTAGATCTACTCTAGGATAATAAATATTTTTATTTCGACCAAAGTCAACCTTAAGTGTATCAATGCGTACAGGAAAAGATACAGGCATTTTCTTCAACCTTTCATTTGGGTTTTTATTCAATGTATTCTAGTGGAGCGGGAAGAGTGATAGGGGATGGTTCTCATGCTTCTTCATATGGAAAGAAGCAAAAGAATCATTTCATCAGAGGGGGATTAATGAACCAAATGGTTTGCTGACATTCAGATAAGTACATCACCCATCCATAGGTAGGCGAATACGATGATTATTGAAATGAATTTAGGAGTGATTGTAATGCCTATAGTTGATGGGAATTCTTTTATTTATACAGTGAAACCAGGAGATACTTTGTATTCTATAGCATCAAACATAGGGGGGACTGTTCCTCTATTAGTGGAAGCCAATGCTATATACCCTCCTGTTACAGATCCGTATCTCATCTTTCCTGGGCAAATATTAGTTATAACAACCCCAGGCAACAGACAAGTGAATCATATTGTTAGCACTGGAGAAGCACTATATGAGATAGCCAATCGATACGCAACTAGTGTCGATTCAATTCTAGGAATAAACCCTCACATCACAAATCCAAACCTCATTTATCAAAATCAGGTTCTTCAAGTTCCTGCTCTGATTTATCTAGTTGAACCAGGAGATACGTTTGCTAATATCGCACAACGATTTGGTATATCTACATCAACATTATTTGAAGCAAATCGTAATCGTCCAGGGTTAGCCCCTGATGTCATTTACCCTGGTTATCAACTCATTATCCCAGTTCCAATGTAAAGGGGCGGATCCCCGCTGAACTAAAGTACTAGTGAGGCGGGGAACTGAACCCAAAATATTGATTTTCATTTGGAAGAAAGAAAAAGAACAGCCCCCTGTGCTTCACTTACGATAATACGCTACAAGCTTAGGGTATTCCTTTATTTCTTGTCTCCCTTTTTCACTGATTGTATAGATGCCTCTTCGAACTCGAACGTACCACCCGTAATAGTTTTTACTTAAGATAGATTGTGTTTTCTTGCCCGTTCCCATTTGTAATAATGCCTTTGGTGATAGTTCACCATGTTCTTCAAGGTAACAAGCAATTTGGACGCAATTTTCTCGGTACGCTGTCATAATCTGTTTTCTACTAGAACCACCAATATTATAGTCTGCACTTCGCCCATTGATTTCTTTTATTATTGCTTGCCTGAGATATTTGGCTTTCCCCATGCTGATTGGACGGTGAAAAGGTGTTGGTTCTATGACAACTTCTACTCTTTTTCGCTTTTCTGTACACGAAACAAGAATAAGTCCTAACTCTAATCTTCGTAGTAAGTGACAAGTATCCCTCCATTTTTTAGAACGAGGGTTGTGCTTTTTCGGTTTGGGGATAGCAATATATACATGCTCGGACAACCGTTGTCTTTTTGTTGCTTGAATAAGCAAATCCACACTTAAGTTCAATTTTAATTCAACAATAATTAAAAGGTCGTCTTTCATAACTGCAACATCACAGTCTTTCACTTCCCCATAAACTTCGTAGCCTTTTCGCTTAAAATACTTATTAATTGGTTCGTATAAATCTATCTCTTTTAATTTTCTATTTTCCAATGCTAGCACCGTCCAGTTTTAAAATACTAGAACCATTCTATCATATCAATCTATTATGAATGATAAAAGGAATCATGACTCTATCCCCATAAACCAGGTGAGTTATTTCGAATATAGTAATGGTGAACTTTATTTACTTGTCACTATTTTTAAGAAGATAGTGAATGACATTAACAATAATTTATATAGATAAATTGGTTGTTTGGTAGATTGGAACCGCGAGTACAAATTAAATTAACAAGTGGGGGATTATCGTGACAACTGAGAATGCACTAATTAATAAATCCTATTATCAAACTATAATAGATGAGCACGAAAAAGAGCACCCAATTAAAATATTGGGTGAAATGTACATGGAGGAAATGAAGAAGCAACGGCCGAATTTATCCTCTATTCGCTATGCACAAGGGGAAGTATATTTCTTAAATGAGGATTATGAAGCAGCTATTTATAAATGGGGAAACCCCTTAGATGATCAGTTAATTCCATGGGCACAAAAGAATATAGCGGATGCCCATTTTGAAATGGGGTTATTGGAGGATGCAGAAAAATTCTACAAGGAAGTAAATACCCAATCGGTTGCATTGAAGGCGGAAGTCCTCCTGCAGCTGTTTTCTCTATACATACAACAAAGTAGACACGAAAATGCTGTTGATGCAATTAAAAATGCGATTAAATTAGACCCAGATTATTCCTGTGTAACGGAAATAGCTAAAACCTTCTTTGAGAACTTCAAGGATTGGGATAACGCGGTTGAACTTGCAGTAAATGAAGCAATCCGAACAAAGTCACTCTCATGGTTTGAGGTTGTAGAAGGGTATGCGGAGCAAGGTCACACAACAAACCTTGAACCAAATTATTTTCATGAAGTGTTAGTGACTTTATTACAAATTGATAAATATCGATTTGAAAGCCTTTCTGAAGTATTGTGGAACAGCTATAAACAAAGTGACTTTTATATTCAGTGGCTAGAAGAGATCAACCAACTTATTTTGAATAATGATTTTGAAGAATCCTATATGTGGAAGAAACTGCCGAACTTATTTAAAGTATCTTATTTTGAATTAATTAGCGGAAGGTTTTTAATAAGGGACATCTCGAAGCTAATACAAAGCCATTTAACCAATTGGTTGGAAATTTCATCTGTTTCAGATACTTTAATATCTTCAACTGCCATACTTGCTTGGGATGAGCTTTTTCCATCAGAACTAGATGAAACTGTGGTTAGTGAAGCAGAGTACCATTTTGAAAATTCAAATGCTCATCAAAACGGTAGACAAGTAGGAATGGAACTATTTGAATCTATTCAGACATGGGCGGAGAAAGAAGGCTTGTTAGATGATTTATCTGACTTTATTAAGCCTATGCTAGAGGGGTACAACATAGAAGTAGCAAGTCCTTCTAAAATCCGGTCTATTATTAAAACTTCCATTGAGTTTCTGATTGAAAAACGGGTAGAAGTGGAAAACGGCATTATTGAAAAAATTAACTGGAACGAAGAGCTGCTTGCAAAACTGAATGATATACATCATCAGTTGGGAGATATGGAAAAAGAAGAAGCGGAAGTGATTACAAATTCATTCAGTCAGCTAAAAAATGATATAGTTCAGAATATGATGAGCAAGCTTCCGGAACTACTTCGAAATTGTTCTGAAATGGTTCATGAAGACAGTGATTTTGCTAAACTCCATGTTGAGATTAACGATGAAATGAATAGGCAGATTGCTAATTACATGGAAAAAACTGCACTACATGATTTTAAAAATGCGGTTCAGGAATGGATTGAAGATTCCGAGAGAGAATTCAACGACAGCCAAATTAAAATTAACGAAATGAGTGAAAGTTTTAATCATCAATATGGAGAAGAGAAGATTGTATTGGAAGGTGACTTTAAGATATTAGATGATTGGCAGAGAGATATGGAACGATTAGCAAGGGGAATGGTACATCTTGATAAAGCAAATATCTTGTTACGTAATAACCCTTCTCAATTGTTGTTAAAAGGTGCAGGAAAACTGTTAGGTTCGATGTCAAAAAATAAAGAAAAACTTCATTATAAATATAAAAATTACATTGAAAATGAAGATTATAGTCAAATAACACAGGAATTAATAAGTCCATTCATCCAACAACTAGAATTATTTGAGGGATCGATAGAATGGGATGTAAGTAAATTTTTCTCAAACTCACTTGAAGTGCTTAATATGGTAAGTGAGGAAGTGCAGGGGGATATTGAAAAACATAAAGATTCCCTAGATACGATGCGAGAGAGACCTGAAATTTATCGTGATCCTCTTACGTTGTTTGAGTTAAAGCTTCGTCAGTATGAGTTGGTGAATGGGGTAGGTTGATTCTAGTTATTAATATTCCTGATTTTGGCCCCGGTTTCGTGAGGATAGACAACTCCGAAGCGGGGTTTTTAGTATAAACAGCACTTTCTTGTGATTCATTATTTCGTTGAGTTTAGGTCTGAAATTTATAGAACTGATAACCTTTTCACCTTGACCTTTCTCCTTTTAATTTATGATTCTAGTAAAAGGCTATCATTTTTCTATTAAAAAAGTTTGAATCTATTGTAAAAATAACTGAAAACTTTTTTCGATATGCAGATTGTGTATACCTATGTATTGGGAAATGGCCCTTACCTCCGTAAAGTGTTAATTCTTATAAAAGTGAAGATTAACCCTTGCTCATATCTTTGCCTTTTTGGATAAAACATTATGTTAATCCTGCAAATGAGCAATTTATAAGAAATTTACTACATCTTTGCATGATATGATAAAAAAGAGATTCAAACCATTTATTACCTTATGGAGAACAGAATGGAAAGATGCCGAATGGGAGGGAATTGAACAATGAGTGAAATTATTTTTAAACAGTTTGAACAGGTAAGAGGTTGGACGATTGAAGTTGCAAAATCCGTTCCTGAAGACATTGTACATACAAGACCAAAAGGATTTCGAAATAATATACTTTGGCAAGTTGGACATATCTTATCATCCACAGAATATTTTTTATTTGATTTGCCTTATAAACTAAACCATTTACCGGTAGACTATCTCGAATTATTTGGTACAGGAACGACTCCTGACAATTGGAATGGTCGTGAACCAATAATCACGCAGCTCATTACAGATCTAGAGAAACAGTTAGACTATATAAAGCAAATTTCAAATACACAACTAAATGAAACCCTTACAGAACCAAAACATGGGTTTCAAACCGTTGAAGATTGTGCTGGATTTTCCGTCTTACATGAAGCTCTTCATATAGGAAAGATTGAGGAAATGAAACGAATTATTACTTTTATAGAATGAAAAAGCATAATCAACGGGTAACTATACAGATAACATAATGTCAGTGGTGATATCGGAATTAACCCTAAGTTTCTTATGTCCATATTAAAATGCTGTGCTATGCGAGTGCTCTTAATTAGAAAGTTCCATTCTTTCGATTTATAATAATGAATGGAACTTTTTTCTAGTCTAAATAGGGCGCTCTTTTTTACTTGAGGTTTGAAGTGCTTATTTTATAAACAAATAACAATAAAAGGAGATCATATGAAAAATACAGGACTAGTACTAGAAGGTGGAGGAAGTAGAGGAGTCTATACAGCAGGAGCTCTACGATATTTAATGGAGCAGGGGATTTACTTACCTTATATCATAGGTGTATCTGCCGGTGCCTGTAATGGTTCTTCCTATGTTTCTCGTCAAATGGATAGAAATCGAGCGGTTAATATTGATTACATTGATCATCCCGAATATTTATCATTTCGGAATTTTATTAAGAAAAGGCAGCTTTTTGGCATGGATTTTTTGTTCGATAGATTGCCGAATGAATTAGAACCATTTGATTTCGATGCTTTTTATAATGCCAAAGAAGAGTTTGTGGTTGGAGTCACAGATTGCATATCTGGAGAGCCTATATTTTACAAAAGAAAAGATTATGCAAAAGACGTACTCACGATCGTTCGAGCATCGAGTTCATTACCATTAATTGCCCCTGTTGTACATTTTGATAACCGGATCTTGTTGGACGGAGGAATATCTGACCCGATTCCAATTAAACAATCAGAAAAAGATGGTAATCGGAAGAACGTGGTAATTTTAACAAGAGACAAGGGTTATGTTAAAGAACCTCAATCATTCGGTTGGTACTTCCGAAAAAAGTATAAAAAATATCCAGGTTTGGTAAAAGCATTAGAAAAACGTCATACTGTTTACAATGAAACTCTGAAATACATTTATGAGGAAGAGAAGAAGGGGAATGTATTTGTCATTCGTCCTTCAGAAAAAGTAGAAGTAGGGCGTATAGAAAGAGATAAAGAAAAACTAACTGCGTTATATCAACAGGGTATGGAAGATGTAAAAAAAGTTGTAGAGCCGTTAAGGGAATTTTTATCTATAAATAACCAATGAATTCTAAATGGATAAAAAAAGCATTGATGGATGAAGTGAACAGCCGAGATCCTATTATATGATAAGGGTTTCGGCTGTTTTAGAGTAATTGGGTCTGAGACTTCTAGATTAAATCAAAGAGCTAAAAAAACTCTTAATTAAGTTGAATTTAAGCAAGCCTCGTCATTTTTCGAAAAGTAGAAAATTAACTTCGTAGAATAAAAAAACTAGACTTAAAATAACGGTCTAGTAAAATGGACATATTTATTTAACTATTTTTTTCCAACGCTTGATTCACCATCTCTGCTAACTCCTGACACTGCTCTAGATCATTCTCATCTGGCTCAAGATCAATTGTCAGTCTTTTAGGCATGACATTTGCCCCTAAACTTTCAGCGCGATCTGCAATAATATCAACAGCTCCACCAAATACTTCATATAGAGAATCAGCAGACCCAAATACGCCAACAATTTTTCCTGATAGATCTATGTTGTCTAATTCATCATAAAAATCCTCAACATCAAACGGGAGGCCACCTCCAACCCATGTAAGTGTACCAATTAAAACAGCATCATAATCTAAAAGTTCTTTAACCTCTACGGTATCAAAATCAAATGACTTTGTAATTACATCATGCTTTTTCTCGATTAGATAGTCTCCGATCGTTTGTGCCATCAGTTCTGTATTACCTGTCATGCTCGAATATGCAAGGAGTACCTTCCTCATTATATTGTCCTCCATTCTAACTAGAGTGTATTTCCAGTTACGAATATAAAAAATTATGATTAGGAGTTTTGACCTCTTTTTACTGCTTTAACATGGTATCTTCCGCCTTCTTGGCGAAGTATGTATTCAGGCTTTGGTTGGCCGCGTCTTGCTTTATGACCTGCTAAATGAGCATCACTTCTTTCCCACTGTTTCCAATAATCCTCTGATTCCCAGCGAATCATTAAAACGACTTCTTCTTCGCCATTTCGTGCCTTTTGCTGCATGATCGTTAAATCAACAAACCCTTCTTGCTCTTCAATAATGCCCTTTTTACTAAATTGTTGGACGACTTTATCTGCATTACCTACTGTAACAACTATTTTTCTTAATGAAACAAACACATGAACAACTCCTTTTTTGATATGACATTAGTATAATTGATAATGAATATCATTGTCAATTATGTCGTGATAAAGGTAAATTTCACACAATTGTATTTTTATAAGGTTTTATATTTTTGATGAAAGTTAGAAAGAGGTAAGATGTAGGTAGAAATTATAAACAAAATACTTAATCACATATAAAGGAGATGTTATACGTATGAACACATTTCAAGCATTGGTTTTAGATAAAGTGAATGATCGAATGAATGTAGAGATTAAGTCATTAACCATGGATGATTTGCCTAAAGGAGAAGTAACCATACGTGTTGCTTATTCCAGTGTAAATTATAAAGATGGGATCGTAGCGATCAATGGTTCGTTTGTAAACTCTTTTCCTTTAGTACCGGGAATAGATTTATCTGGAACAGTCATTGACTCAACAGATGAAAGATACAAAACTGGCGATGAAGTAATTGTGACAAGCTATCAATTAGGTACACAACATTTTGGAGGATTCAGTGAAGTTGCACGTGTACCTTCTGAATGGGTGGTTCCCTTACCAAAAGGTTTATCGTTAAAAGAAGCAATGATTCTTGGAACGGCTGGATTAACGGCAGCATTATCGGTTGAAAAGCTTGAAATGAATGGATTGGAACCAAACAATGGTCCCGTTTTGGTCGCAGGTGCCACGGGTGGAGTAGGTAGTATTTCAGTCAATATATTAGCGAATAAAGGATATGACGTTGTAGCTAGTACAGGGAAATCGAATGAAGCTGATTACTTAAAAGGATTAGGAGCTAGAACGGTTATTCATCGTGACGAAATAATAGATAACGATCAGAGACCAATTCGTGAAGAAAAATGGGCTGCAGCGATTGATCCTGTTGGGGGAAAAACACTTCAATATATTCTTAGTACGTTACAATATGGAGGATCTGTTGCAACCTGTGGTTTAACAGGGGGAGTAGAGGTTTCAACAACTGTTGTTCCTTTCATTTCAAGAAGTATCAATTGGCTTGGTATTGACTCGGTTGAATGTCCCATGGATCAGCGACTTAAAGCGTGGAATCGTCTAGGTGATGATTTAAAACCTACAGCGCTAGAAAAGGATATCGTAAATGAAATCTCATTAACAGAGCTTCCAAAAGTTCTTGCAAATATTTTAGAAGGAAAAGTTCGTGGAAGAACGATAGTTAAGCTATAAACCGGTTTGCCTTCAATTCTAATCGTAAAACACTCATAAATGTTACATAGGTAACGTTTATGAGTGTTTTTTGACTCCAAAATATCCATCAACATTAAAAAACACAAATCCGGGCATACTAAACCATATTTCTTATCAGGAGGGATGAATATGGGAAAAGATACTGTATTATCTGTTTTTGCCCTTGGCGGTTTAAATGAAATCGGGAAAAATATGTACGCTATTGAATATGGAAACGATATTGTAATTATTGATTGCGGAAATAAGTTTCCTGATGAGAGTTTATTAGGAATCGATTTAATAATCCCTGATATTTCTTACCTAATCGAAAATCAGACCCGTGTGCGTGCTTTAATTGTTACACATGGACATGAGGATCATATTGGGGGTATCCCGTTCTTTTTGAAAAAGCTTAATGTGCCAGTGTATGCAACAAGGTTCACACTGGGGTTAATTGAAATCAAATTAAAAGAACATCGAATACTAAGAGAAAGTGAGCTCATTGAGGTTAACTCAAACTCGCTAGTCCCAATTGGTGAAATGAATATAAGTTTTTTCAAAGTGAACCATAGTATTCCAGATTGTTTAGGGATTGTATTCGACACTCCAGAAGGAACAATCGTACATACGGGGGACTTCAAGTTTGATTTGACCCCTGCTAATGATGAACGAGCCGATATTCACAAAATGGCTGAGATCGGTAACAAGGGAGTTCTCCTTCTGTTATCAGAAAGCACCAATGCAGAGAGACCTGGTTATACTCCCTCCGAACAAATGGTAGGTAAAAATTTGGAGCAGATATTTATAAAGGCAAAACGAAAAGTAATTGTATCCACATTTGCTTCCAATGTTAGCCGGATCCAACAGGTTGTCCATGCAGCAAAAGCAACCAACCGGAAGCTAGCCTTACTCGGGCGTTCGATGGTGAATGTAGTAAAAGTTGCAGAGGAACGTGGGTATTTAGACATTCCCAAAAGTATGTTAATTGATGCCCGTGATATTAATGAATTACCTCCTGAAATGGTGTCAATCTTATGTACAGGGAGTCAGGGAGAAACCATGGCAGCCCTTAATCGATTGTCCACAGGTAACTTTCGCGATGTCGAGATATTACCTGAAGATACGATTATTCTCGCGGCAGGTCCAATCCCTGGTAACGAAAAGAGTATAACTAGTATTGTCGACAACTTATATAAACTTGGAGCACATGTTATTTATGGATCAGGAAGTAGTTCAGGAATGCATGTTTCTGGACATGGATATCAGGAGGATTTAAGGCTTATGCTTACCTTAATGAAGCCGAAATACCTCATTCCTATCCATGGTGAATACCGAATGCTACATCACCACAGAATGCTCGCAGAAACTGTTGGTATCGAGGAAGGCAATACATTTATTATGAAGAATGGTGATGTAGTGGATATTGAAAATTCTATTGCACGTCATACGAGAATGATACCAAGTGGTGACACGTATGTTGACGGAGTCGATATAGGCGATATGGAATTTGTATTGCGAGACCGAAGAAAAATTTCAGAGGATGGAATGCTTGTGATTATCATCCCGATGAATAAACAGGAAGAAAAACTCCTATCTGAACCAGAATTTATTTCACGAGGATTCGTCGATCAGAATTTCTCTGAACTCCGAAAAGGAATGCACCGAATTACGATAGAAACGATCAACGAACTTCAGGAAGCGAATAGAAATTCACGGAATGTCATGAAAAAACAAGTAAAAAGATCCATCGCAAAATATGTAAAAGAACGTACGAGGAAGGAGCCAATGATTGTTCCTATTTTGATGGATATTTGATTTAGAAGAGTTAGTCTAGCAAGTTTAAACTAAACTGTGTAAGTGAGAGCGTACGGCTTTTGCTTACCAGTTTAGTTTTTTAAATAAGAAGGATCTAAATGAGATTATATTTCGACCAATTTGTTTTTCCAATGTTCATTAGCTGTTTAGCGGCATCTTCTGTACTTATTGAAAATTTATCCTCTACCCAAAATTTCAAATAACCTATCGTACCAAAACTTGCGAAAATAGCATAACTTTTCTCTGGGTAAACCTTCATTAATTTTAATGCTAGCGCATCGGAAAGATTTTGAATATATTCCGCTTTTTCAAATTCATACTTATAAAAACTACGATATTGGTAGACATGCTCACAGAGTTTGTATGTAGTATTATTAATTGAAGGAAGTGTCGCTTTTACTATTCGATCTGTATCATAAAAAGATAAAAAGGTAGAGGTAATAGATTCACGCACTTTTTCCATGAGCTCATATTTATCGTGAAAGTGTAAATAGAATGTAGAACGACTAATACCTGCCTTTTTTACAATCTCTTTTACTGAAATTTGTTCAAATCTTTTAATCTCAAGTAGATCCATGAATGCACAAATTATATATTCCCTAGCTGAAATATTATTTTGATCTAATATATTCATGTAGGACCTCCTTATAAAGTGAAACTTCAATCAGTATGGTCGATCTTCATTCCACACCTAGCACTACAAGTCCCTTAAACGAAGAGGTAGAGTTCTTAGTGCTTGTTTATATGGGAGGGAATGGACATTTTTAAGCAAAATGTCGTTTGTATTTAAACTTATCATACCATACCATAAAGAAGTAAACACATTCAATATAGGAGGTAGAAGGATGTCAGACGTTTATGTTATTACAGGTGGTTCAGGTGGTATGGGGAAAGCGGTTGCAGAGCTAGTAGGTAAAAAAGGTACAGTTCTTTTAGCAGATGTGAATGAAGATCGTCTAGCGCAAACAAAAGAAGAGCTAGTGGCTAAAGGAATTCATGACGTACACTATCAAACTGTAGATGTAACAGACAAAGAAAATGTGAAAGATTTAGCAAATAAAGCAGCCTCTTTAGGAACATTAAAAGCTATTGTTCATACAGCAGGGTTATCCCCTACAATGAGTGACTCTAAGCGTATTACAGAAGTTAATTTAGTTGGTACAGGAATCGTGTTAAATGAATTTATTAAATTAGCAGAACCAGGAACTGTTGCAGTATGTATTTCTTCTATGAGTGGTCATATGGCACCAAAAGAGGGGCCATATACGGAAGTACTTAAAAATCCATTAGATGAAAATGTAGTGGAGATGATGGAAAAGTTCTCACAAGGTAATCCAGGTTCTGCATATAGTTTATCAAAATTAGGGGTAATTTTAATTGCTGAAGACCAAGCATGGGATTGGGGACAGAAAGGTGCTCGTATTGTTTCCTTATCTCCAGGTACGATAAATACTCCAATGGGTCGTCAAGAAGCTTCACAGCAAAAAGAAATGAAGGTCCTATTAGATAACACGCCACTACAACGTGAAGGTGAACCAAGTGAAATTGCAACCGTAGTAGACTTCCTAGTTAGTGATGCTGCATCGTATATTACGGGCACAGATATTCTTGTTGATGGTGGAACTACAGCAAATATGACTAAGCTTCGAGCTACTCAAAGTAAATAAAAAAGGAAAAGGGTATTTTCATCAAACAGATCCTTTCCTTAAGAAATTTATTCATAAAACTAGAATTCAGTCTATCTCCAGTATTTGTACCTTAAAGATTAATATAGTTGTTTTAAATTAGAAAGACTCACCTATTAACATGGTGAGTTTTTTGGTGTAGGAAGAGGATAGAAAAGTAGTATTTGAATTATTAAAAGATGTAGGAAAAACAAATGGAATCTGTGTTAGAATGATAGAATGCACATTCGATAAATGCACGTAATAACCAACTAGGAGTGGACAAAGATTGAACAAAAAAGACATAGCCAATATACGTAAACAGTTCAAAGTGAATAATGATTTATTAAAAATTCATGATATCTTCAATGTATACATTATGAAAGAATCGAGTGAGATTTATCATCATCAAAATGTACCATTTGAATTACTAGAGGATGAACAGAAAGATTTATTTATGGCAAATTTTAAAAAAGTACTGTCTGGACAGATGGATGAAAAATTATTCGAGTTAAAATTCCAACGCGATGTAGAAGATAGTAGTCAACTCATTCTACACCAAGGTCTGCTTAGTAACGATACCGAAGAATGGAATGGCCATATGCTTCGTCTCGTAGAAAAGATGCTGAAAGACAAGCAATATGAAATGGATATTGTCGTTACCTTTATTCGCGGGGAATATATGAAACCGATGAAACGCGGTAATGAAGAAGCGGAAGAAAGCGGACGTGATGCAGTTTATTCCAACCCCTTTATTCTATGTAGCATGAATAAAACGCAGGATCCGAAAAAAGAATTATTGTTTGACTATGTGGAAAAAGAGTTTAAATATAATTTTGTCGTAGATCCCGTTATTAACCTGAAAGCACCAACATCAGGATTTTTATTCCCATGTTTCACGGATAATGCTGCGGATGTCAATCATGTTCTCTATTCTGCAGGAAAAGCATATGAACTAGATTATCACTTCATCGAGGAAGTATTAAATGCAGAAGAAACGATGACTGCTGCAGATGATAAAGTTGTTTTCGAGGAAATTGTGAAGAAGGTTACTGGTGACCAAATCAATACATCGACACTTTCCAATGTATACGATGAAATTCATCGTGTTATTGAAGAAAGTGAAGAGAATGAAGAGGAGGAAATACCGAAATTAGACTACAAAGATGTAGAAAAAGTTTTAAAAAGCAGTGGTGTAGCAGATGTCGATACGGAAAAGGTAGAAGATGCTTTTAAGACCGTGATCGATGATGAAAAATATGAGTTCAAAGCGAGTAGTGTCATACCAAAATATAATTCAAAATCAATTAAAATAAAGACAAAAGTAGCGGATATTAAAGTTAGTCCACAAGACTTACGATATGTACGTCAAATCCATTTCGATGGAAAATTAAGTCTTATGATTGAATTAGAAGAAAACACAATGATAGAAGGATTTGAAATGATTCCCGAAGCCTTATTTCAAAAAGCTGAGGAAGAATGAGGGTCAGGTCCCTTGTCCCAAAGTTGGGACAAGGGACCTGACCCCTACTTTAATTTCTGTTTCATAAAACTGCCTAAAATTAATAGTAATATAGGGATTCCAAGGGCAATTGGTAAAGTTACATCAACCCATGTTGTTTCTAATAGTTTCATTGCTCTGTGGTGATCAAAGACCACCCAAAATCCAAATCCACTTAAAAGAAGGCCAACCGGTATAACCAATGGGCGGTAATCTTTTAGTCCAAATAACTTTGATGCAGCGGTAGATGCACAGAGGAAACATAACATAATTTGTGTGAGAATAGATATTGCAAAAAAGGCAATCATAATCATTTCATAACGATGTATAAATTGTCTGATTTGAGCACTTCTAGCCATTTGCATACAGGATACAATATATTGTGCGGTAACTTCCGCACTTAATACACCGACTTCAAGAATTGGCCACATAACAACGAAAGCTCCTCCAAACAGGATACCAGCTGCATTAGATTTTCCCCACTCTTTACGACTTTTAACATAAGGCAAAATGATCGCCACAGTCATAGTAACCATTGCCCAGTCTGAGACATGATGTCTGCTTGCCCAAATGGTATTTGTTACACCAGATTCGAAGGTAGGAAGTAATTCTCGAATATCAAAATGGGAAAAGGATCCTAGCATAAGAAGGATGTTCAAGGCTAAGACCGAAAACACCCCAATTAAGGCCATTCTACCAATTACCTCAATCCCAAAGAAAGCTCCGTAGCAACCCACAATAAATGCTATGACAATAAATAGAGTAATGGGAGCCTCTGGTAAAAAGTAATCCATTAGATGATACACGTAGGTTATCATTATGGCACTATAAGCACCAAGGAAAAAGAGTAACACCAATAGGCTAATGAATTTACTGAACCATGCACCTAATAGTATGTTACTTTGATCCATAACATCACCGGTTGGATAACGTCGTAAAATAACTGGGGTCAGGTCCCTTGTCCCATTTGGGACAAGGGACCTGACCCCAAATCGCCTATTTTTTTGCAATACCAATACCACTAAAGATATAGACTAGTGCAAAGATAATTCCAAGATAAGTCATTGGAGCATATAGGAAAAATTCTCCGGTTGAGACTTGTAACGTTTCCGCAACGAATGCTCCTGTTACTCCCCATGGAATGATAGGGGATAGGGCAGTTCCGGTATCCTCCATCGTTCTAGACCAGTTTTTACGCTGTAAACCAAATTTATCGTATAGTGGACTTATGATTGGACCAATTACGGCATAGGTTACATAGTAACTACCTGTAATAGTAAATAGAATGCTGTGCAGTGTTAAACTAGAGGTCATCATTGCTTTTCCACTTTTAGCAAACTCGACGATTTTATCTAGTAAAATTTGAATAACTCCTGCTGATTTTAATGGTGATCCGAAAATGGCGGCACTAATTAATATAGCGACCGTACCTAGCATGCTCGACATACCACCTCTTTGTAAAATTTCATCAACAATTGGTACGTTCGTAGCATCGGAGTATCCTGTATCTAATGCGGCAAATACCTCCAAAAGATCTCTTCCTTGAAAGATAACGGCCAATAGACAACCTACAATAATCCCTACACCGAATACAGGAAGTGTTGGTTTTTTGAAGTAAATTAACACTAATACAAGTAGTGGTGGAATAATTAATATGGGATTTAAATTAAAGTTATTGCTCATGGTTGATAAAATAAGATCAACGTTCTCGCTGTTATCCATTTGACCACCAAATTGAAACCCTAAAATTAAGTAAAGAATTAAAGAGATGATGTAACCTGGTATCGTGGTCCATAACATATGTTTAATATGGTCTACTAGTTTAACACCGGCCATGGCAGGTGCCATAATGGTTGTATCAGATAGTGGAGATAGCTTGTCTCCAAAGAATGCCCCAACAACAACGGCTCCAGCCGTGTAATGTACGGGAATACCTAAACCAATGGAAACCCCCATAAGTGCAACACCCACTGTACCAATGGTTCCCCATGATGTTCCTGCCATAATGGACATAACAGAACAAACGATAGCTGTAATGATTAAAAACATGGATGGATCAATACTTATTAGTCCATAATAAACTATTAATGGAATAGTTCCAGACATCATCCAAGCTCCAATAAGCATCCCAACCGATAATAAAATCAATATTGCTGGAAGCATTGATTTTATTGTTTCCACTAAGTCTTCTTCAATAGTTTTCCATTTTATCCCCCAGATAAGAGATAGTATCATGACTAGTACCCCAGCTGATATTAGTACGATTGTCGTCGGAGCTCCAAGATATAAAATTCCACCTAATACTACTGTGAATGATAAAACTAGTAGTAATATAGCTTTCCAAGTTGATAGTTTCATTTGTATTTCTCCTTTTTAAAAATTTTCCGATACATAGGTATTCCATTACTATCAGAAAGTATGTAACTAGATCTAGTGTTTAAGTCCGTCTACTTATTATGATTCTGTTAACATAGTATTCATTTAAATTACCTCCGATGCCTATAATATTAGTCTGTCGATTAAAAGGAGATAGAAAAAAAAACACAAAAAAACAATGACAGAAAATAACCTATCATTGTTGACAATATGGTATCTTCCATTTCGATCAGTAGTCCTCCATGCAGACTTGCATGACAGTATGCCTCTTTTTCAAAGACATCCCAGCAAATAATAAGCTTGACTCTTATTACGCTTCGGCGAGCATTCCTTTCATCAATCATCATTGATGTCATACTCCAATTGATTACTGATAATGTTCGCGCCTCTACCTCACCGAGTTGGTAAGGTAATTATTAAATTTTTAACAATATTACTATACTAGTTGGCTAATATCTTTGCAAGTATAATTTTTCTTTTATATTATATTACTAATTTACAATATAGTCAGGATGCTTACTCTATTCAAAAAAGTAATGAGTGATAGGCTTCTTGTAGAACATGGTATACATATTTACCTTCTTGATTAAGTATCTCACTCAAAGGGTAAATTAATGATAAAGGAGGAATCTATTTTGCGTTATGTAATTATAGGTGGTGTGGCTGCTGGAATGAGTGCTGCAATGGAAATTATTCGTACCGACCAATCAGCTGACGTTACGGTTCTTGAACGTGGTAAAGACTATTCATATGGACAATGTGGTTTGCCTTATGTGATTAATGGAGTGATTCCTAGCGTAGAAGACGTTATTGCTCGAAATGTAGAGACGTTTAGAGATAAATATGCTATTAACGCAAAAACCAATACCAAAGTAACCAACATCGATGCGGAAGAACAAATTGTAAGTGGAATCCATACCGAAACGAAAGAGAGATTTACCGCATCGTATGATCGTTTACTCATAGCGTCGGGGTCAGACCCCATTTTCCCAGATTGGGAGGGAATTAATCTAGAAGGTATTCATACATTAAAAACATTGGTTGATACAAAAGGTATTATGAAAGATGTTTCTGATGATATAAAGCATGTAACCATTGTTGGTGGAGGCTATATTGGGTTAGAAATGGCCGAAAGCTTTAAAACACTAGGCAAAGAAGTAACACTCATTCAACGGGGGAAACAGCTTGCTAACATATTTGATTTAGACATGGCAGAATTGATCCATGAAGAAGCAAAGAAAAACGGAATTGAACTTATATTAGGAGAGTCTGTAGAGGGCTTTACAGGTGAAACCCGAGTGGAATCTGTCGTGACCGATAAGCAAACTTACCAGACAGATTTAGTACTAGTGGCAATTGGTGTCCGTCCAAATACTAGATTTTTAAATGATACTGGTATTCATATGAACAAACAAGGTGCAATTCATGTGAATGCTTATATGCAGACATCTATTGAGAATATCTATGCAGCTGGTGATTGTGCGACACACTACCATATCATTAAACAACTAGATGATCATATACCACTAGGTACAACATCAAACAAACAGGGGAGAATAGCAGGAGCCAATATGGCTGGAAATGCCTTAACCTTCAAAGGGATTGTCGGAACATCGATTGTGAAATTCTTTGATTTAACCTTGGGACGGACAGGAATAACCGAAAAAGAAGCGAAACACTTAAATCTATCTTATAAGATGCAAACAATCAAAGCAAATTCTCATGCTGGTTACTATCCTGGTGGTGAAATACTACATATAAAATTACTGTATCATAAAGAGACAAACCAATTACTAGGTGGTCAAGTAATCGGTAAAAAAGGCGTTGACAAACGAGTAGATGTATTAGCTATTGCATTATACAATCAAATGTCCATTTATGAATTACTGGATTTAGATCTTGCTTATGCCCCACCATACAATGGAGTTTGGGATCCAATCCAACAGATGGCAAGAAAGGTGAAAAGGTAATTTTATGGGACATAGGGTCTGACCCCTATGTCCCTTTGTCCTAGGACTTTAAACGCAAAAAACTTCATCAAAAATTAACACATATCTACCTCCTGATTAACAATCGTTTTGTATAGTGAATGCGAATACAATTAAGGAGGGAACTTATGATGAAGGTGTCGAACAAGGTTATGAAAAGGGTATCTATCTTACTTATTTTTTTCTTACTATTTACTCATATGCTAGATTATGCAACTATTGTTCATGCAAGTGTAGAAGGAGAGAACGACGAGACATTTGAATTAGAATCGGAAGAGCTTGATACAGAAGATACAGACTCTAAAGAAGAAGTAGAAGATTCTAATGAAGAGCAAGTAGAGTATAAGGAAGAAGAGAATACCGAGAGTACTATTAAAGAGGAAACAACAGAACAACAAGAAGAAATGATACATAATGAAGAAGTAGAGGAAAAGCTAGAAAAAGAAGAAACCCAAGTGAATACAACAAATAGTGATACGGCCCAAACCACAGAAGAAACAGTTGAAACCAAAGAAATCGACTATCAAACAGTACCTTTGCTCTTAATCACGGAGATTATGCCGGATAATGATGGCGCAGATGATTATGAATACTTCGAAGTATATAATAATAGTGATCGTGCTATTTCACTAGATTACTATACCATTGCTCTTCGTTATACCGATGGGAGCGGGACAGCTGATAAAGCGTTTAGTTTCCCAGAGACAACTATTGATCCTGGTGAGACACTTGTATTTTGGAACAATTCGAAAAACGTAACAGTGGAAGATTTTAATGCTCATTATCAAACAGAATTAACGAGTGATCAAGTTGTGTCTTACCAAGGCACAGGCTTTTATAACAGTGGTCAACGTGGGGTTGTCATTAAAGATGGGGCAGGAGAAGTTGTTTCAATGAGTTATCTAGCTGAAGATATTGCCTCTGGAAAAGTTGCAACCTATCAGTTCCCTGAAGACGGTACCGAAATGAATATCTATGAAACATTAGTAGATCCAACTCCTGGTAGTATAGAGCAGGCACAAATTCCCGAAGAACTGGTGGTTACGAGTGATCATACTGCTCCAACAATCGAGCATCAACCTATAACAGAAGCACAGGAAGGTAGTTCTATAGCGATCCAAGCACAATTAGAAGACGACCAACAAAAAGTAAGTGGTATGCTTCATTATCGTTTTCAAGATGATGTAGATTTTCAAACGATTGCAATGAAAGAAGTAGGAGAAAATATATTTGAAGCTAACATAGGAGCGGAACAGGTAAATGCAGGGACACTGGAATATTTTATAACAGCAACAGATCCTAACCATCGAGTTCGTTTTCCAGAAGCGGATGAGGAAATCATCTCAGTTGAAATTCATGCTCTCGATGAGGGAGATGAAGATTTTCAGTCTTATCCGCAGCTGTTAATTACTGAGATTTCCCCGAACGCAGAAGGGGGAGGAACGGATTATTTTGAGTATTTTGAGGTCTATAATAATACAAATCAAACGTTATCGTTTCAGCAATATGCTACAATCTATTATTATACTGATTCTGGCCGAGAGCTTAGTTTCCAGGTGCCAGGGGTAGAAATCGAATCACAAGAAACATTAGTATTTTGGTATAACAATGGGAATAACACGTTAGAGGATTTTAATGCTCATTTTTCTACGAATCTATCAAGTGATCAAGTAGTAGAAGTGACAGATTCTGCATTTCCTGGATTTGCAAATGGCGGTAATCGAGCGCTTATAATTCGTGATGCACACCAAGAAGAGGTTATATATGCCGATTACGATGGAGCAGATAATGACAATACAGGTGCTGTAATTCAATATAAATATCCATATGAAGGAACCAAAATGAATAAACTGGAAACACTTGCTGCACCAACTCCTGGAACGATTAAGGAGGAGCAAGTTCCAAAAGACCCCGTTATGATTGATGAAAAAGAAGAGGACATGACTCCACCAGTAATCGAGCATGAGCCAGTCGTACAAGCAGATGCATTTTCAAGCATTACTATAGAGGCAGAAATTACAGATGAGATAGCAATTCCTTCCGCTACGGTATATGTGAAAGGGGAAGGGGCAGAATATCGTAGTCTAGCTATGTCAGCTAGCAGCTCAGATCCTACTCGTTACCAAGTAGAGATTCCGGGGATGTATGTGGCAGAGGATCTTACCTACTATATTGAAGCAACAGACGGTGTAAATGTAGAAAGAACAGAAGAATATGTGATTGAGGTTGTAACTATTGATGTCGATACACAAAGTTTGCCACCATTATTGGTAACAGAGGTTGTTCCTGATTCCACTAATGTTGGATCGGCGGACGGTTATGAATTTATCGAGGTTTACAACAATACCAATCAACCAATTCCATTTGAACATTATAAAATGCAATACCGTTATGGAAATGATCCGGCGAGCGATGTTATTTGGCCTTCTATTCCAGATGATGTTGTAATCGAACCCCAGGAAACATTGGTTTTTTGGATTATTAATGGTCAAAACAATCATAAAACAGTAGCAGATTTCAATGCGAATTACGGATCTAATTTAATAGAAGGAGAAAATCTCGTTCGTATCGAATCAGCAGGTATGGCAAATGGCAGTATGAGAGGTCTAATTGTTGCATCTAACATTGGTCATGAATATTCGATTGCTTATTATAATGATCTAGATACCGTAGATGATACACAGCCAGATAAAGGAATCTTTTATAAATATCTAACCGATGGCTCTAATGTGATGGAAAAGGTTAGTGCAGGGGAATTAGATGCAACACCAGGTATGGTAGAAGGTTATCAAGTACCATCAGAGCCTGTAAATGTTTTAGAGGATACTACACCTCCAGTAGTGGAGCATGCTTCGGATATTACATCCATAAAGCAAACAGAAAATTTAGATGTAGCTGTCACCGCGAGTGATCAAGAGGAATTAAAAACTGTGGCTGTTCACTATCGTATGGATGAGGATACGGATTTTCAAAAAGCATTAATTGAACAAGGAGAAGAAATCGGTGTATTTACTTACCGTATTTATGCTCCTGAAATGATCGGTAAGGAAGAGGTAGAGTATTATTTTTCAGCATCAGATGGAGTAAATACGACCGAAACAAGTGTCAAAACCGTTAGCATTGAAAGTGACCTAGATGACTATCCTATACGTTTAAATGTAGAAGAGAATCAGATTTTACATGGTACTTATGTTGTAAAAGGAACCTCTGATATGAACGACCCTTCTGAACTAGACATGAAAATCGATGGGAATGTTGTAGAAAATAACTATCGTGCCCTTGAGCATACAGCATACTTTGCTTTTGAGGTTAGTGGGATCAATACCTATTTCCAAAATGGTGTCACCATTGGCGATGAAATTGTGCACATTTTCGATGACTGGATGGCACAATGGGAAACCATTACCGTGCCAATTGATCCAAACTACTTAACAATGGGTGAAAATACAATTACGATTCGTGCTGGCAATAAAGCAACACCATGGGAAGGAGACCCAGGAGAAAATCGTGATGATTATAATTTAAGAAATGTTCGTTTGGTGTTAGCGGATGGAACTATTTTAACTGATCCGAATCATCCAGATCCTAATAATGTTTTAGATATGGGTGATGATGGGACCTATCGTGTATATGAAGACTTTACGTTTACAATTACGGAGGAGCACGCCAATTCCTTAGCTTATTCGTGGGATACGACTGAAGTAAGTGATGGTACACACGAAATCGAACTTTCAGGTGGGGAGGAGACGATTCAAACTAATGTACTCGTAGATAATACTGCTCCGACCATCGATGCCTCAATCATAGATGGAAACGTGTATAAAGGATCTTTTACGATCGATGCAAAAATTACAGATGATATTGCTGGGATAGACAGCTATTTGGCTGAACTGGATGGCGAAAAAATTGAGCTTCCTTACGAAACATCTTCAGGTGCTTTAGATGCAGGAGAACACAATTTAGTTTTAACAGCTGTGGATCAAGTAGGTAATGAAGCAGTTAAAGAAATAATTTTCGAGACAGTTGAAGAACACCCACAAGTACTAGAAAATGATTCTATGGTAGAAACCGGCGACCCAACGTTAAAGGTTCGTGTTAGTGATCCAATGGGAGATAATGTGCATGTTGGTTTTTATCAAGGTTTTCAATATAAACCGAGTGATACAGAGTCAGTTACTGCTTATCAAGGAACTTCACCTGTTGAACCGCCTAACACAAAAGAGTTGGAAGACGAGAGCCTATTGGAAGAGCAAGAAATCGCACTAGTCGATGAAAAGGATGGCGAATACTTGGTTACCGATGCGACGAAAGCATTTCCATATCATCGATTTGACGTGACATTAGATGATTCTGTAACAGAAGATGATATCGTAGAATTAGTTTGGGAAGGAAATTCGCTAGAAGGTAGAAAGGTAACTATGTATGCTTGGAATTTTGAGTCATCCACATGGGAAATTGTCGATTATCAAATTGCTGGTACAGATGACTTTACTTTAAAAGGGAATGTCGAGGTTAGTGCTTATAGTCAATACCAGGAAATTCATGTATTAATTCAAGATGAAATTCCTGCTAGTTCTGACGACTATGATTACACCTTTGTTTGGATGTCCGATACACAGTATTACTCAGAGAGCTATCCTTATATTTATGAGCGTCAGACAGAATGGATCGTGGAAATGCAAGAAGAGATGAACATTGAATATGTATTCCATAGTGGAGATCTAGTGGATGATACGGATCAAGAGTATCAATGGTTATATGCGGATGAATATATGAAAACATTAGATGATGCGGATGTTCCATATGGTGTTTTAGCAGGTAATCATGACGTGTACCAAAAGGATAACGATTATACCGAGTATTATAAATACTTTGGGGAAGATCGTTTCCGAGATAAGGATTACTATGGTGGCTCCTACTTAAATAACCGAGGTCACTATGATTTAATTTCAGTAGAAGGTAATGACTATATAATGGTGTATTTAGGCTGGGGAATTGATGATGAGGGGATTGCTTGGATGAATAGAGTATTAAGTGAGCACCCTGATCGAACAGCAATTTTAACATTTCATGAATACTTACAAGCAACAGGTACAAGACATCCTTTAGGTGAAAAGCTTTACCAGGAGGTTGTCATTCCAAATGAGAATGTTGTTGCAGTATTATCTGGTCACTATCATGAAGCACAGACATTGATCGATGAGATTGATGATGATGGTGACGGTGAACCTGATCGTACGGTTTATCAGATGTTAGCCGACTATCAAGCAGGTCCAGAAGGTGGACAAGGTTATATGCGTTTATTACATTTTGATACAGAGAACAATCAAATTTATGTCAATACGTATTCACCCTATTTAGATGACTATAATTATTATGATCCAGAGGAATATCCTGAGAAAGATGAGTTTATCATTAATCTAGATTTATCAGCACAAGAAAAACGTGTTGCAACGGATTCCTTTGCGGTCAATGTCTACACGAACAACGAAATTGGATCTGTTGAACATGTAAAGAGTGGTGAAACCGCAGAAGTAACATGGCCCGGTTTAACGGAAGGAGAAAGATACTTCTGGTACGCGACCATTACGGACGACTATTCTGGTTATGCCCGTTCACCAATCTGGTCTTTCGTAAAAGGAGAAGATGACGAATCCGGTGGTGACATAGAAGACCCTGATAAAAATGACGATCAAGGTAACACGGAAAATGGTGGTTCTGGTGGTCAAGGTTCTAATGGAGATGATGACCAAGAATCCAATCGAGATAGAGATAACGGTTCAGAAAAACAAAAAGATAAAACGGATGAATCAACTGTAAGAGATGAGAACGATGGAAGTAATAGTAATATGGATGTAACTATTGGGAAAGGTCTTCCTAATACGACAACTTCGATTTTCAATTACTTGGCATGGAGTTTGTTTTTTATCTTATTAGGGCTACCCTTATATATTTGGCAACGAAAAAGAAGTTATTGATTTGAAGAAGGAAGTCACAGAAGTGGCTTCCTTCTTTCTTTGATAAGTATTAAATCTATTCACTTCCAACATGTTACAAAAACAGAACTAAATCTCTGTATCGAAAAGAAAGGTTACTCCAAATTTGTCTGTTAAGCTGCCATATCCAGGACTAAATGATTGTTGTTGAAATGGCATTTTTACCTTGCCCTCATCCTTTAAAGCCTCAAAAAAACGTTTTGATTTTTCCACGTCATTGGTTGTAATGGAGATTGTCACTTGATTCCCCTGTTGAATAGGTGTGGTACTAGGACTATCAGAAATCATTATAGTCGATTCTTCAATCTGCAATTTTGCATGAGCTACAAGGCCATGTAAATGTTCTGTAGAAGGGTCAGGCATATCATCGTAATTGATCAGCATCATTACTTCTGCTCCTAAAGATTTCTGATAATATTGAATAGCTTCTCGGGCGTTTCCTCCCATCATTAAATAGGGTGTGATGTTTACTGTCATTGTCGCTTCCTCCTTGAATTTTGTCACTATAATGCAATGGTAACACTTTAACTACATTTAAATTTCTTATCAATTGCTACTTTACGGAGCTTTGGATCACTATTAATTAACTTTCTTATCTTCTATGATAATTTTAAGTACAATTAATAATTAACTTTAAAAAAGGGGAGTCAAATGAAGATTCTACTTATGTTTTTTTATTTAATTCGTTAAACCAGGTAAGAAAGGGAATTCATGTGTAAACTACAATTGTTAATTTTAGAAAAGAAAACAATATATTCGATATAGTTGGATTGCTTTAAGAAAATAACTTAAAAAGGAAAATAGGAGGAAGAATAATGAATAAAAAAGTACTAATGGTTGTAACGAATCACACTACGATTACGGATGATCATAAAACAGGGCTATGGTTGGAGGAATTTGCAGTACCTTATTTAACGTTTAAAGAAAATGGATATGACGTGAAAGTAACTAGTATTAACGGTGGTGAAGTACCATTGGACCCAAATAGTATAGAAGAAAAATCGGAGTGGAAGAAAGCGGAGGATGAGTTAAAACATACAGAAAGGCTATCAAAAGAGGATGCACATGGTTTTGATGCTATATTTTTACCAGGTGGTCATGGGACAATGTTTGATTTTCCGGAGAACGAAACACTTCTTTATGTTTTACAACAATTTGCAGAAGAGAACAAAATCATTGGATCTGTTTGTCACGGTCCAGCTGGCTTAGTGAATGTCACCTACAAAGATGGTACACCATTAGTAAAGGGGAAGAAAGTTTCAGCATTTACCGATACTGAAGAAAGAGAGATGCAACTTGATCAGCATATGCCTTTCCTATTAGAAACAGAGTTACGAAAGAAAGGTGCTGAATTTACAGCAGGAGAAAAATGGACAGATCATTCGGTTAGAGATGGAATTTTAGTTACTGGTCAAAATCCGCAGTCAAGTAAAAGTACTTCAGAAAAAGTAGTAGAAGCGTTAAAAGAACAGTAAAATTAAATAATTCATTAGTACTCACAGATATTGTAATTATGATATTTGTGAGTTTTTGTTTTAGATAGAATGAAGTATTGGTCTTGCCTTGTTCTTTTACATACAATCATATTAGATGAATAACTACTGTAAATTATTGGGACATTACTAAAGAGGTGAAGCAGATGAAAAAAATAAGTATAGTAATGTTTTTGCTTATGTTATTTGTGTTGCCATATCCAATAAGTGCTCAACCAAACGTAGAATGTCCAAATGTAAAACAATTGGAAAAAACTTCTTTGAAAGATAAGGATGAACTTGTAGATGCATTGGAGGAGATTGTACCTGATACATACGGAGCCGGTGACTATGGTAATTTTTATTCCGAGTGGGAAGTAATTACTGCTCAACCTTTTCTGGAAACGGTTGGTCAAGAGAAGGAAGAGGTTTATTATGAAATGGCTAAAAACTTCTGTGGAGAAGCGGTAGCAGATCAATCTTGGTTGGTTAGATTGTACTTTCCTAGATGGGAAGGAAAAAGTGCTAGTGCATTGGAAGGTCAGATCTTTTTAGCCAAAAGTGATGAAACAGATGGTTGGTTCGTTTGGTTTAGGTACCACTAAATGTTTAGTTTAGAGTGAATAAGCCCCAGAGACTGGGGCTTATTCTATATTATTGCTACCATGTATTCATAAGCTGTTTTCTAGACATAATCCTCTTTTTCAATTTACGATAGGAGTAAGCAATATTGGAAAAAATAGGATAGCGTTATTTTTACCTTATTTTAGAAAGGGTGTATAAAATGAAAGTTTTAGTTGTTGGAGCCAATGGGCAAATTGGAAAACATCTTGTTTCAATTATTCAGGATAAAGGTAACATGGAAGCAAAGGCAATGATTCGTAATCAAGAACAAGCCCCCTTCTTTGAACATTTAGGTGCGGAATCGGCAGTAGTAGATCTTGAGGGAGATATTGAAAGTATTGCAAAAGCTGCTGAAGGAGTCGATGCGATCGTATTTACAGCAGGTTCAGGACCACATACAGGAAAAGATAAAACCATCATGGTTGATTTGGATGGAGCAATAAAAACTATTGAATCGGCTAAAGCTGCTGGTGTGAAGCGTTTTGTCATGATTAGTTCGTTTGACACGAGACGTCAAGCCATTCTAGATGCCCCTCCTTCATTTGCACCATATGTTGCAGCAAAATATTATGCGGATGAATGGTTGAGGTCCACTAATTTGGATTATACGATTATCCATCCAGGTGGGTTAACGAATGATCAAGGAACTGGGAAAGTAAAAACAGGCTTTGATTTAGATATAGCTGAAATTCCTCGAGAAGATGTAGCGCGAGCTATCGTTGCTAGTTTAGAAAATGACTCAACAATTGGAAAAGAATTTCAGGTGTTGAATGGGAATACACCGGTTGAGGAAGCGATAGGTTCTATTTAAATTGAACCGACAGTTTGTTGTAGCTTGAATGATAGAAAAGACAATTTGCCCATGTGGTGAATTGTCTTTTGGTTTATCATGTATATAACAATCCCTACTGATTGAAGGTTCAATTTTTGAATCCTTCCACTTCATACAAACGTAGGAAGTTAAAATAATATTTATGGGATAGTGGTGATGATGGTTGAAATGTTTATGTGATTGTGGAGAAACATACGATATAAAAATTGAAGGTGATGTGGGGGCGGATCCGTTTTGGTGCAACAAATGTAGCTGCAATTTCAACATAGATGACTTCCCTATTTCCCAAAAACTATCAGAGGAATTGTTAGCATGGTCCATCAAATACGGGGAATGGATAGATTGGGAATACGACAGATTGGTTGCTAATGCTATACAGCTAGAAGATGATTTTAATAGATTAGGAGCTATGTTAACGGAAAAAGTGAAACAAGAAATAGGGACTCGTTATCTTATACAGTACTTCCCATCTACAAGTGCTAGATTATATTTGAATAAGTAAAACGCATTTTATTCCAAATCGAAATGGGGGTTGACGTAATGGATATAAGAATAAAGGAAATAATAGATACTACTAAAAATAGATTTGGATTAGATAATTATTACCTGAGAAATTACAGTCTTCATAGGGAAGTAACAATACATAGTAAGACAGTTTACACAATGTCCATGGAATGGTTTCCGAATCATGTTACTGAACAAGAGGAAGATGGTACGAATCCGGAAGGTACAGCAGTTATTGAAATAGGAGTTGAAAATCAACAAATTATAAGTATCATTTTTGTTGGTGGTCAAACGTTTGCCATTGGGAATTCATTTGTAAACTATAATAGAAACGATATTATAAATTGGATTGAAAGAGAAACCGGACTAACCTATAGAAATCAATTCCAATTACATAAAGCTGAAGAAGGGGAGCTACAATTTCGAGAATGTATCGAAGGTGTGGATGTTTCTCCATCTGGATTTATAGAATTTAAGATTAACGAAGAAGGAAAATTGACGTTGTTCTCTGTTCACGGACATTTTCCTTCGAAAGATATGGTCAAAAAAGCAGAATATACACTTTCCCTTGATATAATAGAATCGTTAAGTCGGCAGCAATTGAAACTGATCGAAATTCCTTCTTTTGAACAACAGAAATTAGTACCAGTTTATGTACTGGAGGAGATATTTATTACTAACGACCAAATGTTTACCATTCCGGTTGAAATTTTATCTGATGTTCGGGAGTATCAGCAATTGGACCAAGTATTGCTCTGGGAAAGATCAATAGATACATATTTTGATAGAAAAGAGATAAATTGGTTTGAGGAAGTATCCGTAGATCAAGTATTTTCAAGAGAGCCATCTCCTGATTCTATGCCAATTACGAAAGCTATTCAACAACAAGTTGTTCAAGCAGTTAAGAAAATGCTACAGCAGGAGTATCCAAGCGATTCTGGAAACTGGAAGTTGGAAACGATCCATCGCGAACATGGGTATATTCATGCTATATTACGGACTACTAAAGAGAAACAACGAGTATTTAGGAGAAAATTAGTAGTTATGATAGATCCTAATAATTTTCAAGCTGTAAATTATATGGATAATAAACCGATGCTAGAGATGTTTGAGAACTTTTTAGGATATGAAAAATTAACAGTCACAAAAGAGCAAGCATATGAAAAACTCAAGGGTTTTTTTGAATTAAAACCTTATTATGTATATGATTTTAAACTAAGTCAATATGTATTATGTGGAAGATTAGATTGCCAATATGGAGTGAACGCACTAAATGGTGAGGTAATTGAATTAAATGATTTGTAGCTTATATTGGAATAGATTAGTATTAATAGCCATTTTCTGGATGAATACAAGTTAATAATATTACCAAGAAATGGTACTAATAATTTGAATGAAAACCAACTGATTATCATTTGACTGTAGGACCTTAAGGGGGAAGGTATCATGATTCATGTGAGTAATTTAATGTATAGATATCCAGCAAAGATAGAGGATACAATAAAGGGCGTTACCTTCCAGGTAAATAAGGGTGAAATCTTTGGGTTTTTAGGTCCATCAGGTGCTGGAAAAAGTACGATTCAAAAAATATTAATAGGTATTTTAAAGGGATATAAAGGTAGTGTCAAAATAGATGATCAAGAATTAAAGCTACTGGATTCTACGTATCTAGAACGTATTGGAGTTGGCTTTGAGTTTCCTAACTTTTATCATAAGTTTACTGGACTTGAAAATCTGACTTTTTTTAGCAGGTTGTATAAGTCAACAACTAGGAATCCTATGGAATTATTAGAACAGGTTCGTTTAGAAGATGCTGCTAATGTTAAGTTTAGTAATTACTCAAAAGGTATGAAAATGCGTTTGAACTTTTGTAGGGTATTGTTAAATGATCCGGATATTATTTTTCTAGATGAACCTACATCCGGTTTAGATCCAGTTAACGATAAAAATTTGCGTGAACTCATCAAGACGGAAAAGGATAAGGGAAAAACCATTCTTATCACAACCCATAATATGAATACAGCGGAAGAACTATGCGATCGCGTAGCCTTCATCGTTGATGGCGCCATTTCCTTAATTGATTCTCCACAAAAGTTAAAGATTAATGATGGTAAAAAAGAAGTGGAAGTTAAATATAGAGACAATTCAGGAGTAAAAATAGCTCGTTTTTCACTAAAAGGCTTAAGTGAAAACATGGAATTTCAGACGATTTTAAAAAAAGATGAAATCATAACGATGCACACACAAGAAGCAACATTAGAAGATGTATTTATTAAAACGACAGGTAGGGAACTTCTATGAGACTATTTTCTTTAATTAAAATGGATGTCACGTTTCAAATTCGTCATGGATTCTACTATGCGTATGCACTTGTTAGCTTATTTTATATTGGAATATTAATGTATGTACCAAAATCTATTATTCACGATACTTCTATTTTTATCATTTTTACCGATCCATCTGTTTTAGGGTTTTTCTTTGTTGGTGGTCTAATCCTACTAGAAAGAAGTCAATCCATTTTTCCATCCTTGTTTATTTCTTCGATTTCTATTCATGAATATGTATGGAGTAAAGTGTTATCTTTAACCTGTTTAGCTATTATTTCAAGCTTAGTCATATTTTCAGTCATACATCTAAATTCATTCGATTTTTTCCCATTCATACTAGCTGTAGTGTTTTGCTCTGTTTTCTTTACATTGATTGGTATTGTTCTGTCAGTTCGCGTGGAATCGATCAATGCTTTTTTGTATATGTCTCCAATCTTTGTCGTTTTATTTTATTTGCCTTTGGTTTCCTTTTTTAATGTATATGATTCGATCCTTTTCTATTTATTACCAACCCAAGCCGTCCTAGTTCTTTTAGAAGGCTCATTGACTGAATTATCCCTTGGCATGTATATTTACGCTATTATCACTTCTTGTATTTGGATAGCACTCGCATATGGATGGGCTTATTATTCAATGAATCGGTTTATAAAATACAAATATTTTCATTAGAAGAAGAGGTGAAAATAGTGTTAAATCGTGTTTTCTTATTGGCCTTAACTGATTGGAAAAATATAAAAAGGGATCCACTATTAATATTTTCGATGTTAGGACCATTATTATTAGCTGTTCTTGCACGAATCGGACTACCTGAGCTTGATCGTTTGCTAAATCAATATATGTCGTTTAATTTTCAAGCGCATTTTCTGATTATTATAAGTTTAGTTTTGTTAATGACACCATTAATGATAGGTATGCTTTTTGGGTTTATCATACTAGATGAAAGAGATGAAGGAATTTTACTATACTATTCGATTACGCCATTAACAAAAGTGGGATATTTATATGGCCGCCTACTTGTTCCGATGGGTTTAACATTTATATTGTCATTTATGATTGTACTCATACAAGGAGTTGTTCAAATAGATGTGTTTTCATTTGTTCCAGTTGCTATATTATTAGCTTTACAGACTCCTATTATCACGATGATCATGTCTACATTAGCATCAAACAAAGTGGAAGGACTAGCTTTAACAAAGGTTATTAATTTATGCATCTTAGTTCCGCTTATCGATTACGTTTTCACTAATCCAATGGTAAAACTAGTAATGCTATTTCCTGTCTATTGGCCAGTTTCTATGCTTATAAATATGAATTCTAGTTACTATTGGTATCAATTCTTGATCGGTGTAATGGTAACATTTTTATGGTTTATCTTATTAAAAAATAAATTTCAAAAGAAAATTGAATAGTCTAGATGAAGAAACCGTGCGTTTGGAAGGTGAAGAATCAACAGCAAATAATAAACACTCACAACCATCAAATTTTCGAGTTTATGAGTGTTTTAGTTTTTTACTGTAGATTATTTTTCGTGATTTAAAAACTCTGTTTTAATGAAATAGCCCGATACATTAACGCTGCATCTCTACCTATTTTATCTCTTCTATGAATATATGGCTGTAGCCTTCTTAGAAATATTTCGTCACAAGCTCGTCTAGAACTGCTTTGACGGTAGCAGGCATCGTGTTGCATACAAAAGTAGTCTAATTGGTTTACTGGTGCACCGGGGCCACGACAGCCTGGACCGCAATAACGGTAGCCTGGTAAACATGGCATAATTACCCCTCCTTTATTCGTTTATATCGACCAACTGTTTTTTAGCAAATAGGAACGTATAAACTTTCCTATCTGCTAAAAAAGCAAAGAGCTCTTTTTAAGAATCCCTTTAACAAAAGCTAAGATTTCTAATAATGATCTTTAGTTAATATATACCAGTTTATGTTGAGAAGAGTTCAGAGTAATGGGCATACATATGAAGGTATGAGTGGAATTTAATGGGGTTCATTTTTGAGATATGAAAAATTTTAAAGTATTAGTAATTCTTCATTTACTTTGACTAGATGATATAAAGTGTGTTAAAAAACAATTACGGTTAGTGTTAAAAATATGATGTTTGAGGTAGTGTTTAAATGGAGATAAAGAAAGTTTTAAACAATAACGTAGTCATAACGGAAAACGAAAATAACCAGGAATTAGTAGTAATGGGGAGAGGACTTGCCTTTCAAAAAAAGGTTGGGCAATCGATTGATGAGTCAAAAGTTGAGAAAACCTTTGTACTACAAAATACAGGAATTTCAGAAAAGCTAGATCAATTATTAAAATACACCTCTGAAAAATATTTAGACATTTCCTCTGAAATTTTAGAATATGCCCAAGCAAATCTACCGTACAAATTAGATGAATATTTGTATGTTGCATTGACGGATCACATTAGTTTCGCCATTGCAAGACATGAACAAGGTATTCAATTAAAAAATAGTCTGTTGTATGAAATTAGGAAGTACTATAAAAGAGAGTATGAAATTGCGATAAAATCTTTAGATATTATCGAAAACCATACAGGAATTCGCTTAGATGAAGATGATGCAGGGTCTATTGCGTTACATTTAGTAAACAGTCAAATTTCTGGAGAAAACATGGAAATAGCGGTTCAAGTAACCGATATGGTAAATAACATCTTAAATATAGTAAAATACCATTACCAAATGGAATTGGATGAAGACTCGATTAACTATGAACGATTTATAACCCACCTTCGTTATTTTTCCGTTCGCTTCGTTAGAAAAGAGAAAATGGAAGATACCGTTGATGATTTCCTTTATGAGCAAATACAAAGGAAATATGAAAAAGCATATGCTTGTACAGAAAAAATAAATATATATTTAGAAAAGAATTTTAATTGGTCTTTGGCACAGGATGAAAAAGTATATTTAACTGTTCATATTCATCGAGTAACGTATCGTCAGCAAAATTCGACTAAAAGTGACTAAAATATGAAAACGTTTCATTTTCCTGTTGACTTAGGATAAAAGTCGTGGTAAATTGTAATTGTTAATTAATTAACGACAAAATTATATATTTAAATTTAGGAATGTTACCTATTTTGGGCATAACCTGAATCGATTAGAATCGACAATACGCTAGTTCTGTGTATTTGTCTGTTCCTGATCGGTTCAGGTTTTTTATTTGCCAAAATCAAAAAACAGGGAGAGAAGGTGGCTAATGATGAAATACGGTCAATTAGCAAAAGACATTATTAAAAATGTTGGCGGGAAAGAAAACGTTAACAGTGTTGTTCACTGTATTACTCGTCTTCGCTTTAAACTAAAGGATGAAAGTAAAGCGAATACAGAAGTGTTAGAAAATATGGATGGTGTTGTTACTGTTAGGAAAAGTGGTGGCCAATACCAAGTAGTTATTGGAAATCACGTACCAGAAGTATATAAAGCGGTGGTTGCAGAAGGTGGCTTTGAATCTGCACAACCAGATAATGCAGATGGTGGGGAAAAAGGTAGTCTGTTTAATCGTTTTATCGATATGATTTCAGGTATTTTTACTCCAATCCTAGGAGTATTAGCAGCTTCCGGTATGATTAAAGGTTTCAACGCACTGTTTGTTGCACTAGGATGGCTTGATGATACCGGTGGAACATACCAAATTTTAAATGCAGTAGGGGATGCACTGTTTTATTTCCTACCGGTCCTACTAGGATATACAGCAATGAAAAAGTTTGGTGGAACACCGTTCTTAGGTATGGTTATTGCAATGGCCTTGGTTTATCCGGCACTTGAAGGAATACCAGCAGCTGGAGATCCTTTGTATACATTATTTGCAGGAACCATGTTTGAATCACCTGTATATATTGAGTTCTTTGGTATTCCAGTTATTTTGATGACATATTCGATGTCCGTTATTCCGATTATTGTATCAGCATTCTTTGCAGCAAAACTAGAAAAATTCTTTGCAAGAGTTATCCCATCCGTTGTAAGAATGTTTTTAGTACCAATGTTTACATTGTTAATTATTATTCCATTAACATTTATCGTAATTGGTCCAATAGCGACTTGGGCAAGTCAATTACTAGGAACAGCAACTGTATGGGTATATGATTTAAGTCCTATTATTGCTGGAGCGTTTCTCGGTGGATTTTGGTTAGTGTTTGTTATGTTTGGATTACATTGGGGACTTGTACCAATCGCAATAAATAACTTTACAGTTGGCGGTGTAGACCCAATCTTAGCGTTAGTATTTGTTCATTCATTTGCTTTAGCAGGTGCGATCCTAGCAGTTTGGATTAAATCAAGAAATCAAAAAACAAAAACGCTTAGTGCACCAGCATTTATTTCTTCCATATTTGGTGTTACTGAGCCTGGTATGTATGGTATTGCGTTGCCACTTAAAAAACCATTTATCTTCACTCTTGTTTCATCAGCAATTGGTGGTGCAATGTTAGGGTTCTTTGGTACAAAAGGATATGTAATGGGTGGTCTTGGAATATTCCAAATTCCTAGTTTTATCCCTCAAGAAGGTATAGATATGTCAGTTATTGGTGCTATTATCGCTGCTGCATTTGGAATGGTGTTAGCATTTGCATTAACTTACTTTTTCGGCGGCATTAACAAAAACGAAGCTAGCAATTCTGTAGCTGCAGAACCTATGCAACCATTAGCAGGTGCTAAAGAAGTAAACAATCACGTAATTGTTAGTCCATTTAATGGACGAGTTAAAAGCTTAGCTGATATTGGAGATACAGCTTTTGCATCAGGTGCATTAGGTAAAGGTGTTGCAGTGGAACCTTCTGAAGGTAAGCTACATGCACCGGTATCTGGTTCGGTTTCAGCGTTATTCCCGACGCATCATGCTATCGGAATCACTTCTGATGAAGGTGCTGAAATACTCATTCACGTTGGTTTGGACACTGTACAACTAGAAGGTAAACATTTTACAGCTCACACTACACAAGGAAGTCGTGTAGAAAAAGGTCAATTATTAATTGAATTTGATGTCAAAGCAATTAAAGAAGCAGGATATGAATTGTCTACACCAGTAGTTGTGACAAACCATGATCAATTTGAAATAACAGCAACAAACGAACAAGAAATAAAAAACCAAGATTCATTAATCGAATTAAAAGCAAAATAATGGGGAAGTGGGGTCAGGTCCCTTGTCCCTGAGACAGAAGAACCGACCCCATGTCCCAAATAGGAGGAATATATGATGGCTACTAGATTTCCAGAAGGATTTTTATGGGGTGGTGCTACAGCTGCCAATCAATTAGAAGGTGCTTATCAAGAAGGTGGAAAGGGTCTTAATCTTGCAGATGTTTTGCCTGGTGGTAAAGCAAGACTTGAATTATTATCACAAACTGGTTTTGATTTTGAAATTGATAAATCAAAATACACCTACCCGAATCATGAAGCGATTGACTTCTACCATCGTTACAAAGAAGATATTGCTCTATTTGCAGAAATGGGCTTTAAAGTGTTCCGTTTGAGTATTGCATGGAGTCGTATTTTCCCAAATGGTGATGAACTAGAGCCGAATGAAGAAGGCTTAGCTTTCTATGACCGTGTGTTTGATGAACTTCACAAGCATGGAATTGAACCATTGGTAACGATAGCACATTATGAAACACCATTACACCTTATAAAAGAATATGGTGGTTGGAGAAATCGTAAATTGGTTAGCTTCTTTGAACGTTATGTAAGAACGATTTTTACTCGCTACAAAGATAAAGTTAAATACTGGCTCACTTTTAATGAGATAAATGGTGCAACTCATATGCCACTATTTGGACTTGGCTTTTCACCGGAAAGTGAAGAAACTCGTCTGCAGGATAGTTTTCAAGGTTTACATCACCAATTCGTTGCTAGTGCTCAAGCGGTTAAGTTAGGACATGAGATCATTCCTGAATCACAAATTGGTTGCATGTTGATTTACGCACCAGTTTACGCGTATGATTCAAATCCAGAGAACGTAATGCATGCGAAACAGGAAGCAGATATCTTTAATTTCCTTTCAGGGGATGTACAAGTACGAGGCGAATACCCTTACTTTGCTAAGAGATATTTTAAAGAGAATAATATTGAACTTGATATCCAAGATGGAGATCTTGAAACAATTAGAGAAGGAACAGTAGACTTTATCTCATTCAGTTACTATATGTCACGAACGGATAAAAAAATAAAAACACCTGAAGAGATGGGGCAAGGGAATTTAGTCGGGGGAGTTAAAAATCCATTCTTGAAAGCAAGTGATTGGGGATGGGAAATAGACCCTATAGGTTTAAGAGTTTCTTTAAATGAACTGTATGGTCGTTATCAAAAACCTCTTATGATCGTTGAAAATGGTTTAGGTGCATATGACAAAGTAGAAGAAGATGGATCGATTATCGATGACTATCGTATTGATTACCTTCGTGAGCATATAGAACAAATGGGCGAAGCAATTGAAGATGGCGTTGATTTAATTGGTTACACAAGCTGGGGATGTATTGATTTAGTAAGTGCATCATCTGGTCAATACTCTAAACGTTACGGCTATATTTACGTTGACAAGCATGACGACGGTACCGGTACGTTAGAACGTAAACGTAAAAAGTCATTCTACTGGTATAAAGATGTTATTTCATCTAATGGAGAAAACTTATAAAGTATTAATTATCAGTGGGGCTTTGTCCTCACTGATTTATTTTAATAGAAGAGGTGATTGGATATGGCAAATAAAATGAATGGCTTCCCAAATGATTTTTTATGGGGAGGAGCAATTGCAGCGAACCAAACAGAAGGTGCGTATTTAGAGGACGGAAAAGGATTAACAACAGTTGATCTACTACCAATAGGAGAAAAGAGATTTCCGATTATGTTAGGTAAATTGCCTTCTTTCTCTCCCTTAGAAGGAGAATTTTATCCGTCCCATGAAGCAATTGATTTCTATCATCGTTACAAAGAAGATATTGCTCTTTTTGCGGAAATGGGCTTTAAAACATTGCGTCTTTCGATTTCGTGGGCTCGTATTTTCCCAAATGGCGATGACGAAGAACCAAATGAAGCTGGATTAAAATTTTATGATGATTTGTTTGATGAGTTGCGTAAATATGATATTGAACCTCTTGTTACGTTAGCCCACTTTGATGTTCCAGTTCATTTAGTGGAAGCGTATGGTAGTTGGAGGAATCGTAAATTAGTAAGCTTATTTGAAAAGTATTCAAGAACGGTATTTACTCGTTTTAAAGATAAAGTGAAATATTGGTTAACCTTTAACGAAATCAATATGCTACTACATTTACCTTATGTTGGGGCTGGACTCGTATTTGAGGAAGGCGAAAATGAACAGTTGGTGAAATATCAAGCAGCACATCATCAGCTAGTTGCAAGTGCTCTAGCTGTAAAAGCAGGTCATGAAATTATTCCAGATGTACAAATTGGTTGTATGCTAGCTGCAGGAATGACTTATCCATATACCAGCAATCCAGATGATGTATATGATGCAATGAGTAAGGACCGTGAATCATTTTTCTTTATTGATGTACAGTCCCGCGGAGAATATCCTGGCTATGCAAAACGATTCTTCGAGGAAAATAATATCGAGCTTGAAATGGAAAAAGGTGATGAAGAAGTTCTTAAGAATCATACGGTAGATTATATTGGATTCAGTTATTACTCTAGTCGAGTAACAAGTACAGACCCTAAAGTTCAAGAAAATACAACGAGTGGAAATGTGTTTGGATCCATTACGAACCCATATCTAGAAAAATCCGAGTGGGGTTGGACAATTGATCCAAAAGGCTTACGCATTACTGCAAACCAGTTGTATGATCGCTATCAAAAACCATTATTTATTGTTGAAAATGGATTGGGTGCGGTTGATGAACCGAATGCTGATGGTGAAGTTATAGATGAGTATCGAATTGAGTACTTACGAGAACATATAAATGAAATGCGAGAAGTAATTAATGACGGTGTTGATTTGATTGGCTATACAAGCTGGGGGCCAATCGATATTGTAAGTGCCTCTACAGGTGAAATGAAAAAACGTTATGGTTACATTTATGTAGATCGAGATAACGCAGGAAATGGAACATTAAACAGAAGTAAAAAGAAAAGCTTCCATTGGTACAAAAAAGTAATAGAATCCAATGGAGAAAACCTATAATAAAGCGAGCTATAGGGCAATTGGGACATAGGGTCAGGTTCATTGTCCCAGTGGAACCCGACCCCAGGTCCTAGTTTTGGAGCATCTCTGTTAAAGCGGAGGTGCTTTTTTTAATTCATTTTAAGTTCTATTTTCTTTTTTTACATAAATCAATCTTACTTGAGGGAATTTAGATATATGTAGGTAATAAAGGAGATGGAATGATGTATTTTTGTCCTTTATGCAATGGTTTAGAATCGGTTACTATAGAATGCCCAAACTGTAATTATAATATAGATGATCAAGGGAAAGTCACTGACTACTTTGACGATTATAGCGCATATATGGATATCGAGATGATGAAGTTTTTTGACGGTGATCGTAAGTCACTAGAAGGACATCATTGCTTACATTATTTTTATTGTGCGAATTGTAATCATGAAGAGATAAAAGCAGTGAAAGAGGTAGATTTTTTTAATTAGAATATTTCATTCGGTTATCTTTAGTTAACTTATGCTTTTAGCCCAAAAAGACCATCTGAATGTTTGGACAGATGGTCTTTATATTAACAAGAGAATACACATCCTTTCTAGACATCGTCCCTTTTTCCATTTAGGATAAATAGAGATATATTCCATTTTTAAAAGCCGGCAAAATTATAAATAGCCTTATTAGCAAAGGGATTATGTAGAAGTAGGGGGATGTTGATCGTCATGCATAAAGAGTCAGTCATTATCGATGATTTAATTAAACAGATTATCGAAAAGAAACTACTCCCTGGAGCAAAGCTTCCTTCTGAGAACGAATTGGCAGATATTTACGATGTTCCAAGGATAACGGTAAGAAATGCATTAACAAAACTAGAGGAGCGATCCTATATTTACTCGGTCCAAGGGAAAGGGCGCTATTTAAAGGAGAAGTCAATTCCTATTCAGCTTCCACTTACAGGGAAAACAAGTTTTACAGAGAAAATGGAAAAGTTGGGCTACGATTTAAACACCATCAATATATCATGTGAAAAAATAAACTTTGATCCCAAAATCTATGAGGTCTTGAAAGCTAGTGAAATGGATACTGTTTATCAAGTAGGACGGTTGCGGTTAATTAATGATGAACCAATCGCTATACATTACTCGTATGTAAGTGAAGCAAACTTCCCCAAAATTGGAGATGATGGATCATCTATTTTATCTATGTTTGCGTATTATCGGGAACAGGGAATCCAGCAATTCTCTAGCAGAAAAACCTTCTTAAGTGTTACGTTTCCAACATCAAAGGAACAACAGCTACTTGCTTGTAAAAGTATGGTACCGCTCATTGTAGTTGAAAGTGATTGTATTGATGCTGATTCTCAGTCAGTCTTAGAACATACGAAAATATTATATCGAAGCGATAAATTTAAATATGACATTACGATTGACGACCTGTGAAAAAGCACAACACTTCGAGTGTGTGCTTTTTTGCTTAGCAAAAATACATCAATTTGTGATTTGTTTACAACCAACAATTCATCCCCATCGCCACCGACTAATCCGTGCATCCCCATCTAGCAACTCTCATCCACAAAAAAATTGTTAATTCCATTTACAAATAATTAAGGATTTCTTAACACATGGTAACTTGGCGACAAGTTACTATGAACTTGGAAGGAGGTCGAGGAATGATGAATCGACGTAGAAGAACAGAAATTCTAATTCAAGGGAATTCAGACTTAGCAAGAGAATTTGCTGAACATATTATGGAGCACTATCCATATCGCGAAGTCATGTCCCCTAGATATGGATTAACGATGATAAAAATGCGGGAAACCGCGAAAAACTCTCTTTTCCATCTTGGTGAGGTACTAGTAACCGAGGCAAAAGTAGAAATTAAACAACAAATTGGAATCGGTATTGTGATAGGAATGAAAGAAGAACTCGCAAAACATTTAGCAATTATTGATAGTGCATTTAAAGCCAATTTAAAAGAAACAAAAGAATGGGAAGAGCGATTGCTGGAAGAAGAAGAATCCATATTAACAGAAAAAATAAAAAAGCAGACGGAATTATTAGAGACAAGAGTCCAATTTGAAACGATGGACATGTAGTCCAACTCAGTAAAGAGAAAAAGGAGGATTTTAATAGTGATAGATGTTGTACATGATATGCAAGCTGTATTTCGTAAATTGCTACATAGCATGTCTAGACCAGGAGAGGTTTCCACACTTAAATCTACTATTGCACATACTGATCGTTGGTCTTGTCACGAAGCAACGTATCTTACTATCCTAACATTGTTTGATGCGGAGGTTAGTTTTCATATTGTATCTAACAAACAGAAGAAGAACTTAGAAAAACAGATTGCTGAATATACCTTGGCTAGAAATGCGCCTATTGATGAGGCAGACTTTGTGATCGTATTACAAGGGACAAAAGAGCAAACAATCTTAGAGGCAATGGGAACATGTAAAATAGGAAATCTATTAGATCCACAACATGCTGCTACATGGATTGTGGAAAATGAGCGGATTGTACAGGAAGGTAATCTTATTTTAAGTGGTCCAGGAATTCAGCAGCAAACAACCATTCAACTAGATATTTCAGATTCAATTATCCAAGCAAGGAATGAGAGAATCAAAGAATTTCCGTTAGGTATTGATATGATTCTGACAGATGCTAAATCTCAAGTACTTTGTATCCCTCGAACAACTACAATCGTACTGAAAGGAGGAACACAATAATGGGGTATGTTGCTGTGAAGGGTGGAACAGAAGCAATTGAAGCATCTCTTAAACGATTAACCTATGAACGGTTAAGAGGGCGGGAAGTGATTGAAATTAAAACCATTCAATCTACGATGCGTGGTTTAATTGATCAAGTGATGTCAGAGGCAAGCCTGTATGAGCCTAATCTTGCTGCCTTAGCAATTAAACAAGCAGAAGGTAGTATGGAAGAAGCGGTTTTCTTACTTCGGGCTCATCGTTCCACTTTACCAAGGCTCTACTACAGTCAAACAGTGGAAACAGATCGTATGTTTGTAGAGCGCCGTATTTCTGCAAGCTTTAAAGATATCCCAGGAGGTCAATTACTTGGAGCAACTAGTGATTACACCCACCGTCTTTTGGATTTTCAATTAATACATGAAACTAAAGAAGCGATCGAGCAATGGCTAACAGATTACGAACAGGAACGATCGCCTAAACTACCGAGCAAGAATTTGATCTATTTTTCGAAGGTAGTAGATTATCTGCGGGAGGAAGGGTTATTTACTGAACACGAAGTGGATAATACCCCTCCAGATGATATTACGAAAAAAAGTCTGGAGTTTCCAGCTTCTCGTAGTGAGAGATTGCAAACTCTTACTCGTGGTCAAACTGGTGCTGTTACTTCTTTAGGCTATGCATCTCTACGAGGATATGGACAGGTACATCCAACAGTGGGTGAAGTTCGGGTAGGAATGGTACCGATCTATGTTGCCCCACCAAATGAAACTACTGAGGATCAAGAAAATGACTACTATATTGGTGAAGTAAAGATAACGGAAGTCGAGTCATTTGTACCAGTTACAAAAAATTATAATCAGCAGGAAAACGATTTAGAATTTGAGATTGGATATGGAATTTGTTTTGGACAGAACGAAACAAAGGCCATTGCGATGAGTATTCTCGATCAATGCCTAGAACACCCGGAAGCTTCCTTTCCAACCCATGATGAGGAATTTGTGTTATTGCATATTGATTCGGTTGAATCAACGGGTTTTATATCACATTTGAAGCTTCCTCATTATGTAACTTTTCAATCGAAACTCGATAGTGTAAGAGGTGTGAAACAGGAGGTCAGAAAAAATGCTAAATAAGTCACATTTTGCCTTTTTAGACGAAGGTTCTAAAAAAGAAATTCGCCGTACCATCCTCAAGGCAGTAGCTATCCCAGGTTATCAAGTTCCATTTGCATCAAGAGAAATGCCTATCGCTCGTGGCTGGGGAACAGGGGGACTGCAAATAACGTTATCACTCATTGGGAAAAAGGATGTATTAAAGGTAATTGATCAGGGAGCAGATGAGTCGGTGAATGCTGTAAATATTAAGAAGCTAGTCCAATTAACGACAGGGGTAGAATTAACGGAACAGACGAAAACTGCTACATTAATCCAATCTCGACATCGCATTCCTGAGGTTCCGTTAACAGACGATCAGATCCTGATTCTCCAAGTTCCAGAACCAGAACCTCTGCGGGCGTATGAAGCAAAAAAGTCTGTAACGAAACTGCTTCATTCTGAGCAAGAGTATAGCGGAGCTTGGTTGATGTTATTTGAACAGATTATGAAGTATGGAACAATCTCGACTGGAGCGGATCATCCTGTCTATGTGAATGATCGTTATGTTATGGCTCCAAGTCCTATCCCACGTTTTGATAATCCAAAGATGAATCAATCGGAGGCATTGATATTACTAGGTGCTGGTCGTGAAAAGAAAATATATGCGATTCCTCCCTATACGGATGTAGCCTCTCTTGCATTTGATGATTATCTATTCAGAACGGAAGATTTTACCGATAAGTCTTGTCATCTATGTGGAGCAACCGGGGTATTTCTTGATGAGTTAATCGATGATCATACGCAGCAGAAGTTATTCCAATGTAATGATACAAGCTTTTGTATGGAAAGATTAAATTCAACACAGAAGGAAGAGGTGGGGAGCATTGATGCATGATCAACCAATCCTTAAGGTTCGGAATTTAAATCGGCAATTTGGAGCTGGCTGCAGACATTGTATAAACGCAGAAGATCGGTCCTTAACTAAAAATTACTGTGAGTCTTGTGGAACGGTGTATGCTTGTCAAAATATCTCGTTAGACTTGTTTGCTGGTGAAATTCTAGGTGTTGTTGGTGAAAGTGGTAGTGGAAAATCCAGCCTGATGAAATGTCTGTATTTTGACTCCGAAGTAACTTCTGGTGAAGTGCTTCTCGATGATGAGGAACTAAGGGGGCAAAATTTGTTCGAAGTATCGTCTCAAAAAAAGCGCTATATTCGCAATTATAAATATGGAATGGTTTATCAGAATCCAGTACACGGACTAAAAATGAACTTTTCCTCCATTGGGAATATTGCAGAAAAATTGATTGCTGCCGGAAATAGAAATGTTGGTGAAATGGAGAAAATCGGGAAGAGATTGCTAGAAACTGTTCATATCCCTATTTTTCGTATGAAGGAAGAACCTCGTCACTTTTCAGGGGGAATGCAGCAGCGGGTTCAAATTGCAAAAGCACTATCCAATAATCCGCCCGTTTTATTTCTAGATGAAGTAACTACAGGACTGGACCTGTCTGTACAGGCTGATGTATTGGATTTAATAAAAACCATTCAACGAGAATTCGGCATTAGCATGGTAGTTGTATCCCATGATTTGGCGGTCATTCGAATGCTCGCAGATCGGACCATCGTTATGCTAAATGGAGAGATTGTTGAGCAAGGGTTAACTGACCAAATTTTAGAGGATCCATCTCATAAGTATACGCAACAATTAGTCTATTCATTGTTATAGGAGGTTTAGTGGATTGATCATTATTCATAATGGAAAAGTTGTGACGGAAGCAGCGATAATCGATGGCTTCGCAGTGGTTGTTGAAGGAGAATCAATTAAAGAGATAATCCCAGAAAAGGAATTAGATAGTAGATGGGATGCCCGTTTTATTGATGCAAGAGGAGGTTATATTTCACCTGGATTTATTGATATACATTCCGATTATATTGAATCAATTGTTTCCCCTAGACCAACAAGTTTGATGGATGTTGATATTAGTCTAAGAGAAGCGGAAAAAATCTTAATCGGTCATGGAATCACGACAATTTTCCATTCGCTATCATTTTACCGGGAGGATGTTTTTACCCATAAACCGATGCGTTATCCGAAGAATGTTCAGAGATTAGTAGATGCAATTGATCGAACACATCATCAAGCTCATTTAATTCGTCACCGCATGCATGCCAGATTTGAATTAGACAACATGGATGGCGTGGATCGTTTAATCGAAAATATCAAGCAAGGTAAAGTACATCTTTTATCGTTTATGGACCATACTCCTGGTCAAGGTCAATATCGAGACTTGGAAGTGTTCCGCGATACATTAAAAGGTTATCGCAATGTAACAGATGAGGAAGTGGATGTAATCATTGCTGAACGAAGAAGTAGGGAGTCCTTAACATTGGAAAAAATCTCTGAAGTAGCAAATCTAGCAATTGATAACGGAATTGCAGTAGCCTCTCATGATGATGACCATCTCGATAAGTTAGAATTAGTTCAGTCTTTTGGAACAAGTATTAGTGAATTCCCAATTACTATGGAAGTTGCAAAAAGAGCGAAGGAATTAGGACTCCAAACAATGGTTGGTGCCCCAAATGTCCTTCTCGGTGGCTCTCATTCTGGAAACTTATCTGCCGCTAAAGCCATTGGTAGTCAATGTGCGGATATTCTTTGCAGTGATTATTATCCTGCTTCATTACTGCATGCGGTCTTCGAATTAAGTGAGACGTATGGGAATGATCTACATGAAATGTTTCAAATGGTGACGTTAAATCCGGCAAAGGCTGTCCATCTGGAACATGAACTAGGATCGATCAAGCCTGGCAAAAAGGCAGATATTTTAATTATTGAACGCTTGGATGATGGGTATCCGATGCTAACGACGACAATCGTGAATGGTCAGGTGATGACTACAACTAGTTATAGAAGGAACAGAAGGGAGAAATAACGATGGCCATATTGGAAGTAAATGATATGGGGAAGAAATTTACCAATCATCACTTTGGTACGACTAGACAAGCAGTCCACCATGTTACGTTTCAATTGGAAAAGGGGCAGTTTATTGGCATCGTAGGAAAAAGCGGTAGTGGTAAATCCACCATTTTAAAAAGTATTTATCGCACATATCTTCCTGATGAGGGAAGCATTTACTTTGATTCTGAATATTTTGGGAAGCTGGACTTAACAGAAGCTACGGAAAGACAAATTATTTATTTACGTAAACATGAGATTGGTTATGTATCGCAGTTCTTAAATGTAATGCCAAGAAGAACCTGCAGAGAACTAGTAGAACAAGCAGTACTAGAAATGGGAGAAACAAAAGCAGTTGCTAAGCGGGATGCGGAAATAGCATTAATGCATTTCGAACTTGATCCAACTATATGGGATACATTTCCGAATACGTTTTCTGGTGGAGAGAAATTACGACTGAATATCGCTATAGCTACAGTAAAAAAACCAAGATTATTATTGTTAGATGAGCCAACAGCAAGCTTAGATGAAAAATCCAAACAAAGGGTTCGTGATGTCATTGAAAAGCTAAAGGCAAGTGGAACGACATTGGTTGGTATATTTCATGATATAGAATTTATGGAAAATCTTTGTGATCAAATTTTCGATATGAATTCCAAACAAATTATGGAGGTGGCAAGTGATAGAAATGAAGGCTGATCTCCATGTACATAGTCATTATTCTGATGGTTCAGATTCTGTTCGAGATATATTGAAAGAGGCTCAAAAAAATGGTGTAACGCATATAAGTATCGTCGATCATGATACCGTTGATGGACAAAAAATGATTAGTGAACTCGGTATGGAATATAACATTACCACTATTCCGGGAATAGAAATATCTGCCTATGATTTTAAAAGAAAGAGAAAGGTGCATGTCCTTGGTTATGATTACCAGCCAAATGCTTTTCATATCCAAAAAGTTTGTCAACCGATTTTGCAAAGAAGACAAGAACATTCCTTGTGGTTAATGCAACAAATAAAAGATGGTGGTTATACCATTGACGAAAAGGTAATACGAGAAAGTGCATTACCAAGTCAGACCATTTACAAGCAACATATTATGAACCATTTAACGAATGCCAGCTATTCCAGTTCAATCTACAGGGATCTGTATATCAAGCTGTTTAAAAACAGCACTGTAGGTGATATCGAGTATGCAGATGTATTTACAGCAGTAGAAGCTATTGTTGCTGATGGAGGATTAGCAGTTGTAGCCCATCCGGGTCAGCTTGATTCCTATGAGCTAATTCCAGAATTAGTAGAAGCTGGTTTAGGTGGTATTGAACGAAATCATATGGATCATACCCAACAGGATCATCAAAAAATAGAAGCCTTAGCAGAATCTTATGATCTAGTAATGACCGGTGGAACGGATTATCATGGATTATTTGGAAAACCCATTAAAATAGGCGACATAACAAGCCCAGTAAATGCTTTGTTTACCTAATGTTAAATTCCTTAAATATGTGTGAAGAAATAGTAAATTCAACCAATTTAATCAATTTTTGTGATTTAATAAGACTAGCTTTGAAGGGAGATCCTTCATCGTAGAAAAAATTGCAACTTTAATGATCATGGAGGGGAATTATTATGCAAAAGAGATGGGTATTAGGTGTTGTGTTCCTTGTAGCAACTGTAATGTTAGCCGCTTGTTCGGTAGGAAGTGCTGGATCAGACGATGTAATTGATATTGTTTGGTACCCAAATGAATCTGGAAATGATTTAAAATCAGCCCGAGATGCAATTGGAGATGCAATTGCAGATGCAACAGGGAAAGAAGTAGAACATCATTTAACAACGGATTATGCGATTGCAATTGAAACGATTGTCAATAATAATGCGGATCTTGCTTTTATGGGTGCTCAAGGTTATATCGAAGCGAAAGAGCAAAATGACAAGATTGAGCCTATTGTTGTTGCGACTGGTCCATCTGGTACATTAGACGACGCGATGTATCATAGTTGGTTGGCTGTTAATGTGGATGATCAAGATGACTTTAAAGTAGATGGGGATTTTTCATTAGATACAATTGAAGGAAAAAGATTTTCATTTGTATCTAACAGTTCAACATCAGGATTCGTTGTACCATCTTCTACTATTTTAGGACATTTCTCTGAAATGGATTTAACGGAAGAAGATTTAATGGAAGGTGGACCACTTTTCTCTCAAGTATTGTTTGGTGGCTCTCACCAAGGGTCAGCAGTTAATTTGTTAAATGGTAATGCTGATGTTGCAGCATTCTGTGACTCTTGTGTAAATAATTATGTTGAAGTTGCTAATGGTGAAGAGAATAAAGTGGGTACGATTTATCGAGTGAAGGAAGATGCTGCAGAGCCATTTAATACAGTAACTGGAAGTGAATTTATGTTAATGAGTGTAACACCTGTATTGAACGCACCATTTGTTGCAAATATGGAAGTATTGGAACAAGAGGATTATGACAATATCCAAGAAGTATTTACCTCTGATGAAATTGCAAATAATGAGGAGATTTTTGTACCAAAAGATTCAGAGGTAGGAGGATTATTCTCTAAATCTGATCAGGAACGCTTTATGTCCGTTGAAGATGAGTGGTTCAATCCAATTCGTGAGTTATCACAGAACTAAGTAATAGAAGGGCTATTATATGGAGTATGTATTGGTGAATGCATACTCCATATTTCCAATAATACAAAAAGGAGTTTGTTCCATGTCATTACTAAAAGTTGAAGAACTAAGTAAATTGTATGATGGGGAAACTAGAGTATTAAAGAATGTATCTTTTGAAGCAAATGCTGGAGAATTTCTATCTGTTATAGGGCCATCTGGTGCTGGAAAATCGACGCTACTTCGATGTATCAATCGAATGGTAGAAATTAGTGGTGGAAAAGTTAAATTTGATGGTATAGATGTTGGGGCGATGAAGAAAAAAGAATTACGAAAACTTCGTACAAATATTGGGATGATATTTCAACACTATAATCTCGTACCACGGTTAACCGTTATCGAGAATGTATTACATGGTCGTTTTGGATATAAATCAACTCTTCAAGGTGTCCTAGGAAGGTTTACGGAGGAGGAGAAGGAGCGAGCCTTTTTCTTGCTACAAAAATTGGGCATTTCCGAACACGCGTATAAACGATGTGATCAGTTAAGTGGTGGACAGCAGCAACGAGTTGGTATATGTCGTGCCCTTATACAAGAGCCGAAGCTTATTCTTTGCGATGAACCAATAGCATCGCTTGATCCGAATTCATCAAAAGTAATCATGGACTATTTAAAAACTATAAGTACGGAATTAGGAATTACTTGTATTGTCAATCTTCACCAAGTAGAAGTGGCTAAGGAGTATGCCGATCGGATCATTGGATTAAAAGAAGGAGAGATTGTTTTTGATGGACCAAGTAAAGTTCTTTACAGAGATCAGATTGAGCATATATATGGAATCGAATCGAGAGAATTAATAACAGTTTAAGGGAGTAGAAGTATGAACGAAAAAAGAATGCATGCAAAAAAATGGCAAACTACTTTTTTTCTCATCATTATTATTGTCGTAACCTATTTATCTACCTCGATTACCAACTTTAACCTAATAGATGGTATGTTGACCATCCCTGCTGCAATTGGTTGGATGTTCTCTAATCTCTTGATCACACAAGATTCAATAGCAAAAATGCCTCAGATTCTAGAAAAATTAGGTGAGACGATATTTATGTCCATTGCAGCAACAACATTAGCTGCTGTTGTATCGCTCTTTTTAGCATTAATGGGCTCAAAGACAACCAAAGTGAATCAATTTTTTAGTGTGATTGCTAGATTTATTGCTTCTTTTTCTAGAAATATTCCTGTAGTAGCATGGTCGCTCATTCTACTTATTTCATTTGGTCAAAATTCGATGACAGGATTTTTGGCATTATTTGTTGCGACTGTAGGTTTCTTGACAAGGGCATTTATTGAATCAGTGGATGAAGCGAATCAAAGCTCTGTAGAAGCGCTCACTGCTACAGGTGCAACGTATTTTCATATTGTAAGTAAAGCGGTTATTCCGCAAAGCCTTCCACAAATGCTTAGCTGGATTCTATTTATGATTGAGACCAATATCCGTAGTGCAACATTGGTAGGAATCTTAACAGGAACTGGAATTGGATACATGTTTGACCTCTATTATAAAAATATGAATTACAATGTTGTTGCACTAATTACATTTACCATTGTTATCGCCGTCATTGTCATTGAATTATTATCAAATAAAATACGGAAGGTGATCTTATAATGGAAATGGTCAAAGATATAAATCCGACTTTGATTAAACGTAAGGGCAATGGCCAGATTAATATCAAATCAGGAAATAAAGTGGATACCGTAGTTAAATGGACCATTTGGGTATTAACAGCTTTAACAATACTAGCGTTTTTCTTTTTTGACTACACGGGGCTACAGATACAACGAGCGATATCGGAAACCTTATATAATCTTCGAGTAATGTTTTTTGAGCCAGCGTTAACTCATTTTAGCTGGGGAGAGGCATTTTATCAAGTTGGAATTACATTAGGATTAGGTGTGTTGGCCACAATTTTTGGTGCAATCATTGCCTTGTTTCTTTCACTGTTGGCGGCAGAAAATCTATCAAAGCCTTGGATCTCGAAAATGATACGAGTATTTGTCGCGTTTATCCGAGCAGTTCCCACGGTGTTATGGGTACTAATCTTTGCAATAGCTGCAGGTCTAGGAAGTGAAGCAGCTGTACTTGGTATGCTATTTCATTCGATTGCTTACTTAGTAAAAGCTTTTTCAGAAGCAATCGAGGAAGTTAACCCTGGTATTATTGAAGCACTACGATCAACAGGCTCTAGCTGGTGGCATATTGTTGTACATGGTATTTTACCATCCACGTTCACATATTTTTTGTCTTGGACATTTCTTCGATTTGAAATTAACTTTTCTGTAGCAGTTGCAATGGGGGCTGCTGCAGGAGCGGGTGGAATAGGGTTTGAACTATTTATGGCATCTGGATTCTATTTTGATTTAAGGGAAGTTGGTTTAATTACATATGCGATCTTAATTATCGCGATCATCTTAGAAGTTATATCTACTCGCTTGAAGAACCGTTATTTCCCTTCTTCTGTAAAAGCATAGTATGGGGTAATGGGAAAGCAGTTATGTTTGAAGTACTTGACAAGACTGCTTTTTTTACTTCAACATTTAAAATTTCGAAAAATTTAAAAATAATATTTTACATACATAATGTATGTATGTTAAGGTAGATGTAAACAAAGGAGTGATTAATATGAACTTCAACAGCTTTTATCCAGTTTTAATGACAGACAAAGTAGAAGAAACTGGGAATTTCTATCGGAATTTTTTTGGTTTCTCAACGGTTTTTCAAACTGATTGGTACATTAGCTTAAAAAAGGAGGAGACTGGACACGAATTAGCTATATTAGATAAAAGACATGAGACGGTACCAAGTCCGTTTAATCAAGATGTGCAAGGTTTAATTCTTAATTTGGAAGTAGATGATGTTGACCAGTTCTACCAAACATTAGTGAGAGAAAAAAAGCTACCTCTTCATTTAGATATACGTGATGAAGCATTTGGGCAGCGGCATTTCATTACGAGTGACCCGAATGGAGTATTAATCGATGTTATTACAATTATCCCACCAGAACAGTCCTACCAAGAACAATATAATGAAGAAATATGGAAGGAATAAAGGGGGATGAGTGAATATGTCCCGTTAAAATATTATTTTGATGCACAATTAGCCAAACGATTATCCAGTCTAATTGAAGCTCATGATTCAACTTTTCCATCGGATTCATTTATCCACCATGTTTCTAAGCGTGTAGAAAATAAGGAATTAAAAGCTCGAGTGGAAGTAATTGCAGATGAATTGCATAGTCACTTACCTCTTGATTATGAACAAGCGTTACTTATTTTATTGAACATATTAGGACCTGAAAATGATACGGAAGAGGGCATGTTTACAAATGGATACTTTCTTATGCCAGTCGCTACGTTTGTTGAAAAATATGGTCAAGATCATTTTGACACATCGATGAATGCGATGTATGAAATTACGAAACGACATACTTCTGAATATGCGATTAGACCATACCTTGCCCGCGATATTAACAGATGCTTAGCCTATTTTCAAGAATGGAAGTCCGATTCTAATTCACACGTAAGAAGGCTCGTTAGTGAAGGTACTCGTCCAAGACTTCCATGGGCTAAAAAAATTGAACCAATCAAGAATGATCCTAGGCAAAATTTAACTCTAATAAAAGGGTTAATAAATGATCCCTCTCCCTATGTTCAAAAGTCTGTTGCGAATCATATTAATGATCTGACCAAAGATTACTCGATGATTGTGCTATCATGGTTAAGTGAGTATATGGATCAAAATAATAATATAAATTCTAAAGTGATTAAGCATGGATTAAGGACATTATTGAAGCAAAAAGATTCTAAAGCAGAAGAACTGGTCCATGTAATCAATAATCGGTAAAAAAGGTGGAACATAATGAGAAGAACAAAAGAAGAGGCTTCCATTACTATAAAACGAATAATGGATATCGCAAAACAGCAATTCAGAGAAAAAGGGTATGCGCATGTAACTTTAGAGGATATTGTGAAGGAGGCAAATCTAACTAGAGGTGCTATCTATCACCATTTTAAAAATAAAAAAGGATTATTCCTGGCTGTTTTTGAGGAAGTTCAAATGGAAATTGCTAACAAAGTGGAAGCGGAGGCAGAGAAAAGTGATGATTTGTGGGTACAGCTCCTGAATGGTTGTCGAGCTTTTATCGATTCCGCTGCAGAGGATAAAAATCAACGAATCTTGTTAATTGATGGACCTGCGGTACTTGGGTGGGATACGTTTCGAAGGATGGATCAAAAGTATTCGATGAGTTCTTTAAAAGAACATTTGCACCTAATGCTGGAACATGGGGTTATTGTCATAAATCATACATCTATTGATGCATTAACACATAGTCTATCCGGTGCGATGAATGAGGCTGCACTATGGATTGCAGAAAATCCAGATCATCAACAATCAAGTAGAGAGGTAATGTATACCATTGAGTCTTTTCTAACTGGCTTTAAACCAGCAACTGATAAGTAGAAATCTATCCCTAGAACAAATGAATAAGCACGTATTAAATTTAAAGCACTCACAAACGTTCCATAAAGTTTGTGGGTGTTTCTTTAATTAGAGTGGGGTCAGGTTCGTTGTCCCACTGGGACAATGAACCTGACCCCACGTCCCGCACTGGAAAATTCGACTATTTTTGTGGGGAAGCTGGTTATAGATAATCGTGATTTAAGCTATATCATGGGCTTTCCAGAAGCGGTTATTGGAAAGTCGAATATTTATTATCGTTCAGAGACACTGATTCGAGATGTTTTGATTGTCGGTACGATTGTTATTGTAGTGGTAACTTTAATTGCATTGTTGTTTGGGTATTTCTTCAGCAATCGATTAACTAAACCTTTGGTACAAATCATTGAGGGAATCCAAAGCTTAGCCAAAGGTAATTTTCGACAGACCTACCATCCGAAGGGGATTTATAAACAAGTATTTCAGAATCTAAATGATTTATCTACTACCTTAAAGTCAAATGAGACGGAACAATTGAAGCTGGAAAAAACAAGGGAAGAATGGGTGACAAATATTACGCATGATATTAAAACCCCACTTGCCTCAATTAAGGGATACTCAGAATTGCTGCAGGATTACGAGCTTGATTATACAGAAAAGAAACGATATACAGATATCATTCTTGATAAGTCAGATTATATTGAGCGTTTAATAGACGATTTAAACCTTACGTATAAATTAAGAAGTACGTCCGTTCCTGTGAAAAAAGATAAAGAAGATTTAGTTGAGGTGGTTAGAGAATCGATTATTCAAATTTTAAATCACCCTTTATATGAAGATGTTAATCTTGATTTTTCTACGGAATTAGATGCATATCCATTTCATTGTGATCGAACTTTGATACAACGAGCTATGATAAATTTGATCTATAATGCAATTGTTCATAATCCTTCCGATACCTTGATTCAAGTGAGTATTCAACAAAAACAAGAACATGTCCATCTAGTCATCGAAGATCATGGTAAGGGTATTCCGAGAGAGGAATTAGAGGATTTGTTTACACGCTACTACCGTGGAACCAATACAGGTGAATCCCATAAGGGGAGCGGCTTAGGATTGGCTATTGCACAACAGATTGTAAAGGCCCATGGTGGACAAATTGAAGTGGAGAGTAAATTAGGTGTTGGAACTAGGGTTTGGGTTGTTTTTTAGTGGGTAAGTGTGATTTTGGTATTGGTGAAGGGGGGGCAATCGTATATTCAGTTGTTTATCGGTACAACATAACAGAGTAAAATATGAGAAGGATATCAATTGTAGAGACGAAAGTTGTTGGAGAACAACCCGAAGATGGCAGGAATAGGTGAATTGAAAATGGAAGCTATCAAACTAAAAGCGAATGATGGTTTAGAATTGTCCGTTGCACTTTCTGAAGCAAAAGAAACGAAAGCATTGGTTCAAATGATTCATGGTGCTCAGGAACATAAAGAAAGATATTATGAATTCATTGAATTTTTAACGGAAAATGGCTTCACTGTCATCATTTCGGATACTAGAGGACATGGGGCATCGATTAATGAACACTATCCACTAGGCTATATGGATGGTGTGGGGGAAATAATTGATGACCAAATCCTTCTAACAAACTTTATAAAAAATCGTTTTCCAGGCAAGGATTTATACTTATTTGGACATTCGTTAGGTTCTTTATTTGCCAGATGCTATTTACAGGAGCATGATGCTGAAATTAAAAAATTTGTAATGAGCGGAACAGCAAATTATGTACCAGGTGTGAACCTTGGCATTTTCCTTGGAAGAGTTGTCATGTTATTCTCCGGAAAACATGGTTATAGCAGATTTATTCGTAATTTAAGTGGGAATAACAAAGATGATTCCTGGCTGAGTGCTAGTCTGTCAAATTTGGAAAGATATCGAAACGATCCTTTATGCCAATATGATTATCAAAATAGTGCTATGTTAACGGTGTTTAGTGCGGATAGCAACTTGCATAACTATCATAAATTCAAATGCAGGAATCCTGACTTACAAATTCTAAGTGTAACTGGAGCTGACGATCCCATAACAGGAGGTGAAAAAGGTTTAAAAGAATCATTAGATTCATTGAGAAAAATAGGATACCAACACATATCTAGTATCGTCTATCCTGGATTGAAGCATGAAGTTCTTAACGAAGAAACAAACGAAATCGTTTATAGAGATATTGTAGACTTTCTATCAAAATAATGGGACAAGGGATCCGACCCCATGGTTCGATTCGACAAATTTCGGGGAGTGACAGGCACCGACAGCATCCGATAATACAATTTACTTCATTCCGAGTAGTCCTTTGTTAATGAAGTTGTTAATTAGTTCGGCCATTTCTTTTGGTGATTTATCCATTCCGTTGTATAGCCACATTTTCATCACTTGAATGCTTCCGTTCACGATAAATGTGCTCAAATACTCGGAAATCTCTTTCTCAAGGTTGCTAACCTTCATCCATTTCTCCATAATAAAACGTTGAGCTACAACCGTTACTTTCTTTTGAAAGGAGGAATCCCCATTTTTATTGAGGAGGGTTCGACATTCGGTTTGCTTGGAAGCAAAGTATTCGATCAACTTTTCAGTCATTTGCAAAGCTTCTTCTGTCTGCTCAAAATTATATGTACTCAGGTACGTATTCATATCCTCTATTAATTCATCTTCAATTTGTTCCAGAAGGTCAAACTGGTCGGAATAATGGGTATAGAACGTGGAACGGTTGATATCAGCCAGCTTACAAAGTTCTTTGACCGTAATTGCAGTTATTGGCTTTTCTCCTAATAACTTCATAAGACTATCCTTTAACACCATCCGTGTGTATTTTTTTCTACGATCTAATTTTTCGGAAGTAATGGGGAATCCTCTCCTTATAAATTTTTAAGTTATCCAACACAATGAAGTAATATGTTGGGGAATGTACTTATTTTACAATACTGTTTGTTGTAAATCCAACACTGTGTTTATATAATGAAAAAGTGAAATTTTGTTTACGTAAGAAAGGGTGAATAGCTATAGGAATAGCAGCACGAATCATAAAACAAAAAAAGCCCATTGTAATTTCTTTTCTTATCATTGCAGTTATTAGTACCATTGCTCAGTTTTTTGTTGGTGTTAATTACAATATGGTAGATTACTTACCAGAAGAAGCGCAATCCACGAAGGCAATGGATATCATGGAACAAGAATTTGATGGATCTGTTCCAAATACGAGAATCATGATTCACGACGTTACGGTTCAAGAAGCGCTTATTTTTAAGGATCAGCTTTCTTCTATCGATGGAGTGACTGATGTTACTTGGTTAGATGATGCCATTGATATAAAAACACCAATAGAAATAGCTGATGAGGATACCGTTGAATCATATTATAAGAATAATAATGCATTATTTACCTTCAGTATTCGTGAAGGAGATGAAGTGGAGATTACGGATGCTATCTATGACTTAATTGGTGAAGATAATGCCATGTCAGGTGAGGCACTAGATACTGCCACGCAACAAAAGATGGCTTTTACTGAAACCATGTATGCGGCAGCATTATTGATACCGATCATCGTAATCATTTTAATTTTATCCACGAATTCCTGGGTAGAACCGATATTCTTCCTAACCGCAATCGGTGTTTCCGTATTGATTAACTTAGGAACGAACATATTCCTTGGCGAAATATCCTTCGTTACGCAATCCGTTGCACCGATATTACAGCTAGCAGTTTCGCTAGACTATGCTATTTTCCTACTTCATAGTTTTTCAGATTATCGAAAGAAAGTAGCAGATCCAACTGAAGCCATGCAGCTTGCAATGAAGAGATCATTCCCGGCTATTATTGCTAGTGCGTCAACTACGTTCTTTGGTTTTACGGCACTAACATTTATGAACTTTGAAATTGGCTCGGATTTAGGACTTAATCTAGTAAAAGGAATTGTATTAAGCTTTATTAGTGTTATGGTCTTTTTACCAGCTCTAACACTCATGTTTTATAAATGGATTGATAAAACAAAGCACAAACCAATTATTCCGAGCTTTAAAAATATTGGGAGTAAGGTTGTGAAACTCAAAGTACCTAGTTTGTTGCTCGTATTGCTTCTCATCGTCCCGGCATATTTGGCACAGGGCCAAACTACTTTCACATATGGTATTGGGGAGCAGCCTGATTCTACTCGTGCTGGAAGTGATGTCATCAAAATTGAAGAGGAATTCGGAAAGAGTACACAAATGGTTTTACTAGTTCCAAAAGGGGACATCGCTAAAGAAGAAGAATTAGTGCAAGATTTAAATAATTTGGACCATGTAACAAGTATTCTTTCGTACGTCAACACGGTCAGTGCAGCAATTCCACCTGAATATTTAGAGGAGTCTGTAACCGAACAGTTTTATTCAGAAAATTACAGTCGGATCATTCTTAACACAAGCACTGCTACTGAGGGAGAGGTGGTATTCGGGTTAATTGAGGAAGTTCAACAGACGGCCGAAAGTTATTATGGTGATGACGTCTATTCTCTTGGGGAGAGCGTGACATTATATGACATGAAAAATGTCGTTCAAAAGGATAATACAGTCGTTAATTTACTAACGGTTATTACGATTGCAATTGTACTGTTGATCACGTTTAAATCCATCACATTTCCAATTATTCTTCTGCTTACGATTCAGTCAGCTGTTTGGATTAACTTATCCGTTCCATACTTTACAGATTCTTCTCTGGTGTATGTGGGGTATCTAATCATTAGTACGGTACAGCTTGCTGCGACGGTCGATTATGCAATTCTTCTTACCGAAGCGTATAAGGAGAACAGAAAAGAAATGCCAGCCTTAAAAGCGATTAAGAAAACAATCGATGAGAAACTTTTTGCGATTGCTATTTCAGCTTCGATTTTATCCAGTGTCGGATTTATTTTATGGATTACTTCATCCAATCCGATCGTTGGCTCTATCGGATTATTACTAGGGCGAGGGGCATTACTTGCTTTTATTATGGTAGTATTTTTCCTACCTGCCATGTTACTGGTATTTGATAAGTTAATAGATAAAACTACATGGAAAGCAAATTATTATAAGGAGAAATGATGATGAGGAGAATGAAAAAAATACTAATTGTTTTAGCAGCTGTAATCCTTGTATTGCCGTCATTTCTTGCAACTGCTTCAACAAATGACAGCAACTCAGAGGAAGTTGACCCTAAAAAGGATGGGGAGGTTTCCTCAAAGGATGAAGTGGTATATGCAACACTAAGTGCAACTGGTGAGGGACAAGAAATCTATGTGGTGAACACATTAGATGTTGAAAAAGAAGGAAAGATTGTTGATTACGGGTCCTATACTAGCCTTAAGAACTTAACCGATTTATCCGAAATAGAACAAGTTGAAGATAAAGTACAGTTCACTGCACCAAAGGGAAAATTTTATTACCAAGGGAATATGAATGATGAACCATTACCATGGGACATTTCGATTACGTATTTCTTAGACGGAGAGGAGATTTCCCCTGAAGATTTAGCTGGTAAAGATGGCCACGTACAAATTCGAATTGAAACATCGGCGAATGAAGACGTGAATCGAGTATTTTTTGAAAACTATTTATTGCAAATTGCCCTTACGCTAGATTCGACTATCTATAACAATATTAAGACAGAAGACGGAATGGTTGCTAATGCTGGTAAAAACAAGCAAGTGACATTTACTGTAATGCCCGAAAATGAAGAAGAACTTGTAGTAGAAGCTGATGTGGAAGGTTTTGAGTTAGAAGGTATTGAAATCTCAGGTGTTCCATCATCGATGTCGATTGAATCACCGGATATAGGAGAAATGACTGGTGATATGAAATCTCTAACTGATGCCATTTCTGACCTAAACAATGGTGTGGCTGAGTTAAATGATGGAGTTTCGGAACTAAATAATGGTGTAGCGGACTTAGAAGAGGGTTCCAAGCAATATCAAAATGGAATATCTGATCTAGATGATGCTTCCACTGATCTTGTGAACGGATCGAAAGACATTGAGCAAGCTCTTGAAACAATTAGCGATTCACTTGGCAATTCGGAAGGAATGGATCTAAGTGAGTTGGGTCAGCTTGCAGATGGTCTTACGCAACTATCAAATGGTTTAAAGGAAACGTCAGAAGGATTAACATTACTTAAAGATAATTATGCGAACGCCTATCGTGCGTTAGATGGTGCAATGGAGGATATTCCGGCATATAACATTTCCGAAGAAGAAATACAGAAGTTGTATTCAAGCGGAGCGGATCAGAGGGTAGTGGATCAATTAGTGGATACGTATGTTAAAGCCCAGACTGCAAAAGGAACGTACGCCCAAGTAAAGGGAGGCTTTGATGCAGTTGATGTAACTTTAGAAGAAGTTATTGGTGCACTAAACGAAATGGCTACTAATCTAGACTCCATGGCAAATGGGCTATCTTCTTCTTTAGAAGGTATGGATGCAGCAGGTGATTTCGCCCAATTACAGGAAGGATTAGCCACCCTTTCTTCCAATTATAAAGAATTTCACGCTGGATTGGTTGACTATACTGGGGGAGTTAACCAACTTTCTAACTCCTATCAAGAGTTACACAGTGGGATCGAAGAATTATCTGTGGGAACAAATGAATTAGACACTGGTGTAGGTGAACTTTACGACGGTACAAGTGAGTTACATGAATCTACTAGTGATTTACCAGATCAAATGACAGAGGAAATAGATGAGATGATGGCAGATTATGATAAATCTGATTTTGAAGCTGTATCCTTTGTTTCGACCGAAAACGAAAAAATTAATTCGGTTCAGTTTGTGTTCAAAACAAAAAGTATTATGTACGAAGAACCGGAAACGACCGAAGAACCAGTAGAAGAAGCAAAAGGCTTCTGGGCTCGTTTGAAGGATCTATTTTCATAAGAGGTATTAGTTTTTTGAAGCATGTGAATTTCGTAGAGAATTTCACATGCTTTTTTACTTATAGGAATTTAAACTTTCCTACCCACGCATAAGTGCAACTATGTCATTCACCATAAAGGCTTGGAAAATGTAGAGGTTAGGCGCGAAGGAAGGACTATGTATGATATTCTTTTAGAAATACGATGTCCTCGTTTGATAGGGGCTGATTATTCACTAATAAGCTATTGTTTTTTATTTTTTCTATATTAATTTTACCATCTTCTAATTTGTCTTCTGTCAAAATGCACGGAATGCTATTTTTAACTAGATTTCCCTCCATATCATAAAATAAATAACCCTCTTTATCGTCATAAATGAAGGAGTTAATTTTCATATTTGGGGTAATGAACAAGGTGATTTTCTCATTTTCATTCCAAATTAGTTTAATGAGAATTTTTTTCTTTATCTTCTTTTCTACTAAAGCATTCAAAGCATTTAATGAAATAGTCTCTTCCATTGTTTTCCTCCATGTATATCATTGGTAGTTCGATCTTATTATAACTTATTTAGGAAAAAAGATAAGTGATTTTCCTCGTTTGGAGAGTTACTAGTCGTCGCTCCTAAGTTAGTTTGCTTGTGCATGGGGTTGAAAAACAGCAAAACTGAAACATTCCAAAGAGCTATTTCGTATTACTTAGTAACTTAAAAGTTAATGAACGGTGGTGAAGGAATGAGTTTAATTATGGGGTTACTGTTTCTCTTGATTGTAGGTTATTATATCTACAAATTTATAGAAGTTATTATTGAAATGAAGAATGAAATTATTTTACCTATAACCGAGGAGGATATTTCAGATATTAGAAAATACCCACAGAAAGAAGTAGATTATCCAGTTTATTCGAAACAAAGGGTTGGAATTATTTTATACGCTTTCCTACTTTTATTTCCTGCTATTATAATTATTGTCGGTATGTTTTTCCAAATGGATAATTGGTATCTTTATCCGATGGTTGTTCTCCCACTAACCTATTCAACTGATGTATTAAACTTATTTGCGATTACAAAGGACGGTATACTAAGTGGAAATAGCTTTATTCCTTGGAAAAAAATCAAGTCTTATGATTTTTATCCAATAGATATTAATCATCGATATTATGGACATTCTAGAGAAGTAAATGACCGTTATGAGTTAATAATCAGGTCAAAAGTTCGTAGGTTAAGCTGTGTGGTGACTTCCGACGATATGAAAGAAAAGCTGGATAGGTTATTAGAGGAGTATATCGGTACTAGTAAGCAGCGTGATTAGATGAATATATGTTAGTTAAGAATTGCTAATCCTCTATAAATATGTGTTAAAGAGTTACATAGTGCAATTTAGTTGAACAACAGGAATCTCGCGTTGATAGGACCCTGAATCAATAGAAAATCAGGGTCAGTAGTTAATGAGGCTGGCTAAATACGGTCAAAGTCATTCCTACCAGGTTGAAAATTAGTTTGACCACTACTAAATTGTCCTAAGTCTAATCCTGCTGATGCTTGAGTGCTTTGGTTAGTTGGATTTCGTAGTTGGTACTGTTGAATTAATTCCTGGATTTCTTGTAGCTGCTGTTCGGCTCTTTGTTCTAAGTTAACTTCTTGATTCTGTTCCTGTATGCTTTGTTTTTGATTTGGTTGAAGGTTTTGCTCTCTTTGCTGCTCCATTTGATTGATAATTTGTTTTATTTGATTAAGTACTTTTAGAGCTTCGTTTGTCATTTTTTACTCTCCTTTCAAAGTTAATTTGCCTGTTACGAGTTCAGTTATGCACCATATATGTGTAATATAGAATTATATAATTTAATATATAGAAGGAGATAGCATGAAAATTAATTTAGTAATTTTTATTTCATCTATAAAAGAACCCGAATTAGCAACACCTGCTTGCATGATAAAAACAATAGAATCTGATTTTCGACCTGTGAAGGGAGATATAATAGATGATCCGGGATTCGATCCTAGATACCATAATGGTTATGAAGTAGTAAAGGTAACCATAAATTATGTAACGAAGGAATGCTTTGTTTCTCTACAACCACTAGTAATAGAACTTGAAGAAATTTGTATGAATACGTACGTGGAGAAGCTAGAAGAGAACGGCTGGCGGAGGATGTCTACTCAACAGTAGATATTACCTGTCTTTTTTCTTAATTTAAGACAAGGATCTAACCTTTTATAAGGTTAGGTCTTTTTTCTTTTCCTATATAATTCGACAAGTGACAGGCACCTGTCGTGTTAATTTTCTGTTAATTTTATTGACATTATTACTTTTCTTGAATAGTATCAAATTAAAGTTGATTAACTTTGATAAGATTCACTAATTTAAACGTGAAAAGTGGCTGTTCTAGATTTGCATGAACTCTCTTAATCATTACTCCTTTCGTGTGCCTCTATCATTAAATTCATTGTAATAGACCATTTAATTTTCCATTTCGTATAAGCAGGATCAAAGTATAAAAAGTGAGTTCAAATAAATTATGTTTGGAGGAATTTGATGAAAGCAATTGTATCTAAACAATACGGTTCACCTGATACGCTTGAATTAAAAAAGGTCGAAAAACCAATACCAGAAAATAATCAAGTATTAGTAAAAATTCATGCTGCATCGGTGAATTATGGAAATTTAGTACTGCTAAAAGGTGAACCATTTTTAGCACGTTTTGCCTATGGTCTTTTTAAACCTAAATACTCAATACCTGGCGGTGACATAGCTGGTACGGTTGAAGAAGTTGGTAAACATGTAACTCAGTTTCAACCAGGTGATGAGGTGTATGGTGATTTATCTAGTTTTGGCTGGGGAGGTTTTGCGGAATATGTTGCGGTTCCTGAACCAGCATTGTCTGCTAAACCTAACAGTCTATCATTTGAAGAAGCAGCAGCCGTTCCTACAGCAGCAGTTACAGCTTTACAGGCACTAAGGGATGAAGGAAAGATTCAATCGGGGAATAAGGTTTTGATTTATGGTGCTTCAGGTGGTGTTGGAACTTTTGCTGTGCAAATTGCTAAAAGTTTTGGAGCAGAAGTAACGGCAGTTTGTAGTACGAGAAATGTAGAAAATATGCGAATTATCGGTGCAGATCATGTAATTGACTATAAGAAAGAGGATTTTGTAAAAAGAACAGAGCAGTATGACCTAATTTTAGGTATTAACGGTCAACAACCAATTTCAGTCTATAAGCGTGCGCTACGTTCAAATGGGATCTTTGTTCATGTAGGAGGTTCCCAAAAACAAATGTTTCAAGCTATGATCCAAGGACCATGGATTTCAATGACTGGTAATAGGAAGATACGTACTTTTTTACAAAAAAACAATAAAAAGGATCTAGAATTTATAAAAGAACTTATTGAAGCTGGGCAAGTAAAACCTGTAATTGACCGAACTTACCTATTGAATGAAGTCCAGGATGCTTTCAAGTACTTACAAGAAGGTCATGCGAAAGGGAAAATTGTTATTACTGTAGTTGCATAGAAATATATACGATAAATATAAATGATAAATTAGTGAAAGGAGAGATTTCTTGGTTAATTACTTTAATGATAATTTGGTTCAAACGAGAAATAACCTACTAAAAGAGATTAGTTCTTTGAAAAGTGATGTGTTTAATAACAAGCCTAATAAAGAAAAGTGGAGTATTGCTCAAGTTTGCCATCATTTAGTTTTAGTTGAACAGGCAACTATTATAGCGGTTAAATGGGGATTAAAAGAGAATAATCGCATGAATAAAGATCGTAAAAATATCCACCTTTTGTTGGATCGAACAATCAAAAGAATAGCACCGAAAATTGTTGAACCAGATGAAGGCCCTTTTGAAGTGCAACAAATAATAGATATGTTTCATGACTCAAGGGAAAAATTGATGGATTTATTAGCAAGTATAGAAGATCAATCTATATTAATGGAGATTTCCGTGAAACATCCTTCCTTTGGGGAACTACCACTACATCAATGGGTAGAGGTAGTATACTTACATGAACAGCGGCATATTGAACAAATAAAAGAGGGAAAATCAATATAACTGTGGAGTGTTAATTCATGGTATTGTGGTTTTGGAAGCTAGATAAATGAAAAAAGTGCTTACGAATGTTGTAAAAACAACTTTGTCAGCACTTTTTATTTTTGAAAGATTATCATACAAGATTAGGATGAAAGGTAATCATAGGGAGTGTAATATAAACTGTGTAAGTAAGAAATGCGTACGGTTTCTTACTCACACAGTTTTTTATTTGGTAGAATAATAACTATAAAGCTAAAGGAGTGTTTTAAATGGGCAAACCCAAAAGAGATCCTAACTCCGTAGAATTAGCTAACAAGATTATTGAACAGTATCAACCAAAGTCTGTAGAGGATATGCAAGATGCATTAAAAGACATATTCGGACCGAAGTTTGAATCAATGTTAAAAGGTGAAATGAATCATCATTTGGGCTATGAATCCAATGATAAAGGAGAAAAGGAAACAAACAATAGACGGAACGGGTATGGAAAAAAGA